>NZ_JAJBZH010000009.1 GCF_020551945.1 Cellulosimicrobium marinum | reverse complement strand
CTAAGCCCTTCAGCGCCGATGGTACTGCCCTGGAGACGGGGTGGGAGAGTAGGACGCCGCCGGACAACCCTTCACCGAAGGCCCACCCCACACGGGGTGGGCCTTCGGCATTTCCGCATGCCCCCACCGACTCGCCGACGCCGTCGGACCTCGCCGTGGCGCCCGCGACGATCTCGTGGCGCCCGCAGGACGGGCCGGTGTCCAGGCACCCGTGGGAAGATGTTCAGCGCACTTTCGGTACAGGAAGGAACCCTGGTGAACGAGACGAGCGACGGCACGGAGTCCGGTCGTCCGGAGAGCGAGAGCTCTCGCGGCGACGGGTCGGGCCGGCAGGAGCGCCGGGGCAACGACGGTCGACCCCGCAGCACGCGAGGGGCGTCGTCGGACCGGTCCTCCCACGCCGACGGTCGGCGCCGGGCCGCCCCGGCACAGGGCGGACAACGTGGGGGCCGCGACGACGCGCGCTCGTCCCGTGGGTACCGGTCGGGTCCCGCGGACCGTTCCGAGAGGCGTTCCGAGAGCCGCCCGGACAGGCGTCCTGATCGCCCCGCGCGCGCAGGCGGGGACCGGCGCGGCCACGCCCCCCGCGCCGGCGCGGGCCGGGAGCGCGACCGGGCCGACTCGCGTCCCGCACCCCGGCACCCTGCGGGCCCGCCGGTCGACGAGGACGTGACGATCTCGCTGCTCGACCGCTCAGCGCGCGGACGCCTGCGGACCCTGAGCAAGGAGACGGCCGAGGTCGTCGGCAAGCACCTCGTCATGGCGGGCCGTCTGCTGGACACCGACCCGGAGACCGCGTACGAGCACGCGCAGGCTGCGGTGCGCCGCGCCGGCCGTGTCGACGTGGTGCGGGAGGCCGCGGGCCTGACCGCCTACCGCACGGGCCGGTACGCGGAGGCGCTGCGCGAGCTGCGGACCGTGCGCCGGCTCAACGGGTCGTCCGAGCACCTGCCCATCATGGCGGACTGCGAGCGAGGGCTCGGCCGTCCGGAACGTGCCCTGGCCCTCGCCGCCTCCGAGGAGGCGCGCACCCTCGACGACGTCGGGCGGACGGAGCTCGCGATCGTGGTCAGCGGCGCGCGGGTCGACCTCGGCGAGCTCGACGCCGCGCTCGCGGTGCTCGAGCAGGTTCCCGCTGCGGGCGCCCGCGGCGAGCTCGGCGCCCGCGTGGTCCAGGCGCGCGCCGCCGTGCTCGAGGTGTCGGGCCGGACCGAGGAGGCCGCGGCACTCCTCGCGACGCTCGACGCGTCCCTGCTCGGCGCCGCCCTCGGCGACCCGGGTGATGACGTGGTGGTGTACGACCTCGACGAGCTCGATGCGATGCCCGAGGACGTGGACACCGGTGAGCCGGGGACACCCGCACAGGCGGTTGCGCCCGTCCCGGTCGACGACGCGACGGACCGCGGCGGGCCGGACGGCGGCGCCGAGGCCGAGGAGGGGCGGGCATGAGCCGCGGTCTCATCGCCTGCGAGGAGCCGCTGGCGGAGCGGTACGACCTGGCGCTCGTCGACCTGGACGGCGTGGCCTACCGGGGGCACGAGGCGATCCCGCACGCGGCGCCCAGCCTCGCCGCGGCGCGCGCCTCGGGCCTGCGCCTGGTGTTCGTGACGAACAACGCCTCGCGCGAGCCCGGCTCGGTGGCGGACCAGCTCACGGGACTTGACATCCCGACGTCGGCCGACGAGGTGATGACGGCCGCGCAGGCGGCGGCGGCGCTGCTGCGGACACGTCTGGAGCCGGGCGCCCGGGTGCTCGTCGTGGGTGGTGCGGGCCTGGTGACCGCGGTCCGCGAGGCCGGGTTCGAGGTGGTCGGGTCCGCGGACGACGACCCCGCCGCCGTCGCGCAGGGCTTCGCTCCCGAGCTGGGCTGGTCCCAGCTGGCCGAGGCGGCGTACGCGGTCCAGCGCGGGGCGTGGCACGTGGCGAGCAACGTCGACCTCTCCCTGCCGACCGCCCGCGGTTTCGCCCCGGGGAACGGGTCCCTGGTGGCGGCGGTCCGTGCCGCGACGGGTGTCGAGCCCGACAGCGCGGGCAAGCCCGCTCCGACGATGTACCGCCTCGCCGTGGAGCGGGCCGGGGCCGCGGCACCGCTGGTCGTGGGCGACCGGCTGGACACCGACCTCGCGGGTGCGCGGGCCGGCGACTTCCCGGGGTTGCACGTGCTGACGGGCGTGAGCTCGGCGCGCGACGCGGTGCTCGCGGAGCCCGGGCTGCGCCCGCACTTCGTCGGGGCCGACCTGCGGGCGCTCCTCGAGGCGCACCCGGTGCCGTCGGAGTCGGGCGACGGCTGGTTCTCGTGCGGCGCGAGCGCGGCGCGCGTGGACGACGGGGTGCTGCGGCTCGACGTGGACGGCCCGACGACGATCGACACCGTGCGCGCGGCGGCGTCGGCGGCGTGGTCGGCGGTGGACGCGGGCGGCCCGCTCGACCCCGCCTCGGTCCCGGACCTGGTGGTTGCCGACCGGTGACGCGTCGCACGGTGCGGCAGGCGCGGTCCGTGGGTCGCGACGGGTAGCGTTGTCGGCGGCGACGACGGTCGCCACCGGACGACGCGCGACGGGAGGACGCATGGCCGAGGAGAGTCCGCGCCCCGTCGTGGGCGCGTCCGTCCCCGGGCCGGTGCCCCCTGTCCCGTCACCGGACGCGGTCGAGGCGGCCCTCGCCGCGCTCGACGACCTCGACGCGCTCCCGACCGGCGAGCACGTCGCACGCCTGGAGGCCGCGCACGACGCGCTCGTCGCCGAGCTGGCGCGGTCGGAGGACTGAGCGGTGCCGCAGGAGGGCTCGGCGCGCCTGGACGGCGAGCTGGTACGGCGCGGGCTGGCGCGTTCGCGCCGCCACGCGTCCGAGCTCGTGGCCGCGGGCCGCGTGACCCGTGACGGAGCGACGGCGACCAAGGCGTCGCTCACCGTCGATCCCCTGTCGGTGCTCGAGGTGGCCGCGGACCCGGCAGACCCGGGGTACGCGTCGCGCGCGGCGTTCAAGCTCGCGGGGGCCCTCGACGCCATCGCGGCGCTCGGGACGCAGGGAGCGGTCACGGCGACCCCGGGCCGGGGTCCGGACGTCCCGGACGTCCGGGTGTCGGCGGTGGAGGGGGCCCGCTGCCTCGACCTCGGTGCCTCGACGGGCGGCTTCACCGACGTCCTGCTGCGGCGTGGGGCGCGCTCGGTCGTGGCGGTCGACGTCGGCCACGGACAGCTGCTCCCCGCGCTCCGGGACGACCCGCGCGTCACGGTGCGCGAGGGGCTGAACGTCCGGGACCTCGTACCCGAGGACGTGGGCACGCCGCCCGGGCTGGTCGTGGGCGACCTGTCGTTCATCTCGCTGGCGCACGTGCTGCCCGTGGTCGCGGCCGTGGCCGCGCCGGGTGCCGACGCGCTCCTGCTCGTCAAGCCGCAGTTCGAGGTGGGGCGCGAACGACTGGGCAGCGGTGGCGTGGTGCGGGACCCGGCGCTGCACGTCGAGGTGGTGGTCGACGTCGCGCGGCGGGCCGCCTCGCTCGGGCTGCGGCCGGTCGCGCTGGTGCCGAGCCCGCTGCCGGGGCCGAGCGGCAACCGCGAGTACATGTGGTGGTTCCGTGCGGACGGCCCTCGTCCGGGCTCTGCGGCTCTCGAGCGTCCGGTACCGGGCCGTCTCGAGGACGCGGCGCGACGCGCCGTCGCGTGGACGCCCGGCCCGGAGGCAGGGACGCCCCCCGTCGTGGTCGTCGGCATGTCTGCCGACGTACCGTCCGCCCGTCACCCGGAAGGAGCACCGTGACGCGTCGTGTGCTGATCGTCACCCACGGCGGCCGCCAGGAGGCGGTCGTCGCGCTGCGTGAGGCGGTGAGGGAGCTCGAGGGAGCCGGCTTCGCCGTCACGCTGCACGACGACGACCTCGCCGAGACGTTCGGCGACCACATGGCTCGTACGCGTGCGCGCGAGGGGGTCGCGGAGTCGGAGGTCGTCGTCGTGCTCGGTGGCGACGGGACGATCCTGCGTGCCGCCGAGCTGACGCACGGGACGGACGTCCCCCTCCTCGGGGTGAACCTCGGGCACGTCGGGTTCCTCGCGGAGAGCGAGCGCGAGGACCTGCACGCGGCGGTGGCGCGCCTCGCGGCACGCGACTACACGGTCGAGGAGCGCACGGTGGTCGACGTGCGCGTGCACCTGCCGGGCGAGCCGGAACCGGTGGTCGGGTGGGCGCTCAACGAGGCGACGGTGGAGAAGGCGCAGCGCGAGCGCATGATCGAGGTGGCCATCGGCGTGGACGGGCGGCCGCTGTCGTCGTTCGGGTGCGACGGCGTGGTGACCGCCACGTCGACCGGGTCCACCGCGCACGCGTTCAGCGCCGGCGGTCCGGTGATGTGGCCCGAGGTGGACGCCGTGCTCGTGGTGCCCCTGGCCGCGCACGCGCTCTTCGCGCGACCTCTCGTCGTGGGCCCGGGGTCCACGGTGACGATCGACGTGCTCGCGCGCTCGGCGTCCCCCGGGGTGCTCACGTGCGACGGACGGCGCAGGATCGACCTGCCGAACGGGTCGCGCGTCGAGGTGCGTCGCGGCGCGAGCCCGTTGCGGCTGGCGCGCCTGAGCCGCGCCCCGTTCACGGACCGCCTGGTCTCGAAGTTCTCGCTGCCCGTGGTGGGGTGGCGCGAGCGTGCCGCGGGATCGGTCCACGACGTCGACGAGGAGGGGTGAGCGTGCTCGAGGAGATCGCGATCGAGAACCTCGGTGTCATCCGCTCGGCGCGGGTGCCGCTCGGGTCCGGCCTGACGGTCATCACGGGGGAGACCGGCGCCGGCAAGACGATGGTGCTCACGGGTCTGGGGCTGCTCATGGGCGGCAAGGCGGACCCGGCGACGGTGCGGCCGGGTGCCGCGACCGCCGTCGTGGAGGGACGGGTGCGGGTGGCCGACCGTCCTGCCGTGGCACGCCGGGTCGACGACGCGGGCGGAGCGGTGGACGACGACGGCACCGTGCTGGTGCTGCGCAGCGTCGCGGCGGAGGGACGGTCGCGGGCCCACCTGGGCGGGCGCAGCGTCCCGCAGGGCGTCCTCGCGGAGCTCGCGGACGAGCTGGTCACCGTCCACGGCCAGGCGGACCAGCTCCGTCTGCGCACGGCGAGCAAGCAGCGCGAGGCCCTCGACGCGTTCGCGGGGCCGCAGCACCGCGACCTGGTGGAGCGGTACCGGGCGACGTGGACGGAGCGGGGCGCGCTGCAGGCGGAGATCGACGACCTCACCGCGCGGGCGGGGGAGCGGGCCCGCGAGGCGGAGCTCCTGCGGCTCGGCCTCGCGGAGGTGGAGCGGATCGACCCGCGCCCCGGGGAGGACGCGGAGCTCGCGGCGCTCGTCGCGCGGCTGGGGAACGTCGAGGAGCTGCGGGTCGCGGCCCAGGTCGCGCACGACGCGGTCGCGGGCGACGACGACGCGGAGCCGCAGGCGAACGCCGTGACGGCGGTCGAGCGCGCCCGGCGTGCGCTGGAGACGGCGGCGGCGAGCGACCCGGCTCTCGCGCCGCTCGTGGAGCGGCTCGCGGAGGTGTCGTACGTCCTCGCGGACGTCGCGACGGAGGTCTCGGGCTACGTGGAGGACCTGGCGGCCGACCCGGCCGGGCTCGAGACCGCGCACGCCCGGCTCGCGGAGCTGGGCACCCTGACGCGGAGCTACGGCGAGACGGTGGACGACGTGCTGGCGTGGGCGAGCGACGCCGGGCTGCGCCTGCTCGACCTCGACGACGGCGGGGAGCGTCTGCGCGCGGCGACCGCACGGCGCGACGAGCTGGACGAGGAGCTGGTCCGGGTCGGGGAGGCGATGACCGCGTCGCGCGAGCGGGCGGGTGCCGAGCTCGCGGGCGCGGTGACCGAGGAGCTGCGAGGTCTCGCGATGGGCGGGTCCAGCCTGGTGGTCGACGTCGCACCGGCGGACGAGCCGGGACCGTGGGGTGCGGACACGGTGACCTTCTCCCTCGTGGCGCACCCGGGGGCTCCGCCGCGGCCGCTCGGCAAGAGGGCGTCCGGCGGCGAGCTGTCCCGGGTGATGCTGGCGATCGAGGTGGCACTCGCCACGTCGGCTGCCGGCGCCGACGGTCCGGCCCTGCCGACGTTCGTGTTCGACGAGGTCGACGCCGGCGTGGGCGGGCGGGCCGCCGTCGAGGTCGGGCGGCGTCTCGGTGCGCTCGCGCGCCGCACCCAGGTGGTGGTCGTCACCCACCTCGCCCAGGTCGCGGCGTTCGCCGACGTGCAGCTCGTGGTGACGAAGTCGACGCCGGGCGCGTCCGAGGACGACGCCCCGGTCGTCGTGACGGGTGTCCAGGAGGTGACGGGCGACGCGCGCGTGCGCGAGCTCGCCCGGATGCTGTCCGGCCAGGAGGACTCCGACGCCGCGCTGCGGCACGCGCACGAACTGCTCGAGTCGTCGGTCGTGGGACGATAGGCCCCGATGAGACTGACGCTGCGCAAGACGACCCCGCCGCAGACCGGGCCCGAGTCCTTGGGCCCGGTGAAGGTCGACGCCCGGACGAAGGCCCTGACCAAGCGGCTCGACCCGGGTGACGTCGCGGTCATCGACCACGTCGACATCGACCGGGTCGCCGCGGACGCGCTCGTGGCCGCGAAGCCGGCCGCGGTGCTCAACGCGGCCCGGTCGGTCTCGGGCCGCTACCCGAACCTCGGACCGGACGTCCTCGTCGAGGCGGGCATCGTGCTCGTCGACGACCTGGGCCCGGCGATCATGGCGCTCCCCGAGGGCCGGACGGTCCGTCTGGAGGGCGGCTCGGTGTTCCTCGGCGACGACCTCGTCGCGGAAGGGTCGGTGCAGACCGAGGAGACGGTGGCCCGCAGCCTCGAGGAGGCGCGCGCGAACCTGTCGGTCGAGATCGAGTCGTTCGCCGAGAACACGATGGACTACCTGCGTCGTGAGCGGGACCTGCTCCTCGACGGCGTCGGCGTGCCGGACATCACGACGACGATCGACGGGCGTCACGTCCTCATCGTCGTGCGCGGCTACCACTACCGCGAGGACCTCGCGACGCTGCGCCCGTACATCACGGAGTACCGTCCGGTGCTCATCGGGGTGGACGGGGGCGCCGACGCGATCCTCGACGCGGGGTGGAAGCCGGAGATGATCGTGGGCGACATGGACTCGGTCTCCGACCGGGCCCTGAGCTGCGGCGCGGAGATCGTCGTGCACGCCTACCGGGACGGCAAGGCTCCGGGACTGGAGCGGGTGCGCGCCCTCGGCGTGGACCCGGTGGTCTTCCCCGCGACGGGGACGAGCGAGGACATCGCGATGCTCCTCGCGGACGACAAGGGTGCCGAGGTCATCGTCGCGGTCGGGACGCACGCCACGCTCGTGGAGTTCCTCGACAAGGGGCGCGCGGGCATGGCGAGCACGTTCCTCACGCGCCTGCGCGTGGGCGGCAAGCTCGTCGACGCCAAGGGCGTCTCCCGTCTGTACCGGCAGCGGATCTCCAACGCGCAGCTCACCCTGCTGTCCCTCGCCGGCATCTTCGCGGTCGTCATGGCGCTGCTGTCGACGGCCGCGGGGCAGACGTTCTTCGGGATCGTCGGCGCGCGCTTCGACGATCTCGTGTCCTGGGTCGGCACACTGTTCTCCGGCGGCTGACCGTCGCCCCGGGCGCCGCCGCCCGGGGCCGTGGCGCCGACCGGTCGGCCCGGCGCCCGCACGGCACGGCCGCGTCGCGGACCCCACCAGACCACACCTCGCAGCTCACACCGAAGGACACCGCCGCACAGTGATCGACTTCAGGTACCACATCGTCTCGCTGATCTCCGTCTTCCTGGCGCTCGCCGTCGGGATCATCCTGGGCGCGGGTCCGCTCCAGGGCCCGATCGGGGACCAGCTGACGGGGCAGGTGGAGCAGCTGCGCACCGAGCGCAACGAGCTGCGCGACGAGCTCGACCGGGCGAACGTCACCCTCGACGAGGACGCCCGCTACATCGCGGCGGCCGGGCCGCAGCTCGTCGACGGGTCGCTCCAGGACCGGCGGGTCGCCCTGGTCGACCTCGACGGGTCCGACGGCGAGCGGGACGAACAGGTCGTCGAGCAGATCGAGAACGCGGGGGCGAGCGTCGTGGGCCACGTGCGCCTCACGGACTCCTGGACGAGCGAGGCGGACGAGAGCGCACGGTCGACGGTGGCCGACGGGCTGGGCGACAAGCTCGGCGACGTGGCCGAGGACGCGTCGGCGGACGAGAGGCTGGCACGGGCCCTGGCCCTGTCGCTCACCGGTGTCGCGGAGGACGACCCGGACGCGCGCAGCCCGCAGGCGGAGGAGCTCGAGGCCCTGCTCGAGCGGTTCGCCCTCGTGGACGTCGTCGAGGAGCAGGAGATGGCGGCGGACGCGATCGTCCTGCTCGCCGGGCCCGCACCGGAGCAGGAGAGCGCCCCGGCGTCCGAGGACGAGGAGGCGCCGGCTCCCGACACGTACGTCGTGGACATCGAGGTGACGGTCGCGGTGGCGGCGCAGGACGTGGCGCAGGCCGCCGTCGTGGTCGGCCCGACGGCGGTCGGCGGCGACCTCGTCTCGACGGTCCGCGGTGCGGAGGACCTTGCGGCCTCGCTGTCGACCGTGAGCGGGGTGGAGGACGTGCCGGGCCGCATCAACGTCCCGCTCGCGCTCGCGGCGCGGCTCGCGGACCAGGTGGGCCAGTTCGGGTTCGAGGAGAGCGCGACGGCGGTGCTGCCGCCCGCCGTCGACCTCCCGGCCGTGGAGCGGGGCCCCGAGGCGACGACGGACGGGGCGTCCGCCACGAGCGACACCGCGGGCACGGCCGACGGTACGGGCGAGACGTCCGACGCGGCTGCCGACGCGGGGGAGGGCTGACGTGGGGCGTGCGGGCAGGACGCTGCTGGCCGCCGGAGCGGCCGCGCTGGTCACCGTGGCCGTGCGTCGCCTGACGGACGCACGCCCTCCGGGTGGCGACGCCCGGTGGACGCGGACGAACCATCGTGGCGAGCCGATCAGCCTCCTCGAGGGACCGTCGGTCGCGGCGGGTCTGGTGGCCGGGGCGCTCGTCGCCGGTGCCGCTCCGCGGGCCCGCGCCGCCACGGCGCTGGCCGCGGCGGGCGGGGGAGCCTTCGGTCTGGTCGACGACCTCGCCGAGGACACCTCGACACGGACCAAGGGCCTGCGCGGGCACCTGGGCGCGCTCGCGCACGGACAGGTCACGACGGGCGGGCTCAAGGTCCTCGGCATCGGGGCGACGTCGCTCGTGGCCGCGGCGGTCGGGACGCGGCGCACGGGCTCCGCGTTCGGCCACCTCGTCGACGTCGGGGTGAACGGGGCGCTGATCGCCGGCACGGCGAACCTCGTCAACCTCCTCGACCTGCGGCCCGGCCGAGCGCTCAAGGCGTCGGCCCTGGTGTCGGCACCGTTCCTCGCGACCTCGGCGGCCGCCACGACCGGTGCCGTGCTCGGCGCGGGCGGGGCCGCGGCGCCGGGCGACCTCGGCGAGCGCGACATGCTGGGGGACTGCGGCGCGAACGCGCTCGGCGCGGTCCTCGGCAGCCAGGTCGCCCTCGCGGCGCCGCGCCCGGTGCGCCTGCTCGCCCTCGCCGGGGTGGTGGGCCTGACGCTCGCGAGCGAGAAGGTGAGCTTCTCCGCCGTCGTCGAGGGCAACGACGTGCTGCGTCGCGTCGACTCCTGGGGACGACGGCTGGGACGACGCCCCGCGTGAGCGGCCGTCCCGGGCGCCTGCGCGCGGCGACCCAGACGCTCGCCGGAGCGGCTGTGATGATCACGGTCGTCACGGTCGCGAGCCGCCTCGTGGGGTTCGCCCGCTCGCTCGTGCAGTCCGCGGCGGTCGGGACCGAGGGCGTCGGGTCCGCGTACACGGCCGCGAACCTCCTGCCGAACGTCCTCTTCGAGGTCGCGGCCGGCGGGGCGCTCGCCGGCTCGGTGGTGCCGCTCCTCGCGGGGCCCATCGCCCGACGTGCCGGACCCGAGGTGTCGCGCATCGCGTCGGCCCTGCTCGGCTGGACGCTCGTCGTGCTGGTCCCGCTCGGTGCCCTCCTCGCCCTGCTCGCGGGTCCGGTCGCGGCGCTCCTCATGCGTCAGCACCCGGACCTCGTGGACGTCACGGCGACCTTCGTCCGTGTCTTCGCCCTCCAGGTCCCCCTGTACGGGGTGGCCGTCGTGCTCGGCAGCGTCCTCCAGGCGCACAAGCGCTTCTTCTGGCAGGCGTTCTCGCCGCTGCTGTCCTCGGTCGCCGTGATCGGCGTGTTCCTCGTGTTCGCCGCCCTGGCGGACGGCGACCAGCAGGACGTCGCGGCGCTGTCGGGCGAGGCGATCGCCTGGCTGGGCTGGGGCACGACCGCGGGCGTCGCGGTGCTCGCCCTCCCGCTCGTGCTGCCGGTGCACCGCACGGGGGTGCGGCTGCGCCCGACGCTGCGGTTCCCGGGCGGCGAGGCGGTGCGTGCCCGCAACCTCGCGTTCGCGGGGATCGGGGCGCTCGTCGCGCAGCAGCTCTCGGTGCTCGCCATCATGGGCTCGGCGTACCGGTTCGGCCCCGAGGAGACGTTCCCCACGTACTGGTACGCGCAGCAGGTCTACCTGCTGCCGTACGCGGTCCTCGCGTTCCCGCTCGCGACGAGCGCGTTCCCCCGGCTCGCGGAGCACGTCGCGCACGCGCGCCTCGACGCGTTCCGCCGCCTGCTCGCGACGACGACGCGCACGCTGCTGGTCGTGACGGGCGTGGGCGTGGCGGCGCTCGTGGCGGCGTCGGGCGCGGTGGAGGCGGTGTTCGCCGAGATCGCGACCGGCTCGGTCGCCGGGCTCGGCGGCGCGGTGGCGGCGATGGCTGTCGGTCTCGTCGGCTTCTCGCTGGTGCTCCACCTGTCGCGCGCCCTGTACACGATCGACCGCCAGCGGGTCGCGGTGGTCGTCACGGCGTCCGGCTGGGTGGTCGTCGCGGCGACCGCGTTCCTCCTGCCGGCGCTCACGGGCACGCGCGACCAGACGGGTGTGCTCGTCCAGCTCGGGCTCGCGACGACGGTCGGGATGACGGTCGCGGGGGCGGGGCTGCTCCTCGCGACGCGGCGGCATGCGGGGCCGGACGCGACGCGCGGCGTGCCGCGGACGCTCGCCGTCGTCGCGGTAGGAGTCGCGTTGGGCGCGGTCGCAGGCTCGGCCGTGTCGGGGGCGCTCCTGCCCGACGACGCGTCGTGGCCCGTGGCCGTCGGCGTCGGGGTCCTCGCGGCGCTGGGTGCGGGCGTCGTCGTGGCGGGCGCGGCGCTCGTCGGGGACCGTGCGGCGCTCGGCGTGCTGAGGCGGGGGTCGGCGCCCGCGGACGCGACCGAGGTGTCGCGGCCGGACTGACGGTGTGAGGAGCCCGACGCCGCAGCCAGCGTGCCGTCCGCGCACCCGCTGTTAGGATGGAGTTCCGTGGCAGATCACCTGAACCGGCCCTCCTCCCGCCTCAACGCCTCGGGCGCTCGTAGCGAGCACCGCACCGCGCACGTCTTCGTCACCGGCGGCGTCGCCTCCTCGCTCGGGAAGGGCCTGACCGCCTCGAGCCTCGGTCGTCTGCTCCGATCGCGCGGCCTGCGGGTCACCATGCAGAAGCTCGACCCCTACCTCAACGTCGACCCCGGGACGATGAACCCGTTCCAGCACGGCGAGGTGTTCGTCACGGAGGACGGCGCCGAGACCGACCTCGACATCGGCCACTACGAGCGCTTCCTCGACGTGGACCTCGAGGCGTCGGCCAACGTCACGACCGGCCAGGTCTACTCCCAGGTCATCGCCCGTGAGCGGCGCGGGGAGTACCTCGGCGACACGGTCCAGGTGATCCCGCACATCACCGACGAGATCAAGTCGCGCATGCGCGCGCAGGCCGGCGAGGACGTCGACGTCATCATCACCGAGGTCGGCGGGACGGTCGGCGACATCGAGTCCCAGCCGTTCCTCGAGGCGGCGCGCCAGGTCCGTCACGAGCTCGGCCGCGACGACGTGTTCTTCCTCCACGTGTCCCTCGTGCCGTACATCGGCCCGTCGGGCGAGCTGAAGACGAAGCCCACGCAGCACTCCGTCGCCGCGCTGCGCTCCATCGGCATCCAGCCCGACGCGATCGTGCTCCGCGCGGACCGGGTGGTCCCCGAGCCGGTCAAGCGCAAGATCGCGCTCATGTGCGACGTCGACAACGAGGCCGTCGTCAACGCCGTGGACGCGCCGAGCATCTACGACATCCCGCGCGTGCTGCACTCGGAGGGCCTCGACGCCTACGTGGTGCGCCGCCTCGGCCTGCCGTTCCACGACGTCGACTGGGACGGCTGGAGCCAGCTGCTGGAGCGCGTGCACCAGCCCGCGCACCGGGTCGAGGTCGCGCTCGTCGGCAAGTACATCGACCTGCCCGACGCGTACCTCTCCGTGACGGAGGCGCTGCGCGCGGGCGGCTTCGCGAACGACGCCAAGGTGACGATCCGCTGGGTCGCGTCCGACGAGTGCCAGACCCCCGAGGGCGCCGACGACGCGCTGCACGGCGTGGACGCGGTCCTCGTCCCGGGCGGGTTCGGCGTGCGGGGCATCGAGGGCAAGCTGGGGGCGCTGCGCTGGGCGCGGGAGCAGCGGGTGCCGACGCTGGGGATCTGCCTGGGCCTGCAGTCCATGGTCATCGAGTACGCCCGCAACGTGCTGGGCATCGACGACGCGTCGTCGACCGAGTTCGACCCGGGGACGTCGCACCCCGTGATCGCGACGATGGAGGAGCAGCTGGCGATCGTCGGCGGCGATGGCGACCTCGGCGGCACGATGCGCCTCGGGTCCTACGAGGCCGCGCTCACCCCGGGGTCCGTCGTCGCGAAGGCGTACGGCGCCGAGCGCGTGTCCGAGCGTCACCGCCACCGCTACGAGGTGAACAACTCCTACCGCAAGCAGCTCGAGGAGGCGGGCCTCGTGATCAGCGGGACGTCGCCCGACTCGTCGCTCGTGGAGTTCGTCGAGCTCCCCGCGGACGTGCACCCGTACTACGTGAGCACGCAGGCGCACCCGGAGTTCAAGTCGCGTCCGACCCGCTCCCACCCGCTGTTCGCCGGGCTGGTGCGGGCCGCGCTCGAGAACCAGGCCGACTGAGTGGCCACGGAGGCCGGGGCGACGTCCTCTGCCGCGCCCGTCGTCGACGCGCTCGCGCCGCGGCCCGTCCTCGAGTCGCACGTCGTGCACGCGGGTCGCGTGTTCGACCTGCGGTCCGACGTCGTCGACCTCGGCGACGGCGGACGGGTCACGCGCGAGTACCTCGACCACCCGGGTGCGGTCGCGGTCGTCGCGCTGGACGAGCAGGAGCGCGTGCTGCTCCTGCGGCAATACCGGCACCCGGTGCGGCGCGAGCTGTGGGAGCCCCCGGCGGGCCTGCTCGACGTCGTCGGGGAGGACGCCCGCGCGGCGGCGGCCCGTGAGCTCGCCGAAGAGGCGGACCTGCGCGCGGACCGGTGGGACGTGCTCGTCGACTACTGCACGACGCCCGGCGGGTCGAACGAGGCCCTGCGGGTGTTCCTCGCCCGGGGGCTCTCCCCGGTCCCGGAGGAGGAGCGGCACACGCGCGAGGCCGAGGAGCTCGAGATCGAGCCCCGGTGGGTCCCGCTCGACGAGGCGGTCGCCGCGGTCCTGCGCGGCGACGTGCACAACCCGTCGGCGGTGGTGGGCCTGCTGGCGGCGGCGGCGTCCCGCGCGGGAGGCTGGGCCTCGCTGCGTCCGGCCGACGCCCCCTGGCCCGAGCGCAAGGGCGCCTGAGGCGGTCGAGGGACGGGCCCGGCGGCGCGCGTGCGCCGTCGGGCCCTTCCGTCAGTCCCGTGTGCGGGTGGTGAGCACGACGCGCGTGGTCCCCGCGACGAGGAGCGCCGAGCCGAGCATGTGCAGGCCGACGAGGAGCGCGGGCAGCCCGGTGAAGTACTGGACGTAGCCGATCGCGCCCTGGGCGAGCGTGATCGCGAGCAGGGTCCACGCCGCGCGGCGGACCGCGGCAGGGGCGGTGCGCGCGCGCACGAGGTACACGACGAGGACCGCGACGAACGCCCAGACCGACCACGCGTGCAGCTTGCTCATGAGGGCCGGGTCGACGGCGAGCCGGTAGCCGACCTCGGAGTCGCCGCTGTGCGGGCCGGCGCCCGTCGTGATCACGCCGAGGACCACGACCACGGCGGTGAGCGCGGCGAGGACCCACGCGGTCGTGCGCGTCGCGCCGTCGACGGTCGGCACCGGGGGTCCGTCGCCCTCGGCGGAGCGGTGCAGCAGGAGCAGCGACGCGGAGACGAGGGCCGCGGAGACCACGAAGTGCAGGGACACCCAGCCGGGGTGCAGGTGCAGGAGGACGACGACGCCGCCCAGGAGGGCCTGCGCGGCCACCCCGAGGAGGGGCACCGCCCCGAGCCACCGGTACGAGCGCACCCGCGAGCGGTCGGTCCACACGAGCAGGAACGTGAGCGCGGCGACGACGCCGAGGACGCCGGTGAGGGTGCGGTTCCCGAACTCGATGAACTCGTGGTACGTCGACGCGGCGTGGAACTCCGCGGTGAACTGGCCCGGGTGGCACTCCGGCCAGGTGGAGCAGCCGAGGCCCGACCCGGTGAGCCGCACCGCTCCGCCGGTGACGATGATCCCGATCTGCGCGACGAGGTTCGCGACGAGGACGGGGCGTGTCCAGCGGCGCCACCGGGCGAGCCGGTCGACGCGGGCTGTCGGCCCGTCGGTGGTCGTCGGGTCGAGCGCGGGGGGCGGGGTGCTCACGTCCCCACGGTATCGGGGCGGTCGTTCGCGGCTGGAATCCTGCGGGTGTGAGATGCGTCCGCGGGGCTCAGGTCCAGCGGAAGAGCTTGCCCGCGCCCCAGCCGAGCGCGGCGGTCCAGCCGAGCAGGACCACCACGGAGAACGGGGGGACGCTCCCGTCGAGGAGCGCGCCGCGCATCGCCTCGCCGAGCGCCCCGGACGGCAGCAGGAGCGCGACGTGGGCGAGCGGGCCGGGGAGCTGCTCCGCGGGGACGAGGACACCGCCCCCCACGGTGAGGAGGACGAGCACGAGGTTCGCCACGGCGAGCACCCCCTCGGCGCGCAGGGTCCCCGCGAGCAGCATCGCGAGCGACGTGAACGCCGCGGTGCCCAGCAGGACGGCGAGCAGGGCGGCGGGCACGCCCGCGAGGTCCGGCCGCCACCCGAGGCCCAGCGCGACCGCGGTGATGACGACGACCTGCACCACCTCGACGGCGAGCACGCCGAGCACCTTGCCCGCGAGGAGGCCGCCCCGCCCGAGCGGGGTCGTCGACATGAGGCGCAGCACGCCGTTGCGGCGGTCGAACGCGGTGGCGATCGCCTGCGAGGTGAACGCGGTGGACATCACGGCGAGGGCGAGGACGCCCGGCGTCACGAAGTCGACCCGCGACGCCCCGCCGGTGTCGAGCTCGACGAAGGACGTGAGCACGAGGCCGAGGAGCAACAGGACCGGCAGGACGACCGTGACGAGGAGCTGCTCGCCGTTGCGCAGGATCATGCGGGTCTCGAACCCCGTCTGCACGACGACGCGTCGCCACGCGGGCGCCGCGAGCTCCGCGGGCGGGGTGTGCTGCGAGGTCGAGGTCGTGCTCATCGCAGGTGCCGTCCCGTGAGGTCGAGGAACACGTCCTCGAGCGTGCGGCGGCCCACGGTGACGCGCGACGCGAGGACGTCGTGCGCGGCGAGCCACGTCGTCAGGGCGACGAGCGTGGCGGGGTCCGCGGGACCGGTGAGGGTGTAGGAGCCGGGCTGCGGCTCGGCGACCGTCCAGGCCGCGGCCGTGCGGGCGCCGTCGGGCCCGAGACCCAGCGCGGCGCTCAGCCCGTCCAGGTCGAGCGCCGGGGGTGCGTCGAAGCGCACGGTGCGGTCCGACCCGCCGTCCGCCCCGGTGGTGAGCAGGTCGTGCGTCGCCCCCGCGGCGATGACCCGGCCGTGGTCGACGACGTACACGCGGTCCGCGAGGTCCTCCGCCTCGTCCATGAGGTGCGTGGTGAGGACGATGCCGACCCCCTCGTCCCGCAGCTCGCGGACGAGCTCCCACACCGCGTGGCGGCTCTGGGGGTCCATGCCCGCGCTCGGCTCGTCGAGGAACACGACCTCGGGGCGGCCCACGACGGCCGCGGCGAGCGCGAGCCGCTGGCGCTGGCCGCCGGACAGGCGCCGGACCGTCGTGCGGGCGAAGCTCTCGAGGCCGAGGCGCTCGGTGAGCTCCCCGACGTCGCGCGGACGGGCGTACATCGAGGCGACGTGCCGCAGCATCTCCAGGGCCCGCACCCCGGTGGGCAGCCCGCCGTCCTGCAGCATGACGCCGACCCGGGGGCGCAGCTCGCGGCCGTCCGCCACGGGGTCGAGGCCGAGCACCTCGACGCGTCCGCCGTCCGGCGCGCGCAGGCCCTCGCAGCACTCGACGGTCGTCGTCTTGCCGGCGCCGTTGGGGCCGAGGACCGCGGTGACCGCGCCGCGCTCGGCGGTGAGGGACACGCCGTCGACGACGGCACGACCGTCGTAGCGCTTGACGAGGTCGTGCACGAGCACGGCAGGGGCGGGCACCCGGCCGATTCTAGGGGGCCGCGGGTCGCGCCCGGTCTCCGCGGGGGAGCGACGCCCGAGGGATGTCGCGTACGCCACATCCGCACGGTCCGGGCGGGGGTCTGAGGCTTCCCTTGCTTGCGCGGACGCAATTAGGGAACAACCATGTTCTCTATATCCGCGTGCGTGACCGCGCGCGCCCCGAGCCGCCACGGAGGTGAGCATGTCCGCCGGAGCACTGCGCCCCGCCGCCGTGCGTCCCGCCGTGCGCACGGCCCCGACGGGCCGGCAGGGGCACGTCGCGGAGAGCGACCCGCGCACGCGCGAGCGCGTGCTCGAGCTCGTCGCGACGGCGGGACCCGTCAGCGCGGCGGACCTCGCCGCGACGCTCGGCCTCACCCCGGCCGCGGTGCGCCGCCACCTCGCGCTGCTCGAGGACGACGACCTCGTCGCCGTGCACGACGCCGGGCACCCCACGGGGATGCGCGGGCGTCCCGCCCGCCGCTACGTCGCGACCTCCGCCGGGCAGAGCGAGCTGTCGGGCACGTACGCCGACCTCGCGACCGACGCGCTGCGCTTCCTGCGCGACGTCGCGGGCGCGGACGCCGTGGAGAAGTTCGCCCACGAGCGCCTCGACGGTCTCGCCGCCCGGTACGCCGACCGGCTGGACGCCCCCGACGTCGAGGGCCGCGCGGCCCAGCTCGCCGCCGCCCTCGCGGACGACGGGTACGCGGCGAGCGTGCGCCCCGTGCCGGGGGGCCACGCGCTCCAGCTGTGCCAGGGGCACTGCCCGGTGCAGCACGTCGCCGAGGAGTTCCCGCAGCTGTGCGAGGCGGAGGCCCAGGTCTTCGCCACGCTGCTCGGTTCCCACGTGCAGCGGCTCGCGACCCTCGCGACCGGGGGTCACGCCTGCACGACCAACGTCCCGCTGCCCGTGCGGCCCGCCGGCGCGGACGACGTCCGGGCGCGCGGCGCGCCCGGCGAGACCTGACGCGCCGGGCCGACCTGCACGCACCCGACCTGGGCACGTGACCGGCCCGCACCCGACCCCCGACCCGAATCAGCCCCCGACTGCCCCCTCCGCATCGACGGACAGTGGAAGGACAACCATGAGCGCTCCCACCCAGGACGCCGCCGGCGTGGCACAGCCCGTCGACGACAAGCGCAGCGACGAGGAGATCATCGCCTCGATCGGTGCCTACGAGTACGGCTGGCACGACAGCGACGAGGCCGGCGCGATCGCGCAGCGCGGCCTGAACGAGGACGTCGTGCGCAACATCTCGGCGCTGAAGAAGGAGCCCGAGTGGATGCTCAAGGCTCGCCTCAAGGCGCTGCGCCTGTTCGACAAGAAGCCCATGCCGAGCTGGGGTTCCGACCTCACGGGCATCGACTTCGACCGCATCAAGTACTTCGTGCGGTCCACCGAGAAGCAGGCCACGAGCTGGGAGGACCTGCCCGAGGACATCAAGGCGACGTACGACCGCCTCGGCATCCCGGAGGCGGAGAAGCAGCGCCTCGTCGCGGGCGTCGCCGCGCAGTACGAGTCCGAGGTGGTCTACCACCAGATCCGTGAGGACCTCGAGGCGCAGGGCGTCATCTTCGTCGACACGGACACGGGCCTGCGCGACTACCCGGAGCTGTTCCAGGAGTACTTCGGCACCGTCATCCCGTCGGGCGACAACAAGTTCGCGGCGCTCAACTCGGCCGTGTGGTCGGGCGGGTCGTTCGTCTACGTGCCGCCGGGCGTGCACGTCGAGATCCCGCTGCAGGCCTACTTCCGCATCAACACGGAGAACATGGGCCAGTTCGAGCGGACGCTGATCATCGCCGACGAGGGCTCGTACGTGCACTACGTCGAGGGCTGCACGGCGCCGATCTACTCGTCCGACTCGCTGCACTCCGCGGTCGTCGAGATCATCGTCAAGAAGAACGCCCGCGTGCGCTACACGACGATCCAGAACTGGTCGAACAACGTCTACAACCTCGTCACGAAGCGGGCGACCGCCGCCGAGGGCGCGACGATGGAGTGGGTCGACGGCAACATCGGCTCCAAGGTCACCATGAAGTACCCGGCGATCTACCTGCTCGGCGAGCACGCGCGCGGCGAGACGCTCTCGATCGCGTTCGCGGGCGAGGGCCAGCACCAGGACGCGGGCGCCAAGATGGTGCACGCCGCGCCCCGCACGTCGTCGTCGATCGTCTCGAAGTCGGTCGCGCGCGGCGGTGGCCGCACGTCGTACCGCGGCCTCGTCCAGGTGCTCGAGGGCGCCTCGCACTCGGCCTCGACGGTGCTGTGCGACGCGCTGCTCGTCGACCAGATCTCCCGGTCCGACACCTACCCGTACGTCGACGTCCGCGAGGACGACGTGTCCATGGGGCACGAGGCGACGGTCTCGCGGGTGAGCGAGGACCAGCTGTTCTACCTCATGTCCCGGGGCATGGAGGAGACCGAGGCGATGGCCATGATCGTGCGCGGGTTCGTCGAGCCCATCGCGCGCGAGCTGCCCATGGAGTACGCGCTCGAGCTCAACCGCCTCATCGAGCTGCAGATGGAAGGGTCCGTCGGCTGATATGACCACCACCACCATTCCCGAAGAGGCCGGCCTGACCACCGACCACTCGCGCGCGCAGGCCGACGGGGCGCACTCCCACGGCGTCGTCCCCCAGGGGTCGCGCGCCGAGCGCCTCACGTCGTTCGACCTCGCCGACATCCCGGTGCCCTCCGGGCGCGAGGAGGAGTGGCGCTTCTCGCCCGTCGCGCGCCTCGCGCCGCTGTTCGAGTCCTCGCTCGTCGGCCAGGCCGGCGGCGGCGACGTGCGCGTCACGGTCGTCGAGGCGCCCGAGGTGCAGGTCTCGCTCGTCGGCCGCGACGACGAGCGCCTCGGCACCGCGGGCAAGCCGGGCGACCGCACCGCGGTCACCGCGTGGAACGCGTTCGAGCAGTCGACCGTCGTCACGGTGCCGAAGGAGGCCGTCGCGTCCGACGTCACCTCCGTGCGCGTCGAGGGCCACGGCACGACGCCGACCGCGAGCCACCTCCTCGTGCGCGCCGAGCAGCACTCCGAGGCCGTCGTTGTGCTCGACCACGTCGGCACGGCGACGCTCAACGAGACCGTCGAGATCGTCGTCGAGGACGGCGCGCACCTCACCGTCGTCTCGGTCCAGGACTGGGCCGACGGCGCCGTGCACGCCTCGTCGCACCGGGCCCGCATCGGCCGGGACGCGCGCCTCAAGCACGTCGTGGTGACGCTGGGCGGCGACGTCGTGCGCGTCACCCCCGACGCGGAGTTCACCGCGGAGGGCGGCGAGGTCGAGATGGTCGGGCTGTACTTCGCCGACGCGGACCAGCACCAGGAGCACCGCCTGTTCGTCGACCACGCGGTCCCGCGCTGCAAGAGCCGCGTGACCTACAAGGGCGCGCTGCAGGGCGAGGGCGCGCACGCCGTGTGGGTGGGCGACGTGCTCATCCAGGCCGCGGCCGAGGGCACCGACACGTACGAGCTCAACCGCAACCTCGTCCTCACGGACGGGGCGCGCGCGGACTCCGTGCCGAACCTCGAGATCGAGACCGGCGAGATCGAGGGCGCGGGTCACGCGTCCGCGACGGGCCGGTTCGACGACGAGCAGCTCTTCTACCTCCAGGCGCGAGGGATCCCGGAGGTCGAGGCGCGTCGTCTCGTCGTGCGCGGCTTCTTCGCCGAGCTCATCTCCGAGATCGGTGTCGCCTCCGTCGAGGAGCGCCTGCTCGAGGCGATCGAGCGCGAGCTGAGCAAGTCCATGTCCGTCATCGACGGCACCGCGGTGCCCGAGGCCGACGGCGCGGCATGACGGCACAAGTCGCCTGCACCACCGCGGACCTCGGCCCCGAGGAGACGCTGCGCGTCGAGCTCGTGTCGGCCGACGGCGCCACGGTGGAGGTCGCCGTCGTGCGCGACGGCGACGGGGCGTGGCACGCCATCTCGGACATCTGCTCGCACGGGGCCGTGTCCCTGTCGGACGGCGAGGTCGAGGGCTGCTTCGTCGAGTGCTGGCTCCACGGCTCGCAGTTCGACGTGCGGACCGGCATGCCGACCGCGCTCCCGGCGATGCGACCCGTCCCCGTCTACCCGGTGACCGTCGACGGCGAGAAGGTGCTCGTCGACGTCGACCGGACCGTCGGGCCGTCCTGACCGCACGGCCCCCACACGGCTCGGCCGGCGCGGCCGGCCACAGAACCTCACGACCACACTTCTGGGAGAACCACGAATGTCCACTCTCGAGATCCGCGACCTGCACGTCAGCGTCGAGACCAAGGAAGGGCCGAAGCCGATCCTGCGCGGCGTCGACCTGACCATCAACAGCGGCGAGGTCCACGCCATCATGGGCCCGAACGGCTCGGGCAAGTCCACGCTCGCGTACTCCATCGCCGGGCACCCCAAGTACGAGGTGACGTCGGGCTCCGTGACGCTCGACGGCGAGGACGTCCTCGAGATGAGCGTCGACGAGCGCGCCCGCGCCGGCATGTTCCTCGCGATGCAGTACCCGGTCGAGGTTCCCGGCGTGTCGGTGTCGAACTTCCTGCGCACCGCGAAGACCGCGATCGACGGCGAGGCCCCCGCGCTGCGCCACTGGGTCAAGGACGTCAAGGGCGCCATGGAGCGTCTGCGCATGGACGAGTCGTTCGCGGAGCGCTCGGTCAACGAGGGCTTCTCCGGCGGTGAGAAGAAGCGCCACGAGATCCTCCAGATGGAGCTCCTCAAGCCCAAGTTCGCCGTGCTCGACGAGACGGACTCCGGCCTCGACGTCGACGCGCTGCGCGTCGTCTCCGAGGGCGTCAACCGCGTCCACGGCACCACGGACGCGGGCATCCTCCTCATCACGCACTACACGCGCATCCTGCGCTACATCACGCCGGACTTCGTCCACGTCTTCGTGGACGGCAAGGTCGCCGAGGAAGGTGGCCCGGAGCTGGCCGACCGCCTCGAGGCCGAGGGCTACGACCGCTACCTGACGGGGGCCGTCGAGTCCGCGTCGGCCGCGTCGGCCTGACGCTCCGGCAACCCACCCACCGAAGGAGACGAGCGTGACGACCACCACGCGCGGCGCAGGTCACCAGGCCGGGCAGCACGCGCCCGTGCCGGCGCGCCTGAGCGACGGCGAGCTCGCCGCCGTCCGGGCGGACTTCCCGCTGCTCGAGCGCACCGTGCGCGGTGGTCGTCCGCTCGTCTACCTCGACTCCGCGGCGACGTCGCAGAAGCCGCAGGTCGTCCTCGACACGGAGGTCGACTTCTACTCCGAGCGCAACGCGGCCGTGCACCGCGGCGCGCACCAGCTCGCCGAGGAGGCGACGGAGGCGTTCGAGGACGCCCGGGCCGACGTCGCGGCGTTCGTCGGGGCGCGGCCGGGCGAGATCGTCTGGACGTCCGGTGCGACGGCCGCGATCAACCTCGTGGCGTACGGGATCTCCAACGCGACCCTCGGCCGCGGGGGAGAGGCCGCACGGCGGTTCGCGCTCGCCCCGGGCGACGAGATCGTCGTCACCGAGGCGGAGCACCACGCGAACATCGTGCCGTGGCAGGAGCTCGCAGCCCGGACGGGCGCCGTCCTGCGCTGGTTCGAGGTCGACGACGACGGGCGCGTCCGCGTCGAGGACGCGGCGTCGGTCATCACCGAGCGCACGCGCGTCGTCGCGTTCACGCACGTGTCGAACGTGACGGGCGCGGTGACGCCCGTGGCGCCGATCGTCGAGCGGGCGCGCGAGGTCGGCGCCCTCACCGTGCTCGACGCGTGCCAGTCCGTGCCGCACCTGCCGCTCGACCTGCCGGCGCTCGGCGTCGACTTCGCGGCGTTCTCGGCGCACAAGATGCTCGGGCCCACGGGCGTGGGCGCGCTGTACGGGCGGCGCGAGCTGCTCGAGGCGCTGCCGCCCGTCACGACCGGCGGGTCGATGATCGAGGTCGTCACCATGACCGAGTCGTCGTACATGGCGCCCCCGCAGCGCTTCGAGGCGGGCACGCAGGCCGTCGCCCAGGTCGTCGGGTTCGGTGCCGCCGCGAAGTACCTGCACGAGCTCGGCATGGACGGCGTCGCCGCGCACGAGCACGAGCTCGCCGCCGAGCTGCTGCGCATCGGGGAGATCCCCGGCGTGCGGATCGTCGGCCCGCGCGACGCCGCCGACCGGCTCGCCGTGGTGTCGTTCGTCGTGGACGGCGTGCACGCGCACGACGTCGGGCAGGTGCTCGACGACGCGGGCATCGCCGTGCGCGTGGGGCACCACTGCGCCCAGCCCCTGCACCGACGCTTCGGCGTCGCGGCGACGGCACGCGCGTCCGCCTCGGTGTACACGACGCGCGAGGACGTCGACGCGTTCCGGGAAGCGCTGGCGGGGGTCCGGGCGTTCTTCTCGGTGGACTGAGGAAGGAACCCATGAGCGCCATCGAGCAGATGTACCAGCAGGTCATCCTCGACCACGCGAAGACCCCGCACGGGCGGGGCCTCGTCGACGTGGGCGAGGGTGCGCTGCACGGCCAGTCGCACCAGGTGAACCCGACGTGCGGCGACGAGGTGACGCTGCGCGTCGAGCTCGGTGGCGCCGTGGCCGACGGTGCGGCCGCGCCCACGATCTCCCGCGTGAGCTGGGAGGGGCAGGGCTGCAGCATCTCGCAGGCGTCGCTGTCCGTCCTCACCGACCTCGTCACCGGCCGGCCGGTGACCGAGGCCGAGCACCTCGGCGACGTGTTCCGCGAGCTCATGGGCTCGCGCGGCAAGGGCCTCGACGAGGACACGGAGGACGAGCTCGGCGACGCCACCGCGTTCACGGGCGTCTCCCGCTACCCGGCCCGGATCAAGTGCGCCCTGCTCGGCTGGGCCGCGCTGCGGGACTCGCTCGTGACCTCGGGCGCGCTGGACCCCACGACGACAGACCATGCGGGCGCGGCAGGAGCCGCGACCACGACGGAGGAGAACCGATGAGCACCGACACGCCCGCCCCCGAGGGCGTCGCCCCGAGCCTGCCCACGGTGGCGGACGTCGAGGAGGCCCTGCGCGACGTCATCGACCCCGAGCTCGGCATCAACGTCGTCGACCTCGGACTCGTCTACGGCGTCCAGATCGACCAGAACAACCACGCCGTCATCGACATGACGCTCACGTCCGCGGCCTGCCCGCTGACCGACGTCATCGAGGACCAGTCCGCGCAGGCCCTCGACGGCCTCGTCGACGGCTTCCGCGTCAACTGGGTCTGGATGCCGCCGTGGGGCCCCGAGAAGATCACCGACGACGGCAAGGACCAGCTCCGCGCCCTGGGGTTCAACGTCTGACCGACGCCCCGCTCGTCCGACGCCGCGTCCCCCACCCGGGTGGGCGCGGCGTCGTGCTGTCCGGGACCGTTCGTGCGTGTCGGCGCCTCCGTCGTCGGGGCCGTGCTCACGATCCCGTTGCGGTGCGTTCTGGTGCGTTGACGAGGAGTGTCCTGAGTGTTGGGATATGTGCGCCCCACCCCACTTCTCGGAGGACGACGTGACACAGCAGGACCAGACCGGATCGGGCGGATCACCGCGGCAGGTGCGCTACCGGGGGCGCCACCTCCCGATGGTCGCGGTGATCGTCGCGGCGACGATCGCGACCGCGCTGGCGTACAGCGGCATGGTCCTGTTCGGTCTCGAGGTCGCGCACATGTCGCCGCTCGAGGCGTACGGCCTGGCGGGCTTCCTCGAGGTCAGCCTCGTCGCCGTGGCGCTCATGGCCCGCAACGCGGCGCTGGAGGGGCGTCCCTACGGCGTGCTCCTCACGCTGACCTGGGTGCTGTCCGGGACGTCGGGCGTGTTCGCGGCGCTCCACGAGATCGCCGTGCCGACCGAGAGCACCCCGTACATGGTCGTGTTCCGGTTCGTCCCGCCGCTGGTCGCGGCCCTGATGTGGCACCTCGCGCTCGTGGGAGAGCGGCACATGGTCACGGGGCACACCCTCGACGAGCGTCGCCGTGAGACGCGGGTCCACGCCTACGTCACCGCACTGGAGCAGTGGCGCGACGCGCGGGCGGACAGCTCGGGTTCGTCGGCGGACCTGCGCAAGGTCCGGGCCGCCCACCAGCGACAGCGCGCAGCGCGCGACGGCGCCCTCAAGCTGCTGACCGTCGAGGACTTCGAGCGCCGCATGCAGGTCTGGGTCGACCGTCTGGAGGCGGCAGAGCGCCACGGCACGCGGCTCGACCTCATCGGGGCGAGCTCCGTCAAGCGCGGCACCGCCCGGGGACGGGCCGAGACGGCCGCGGCCACGCCCTCGTCGAGCGCGGCGCGCTCGGGGACGCCGGTCGCGCCTCGCCCGGCTCACGCGCCGGAGCCTGCGCGTGACGCCGAGACGCGGGAGGTCGAGTACCGCGCCGCCGAGGTGCGGCCCGCGGTGCTCGCCGTCGAGACCCCTGCTGTCGGGACCGCTGTCGTCGAGGCGCCTGCCGTCGAGACACCTGCCGTCGAGGGCACGGCCACCGAGCCGGAGGAGAAGCCGTACGTGCCGGAGACCGCCTTCGAGGCGCTGCCGAACCTCGAGGCGCGCGTGAAGGAGGTGTTCGGACGGCGCACCGGGCCGCTCCCGTGGGACCAGCCGACCCCGGAGGTCGCCGACACGGCGCGGGTCGTGGAGCCGCCGGCGGTGACGGGTCACACCCGACGGGTGGAGGTCTTCGACCTGGCTCGCCCCGTGGACGGCGTGCCGGGCGCCCCGGCCCGCGTCGACAGCCTCACTGACGCGGACCGCACTGACGACGTGGACCGCGCCGCCGACGCGAACCCCGCCGACGACCCGACCGCGGAGCGCGACCGCCGCATCGTCGAGCTGGCGCGCACGGGCCTCAACCAGCGGGAGATCGCCGAGCAGGTCTCGGCGTCGCGGTCGACCGTCAGCCGGGTCGTCCGTCGCTACGAGGACCAGAAGCCCGTGACGGACGACCGCGAGCTCGCGAACGCCTGAGACGGGTCGTCCACGGGCTCGGGCGGTCGGGGAACTGATCGCTGCGCTCCGTCGTGCCCGTTCGGGCACACCGTGCGGGGTGCGACCGGTCGCACGATGGAGCATGAGCCACCTGCACCACGAGGTCCGCGCTGATTCCGCGCCTGTGCTCCGTCGGTCGGGGGCACGTCCTCGTCCGGGTGCCGCTCGAGCCACGACACACGTACCTGCCGTACTCCGCCCGCAGGACGGCGGACGTGACGCGATGCTGCAGGTCCAGGCAAGCGCCGGGAACCGGGCGGTCAGCACGGCCGTGCAGCGCGCGTACGTCCCGACGCGCAGCGAGGAGCTGGACTACGCCAGCCTCATCCCGCGGACGTGGGGGGCGTCGGGCGCAGCGGTCGACGGCGCGATCCTTCTCGTCACGCGGTGGTGCCAGAGCCATGCTCAGTTCCAGAGCCTGGTGCAGAACGTCACCTGGGCCGAGTTCCTCGCCATGACGAAGAAGTACAAGGACGGCAAGGACGTCCCGGTGAAGGCCGGTGCCATCCGGGCCAAGATGGAGAAGGAGATGCAGCAGGAGCTGGCCGCGATCAGGCAGGCGCAGATCGACCATCTCCGCGCCACGGGACAGCCCGGAGCAGGCCGGACCCTGACGGACTGGCACACCGACACGATCATCGGCGGCCTCGCGCACACCCTGACCTTCCGGACCCAGGACGAGAAGGCGAAGAAGAAGGGGAACCCGACAGGTCCCTTCACCAGGAACTTCTCGGTCGAGGTCGACGGGGCGCCCGCGCTGTGGGAGATCCACGTCCACTACCGTGACTCGAAGGACCAGCGCGTCGAGAAGGCGCACGTGAAGCTCATCAGCAAGCGCCACGAGCACGAGCGGGTGCGGGACCTGCCAGCGCTGCACTCCCTGGTGGTGGCCGCCTCGGCAGTGATCCAGCCTCAGCGCGACTCCAGCCTGAAGGACCTCTGATCCCGTGGCTGCTCGTGACCACGACGGTCGCCTCCTCGTCATGGTGGGCTTCTTCCTCGGTGCCGGGTGACGTACACGCTCGCGTTCTGGCCGTACCGCGCGCCCCGTGCTGCGCCGCCCGCCCGTGCTCGGCGTCCTGCGCCGTCACGACCAGGGGGAAGGCACCGTGTCAGCCGACGGCGACGACCGGACCGGCGAGCGGCGTGCCGGACCCGTCGCGGCGCTGGTCGGCCTCGGGCAGCTCGGCGACCTGGCCCCCGGACCCCGAGGCGCGGGCGGGACCCTGCCCGACCCAGGCGAGGATGAGGGTGTCCTCGCCCTTGAGGAAGCGGTGCGCGCGCACGCCGCCGGTGCCGCGGCCCTTGCCCGGGTACAGCTCGTACGGGGTGACCTTCGCGGCGCCGGTCTGGGTCCCGGGCAGCGCCGCGGACGACCCGGCGACCGTGACGACGACGCCGAGGTCGCGCACGTCGGCCGGGACGACGCCGAAGAACACGACGCGCTGGCCGGCACCCAACCGGATGCCCGCCATGCCGCCCGCCGCACGGCCCTGGGGCCGGACGGCGCTCGCGTCGAAGTGCAGCAGGCTCGCGTCGGAGCTGACGAACACGACCTCGTCGGTGTCGGTCGCGGGGGCGGCGCCCACGACGACGTCGCCGTCCTTGAGGCCGACGACCTCCCACGCGTCGCGGTTGTTCGGCACGTCACCGGGCAGGACGCGCTTGACGACACCCTGCGCGGTCCCGAGCGCGAGCGGGGGAGCGTCGGTGGCGAGCGAGGCGATGGTCACGGCCTCCTCGCCGGGCTCGAGCGCGACGACCTCGCTGAGCGGCACCCCGCCGGACAGGCTGGGCGCGCCGTCGGTCGGCGGGATCGCGGGCAGGTCGAGGACGGACACACGCACCATCCGCCCGCGCGTCGTCACGAGGCCGATCTCGCCGCGAGCGGTCGTGCGGACGCTGGCGCGCAGGGCGTCGTGCGCCGCCCGGGGCCCGGTGCGCCCGGGCTCGGTGTCGTCGCTCGTGCGGGCGAGCAGTCCCGTGGTGGAGAACAGGGCCCAGCACGGGGTGTCGGCGACCTCGAGCGGCACGGCCGACGTGGTCGTCGGCGCGGCGCCCGCCGACTCCAGGAGGACGGTGCGCCGCGGCGTGCCGTACGTCTTCGCGACCTCGGCCATCTCGGCCGAGACGACGCCGCGCAGCACGGCGTCGTCGGCGAGGATCTCCTCGAGCTCGGCGATCTCGCGGCGCAGCGTCTCCTGCTCCTTCTCGAGCTCGATGCGGGAGAACTTCGTCAGGCGGCGCAGCTGCAGCTCGAGGATGTACTCGGACTGCGGCTCGGAGAGGTCGAACACGGTCTGGAGGCGCTCGCGGGCGGCCCGGGCGTCGTCGGAGGAGCGGATCACCTGGATGACCTCGTCGATGTCGACGATCGCGATGAGGAGGCCGTCGACGAGGTGCAGGCGCTCGGACCGCTTGCGCAGGCGGTGCTGCGACCGCCGCCGCACGACGTCGATGCGGTGGTCGACCCACACGACGAGCAGCTCGCGCAGCCCGAGGGTGCGCGGCTGGCCGTCGACGAGCGCGACGTTGTTGATGCCGAACGAGTCCTCCAGCGGCGTGTACCGGTAGAGCTGCTCGAGCACCGCCTCGGGGTTGAACCCCGTCTTGACCTCGACGACGATCCGCAGGCCGTGCTCGCGGTCCGTGAGGTCGGTCGCCGCGGTGACCCCCTGGATCTTCTTGGCCTTGACGCCCTCGGCGATCTTCTCGATCACCTTCTCCGGGCCGACGACGTACGGCAGCTCCGTGATGACGATGCCCTTGCGGCGCGGCGTGAGGTTCTCCACGCGGGCGGTGGCGCGCGTGCGGAACGACCCGCGGCCGGTGCGGTAGGCGTCGCGGATGCCGTCGAGGCCGACGATCTTGCCGCCCGAGGGCAGGTCGGGGCCGGGGACGAACCGCATGAGCGCGTCGAGGTCGGCGTCGGGGTGCTTGACGAGGTGGCGCGCGGCGGCGACGACCTCGACGAGGTTGTGCGGCGCCATGTTCGTCGCCATGCCGACCGCGATGCCCGACGCCCCGTTGACCAGGAGGTTCGGGATCGCCGCGGGCAGCACCTCGGGCTGCGTGAGCTTGTTGTCGTAGTTGGGGACGAAGTCGACGACGTCCTCGTCGAGGTTCGTGGTCATGGCGAGCGCGGCGGGCGCGAGCCGCGCCTCGGTGTACCGGGAGGCGGCGGGGCCGTCGTCGAGCGACCCGAAGTTGCCGTGCCCGTCGACGAGCGGCAGGCGCAGCGAGAAGTCCTGCGCGAGGCGCACGAGCGCGTCGTAGATCGCGCCGTCGCCGTGCGGGTGCAGCTTGCCCATGACCTCGCCCACGACGCGCGCGGACTTCACGTGCGAGCGGTCCGGGCGCAGGCCCATGTCCGCCATCATGTAGAGGATGCGGCGCTGCACGGGCTTGAGACCGTCGCGCGCGTCGGGCAGGGCGCGCGAGTAGATGACGGAGTAGGCGTACTCGAGGAACGACCCCTCCATCTCCGTGGCGACGTCGACGTCGACGATCGTCTCGTGCACCTCGGACGGGTCGAGCGAGGGTGTCGAGGACTTGCGCGCCATGGTCGTGCGGGCTCCTGCCGGTCGGTCGAGGGGGGGAGAGCGGCCGGTGGCCGGTACCGCCGCACGCGAGGGTAGCCCACGCGTCCGACAGGTGACCCGGCGCGGCCACCGGGACCATTGTCCTCCCGGTCAGGCCCGGGGTGGCGCAGGCGCACCGCGGCGGCGACCGCATAGCCTGGGCGGGTGAGCGACGGCGGCACGGCCGAGGGCTACCCGGTCGAGTGGGAGGCGGACGTCGTGCTGCGCGACGGGACCACCACCCACGTGCGGCCGATCCGCCCCGACGACGCCGACGCGCTCCAGCGCTTCCACGTCGGGCAGTCGGAGCGCTCGACGTACCTGCGCTTCTTCGCGCCGATCGAACGCCTCTCGGACCGCGACCTGGACCGCTTCACGCGCGTGGACCACGTCGACCGCGTCGCGCTCGTCGCCGTCCGCCCTCGCACCGGTCGCCCGGACGCGCCCGACGCCGCGCCGGCCGACCCGGACGGCGTCGACATCATCGGGGTGGCCCGGTTCGACCGGACCTCGCCCCACGAGGCGGAGGTCGCGTTCAACATCGCGGACGCCGCGCAGGGACGCGGCCTCGGCTCCGTGCTGCTCGAGCACGTCGCGGCGGCGGCGCGCGAGCGCGGGGTGCGGCGGTTCACCGCCGAGGTCCTGCCGCAGAACGGGCGCATGCTCGCCGTGTTCCGCGAGGCCGGCTACGACGTCCACCAGCAGATGGACGACGGGTTCGTCGTCGTGAGCGTCGACCTCGACCCCACCGAGCGCTCGCGCGCCGTGATGGCGGACCGCGAGCACCGCGCCGAGGCCCGCAGCATGCAGGGCCTGCTCGGCGCGAGCAGCGTCGTGCTCGTCGGACCCGGCAGCCCCCCCGTGGGCGACGACGCGCCGTCGATCGAGCTGCTGCTCGCCCGCCGCGCGCTCGGCTCCCTCGCGCGCGGCGAGCACCTGCAGGTCCACGTCACCGGCGTGCCCGCCGCACCCGGGGTGCCCGACGGCGCCCCGCACCTCCGCCGGTACGCCTCGCTCGCCGAGGTGCCCGGCCCGGTCGACCTCGCGGTCGTGTCCCTGCGACCGCCCGACGCGATCGACGCGGTGCGCCGGCTCGCGCGCCTGGGTGTGCGCGGCGTCGTCGTGCTGTCCGCCGGGTACGCCGAGACCGGGCCGGACGGGCTCGCGCTGCAGCGCGAGCTCCTGCGTGCCGCGCACACCGCCGGGCTGCGCGTCGTCGGGCCCGCGAGCTACGGCCTCCTCACCGCGGGGCGGGACCGCGACCGACCCGCGCTCGCGGCCACGCTCGCCGAGGAGCTGCCCGCGCCGGGCGTCGTCGGGCTCTTCAGCCAGTCCGCGCCCATGGCCGTGACCCTCCTCGCGACGACCGCGCGCCGCGGGCTCGGCGTCTCGTCCTTCCTGTCCGCCGGGCACCGCGCCGACGTCTCCGGCAACGACCTCATGCAGTACTGGCAGGACGACCCGGCGACGCGCGTCGTGTGCCTCTACCTCGAGTCGATCGGCAACCCGCGCAAGTTCTCCCGCATCGCCCGCCGGCTCGCGTCCGTCAAGCCCGTCGTCGTGGTCATCGCGGGACGCTCCGGCCACGTCGTCCCGCCCGGTCACGCCGTGCGGGAGACGAGCGTCCCCCGCCGCGCCCTCGACGAGATGCTGCGCCAGTCGGGCGTCGTGCGCGTCGAGAACACCCACCAGCTCATCGACGTGGCGCAGCTCCTCGCCCACCAACCCCTGCCCCGGGGCAGGCGCGTGGGCATCCTCGCGAGCTCCGCGTCGCTCGCGGCGCTCGTCGCCGAGGCCGTCGCCTCCGCGGGGCTCGTGGTCGCCCGGTCCGGCTTCGTCCCCGAGGACGCTCCTGCCGACAGCGTCGAGGCGGCGGTCGAGGAGCTCTACGCGCCCGACGCGTGCGACGTCGTCGTCGCCGTCCAGGTGCCCACGGTGCAACCACGCCGCCCCGAGCTCTCCCGCGCGCTCGCCGCGGCCGCCGCGCGCACGCGCCGCACGACCGTCGCGAGCATGCTCGGCCTGCACGGGCTCACCGACGAGCTGTCCGCCCCGGACCCGCACGCCGAGGGGACGGACGACGGCGCCCCTGCCACGTGCCGGGTGCCCGCCTACTCCACGCCGGAGGACGCGGTCGCCGCGCTGGGCGCCGTCGTGCGGTACGCGGCGTGGCGCGAGGCGGACCACGGCACCCCGGTGGCACCGCCCGGGGTGGACGCCGCCCGGGCACGGGCCCTCGTCGAGCGTGCGCTCGCGGACCGCGCCGAGGTCGAGCTCGACGCCGACGACGTCGCCGAGCTCCTCGCCTGCTACGGCGTGTCCGTGTGGCCCGCGCGACGCGTGCGCACCGCCGACGAGGCGGTGGCCGCGGCCCGGGAGACCGGCTGGCCCGTCGCGCTGAAGAGCACCGCCGCGGCGCTGCGCCACCGGGCCGACCTGGGGGGCGTGCGGCTCGACATCGGGGACGAGGCGGAGCTGCGCGCGGACGTCGAGCAGATGCGGGCGGCCCTCGCGGCCGTCCTCCCGGGTGCGCGCGACCAGCCGTTCGAGATCCAGGCGATGGCGTCGGCGGGCGTGGCGTGCGTGGTCCGGTCGAGCGAGGACCGGCTGTTCGGGCCGGTGGTGTCGTTCGGGCTCGCGGGCGACGCCGTCGACCTCCTCGACGACGTCGCGTACGGCGTCCCCCCGCTGACGGGGACCGACGTCGCGGCGATGGTGCGCTCGGTGCGCGCCGCGCCGCGGCTGTTCGGGTACATGGGCACCTCGGAGGTCGCGACGGCCGCGCTGGAGGATGTGCTCGCCCGCGTCTCCGTGCTCGCCGACGACCTGCCGGAGGTGCGCAGCCTCGAGCTGTACCCCGTCGTCGTCTCGGAGCACGGCGCCGCGGTCCTCAGCGCGCGGGCGAGCCTCGCCGACGCCCAGCGCGCCGACGCGCTGCGCCGGGCCCTGCCGGGGTGAGGCACCGGGGTGAGGCGCCGCGCTGACGTCCTGCCGGATGACGTCCTGCCCGACGGCGTGTCCACAGCGTCCGGCACGGGCTGGCCCCGCCCCGACACGGGGTGGGAGAATGCGCGGGTGCCCTCCGCAACCTCCGACGCCTGGACCGACCTGACCGCCCAGCTCCACCACGCGGGCTACTACCCGGAGCTCGTCGCCGACGTGCTCGACGTCGCCGTGGCCGGGGAGGCGATCGTCTCGCACCTCGTGCTCCCCGAGACGACGTTCGACGCCTCCGAGGTACGACGCCACCTCACGGTCCTGGTCCTCACGCCCACGCGTCTCGTGACCGCGCACGTCGACGACCACCCGGCGGACAGCGAGAACCCGTCCGCGTCGGCGGCGGCGACCACGGAGTCGGTCCCGCTCACCGAGGTGCGGTCGGTCTCGCTCACCCACGTGGTCGCGGACCCGCAGACGCACCGGGCCGGCACCGCCCCGCTCGAGGTGACCCTCGCCGTCGGCTGGGGCGCCGTCTCGCGCGTCGACCTCGAGCCGGCCGGGTGCCCCGACCCCGCGTGCGAGGCGGACCACGGCCTGACCGGGCAGATCACCCCCGACGACGTCGTGGTCCGCGTGAGCGCCGACGCCGAGGGCCGGTCCGCGGTCGACGCCGCGGTCGACTTCGCCCGGGCGCTGTCGGGGGCCACCGCGCGGCGCGCCCGGTGACGGCGCCGCGCACGGCGCACGACCGGTCCGCGGCACCTGCCGCCCTCCCCGACGGTCTCGTCGCCCCCGCCACCGGGACCGGCTCGCTCGCGGCAGTCCTGCCGGCGGCTCTCGACGCGCTCGGCGTCGCCACGACCACGGCGACCGGTCTCGCCGGGACGGCGGCGCGCAGGGCGCTCGACGTGCCCCGTGCGGAGCGCGTGTGCGTCGTCCTCGTCGACGGCCTCGGTCACCTCAACCTCGCCGAGCGCGCCGGGCACGCCCCGTTCCTGCGCTCGCTCCTGCCCGACGCGCGCCCGCTCACCTCGACCTTCCCCAGCACGACCGCCGCCGCCGTGGGCGCGTTCGGCACCGGGACGGCACCCGGGCGCACCGGCATGCTGGGCTACACGCAGCGCAACCCCGAGACCGGCCGGCTCGCCAACATGGTCTCGTGGGAGGGCGCGCCCGACCCGCGGACGCTCCAGCGCGAGACGCCGCTGCTCACCGTCGCCGCGGACGCCGGTCTGCGCGTCACGTCGACGGGTCCGGCACGGTTCGCGGGCTCGGGCATGACCGTCGCCGCGCTGCGCGGCGGCGGCTACGCGGCGGCCGAGCCCCTGGCCGGGCGCGTCGACGCCGCCGTGCGCGCCCTGTCGCGGCCCGGTCTCGTGTACCTGTACTGGGGCGAGGTCGACAAGGCGGGGCACCACCACGGCGTCCGGTCGTGGCAGTGGGGCGACGAGCTGGAGGCGCTCGACCGCGAGCTCGCCCGCCTCGCGCGCTCGGTCCCCGCCGGGACCCTCGTGCTCGTCACCGCCGACCACGGGATGGTCGACGTCGACCCGACCCTCCGGTGGGACGTCGCCACCGACCCGGAGCTGCGCCGCGGCGTCGCGCTCGTCGGGGGAGAGCCACGCGCGGTGCACGTCTACACCGAGCCCGGCGCGACCGCCGACGTCGCCGAGCGCTGGCGTGCGGTGCTCGGCGAGCACGCGCTCGTGCTCACCCGAGAGCAGGTCCTCGCGCGCGGGCTCCTCGGGTCCGATCCGCGCGTCGACGCGGTCGCCGCGGCGGGCGACGTCGTCGTCGCGCTGCGCGGGCGCGCCACGGTCGTCGACTCGCGCACGCAGACCCCGGCGTCCCTCGCCCTCGTCGGCGTGCACGGCTCCCTCACGGAGGCGGAGATGCGCGTCCCCCTGCTCGTCGCGCACTGACCGCGCCGCACCACCCCACGACCGAGGAGCCTCCCCGTGGCCGAGCTCGTCTTCTTCTCCGGAACCATGGACTGCGGCAAGTCCACCCTCGCGCTGCAGCTCGACCACAACCACGCCGCCCGGGGGCGGCGCGGCCTGATCTTCTCGCGCGACGACCGGGCCGGCACGGACCGGCTCTCCTCCCGGCTGGGGCTGGAGGTCGCGGCCCACGAGGTCACGGATGCCACCGACTTCTGGTCGCTCGTCTCGGCCCTGCCCGAGCCCGTGGACTACCTCGTGTGCGACGAGGCGCAGTTCTACTCGCCGCGCCAGGTCGAGCAGCTCGCGCGCCTCGTCGACGAGACCGAGGTGGACGTCTTCGCGTTCGGCATCACCGCGGACTTCCGCACCCGGCTGTTCCCGGGCTCCGCACGGCTCGTCGAGCTCGCCGACCGCGTGGAGGTCCTCCAGGCGCACTCGCTGTGCTGGTGCGGGGCGCGGGCCACGCACAACGCCCGGACGGTCGACGGGCGCATGGTCGTCGAGGGGGAGCAGGTCGTCGTCGGGGACGTGGGCGACGGAGCCGGCGAGGTCGCGTACGAGGTGCTGTGCCGACGCCACCACATGCGACGGATGACCACGGCCGCCGCTCGGGCGATCGCCCCCGCCGACGACCTCGCGCTCGACCTGCACGGCTGACGGCGTCCTGGCCCGCTCGGGCCGTGCGGCGGATCGTGCGGCGGCTCGTGCGGCGGGTCTCTGTCCGGCCCCTGCGTGAGCGGCGTGTCAGTGCTCGGGGCGGGCCCCGAAGACGATCTCGTCCCAGCTCGGGACCTTGGCGCGCGACCGGTTCCGGCCCTTGCGCGCGTCGCGCGGCCCGGGACGCGGCGACGACCGGTCCGCCCCGCCGCCGCTGCCGTCGTTGGCCCCGCGCGTCGTGTCGTGCGGCGCGTCGTGCCGCTCGTCGCGCGTCGCGTCACCGGCGTCGCGGGGCTCGTCCGGCTCCGGCGCGCCCGGGGGTCGTGCCCGGTCCTCGGCGTCCGGGTGCCGCACCGACGGCAGGCGGACCACCGTCGCTCCCGTGGACGGCGGGGGCGGGGGCACGGGGTCGGACCCCGGCCCGTCGAGCAGCGTCCGCGGTCCGAACCCCTCGAACGGCTCCTGGGTGGCGTCGGCGCCCGACGGCTCGGAGCGGGCCCGCACCCCGCGCCGTCGTCCGAGGTCGTCCAGGAGGTCGTCGGTGCCGTCCGTCCGCGTCGTGTCCGGTCCGCGGCGCGGCGACGCGTCGACGTCGAACACGGCCTGGGCCCCCGGGGACCGGTCCGGCTCGCCCTCGGGCTGCGACAGCCAGCGTGCCTCGTCGTCGAGGGCGAGGAGCGCGCGGGACGACGGGTCGTAGGACCACCGGGCCGTGCGGGGTCCGGAGGCGATCTCGAACGACGCGGTGACGACCCACGGCGAGCCCGCGTCGCGGGCCGCGCTCCAGGTCACCGAGCCGGGGTCGACGTCGCGGGCGGCGAACCGCTGCTCCGCGAGCTCGGCGATGGTCGGGGCGTCGTCGTCGTGGCCCTGGCGGGAGCCGCGCACCCGTTCCACGACGAACTCCTGCTCGGCGACCACCGGGCCCGCGAACCGGCGCACGTGCTCCACCGCCATGCCCGCGGCGTCCGCGACGTCCTCGACGTCGTCGCCCGCGCGCAGGCGGGCCTGGATCTCCCGCGGCGTCAGGTTGCGCTCGCCCTCGGCGCGCAGGTGCTCCAGGTGCGGTCGGTCCCGGCGGACCGCGGCACGCAACGCCTCGGTGATGGGCAGGACGAACCGGTCGCCGTCCGCCCTGCCGAGGACGAGGTGCTCCCCGTCCTCGTGCAGCCTCACCAGCTCCAGCTCGTCCATCGGTCCTCCCGTGTCGCCCGCGGGCGTCAGCGCGCCCGCGCTCCCTCGAGGGTGCCATCCTCGCCCACCCCCGCGGCGCAACACGCCCCGGTGTGCCGCGGACTCGCGCCTGGGATGATGCCCTCGTGATCCTCGACCTCGTCCCCGGCGACGCCCTGGAGCTGGGCGGGGTGTTCTTCGCCGCGTTGTCCGGAGGGCTCGCCGCGGTCCGCAAGCGCTTCGACCTGGTCGGCGTCCTGGTCCTCGCATGGGTCGCCGGGCTCGGCGGGGGACTGCTGCGCGACGTGCTCATCGGTGCGACGCCCCCCGTCGGCATCTCGGACTGGCGCCTCGTCGCGGTCGCGGTCGCGGCAGGCGTCGTGACGTTCTTCTGGCACCCCCGTCTCGAGCGCCTGCGCCGCAGCATCATCGTGCTCGACGCCGGGGCGTTGGCCCTGTTCGTGCTCTCCGGCACCATGAAGGGCCTCGACTACGGCGTCGGTCCGCTCGCGGCCGTGTTCGCGGGCGTCCTCACCGGTGTCGGCGGGGGGATCCTGCGCGACGTCCTCACGAACGAGACCCCGCTGCTGTTCCAGGACAAGCAGCTCTACGCGATCCCCGCGCTCGCGGGTGCCGCGCTCACCGCCGTCCTGGGTGAGGCCGGTCTGCTCGGGCTCGCGTCCCAGGCGGCGGTGCTCGCGCTCGTCCTGGGGTTCCGGCTGCTCTCGCTGCGCATGGGATGGTCGGCGCCCGGTCCGTGGGAGGGTCGCCGCCGCCGGCCGGGGTCCGGCAGGATGTGAGCGTGCACTCCTTCATCGACGACCCCCGCCTGCCCGACGACGTGACCGTGGCCGACCTGCGCCGACTGGCCGAGCACCTCGCCCGGACCGCGGGCGAGCTCGTGCGCTCCGGCCGGCCGGAGCGCGTCGAGGTCGCCGCGACGAAGTCGAACGCGACCGACGTCGTGACGCGCATGGACGCGGACTCCGAGGCGCTCCTGCGCCGGGAGATCGCGGCGGCACGGCCGGGGGACGCGGTCCTCGGCGAGGAGGACGGGGCCTCGCCCGGGACGACGGGCATCACGTGGGTCGTCGACCCGATCGACGGCACCGTCAACTACCTGTACGGCGTCGCGTCGTACGGGGTGTCGGTCGCGGCGGTCGTCGGGCCTCCCGACCCGCAGGAGTGGACCGTCCTCGCCGGCGCGGTGCACTCCGTGGTGGACGACCGGACGTGGACCGCGGGGCTGGGCGGCGGGGCGACGGTCGACGGCCGCCCGCTGCACGTCGTCGGCCCGGACGACCTCGCGCAGTGCCTCGTCGGGACGGGCTTCGGCTACGACCCGGACCGTCGCCGCGCCCAGGCCCGCGTGCTCGTCGACGTCATCCCACGCGTGCGGGACATCCGTCGCCTCGGCTCGGCGGCCATCGACCTGTGCCTCGTCGCGAGCGGTGAGCTCGACCTCTACTACGAGCGCGGCCTGAACCCGTGGGACCTCGCCGCCGGAGGCTTGATCGCCCAGGAGGCCGGTGCGCGCGTCAGCGGGCTGCGCGGCTCCCCGGCCGGGCGGGCGATGACCGTGGCGGGACCCGCGGCCCGTGCGGGCGAGCTCGTGTCCCTGCTCGAGGAGCTGTCCGCGGACAGCGACGACTGAGCCGGCGACGGCTCCTCCCGGTCCGCCCGGACCCCGGCGACGGGCCCCTGCGAGCCGCGCCCGCGCCGGTCGGGGACGTCGTGACGAAGGCCACGGGGCGCTGCTCGCGCCTCGGAGTGCATCAGCGCTGGAAATGGTGCAGAATCCGGGGGCCCGCCGGGAACAATTCCGGGGCGCCACGCATTGACCAGCGTGCACGTACCACGACGACCTCGGGGCACGTCACGTCCCGGGACGCTCCCCCGACGTCCCGCACCTCGTGCCGTCCGGCACGACCGGCGACCGTCGGCCGTTCCGGCGCGCGCAGTCGCTATCGACTACTTCCGGAGAGTGACCTCACAGATGGCAACAGACTACGACGCCCCCCGCAAGAGCGAAGAGGAGCTCAGCGAGGACTCGATCCAGGAGCTGCAGGCTCGTCGCTCCGACAAGAGCTCGGGCGTTGTGGACGAGGACGAGACCGAGGCGGCGGAAGGTTTCGAGCTCCCCGGCGCGGACCTGTCCGGCGAGGAGCTCTCCGTCCGGGTGCTGCCGCGGCAGGCGGACGAGTTCACCTGCTCGAGCTGCTTCCTCGTGCACCACCGCAGCCAGCTCGCGTACGAGAAGAACGGGCAGCAGATCTGCTCGGAGTGCGCCGCCTGAGCCTCGGGCCCCATCGTCACGACGGCCGTCGCCCCCACCGCGGGCGGCGGCCGTCGTCGTGTCCGTCGTCACCCTGCGGCCGGTCCGGCGACGACGGTCAGGGGGCGACGGTCAGGGGGCGACGGTCAGGGGGGACGACGCTCAGGGGGGACGACGCTCAGGGGGAGGGGACGTCCGGTGCCGCGCCGGCGGCGCGCAGCGCGTCCGCGAGCTCCGGGGCGCGACGCGTCGAGACGAGCCAGTAGGGCGTCGGGTCCTCGGCGTCGTGCAGCTCGAGACGGACCCCGGTGCGCGCCCACGCGCGCAGGCACACGTAGGCGCGCGCGTCGAGCACCGGACCGAGCTCGGTGCGCATCTCCTCCGCGTCGAGCGCGCGCACCGGGCCGGTGAGGGTCACGGGGATCGTCGCCCTCCCGGCCCGCAGCGCGCCGTCGTGCACGCTCACGACGGGAGACGTGGCGACCAGGGCGGCCACGCCGAGAACCGCGGCGACGAGCCCGACGACGACACCCGTGGCGGGGCTCGCGGGCCACAGCGCGACGCCGAGCACCGCGGCGAACGCGAGGGCCGCGACCCAGCCGCCCGGCCCGGGAAGGACCCGCTCGCGGAACGCGACGGCGCCCTGGCGCGCCGGTCGGTCGGTCGGTCGGGAGGGCTGGTCCGCTCGCGTCATGCGTCCATCATCCCAGGCGTCGTCCCCCCGGTCCGGTGCCGCGAGGCGGCGCCCGGCGCCGGGCGGCGCGGAGGTGTCCGCACCCGCGGGCGCGGACTAGGCTCTGGCGGGTGCCGACGCAGCAGCAGCCTCCGACCACGGACGTCGACGTCCTCATCACGCTCCTCGACGACGTCCCCGTCCCCGCCTACGCCCACCCCGGCGACGCGGGCGCCGACCTCGTGACGACCGTCGACGTCGAGCTCGGGCCCGGGCAGCGCGCCGTCGTGCCGACGGGGGTCGCGATCGCGCTCCCGGACGGCTACGCCGCCTTCGTGCACCCGCGCTCGGGGCTCGCGGCACGTCACGGGCTGACGGTCGTCAACGCGCCGGGCACGGTCGACGCGGGGTACCGCGGCGAGATCAAGGTGACCCTGCTCAACACCGACGCCGCCGAGCCGGTGGTGCTGCGGCGCGGCGACCGCGTCGCCCAGCTGGTCGTGCAGAAGGTCGAGCGGGCGCGGTTCGTCCCGGCGGAGCGCCTGCCCGGGTCGCACCGGGGCGAGGGCGGCTTCGGGTCGAGCGGAGGCTGGTCCGCCGCGCCGTGAAGGGTGCGCCGCCGCGCCCCCGGCCTCCCGCTGGGTGGGCGTGACCGACGACACGTCGGACGAGGACTAGTGTGGAAGGCCGGGGCGAACGCCGCCCCGCGAGAAGACCCGGCCCGGCCGGGCAGGTGAAGGAGCTCTTTCGTGGGTCTGTTCCGCCGCTCGAGGTCGCAGGACACCGAGCCGACCGCCCCCCAGGACGCCGACGAGGGTACGACCACGCCGGACGAGGCCGACGCGCAGGCGCCGGCCCGCGGCCCGTTCGACGCGTCGCAGGTGCCGGAGCGCGGGCCCCGGGTCGACCTGGGCGCCGTGTGGCTGCCGGGGCTGCCCGGCATGGAGCTGCGCATGGAGGTCGACAAGAAGACCCAGCGCATCACGGGCGTGGCCTGCGCCGTCGCCGGGTCCGGCCTGCAGGTGCAGGCGTTCGCCGCACCCCGCTCCGAGGGGATCTGGGACGAGATCCGTCAGGAGATCGCGGCCTCGGTGACGAAGCAGGGCGGGACCGTCGACGACGTCCCCGGCCCGTTCGGCCGCGAGCTCATCGCCCGCATCCCGGCGCAGTCGCCGGACGGCCGCACCGGCGTGCGCCCGGCCCGCTTCGTCGGTGTGGACGGGCCCCGCTGGTTCCTGCGCGGCGTGCTCACCGGCAAGGCCGCCGTGGACCAGCAGGAGGCGCGGCTCCTCGAGTCGGTCTTCGCGAACATCGTCGTCGTGCGCGACCAGAGCCCGCGCCCGCCGCGCGACCTGCTCACCCTGCACCTGCCGGGCAAGGCGCCCGCCGCGGCACCCGCCACGCCCGAGGGAGCTCCGGAGACGCCGTCGTTCGACCCGTTGACCCGCGGGCCCGAGATCACGGAGATCCGGTGACGTGAGCCCCACCCTGCGCGATGCCTGGCACGCGGCGCTCGCGTCCCAGGAAGAGGTCGCCGCCGACGAGGAGCGCACCGAGGCAGCCCGGCAGAAGGGGTGCCGGGCCGTGTCCGAGCTGCCCAACCGTCGCCGCGCGAAGGTCACGGGCATCCTGCGCTCGGTGGTGCTGCGCCCTCGCGAGGGCGTCCCCACCGTCGAGGTGGAGCTCTACGACGGCTCCGGCTCCCTCGACCTCGTGTGGCTCGGTCGACGCCGCATCGCGGGCGTCGAGCCCGGCCGCCGTGCTCTCGTCGAGGGCCTCGTGTGCGAGGTCGACGGGCGCCGCACCATGTTCAACCCCCGGTACGAGCTGCTCGCGAAGCCGGGCGAGTGAGGGACGGATGACCCAGCACCAGACGCCGCCGGACGGGCACGGCGACCAGCACGAGCGCGCACGGGAGATCGAGACGGCGGAGACGGTGGTGGCCGACGCCGCCGCGCCGGAGGACGGTCCCGCGCGCGGCGTCCGCGCCCTGACCGGCGAGCAGTTCTCGCTCGCGGAGGCCGTCGGCGGCGTCCGCGGTCTCGTCGAGTCCGTCGCGCCCGGTCTCGTCTTCGTCGTCGCGTTCGTCGCGACGCGCGAGCTGTCGTGGGCGCTCGTGTCCTCGGTCGCGGTCGCGCTGGCCGCCCTCGTCGTGCGTCTCGCGCAGCGGACCCCGGTCACCCAGGCCCTCGGGGGGCTGCTCGGCGTCGGGATCGGCGTCGTGTGGGCCTGGCGCTCGGGCGAGGCGCAGGACTACTTCGCCTGGGGCCTGTGGACCAACGCCGCGTACCTCGCGGTCCTCCTCGTCTCGCTGGTGGCGCGCTGGCCGCTGGTCGGTCTCGTCGTCGAGGGCCTGCGCAGCGGGTTCGGCGCCGCGCGGGACGAGGACGAGGCACGGGCGTCCGACGACACGACGGCGACGGCGCCGCCGGCGTCGACGGGGTCGGCGGGATCGCCCGCCGCCGACGCCGCGCCGCAGGGCGGGTTCGCGGCCTGGGCGGCCTCGTGGCGGGGCGACCGCGCGCTGATGCGTCGCTACGTCGGCGCGACGTGGCTGTGGGTGGGCCTGTTCGGCGTCCGCCTCGCGGTCCAGGTGCCGCTGTACCTCGAGGGTTCCGTGGGCTGGCTGGGCACCGCGCGGCTGGTCATGGGCCTGCCGCTCTGGGCGCTCGTGCTCTGGCTCACCTGGGTGCTCGTGCGCCGTCGTCCGGCCTGAGCGGCCCGTCCGGCCTGATCGACGAGGCCCCGAGGCGCAGCTCTCAGCCGAGCGACCCGTCCTCGCCCTCGTCGTCCGGCGCGTCCCCGACGGGCCCGTCCGGCACGAGCACGTCCGCGACGTCGCGGACCGGCGCCGCGCCGTCGGAACCGTCGGCCAGCAGCCGGGACAGCGCCTCCTCGTCCGCCTCGTTCCCGGTGACGAGGAGGAGCTCGTCGCCCGCCTCCAGCGTGTCGTCCTGGCTCGGCGCGATGGGGCGCGTGCCGCGCACGACGGCGGCGAGCACCGTGTCCGCGGGCCACGCGATCGCGCCCACGCGTCGCCCGACGAGCGGGGAGGACGCCGGCAAGGTCACCTCGAGGATGTCGGCGCCGGACTGGTGGAACGTGAAGATGCGCACGAGGTCCCCGACGGCCACGGCCTCCTCGACCATCGCCGTCATGATGCGCGGCGTGGAGACGGCGACGTCGACGCCCCACGACTCGTCGAACATCCACTCGTTCTTGGGGTTGTTGACCCGCGCGACGGTCCGCGGCACCCCGAACTCGGTCTTCGCGAGGAGCGAGACGACGAGGTTGACCTTGTCGTCACCCGTCGCGGCGACGATGACGTCGCACTCGTCGACCTTCGCGTCGGCGAGCGTGGACAGCTCGCACGCGTCGGCGAGCAGCCAGTCCGCCTCGGCGACCTGGGCGACGCGCATCGCCGCGGGCTGCTTGTCGACGAGCATCACGTCGTGGTCGTGGCTGAGGAGCTCGCGGGCGATCGAGCGGCCCACGGACCCGGCCCCGGCGATGACGACCCGCATCAGTCCACCTCCGTCTTCGGTGCGTGCGTGAGGAGCCGCTCCGCGGCCGGTGCGTCGTCGGTGGTGACGAGCACGTGGAGCACGTCGTTCTCCTGCAGCACGGTGCGCTCGGTGACGAGCAGCCCGTCGCCGAACCGGCTGAGGAACGCGACGCGCACGCCCGTGGCCTCCTCGACGGCGCGCACGGTGCGTCCCACCCAGCCCGGGTGGAAGTCGAGCTGGGCGAGCCGGACGCGCCCGGACGGGTCGCGGTACTCGTCCGTCGCCCCGAGCGGGAGCATCCGGCGCAGGACCTGGTCGGCCGTCCACCGCACGGTCGCCACGGTCGGGATGCCGAGCCGCTGGTAGATCTCGGCCCGGTGCGGGTCGTAGATGCGGGCGACGACCTTCTCGACGCCGAACGTCTCGCGCACGACCCGAGCCGAGAGGATGTTCGAGTTGTCGCCGTCGGAGACCGCGGCGAATGCGTAGGCGTCCTCGATCCCCGCCTGGACGAGCGTGTCGCGGTCGAACCCGACCCCGGTGACCTTCTTGCCGGTGAACTCGCCCGGCAGCCGCCGGAACGCGTCGGGGTTCTGGTCCACCACGGCGACGGAGTGCCCGCTGGCCTCGAGCGAGTGCGCGAGCGTCGCACCGACGCGGCCGCAGCCCATGATCACGAAGTGCACGCAACGAACGCTATACCGCCGGGCGCCCGCGGGGCGCCCGGGGGACGACGGGCATAGCATGTGGCCTCGTGTCGGAGATCGCAGACGCCGCCAAGCGGCTCCTCGTCGGGCGTCCGGTGCGGAGCGAGCGCCTGGGCCACACGCTCCTGCCCAAGCGCATCGCGCTGCCCGTGTTCGCGTCCGACGCCCTGTCGTCGGTGGCGTACGCCCCGGACGAGATCCTCCTGACGCTCGCGATCGCCGGGCTCACCGCGACGACGGTCTCCCCGTGGGTCGGCCTGGCCGTGGTCGTCGTGCTGCTCACCGTCGTGGCGTCCTACCGGCAGAACGTGCGCGCGTACCCGTCCGGCGGCGGCGACTACGAGGTCGCGACGGTGAACCTCGGGCCGAACGCCGGCGTGGGCGTCGCGTCCGCGCTCCTCGTCGACTACGTCCTCACGGTCGCGGTGTCCATCTCCTCGGGCGCGCAGTACGCGGCGAGCGCCATCCCGGCGCTGCGCGGGCACGAGTCGCTCTTCGCGATCGTCCTCGTCGTGCTGCTCACGCTCGTCAACCTGCGCGGGGTCAAGGAGTCCGGGTCGTTCTTCGCGATACCGGTGTACCTGTTCATGTTCGCCATCGGGTCGACGGCGGTGGTGGGCTTCTTCCGCTACGTCACCGGGACGCTGCCGCCCGCGGAGAGCGCGCAGTTCGAGCTCGTGGCGCAGGACGGGTTCGACCAGGGGCTCATGGGGATCGCGGGAGCGTTCCTCGTGGCGCGCGCGTTCGCGTCGGGCTGCGCGGCGCTCACGGGCGTCGAGGCGATCAGCAACGGCGTGCCCGCCTTCCGCAAGCCGAAGTCGCGCAACGCCGCCACGACGCTCGCGATGCTCGGCGGGATCTCGGCGGTCATGATGCTCTCGATCCTGCTGCTGGCGCGTGCGACGGGCGTGCACTACGCGGAGGACCCGCACACGCAGCTCACCTCCGGCGGCGAGCCGCTCCCGGTCGACTACGTCCAGCACCCCGTGATCGGCCAGCTCGCGGAGTCCGTGTTCTCCGGCTTCCCCCTCGCCTTCTACCTCGTGTCGGCCGTCACGGGGATCATCCTCGTCCTGGCCGCGAACACGGCGTTCAACGGCTTCCCGGTGCTCGGCTCGATCCTCGCCAAGGACGGCTACCTGCCGCGCCAGCTCCACACGCGCGGCGACCGCCTGGCGTTCTCCAACGGGATCCTCACGCTCGCGTTCGCGGCGATCGTCCTCATCTGGGCGTTCGACGCGGAGGTGACCCGGCTCATCCAGCTCTACATCGTCGGGGTCTTCGTGTCCTTCACGCTCTCCCAGCTCGGGATGGTGCGGCACTGGACCCGGGCGCTGCGGCGCGAGCACCAGCCGCGCGAGCGTGCGCGCATGCGCCGGTCCCGCGTGGTCAACTCCGTCGGCCTCGCGATGACGGGGACCGTGCTCGTCATCGTGCTCGTCACGAAGTTCACGCACGGGGCGTGGATCGCGATCCTCGCGATGGCCGTCGTCTTCGTCCTCATGCGCGCGATCCGCACGCACTACGACACCGTCCGGGACGAGCTCGCGCTCGGCGACGACGTCTCCCAGGCGCGCGCCCTGCCGAGCCGCGTCCACGCGATCGTCCTCGTGTCGAAGATCCACCGGCCGACGATGCGTGCCCTCGCCTACGCGCGCGCGTCCCGACCGTCCGTGCTCGAGGCCGTCACCGTGGGCGTCGACGCGGACGACGTGACGGAGCTCATGCGCGAGTGGGAGGCGCTCGACCTGCCCGTCCCGCTGCGCGTGCTCGACTCGCCGTTCCGTGAGATCACCCGGCCCGTGCTGTCGTACGTGCGGTCCGTGCGCCGCGAGTCGCCCCGGGACCTCGTGGTGGTCTACATCCCCGAGTACGTCGTGGGGCACTGGTGGGAGCAGCTCCTACACAACCAGAGCGCCCTGCGTCTCAAGGGCCGTCTGCTGTTCACCCCCGGCGTCGTGGTGGCGTCCGTGCCGTGGCAGCTCGCGTCGTCGGAGGGGCACACCGGGCTCGAGGGCGAGGGCTTCCGGAGGCGCTACCCGGGCATGTGAGCGGCGGCGCGGTGCCCGCGCGGCACCGGTCGTCCGGGATACTGGACCCATGCCCTCCTCCTCGCGCGGACGCGCAGCCCGTCCCCGTCCGAACCCGAACCCTCGACCTCAGGTCGAGGTCGAGCTGGACCTCGAGATCGGGCCCGTCGCGCACGGCGGCCACTGCGTGGCGCGCCACGACGGGCGGGTCGTCTTCGTCCGGCACACGCTGCCCGGGGAGCGCGTGCGCGCGCGGGTCACCGAGGGCGGGGTCGGCGCGAAGTTCTGGCGGGCCGACGCCGTCGAGGTGCTCGACGCCTCGCCGGACCGCGTGCCCTCCGCGTGGCCCGAGGCGGGGCCGGGCGGCGTCGGCGGCGGCGAGCTCGCGCACGTGGCGCTGCCCGCCCAGCGCCGCTGGAAGCGGGACGTCCTCGCCGAGCAGCTGCGGCGCCTCGCCCGGCTCGACCTCGACACGCTTCCTGACCTTCAGGTAGAGGTCGAGGGTCTCCCGGGTGACGACGAGCGCGGGGGCCTCGGCTACCGCACGCGCATCGACCTCGTGGCCGACGCCGCGGGCCGGGCCGGGATGCACCGGTTCCGGTCCCACGACGTGCTCGCGCTCGACACGATGCCGCTCGCGACCCCCGAGCTCCTCGACCACGCGGACCGGGAGCGCGTCTGGACCCGGTCCTGGCGGCCGGGGACCCGCCTGGAGGTCGTGGCACCGTCCGACGGCGCGCCCCTGCTCCTCGTCGACGGCGAGCCGTGGCGGGCCGGGTCCGTCGACCGACGGCCCAACGCGCGCCGGAGCGTGACCGAGACGGTCGCCCTGCACGGACGCGAGCACGCCTACCGTGTCGCCGCCGCCGGCTTCTGGCAGGTGCACCGCGCCGCGCCGGCGGCGCTCGCGGAAGCCGTGCTCGCCGCCGTCGGGGACGTGGACGGCGCACGCGTCCTCGACCTCTACTCGGGCGCCGGGCTGTTCGCGCTGCCGCTCGCGGCGGCGGCGGGCCCCGACGGCCGGGTCGTCGCCGTCGAGGGCGACGAGCGCGCCGTGCGTGACGCGCGCCGCAACGCGCACGGTCTCGACACCGTCGAGCTGCACCACGGTGCTGTCGAGCGCGTGCTCGCCGGGCACGGCGAGGGGGCGGAGGCCGTCGCGCGCGGGGGAGCGGACGTCGTCGTGCTCGACCCGCCGCGCGTGGGCGCGGGCCGCGGCGTCGTGGACGCCGTCGCCGGGACCGGCGCCCGCCGGGTCGTCTACGTCGCGTGCGACCCCGCGGCGCTCGCGCGCGACGTGGCGTACCTGGGCGAGCACGGCTACGCGCTGCGCGGGCTGCGGGCGTTCGACCTCTTCCCGCACACCCACCACCTGGAAGCGGTGGCCGTCCTCGAGCGTTGAGGGGAGCGGGGCCGACGGAGGCTCCCGGCGGTCGGCGAGAGACTCGTCGGTCGGGGTCGTCGGCGAGAGGGGCGGCAGTGAGCGGCACGGTGGAGCGCGAGACCGGCGTGGGTGAGGCCGTCGACGTCGACGTGCGGGACGTCGTCGGCGTCGGGGTGCTGCTCGCGAACGGTCGCCTGGCGGGACGTCGCTTCGCGTCGCGGGCGGAGGCCGAGGCGTGGGCGCGGCCGGAGGAGGGCGAGCAGGTCGTCGAGCTGAACCTGCTCTGCGACTGCGACCGCTGAGGGGGCGCCCATGCCGCGCCGCAAGGCATATATCTTGACGTCAAGATATGTGGGGTATGCTGGTCGCGGTGCTGGTCCCGGCGCCGACGACGCGAGCGCGAACGGCGCACGCGGCCTCGGCCGGGTCGCCGCGCCGGCCCGGCGTAGGCTGGGCGAAGCCCCCCAGAACCATGGCATCCGTGCCACCGTCTCGCCACGAAGGAGCCACGAGTGAGCAGCGTCGACACGTTCGGGTCGAAGGGAACACTGGAGGTCGGTGGGAGCTCGTACGAGATCTTCCGCCTGTCCGCCGTCGAGGGTGTCGAGCGCCTCCCGTACAGCCTGAAGATCCTCGCCGAGAACCTCCTGCGCACGGAGGACGGCGCGAACATCACCGCCGACCACGTCCGCGCGCTCGCGTCGTGGGACCCCGACGCGCACCCCGACACGGAGATCCAGTTCACGCCCGCCCGCGTGATCATGCAGGACTTCACCGGCGTCCCCTGCGTCGTCGACCTCGCCACGATGCGCGAGGCCGTCGCCGACCTCGGCGGCGACCCGTCGCGCATCAACCCCCTCGCCCCGGCCGAGATGGTCATCGACCACTCCGTGCAGATCGACGTCGCGGGCCGCCCCGACGCGTTCGAGCGCAACGTCGAGATCGAGTACGAGCGCAACCACGAGCGCTACCAGTTCCTGCGCTGGGGCCAGACGGCGTTCGACGACTTCAAGGTCGTCCCCCCGGGCACCGGCATCGTGCACCAGGTGAACATCGAGTTCCTCGCGCGCACCGTCATGACCCGTGAGGTGGGCGGCGTGCTGCGTGCGTACCCCGACACCTGCGTCGGCACCGACTCGCACACGACGATGGTCAACGGCCTCGGCGTGCTCGGCTGGGGCGTCGGCGGCATCGAGGCCGAGGCGGCCATGCTCGGCCAGCCCGTGTCGATGCTCATCCCGCGCGTCGTCGGCTTCAAGCTGGGCGGCTCGATCCCCGCGGGCGTCACCGCGACGGACGTCGTGCTGACGATCACCCAGATGCTGCGCCAGCACGGCGTCGTCGGGAAGTTCGTCGAGTTCTACGGCGAGGGCGTGGCCCAGGTGCCGCTCGCGAACCGCGCCACCATCGGCAACATGAGCCCCGAGTTCGGCTCGACCGCCGCGATCTTCCCGATCGACGGCGTGACGCTCGACTACCTGCGCCTCACCGGCCGCAGCGACGACCAGCTCGCGCTCGTCGAGGCGTACGCCAAGGAGCAGGGCCTGTGGCTCGACCCCTCGGCCGAGGGCTACGTCGAGCCGGTCTTCTCGGAGTACCTCGAGCTCGACCTGTCGACGGTCGTCCCGTCGATCGCCGGCCCCAAGCGCCCCCAGGACCGCATCGAGCTGTCGAACGCGAAGTCGGCCTTCGCCCGCGACCTGCCGACGTACGCCCCCGAGGTCCGCGACCTCGTCGACGAGGCGGAGAAGGAGTCGTTCCCCGCGTCCGACGCCCCCGCCATCACGCCGAACGGTCGCAAGACCGTGCCCATGACGGACACCCAGGGCCGTGAGTTCGAGCTGTTCCACGGCGCGGTCGCCATCGCGTCGATCACGAGCTGCACGAACACGTCGAACCCGTCGGTCATGCTCGCTGCGGCGCTCCTCGCGAAGAACGCGGTCGAGAAGGGCCTCGAGGCCAAGCCGTGGGTCAAGACGTCGATGGCGCCCGGCTCGCAGGTCGTGACGAACTACTACGAGAAGTCCGGCCTGTGGCCGTACCTGGAGAAGCTCGGCTTCCACCTCGTGGGCTACGGCTGCGCGACGTGCATCGGCAACTCCGGCCCGCTCGACGAGAAGATCTCCGAGGCGGTCAACGAGCACGACCTCGCCGTCGTGTCGGTGCTGTCGGGCAACCGCAACTTCGAGGGCCGCATCAACCCCGACGTGAAGATGAACTACCTCGCGTCGCCGCCGCTCGTCATCGCGTACGCGCTCGCGGGCACGATGGAGTTCGACTTCGACCACGACCCGCTGGGCCGTGACGAGGCGGGCGACCCGATCTTCCTCAAGGACATCTGGCCGACGCCGGAGGAGGTCCAGGCGACGATCGACGCGTCGATCGACCGCGACATGTTCACCAAGGACTACGCGGACGTCTTCACCGGTGACGACCGCTGGCGCTCGCTCGACACCCCCGAGGGCGACACGTTCGCGTGGGACGGCGAGTCGACCTACGTCCGCAAGCCCCCGTACTTCGACGGCATGGGCATGGAGCCGGCCCCGGTCTCGGACATCTCCGGTGCGCGCGTGCTCGCGAAGCTCGGCGACTCGGTGACGACCGACCACATCAGCCCCGCGGGCGCCATCAAGGCGGACTCGCCCGCCGGGAAGTACCTCGCGGAGCACGGCGTGGGTCGCCGCGACTTCAACTCCTACGGTTCGCGCCGCGGGAACCACGAGGTGATGATCCGCGGCACCTTCGCGAACATCCGCCTGCGCAACCAGCTCCTCGACGGGGTCGAGGGCGGCTACACGTTCAACTTCGTGAAGAACGCCCAGGACACCATCTACGACGCCGCGCAGGACTACGCCGCGCAGGGCACCCCGCTCGTCATCCTCGGTGGCAAGGAGTACGGCTCCGGCTCGTCGCGCGACTGGGCGGCGAAGGGCACGGCCCTCCTCGGCGTCAAGGCCGTCATCACGGAGAGCTTCGAGCGCATCCACCGGTCGAACCTCATCGGCATGGGCGTGCTGCCGCTGCAGTTCCCCGCCGGCGAGAGCGCCGAGTCGCTCGGCCTGGCGGGCACGGAGACGTTCGACGTCTCCGGCATCACGGCGCTGAACGACGGCGTGACGCCCCGCACGGTGAAGGTCACCGCGACGAAGCCGGACGGCACGAGCGTCGAGTTCGACGCCGTCGTGCGCATCGACACCCCCGGCGAGGCGGACTACTACCGCAACGGCGGCATCCTGCAGTACGTGCTGCGCTCGCTCGTCGCGTGACGCCGCTCGCGGCGGCGTAGCGGGACGGGTCCTGCGGACGACGGCGGGGCGTCCACCTCTCGGGGTGGGCGCCCCGCCGTCGTGCAGGGGCTCGACGACGCGGGGTCGTCCCGCGGGCACGTCGAGGCCACACTGGTGCCATGGCTGCACAGGAGAACCGGACCCGGCCCACCGACGCGGACGTCGAGGCCTTCCTCGCGACGGTGGAGCACCCGGTGCGGCGCCGGGACGCCGAGCGCCTCGTGGAGCTCATGACGCGGGTGACGGGGGAGCCGCCGCGGATGTGGGGGCCGTCGATCGTCGGGTTCGGGTCGTACCACTACCGGTACGCCAGCGGGCGCGAGGGCGACATGGCCGCGGTCGGGTTCTCGCCGCGCAAGGCCGCGACGACGCTCTACCTCACGGACGGCGTGGACGAGCACGCCGCGCTGCTCGCGCGGCTCGGGCCGCACGCGGTCGGGAAGTCCTGCGTCTACGTCAAGGACCTCGACGCCGTCGACCTCGCCGTGCTCGAGGAGATGGTGGGTCGGTCGTACGAGACCCTCACCGGGTCGCCCGCGTTCGGCAGGCGGCTGTCCGGCCCGTCGGCCGACACCCCCTGAGTGCGGGGTATCCGTCGTCCGGAGCTGCTCAGGAGGACGAATACCCCGCACTCAGCGGTGGGTCACAGGGGCGGGTCGACCGTGCGCGTGGCGTCCCAGGGCTCGGTCCAGCCGAGGCGGTCGAAGAGCGCGTCGAGCACGCCACCGGTGAAGCCCCACACGAGGTGCTCGCGGTCGTCGGCCTCGACGAGGAAGCCGGGGCTCCGGAAGACCTGGCGACCGCGCCGGACCGTGACGGTCCGACGCCGGTCGGGGTCGAGCAGGTCCGCGACGGGCACGCGGAAGACGTGGGCGGACTCCGCGTCGTCGACGGCCCGCACCGGCGTGGGGCGGGCCCACCAGCCGAGCACCGGCGTCACGACGTGGTTGCTCACGGGGACGGGGAGCGCGCCGAGGGTGCCCAGCACGTCGACGCCGGTGCGGTCGAGACCCGTCTCCTCGACGGCTTCCCGCAGCGCCGCGTCGACCGGGCCGTCGTCGCCCGGGTCGAGGCGCCCGCCGGGGAACGCGACCTGGCCCGGGTGGTGACCGAGCGTCGTCGCGCGGGCGAGGAGGAGCACGTCGAGGTCGCGCGCCACGGCACGGGCCGCGTGGTCGGACGGCGCCCCGTCGAGCACGCCGAACAGCATGAGGACCGCGGCGGGGCGCGCCCGGTCGTCGAGCGTCCCGACGGCGTGGCGCCACGGCGCGGGCCAGGCACCGCCGTCGGCGGGCAGCGCGGCGAGCTGCGCGCGCGCCGGGCCGGGGCCCGCGACGTCGTCCGGGCCGCCGAGCGGCACCGGGGTCACCAGCTCACCGGGAGCGGGCGGCCCTCCTCGTAGCCCGCGGCGGACTGGATCCCGACGACCGCGCGCTCGGCGAACTGCGCGAGGTCCGCGGCGCCCGCGTACGTGCACGACGACCGCAGGCCCGACGTGATCTCGTCGAGCAGGTCCTCGACGCCGGGGCGCTGCGGGTCGAGGAACATGCGCCCGGAGCTGATGCCCTCCTCGTACAGGCCCTTGCGGGCCCGGTCGAAGGGCGAGCCGCCGGCGGTCCGCGCGGCCACGGCGCGTGCCGACGCCATGCCGAAGCTCTCCTTGTAGAGGCGGCCCGTGCCGTCGTCGTGCAGGTCGCCCGGCGACTCGAAGGTCCCCGCGAACCACGAGCCGATCATGACCTGGGAGGCGCCCGCGGCGAGCGCGAGGGCGACGTCGCGCGGGTGGCGCACCCCGCCGTCGGCCCACACGTGCTTGCCGAGCTCGCGCGCGGCGGCGGCGCACTCGAGGACCGCCGAGAACTGGGGGCGTCCGACGGCCGTCATCATGCGCGTCGTGCACATCGCGCCCGGTCCCACGCCGACCTTGACGATGTCGGCGCCGGCGGCGACGAGGTCGCGCACGCCGTCGGCCGTGACGACGTTGCCCGCGACGACGGGGACGTCCGGCGCGACGGAGCGCACGGCGTCGAGCGCCTGGAGCATCTTGACCTGGTGGCCGTGCGCGGTGTCGACGACGAGGACGTCCACGCCCGCGGCGAGGAGCTCCTTGGCCTTCGCGGCGACGTCGCCGTTGATGCCGACGGCGGCCCCGACGCGCAGACGACCCCCGGCGTCGAGCGCCGGGGTGTAGACGGAGGAGCGCAGCGCGCCCTTGCGCGTCAGGACGCCGGCGAGCGCGCCGTCCCGCGTCACGGGGGCGACCTTGAGACGAGCGGCGTAGAGCTGGTCGAACGCGGCCTCGAGCCCGGCACGACCGCCGTCGAGCAGCGCCGCGTCGAGCATGAGGGGATGGTCGGACATCACCTGGTGCACCTGGGTGAACCGGTCGACGTCCGTGCAGTCGGCCTCGGTGACGACGCCGAGCGGGCGGCCGTCCGCGACGACGACGGCGGCGCCGTGCGCGCGCTTGCCGATGAGGGTGAGGGCGGTGTGGACCGTGTCGTGCGGCCCGACGACGACCGGTGTCTCGACCACCGGGTCCTTGGACTTCACGTCGGCGACGACGTCGGCGACCACGTCGGTGGGGACGTCCTGCGGGATGATCGCGATGCCGCCGCGCCGTGCCACGGTCTCGGCCATGCGGCGCCCGGCGACGGCCGTCATGTTCGCGACGACGAGCGGGACGGTCGTGCCCGTGCCGTCGGCGGAGGACAGGTCGACGTCGAAGCGCGAGCTGACCTCGGACCGGGACGGCACGAGGAACACGTCGCCGTAGGTGAGGTCGGTCGCGGGGGACTGGCCGGTCAGGAAGCGCATGCCCCCATCCTACGGCGGGCCGCCGTGTTGTCCGCAGGGCGGAAGCAGGTTTCCGTGTCGCTTGCTGACCTGGGCCGTCGCCCCGCCCCGGCGCGGGCTGGGTGCGTCCGGGCGCGGAGTGTGCGTGAATGGCGTGAAGGTCTCGTCCCCCGCGCACCGTGGCGCGGGGCACCGCCGTGGAGCACCTAGAGTGGGACGGCTGTCGACGGGAACGGAACGGAGCACTGCATGAGCCTGCTGAGCACGATCACCTCGCCGGAGGACGTGCAACGGCTGACCCCCGCCCAGTCCCGCGCGCTCGCCGCCGAGATCCGGGCGTTCCTCGTCGACTCCGTGTCGCGGACCGGCGGTCACCTCGGGCCGAACCTCGGGGTCGTCGAGCTGACCATCGCCATGCACCGCGTGTTCACCTCCCCGCGCGACACCTTCGTGTTCGACACCGGGCACCAGTCCTACGTGCACAAGCTGCTCACGGGCCGACGCGACTTCTCCGCGCTGCGCAAGAAGGGCGGCCTGTCCGGGTACCCGTCGCGCGCCGAGTCCGAGCACGACGTCGTCGAGAACTCCCACGCCTCCACCGCGCTGTCGTGGGGCGACGGGATCGCCAAGGCGAACGTCGTGCGCGGCCTGACCGACCGGCACGTCGTCGCGGTCATCGGCGACGGCGCGCTCACCGGCGGCATGGCCTGGGAGGCGCTGAACAACATCGCCGAGTCCCAGGACCGGCGTCTCGTCGTCGTCGTCAACGACAACGGTCGCTCCTACTCGCCGACCATCGGCGGCATGGCGCACCACCTGTCGACGCTGCGCACCACGAGCGGCTACGAGGGCTTCCTCGACTGGGGCAAGCGGACCCTCCACCGCACGGGGGCGCCCGGCCGCTTCGCGTACGACTGGCTGCACGGGCTCAAGAAGGGCCTCAAGGACGTCGTCGCGCCCCAGGGCATGTTCGAGGACCTCGGCATCAAGTACGTGGGGCCGATCGACGGGCACGACCTCGAGGCGATGGAGCACGCGCTGCGCCGCGCCAAGGCGTACGGGGCGCCCGTCCTCGTGCACGCCATCACCGAGAAGGGCCGTGGCTACACGCCCGCCGAGCAGGACGTCGCGGACCGGTTCCACGCCGTCGGCCAGATCCACCCGGAGACCGGGCTGCCCGTCGCGCCCTCGCGGTTCGGCTGGACCAAGGTGTTCGCCGACGAGATCGTGCAGATCGGCCGCCGCCGCTCCGACGTCGTCGCCATCACGGCGGCCATGCTCGAGCCCGTGGGCCTCAAGCCGTTCGCGCAGGCCTTCCCGGAGCGCACGTTCGACGTCGGCATCGCGGAGCAGCACGCCGCGACGTCCGCGGCCGGCATGGCGTTCGCCGGCCTGCACCCCGTCGTCGCGGTGTACGCGACGTTCCTCAACCGCGCGTTCGACCAGGTCCTCATGGACGTCGCGCTGCACAAGGCGGGCGTGACGTTCGTGCTCGACCGCGCCGGCATCACCGGCGACGACGGCGCGAGCCACAACGGCATGTGGGACATGGCGATGCTGCGCGTCGTGCCCGGCCTGCGCCTCGCGGCGCCGCGCGACGAGGAGACCCTGCGCGCCGCCCTGCGGGAGGCGGTCGACGTCGACGACGCGCCGACCGTCGTGCGCTACCCGAAGGGTGCCCTCGCGGACGCCCTCCCCGCGGCGGACACCGTGGACGGGGTGGACCTCCTCGCCGTGCCCGACGGCGCGGCGTCGGCCCCGGAGGCGGGCGCGGCGGGGGTGCCACGACGGCGCGTGCTGCTCGTCGGCGTGGGCTCCATGGCGCGCGTCGCGCTCGAGGCGGCGGGGTCGCTCGGCGCGCACGGCGTGGACGTCACGGTGGCGGCACCCACGTGGGTCCTGCCGATGCCGACCGCGCTCGTCAAGCTCGCGGGCGAGCACGACCTCGTCGTGAGCGTGGAGGACGGCGTCGCGGACGGGGGCGTCGGCGCGCTGCTCGCGCAGCGCTCCCGCGAGTCCGGCGTCGCGACGCCGGTGCACGCCCTCGGCCTGCCCGCCCAGTTCCTCGACCACGCCAGCCGCGACCAGGTCGCGTCCGCCTACCGCCTCACCGCGCCGGACGTCGCCCGCGACGTGCTGGACGCTCTCGCCGGTCTCTCCCAGCCCTGACGCGCCAGGTCGGCGGACCCGGTCGAGATCGGCGGACCTGTTCCGCCGATCTCGAACCGGTCTGCCGATCTCGACCGGGCGATCCCGGTGGGCGGCCCGTCAGGAGTGCGTGACCTCCACCGCGCGCCGCACGACGGCGCCGAGGTCCTCGCCGGACTCGACGAACCACTCGCGCTGGCGGGCCGCGCCGTTGCCGCGCGACCAGAGCCGACCGAGCAGCTCGGTGACGGCGTCGAGGTCGCCCGCGTCGACGAGGGCGTCGCGCACGTGCGCGACGAGCTGCCCGACGACGTCGTGCGCCGGGGCGGGGCGCCACGTGCGCGGCGAGAGCAGGTCGTCGGCGAGCCCGGAGCGTCCCGCGCGCCAGGACGCGGTGCGCAGCAGCTCGGGCCGCAGCTCGGGGGCGGCGAGCCCGTCCGCCGCCTCGCGGGCCGCGGTCTCGACGAGGCCGCGCGCGAGGGCGGCGAGGAGCGTCGCGGTGTCCGGGTCGAGGCAGACGTCGGCGATGCGAACCTCGACCGTGGGGTACCGCGAGGAGAGCCGGGCGTCGAAGTAGACCATGTTCTCGTCGAGGATCGTGCCCGTGGCGACGAGCGAGTCGACGGCGTCGTGGTACGCCTCGGGCGTGCCGAACGCGCGCGCGGGGCCGGAGGTGGGCCAGCGGGACCACACCTGGGAGCGGAAGCTCGCGTACCCGCTGTCCTCGCCCTGCCAGTAGGGGGAGTTGGTGCTCAGCGCGAGGAGCGTCGCGAGCCACGGCCCGATGCGGTCGAGCACGGCGACGCCCTCGGCGTCGTCCGCGACGGCGACGTGGACGTGGCACCCGCTGGTGAGCTGTTCGCGGGCGGTGAGCCCGAACGCCGCGCGCGCCTGGAGGTAGCGCAGCCGGGCGACGGTGGTCCCCTCGAAGGGCAGGGGGGACGTGGACAGCGCCGCGACGTGCGCCCCGACCTGGTCGGCGGCGACCTGGGCCCGCGCGCGGCCGGCCCGGATCTCCTTGGCGAGGTCGTCGAGCTCGGCGCGCGGGTGCGTCGCCGTCTCGATCTGCTCCTCCATGAACTCCGACTCGAGCGAGCCGGTCCCGCCCTCGTCGCCGCTGCCCGACGCCTCGAGCGCCTCGGCCGCCTTCGCGACGGGACGCCCGTCGTCGCCGACGAGCAGGAACTCTTCCTCGACACCCATGGTCCGCTTCACCGAGGAAGTGTCACACGAGCGGGCGCGGCACGGGAGCCGAAGGACCGCGCCGTCTGCGCGGAAGCGTCCCCACGTCTTGTGAATGCTGTCACAAGCCACGTCGCCGAACGATCCTCCAGGCCCTCTCGGCCGCAGGATCTCGCCGTTCTCCTGCCGTGCGCCCGGCTCGGGACCAAGGTCCCCGATGCCCTCGCGGGCCCCCCACCGACGACTCGTCCGGCCTACCCTGGAAGTGGCGAAGGAGCCCGTCGGACACCTCCCCGGCCCGCCGCCCGCGGCCCGCCGCGACGAGGAGCCACGCGGGCACCGCCGGCGTCGCGAGACCGCGCGCCAGGCACTGAGGGAGGTCCGCATGACCAGCGTTTCCGAGGCGCGCGACCGCGTCACCAGCACCGAGGCCGACGACGCCCGCGTCGCCGCGTGGGAGGGGTTCGTCGACGGCCCGTGGCGCGACGGCGTGGACGTGCGCGACTTCATCCAGCGCAACTACCGCCCGTACAACGGAGACGCGTCGTTCCTCGCCGGGCCGACGGAGCGCACCACCGGCATCTGGGCGACGCTGTCCGCGATGTTCCCCGCGGAGCGCGAGAACGGTGTCCACGACGTCGACCCGCACACGCCCGCGGGCATCACGGCGCACGCCCCCGGCTACATCGACCGCGAGAACGAGGTCGTCGTCGGGCTGCAGACGGACGCGCCGCTCAAGCGCGCGATCATGCCCAACGGCGGCTGGAGGATGGTCGAGGGCGCGCTGCAGACCTACGGGTACGCGGTCGACGAGACGCTGAAGAAGGTCTTCACCGAGTTCCGCAAGACGCACAACCAGGGCGTGTTCGACGTCTACCCGCCGAACGTCCGCGCGGCCCGCAGCTCGCACATCATCACGGGCCTGCCGGACGCGTACGGCCGCGGGCGCATCATCGGCGACTACCGCCGCGTCGCCCTGTACGGCGTGGACGCGCTCGTCGCCGCGAAGAAGCTCGACAAGCTCACGCTCGACACGCAGCCCTTCAGCGAGAAGGTCGTGCGCGAGCGCGAGGAGCACGCGGAGCAGATCCGCGCCCTCGGCGAGCTCAAGGACATGGCCGCCGAGTACGGGTACGACATCTCCGGCCCGGCGACGACCGCGCGCGAGGCCGTGCAGTGGCTCTACTTCGCCTACCTCGCCGCGGTGAAGGAGCAGAACGGCGCCGCGATGTCGCTCGGCCGCACGTCGACGTTCCTCGACGTGTACCTCGACCGCGACCTGGAGGCGGGCCGGATCACGGAGGCGCAGGCGCAGGAGATCATCGACGACTTCGTCATCAAGCTGCGCATCGTCCGGTTCCTGCGCACCCCCGAGTACGACGCCCTGTTCTCCGGCGACCCGACGTGGGTCACCGAGACCATCGGCGGTATGGGGGAGGACGGGCGGCCGCTCGTGACGAAGAACTCCTTCCGGTTCCTCCAGACGCTGTACAACCTCGGCCCGGCGCCCGAGCCGAACATGACGGTGTTCTGGAGCCCCGACCTGCCGCAGGGGTTCAAGGACTACTGCGCCCAGGTGTCGATCGACACGTCCGCGGTGCAGTACGAGTCCGACGAGATCATCCGCCCGGCGTGGGGCGACGACGCGGCCATCGCGTGCTGCGTGTCCCCGATGCGGGTCGGCAAGCAGATGCAGTTCTTCGGCGCGCGCGTCAACCTCGCCAAGACGCTGCTCTACGCGATCAACGGCGGGCGCGACGAGGTCTCGGGCAAGCAGGTCTCCCCGGTCGCGGCCCCTGTCGAGGGCGACGTGCTCGACTTCGACGACGTCATGGCGAAGTTCGACGCCACGATGGACTGGCTCGCGGCGACGTACGTCGAGGCGCTCAACTGCATCCACTGGTCGCACGACAAGTACGCGTACGAGCGCATCGAGATGGCGCTGCACGACTCCGACGTGCTGCGGACCATGGCGTGCGGCATCGCGGGGCTGTCGGTCGCGGCGGACTCCCTGTCGGCGATCAAGCACGCGACGGTCTCCGTGGTGCGCGACGAGCGCGGTATCGTCGTCGACTACGTCACCGAGGGCGAGTACCCCACGTACGGCAACGACGACGACCGGGCGGACGCGATCGCCGTCGACCTCGTCGAGCGGTTCATGGCGAAGGTGCGCACGCACCCGATGTACCGCGACGCGGTGCCGACGCAGTCGGTCCTGACGATCACGTCGAACGTCGTGTACGGCAAGGCGACGGGCAACACGCCCGACGGCCGCCGCGCCGGCGAGCCGTTCGCCCCGGGTGCGAACCCGATGAACGGCCGGGACACGCACGGCATGCTCGCCTCGGCCCTGTCGGTGGCGAAGCTCCCGTACGACGAGGCGCAGGACGGCATCTCGCTCACGAACACCGTGGTGCCGAGCGGTCTCGGGCGCACGAAGGAGGAGCAGGTGACGAACCTCGCGGGTCTCCTCGACGCGTACGTCGGGTCGAACGGTTACCACATGAACGTCAACGTGCTGAACCGCGAGACGCTCCTGGACGCCATGGACCACCCGGAGGACTACCCGCAGCTGACGATCCGCGTGTCCGGGTATGCGGTGAACTTCGTCCGCCTCACGCGCGAGCAGCAGCTCGACGTGCTCTCGCGCACCTTCCACGGCGCGCTGTAGGAGGCCCCCGTGACCGTCACCCTCCCGGGACCCGACGTCCGTCGGACGCGGGGCTGCGGCGCGCCCCAGGGCGCCGCAGCGCCCGACGACGCGACGGGCCTCGACGTCCCCGGTGGCCCGACGACGGCGGGCGGGCCCGCGGCGTCGGGCACCCCGGTGGGCCACGCGCGCCGCGCGGGTGCGGGCCTGGACGGCCTGACGGTCGCGGACGTGGACCGGGCCGACAAGCTCGCGGCGATGCGCGCGGGCGAGCTCGGCTCGGTCCACTCCTGGGAGCTCGTCACGGCCGTGGACGGGCCGGGGACACGGCTCACGGTGTTCCTCAACGGGTGCCCCCTGCGGTGCCTGTACTGCCACAACCCCGACACGTTCGCGATGAAGGACGGCGAGCCGGTCACCGCGGACGAGCTCCTCGCCCGCGTCACGCGCTACCTGCCGGTGTTCCGGGCGACGCACGGCGGCCTCACGCTCTCGGGCGGCGAGGTGCTCATGCAGCCCGCGTTCGCCGCGCGGGTCCTGCGCGGCGCGAAGGCCAGGGGCGTGCACACCGCGCTCGACACGTCGGGCTTCCTCGGCGCGAACGCGACCGACGCGATGCTCGACGACACCGACCTCGTGCTGCTCGACGTGAAGTCCGGCGACCCCGAGACGTACCGCACGGTCACGGGTCGCGACCTCGAACCGACGCTGCGCTTCGGGCGGCGCCTCGCCGAGCGCGGCCTCACCGGGCACGGACCCGAGGTCTGGGTGCGGTTCGTCCTCGTCCCGGGTCTGACCGACGACGTGGAGAACGTCGAGAAGGTGGCGTCGTACGTCGCGTCCCTCGACGAGATCCGCCCCGGCACCGTGGCGCGCGTCGAGGTGCTGCCCTTTCACCAGATGGGCCGCGACAAGTGGGACGCGCTCGGGCGCACCTACGAGCTCGACGACACCCCCGCGCCGTCCGCGGAGCTCACCGAGCGCGTGCGCGACCAGTTCCGCGCCCACGGCCTGACGACGTACTGATCGTCCGGTCCCGGTGGACGCGGTGGTACCGTGCTGGTATCACGACGGATCGGGGGAGACCATGGCCATGACGCTGCGGCTCGACGACGAGGCCCAGGCCGCGCTCGAGCGGATCACCCGGCGGGAGGGCATCTCGGCGAACGCCGCCGTGGCCCATGCCGTCGTGGAGTACGACGCGAAGCGACGCGAGCTGCGCGACCGGCTCATCGCGCAGATCGTCGAGGAGGACCGCGATCTCCTCGACCGGTTGGCGCAGTAGGCCGTGGTCGTCTACCTCGACGAGGACGACCTGCTCGCCGCCGCGGACGCCTTCCTCGGCGGCTCCGCCGCGGTCCGGGACTACGGGCTGCTCTCCTCGGCCCTGGCCCGGCCCAGCGCGTCGATGTTCGGGGTCGAGGCGTACCCGGCGCTCGACGAGAAGGCCGCCGCACTGCTCATCTCGCTCACCAAGAACCACGCGCTGATCGACGGCAACAAGCGCCTCGGGTGGGTCGGCGTGCGCCTCTTCTACGCCCTGAACGGCGCACGCCTCGCCATGCCGCAGGACGACGCGTACGACCTCGTCATCGCCATCGCGTCCGGAGAGGTCGAGGACGTCGCGGTTGTGGCCGCGCGGCTCGCGGAGCACGTGACGCGCGTCGAACCGTGAGCGCCGCTCCCGCGACGGAGCCGGGGAGGCCGGACGCCGTGTCGGTCCGTCGCGTCCTCGTGGATGCGGACGACCTGGCGGTGCTGCTCGGGCGGTTCGCCGCCGCACCCGCGGAGGCGCGGGAGCGGGTCCGGGCCGCGTTCGGCGACAGCCGCGAGGAGAAGGTGCTCGCGCACCTCGACGGCGTCGACGTGTCGGCGTTGCGCGACGTCACGCGCGAGCGGCTGCGCCTGGGGACGCTCACGGACGCGGGTGTCACCACGGTCGGCGACGTCGCCCGGCACGGGCGGGCGGGCCTCGAACGCGTCCCCGGCATCGGTCCGCAGACCGCGACGCACCTGCTCGCCGCCGCCGAACAGGTCGCCCGGGCGGTGCGCGAGAGCCTGCGGTTCCGCATCGACCTCACGCCCACCGACCCCGTCGCGACGGCGCTCGTCCAGGCCCTCCACGCGCTCGACCAGGCCGACGCCGCGCTCGCGCGGTACGGTGCGCAGGCGCGACGCGTCCTCGCCGACCACGCGCGCGCGTCCGACGAGGCGCGGGCCGTCGCGAGCGCACCGCGCCGCCTCCTCGCCTGGGGCGGGCGCCGCCGTCGGGCCTTCGCGGCGGTGGCGACCCTCGCGGACCTCCTCGACGACGCACGCGCCACCGGCCTCGCCGAGGACGCACGGCGCGTCACGTCCCTGCTCGACGACCCCGCGCGCCCCTACGACGCCTGGGAGGACTTCCGGCGCCGCTCCGCCGCGTACTACGCCCTGCTCGACGGCGTCGCCCCCACGGGCCGCGACGTCGCCGCGACCGAGGGGCACCTGCCCGCCGACCTCGTCGAGCGCGTCCAGACGCAGGTGCTCGACGAGTCCCTGCTCCGCGTCTCGCTGCGCGGCTACCAGGCGTTCGGCGCACGCTTCGCGCTCGCGCAGCGCCGCGTCGTCCTCGGTGACGAGATGGGGCTCGGCAAGACCGTCCAGGCGATCGCCGTCGTCGCCCACCTCGTCGCGCGCGGCGCCACCCACGCCGTCGTCGTGTGCCCCGCGAGCGTGCTGACCACCTGGGTGCGCGAGGTGCGCGCCCACAGCACGCTCACCGTCCACGCGCTGCACGGCGACGCACGCGCCGAGGCGACCGCCGCGTGGCGGTCCGGCGGGGGCGTCGCCGTGACGACGTTCGCCGGGCTGCGCGACGCGGGGGTCGAGACGTTCACCGCGGCCGCACCCGCGGCGCTCGTCGTCGACGAGGCCCACTACGTGAAGAACCCCGAGGCCAAGCGGTCCGCCGCCGTCGCGGCGCTCGCGGGCGCCGTCCCGCACGCGCTGCTCCTCACCGGCACCGCGATGGAGAACCGGGTCGAGGAGTTCCGCACGCTCGTGGGCTACCTGCAGCCCGGGCTCGCCGCGGGCCTCGACGCCGCGACCGGGGCTGCCGGACCGGACGCCTTCCGGCGCGCGGTCGCGCCCGCCTACCTGCGGCGCAACGCCGAGGACGTCCTCGAGGAGCTGCCCGAGCTCGTCCAGGTCGACGAGTGGGAAGAGCTCGGACCGCGCGACGGCGCGGCGTACCGCGAGGCGGTCGTGCACGGCGGCTTCATGGCGATGCGACGCGCGGCGTTCGCCGTCGACCACCCGGAGGACTCCGCCAAGGTCCGGCGCCTCGTCGAGCTCGTCGAGGAGGCGACGCAGAACGGGCGCAAGGTCGTCGTGTTCTCGGCGTTCCTCGACGTCGTGGACGTCGTCGTCCGTGCGCTCGGGGACCTCGCGGCCGGGCCGCTCACCGGGTCCGTCCCGGTCCCGACGCGCCAGGCGGTCGTCGACGAGTTCACGACCTCGCCCGTGCCCCGCGCGCTCGTCAGCCAGATCGACGTCGGGGGAGTGGGCCTCAACCTCCAGGCGGCGTCCGTCGTGATCCTCTGCGAGCCGCAGACCAAGCCCACGACCGAGGCGCAGGCGGTCGCCCGCGCCCACCGCATGGGCCAGGTCGAGACCGTGCAGGTGCACCGCCTCCTCACCGTCGACAGCGTGGACGAGCACCTCGTGCGGATCCTCGACACCAAGCGGCGCCTTTTCGACGCCTACGCGCGGCGCAGCGCTCTCGCCGAGGAGGTCGCGGGCGCCGTCGACGTGTCCGAGGCGCACCTCGCCCGGACCGTCGTCGCCGCCGAGCGCGCCCGGCTCGTCGTCGACCCGGCCGTCACGTCCGTCGAGGACGCGCCCGTCCCGGAGCACGAGACCTGACGCCGAGGCACTCGCCGCGCGAGGATGGGCGGATGACCGACACCCCCGACGTCGAGGTGGGCGCCCTCGCCATCACCGTCACCGTCCCCGAGCACCTGCGCTGGACCGACGAACGCCGCGGCGAGACCTTCGAGCTGCAGACCATCACCGTGCGGCTGCTGGCCGACGGCCGGCTCGCCGCCAAGGCGTACGGCCGGCCCGTCGCGGGCGGCCGCGGCGGCTACGTCTCCTTCCGCGTCCCCGACCGTCCCGACCTCGCGGCGCTGATCGAGGAGGGCGCGAGCGCGGCCGCCGGGCGCTGGTCCGCCCACCAGGGGTACGACGGCGCGTGACCCCGCGCGCCCGCGACCGCCGGTGCCGCGCCGACGCGGGTGCCCTAGCGTGAGGGGATGACGACGCCGACGCCCGACCGTGCCCCGCTCGCCCCGCTGCCCGAGGACTGGTCGACCGCGCTCGCGGTCGTCGCCCACCCGGACGACATGGAGTTCGGTGCCGCTGCCGCCGTGGCCCGCTGGACCGGCCAGGGCAAGCGCGTCGTGTACTGCATGGTGACGAGCGGCGAGGCGGGCATCGACGGCATGGACCCCGACGTCGCGCGCGGCGTGCGGGAGGCGGAGCAGGTCGAGTCGGCGCGGCTCGTCGGGGTCGACGAGGTCGACTTCCTCGGGCTGCCCGACGGCGTGCTCGAGTACGGGGTGCCGCTGCGTCGCGAGATCGCGCGCGTCGTGCGGCGGCACCGGCCGGACCTCGTCATCACGGGCAACCACCGCGAGACGTTCCCGGGCGGCATCCCGAACCAGGCCGACCACATGGCGACGGGGCGTGCCGTGCTCGACGCCGTGCGCGACGCGGGCAACCGCTGGGTGTTCCGCGACCAGGTGGAGGACGAGGGGCTCGAGCCGTGGGGCGGCGTCGGTCAGGTGTGGGTGTCCGGGTCTCCGGCCGCGGCGCACGCCGTCGACGTCACCGCGACGTTCGACGCCGGGGTCGCGTCGCTCGCGGCGCACCGCGCCTACCTCGACGGGCTGGGCTGGGAGGGGTTCGACCCCGCGGAGTTCCTCGGCTCGATGACGCGCCCCACGGGCGAGCGGCTCGGCGTCGAGCACGCCGCGGCGTTCGAGGTCGTGCAGCTCACCTGGGACTGACGGCGAGGCGTCCGCCCGCCGAGCCTGCGCCTGCCGCCCGCCGACCATGCGGCTGTGGCCCGTCCGGAGCTCCGGACGGGCCACAGCCGCCTGGTCGGCACGTCGGGGTGCCGGGGACAGGTCAGACGCGCGACGCCGCCGGGACGTTCGCGACGCCGTCGGGCAGGAACCGGCGGCCGAGGACCCTCTCGGAGTAGCCCGTCCGGTCGAGGTACGGCGTGATGCCGCCGAGGTGGAAGCCCCACCCGGCGCCGAGGATCATGCACAGGTCGATCTGCGACGGGCTCGCGACGACGCCCTCGTCGAGCATGAGCCCGATCTCCTGCGTGAGCGCCGTGAGCACGGAGTCGAGCACGCCCGCCTCGTCGAGCGCGCCCTCGCCACCGGCCTCACCGGAGCCGAAGACCTGCTGGATCGCCGGGTCGACCGGCTTCGGCAGGCCCTTGGGCGCGTCGAGCACGACGGGGATCTGCTCGTCGACGATGCGCTGCAGCCCCGGCGACACGGGGAACCGGTCGCCGAGGTCCTCGCGCAGCGACGTGAGCACGTGCAGGCCGACCGCCGGGCCCACGAGGTCGAACAGCGCGAACGGCGGCATCGGCAGCCCGAGCGGCGCGACGGCGCGGTCCGCCACCTCGACCGACGTCCCGTTCTCCACGGCCTCGACGATCTTGCCCATGAGGAGGATGAGCAGACGGTTGACGACGAAACCCGGACGGTCGGCGACGAGCACCGCCGTCTTGCGCAGCTTCTTCGTCATGGCGAAGGCCGTGGCGAGCGCCGCGTCGTCGGTCCTCGCCGCCTGGATGATCTCCACGAGCGGCATCTGCGCGACGGGGTTGAAGAAGTGCATCCCGACGACGCGCTCCGGGTGGCGCAGGTCCGCCGCCATGTCCGTGACGGACAGCGCGGAGGTGTTCGTGAGGAACACGGTCTCCTCGCCCACGACGTCCTCGAGCTCGGCGAAGACCTTCTTCTTCAGCGGCAGGATCTCCGTCACCGCCTCGATGACGACGTCGCACCCGGCGAAGTCGCCGAGCTCCGTCGTGCCGTGCACCGAGCCGACGATGCGCGCACCGACGTCGCGCGACATGCGGCCCGAGCCCACGAGCTTCTCGACCGTCGCGCGGACGTAGCCGAGACCCTTGTCGACCCGCTCGGCGTCGAGGTCGCGCATGACGACCGGCACCTGGAGGCGCTGCGCGAACAGCAGCGCGATCTGCGCCGCCATGAGCCCGGCGCCGACGATGCCGACGCGCGTCACCGGACGCCCGAGCTTCGGGTCGGGGGCGCCCTGCGGCCGCTTCCCCTTCGACACGAGCTGGAACGCGTAGACGCTCGCGCGCATCTCGTCGCTCATGATGAGGCCGGCCAGCGCGGTGTCCTCGGCGGCGAACGCCTCGTCCCGCGTCGCCGTCCGGGCGTCGGCGATCAGGTCGAGCGCGCGGTACGGCGCCGGCCGCGAGCCCGCGACGACGGCGTCGAGCCGCTGCCGCGTCCCCGCGACGACGGCGTCCCACACGGGCTGCGGGTCGAGCGCGCGGCGCTCGACGACGACGTCGCCGCGCACGACGGACTCCGCCCAGCGGATCGAGGACTCGAGGAAGTCCGGCGCGTCGAACAGCGCGTCGACGAGGCCGGTCTCGAACGCCTCCTTGGCCTTGAAGGGCTTGTTCGCCGCGGGACGCTCGAGGATGACGTGCATGGCCTTCTCGACACCGAGCAGGCGCGGCACGAGGTACGCGCCGCCCCAGCCGGGGACGAGGCCGAGGCCGACCTCGGGCAGGGCGAGCGCCCCGGCGTCGGACGCCACGGTGCGGTAGTCGCAGTTCAGCGCGATCTCCAGGCCGCCGCCCAGGGCGACGCCGTTGACGAACGCGAACGTCGGCACACCGGTCCTCTCCCGGAGCCCGCCGAGGATCGCGTACGCGGCGTGACCCGCACGACCGAGGGCGAGCGCGTCGTCGTACGTCTGCACGGCGGCGGCCTGCGTGAGGTCGGCGCCCGCGGCGAGGAAGTACGGCTTGCCCGTCACGGCGACGGCGACGATCTCGCCGTCGGCCGCGCGCTGCTCGAGGCGCTGCAGCGCCGCGTGCAGCTCGGCGAGGCCCTCGGGGCCGAGCGTCGTCGGCTTGGTGTGGTCCAGCCCGTTGTCGAGCGTGAGCAGGGCGAGCGTCCCCGTCCCGCCCGGCAGCGCGACGTCGCGCACGAGCGAGTGCGTGACGCGCTCGCCGCGGTCGGCCGGGCTCGCGGTGGGGGAGGTCTGCGTGGGTGCGCTCATGGTCAGCGGTCTCCCTCGTGCTCGGCGGCGGTGACGGACGTGTGGCCGGAGTAGTCGGCGTGGTGCGGGTTCTCCCAGATCACCGTGCCGCCCATGCCGAGCCCGACGCACATCGTCGTCAGGCCGTAGCGGACCTCGGGGTGCTGCTCGAACTGGCGCGCGAGCTGCGTCATGAGGCGCACGCCCGACGACGCGAGCGGGTGGCCCATGGCGATGGCGCCGCCGTAGAGGTTGACGCGCTCGTCGTCGTCCGCGATGCCGAAGTGGTCGGTGAACGCGAGCACCTGGACGGCGAACGCCTCATTGATCTCGAACAGGCCGATGTCGTCGATGGTGAGGCCGGCGGACGCGAGCGCGCGCTCCGTCGCCGGGACGGGACCGATCCCCATGACCTCGGGGTCGACGCCCGCGTACGCGTACGCCACCAGGCGCATGCGCGCGGGCAGCCCGAGCTCGGCGACGACGTCACCGGCGGCGAGCAGGCACGCCGTCGCCCCGTCGGTGAGCGGCGAGGCGTTGCCCGCCGTGACCTTGCCGCCCGGGCGGAACGGGGTCTTGAGGTCGCGGATCGCGTCGACGGTCGTCCCGGGACGCGGGAGCTCGTCCGCGGTCGCCAGGCCCCAGCCGAGCTCGCTCGACCGGGTCGCGACCGGCACGAGGTCGGGCGTGATGTCGCCGTTCGCCAGGGCCTTGGCGTACTTCGCCTGGCTCGCCACGGCGTACGCGTCCGCGCGCTCCTTCGTCAGGTGCGGGTAGCGGTCGTGCAGGTTCTCCGCCGTCGCGCCCATGACGAGCGCGGAGGAGTCGACGAGCCGCTCGGCGACGAAGCGCGGGTTCGGGTCCGAGCCCTCGCCCATCGGGTGGTGGCCCATGTGCTCGATCCCGCCCGCGACGACGACGTCCTGCGCGCCCACCGCGACGTTCGCGGCGGTCGTCGTGACCGCCGTCATCGCCCCGGCGCACATGCGGTCGATCGCGAAGCCCGGCACGGACTTCGGCAGGCCCGCGAGGACGGCGACGCTGCGGCCCAGGGTCAGGCCCTGGTCGCCGGTCTGGGTGGTCGCGGCGAGCGCGAGCTCGTCGATGCGCTCGGCGGGCAGCTCCGGGCGACGCCGCAGGAGCTCGCGGACCGTCTTGACGGCGAGGTCGTCCGCGCGGGTCTCGGCGTAGATCCCGTCGGGTCGGGCCTTGCCGAACGGGCTGCGCACGCCCTCGACGAACACGACGTCGCGCACCGCGCGGTGTCGCGCGGCCTGGCTGCGGGGCGAGGGCGCGCCCTCGGCGGCTCCTGGGGAGGTGTCGGCCACGGTCATGGCATCTCCATCCGGTCGGGTGCACCGGCCGGTGGGCCGGTTCAGATGGTCGGGACGGCGGTGTCCGGAGCGGCACCGCTCAGGTGATACACGCTACCGCGAGTATCGGGAAAGCACGAGAGCGATGCTACGCCATGAAGAGACCCGGTATCGCCGTGGGCGATACCGGGTCTCCGACGGGTCGGCAGGGGGACCGTCAGTGCCCTCCGCGCAGGCGCCGCACGACCTTCTTCGCCGTCGGCAGGCCCTTGTTCCACGCCGAGTACCACATCGAGAACGGCACGTCGACGCTGCCGACGAGCTCGTCCTCGTGGCTCGCGAAACCGCGCTTGAACGTCGAGATCCCGTCGTTGAGCAGGCCGTTCACGTCGTACCGCACCACCCCGCGCTCACGCATCGCCGTGATCGCGTGCCACTTCAGGCCGTAGTTCGCCCGCAGACGCTGCCCCTCGTCGTCCATCCCTCCGTACAGCTCGAACGACGTGCGCGCCGAGGCGGCGAACCACACGAACGCGACCGGGCGGTCGTGCGGGCCGTCCGGCGTCGAGCGCGCGAACGCCGCGAACACCGGCGAGTGGTCGCCCAGCTCGGCGGCCACCAGCCGGTAGTAGTCGTCGCCGTGCAGCCCGAACCCCGCGCGCTCCGCCGTGAGGCGGTAGATCGCCAGGCACGCGTCGAGCTCCGCCGCGGACGCCACCGCGCGGAACTCCAGGTCCTCGCGCTGGGACTTGCGGATGTACTGCCGGGTCTTCTTCGCCATCGCCGACATCAGCTCGTCGTCGCTCCGGCGCAGGTCGAGGATCAGCGTCGTGGGGTACAGGACCGGGTTCACCGCGGGCTGCGCGCCCGGCAGGTCGAACGGCGTGCCCGCGTCCCAGTCGGGCTCGAGCGTCACGCCCACCCCGCCCACGGTCTCGCGGCACCAGGCGACCACCGACCGCGTCACCGCGGAACGCGTCGCCTCGTCGGCGGTGCCGTCGCCGTCACCGCGCACGACCGGCCCGCGCGGCACGTACGACAACGCCTTGAACTGCGCCGGCAGACGGCGCTCGAGCACCTGCGCGAGGCCGACGACCTCGCCGTGGGCGTCCGTGGCCCGCAGCCGGTGCGGACGCCACGCGCCCGCGCCCTTCACCTCGCCCCAGCCCCACAGCTGCAGCGGGTGGCCGCCCAGCGCGTTCACCTCGGCGTCCCACGCCGCGCGGTCGGAGACTGTCCGGATCGTCAGGTTCGTGTCGTGCACGGCCCCGACCCTACCGGCCGCCGACGCCCGCGAACGCGTCCGCCAGCGCCGGCGCGAGCAGCTCGACCTGCCACTCGCGCGCCCCGCGCCCGCGCAGGAACGCGGCGACCCCCGCGGCGTCGGCCGGCTCGGGCGGCGTCCAGCACACGCGGCGCAGCGCGTCCGGCTGGAGGAGGTTCTCCACGGGGACGTGCCATCGCTCGGCGGCGTCGGCGACGACGGCGCGCGCCGCCTGGAGGCGCGCCGCGGCGCCCGGGTCGCGGTCGCCCCACGCGCGCGGCGGCGGCGGGGCGTCCGTGCGCGGCCCCCGCAGCGAGGGGAGCGCGGAGGCGGGGAGCGCCAGCGCCTCGTCGATCGCGCGCTGCCAGTACGCGGCGCGGCGCCGGGTCCCCTTCCCGGCGAACGCCGGCAGCGTGACGAGCTGGGCGACGGAGCGCGGCAGCGCCTCGGCCGCGGCGACGATCGCGCGGTCCGGCAGCACCCGCCCCGGGGCGACGTCGCGACGGCGCGCGTTCTCGTCGCGCGCCTGCCACAGCCCGCGCACCACGGCGAGGCGTCGGGCGTCGCGGACCGTGTGCGAGCCCGACGTGCGGCGCCACGGGTCGACGCGCGGCGGCGGCGGGGGAGCGGTGCGCACCGCCTCGAACTCCTGCTCGGCCCAGGCCGACTTCCCCGCCTCGTCGAGCCGGGCGGCCAGCGCGTCGCGCAACGGGACGAGCACCTCGACGTCGAGGGCGGCGTACCGCAGCCACTCCACGGGCAGCGGTCGCGTCGACCAGTCCACCGCCGAGTGCTCCTTCGCCAGGCCCAGGCCGAGGACCTCCGCGACGACCGCGCCCAGCCCCACCCGCTCGAGCCCGAGGAGCCGGGCCGCCAGCTCGGTGTCGAACACCCGCGCCGGGACGACCCCGTGCTCGGCGAGACCCGGCAGGTCCTGCGACGCCGCGTGGAGCACCCACTCCGCGTCGCCGACCGCCTCGCGCAGGGGCGCCAGGTCGGGGACCGCCACCGGGTCGACCAGCGCTGTCCCCGCGCCCTCGCGCCGCACCTGCACGAGGTAGGTGCGCTGGCCGTACCGGTACCCCGAGGCGCGCTCGGCGTCCGCGGCCACCGGGCCGCGGCCCGCGGCGAACGCGTCGACGACCCGCGCGAACGCCTCGGGGGTGTCGACCACAGGTCCGACGCCGTCGGCGGGCTCCGTGAGAGGGACGACGACGGGCGCGTCCGACCCCGGCGCGTCGCCGGTCGGGTCGGGGGTGGTGGAGGGTGCTGCGGCCGAGCTCATGGCTCCACGGTATTGCGTCGCAGGGGCAGCGCTGCCACGCCGTCGGGGAGCGGGGGCAGGCCGGCGGCCGTGCACAACAGCTGCGCCCACGCGCCGAGGTGCGGCCCGAGGTCGGCGGAGGCGGGGGTCCACGACGCCCGGATCTCCAGCTCGACGTCGTCCGCGCGGCCCGCGATCGCGCCGAAGCTCTGCGAGAGCACGCGTGTCACGGTGCCGCCCTCGGCGTGCGCCCGGGCGCCCGTGTCGCGCATCGCGTCCGCCAACCACGTCCACGCCACCTCGGCGAGCATGTCCTCGGCGGCGAGCTCCGGCTCGAGCGTCGCGCGCACGAGCGTGACGACCCGGAACCTCCCGTGCCAGGCCTCCTGGCCGTCGGGGTCGTGCAGCACGACGAAGCGGCCCGAGGCGAGCTCGCCGTCGTCGGTCCGCGCCCCGGCGACCTCGCCCGTCAGCGCGAACGAGTACGGGGCGATGCGACGCGGTGCGGGCACCTCCTGCAGGGACACCTCGGGGCGCACGCGCCGGGCGGACGCCGACTCCAGCGCGGTGCGGAACTCCGCGGGCACGTCGGTCCCGTGTGCGGTGATCACCCGTCGACACTACGAGCCGCCGCGCCCCGCGGAGCCAGGGCGCGCGGGTGCGTCACCGAATCGTGACCGCCGACGGCGGCGGATCGTCACCACCGCTGCCCGCGCCCGGATGGTGGCCACGTCCGGGCGGGCCGACGACCAGGGACTAGGCTGGTCCGGTATCCGCCCCGTACCGGCGGCACCAGCGTGCCCGTCGTGCCCCGCCCGCCCCGCGGGCCCGGGACGCGGCCGTGCCCGGTACCGATCTCCGAGGAGCAGGGAAGCAGATGGCAGCACGAGCACAGATCGGCGTGACCGGACTCGCGGTCATGGGCCGCAACCTGGCCCGCAACTTCGCCCGCCACGGCTACACGGTCGCGGTGCACAACCGCTCGTACGCCAAGACGCAGTCCCTGATCGCCGAGGCGGGCCACGAGGGCGACTTCGTGCCGTCGGAGTCCATGGCGGACTTCGTCGCCTCGCTCGAGCGTCCCCGCAAGGTCGTCGTCATGGTCAAGGCCGGCGCCGCGACCGACGCCGTGATCGACGAGCTCCTGCCCCTGCTCGAGGAGGGCGACATCGTCGTCGACGCGGGCAACGCGCACTTCCCCGACACGATCCGCCGCGAGAAGGCGCTCGCCGCCCGGGGCCTGCACTTCGTCGGCACCGGCGTGTCCGGCGGCGAGGAGGGCGCGCTCAACGGCCCGTCGATCATGCCCGGCGGCACGCGCGAGTCGTACGCGAGCCTCGGCCCGATCCTCGAGGACATCTCGGCGAAGGTCGACGGCGTCCCCTGCTGCACGTACGTCGGCCCCGACGGCGCCGGCCACTTCGTGAAGATGGTCCACAACGGCATCGAGTACGCCGACATGCAGCTCATTGCCGAGGCGTACGACCTGCTCAAGCAGGGGCTCGGCGCGTCCGCCGCGGAGATCGGGAAGACCTTCGAGGAGTGGAACACGGGCGACCTGGAGTCGTTCCTCATCGAGATCACCGCCGACGTGCTCCAGCACGTGGACGCCGCGACCGGGTCGGCGTTCGTCGACGTCGTGCTCGACCAGGCGGAGCAGAAGGGCACCGGCCGCTGGACCGTGCAGAACGGCCTCGACCTGGGCGTGCCGATCACCGGCATCGCCGAGGCGACGTTCGCGCGCGCCCTGTCCGGCTCCGTCCCGCAGCGCGAGGCGGGCCGTGCGGCCCTGCCCGCCGACGCCCAGGCGTGGGACGTCACCGACCGCGACGCGTTCGTCGAGGACGTGCGCCTCGCGCTCTACGCGTCGAAGGTCGTCGCGTACTCGCAGGGCTTCGACCAGATCGCCGCCGCCTCGGCCGAGTACGGCTGGGACATCGACCGCGGTGCCATGGCCCGCATCTGGCGCGGCGGCTGCATCATCCGCGCGCGCTTCCTCAACCGCATCACGGAGGCGTACGAGCGCGACGCGCAGCTCCCGCTGCTCCTCGCCGACGAGTACTTCACGGGCGCGGTGGGCAACGGCCTGTCCGCGTGGCGCCGCGTTGTCGCGCAGGCCGCGCTCAACGGGGTCCCGACCCCGGCGTTCTCCTCCTCGCTCGCCTACTACGACGGCGTGCGGGCCGAACGTCTCCCCGCCGCGCTCATCCAGGCGCAGCGCGACTTCTTCGGCGCCCACACGTACCGCCGCGTCGACGGCCCGGGCGTGTTCCACACCGAGTGGTCCGGCGACCGGAACGAGACGCGCGACGGCGACGCGTGAGTCGTCGCGTCGCACGGCCGGCGGTCGTCCACCCGATCATCCTGGGGGGCGACGCCGGCGCGTACAGCCTGGCCCGCGCGTTCCACGAGGCCTACGGGGTGCGCAGCACGGTCGTGACGATCGTCTCGACGCGCAACATGCGCTACTCGACCATCCTCACGAACGTCATCGAGCCGCAGCTCGACGACCCCGAGGTCATGGTGCGCACCGTCCGGGAGATCGCGGGACGGGCGAAGGCCCCCGCGATGGTCGTCACGTGCACCGACTGGTACGTCCGGGCGCTCGCGGAGCACCGCGCGCAGCTCGAGGACGTGGCGGTCGTGCCGTACACGACGACGGACCTGCTGGACCGCGTCATGGACAAGCAGCGGTTCTCCGAGCTGTGCCACGAGCTCGGCGTGCCGCACCCGCGCACGGTCGTGCGGCACGGCGGCGACGAGGTCGGGGACCTCGACCTGCGGTTCCCGATCATCGCGAAGCCGGGGGACAACGTCGCCTGGCACCACACCCAGTTCGCCGGGAAGCGCAAGGTCCACGAGCTCGCCGACCGCGCCGAGCTCGAGTGGCTGCTGCACACGGCGGGCGAGGCGGGGTACCGCAAGGCGTTCGTCGTCCAGGAGTTCGTGCCGGGCGACGACTCGCAGATGCGGATCATGACGACGTTCTCCGACTCGGACGGCCGGGTGCGCATGGCGCACGGCGGGCACGTGCTGATCGAGGAGCACACGCCCGGGACGCTCGGCAACCCCGCCGCGATCCTCACCGGTCCGCTCCCGCAGATCGAGGCGGACGCGCGCCGGCTCGTGGAGCACCTCGGGTGGACCGGGTTCGCGAACTTCGACGTCAAGGTCGACCCGCGCGACGGGCGGGGCCACTTCTTCGAGCTCAACCCGCGGACGGGGCGGTCGAACTTCTACCTCACCGCGAGCGGCATCAACCCGGCCATGTTCTGGGTCGGCGAGCACCTGCAGGGCGGGCGCGTGCCCGACCCGCGGCGGGTGCCGGTCCTCTACCGGATCGTCCCCGGGTTCCTCCTGCGCCGGTACGTGCGCGCGGCGGGGGACACGGCGGTGGCGGCGCGGCTGCGCAAGGTCAAGCGCGTCGGGCACCCGCTGAAGTACCGCGGGGACCGGGCCTGGCGGCGCGACCTGTGGGTCCGGCTGTCCGAGCTGCGCCAGGTGCGCAAGTTCGCGCAGTACTACCCGGTGTCGGCCGTGCGGGCCGCGGCGTCGCGCGCGACGGGGGACGACCGTGCCTGACGCGGGTGCCGAGCGGGCACCCGTCGGCGTCATCGGCGGTGTCGGCCCGCTCGCGACGGCGTACTTCCTCCAGCTCGTCGTCGCGCTCACCGACGCGGAGCGGGACCAGGACCACCTCGACATGGTGGTGCTCAACCACGCGACGATCCCGGACCGCACCGCGTTCGTGCTCGGCCGCTCGACGCAGGACCCCGGCCCGGTGCTCGCGCGCGACGCGCAGCGGCTCGAGGCCTTCGGGGTGTCGTTCCTCGTCATGCCGTGCAACACCGCGCACTACTTCACCCAGCAGGTGCTCGACGCCGTGAGCGTGCCGTTCGTGTCGATCATCGACACGACGGTCCAGGCCGCGCGGGAGCGGGTGCCCGGGCTGACGACCGTGGGGATCCTCGCGACGGCCGGCACCGCGTCGTCGGGCGTGTACCAGGACGCCTTCGCGGCGCGCGGGGTGGAGGCGATCGTCCCGGACGAGGCCGACCAGGCGCTCGTCTCGCAGATCATCTACGAGCAGGTGAAGGCGGGCCGCCCGGTCGACATCGCGACGTTCCGGGCCGTGGCGGGCCGCCTCGTCGCACGGGGCGCGTCGGTCGTCGTCCTCGGGTGCACGGAGCTGTCGGTCGTCGCCGTCGACCACGACCTGCTCGCCGACCCCGTCTACCTCGACTCGATGGACCAGCTCGCCCGCGCGACGATCCGTCGCGCGGGCCACCGCGTCCGCGACTGAGCCGCGTCCTGGCCGACCCTCACCCCGGGCCGGCCCGACGGCGCGGGGCTCAGCCGAGCTCGCTGGTCCCCGAGTAGAGGTGCAGCACGGGCACGTGCAGCTCGTCCCGGGCGCGCGAGGCCCAGTCGGTGTGGAACGTGTCCTCGACCGCGTGCGGGTACGTCACGACGACGATCTCCCGCACGTCGCCCGCCGCGACGGCCTTGCGCAGCGCGGGCAGGGGGTCGTCGTCGGTGACGGCGCCGTCGGCCTCGCGACCCGCCGCGCGGAGCTCGGCGGTGCTGCGCTCGAGCTGCTCGGCGGCGGTGGCCGTCGCCTGCGCGCGGGAGGGCTCGCGGCCCAGGACCTCGTCCCACGCCTCCTTGAGCTCGCCCACGCTGAGGTGGTCGACGATGGCGGAGACCAGGTTGCGCTCGGTGTCGGCCGGGACGAGGAGCCGGTAGCGGAGCGTCTCGGCACCCTCCTCGGTGCTGTGCAGCGCGAGGATGTGCTGGACGTCGGCCGGGTTGAGCGTGTCCTCGGTGAGGACCAGGATCGTGTCGGTCACGCGCGTCAGCCTATCGGCAGGAGCCAGCGCGCGAGGGTCGTGCCGGCCGGTGAGCCGGGCCGGTCGTCCGGGCAGTGCAGAAGGTGGCCGAGCCGTGCCGTGCGCGGCAGGGCCACGGCCGGGCCCGCGGTCGCGTCGCCCGCGACGATCCGGCCCGGTCCCGGGCCGACGACCGACGGCGTGGTCGTCACGCAGAGCTCGTCGAGGAGGTCCGCGCCCAGGAGGTCCGTGAGGAGCGACGGGCCGCCCTCCGCCAGGACGCGCGTCAGGCCGAGCCCGGCGAGCGCCCCGAGACCGGCGGTCAGGTCGACGCGGTCCGTGCCGTCCGTGCCGCCCGCCCCGACGACGAGCACGCGGTCGGCCGGCACGACGGCGCGGGCCGCCCGCGCGCCGTCGGGCCCCGTGAGGACGAGGGGCGGCCGGTCCCCGGGGGCCAGGGTCGCGGGGACGTTCCCCGTGCGCGTGACGAGGGCGAGCTCGAGCGGCGCGTCGTGGAGGTGGCCCAGGCCGCGCGGCCGGTCGAGGGCGGTGTACCCCTCGGCCCGTGCGGTGCCTGCGCCGACGAGCACCACGTCCGCGAGGGCACGCAGCACGCGGAAGACGCGCCAGTCGGCGTCGTCGTTGATCGACCCCGAGCGCTCGTCCGGCCCCCACGCGGCGCCGTCGAGGCTCGTGACCATGTTCGCGCGGACCGCCACCGGGCCACGGGACCGCGGCGGGTAGGCGTAGAGCGCGGCGAGGGCGTCCTCGCGCGGGTCGGGGTCGAGCCGTGCGGGGGAGGGCAGGAGGACGTCGAGCGGCGGCAGGTCGGCACGACCCGCGAGCCCGGGCCCGGCGGTGGCAGAGGTCACAGGGGCCACGCTAGCCGCAGGCGTAGGCTGGATCCTCGTGACCTCAGCGCCAGCCGCCGGCGGGACGGCCGCCTCGTCCGGCACCCCGACCCCGACTCCCGAACCGGACAGGACGACCGTGGTCCGTGCGCTCGCCGGCGTGCGGCCGGACGTCTCGCCGGAGCGGCTGCTCGCCGACCTCGTCCCGCCGCGCCACTTCACGGACGCCCGCTTCTCGACCTACCGCGCGAACCCGCGCTACCCCAGCCAGGCCACGACCGTCGCCCGGCTCGAGGAGGTTGCTGCCGCCGTCGTGAAGCCCCCGCGCAAGGGCCTGTTCGCGCGCCGGACCACCGCGCCCGCCGTGTACATGGACGGCGGGTTCGGTGTCGGCAAGACGCACCTGCTCACGTCCCTCGCGCACGCCGTGGGGCTCGACGCGAGCGCGTACGGGACGTTCGTCGAGTACACCAACCTCGTCGGCGCCCTCGGGTTCGCGCGCACGGTCGACGCCCTCGCCACGCGCAAGCTCGTGTGCATCGACGAGTTCGAGCTCGACGACCCGGGCGACACCGTCCTCATGTCCCGGCTGCTGCGCGAGCTCGCCGACCGGGGCGTGGCGCTCGCCGCGACGTCGAACACGCTCCCCGAGGCGCTCGGCGAGGGCCGCTTCGCCGCCGAGGACTTCCTGCGCGAGATCCAGGCGCTCGCCGCGCGCTTCGAGGTGCTGCGCGTCGACGGCGAGGACTACCGCCACCGCGCCGTCGTCACGGACTCCGCGCCGCTCGCCGACGACGCCGTGCGCGCGGCGGCGGCGACGGTCCCCGGTGCCACCCTCGACGCGTTCGACGACGTCCTCGCCCATCTCGCCCAGGTCCACCCGAGCCGGTACCGCGCGATGCTCGACGGCGTGGAGGCCGTCGCGTTCACCGGCGTGCGTCCCGTGACGGAGCAGTCGGCGGCGCTGCGGCTCGTCGTGCTCGTCGACCGGCTCTACGACCGCGACGTGCCCGTGCTCCTCGGCGGGGCGGGGGAGCACGGCCTGTTCACCGACGAGATGCTGCGCGGCGGGTACCGCAAGAAGTACTACCGCGCCCTGTCGCGGCTCGGCGCGCTCGCCGAGGACGGTCGCGCGCTCGTCCGCTAGACGAGGACGCGCGCCAGGCTGCCGCCGATCGACAGGACGGCGAAGGCGCTGACGACGGCGACTCCCACGACGAGCCATCCGAGGAAGCCGGATGTTCGTCGGACCGGCAGGTCGGGGAGGGGCGAGGCGTCGTCGTCCCAGAGCCCGGAGGTCGCGATCGCCACCCGACGCCCTGTCGCGTCCACGAGCACCAGAACGTCCAGGCCGATGCCGGACCCCGGCACGACCACCAGGCGACCACGCGCCGACCTCGCCTCGACGCTCCGCCGCCCCAGTACCGTCGGCACGTGGATCCGACCGGGACCGGTCGTGACGAGAGCTGCGGAGCCGACCGGTAGGAGGGTGAGCGGTGCCGTCAGACCACAGACGAACAGCACGATCATCGTCGTCGACGGCAGCCAGTGCGTCGCGAAGCCGGCCTCGTCGAGTGGGCCGTTCGACCAGGTGTCGAAAGTCGCTCGGGTGACGGTGACGAGGACGACGGCGAGCGCCAGGACGATCCGCCCGCCCCAGAGAAGCGCTCGCGCAATGCGTCGCCGCGCCGTCGGCACCTCGGCACGCCCAGCAGTTCGGGGCGGTGTCACGTCGCGGCGAGGCGCTGCTTCTCGACCTCGACGTCGAAGTCCGCGGGCGGCCAGCCGAGGTCGAAGCGGCGCAGGGCGTCGAGGAGGAGCTCGCTCACGGCGAGGCGCGCGAACCACTTGCGGTCGGCGGGGACGACGTGCCAGGGCGCGACCTCGGTGTTCGTCCGGTCGAGCATCGCCTGGTAGGCGTCCTGGTACGCGGGCCACTTCGCGCGCGAGTCGACGTCGCTCGGGTTGTACTTCCAGAACTTGTCCGGGCGCTCGAGCCGTTCCATGAGGCGTGCGCGCTGCTCCTCGTAGGACACGAGGAGCGCGACCTTGACGACGACCGTGCCCGACTCGACGAGCTTCTCCTCGAACCGGTTGATCTCGGTGTAGCGCTTCTCGACCACCTCGGGGGTCGCGAGCGCGTCGACGCGCGCGACGAGCACGTCCTCGTAGTGCGAGCGGTCGAACACCCCGATGTGGCCGGGGGTGGGCAGCGCGCGCCGGATCCGCCAGAGGAAGTGGTGGCGGCGCTCCTCGGGCGTCGGGACGCCGAACGACCGGTGCGCGACGCCCTGCGGGTCGACGAGCCCGACGACGTGGCGCACGATCCCGCCCTTGCCGGCGGTGTCCATCCCCTGGAGCACGAGGAGCACGGAGCGGGAGCCGCCGCTGCGCCCCTCGGCGAACAGGCGCTCCTGGAGCTCGGAGAGCTCGTCGGCGTGGTGCGCGACGAGCGCCGCCCCGGCCGCCTTGTCCCCCGTGAAGCCGGGCGTCGACCGGCGGTCGAACGCCGCGACGTCGAACCCCCGCGGCGCGCGCAGCACCTCGGTGGCCGGCGCCTCCCACAGGTCGTGGACGCCGGTGCCGGGGGTGCCGTGGGACTTCTTCGTCTTCTTCGCCGTCTTCTTCGCCGCTGCCATGCGCGCGAGCGTACTCACACCCAGGACACGACGGCGACCGCACGCGCGGGCACGTGCACCACCCGGCCCTCGACCCGGGTGGCGGGGTCCCACGCGGCGAGGAGGCGCGGCGCGCCGCCGAGCGCCAGGTGCAGCGCCCGCTCGCGCGTCCCGAGGTTCACCGCGACGGCGACCGTGCGCCGGTCGACCACGAACGCCGGGCCGTCGCCCGGGCCGCGGTGCTCCTCCTCCGCGGCCGCGTCGTCCTCGGCGCCGTCCGGCCCGTGCACGCGCACCCGCGCGAGGTCGCCGGAGCGCACGTCGTCGCGCGCCCGCAGGGCCACGAGCGTGCCGTACCAGTCGAGCAGCCGGGCGTGCTCGCCCTCGGTCCGCTCCGTCCAGTCGAGGACGCTCGCGTCCCGCGTCGCCGGGTCCTGCGGGTCCGGCACGGGTGCGCCCTCGCCGTCCCACCCGTGCCCCGAGAACTCCGCCGCGCGGCCCTCACGGATCGCGCGCGCCAGCTCCGGGTCGTCGTGGTCGGTGAAGAACTGCCACGGGGTCGACGCCCCCCACTCCTCGCCCATGAACAGCATCGGGGTGAAGGGGGAGACGAGGACGAGCGCCGCCGCGACCGCGAGACCGCCCGCGTCGAGGACCGACGACGGCCGGTCGCCCTGGGCGCGGTTGCCGACCTGGTCGTGGTTCTGGGCGCACACGACGAACGCGTGGCCGTCCGTGCCGGGCGGGACGGGCCTGCCCCACGTGCGGCCGCGGAACGTCGAGTACGTGCCGTCGTGGACGAAGGCGCCCGTGAGCGCCTTGCGCAGCACCGCGACGGACCCGAAGTCCACGTAGTAGCCGTGCCGCTCTCCCGTGAGCAGCGCGTGCAGGGCGTGGTGGACGTCGTCCGCCCACTGCGCGTCCATGCCGCGCCCGCCCTGCTCGACCCCGGTGACGGTCGCCGGGTCGTTCTCGTCCGACTCCGCGACGAGGGTCAGCGGGCGCCCGAGGTCCTGCTCGACCCGCGCCGTGCGCCGGGCGAGCTCGGCGAGCAGGTGGGTCGGCGAGTCGTCGACGAGGGCGTGCACGGCGTCCAGCCGCAGCGCGTCGACGTGGAACTCGACGAACCAGCGCTCCGCGTTGTCGAGCACCCACTCGCGCACCTCGCGGCTGCCCGAGCGGTCGAGGTTGACCGCCGCCCCCCAGGGTGTGTGGTGCGCGTCGGTGAAGTACGGACCGAACCCGGGCAGGTAGTTCCCCGACGGGCCGAGGTGGTTGTAGACGACGTCGAGGACCACCGCGAGACCGCGCGCGTGCGCCGCGTCGACGAAGCGCTGCAGCGCGCGCGGCCCGCCGTACGGCTCGTGCACGGCGTACAGGTGCACGCCGTCGTACCCCCACCCCCAGCGGCCGCCGAACGCCGCGACCGGCATGAGCTCGACCGCGCCGACGCCCAGCTCGACGAGGTGGTCCAGCCGGTCGATCGCGGCGTCGAGCGTGCCCTGCGGGGTGAACGTCCCGACGTGCAGCTCGTACACGACCTCGCCCCGCACGTCGCGGCCCGCCCACGCGTCGTCGGTCCACGCGAACCCCGGGTCGAACGACCGGCTCGGGCCGTGCACCCCGTACGGCTGGCGGGGGCTGCGCGGGTCCGGCCGCCCCGGCCCGCCGTCGACGGCGAACCCGTAGTCGGTGTCCCACGCGAGCTCGTGGTCGTGCCCCCACCAGCCGGGCACGTGCGCCCCGACGAGGCGCAGGGGCTCACGACGCGCGCCGTCGAACGACCCCGATCCCGGCTCGGGCAGCACGAGGTCCACCTGGCGCGCGGTCGGCGCCCACACGAGCGGGCGAGGACCCGGCACGGGGAGCAACGGCGTGCCGCGGGGCGGCGGGGCGGGCGTCACGACGTCCCCCCGCTCGCCGCCGCGCGCAGCAGGGCCACGGGCAGCTCGGCCAGCAGGTCCGCGACGGGCACCGGACCCGCCGGGTGCAGCCGGCCCGTGAGCTCGTCGCGCCACCCGCCCTCCGCGGGAGGCAGCGCGACGACGTGGTCGCGCCACCCGCCGAGGCGGCGCACCGTCCCGTGCAGCCGGGTCGCGACCGTCACGACCCGCGGGACGCCGTCGCGCGTGCGGGCGAACGCCAGCGCGCAGGGCGTCGAGGACGCGACCGGCGCGTACCCGGCGCCGGCGCCGACGAACGCCTCCGGCTCGTCGCGGCGTGCACGCAGCGCGCGCGACGTGACGAGCAGCTTCTCGTCGCCCAGGGTGCGTGCCGCCGCGCCGTCGTCCAGCCGCGCGAGCCGCGCCGCCAGGTCCGCGGCGTCCACGGGGCGGCGGTTGTCCGGGTCCACGAGCGTGGGGGAGTACCCCTCGCTGCCCTGGTACACGTCCGCGACGCCCGGCGCCGTGAGCTGCACGAGCTTGATCCCCAGGCTCGCCGCGCGCAGGTCGTCCCGGTGCTCGTGCGCCCACCGGGCGAACGCGCCCAGCACCGCCGGGTCGTCCAGCGCCCGGCGCGCCAGGTCCTCCACCGCGCGCTCGTACGCCTCGTCGACCCCCGTCCACGACGTGCGGACCTTCGCCTCCCGCAGCGCCTTGCGCAGGTACTCCACGAGCCGGTCGGGACCGATCGCCCCCGATCCCGCGTCCGCACCTGCCGGATCCCCGCCGTCGGTCCCCGCGTCGGGCAGCCACGTCCCCGCGACCGTCTGCCACAGGAGCGTCTCGGCGAGCCCGTCCACGAGCGCGCCCCGGTACGGGGCGCTCGCGGTACGCACCTCGTCCACCAGCCGGCCCCAGCCGGTCGCGTCCTCGGAGAGCACGCCGAGCGCCGCACGCGTGTCCTCGCCCCGCTTGGTGTCGTGGGTCGAGCCCGCCGTGAGGCCCAGCGGCGTGAGCGCCGCGAAGCGCTGCGCGAACGCGTGCCAGTCGTGCACCCCCAGGCTGAACCGGTCCGGCTCGCCCCCGACCTCGCACAGGCCCGCGAGCTCCGTCCAGCGGTAGAACGCCGTGTCCTCCACGCCCTTCGCGGTGACCGCGCCGCACACCTGCTGGAACCGGACGACGAGCTCGTCCCGGCGCGGCTCGCGGCGACGGCCCGCGCTGCCCACCTCGCGACCGAGCACCAGGTCGACGACGACCTCCAGCGTCGCCGCGCGCTCCGGGTCGAGGTGCGTGCGGGCGCGGGCGGCCGCGTCCTCGACCGCGCGCACGGCCTCGTGGCGGGGCGTCACCCCGGGCACGACGTAGGCCCGGTAGCGGTCGAAGGCGACGAGCAGCTCGCGCACGCACTGGTGCAGGGCCCGCCACGTGTGGTCGCGCAGCCGCGGGTCGTCGTGGCAGACGGCCGCCGCGAGGTCGGTGAGGCGGTGGACCTCGGCGTAGAGCGGGCCCGCGACGACCTCGCGCTTGGCCTGCTCGACGACCTCCTCCAGCCCGCCCGCCCGGCCGCCCGTGAGCCGCGTCATCACCGCGTCGAGACCCGCGCGGCCGCCCGGGTCGACGAAGAGCTGCTGGAGACGCCACGCGACGTCGTACCCCGTGGTGCCGACGGTGGCCCAGTCGGGCGGGACCTGCTCGTCCCCGGCGAGGATCTTCTCGACGACGACCCACGCGCCGCCCGTGCGGTCCGCGAGCCGGTCGAGGTACTGCCCGGGGTCGGCGAGCCCGTCGGGGTGGTCGATGCGCAGGCCGTCGACGACGCCCGTCGCGACGAGGTCGAGCAGCAGGGCGTGCGTCGCGTCGAACACGGCCTCGTCCTCGACCCGCACGGCGACGAGCGACCCCACGTCGAAGAAGCGTCGGTAGTTCAGCTCCTCGTCGCCGACCCGCCAGAACGCGAGGCGGTAGTGCTGCCGCTCGACGAGCTCGGCGAGCGGCAGGTCCTCGGTGCCCGCGCGGACGGGGAAGACGTGCTCGAAGTAGCGCAGGACCGTCGTGGGGGTCCCGCCGCTCCCCGCGTCCGCCGCGGTGTCGGGGACGACGACCTCGTCGAGGACGAGGTCGCCCGAGGCGAGCGCGTCGCCGAGCCGCACCCCGAGCACGGGCATGAGCACGGCGCCGTCGCCCGCCGACCAGTCGACGTCGAACCAGGGCGCGTACGGGGACTGCGGGCCGTGGGCGAGCACGGACCACAGGGCCCGGTTGTGCCACGCCGGGGTCGGCACCGCCATGTGGTTGGGCACCACGTCGAGCACGACGCCCAGGCCCGCCGCACGGGCCGTCGCCGCGAGACGCTCCAGGCCCGCGCGCCCGCCGAGGACGTCGCTCACGCGGTCGTGGTCGACGACGTCGTACCCGTGGGTGGAGCCGGGTGCGGCCTGCAGCACCGGGGACAGGTACAGGTGCGTGACGCCCAGCGCGGCGAGGTAGGGCACCTGGCGCGCGGCGTCGTCGAACGTGAGGTCGGGGCCCAGCTGGAGCCGGTACGTGGAGACCGGGGTCCGGCCCGTCGTCGCCGTCATCGCAGCGGTGGCCGGGTCAGGACGATCGTGCTGCGGCCGGTGACCGGCACCACGTCGCCCGGCCGGAGCTCGTCCCCGGTCTGGGTGGTCCCGTCGGTGTCGAGGACGACGGACCAGCTCTCGCCGTACTGCGCCGCGGGGACCGTGAACTCGAGGACGTCGTGGTGCGCGTTGAGGAGCAGCAGGAAGGAGTCGTCGACGATGGGCTCGCCGCGGCGGTCGGTCTCGGGGATGGCGTCGCCGTTGAGGAACACCATCACCGAGCGCGCGTAGGCGGCGTCCCAGTCGGCCTGGTCCATCCGCGAGCCCGTGATGTCGAGCCACTCGATGTCGGGCAGCTCGGCGGGGTCCGTCGCGTCGTCCTCCGGTCCCCGGCCGACGAAGAACCGGCGGCGGTGCAGCACCGGGTGGTCGCGGCGCAGCCACACGACCCGCCGCGCGAAGTCCAGCAGCGCGCGCCGTTCCTCCGTCTCGGGGTCCGTGGCGTCCTCGTCGTGCTCGGGCGGCTCGGCGGCGTGCGCCTCGTCGACGACGCCCCGCCAGTCCATCCACGTGAGCTCGTTGTCCTGGCAGTACCCGTTGTTGTTGCCGTGCTGCGTGCGCGCGATCTCGTCGCCGTGCGCGAGCATCGGCACGCCCTGGGACAGCAGGAGGGTGGTGAGCAGGTTGCGGCGCTGGCGGGCGCGCAGCGCGAGGACGTCCTCGTCGTCCGTGGGCCCCTCCACGCCGCAGTTCCACGACCGGTTGTGGTTCTCGCCGTCGTTGTTGTCCTCGCCGTTCGCCTCGTTGTGCTTGTCGTTGTAGGAGACGAGGTCGTTGAGCGTGAAGCCGTCGTGCGCGGTGACGAAGTTGATCGACGCGATGGGCTTGCGGCCGCTGTGCTCGTACAGGTCGGAGGACCCGGTGAGCCGGCTCGCGAACTCGGGCAGCGTGGACGGCTCGCCGCGCCAGAAGTCGCGCACGGTGTCGCGGTACGCCCCGTTCCACTCGGTCCACAGCGGCGGGAAGCCGCCCACCTGGTAGCCGCCCGAGCCGAGGTCCCACGGCTCGGCGATGAGCTTGACCTGGGAGATCACCGGGTCCTGCTGGACGATGTCGAAGAACGCGGAGAGCCGGTCGACCTCGTGGAACTGGCGTGCGAGCGTCGCGGCGAGGTCGAACCGGAACCCGTCGACGTGCATCTCCGTCACCCAGTACCGCAGCGAGTCCATGATGAGCTGCAGCACGTGCGGCGAGCGCATGAGCAGCGAGTTGCCCGTGCCGGTCGTGTCGAAGTAGTGCGCCTCGTCGCCGTCGACGAGCCGGTAGTACGCCTTGTTGTCGATGCCGCGGAAGCTCAGCGTCGGGCCGAGGTGGTTGCCCTCCGCCGTGTGGTTGTACACGACGTCGAGGATGACCTCGATCCCGGCCTCGTGCAGCGCCTTGACCATGGACTTGAACTCCATGACCTGCTGGCCGCGGGTGCCGTACGCCGCGTACCCGTTGTGCGGCGCGAAGAACCCGATCGTGTTGTAGCCCCAGTAGTTCGACAGGCCCTGGTCGACGAGGGTCGGGTCGTTGACGAACTGGTGCACGGGCATGAGCTCGACGGCCGTCACGCCGAGGGTGACGAGGTGCTCGATCACCGCGGGGTGCGCCATGCCGGCGTACGTGCCGCGCAGCTCCTCCGGAACGGCGGGGTGGAGCATCGTCATGCCCTTGACGTGCGCCTCGTAGATGACGCTGTCGTGGTAGTCCCGGTTCGGCGGGCGGTCGTGCCCCCAGTCGAAGTACGGGTTCACGACGACGGAGACCATCGTGTGCGCGGCGGAGTCGTCGTCGTTGAGCGGGGGAGCGGGCGCGGGGCCGGACGTCCCGTCGGCGTCGTCGTCCGTCTGCGCGTCCGCCGGTCCGTCGGCGAAGCGGTAGGAGAACAGGGACTCGTCGCCGTCGACCTGTCCCTCGATCGCCTTGGCGTACGGGTCGAGCAGAAGCTTCGACGGGTTGCAGCGGTGCCCGTTCGCCGGGTCGTACGGTCCGTGCACGCGGTAGCCGTAGCGCGTCCCGGGTCCCTTGCCGGGCAGGTAGACGTGCCAGACGTGCGCGTCGACCTCCTCGAGCTCGACGCGTCGCTCGGTGCCGTCGTCGCGCAGGAGGCAGAGCTCGACGCGCTCGGCGACCTCGGAGAAGAGGGCGAAGTTGGTCCCCGTGCCGTCGTACGTGGCCCCGAGGGGGTAGGGGTGACCAGGCCAGGTCTGCATCCCCCGAGGATGTCATGGGCGCGGTCGGGTCGCGCTGGGGACACCACCCCCTCGGTGAGACACGGATCACACCGATGCCGAGCGAAAAAGTGTGCCAAGCGCACGACGCTCCAGGGTCGCTCGCGAGCGCCCGTCACCCCGCGCCCGGACGCCCTCGTGGGCGTGCGGCGGACCTGCCGACCTGGTAGACCCGTGCCATGAGCACCGGTGCGCCTCGCAAGGACGATCTCAACCAGTCCGACATCGCCTCGGCCCGTCTCTCCCCGCCCCGTGAGGACGAGGAGGGGCGCGGCGACGTCCTGACGGGAGGTGACGCCACGAAGGCGCCCCACTCGCTGTCGGAGGTGGAGCGCCGGCCGATCGAGGGGGCGTCCTCCGGCACGTCCTGGGACGACCCGGACGAGCTCTGAGGCGCCCGCCCGGCGCGGTCGGTCCAGCCCGGCGCGGTCAGTCCAGCCGGGGGAGGCGCTGCGCGTCGACGGGCAGGAGGCGCGGCATCCCGGCGGGGGCCACGAGGCTCAGCGCCAGGTAGCGGGCCTCCGCGCGGTGCAGGCGGATGTGCTCGTCCACGGTCCAGTCCGGGCCGTTGGTGAGGACCATCCCGCACGAGCACTCGATCGTCACGCGGCCGGCCCCGTCCTCCCGCACCTGGCCGGTCGTCACGTGCGCGGCCCGCGCCCCCGCCTTGGCGCGCCGCATCGAGGCGCTGACGGGCTCGGGGCGGTGGTCGTGCGACGGGGCCGTGTGCTCGGGTGCGGGTCCGGGTTCCACGGACCGAGCCTAGACGCCGGCCACGTGCGCGGGGTGCTCCTCGGCGTCGTCGTGCGTGTGCGCGAGGCCCAGCGCGTGCGCCCGCTCGTGCTCGCGCTCGGCGGCCTCGCGCGCGGCGATCCGGGCACGCACCTCCTCGCGACGCAGCGGCGGCACCGTGGGCGGGGGCTGACGGCGCTCGGGCAGCTCGTCGAGCAGACGCGCCACGATCGCGTGGATCTCGGTGACGGCACGCTCGAACGGCTCCTCGGTGGCGGCGCTCGTGCGCTGGATCCCGGTCACCTTCCGGACGAACTGGCGGGCCGCGGCCTCCACCTCCTCGTCCGTCGCCGGGGGGACGAGTCCGCGCAGGGTCGTGATGTTCCGGCACATGCCTGCGACGCTACGTCGCCGTGGCGAGGGTCACAAGGGCGCGCGGCCCGGCGTCAGACGAACCGGGCCGTGAGCGTCACGGTGCCCGTGCCGCCGACGTCGAGGTGCACGTCCCCGAGCCGGACCCCGGGCGGGAGCTCGGCCGCGAGGTCCACCGTGCGGCCGCGCAGCGCGTCGACGTGCCGGCGCGCGACGACGAGCAGGGCCGCGATCACGGGGTTGCGGCTCGTCAGCCCGACCTCGCGGACCGTGAGCACCATCCGGTGGTCGACGTCGGCCACGAGGGACGCGTGGACGCTCGCCGACAGGAGCCCCTTGCGCACCCGGGCGAACGCCTGCACCGCCACCGCGCGCGGGCCGCGGGAGGTGATCGTGACGTCGAGGGAGACGAGCGTGGCCCCCACCGCCGCCAGCTCGGCCCCGACGAGGCGGCGGGCGGCCTCCACCACCGCGTCCTGCGGCACCGCGACGCGCACGTCCCCGGTCACGGGGTGCGCCGCGTCCGGCTCCACGGGCAGCACGCCGAGCCGGCCGTCGTCCGTCTCCACCCACGTGAACCGCAGCCCTTCCGCGTGCGCCGTGAGGTCGACGGGCACGTCCTCCACGAGGAGCGGGTGGGCGTCGACCTGGAGCCGACGCACGGTGCCCGGCTCGTGCCGGTCGCCGTCGCTGGCCGTCCAGGCGTCCTCCGTCCGCGTGCCCGGTGCCGGTGCGCCCGGTGCCGTGGCGTCGGGTGCGGGGCGGTCGTCGGTCTCGCCGCGGGCCACGTGCACGGCAAGGCCGGTGAGCGCGACGTCGAGGGCGACGACGTCCGCGCCCTCGAGCGCCGCGTCCACGGTGACGCGGTCCAGACCGGTCGCCCCGGCGTCGGCGTCGAGCACCGCGTCGACGACCGCACCGCGCACGCGGGCGGCGAGCTCCGGACCGGTGGCGGGGCGGGGCGCGGGGCCGAGGGGGAGCACGTCGTCACGAGGCGCGGGCGTCGTCATGCGGGCGAGCCTAGAGGACGCGCCGCAGGTGCCGGACGAGCGAAGGCCGCCCCCGACGGTGTCCGGGGCGGCCTTCGTGGGGTGGGCGATACAGGGATCGAACC
>NZ_JAJBZH010000008.1 GCF_020551945.1 Cellulosimicrobium marinum | reverse complement strand
GGCTCACCACGTCGTGCGCAGCACCCGGACCTCGGCCTCTGCGGTCGGCTCACCACGTCGTGCGCAGCACCCGGACCCCGGCCTCTGCGGTCGGCTCACCACGTCGTGCGCAGCACCCGGACCTCGGCCTCTGCGGTCGGCTCACCACGTCGTGCGCAGCACCCGGACCTCGGCCTCTGCGGTCGGCTCACCACGTCGTGCGCAGCACCCGGACCCCGGCCTCTGCGGTCGGCTCACCACGTCGTGCGCAGCACCCGGACCCCGGCCTCTGCGGTCGGCTCACCGCCTCGCGCGTGGGTGCGTCTCAGAGGGCGCCGCCGGCGGCCTCGGGGGCGTCGGCGGACTCGCCGGCGTCGCCGATGGTCTCGCGCGCGACGAAGTTCTCGAGGTCGAAGAGGTTGTCGCCGGCGCGCTGGGCGACGGTGAGGAGCGTGGTCGCGGAGGCGACCTCCTCGACCTGCTCCTTGAGGAACCACAGGAGGAACTGCTCGCCGAGGGCGTCGCCCTCGTCGCGCGCGGCGCGGAAGATCGCCTCGATCTGTCGGGTGACCTGCTGCTCCTGGTCGAGCGCGAGCTGGAGGGGTTCGACGACGGACGCGAAGTCGTTGCGGACGTCGCCCGACCCCGGGATCACGACGGGCAGGTCCCGGTCGAGGTGGTACTGCACGATCATCATGGCGTGGTTGCGCTCCTCGACCGCCTGGCGGTAGAAGTGCGCCGCGAGCTGCGGCAGGTCGTGGGAGTCGAACCACACGGCGATCGCGACGTACTGCTGGTGAGCGTTGAACTCGTGCGCGACCTGCTCGCGCAGCAGGGTGAGGAAGCGGGACGGGTTCTCGGTCGTCGTCATGTCCTCACGCTAGCGAGCGGGTCCGACGCGCACCTGCGGGACGTCGACCCCGGGTGGCGGGACGCCCGGGAATGTGCACGGGGCGGAGGTCGTTGCACCAGCCGTGACGATCCTGCTCGACGACCGGACCGCCCGCCCGGCGGGCGCGGCCACGACGCCCGACGAGGCGTTCGCCGCGGCGTGGACGGGCGGGACAACGCGACGCACGGACCTGGGGGGTCTCTCACCGGACGTGCACGAGGACGGAGGACTAGGCTCGTTGCTGATGACTGAGCGAATCTCCGAGGGCTCCGAGACGACGTCGCCCGCGACGTCCCCGTCGGACGCGCCCGAGGGCGGGGCGGCCACGGACGCGGCCGTCGACGACGCGGACACGAACCGTGCCCCCGCGGCCGAGGACGACGCGGCGCGCGCGGCCCGGTTCGAGAGGGACGCGCTGCAGTACCTGGACCAGCTCTACTCGGCGGCGCTGCGCATGACGCGCAACCCCTCCGACGCCGAGGACCTCGTGCAGGAGACGTTCGCGAAGGCGTTCGCCGCGTTCCACCAGTACCGCCCGGGGACGAACCTCAAGGCGTGGCTGTACCGGATCCTCACGAACACGTTCATCAACACGTACCGCAAGAAGCAGCGCGAGCCGCAGCAGGCCCAGACGGAGGACGTCGAGGACTGGCAGATCGCGCGGGCGGCGTCGCACACGTCGCAGGGGCTGCGCTCGGCCGAGGCGGAGGCGCTCGACCGCCTGCCGGACACGGACGTCAAGCGTGCGCTGCAGGAGCTGCCGGAGGACCGGCGCATGGTCGTGTACTACGCGGACGTCGAAGGGTTCCCCTACAAGGAGATCGCGGAGATCATGGGGACACCGATCGGCACGGTCATGTCACGCCTGCACCGGGGCAGGCGCCAGCTGCGCGAGCTGCTGGCCGACTACGCCGCGCGGCGAGGACTGGTGGGGGCGAAGAGCCCAGGAGGTGAGTCGTGAGCACGCAGGACAAGGCGCCCGACGAGGCGGCACCTCCCGTCACACCCATCCCGCACTCCACGCAGGGGGAGTCGGAGTGCGAGCACGCGCTGACGCACCTGTACGAGTACCTCGACTCCGAGATGACGCCGGACGACGAGCTGCGCATGCGGGCGCACGTCGCGCACTGCTCGCCCTGCCTCGCCGAGCTCAGCGTGGAGGAGATCGTCAAGCAGCTCGTGCGCCGTTCGTGCCACGAGCAGGCGCCGGCGAGCCTGCGCGCGCGCATCCACGCGCAGCTCGTGGTCATGACGACCACGACCGTCGAGGTGCGCTGAGCCGTCCGGAACGGCAAGAGGGCCCGGACCGACGTCGTCGGTCCGGGCCCTCCGTGCATGGGGCGCCTCAGGCGTTGGGGCGCTTGCCGTGGTTCGCGGCGTTGCCCTTGCGGCTGCGACGCTTGCGTCCGCGCTTGCTCATGGTGTTCTCCTACGGTCTCGGGGAGTGCCGCCGACCTCGGGGGTCTGGACGGGGACGGCCGCCCTCGTCGTGTGCGGTCCGCCTCCCATCGTCCCACACCGCGCCCCTTGCCCTCCCCGGGAACGCGATATATCGTGTCGGACGGGACGCGATATATCGCGTCGGACGACCAGGCGGACGAGGGGACGGCGCGGCATGACGCAGCAGAGCTGGACGGTCACGGGACCGCGGACCATCGGGGTCGCCCATGTCGAGAGCCTCGCGGCCACCGTCATCGGCGGCCGCATCGACGTCGTCGCGCACGACGACCCCGACCGCACCGACGTGCTCGTCGAGGTGCACTCCGTCGTCGGGCGCCCTCTCGAGATCGGGGTCGACGGCACCACCCTGCGGATCGGCCACGGCTCGCCGGAGTCGGGCTGGAAGGGTTTCGTCGAGCGGTTCCGCGGGTACGCGGGCAAGGACTCGGCGGACGTGCACGTCGCCGTCCCCGCGAGGACCCGGGTCAAGGTCGCCACCGTGCAGGGCGAGGGGCTCGTCGCCGGCGTCCGCAGCGGCCTGCGCGTCGGCACGGTCACCGGCTCCGTCGTGACCAGCCGGACCGCGGGCGAGCTGCGCGTCGACACCGTCTCGGGCGAGGTCTCGGCGGGGGAGCACGACGGCGACGTCCGCATGGACTCCGTCTCCGGCAGCCTCACGGCGACCGGGGACCTCCGCTCGCTCCACGTGGACTCCGTCTCCGGCACCGTGACGGTCGACTCGCGCACCACCCCCGCGGGAGTCTCCGTGACCGCGGTGTCCGCGGACGTCGTCGTGCGCCTCCCGGACCCGGACGCCATGACCTACGCGATCCGGTGCCTGAGCGGCCGGCTCCTCGTCGACGGGACCGAGGAGCGCGCCGCGGCCGGGTCGTTCACCCGGACCGCACCGGACCCCGGCGCCCCCACGCTGCGCGTCTCGGCAGTCTCCGGCGACGTCGCCGTCCTGCGGGGGCGCCCGGCGCAGCGGCCCGACGGCGCCCCCGGGCCGGCGACGGCCGGCGCCCCGACCTGGGGCTCGCCGGGCACCCCCCCGACGTCCACGGTGACCGGACCCGAGGACCGCTGATGGCGACCGTCTTCGCCCACGGCGAGCTGCGCCTCTACCTGCTCGCCCTCCTCGACAGCGGCCCGAAGCACGGCTACGAGCTCATCACGGAGCTCGCCGAACGGTTCGGCGGCACCTACCGACCCAGCGCGGGCACGATCTACCCCCGGCTCGGACGGCTCGAGGACGAAGGGCTCGTCCACCGCACCGTCGAGGGCCGCAAGACCACCTACGAGCTCACCCCGGCGGGTCGTGCCGAGGTCGAGGCGCGGCGGGCGGACGTCGTCCGGCTCGAGCACGGCATCGCGGAGACCGTGCGCGCACGGGCGCTGGCCCTGCGCGCCGACGTCCACGGCTCCCTCCAGGGGCTGCGTGCCGAGCTCGCCGCCGCCGCCCAGACCGCGAGGGCGCGCCCGCGCGACGGGGAGCCGGACCCGCGTCGTCGTGAGTCGTACGCCTGGCGCACGGAGGCCGAGGTCCTCCTGCACCGCTTCCGCGACGACCTGCGGGCCGACCTGCGCCGCGCCGACGCGTCGAGCGCCGTCGGCGAGCTCACCGTCGACACCCTGCGCGCCGTGCTCGACAGCGCCCGCGCCGCCGTCCGCGCCACCCTCCCGTGACGCGCCGACCCGACCAGCCCGACCCCACCCACCCACGAGCGTCCCGCAGGGGACCGAACGAGGAGGACCGCATGAGCACCGAGACCTGGGTGATCGCCACCCCGCAGACCGTCGACGTCGCGGACGTGCGCCGCGTCGTCGTCCAGCTGACCGACGGCTCCGTCGACGTCGTCGCCGAGCCCGGCCGCGCCGGAGGCGCGCACGTGGAGGTCGGCGACGTCTCCGACCGCCCCCTGCAGGTCAGCGTCCACGACGGCGAGCTGCGCGTCGGCTACGACTTCGCCGGGATCGAAGGACTCGTCGACCGGGCCAAGGGCCTGCGCGACAAGGACCGCGCCGTCGTCCGCCTCACCGTCCCCGCCGACGCGACCGTCCGCGTCTCCACGGCACGCGGCGCCGCGTCGGTCACCGGGACGACGGCGGACCTGTCCGTCACGACGGCGACCGGACCCGTGCGCGTGTCCGGGGCCACGGGGCCCGTGTCCGTGAAGACCGCGTCCGCGCCCGTCGACGTCGTCGAGCACGTGGGCGACGTCCGCGTCAGCACCGCGTCGGGCGCCGTCAACGTCACGGGCAGCCTCGGTCGCGTTGCCGTCACCACGGTGACGAGCGGGGTCGAGGTCGTGGCGCGCGAGAGCACGCCCCTGGTCGACGCGCGGACCGTCTCCGGGGACGTCGCCGTGCGGCTCGGCGCCGGCGCACCCGTCAACCTCAAGGCCCGCAGCGTCACCGGCAAGGCCGTGCTCGACGGCGTGCGCCTCGAGAGCTCCGCGCAGCGCACGACCTCCGTCGACCACGTCGACCGTGCGGACTCCGCGCAGGGCGCGGGTGGCGCGTACGTGTCCGCGAGCACCGTCTCCGGCGACCTCACCGTCTCGCGCGGCTGACCCCGCCCCCGCACGACGTGGCCCCTGCCCGGTCGGGACCGGGCAGGGGCCACGCGCACGTCACGGGGCGTCGTCGGGCAGACCGAGCCACGCGTGCCACCCGGTGTGCAGGACCAGCCAGGCCATGAGCCCGTAGCCCGCCTGCCCCGGGAACCCGTTGCCGCTCTGCGCCAGGTCCGCCAGCCACTGCTCGTGCGTCACCAGGGGGGTGAACGTGTCGACGTACGGCACACGCCGCCGGTGCGCGACGTCCGCGAACGCGTTCGAGAGCTCGGCCAGCCGGTCCGTGTCCCGCGGGTCGCCCGGCGGCGGCCCCACGACGAAGGTGGGCAGACGGCGCGACTCCGCGACGTCGAGCACGTTCGCGAGGTTGAGCCGAGAACGGGCGACCGACAGGCCCGCGTCCAGGTCGTGCCGCCCCAGCCCGATCACCAGGCGGTTGTCCACGTCCGGCTCCGCGCCGAAGCGGCGCGCCGTCTCCGCCTCCCACCGCTGGCTCAGGGCCGTCGTCGTCTCCCCGGGGATCGCGAGCGGGAAGACGTACGCCGGCAGCGGGAACCGGGTGCGCGCGACCACGCGCCCTGCCCACCCCAGGGCCTTGGCGTCCCCGACGCCGGCGCTCAGCTCGTCGCCGACGACGCAGATCCTCACCTCTCGCTGTGCCGCGTCCTCCACGGGCGTCATTCTCCCCGACGCCGGGAGCGCACGTCGATCCGGGCCGCCCCGCCCGGCGTGTCGCTCACAGCAGCGTCGCGCCCCACGTCACCTCGTGCGCGGCACCCGGGGCGAGCCGCACGAGCCGGTCGCCCGTGCGGAACGCGTCGGCGACACAGCTCATCGGCTCCGCGGCCACCCCCGTCCGGCGGAACGCGACGTCCCCCACGTGGTCGCCCGTGCACACCTGCCACGTGTCCATCGACGCGTCCATCCACACCGCGGTCGTCCGACCGTCCGGCGCCCCGACCCGGACCCACGACAACCCGTCCTCGTCCCGCAGGACGTCCACGAACGCGTCGTCCAGGTCGACACCCCGCAACGAGCGCGTCTCCCGCAGGTCGAACGCACCCGCCACCGGCTCCGTCCCGGTCGGCAAGAGGCGCTCGTCCGTCGTGACGCGGGACGCCGCGTCGAGCCGGATCGTGCAGTCGTCCAGGTCGGCGCCCGCCGGGGAGAGCCACGGGTGGAAGCCGACGCCGTACGGTGCCGTCCCGCGCCCCGTGTTCTCGGTCCGGACGTGGACGCGCAGCCCGTCGTCGTCCAGCGCGTACGTCACCCGGGAGACCAGCGCGAACGGGTAGCCCGGCGTCGGCACCAGACGCAGCTCGAGCGTGACCGCCGCCGCCGTCCGCGCCACGACCGACCACCGCTGCCACGCCGCCAGGCCGTGCAGCGCCGTACCCCGCGTCGGCTCCGTGACCGGAAGCTGGAGCTCCGTCCCGTCGACCTCGTACCGGCCGTCGCGCAGCCGGTTCGGCCACGGCAGGAGCACCGCGCCGTTGAACGCCGGAGAGATCTCGTCCACCCCGAAGGGGACGAAGACCGGGCGACCGCCGACCGCGTACTCGCGGACCGCCGCCCCGACCTCGGTGATCGTGGCGGCGTGGTCGCCGTGGACGATGCGCAGCTGAGCGCCGGACGGAGCATCGGTGTTCACGCTCACAGACAGTACCCGGCGCGCGCGGGTGCATGATCGCCCACCGCCCGTCAGACTCGGTGACCGGGCACGCGTCGGCGCGCCCGACGCAGCACGAGGAGGAACGATGGAACGACGGGTGCTCGGACGCACGGGACGGCTCGTCTCGGTCGTGGGACTGGGGACGTGGCAGCTCGGCGCCGACTGGGGCGAGGTCGACGAGTCGGACGCCCGCGCCGTCCTCGACGCGTCCGCCGAGTCCGGCGTCACCTTCTTCGACACCGCCGACGTGTACGGCGACGGTCGCAGCGAGCAGATCATCGGCTCCTACCTCGCCGACAACCCCGGCCACGGGATCACCGTCGCCACCAAGATGGGCCGACGCGAGGCGCAGGACCCCGACAACTACACCCTTGCCAGGTTCCGCGAGTGGGCCGACCGCTCCCGCCGCAACCTGCGTACCGAGCGCCTCGACCTCGTCCAGCTCCACTGCCCGCCCACCGACGTGTACTCGCGGGACGAGGTCTACGACGCCCTCGACACCCTCGTCGCCGACGGCGTCACCGCCGCCTACGGCGTGAGCGTCGAGACCGTCGACGAGGCCCTCACCGCCATCGCGCGCCCCGGCGTCGCCACCGTCCAGATCATCCTCAACGCGTTCCGGCTCAAGCCCCTCGACGCCGTCCTGCCCGCCGCCTCCGATGCCGGCGTGGGCGTCATCGCGCGCGTCCCCCTCGCGTCCGGGCTCCTGTCCGGCAAGTACACCCGCGACACGACGTTCGGCGCCGACGACCACCGCACCTACAACCGCGACGGCAGCGCGTTCGACGTCGGCGAGACGTTCTCCGGCGTCGACTTCGAGACCGGGGTCGAGGCCGCACGACGGTTCGCCGACCTCGTCCGCGACACCGTCTCCCCGGACCTCACCCCCGCCCAGGCCGCGATCGCCTGGATCTGGCAGCGCTCCGGCGTCTCCACCGTCATCCCCGGCGCACGCGACGTCGAGCAGGCGCGCGCGAACGCCGCCGCCGGCTCCGCCGACGTCCTCGGCCCGCTCTTCACCTCGGGCGTCCGCGAGATCTACGACGAGCACTTCCGCGCGGCGGTCCACGACCGCTGGTGAGGGTGCGCGGGTCGGTCGGAGCGCGCGCATCGCGGTTCCGTGCGGTTTCTCGTCTCGGGGGGGCGGGTCGCCGTCGGCCGGGGTCGGAGGAGCGGCGGCGGGTCTCCCATCCGCGCCGCTCGTCCCTCGCGGCGCTCCCGCCAGACCCGCCACGACCCGCCGCCTCTCCACCGTCATCCCCGGCGCACGCGACGTCGAGCAGGCGCGCGCGAACGCCGCCGCCGCTCCTCCGACCCCGGCCTTCGCTCGACCGTCACCCGACGCGAACCAAGCGGTCGTACCGTCCCGCGCGTGCCGGTGACCGCAGGTGGTCTGACGTCCCGGGAGGGGAACCGTCGGGAGCACGGGAGGTCTGACGCGCGACGGCTGCGGCGAGGGACGGACGAGGTGGTGGGTGAGGGGCCCGGGGGCGCAGGTCGTGGAGTGTCTGGCGGGAGCCCGTGAGGGACGAGCGGGCGGATGGTAGACCTGCGCCCCCGGGCCCCTCACCCATCACCGGAGGCGAGACGAAGCCCCCTCGCCCACCACCGGAGGCAAGACGACGTCCCCCTCACCTGATGCCGAGACGACGAAGGCCCCTCCGGAGGAGGGGCCTTCGTCGTGCTTGGCTCAGGGCCGTCGTCGGTGGGGCGTCAGCGCGCGAACGCCTGGTCGACGAGGACGGCCTGCTCGGCCTGGTGCTTCTTCGCCGTGCCGGCCGCGGTGGACGCGGACGCGGGACGGGAGACCACACGGACGCGGGGCAGGTCGTCGGGCAGGTTGATGTGGACGAACGACCAGGCGCCCTGGTTCTCGGGCTCGTCCTGGACCCACACGACCTCCGCGTCGCCGTAGCGCGCGATCTCGGCGCGGATCGCGTCGACGTCGAGCGGGTAGAGCTGCTCGAGCCGGATGATCGCGACGCTCTCGTCGCCGCGCTTGGTGCGCTCGGCGAGCAGATCGTAGTAGACGCGACCGGTGCACAGCAGGACCCGGTCGACCTTGGACGCGTCGACCGCGGTGTCGCCGATCACCGGCGTGAACGTGCCCTGGGTGAAGTCCTCGACCGGGGAGGCGGCTGCCTTGAGGCGCAGCAGCTGCTTCGGCGTGAAGACGACGAGGGGGCGGCGCGGGCGGGCGTAGGCCTGGCGGCGCAGCAGGTGGAAGTACGACGCGGGCGTCGAGGGCTGCGCGACGGTCATGTTGTCCTCGGCGGCGAGCTGGAGGAAGCGCTCGATGCGGGCCGAGGAGTGGTCCGGGCCCTGCCCCTCGTAGCCGTGGGGGAGGAGCATGACGACGGAGGAGTACTGGCCCCACTTCTGCTCGGCGGAGGAGATGAACTCGTCGATGACGGTCTGGGCGCCGTTGACGAAGTCGCCGAACTGTGCCTCCCACAGCACGAGGGCGTCGGGCCGCTCGACGGAGTAGCCGTACTCGAAGCCGAGGGCGGCGTACTCCGACAGGGAGGAGTCGTAGACCCAGAACTTCGCCTGGTCGGCCGACAGGTACAGGAGCGGGGTCCACTCGGCGCCGGTCTCGCGGTCGTGCAGGACGGCGTGACGCTGCACGAAGGTGCCGCGGCGCGAGTCCTGGCCGGCGAGGCGGATCGGGGTGCCCTCCATGAGGAGGGAGCCGAACGCGGTGAGCTCGCCGAAGCCCCAGTCGATGCCGCCCTCGACGGACATCTGGCGGCGCTTCTCGAGGAGCTGCGCGAGCTTCGGGTGGACGGTGAAGCCCTCGGGCGGTGCGACGTGCACCTGGCCGATGCGCTCGACGACGTCCGGGTCGACGGCGGTCCGCCACCCGACCATGGTGCCGGCGTCCTCGAGCTGGGACTCGGGGCGCTCCAGGCCGGCGACGGGCTCGGACGAGGCGGAGGGCGTGTACCCGCCCTCCTTCGTCTCGGTGAAGACGCGCTCGAGCTGGGCCTGGTAGTCCTGCAGGACGTGCTCGGCCTCGTCGAGCGTGATGTCGCCGCGCGCGACGAGGTTCTCGGTGTACAGCTTGCGCACCGAGCGCTTCGCCTCGATGAGGTTGTACATGAGCGGCTGCGTCATCGAGGGGTCGTCGCCCTCGTTGTGCCCGCGGCGGCGGTAGCAGATGAGGTCGATGATCACGTCGCGGTCGAACTGCTCGCGGAACGCGAAGGCCAGCTCGGCGACGCGCACGCACGCCTCGGGGTCGTCACCGTTCACGTGGAAGATCGGGACCTGGTAGCCCTTGGCGACGTCGGTGGCGTACGTGGTGGAGCGCGACGACGACGGGCCGGTGGTGAAGCCGACCTGGTTGTTCACGACGACGTGGACGGTGCCGCCGGTGCGGTACCCGCGCAGCTGCGCGAGGTTGAGCACCTCGGGCACGACGCCCTGGCCGGCGAACGCGGCGTCGCCGTGGATGAGGATGGGCAGGACGGAGAAGCCGTCGCCGCCGAGGTCGATGCGGTCCTGCTTGGCGCGCACGATGCCTTCGAGGACGGGGTCGACCGCTTCGAGGTGGGACGGGTTGGCGGCGAGGTAGACCTTCGTCGTCGCGCCGGACTCCGCGGTGAAGGTGCCCTCGGTGCCGAGGTGGTACTTCACGTCGCCGGAGCCCTGGACGCTCTTCGGGTCGAGGTTGCCCTCGAACTCGGCGAAGATCTGCGCGTAGCTCTTGCCCGCGATGTTCGCGAGCACGTTGAGGCGCCCGCGGTGCGCCATCCCGATGCCGACCTCGTCGAGGCCGTTCTCCGCCGCCCGCGAGAGGATCGCGTCGAGCAGCGGGATGAGGGACTCGCCCCCCTCGAGGGAGAAGCGCTTCTGGCCGACGAACTTCGTCTGCAGGAACGTCTCGAAGGCTTCGGCCGAGTTGAGGCGGCGCAGGATGCGGAGCTGGTCCTCGCGGGGGGTGCGCGCGTACCCGGACTCGAGGCGCTCCTGGAGCCACTTGCGCTGCGTCCGGTCGGCGAGGTGCATGTACTCGACGCCGATGGAGCGGCAGTACGAGTCGCGCAGCAGACCGAGGATGTCGCGCAGGGACGACTTCTGCTGGCCGCCGAACCCGCCGGTCGGGAAGGTGCGGTCGAGGTCCCAAAGTGTGAGGCCGTGGTTCTGGATGTCGAGGTCGCCGTGCTTGCGCTGGCGGTAGGCGAGCGGGTCGGTGTCCGCCATGAGGTGCCCGCGCGAGCGGTAGGAGTGGATGAGCTCGGCGATCTTGGCGGGCTTCGCCGCCTCGATCTCGGCGTCCGTGGTGTTGTCGCGGACCCAGCGCACCGGCTCGTAGGGGATGCGCAGCGCAGCGAAGACGCGGTCGTAGAAGCCGTCCTCGCCGATGAGCTTGTTCGACAGGATGCGCAGGAAGTCGCCGGACTGGGCGCCCTGGATGATGCGGTGGTCGTAGGTCGAGGTGATCGTCAGGACCTTCGAGATGCCGAGGCGGGCGAGGCGTTCGGTGGAGGCGCCCGCGAACTCGGCGGGGTAGTCCATCGCGCCGACGCCGATGATGGTGCCCTGCCCCTGCATGAGGCGCGGCACGGAGTGGACGGTGCCGATCCCGCCGGGGTTGGTCAGCGAGATGGTGGTCCCGGCGAAGTCGTCGACGCCGAGCTTGCCGCCGCGCGCACGGCGCACGAGGTCCTCGTAGGCCGCCCAGAACTGGGCGAAGTCCATCGTCTCGGCCTTCTTGACGCTCGGCACGAGGAGCTGGCGCGAGCCGTCGGGCTTCGCGAGGTCGATCGCGAGGCCGAAGTTGACGTGCGCGGGCTGGTTCACGGCGGGCTTGCCGTCGAGCTCGGTGTAGCTGGCGTTCATCACCGGCATGTCGGCGAGCGCCTCGACGAGCGCGAACCCGATGAGGTGCGTGAAGGAGATCTTGCCGCCGCGGCCGCGGGCGAGGTGGTTGTTGATGACGATGCGGTTGTCGACCATGAGCTTGGCCGGCACGGCGCGCACGGACGTCGCCGTGGGCACCTGCAGGCTCGACTCCATGTTCGTGACGACGCGCGCGGCGGGGCCGCGGAGCTTCTGGACGTCGTCGACCGGCTCGTCGGCGGGGGTCTCGGCGGCTGCGACCTTGCGCGCCGGGACCTGCGCGTAGAGCGCGGTCGCGGGCTGCGCGGTGGCGACGGGCTCGGCCACCGGGTCGGTCGCTCGGACGGCCTCGGCGGCGGCGTTGACGCTCGGGTCGGCGGGCAGGCGGGCCGGCTTGACGCGCTGCGCCGCCTCGGCGGCTGCGGAGCCGTCGGTCACCGCCGCGGGGCGGGCGGCCTCGGAGCGCGGTGGCTCGGCGCGCGGCGCGGGCTCCGAGCTGCCAGCGGCCGCCTGCGCCGAGGAGCCGTTGGTGGCCGCCGGGGGCGCGGCGTCGCCTGCGGCCTCGTCACGCTCGGTCGGTCGGTAGTCCTCGAAGAAGTCCCACCACGCGGGGTCGACCGCGTTCTTGTCCTTGAGGTACTGCTCGTAGAGCTCGTCGACCAGCCACTCGTTCGCTCCGAACACGGAGCTTGCGTCGCTGATCGCCTCTGACTCAGCCTTCGGGGACACGCGAGGATCGCCCACTTTCACACACAGGTCGCTGTCGGTCTCAGTCGTGTCGGCGCGTGGCGACGAGACGACGACGCGCCCCGGCACGGACTCGTCCGGATTCCGGACTCCTCAAGCCTAGGCCCTCGGGCACGCCCCGGGCGGCCGGTCCGGGCGTTCACGTGCGAGCCGTCCGCGGGTTCTTCACGTCGCGTCTGGGCGAGGCAAACGCGGTGCAACGCGTGCCTCGCCTGCGGGCAAGCCCGCGGAATTCCAGGCCATCGCGAGGTATGCGGGACCGCCGGTGTGACGCATCTCTCAGTGCCGTGCGGGCCTCATGCGAGGTCGTCGGGCTCCACGTCGTCGTCCGGGGTCGGCGCGGTCCGGCGCGCGGGGAGCGTCACCCGCATCGTGGCCCCGCTCCGGGAGTCCGCGACCTCGATGCGCCCCCCGTGCAGGTCGACCGCCCAGCGCACGATCGCCAGACCGATCCCCGTGCCGCCCGTCGAGCCGCCGGAGACGGTCGGCGCGCCCGTCGCGCTCGCCCGGGCGAACCGTTCGAAGATCCGCTCCCGGTCCTCGCGCGCGATCCCCGGGCCCTCGTCCACGACCTCCAGCACGACGTCGTCGTCCACCGGGTACGCCTCCAGCCGGATCTCCCCGCCGGGCGGGGAGTGGCGGATCGCGTTCTGGAGCAGGTTGACGACGACCTGGTGCAGACGCTCGCGGTCGGCCTCGAGCACGAGGTCGGGCGGGGTGACGTCCACGACGTAGCGCAGGCCCTTGGCGGCCTCCACCATGGAGACGGCCTCGGCGTTCTCCTCGAGGAAGTCGCCGACGTCGATCTCGGTGATGTTGAGCGCGGCCGCCCCGGCCTCGATGCGCGACAGGTCGAGCAGGTAGGCGACGAGGCGGGTGAGGCGTTCCGTCTGGGCGAGCGCCATCTCCATCGTCGCGGGCGTCGGGTCGGTGACGCCGTCGACGACGTTCTCGAGCTGGGCCTGGAGGGCCGCGACGGGGGTGCGGAGCTCGTGCGACACGTTCGCGACGAGCTCGCGACGCACCTGGTCGCTCGTCGCGAGATCCTCCGCCATGACGTTGAACGCGACGGCGAGCTGGCCCACCTCGTCGCGGCTGGTCGCCCGGACGCGCCGCGTGTAGTCGCCGTCGGCCATCGCGCGCGCCGCGGCGGTCATCTCGCGCAGCGGCGACGTCATCCCGCGGGCGAGGACCTGGGTGAGCAGCAGCGACAGGACGATCGCGAGCGGGAAGGTCCGGGACGGGCCGAGCTGGTTCTGCAGGCCGATCCAGGTGATGAGGACGGCGAGCGTCACGGTCGCCGCGACGAGCACGCCCAGCTTGATCTTCAGCGAGCGGAACGAGTCGAGCGGGCGGACGTCCGGCAGGTGCGGCCGGATCGTGTGGGCCCGGTGGGGCTGGCCGGGGGCCGGGCGCGCCCCGGCCGGGTCGCCGGACGGTGTCGTCATCCGGCGGGCGGCTCGAACGCGTAGCCGACGCCGTGCACCGTGCGGATGAGGTCCGCCCCGAGCTTGCGGCGCAGCGCCTTGATGTGGGAGTCGACGGTCCGTGTCCCGCTCGCGTCCGCCCAGTCCCACACCTCGGCGAGGAGCCGCTCGCGGGTGAGCACGGTCTTCGGCGAGCTCGCGAGCATGACGAGCAGCTCGAACTCGGTCGGGGTGAGGTGCACCTCCTCGCCCGCGCGGTGGACGCGCCGCTGCGCCTTGTCGATCGTCACGTCGCCGACGGACAGCGGGGGCTCGGTGGGGGCCGACGTCGCGGCCTGGGCCGCGCGGTCGACACGCCGCAGGAGCGCCTTGAGCCGCGCGACGAGCTCGCGCATCGAGAACGGCTTCGTCATGTAGTCGTCCGCGCCGACGCCGAGCCCGATGAGCATGTCGGTCTCGTCGTCGCGCGCGGTGAGCATGAGGATGGGGACGGGCTGCTCCGCCTGGATCCGCCGGGTCACCTCCAGCCCGTCGATGCCGGGCAGCATCACGTCGAGCACCACGACGTCCGGGCGCAGCCGCTCGGCGGCGTCGACGCCGGAGAGGCCGTCGCGCGCGACCTCGACGCGCCAGCCCTCGGCGGTGAGGCGCTGCGCGATCGCTGTGGCGATCGCCGGCTCGTCCTCGACGACGAGGACGGTGGCGCCCTGCTGGCCCGCCGGCCCGGTCGGCGGTGCCGGCGTGCGGTTCGCCCCGGGGCCTGCGCCCGTGCCCGGCGGGAATGCGCTCGATGACCTGTCTGCCATGAGACACAGCGTGGCACACGTCGGCCCTGGTCGGGCGGATTTGGGGAGACCGCCGGCACCGACGCCGTCCCGTCGCCGTGCCGTCGCCGTGCCCACGACGTGCCGCACCGTGCGGGCCGGGGACCGGGCGCTAGCATCGTGCGCACCATGAGCAGCAGGCCTCGAGAACGGTGGAGCACCTCGTGACGGGCGACTGGGTGATGGTCGCGGTCGGGGTGCTCCTCACCGCAGGCACGGCGGTCTTCGTCGCCGGGGAGTTCTCGCTCGTCACGCTCGACCCGGCGGTCGTGGGGGCCCGCGGGGACGCGCCCTCCGCGGCCGGGGACCGGCGGGACCGCAGCGTCCGGGCCGCGCTGCGTCACCTGTCCACCGAGCTCAGCTCGGCCCAGGTCGGCATCACCCTCACGACGATCCTGCTCGGGTACACGGCGCAGCCCGCGCTGTCGTCGCTCCTCTCGGGCGCGCTCGGCTCGACCGCCCTGTCGCAGACGGTCGTCGGGGTGCTGGCTGCCACGGTCGCGCTCGTGCTCGTCAACGTCTTCTCGATGCTGTTCGGCGAGCTCGTCCCCAAGAACTTCGCCCTGAGCACCCCGTACGCGACGGCGCGGCAGGTGGTGCCGCTGCAGCGCCAGTTCACGCGCCTGTTCCGGCCCGTGATCACGGTCCTCAACGGCTCCGCGAACGCGATCCTGCGCCGCCTCGGCGTGGAGCCGCGCGAGGAGCTGTCGGGGGCGCGCTCGGCGTCGGAGCTCGCCGCGCTCGTCCGGCGCTCCGCCGAGGAGGGCACGCTCGACCTCTCCGTCGCGACCCTGCTCACCAACTCGATCGAGCTCGACGAGCTGTCCGCCGTCGACGTCATGACGGACCGCATGCGCATGGTTGTGCTCCCGCGCGAGGCGACCGCGGCGGACGTGGTCGACGCCGCGCGCCGCACCGGGCACTCCCGGTTCCCCCTCGTCGGCGCGGACCGCGACGACGTCCTCGGGCTCGTCCACCTGCGCCGGGCGGTGGCCGTGCCGTACGACAGGCGGGGCGAGGTGCCCGCTGCCGCGCTCATGACGGACGCCCCGCGCGTGCCGGAGACCGTGCGGCTCGGCCCGCTCCTCGTGGAGCTGCGCGGGTACGGGCTGCAGATGGCGGTGGTCGTCGACGAGTACGGCGGGACGTCGGGCGTGGTCACCCTGGAGGACGTCGTCGAGGAGCTGGTCGGCGACGTCGCGGACGAGCACGACCGCCGTCGGGCCGGGGCCGCGAGGCGGGCCGACGGCGCGTGGTCCGTCCCGGGCGTGCTGCGGCCCGACGAGCTCACCGAGGTGACCGGCCTGCGGGTGCCGCAGGACGCGGCGTACGAGACGCTCGGCGGCCTGGTCATGGCGCGCCTGGGGCGCGTGCCCGTCGAGGGCGACGAGGTCGCCGTCGGAACGGGGGCCGACCGTGTCGCGATCCGGGTCGAGGCGATGGAGGGCCGCCGGGTCGAACGGCTCGTCGTGCGGCCGGCGCCCGGCGCGGAGGTCGCGCCGTGAGCTCCACCACGGCCCTGCTGATCGGCCTCGTCCTCCTCGCCGGCAACGCGTTCTTCGTCGGCGCGGAGTTCGCGGTCATCTCGGCCCGCCGGTCGGCGATCGAGCCGCTCGCGGCGCAGGGGAACCGGCGCGCGCAGACCGTCCTGTGGGCGATGGAGAACGTCTCCCTCATGCTCGCCTGCGCCCAGCTCGGCGTCACGGTCTGCTCGACCGGTCTGGGGATCGTCGCCGAGCCCGCGCTCGCCCACCTCGTCGAGGAGCCTTTGCACGCCCTCGGGGTGAGCACGGCCCTGGCGCACCCGATCGCCTTCGTCGTCGCGCTCGCCGTCGTGGTCTACCTGCACGTCGTGCTGGGCGAGATGGTGCCGAAGAACCTCGCCGTCTCGGGGCCCGACCGCGCGGTCCTGTGGTTCGGCCCGCCGCTCGTGTGGGCGGGCCGGGTGCTGCGCCCCGTGATCGTGGCGCTCAACTGGGTCGCGAACCATGTCGTGCGGTGGACCGGCGTGGAGCCGCGGGACGAGGTCGCCTCGGCGTTCACCGCCGAGGAGGTCCAGTCCATCGTGGAGCACTCCCAGGCGGAGGGCGTGCTGGACGACGAGCAGGGCCTGCTCGCCGGCGCGATCGAGTTCTCCGAGCGCACGGCGCACGACGTCATGGTGCCGGTCGACGACCTCGTCACCGTCACCGACGGGTGCACGCCCGCCGACGTCGAGCAGCTCGTGGCCCGGACCGGGTACTCGCGCTTCCCGGTCGTGGACGCCGCCGGTGCGCCGACGGGCTACCTGCACGTCAAGGACGTGCTCTACGCGGACGACGTCACGCGGGACGAGCCGGTGCCCGCATGGCGCGTGCGGGCGCTCGCGGCCGCCCGCCCGGCGGACGAGGTCGAGGACGTCCTGCGCGCGATGCAGCGGTCGGGCTCCCACCTCGCGCGCGTCGGGGCGCCGGACCGCGACGGCACCCTCGGCGTGGTGTTCCTCGAGGACATCCTCGAGGAGCTCGTCGGCGAGGTCCGGGACGGGATGCAGCGCCGACCGCGCTGACGCCGTCTCGCGGAGGAGAGGCCGGACCCGCTCCGAGCTCGTCGGGGTCCCTCACGGGCCCGTCACGAGCCGCCACGGGCCCCTGACCAGGTGACTTGGCAAGGTACCGGTGCTTCGTTACTGTTCCGTGATTGTCACGGATCGCCGGTCTCGTCCACCGGCCGTCCACCCCGGGTTCACCTGGGCCGAGAGGCCGGTGCCCGGTGGCGCGAGAAGGTCGTCGCCGACCCCCTGCGGGTCGGCCCGGAGGAGAGGCAGGTGGCGGGTGGAGCCGCACGGCGACGACACCACCGCCCTCCCGTCCCGTCGGGCCCGTCGTGAGGCCGAGCAGGGCCCCCGGCGCTCACGACGCACCCCCGTGAACGTCCCGGGCCAGCACCGCTGGGCGCCCCGCATGGCCGTGCTCGGCACGCTCGCGGTCGCGACGATCGCCATGCCGCTGTCGGCGGGCGCCGACGACGGCGGGGACCGGTCGCCGTTCGCGCCGGACGGCGGGCCGGTCGGGCCGAGCGCGCTCGACCTCGCGACGGCCGCGTCGACGGTCCCCGCGGTGTCCGAGTCCGTCGCCGCCGCGCCGCGCGTCACCTCCCGCAGCGCCGCGGCGTCGCGGTCGTTCGAGCGCGAGCCGCTCCCCGGCTGCGACCCGTCGGTCCGGCCCAGCGGCTCGAACGGCACCCTCGACCAGCACGAGCTGTGCGAGCTGTGGCAGCCGGGCGACTTCCTTCGTCCCGACGCCGCGGTCGCGCTGTCGGCGCTCAACGAGGCGTTCCGCGCGAACTTCGGGCGCGATCTGTGCCTGGTGTCGTCGTACCGCACCCTGTCGACCCAGGTGTCGCTCAAGGGCACGCGCGGCGCCTTCGCTGCCCGCCCCGGCACGTCGATGCACGGCTGGGGTCTCGCGATCGACCTGTGCTCGATCGAGACGGGGTCGCGCGAGGTGTACGCCTGGCTCAACGAGAACGGCACGACCTACGGGTGGGCGAACCCGCCGTGGGCCAAGCGCGGCGGTGGCGGCGCCTACGAGCCGTGGCACTTCGAGTTCACGCAGGGCGTCGAGGAGATGGGCGGCTCCTGACGCCCGTCCCGTCCGTCAGGGTTCGTGCAGCGTCTCGTTGCGCCCGAAGTCCTGGAGGAACCGCGGACCCGTCGCGGCGAGCTCGGCCTCGTAGGCCGTGCGCCAGCCCGCGTAGGGGCGACGCGCGAGGGCGTCGTTGGAGAACCGCGGGTCGTCGGTCAGCTCGGTGACGCAGAAGTCCGGGATCTTCAGGTCGGTGACCGGGCCGGAGCGTTCGCACTCGGCGACGACGAGCGGGTGGTCGGCACCTCCGAACACGTCGACGACCCAGCCGTCGTCCCCGAGCCACACGGACCACCGGGTCTTGACGACGCGCGCCCCGCCCCGCCGGACGAGCTGGAGCCCCACGGCGACGTCGAGCTCGCGCTCGGCCTCGTACCGGGTCCCCCCGGCGGACGGGCCCTTGACGGTGAGGGTGCACAGCTCGACGTCGGACGCGTGCCGGTCGAGGACCGTCACCGGGTCGGTCGTGGCCGTCATGGGGGCGTCGACGCCGGGGGCGGTCGCCCGGACCCGCAGGGCGTACCCCTCGTCGGCGAGGTAGTAGCTCTGCACGACGAGCGCGGGGGCGTCCTGCAGCTCCGCGGGCATGTCGCGCACGAGGAAGCGTCGTTCGAACTCGAAGTCGCCGTAGCCGCCGTCCGTCATGGGGCCACGGTAGCGAAGACGGGGAGTGTGCCCGGAACGGGCGTGATGTCGCGGAAGGTGCCCTCGATAGGATTCGAACCTACGACCTTCTGCTCCGGAGGCAGACGCTCTATCCACTGAGCTACGAGGGCGTGCGCCAGGCGTGACCGCCGACGCGATGCACGAGACTACCAGCCCCGAGGGCCTGCTCGTGCCGGGCGCGCGGGGTGCCGTCCGCCCCTCGGTAGGATCGTCGGGTGACCCCCGACGAGCTCTCCGAAGCGCTGAGCGCTGCCCTGGCCGCCGCCGTCGCCGACGGCACCCTCGCCCTCGACCCCGCCGCCGTGCCGGAGCGCGTCCACGTCGAGCGACCGCGCCAGCGCGAGCACGGCGACTGGGCCACGAACGTCGCCCTCCAGCTGGCGAAGAAGGCCGGCACGACGCCGCGCGCCCTTGCCGAGGACCTCGCGACGCGGCTCGCCGCGACCCCGGGTGTCAAGGCCGTGGACGTCGCGGGCCCCGGCTTCCTCAACATCACGCTCGACGCCGCCGCGGCGGGCGAGCTCGCGCGCACGGTCGTCGAGGCGGGCGCGGCGTACGGGCGGGGGACCTCGGAGGCGGGCACGCGGGTCAACCTCGAGTTCGTCTCGGCGAACCCGACGGGTCCGATCCACATCGGCGGCGTGCGCTGGGCCGCCGTGGGCGACTCGCTCGCGCGCGTGCTGGAGGCCAGCGGCGCCGAGGTGACGCGCGAGTACTACTTCAACGACCACGGCGCGCAGATCGACCGCTTCGCGCGCTCGCTCCTCGCCCGGGCCCGCGGCCTGGAGGCGCCCGAGGACGGGTACGGCGGCGAGTACGTCACCGAGATCGCCGACGCGGTCATCGCCGACGCGGTCGCGGCGGGCGAGCCTGACCCGCGCGACCTGCCGGACGCCGAGGCGCAGGAGGTCTTCCGCGCGCGCGGCGTCGAGCGGATGTTCGGCGAGATCAAGGCGGCCCTGCACGACTTCGGGGTCGACTTCGACGTGTACTTCCACGAGGACTCGCTCCACGAGTCGGGCGCGGTCGAGCGCGCGGTCGCACGCCTGCGCGAGGGCGGGCACCTGTTCGAGCAGGACGGTGCGACGTGGCTGCGCACGACGGACTTCGGCGACGACAAGGACCGTGTGGTCATCAAGTCCGACGGTGACGCGGCCTACATCGCGGGCGACATCGCCTACTACCTCGACAAGCGCGAGCGCGGCTTCGACGAGGTCATCATCATGCTCGGCGCCGACCACCACGGCTACGTCGGCCGCATGATGGCGGTGTGCGCGGCGTTCGGCGACGAGCCGGGGCGCAACCTGCAGCTCCTCATCGGCCAGATGGTCAACCTCGTCAAGGACGGCCAGCCCGTGCGGATGTCCAAGCGCGCCGGCACGGTCGTCACCCTGGAGGACCTCGTCGAGGCCGTCGGGGTCGACGCCGCGCGCTACTCGCTCGCGCGCTCGTCCGTGGACTCGAGCATCGACCTCGACCTCGACCTGCTCACGCGAGCGACGAACGAGAACCCCGTCTACTACGTCCAGTACGCGCACTCGCGCACCGCCGCGGTCGACCGCAACGCCGCCGACCGCGGTGTCGCGCGCGCCGACGGGTTCGACCCGTCGCTGCTCGACCACCCGAGCGAGGCGGCGCTCATCGGCAGGCTGACCGAGTTCCCGCGCATCGTCGGCCAGGCCGCCGAGCTGCGCGAGCCGCACCGCGTCGCGCGCTACCTCGAGGCGCTCGCCGGCGACTACCACACGTGGTACCAGCAGAAGACGCAGCGCGTCCTGCCGTACCCGGACGAGGAGGTCACCGACCTCCACCGCACCCGACTGTGGCTCAACGACGCCGTGCGCCAGGTCCTCGCCAACGGTCTCGGCCTGCTCGGCGTGACCGCGCCGGAGCGCATGTGAGCGCGGGCGGTCCGACGGCGCGGGCCGGCACCGCGGCGTCGGGCACCCCGGTCGCGGGGCACCCGGGCGAGCCGTGGTCGCGGGGCGTGGCGCGGCGCGCCGACGGCGTGGTCGAGGTCGCGGGCGTGGACGTGCACGCCCTCGCGGCCGAGCACGGCACGCCGGCCTACGTGGTGGACGAGGCCGACTTCCGGGCCCGTGCGCGGGCCTACCGCACCGCGTTCGAGCGTGCGTTCCGCGCCGTCGGGACCGACGTGGACGTGTACTACGCGGGCAAGGCGCTGCTCACGGTCGCGGTCGCGCGCTGGGCGCGCGAGGAGGGCCTGCGGGTCGACACGGCGAGCGGGGGAGAGCTCGCCGTCGCGCTGCGCGCGGGCGTGCCGGGCCCGGAGATCGGCCTGCACGGCAACAACAAGTCGGACGCCGAGATCGACCTCGCGCTCGAGACGGGCGTGGGTCGCATCATCGTCGACTCGCTCGTCGAGGTGGAGCGCGTCGCCGCGGCCGCCGCGGCCCGCGGGACGGTCGCGCCCGTCATGGTGCGCGTGACGACCGGCGTGCACGCGGGCGGGCACGAGTACATCTCGACCGCGCACGAGGATCAGAAGTTCGGGCTCTCGGTCGCGACGCCCGCGGACGGCGGGGACTCGCCCGCGCTGACCGCGCTGCTGGCCGTCGCGGCGGACCCGGCGCTGCACCTGCTCGGCATCCACTCCCACATCGGGTCGCAGATCCTCGACGCGACCGGGTTCGAGGTCGCCGCCCGCTCCGTCCTCGAGCTGCGCGCCGACCTCGCCGCCCGGACCGGCGTCCTCGTCGACGAGGTGGACGTCGGCGGCGGCTACGGCATCGCGTACCTCCCTGGAGAGTCCGCCCTCGACCCGGAGCGGGTCGCGACGGACGTCGCCGGCGCCGTGGAGACCGTCGCGGCGCGCCTCGGCACGCCGCTGCCGCGGTTCTCGATCGAGCCGGGCCGGGCCGTCGTCGGGCCCGCGGGGCTCACCCTCTACACGGTGGGGACCGTCAAGCCCGTGACGCTCGACGACGGGCGCGTGCGCACCTACGTGTCCGTCGACGGCGGCATGAGCGACAACGTCCGCCCCGCGCTCTACGGCGCGCAGTACCACGCGGAGGTCGTGGGCCGGGCGTCCGACGCCGAGCCCGTCCTCGCGCGCGTCGTCGGCAAGCACTGCGAGAGCGGCGACATCGTCGTCCACGAGGTGCAGCTCCCCGGCGACGTGCGGGCGGGCGACCTGCTCGCCGTCCCTGCCACCGGGGCGTACGGGCGGTCCATGGCGTCGAACTACAACCTCCTCACCCGCCCGCCGGTGGTCGCCGTGGCCGACGGCGCCTCCCGCGTGCTCGTGCGCCGCGAGACGGTCGACGACCTCCTCGCGCTCGACCTCGGCTGAGCGCCCTCGCGGCGGCGACCCGGTCGTGACCACTCCTCGGGAGGGACGACGGGGTGCGCCGCCGCGCACGTATCCTGTGCCCTGCGGCGCCTCGCCGCCCCTCCCTGGAGCCTGACCGGCCCCGTCGCCGGCCGACCGAAAGAAGAGCCGTGCCCGCTGTCCCCGTCGAGTCCCACCCGCCCCTGCGCGTCGCCCTGCTGGGCTGCGGCGTCGTCGGCACGCAGGTCGCGCGGCTGCTGACGCAGGAGGCGGACGACCTCGCCTCGCGGGTCGGCGCGCGGCTCGAGCTCGTCGGCATCGCCGTCCGGGACGCGTCCGCGCCCCGCGACCCGGTGGTCGACCGGTCCCTGCTCACCGAGGACGCAGGAGGGCTCGTCGAGCGGGCGGACATCGTCGTCGAGGTCATGGGCGGCACCGAGCCGGCCCGCGAGCTCCTGCTCCGCGCGATCGGTGCCGGGGCCGCCGTCGTCACCGCCAACAAGGCGCTGCTCGCCGAGGACGGCCCGACGCTCTACCGGGCGGCCGACGACGCGGGCGTCGACATCTACTTCGAGGCCGCCGTCGCCGGCGCCATCCCCATCGTGCGCCCCGTGCGGGAGTCGCTCGCCGGCGACCACGTGCAGCGCGTCCTCGGGATCGTCAACGGCACCACGAACTACGTGCTCGACCAGATGACCAGCACGGGCGCCGACCTCGCGGAGGCCGTCGCCGAGGCGCAGGCCCTCGGGTTCGCCGAGGCCGACCCGACCGCCGACGTCGAGGGCTTCGACGCCGCCGCCAAGGCCGCGATCCTCGCGAGCCTCGCGTTCCACACGCGCGTCCGCCTCGACGACGTCGCCCGCGAGGGCATCATGTCCGTCACCGCCGACGACGTCGCGTGGGCCGCCCAGACCGGCCACGTCATCAAGCTGCTCGCCATCGCCGAGCTCCGCGACGGGGAGGGCGGCGCACCCGGCGTGTCCGTGCGGGTCCACCCCGCGCTCCTGCCGAGCACCCACCCCCTCGCCACCGTCCGCGGGTCGTTCAACGCCGTGTTCGTCGAGGCCCGGTCGGCGGGCGAGCTCATGTTCTACGGCCGCGGCGCCGGCGGTGCCCCGACCGCCTCGGCCGTCCTGGGCGACGTCGTCTCCGCCGCACGGCACCGCGTCCTCGGGGGCAAGGGCCCGCAGGAGTCCACCTACGCCGAGCTGCCGATCCTCCCGCCGAGCGCCGCCCTCACCCGGTACCAGATGCGGCTCGACGTCGAGGACCGCCCCGGCGTCCTCGCACAGGTCGCGCAGGCCCTCGCCGAGCACGGCGTCTCCATCGAGGCCGTCCGGCAGCCCAGCGCACCCGAGGCCGAGGCCGCGGAGGGCACGCAGACCCCGCCGAGCGGCGTCGCGCAGCTCGTCATCACCACCCACACCGCGCCCGAGTCGGCGCTCGCGGCGACCGTCGAGGCCGTCGCCGGGCTCGACCCGGTCCGTACCGTCACGTCCGTCCTGAGAGTCGAGGGAGCCTGATGGCCCAGCAGATGGCACACCAGTGGAGGGGGATCATCGCGGAGTACGCGGATCGCCTCCCCGCGCACGTCTCGGAGCGCGTCGTCACGCTGGGGGAGGGCGGCACGCCGCTCGTCGAGGCGCCCGCGCTGTCCGACCGCACCGGTGCGCAGGTGTTCGTCAAGGTCGAGGGCATGAACCCGACGGGGTCGTTCAAGGACCGTGGGATGACCACGGCGATCTCCGCCGCCGCCGCGCGCGGCGCGAAGGCGGTCGTGTGCGCGTCGACGGGCAACACGTCCGCGTCCGCCGCGGCGTACGCGACGCGCGCCGGCATGCTCTGCGCCGTGCTCGTCCCGGACGGCAAGATCGCGATGGGCAAGCTCAGCCAGGCCATCGCGCACGGCGCGCGCCTGCTGCAGGTCGACGGCAACTTCGACGACTGCCTCGTCGCGGCCCGCAAGCTCGCCGAGACGCACCCCATCGAGCTCGTGAACTCGGTCAACCCCGACCGCATCGAGGGGCAGAAGACGGGCGCGTTCGAGATCGTCGACGCCCTGGGCGACGCCCCGGACATCCACGCGCTGCCGGTGGGCAACGCCGGCAACATCACGGCCTACTGGCGCGGGTTCCGCGAGTACGCGGGCCAGGGCGCCCCCGGTCACCCGGGCGAGGGCCTGCCCGCCGTCGCGACCCGCGTGCCGCAGATGTGGGGCTTCCAGGCCGCGGGCGCCGCGCCGATCGTCGCCGGGCACCCGATCACCGAGCCCGAGACGATCGCGACCGCGATCCGCATCGGCAACCCCGCCTCGTGGGAGCTCGCCGAGGCGGCGCGCGACGACTCGGGCGGCGTCATCGAGTCCGTCACCGACGAGCAGATCCTCGCGGCGCACCGCGTGCTGTCCAGCGAGGTCGGCGTCTTCGTCGAGCCCGCGTCCGCGGCGGGCGTCGCGGGCATCCTCGCGCGCGCCGAGCGCGGTCTCGTCCCGGCGGGTGCGCGGATCGTCGTCACCGTCACCGGGCACGGGCTCAAGGACCCGCAGTGGGCGCTGCGGACCGCGGACGGCGGCGACGTCGTGCCGACGCGCGTGGGCGCCGACGTCGTGTCGATCGCCGACGCGCTCGGTCTCGGCTGATGCAGCTCGGCGCCGACCACGTCCGGGTCCGCGTGCCCGCGACGAGCGCGAACCTCGGGCCCGGCTTCGACGCGCTCGGTCTCGCCCTGGCGCTCCACGACGTCCTCGACGTGCGGGCGCTCGGCAGTGATGAGGTCGTGGTCGACGTCGAGGGCGAGGGCGCCGGCGAGGTGCCGGGCGACGAGACCCACCTCGTGGTGCGCGCGCTGCGCACCGCGCTCGACGTCGCCGGCGCGCCGCAGACCGGCCTGCACCTGACCTGCGTCAACCAGGTCCCGCACGGGCGCGGCCTCGGGTCGTCGGCGGCCGCCGTCGTCGCGGGCGTCGTGGCGGCGCGCGCGCTCGTCGCCGACCCGTCGGTGCTCGACGACGACGTGGCCCTGCGGATCGCGACCGAGCTCGAGGGACACCCGGACAACGCGGCACCCGCCCTGCTCGGCGGGGCGACGGTCGCCTGGACGGGGCACGACGGCGCGCGGGCCGCCCGCCTGGACATCCACCCCGACGTCCGGGCGACCGTGCTCGTCCCGTCCGCGCGCCTCGCGACGAGCCGCGCCCGCGGCGTGCTGCCGCCGACCGTCCCCCACGGCGACGCCGCGTTCAACGCGGGTCGCTCCGCGCTGCTCGTCGAGGCGCTCACGCGCCGCCCCGACCTGCTGCTCGACGCGACGGACGACCGGCTGCACCAGGGCTACCGCGCCGACGTGATGCCGACGTCGTACGAGCTCGTGCGCGCGCTGCGCCGCGCGGGGCTCGCCGCGACCGTCTCCGGTGCCGGACCGACCGTCCTGGTGCTCAGCGACCGGGCCGGTGCCGAGCGGGTGGGCCAGGTCGCCGGCGAGCTGCTGGACGGGACCCCCGACTGGGCCGTGCGTCGTCTCGACGTCGACCCGGACGGTGTCGTCGCGCGCCGGGTGGCCCCCGCCTGACGCGCGTCCCGTCGGGCGGGGCTCGGCGGGACGCCCGCCGTGGCGTGCCGCGCAGGGGTCCGGGCAGGAACGCTCGGGTGCTAGGATGGGGGCAGCCTTCGGTCATACCCTCCCGTCCCGTCCGACGTCGGTCCGGCGTCGCGTCGGGGGATCCGTTCGACCACCACCAGGTCCGGTCGGACCGGGAGCCATCCGAGAGAAGGCCATCCAGCCCACGTCAGCTGACGTCGTCGTACCACTGACGCGTGGTTGTAGCTGCGCTCCGGCCGTCACGGTCGGGCGTCGACCACCCGCGGCCCACCCTCTGAGAGGTGGGCGCAGACGAGGGGGAAGGGTCCTTCGTGACAGACACCATCGACACCGCCACGAGCAGCGCGAACGGTTCCGCTGCCGGCGGGAACGCCCGGGGCGCCGCGCTCGGCACGCTGCGCCTCCCGGAGCTGCAGGCGCTCGCGTCGCAGCTCGGGGTGAAGGGCACGTCCAAGATGCGCAAGAGCGATCTCGTGGACGTCATCCGCGCTCGCACCGGCGAGCAGAGCGCCCCCGCGCGGACCGCGGGTGCGGCGCCCCAGAACGACACGCCCCGCACCGGGGCGTCGCCGGACGGCGCCGAGCCGCGTGCCGCCCGTGGCCGCAGCCGTCGCGCCGACCGCCCGGCGGGCTCCGGCGAGACCACCGAGGCGCGCTCGGACGCGCCCGCCGCCGCGAGCCGTGCGGCACGCGGGGCCGCCCCCGTGCTCGACCTGCCGGTCCGCTCGGGCGAGCAGGGCGAGAACGGCAGCCGCCGCGCCGAGCGCTCGCGCGACGAGCGCGACTCGCGCTCCGAGGCTGCTGCCGCCGTCGCCGAGGCGCTCGGCGAGCAGGGCGTGCGGGCCCGTGACTCCGAGTCGACCGACGACCGCGCGGCGCGTGCCGCGGCCGCCGTCGGCCTCGTCACCGGAGAGCGCGGTTCGCGCCGGTCGGGCCGTGGCGCGGGTGCGCCGTCGACGGACACGGACGGCGAGCGCCAGCGCTCCGGCGACCGGTCCGGTGAGCGCTCCGGCGACCGCCAGCAGGGCCAGCAGCGCTCCGGCGAGCAGGGGTCGCGCGGCGACCGCCAGGGCGACCGCCAGAGCGAGCGCAACGACCGCGGCGGGCAGGACGACGAGCGCGGCGGCCGCCGCCGTCGCGGCCGCGACCGCGGCCGGGACCGCAAGCGCGGGCGCAACCGCCAGAACCCCGACGTCGCCGGTCTCGACGACATCGAGGTGAGCGAGGACGACGTCCTGCTGCCCGTCGCCGGCATCCTCGACATCCTCGACAACTACGCGTTCGTGCGCACCAGCGGCTACCTGCCCGGCTCGAACGACGTGTACGTCTCGCTCGGCCAGGTGAAGAAGGCCGGCCTGCGCCGCGGCGACGCGGTCACGGGCGCGGTGCGCCAGCCCCGCGAGGGCGAGAACCAGGGCAGCAGCGCGCGCCAGAAGTTCAACGCGCTCGTGCGCCTCGACTCGGTCAACGGCATGTCGCCGGAGGAGGCGCGCCAGCGCCCCGACTTCACCAAGCTCACGCCCCTGTACCCGCAGGAGCGGCTGCGCCTGGAGAACGCCGAGGCGACGCGCCTCACGCCGCGCGTCATCGACATCGTCGCGCCCGTCGGCAAGGGCCAGCGCGGCCTCATCGTCGCGCCGCCCAAGGCGGGCAAGACGATCATCATGCAGCAGATCGCGAACGCGATCACCGCGAACAACCCCGAGGTCCACCTCATGGTGGTCCTCGTGGACGAGCGGCCCGAAGAGGTCACCGACATGGAGCGGACGGTCAAGGGCGAGGTCATCGCCTCGACGTTCGACCGCCCCGCGTCCGACCACACGATCGTCGCCGAGCTCGCCATCGAGCGCGCGAAGCGGCTCGTGGAGCTCGGCCAGGACGTCGTCGTGCTGCTCGACTCGCTGACCCGCCTGTCGCGCGCGTACAACCTCGCGGCGCCCGCGTCGGGCCGCATCCTGTCCGGTGGTGTCGACGCCTCGGCGCTCTACCCGCCGAAGCGCTTCTTCGGCGCGGCCCGGAACATCGAGAACGGCGGCTCGCTGACCATCCTCGCGTCGGCGCTCGTCGAGACCGGCTCGAAGATGGACGAGGTGATCTTCGAGGAGTTCAAGGGCACCGGCAACATGGAGCTCCGCCTGTCCCGCAACCTCGCGGACAAGCGCATCTTCCCGGCCGTGGACGTCAACGCCTCCGGCACGCGCCGCGAGGAGATCCTGCTCTCGCAGGACGAGCTCAAGATCGTCTACAAGCTGCGACGCGTCATGGGCGCGCTCGACCAGCAGCAGGCGATCGAGCTGCTGCTCGGCAAGCTCAAGGACACGAAGTCGAACGTCGAGTTCCTCCTGCAGGTCCAGAAGACCACGCCGCAGGGCTTCGCCGACGACGACAACGTCGGTCGCACGATCTGACGCCCGCCGGCCGCGGGCCGTCCCGTGCCCGGGGCGGCCCCGCGGTCTGGCACAATGGTTCGTCGGTCTGCGTCACGCAGACCGCGTCTGCGGTTCACAGGCCCGGGGTCTCCCGGGGCTGACCCGGAGACCTCGCACCCAAGGAGACACTGTGAAGTCTGGTATCCACCCCGAGTACGTCCTCACCGAGGTGACGTGCACCTGCGGCAACACCTTCGTGACGCGCAGCACCGAGACGTCCGGCAAGATCAGCTCGGACGTGTGCAGCGCCTGCCACCCGTTCTACACGGGCAAGCAGAAGATCCTCGACACCGGTGGCCGCGTGGCCCGCTTCCAGGCGCGCTACGGCAAGAAGGACGCCGACAAGTAGCATCCCCGCAGCGCCGGTGGTCCGCGCCCGACAACCTCTCCAGGGGCAGTCGAGCGGCGCGGACCACCGGCGCTGTCGCGTTGCCGGGGTCGGTGCGTCGACGCCTCCCCGCCGCCGGCCCTGCCGGACCCGTTGACCCCGAGGAGCCCGAGTGACCGACCAGTTCGCCGCGACGAGGCCTCTCCTCGCCGAGCACGCCGAGATCGAGGCGCAGCTCGCCGACCCGTCGGTCCACGCCGACCCGGCACGGGCGCGCGCGCTCGGGCGCCGGTACGCAGAGCTCAACCAGGTCGTCGGCGCGCACCGGGCGTGGCGCGAGGCGACGGACGACGCCGAGGCCGCGGCCGAGCTCGCCGCGGAGGACGAGGCCTTCGCCACCGAGCTCCCCGCGCTGCGCGAGGCGGCCGACGCCGCGGCCGAGCGCCTGCGTCGCGTGCTCGTCCCGCGCGACCCCGACGACGGTCGCGACGTCATCCTCGAGATCAAGGCGGGGGAGGGCGGCGAGGAGTCGGCGCTCTTCGCGGGGGACCTCCTGCGCATGTACCTGCGCTACGCCGAGCGCCAGGGCTGGAAGACCGAGGTCATCGAGGCCACGGAGTCGGACCTCGGCGGGTACAAGGACGTCCAGGTCGCCGTCAAGGCGAAGGGCGCCCCGTCGGACCCGGCGGAGGGCGTCTGGGCGAACCTCAAGTACGAGGGGGGCGTCCACCGCGTCCAGCGCGTCCCCGTCACGGAGTCGCAGGGCCGCATCCACACGTCGGCGGCCGGCGTCCTCGTCTTCCCCGAGGTCGAGGACCCGGGCGAGGTCGAGATCGACCCGAACGACCTGCGCATCGACGTCTACCGCTCCTCCGGGCCGGGCGGGCAGTCGGTCAACACGACCGACTCCGCGGTGCGCATCACCCACGTGCCGACCGGCATCGTCGTGTCGATGCAGAACGAGAAGTCCCAGCTCCAGAACCGCGAGCAGGCCATGCGCGTGCTGCGTGCCCGGCTGCTCGCCGCCCAGCAGGAGGCTGCGGCCGCCGAGGCGGCGGACCTGCGCCGCTCGCAGGTCCGCACCGTGGACCGCTCGGAGCGCATCCGCACCTACAACTTCCCCGAGAACCGCATCGCGGACCACCGGACCGGGTACAAGGCGTACAACCTCGACCAGGTGCTCGACGGCGACCTCGGCCCCGTCGTGCGGTCCGCCGTCGAGGCGGACGAGGCCGCGCGGCTCGCGGCGGCGGGCGAGGCCTGACCCCGTGGGCGACGGTACGGTCGCGGGCGGTCCGGTGGCGGACCCCCGTCCTTCCGTGGGGGTGCGCTGGGCCACCGGTGTGCTCGACGAGAGCGGGGTCGCGACCCCGCGTGCCGACGCCGAGATCCTGCTCGCCCATGTGCTGGGCGTGCCGCGCGGTGAGGTGCGGCGGCTGGCCGTCCTGGACCGGCCGCTGCCCGACGACGCGGTGCGGGCCTTCGAGGACCTCGTGGCCCGGCGCGCGGCTCGCGTGCCGCTGCAGCACCTCACGGGCACGGCGCCGTTCCGGCACCTCGACCTCGCGGTCGGTGCCGGCGTCTTCGTGCCGCGTCCCGAGACGGAGCAGGTCGCGCAGGTCGCGGTCGACGCCGCCCGGGAGGCCGTCCGGCGCACGGGGCGCGCGGTCGTCGTCGACCTGTGCACGGGGTCGGGCGCGATCGCGCTCGCCGTGGCGAGCGAGGTGCCCGGCGCCGAGGTGCACGCCGTGGAGCTCGACGCGGCGGCCCACGGCTGGGCCGAGCGCAACGTCGCGTCCGTGCGCGAGGCGACGGGCGCCGTCGTGCACCTGGTCCGCGGGGACGCGCGGCGGGCCCTCGCCGGGCCGCCGGGGAGCGGGGGGCTCGACGGCGCGTGCGACGTCGTCGTGTCCAACCCGCCCTACGTGCCGCCCGGAGCCGTCCCGCGGGACCCCGAGGTGGCGGACCACGACCCGGCGGTCGCCCTGTACGGGCTGGGTGCGGACGGGCTCGAGGTGCCCCGCGGGGTGACCGCGGCGGCCGCGCGCCTCCTGCGTCCCGGCGGGCTGTACGTCATGGAGCACGCCGAGGTCCAGGCCGCGGCGGCCCGCGCGATGGTCGCGGCGGCGGGGGAGTTCACCGACGTGCGGACCGGTCAGGACCTCACGGGCCGCGACCGGATGGTCGTCGCGCGCCGCGCCGGCGGCGACGGACGCTCCGGCGAGCGTGGAACACTGGTCCCGTGAGCACCGTCCACCCCGTGACCGACCCGAACACCTGGGGCCCTGGGATCGACGAGGCGGTCAACGCCGTGTCCCGCGGCGGCCTCGTGGTCCTTCCCACCGACACCGTCTACGGCATCGGCGCCGACGCGTTCGACGCGGACGCCGTGTCCGCGCTGCTGGCCGCGAAGGGCCGGGGCAGGCACATGCCCCCGCCGGTGCTCGTGCCCGACGCGCGGACCCTCGACGGGCTCGCCACCGACGTGCCCGACGACGTCCGTCGCCTCGTCGAGGAGCTGTGGCCCGGCGGGCTCACCATCATCCTGCGCGCCCAGCCGTCCCTCGCCTGGGACCTCGGTGAGACGCACGGGACCGTGGCGCTGCGCATGCCCGACCACGAGGCCGCGCTCGCGCTGCTGCGTCGTACGGGCCCGCTCGCGGTCTCGTCCGCGAACACGACCGGCAGCCCTGCTGCGCTCGACGTGGACGACGCGCGCACGCAGCTCGGCGACGCCGTCGCGGTCTACCTCGACGGCGGCACGGCGCCCGGCGGGGTGGCGTCCACCATCGTCGACGCCACGTCGGGCGCGCTGCGCGTCGTGCGCGCGGGCGCCGTGCCGCTCGACCGGCTGCGCGAGGTCGCGGCCGTCGACGGGCCCCAGGACGCCGTTCCCGGGGACGACGCAGCCTCCGGCACGGCGGCCGACGAGGAGCCCGCGGGCGCCACCTTGCACGAGGGGGACCAGCCGGAGGCGAACGGCGGGTGAGGGTCTACCTGCTCGTCATGCTCGTCGCCGCCGCGGTGACGTTCCTGACGACGCCTTTCGCCCGGTGGGTCGCGATGAGGTCCGGGGCGATCACGGCGGTCCGGGCGCGCGACGTGCACACCGTCCCGACCCCGAGGCTCGGCGGCGTCGCGATGCTGCTCGGGCTGGTCGTCGCCGTGGTGCTCGCGTCGCAGATGCCGTTCCTCGAGGGCGTCTTCGTGCGCGACGTCGCGGGGGTCGCCGTCGTCGACCCACGGGTGTGGGGGATCGTCGGGGCGGCGGCGATCGTCTGCCTCCTGGGCGTGGCCGACGACATCTGGGACCTCGACTGGATGACCAAGCTCGCCGGGCAGGTGCTCGCCGCCGGTCTCATGGCGGCCCAGGGCGTGGTCCTCTACACCGTCCCCGTCGGCGGGTTCCAGGCGCTGCCGTCCTCGCGCCTGCAGCTCGTCGCGACGATCCTCGTCGTCGTCGTCGCCATGAACGCGGTGAACTTCGTCGACGGGCTCGACGGCCTCGCGGCGGGCCTCGTCGCGATCGGCGGGACGGCGTTCTTCGTCTACTCCTACGCGCTCACCCAGCGCACGGACCCCGACGACTTCTCGAGCCTCGCGACGCTCGTCATCGCCGCTCTCGTCGGGGTGTGCGCGGGCTTCCTCCCGCACAACTTCAACCCGGCCCGGATCTTCATGGGCGACTCCGGGTCGATGGTGCTCGGGCTCGTCTTCTCCGGGGCGGCGATCGTCGTCACCGGCAACATCGACCCGGGGGCGACCTCGGGCCGCGAGCAGCTGCCCGCGTTCATCCCGCTGCTGCTGCCGCTCGCGGTCATCCTCCTGCCGCTCCTGGACATGGGGATGGCCGTGGTGCGGCGCGTGCTCGCGGGCAAGTCCCCGTTCCACCCCGACCGGATGCACCTGCACCACCGGATGCTCGCGCTCGGCCACTCCCACCGTCGTGCCGTCCTCATCCTCTACGTGTGGACGGCGGTCTTCGCGTTCGGCGCGGTCGCGCTCGTCGCGTGGGACGCCCGCACGGTCGCGGTCGGGCTGGGCGTCGCGTGCGTCGTGGCGCTCCTGCTCACGCTCGGCCCGCTGCGTACGCGTGGACGGTTCCTCGACGACCAGGAGCCCCCGCAGGACGCGCACGAGACCGGCGGTCTCCCGCCCGACGCCGACCGGACCCCCCCTCCTCGACCCGCCTCCGCGCCGTCGGGCGCGACCACCTCGACCCCGCCGAAGGAAGCCTGAGATGGACACCCACCAGCCCGAGCCCGCGCACCCCGAGCAGGGGGCGGGCGCCGACCCCGGCACGACCGGCTCCCCGGACACGGCCGCGCCGCAGGCCGAGCAGACGCTGGGCCCGCACGGCCAGGCCGTCCGGGCCGTCTTCCGCACCGCCCTGCGGGACGTCCTCGTCCTGCTCGGCGGGCTCACCGTGCTCGGTGTGGCCGTCGGCGCGCTGGTCTCCGGCGTCGCGGGGGTCTGGGGTGCCCTGCTGGGCGTCGGGGTGGCGCTGGTCTTCTCCGCGACGACGGTGTGGACCATGCTCCGCACGGTCGACTCGACGCCGACGACGACGGCGGCGGTGGTCATGGGCAGCTGGCTCGCGAAGATGGTCGTCCTCGTGGCGGTCCTCGTGGTGCTGCGCGGCATGGACTTCTACGACCGCTGGGTGTTCGCGGGGGTGCTCCTCGTCGGCGTGATCGGCTCGGCCGTCCTCGACTACAGGGCCGTGAACAGGGGACGGATCCCCTACGTCGAGCCCGCCCCGCGCACGGGCGGCCCGACGGCCTCCTGAACCGTCCGGAACGGTTGCCCCGGGCGCATGAGCAGAATGTCACAAGCGCCGCCGGATCGGCGTGAGCACGCCGATCCATACGTTAGGCTAGCGGCGAATCCATGACGGCCAGGTCCGACGGCGTGCCCACGATCGAGTGGTGAGTGCCCGGACCACACGACCATTGGGAGTCCACCCTGTCCACGCTTGCGACCCCCGTGATCCTCGCTGCCTCCGAGAGCGAAGGTGGCTTTCACGCGCCGTCCATCGCCGACTTCTTCCCGCCGGCCATCCTCTTCGAGGACACGATCTTCCAGATCGACCGCATCTGGATCCTGCGGATCATCGCGACGGTCGTCCTCCTGACCGTGTTCCTCATCGGCGCACGCCGCGCGAAGCTCGTCCCCGGGCGTCTCCAGAACGTCCTCGAGATGGGCATCGACTTCGTGCGCGTCCAGATCGTCGAGGAGATCATGGGGAAGGAGACCGCCCGCCGGTTCGTCCCCATGATCGCGACGATCTTCTTCGCCGTGCTCGCGTTCAACATCACCGCGGTCATCCCCGGGCTGAACCTCGCCGGGACGTCGCGCATCGGTCTTCCCCTCGTGCTCGCGCTCTGGGTGTTCGTCACCTACTGGGCGGTGGGCATCAAGAAGCACGGGCTGGGCGGCTACCTGAAGAACAACCTGTTCCCCCCGGGGATCCCGTGGCCGATCTACATCATCGTCACGCCGATCGAGCTCCTGCAGATCCTCGTCATCCGGCCCGCCTCGCTGGCGATCCGACTCGCGGCCAACATGATCGCCGGGCACATCATGCTCGTGCTCTGCTTCGCGGCGACGCAGTACTTCATCTTCGAAGCGGCCCCCGCCATGAAGGCGTTCGGCGCGCTGACCCTCGCCGGCGGCTTCGCGATCACCCTGTTCGAGGTCCTCGTGGCCTTCCTGCAGGCGTACATCTTCGCGCTCCTCGCGGCCGTCTACATCAACATGTCGCTGGAGGAGGAGCACTGACCCCCGGGTCCGTGCCCGGCAGCGTCACCCGCACCACCAGCAGCACCCTCATCAAGCGCAGTACCAACGCGACGCCCGATCATCCGGTCGGGCGCCCAACGGAAGGAACGAGCAATCGTGGACGTCACCACTCTCGCTGAGGTCTCCGGCAACGTCGGCACCATCGGGTACGGCCTCGCGGCGATCGGCCCCGGCATCGGCCTCGGCATCCTCATCGGCAAGACCATCGAGGGCATCGCCCGCCAGCCCGAGGTCGCCGGCCAGCTCCGCGCCACCATGTTCATCGGCGTCGCGTTCGTCGAGGTGCTCGCGCTGCTCGGTCTCGTCGCCGGCTTCCTCTTCACGGCGTGATGCCGGCGCTGGCGACCGCCGCGCTGAACGTCGCGGCGGAGACGGGCGAGGAGCCTGCAGGCATCGACCTGTTTCTCCCCGCCGGGTACGACATCCTCTGGTCGTCCGTCGTCGTGCTCGTGATCGCGATCGTCTTCTACAAGGCGATCCTGCCGAAGTTCCAGGCGGTCCTCGACGAGCGCACGGCCAAGATCGAGGGCGGGCTCGCCAAGGCGGAGTCCGCGCAGGCCGAGGCGGCCGCCGCGCTGGCGGAGTACCACCAGCAGCTGCAGGAGGCCCGTGCCGAGGCCGCGAAGATCCGCGAGGAGGCCCGCGCCGAGGGCTCGGCCATCGTCGCGGACCTGCGCACCAAGGCGTCGGACGACGCCGCGCGGATCGTCGAGACGGCGCACCGCCAGATCGAGGCCGAGCGCCAGCAGGCCGCGGTCTCGCTGCGCAACGACGTCGGCCTGCTCGCGACCGAGCTCGCGTCGAAGATCGTCGGCGAGTCCCTCGCCGACTCGGCGCGCCAGAGCCGCGTGGTCGACCGCTTCCTCGACGAGCTCGAGGCCGCGGGTCCCGCGGCGGCGAGCTCCGTCGGCGGTCAGGCCGCCAAGGAGGACTGATGCGCGGTACGAGCGGAGAGTCCCTGTCCCAGGCGCGCGAGCGGTTCGAGCCGGTCCTGCGCTCTGCCGGGGACGACGCCCTCGCCCTGGGCGAGCAGCTGTTCGCGGTCACGGCCGCGCTCGACGAGTCGGCACCGCTGCGGCGGTCGCTCGCCGACCCGTCGCGCTCCGGCGACGACAAGGCGGCGCTCGTGACGGCGGTCCTGCGGACCGGCTTCGACGGTCGCGTGGTCGACCTCGTCTCGGGTCTGGTGCGCTCGCGCTGGTCGCACGAGCGCGACCTCGCGGACGCGGTCGAGCACCTCGGTCTCGACGCGGTCCTCGCGTCGGCCGAGCACCGCGGTGCCCTCGAGAAGGTCGAGGACGAGCTGTTCCGCGTCTCGCGGTCGCTCGTCGGCCAGCGCGAGGCACGGCAGATCCTGTCCGACGACACGACCGCCCCGGAGCGGCGCGCGACCTTCGTCGCCTCGCTCCTCGACGGCAAGGTGGACCGGGTCACCTCGGTCCTCGCCCAGCACGCGACGCGCGCGCTGCGCGGCCGCCGGTTCGTGCCGACGCTGGGGTGGATCGGCGAGGTCGCCGCGGAGCGGCGCCAGCGCCTGGTCGCCTCCGTCACCTCGGCGGTCGTGCTCGACGCCGCTCAGCTCGACCGGCTCGGCGCGCTCCTCGAGCGTGCCTACGGGCGGGCCGTGCAGCTCAACGTCACGGTCGACCCGGCCGTGCTCGGCGGGCTGCGGGTCCAGGTCGGCGCGGACGTCGTCGACTCGACCGTGCTGTCGCGTCTCGCCGACGCCCGTCGGCGTCTCGTGAGCTGACTCCCCGGGCCGACATCCTCCCGACCGACGACCGCCTGCCGGCCACCGGCCGCACAACGACAAACGTTCGACCGCACCCGAACCACGAGGTGCGGCCACGACAGGAGAAGAGCAATGGCTGAGCTGACGATCCGGCCGGAGGAGATCCGGGCCGCTCTGGACAGCTTCGTGAAGTCCTACGAGCCCGAGGGCGCCGTGTCCGAGGAGGTGGGCCGGGTCACCCTGGCCGCCGACGGCATCGCGAACGTCGAGGGTCTGCCCGGCGCGATGGCCAACGAGCTGCTGCGCTTCGAGGACGGGACCCTGGGTCTCGCCCTCAACCTCGACGTCCGCGAGATCGGTGTCGTCGTCCTCGGCGAGTTCACCGGCATCGAGGAGGGCCAGGAGGTCCGCCGCACCGGTGAGGTCCTGTCCGTCCCCGTCGGGGAGGGCTACCTCGGGCGCGTCGTCGACCCGCTCGGCAACCCGATCGACGGTCTCGGCGAGATCGCGACCGAGGACCGCCGCGCCCTGGAGCTCCAGGCCCCCGGCGTCATGGCCCGCAAGTCGGTCCACGAGCCGCTGCAGACCGGCCTCAAGGCGATCGACTCGATGATCCCGATCGGCCGTGGTCAGCGCCAGCTGATCATCGGCGACCGCCAGACGGGCAAGACGGCGATCGCGATCGACACGATCATCAACCAGAAGGCCAACTGGGAGTCGGGCGACCCGGAGAAGCAGGTCCGCTGCATCTACGTCGCCGTCGGCCAGAAGGGCTCGACCATCGCCTCGGTGCGCGGCGCCCTCGAGGAGGCCGGCGCGCTCGAGTACACGACGATCGTCGCGGCCCCGGCCTCCGACCCCGCCGGCTTCAAGTACCTCGCGCCGTACACCGGCTCGGCCATCGGCCAGCACTGGATGTACTCCGGCAAGCACGTCCTCATCGTGTTCGACGACCTGTCGAAGCAGGCCGAGGCCTACCGTGCCGTGTCGCTGCTGCTGCGCCGCCCGCCGGGCCGCGAGGCGTACCCGGGCGACGTCTTCTACCTGCACTCCCGTCTGCTCGAGCGTTGCGCGAAGCTCTCCGACGAGCTGGGCGCGGGCTCGATGACGGGCCTGCCCGTCATCGAGACGAAGGCGAACGACGTGTCGGCGTACATCCCGACGAACGTCATCTCCATCACCGACGGCCAGATCTTCCTCCAGTCGGACCTCTTCAACGCCGACCAGCGCCCCGCCGTCGACGTCGGCATCTCGGTGTCCCGCGTCGGTGGTGCCGCACAGGTCAAGGCCATGAAGCAGGTCTCCGGCACGCTGAAGCTCGAGCTCGCGCAGTACCGCTCGCTCGAGGCGTTCGCGATGTTCGCGTCCGACCTCGACGCGGCGTCGCGCGGCCAGCTCGCCCGCGGTGCGGTGCTCATGGAGCTGCTCAAGCAGGGCCAGTACTCGCCGTACCCCGTCGAGGAGCAGGTCGCGTCCATCTGGGCCGGCACGAAGGGCAAGCTCGACGACGTCCCCGTCGACGACGTGCGCCGCTTCGAGTCCGAGCTCCTCGACCACCTGCGCCGCAACACCGACGTGCTCTCGACGATCGCCGACACCGGCAAGCTCGCCGAGGACACGGAGTCGCAGCTCGCCTCGGCGGTCGACGCCTTCCGTGAGGGCTTCCTCAAGGGAGACGGCTCGCCGCTCGTGGGCGGCGACGAGGTCGAGGACGAGGGCGTGGACGTCGAGCAGGAGCAGATCGTCCGTCAGAAGAAGGGCTGAGCATGGCCGGATCCCAGCGCGTCTACAAGCAGCGGATCAAGTCGACGCAGTCCCTGAAGAAGATGTTCCGCGCGCAGGAGCTCATCGCTGCGTCGCGCATCGGCAAGGCACGCGCACGCACGGCGGCGGCGACGCCGTACTCGCGGGCGATCACGCGTGCCGTGTCGGCGGTCGCGACGCACACCGCGACCCAGCACCCGCTGACGAGCGAGCGCACCGACACCAACCGTGTCGCGGTGCTCGTCGTCGCCTCGGACCGCGGCATGGCCGGCTCCTACTCCGCCTCGATCCTCCGCGAGACCGAGCGTCTCGTGGAGCGGCTCACGGCGGAAGGCAAGGAGGTCGTGCTCTACGCCTCGGGCCGACGTGCGATCTCGTACTACACGTTCCGTGAGCGCGAGCTCGCCGGGACGTGGTCGTACGGGTCGGACGCCCCGAACGCCGAGGTCGCCGGCGAGATCGCGGACACGCTCCTCCAGGCGTTCCTCGCGCCGGCCGCCGAGGGCGGCGTGAGCGAGCTGCACATCGTGTACACGCAGTTCGTCAACATGGTGACGCAGCGTCCTCGCGTCGTGCGGATGCTCCCGCTCGAGGTCGTCGAGGGCGTCGCCCCCGCGGGCAAGCACGACGTGCTCCCGCTGTACGACTTCGAGCCGTCGCCCGAGGCGGTGCTCGACGCCCTGCTGCCGCGCTACGTGCGCAGCCGCATCTTCAGCTGCCTCCTCGAGGCGGCGGCGTCCGAGCTGGCGGCGCGCCAGCGCGCGATGCACACGGCCACCGACAACGCGGAGGACCTCATCCGCACCTACACGCGGTTGGCGAACCAGGCCCGCCAGGCGGACATCACCCAGGAGATCAGCGAGATCGTCTCGGGTGCCGACGCGCTGGCGGCGTCATGACGCGCCACCGGGTGGCCACGGCCGGCGTGCCCGCCACCACCGACATCCTGACCGAAACCGCCGGGGACCGTCCCGGCACTGCGAAGCGAGGCCAGCAATGACCGCCACCACCGTGGAAGCCCAGGTCGAGCACTCCAGCGGTCCCGGCGTGGGCCGTGTCGCGCGTGTGATCGGCCCCGTCGTGGACATCGAGTTCCCGGCGGACGCGATCCCCGACATCTACAACGCGCTCCAGGTCGACATCGACCTGTCGTCGCAGGGCGAGGGCGAGCAGAGCTTCACGCTCATGCTCGAGGTCGCCCAGCACCTCGGCGACTCGCTCGTGCGCGCCATCGCGCTCAAGCCGACGGACGGTCTCGTCCGCGGCGCCCAGGTCACCGACACGGGCGCGCCGATCAGCGTTCCCGTGGGCGACGTCACCAAGGGGCGCGTGTTCAACGTGACCGGTGACGTGCTCAACGCGGAGCCGGGCGAGAAGGTCGAGATCACCGAGCGGTGGCCCATCCACCGCAAGCCCCCGGCGTTCGACCAGCTCGAGTCGAAGACCACGATGTTCGAGACGGGCATCAAGTCGATCGACCTCCTCACCCCGTACGTGCAGGGTGGGAAGATCGGCCTCTTCGGTGGTGCGGGCGTCGGCAAGACGGTCCTCATCCAGGAGATGATCCAGCGCGTCGCGCAGGACCACGGCGGTGTGTCCGTGTTCGCCGGCGTCGGCGAGCGCACGCGTGAGGGCAACGACCTCATCGTCGAGATGGAGGAGGCGGGCGTCTTCGACAAGACGGCACTCGTCTTCGGCCAGATGGACGAGCCGCCGGGCACGCGTCTTCGCGTCGCGCTCTCCGCGCTGACGATGGCGGAGTACTTCCGTGACGTGAAGAAGCAGGACGTGCTCCTGTTCATCGACAACATCTTCCGCTTCACGCAGGCGGGTTCCGAGGTGTCGACGCTGCTCGGCCGCATGCCCTCCGCGGTGGGCTACCAGCCGAACCTCGCCGACGAGATGGGTCTCCTCCAGGAGCGCATCACCTCGACGCGTGGTCACTCGATCACCTCGCTCCAGGCGATCTACGTCCCCGCGGACGACTACACCGACCCCGCCCCGGCGACGACGTTCGCGCACCTCGACGCGACGACCGAGCTCTCCCGCGAGATCGCGTCGCGCGGTCTGTACCCCGCGATCGACCCGCTCGCGTCGACGTCGCGCATCCTCGACCCGCGCTACGTGGGCCAGGAGCACTACGACGTCGCCACGCGCGTGAAGTCGATCCTGCAGCGCAACAAGGAGCTGCAGGACATCATCGCGATCCTCGGTGTGGACGAGCTCTCGGAGGAGGACAAGACGGTCGTCGCGCGTGCGCGCCGCATCCAGCAGTTCCTCTCCCAGAACACCTACATGGCAGAGAAGTTCACCGGCGTCGTCGGCTCGACGGTGCCGCTGAGCGAGACCATCGAGGCGTTCAAGAAGATCGCGGACGGCGAGTTCGACCACATCGCCGAGCAGGCGTTCTTCAACATCGGCGGCCTCGAGGACCTCGAGCGCAACTGGGCCCGCATCCAGAAGGAGTACGGGGCCTGATCCGACGCCGCGGGGGTGGGCGGGCGACCGCCCGCCCCCGCGACCGTCATCGCCCGCGGTCCGTCCCTTCGGCCGCGGAGCACCGTCGTACGGGTCCGTCCCGTGCGGCGGGTCGGACCTGATCCGGACACCGTGCCGGGGATGAAGGAGTTGCAGTGGCACAGCTGAACGTCGACCTCGTCTCGGCGGACCGCAAGATCTGGTCGGGCGAGGCGCAGATGGTGAGCGCCCCGGCCGCCGACGGCGAGATCGGCATCCTCGCGGACCACTCGCCCCTGCTGTCGGTGCTGCGCGAGGGGTCGGTCCGGATCAAGGCCACCCAGGGCACGCCGCTGGAGGTGCGGATCTCCGGCGGGTTCCTCTCGGTGGACGCCAACCAGGTCACGATCGTCGCGGACTCGGTCGAGTCCGAGTCCGCTCGCTGAGCACCGGGACCGGCCACCGATGACGCCCCCCGTCTGGATCGCGATCGGCCTGCTGCTCGCAGCGGTCGTCGTGGTCGGGCTGGGGGCGTTCCGCCTGCGTGCGCTGGCCCACCGCGTCGGGTCGTTCGAGTGCGGCGTACGTCCCGCGGGCGTCGAGGGTGCTGCCTGGACGTCCGGGATCGCCCACTACGGCGTGGGGCGGATCGACTGGTGGCGGTCGTGGTCGCTCGCGTGGCGCCCCGCGCGCATCTGGTCCCGGTACGACCTGCAGCTTCTCGGCCGGGAGCCGTTCACCGGCCCGGACGCCCGCCCGGACTCCTACCTCGTCCGCTGTCGCTACGACGGCCAGGACTTCGAGCTCACCATGACGCGGCCCGCGTACGAAGGCCTCGCCTCTTGGCTGGAGGCCGCGCCGCCCGGCCGGCGCGACGTCGTCGTCTGAGCGGAACGGTCGCGGCACGCCCGTCCCGTCACCCTCTCGCCCGACCGCCCTCGGCGGTCACCTCGACCAGGAGGACACGCCGCTCCATGCGCCTCGTCGTCGCCCGCTGCTCCGCCCGCTACACGGGCAGGCTCTCCGCACACCTGCCGCTCGCGACCCGCGTGCTGCTCGTCAAGGCCGACGGCAGCGTGCTCCTGCACTCCGACGGCGGCTCCTACAAGCCGCTCAACTGGATGAGCCCGCCGTGCACGCTCGCGGTGCGCGCGCCGTCGGACGACGCGGTGACACGCGGCGTGACCGAGGTGTGGGCGGTCCAGCACGCCAAGAGCGACGACCGCCTCGAGATCGAGCTGCACGAGGTGCTGCACGACAGCTCCCACGACCTCGGCGTCGACCCCGGCCTCGTCAAGGACGGCGTCGAGGCGCACCTGCAGGAGATGCTCGCCGCGCAGATCGACCTCCTCGGCACGGGTCACACCCTCGTCCGCCGCGAGTACCCCACCGCGATCGGCCCCGTCGACATCCTCGCGAAGGACCCGACCGGCGCCACCGTCGCCGTCGAGATCAAGCGCCGCGGGGACATCGACGGCGTGGAGCAGCTCACCCGGTACCTCGACCTGCTCAACCGCGACCCGCTCCTCGCGCCCGTGCGGGGCGTCTTCGCCGCGCAGGAGATCAAGCCCCAGGCGCGCGTGCTCGCGACCGACCGGGGGATCGGCTGCCTCGTCCTCGACTACGACGCGATGCGGGGCGTCGACGACGTGGAGTCGCGGCTCTTCTGAGCCTGAGCCTGAGCCTGGGCCGGGGGCGCGTGGGCTTCGGGTGCGTGGGCTTCGGGTGCGTGGGTGGACGGGACGGGTCCTGGCGGGTCTACCATCCGGACCCTCGTTCCTCGGGTCCTCCCGCCAGACCCGCCACGACCCGCCAGAACCCGTCCCGTCCACCCACTCGGTCGTCCACCCACTCGGTCGTCCACCCACTCGGTCGTTCAGTCTTGCGGTCGTTCAGTCTTGCGGTCGTCCAGCCTTGCGGTCCTCCAGCCTTGCGGTTCGCCCGTCCGGCGCCGGCCCCACGGGTCTCCCACGTCTGCCCGCACGGGTCGATCGGATCGGGAGCAGAACGGCCGTGGTAGTTTTTGAACATGTTCAGATATGCCGTCGGGGCGTGCGCGCGATGAGCGGGGCGACGCCGAAGTCCGAGCGGACGCGGGCGCTGGTGCGGGACGTCGCGATCCGGATGCTGCGCGACGTCGGCTACGAGCGGACGACGATGCGGGCGATCGCGGCGGAGGCGGGGGTGAGCACGGGCAACGCGTACTACCACTTCCCGTCGAAGGACGCGCTCGTGCAGGAGCTCTACCTCGAGGTCCAGGACGAGCACGCGGCGCTCGCCGAGCCGCTGCTGTCGGCGGGCGGGACGCTCGCGGAGCGGGTGCGCGGCGTCTGGGGTGCGTCGGTGGACGCGTTCGCCCCGTTCCACGCGTTCGGGGCGGAGTTCGTGTCCGTCGCGATCCGGCCGGGGTCGGACGCCAGCCCGTTCTCGGCGGTGTCGGCGCCCGCGCGGCACCGGTCGCGCGCGCTCTTCGAGGAGGTCGTCGCCGGGGCGGAGCCCGCGGTGCCGGCGCGGCTGCGCGCCGAGCTGCCGGAGCTGCTGTGGCTGGGGCAGCTCGGCGTGACGCTGTTCTGGGTGCACGACACGTCCGCGGGGTTCGCGCGGACGCGGCGGCTGGTCTCGGGCGGCGCGGCGCTCGTCGGGAGCGTGGTCCGGCTGTCCCGCCTCCCGGTGGCTCGCGGGGTGGTCGACGACGCGCTGCGGCTCCTGCGGGCCGTCCGCCCGGGGCCCGACGCGGCGCCCGACGGCGAGGGGGAGCGGTGAGCCCGGGGGCGGCCGCGCTCGTCACGGCCCTCGTGGCGCTCGGGATGGTCGTGGTGCTCCCGCTCGGTCTGCGGCTCCTGGGCAGCCCGACCGTGCCCGCGCCGTTGAACCCGCTGTGGCCGCTCGCGGGGCTTGTGGGCGCGACGAGCCTCATGCTGCCGCGCGGTGCTCCCGCCACCGCGTGCGCGACCGTCTTCGCCGCGGCGACGCTCGTGCTGCTCGGCGCCGCCGTCCGCACGGGCTGGGCCGCGCTGCACGGCGGGCGCCGGGATGCGGAGGCCGCTCAGGTGCTCGCGACGGTCGTCGCCCTCGGGACGCCCGCGGTGGGGGCGTGCGCCCTCGTCGCCGAGCGCGCGGGGTGGGGGCTCCTCGGGTTCTCCGGCACGTATCTCGCCCTCACCGTGCCGCACATGCTCTACGCGGGCTTCGGTGCCGCGCTGGTCGCGGGGACCGTGGCGCGCCTCGCGCCCGACGACCAGCTCGCGCGCGCGGGAGCGTGGGGAGTCCCGGTGGGCACCCTCCTCGTGCTCGTCGGGTACTTCCTGGGCGACGTCGCCGAGCTCGTCGGCGCCCTGGTGCTCACCACGGCGCTGTGGTCGACGGCGGCCGCGACGACGCGCGCCCTCGTCGCGCCTCCCGGGCGGGGGGGCGGTCGCGCGGGTCCTGCTCGGGACGGGGGGCGCCACGGTCGCCGTCTCGATGCTGCTCGCCGTGTGGTGGGCGGTGGGCGAGGCCTTCGCGGTGCCGCACCCGGGACTCGGTGTCATGGCCGCCACGCACGGGCTGGCGAACGCCGTCGGGTTCGTGCTCTGCACCGTCCTGGGGCTCCGCCTGCTCCGGGCCACGACCGCCGGCGGACGCCGGCCCGAGCGCACGAGGAGCGCCGCATGACGTTCACCTACCCCGAGGTGGGGGCGACCCGCACGGGTGCGCGCCCGGACGGCTACCGGCACGTGCGCGTGCAGGTCCGGCTGTCGCGGCACGCGCACCCGCCCCAAGACCTCGACCGCCTCGGCGACGCGCTCCTGCGGTGGCAGGTCCACGCGGCGGCCCGGCTGCGGGTCGAGACCGACGCGCCGGAGGCGGCGCCCGGCGTGCGGGTCACGACGCTGCTCGGCGTCGGCCCGCTCCACCTGCGCGAGTGCTGCGAGGTCGTGTGGGTCGAGCGGAGCGAGGAGCGCGTCGCGTTCGGGTACGGCACGCTGCCCGGCCACGCGTTCGTCGGAGAGGAGATGTTCGCCGTCGAGCGCGACGCGGCGGGCGACCTGTGGTGGCGCGTCGAGCTCTTCAGCCGTCCGGCGCTGTGGTGGTTGCGGCCGGTCGCGCCGGTGCTGCCCCTGGTCCAGCGGGCGTTCGCCCGGCACCTCGCGCGGGGCGCCGCACGCGTCCTGCGCGCGACGACCGGACCCTGACGGATTTGTGCGCCGGGCGTACGAAGTGCGCCACAATGAGGGCATGGCCGACGAGCAGCGAGCGCACCGTCCCGACGAGCAGACCGCGGAGCGGGCCGGGGGAGGCGCTGCACCGTCGGCGACCGTCCTCACGGGCCGGGTGGTGACCCCCACGGGCGTCGTCGAGGACGGGGCCGTGGTCGTCGCGGGGGAGCGGATCGCCTGGGTCGGGCCGCGGGCGGAGCTCGCAGCCGCCGGGTTCGACGACCCCGGCACCACCGACGGCTCCACGATCCTGCCCGGCCTCGTCGACGTGCACGACCACGGCGGCGGCGGCGCGAGCTTCCCCGACGCGACGAGCGCCGACGACGCGCGGGTCGCGGCACGCGAGCACCTGCGGCACGGCACGACGAGCCTCGTCGCGTCCCTCGTGACGGCACCGCGCGACGTCCTCCTCGCACGGGTCGCGACGCTCGCCGACCTCGCGGACGCCGGAGAGCTCGCCGGGATCCACCTCGAGGGCCCGTTCCTGTCCGAGGTGCGGTGCGGTGCGCAGAACCCGCACGACATGCTCGACGGCGACCCCGCGCTCGTGCGGGAGATCGCGGCCGCCGCCCGGGGGCACCTGCGGACGATGACGGTCGCGCCGGAGGTGCCGGGCGTCGTCGGGCCGGGCGGCGTGATCGAGACGCTCGTCGAGGTCGGCGCGCTGCCGTCCATCGGGCACACGGACGCGAGCACCGAACAGACCGAGGAGGCGATCGCCGCCGGCGTCGCCGCGCTCGCGGCCGCCGGGCGCGACAGCGTGCGCCTGACCGCGACGCACCTGTTCAACGGGATGCGCCCGCTGCACCACCGTGAGCCCGGCCCGATCGCCGCGTGCCTCGCGGCGGCCGCGCGCGGCGAGATGGTGGTCGAGCTCGTCGCGGACGGGACGCACCTCGCCCACGGGACGACCCGCAGCGTCGTGGAGCTCGTCGGGGCGCACGTCACCGACGGCGCGGTCGCCGGGCCGGACGCCGTCGCCCTGGTCACCGACGCGATGGCTGCCGCGGGGATGCCGGACGGCCGCTACGACCTCGGGCCGATGAGCGTGACCGTCGCGGACGGCGTCGCGCGGCTCGCCGAGGGCGGGTCCATCGCGGGCGGGACGTACCACCTGCTCGACGTGGTGCGCGAGACAGTGGCAGCCGGCGTCGCGCTCGTCAACGCGGTCCGGGCTGCGTCGTGGACCCCGGCGGGGGTGCTGGGGCGTGACGACGTGGGCGGGCTCGTGCCGGGCCGTCGTGCCGACGTCGTGGTCACGGACGCGGATCTCCGGGTGCGCCGGGTGCTGCGCGGGGGGACGCTCGTCTCGGGCGGCTGACCTCCCGGTGCCGGGCGGTCCGGTGCCGGGGTACCCTGGCACCGCCCGGCGTGGAAGCGCTACCACGCCGCGCTCGCCCGACCGCAGGCCGACACCGATCAGCGAGGATCCCGTGACCACCGAGACCACCCCCCGAGCACCCGAGCCCGCACCCGGCCCCGCGACGTCGGGCAGGCGGACGTTCCCCGCCGGCTTCCTGTGGGGCTCCGCCACCGCGTCCTACCAGATCGAGGGCGCCGCCGCCGAGGGCGGCCGCACCCCCTCCATCTGGGACACCTTCTCCCACACCCCCGGCAAGACCCTCGGCGGCGACACCGGCGACGTCGCCGACGACCACTACCACCGGTGGGCCGAGGACGTGCAGCACATCGCCGACCTCGGCCTCGGCGCCTACCGCTTCTCCATCTCCTGGTCGCGCGTCCAGCCCGGCGGCACCGGCCCCCTCAACCCCGAGGGCGTCGCCTTCTACTCACGGCTCGTCGACGCCCTGATCGAGAAGGGCGTCCGGCCCGTCGTCACGCTCTACCACTGGGACCTCCCCCAGGAGCTCGAGGACGCCGGCGGGTGGGCCCACCGCGACACCGCCCTCGCGTTCGCCGAGTACGCCCGCCACATGGCCCGCGAGCTCGGCGACCGCGTCGACACCTGGACCACGCTCAACGAACCCTGGTGCTCCGCCTACCTCGGCTACGGCTCCGGCGTGCACGCCCCCGGTCGCACCGAGCCCGCCGCCGCGCTCGCGGCCGTGCACCACCTCAACCTCGCCCACGGGCTCGCCGTCGCGGCGATCCGCGACGAGCTCGGCGACGACGTGACGACCTCGGTCACGCTCAACCTCCACGTCATCCGCCCCGACGACCCCGCGTCCGACGCCGACCTCGACGCCGTCCGCACGATCGACGCGCTCGCCAACCGCGCGTTCCTCGGCCCGATCCTCGACGGCGAGTACCCCGCCGACCTCCTCGCGGACACCGCGCACGTGAGCGACTGGTCGTTCGTGCACGACGGCGACCTCGACCTCGTCCGTCAGCCGCTGTCGATCCTCGGCGTGAACTACTACTCGACCGTCCGTGTGCGCCACCACGACGGCACGGGCGAACGGTCCGAGAACGACGGCCACGGCGCCTCGAGCCACAGCCCGTGGATCGGCGTCACCGACGTCGAGTTCGTCCAGCAGCCCGGCCCGTACACCGCGATGGGCTGGAACATCGAGCCCGCCGGCATGACCGAGCTCCTGACGTCAGTCGCCGCGACCTACCCGGACCAGCCGATGATGGTCACCGAGAACGGCGCCGCGTTCGCCGACGAGGTCACGCACGACGACGACGGCACGCCCCGTGTGCACGACGACCGCCGCGTCGCCTACCTGCACGACCACGTCGACGCCGTCGGCGCCGCGATCGACGCCGGCGCCGACGTGCGCGGCTACTTCGCCTGGTCGCTGCTCGACAACTTCGAGTGGGGGTACGGGTACGACCGCCGGTTCGGCATCATCCGCGTCGACTACGACACGCTCGAGCGCACCTGGAAGGACTCCGCGCACTGGTACCGCCGGCTCGCGACGTCGAACGTCCTCCCCGGGGTGGACGAGACCGTCTGACGCGGCACCCTCCACCGGCGCGCCGGGGGAGTCGCGCCTACGCGTGAACCATGCGCGGACCGCCGGCGCCCCGCGTGTGTCCCGACACCCCGCGTGGAGTGCCGAGGAGGGGCCTGGTGACGTTCGTCGCACCGTCGACCCGGACGGGTGCCGCGGGGCGACACGCCGAAGGATCCGGACGTGTGCGGGCGCGGGGCGCGGCGGTGTGTCCGGTTGGTGCCGTTCGCGGAGCGGGGTCACGGGGGCCGCGGACGTGCCGGGGGAGTGCGGGACGGGCGCGCACAGGGTGTGGAGCGCCGTCGTCCCCACCCTGTGGACGACGGCGCGTGGGCCGCGCCACCGTGCCGATCCGGCGGTGTCGCGGCGGTGGACGGACGGTGGACGGAGGGTGCCCGGCGGGGGTGTCAGAGGGCCCTGGGAACATGGTCCCGTGCCTCCTAGCACACGCGAGCGGGTGAACTCGGACCACGACATCTAGTGGGGTGGCGGTGTCCGAACCCCTAGGTATAGTGGTTGCACACCCAGGGGGCGAAGGCCTTCCCGGGAATCACACAGACGTAGTTCCACCGGTGTCCTTCGAGGTCAGAGACTCTTCTCCCTCCCCGAGGACCACCCTCCGGACGAGAGACGAGGAGTCACCCCATGAGCGTCACGGTCTACAGCAAGCCGGCTTGCGTTCAGTGCGACGCGACGTACCGCGCTCTCGACAAGAAGGGCGTCGAGTACACGGTGGTGGACATCAGCCAGGACGCGGAGGCGCTCGAGCTGGTGCGCGGGCTCGGTTACCTGCAGGCCCCGGTCGTCGTGGCCGGCGACGAGCACTGGTCGGGCTTCCGCCCCGACCAGATCAACGCGCTCGCGCAGAAGGTCGCCCCGGTCGTCGCCTGACGGCAGGGCACGCGGCGGTCAGCAGACCGCGGCGGTCGGCAGCACCGCAGGTTCAGCAGGACGGAGGTGCGTCCCCGTGGGGTCGCTCGTGTACTTCTCCAGCGTCAGCGAGAACACGCACCGCTTCGTCCAGCGGCTCGACCTCCCCGCGTCGGGCATCGACGTACGACGCATCCCGCTGCGGCCCACCGACGGGTTCCTGCGGGTCGACGAGCCGTACGTGCTCATGGTCCCCACCTACGGGGGCGGCAACGAGGGCGGCGCCGTCCCGCGTCAGGTCGTGAAGTTCCTCAACGACGTGCACAACAGGTCGTTGATCCGCGGCGTCATCGCGGCGGGCAACACCAACTTCGGCGAGGCGTACTGCATCGCCGGCGACATCATCTCCGCGAAGTGCCAGGTGCCCTACCTGTACGCCTTCGAACTCCTGGGAACAGCCGAGGACGCCGCGCGCGTCCGCGACGGATTGGGACGATTTTGGCAACGACAGTCACAGATTCCGGCGTGATCGCGGGCCCCGTCGCGGACGGCGGCGCGCCCGCGGTCCAGCAGGTCGCGCTGAGCGGCACGCAGCTCGACTACCACGCGCTCAACGCGATGCTGAACCTCTACGGTCCGAACGGCGAGATCCAGTTCGACAAGGACCGCGAGGCCGCGCGCGCCTACTTCCTGCAGCACGTCAACCAGAACACCGTGTTCTTCCACGACCTGCAGGAGAAGCTCGACTACCTCGTCGAGCACAAGTACTACGACCCGGCCGTCCTCGCGAAGTACGACCGCGCGTTCGTGACGTCGCTCTTCGAGTTCGCGTACTCGAAGAAGTTCCGGTTCGAGACGTTCCTCGGCGCGTTCAAGTACTACACGTCGTACACGCTGAAGACGTTCGACGGCAAGCGCTACCTGGAGCGCTTCGAGGACCGTGTGTGTATGGTCGCGCTCGGCCTCGCCGACGGCGACGAGCAGCAGGCGCTCGACATCGTCGAGGAGGTCATCTCCGGCCGCTTCCAGCCGGCGACGCCCACGTTCCTCAACGTCGGCAAGGCGCAGCGCGGCGAGCCCGTCTCCTGCTTCCTGCTGCGCATCGAGGACAACATGGAGTCCATCGCGCGCGGCATCAACTCCGCGCTGCAGCTCTCCAAGCGCGGCGGCGGCGTCGCCCTGCTGCTGAGCAACATCCGCGAGCACGGCGCGCCCATCAAGCACATCGAGAACCAGTCGTCGGGCGTCATCCCCGTGATGAAGCTCCTCGAGGACTCCTTCTCCTACGCCAACCAGCTCGGTGCGCGCCAGGGCGCCGGTGCGGTGTACCTGCACGCGCACCACCCGGATATCCTGCGCTTCCTCGACACCAAGCGCGAGAACGCCGACGAGAAGATCCGCATCAAGACGCTGTCCCTCGGCGTCGTCATCCCGGACATCACGTTCGAGCTCGCCAAGAAGAACGAGGACATGTACCTCTTCTCGCCGTACGACGTCGAGCGCGTCTACGGCAAGCCGTTCGCCGACGTCTCCATCAGCGAGAAGTACGACGAGATGGTCGACGACTCCCGCATCCGCAAGACGAAGATCAAGGCGCGCGAGTTCTTCCAGACCATCGCCGAGCTGCAGTTCGAGTCCGGCTACCCGTACATCATGTTCGAGGACACCGTGAACCGGGCCAACCCGGTCAAGGGTCGCATCACCCACTCGAACCTGTGCTCCGAGATCCTCCAGGTCTCCACGCCGTCGACGTTCAACGAGGACCTCTCGTACGACCACGTCGGCCGCGACATCTCCTGCAACCTCGGCTCGCTGAACATCGCGAAGACGATGGACTCGCCCGACTTCGCGAAGACCATCGACACCGCGATCCGTGCGCTCACCGCCGTCTCGGACCAGACGAGCATCGAGTCCGTCCCGTCGGTCAAGCGGGCCAACGAGTCCGGGCACGCGATCGGTCTCGGCCAGATGAACCTGCACGGCTACCTCGCCCGCGAGCGCATCCACTACGGCTCCACCGAGGGCGTCGACTTCACGAACATCTACTTCTACACCGTCGCCTACCACGCGATCGCGGCCTCCAACCGGCTCGCGATCGAGCGCGGGCGCGCGTTCGGCGGGTTCGAGGACTCGAAGTACGCGAGCGGCGAGTACTTCGACAAGTACACGGACCAGGTGTGGCAGCCCGAGACCGAGCGCGTGCGCCAGCTCTTCGCCGACGCCGGCGTGCACATCCCCACGCAGGACGACTGGAAGTCCCTCAAGGCCTCCGTCATGGAGCACGGGATCTACAACCAGAACCTCCAGGCCGTCCCGCCGACCGGCTCGATCTCCTACATCAACAACTCGACGTCCTCGATCCACCCGGTGCCGTCGAAGATCGAGATCCGCAAGGAAGGCAAGATCGGTCGCGTCTACTACCCGGCGCCGTACCTGACGAACGACAACCTCGAGTACTACGAGGACGCGTACGAGATCGGGTACGAGAAGATCATCGACACCTACGCCGCCGCGACGCAGCACGTCGACCAGGGCCTGAGCCTCACGCTGTTCTTCAAGGACACGGTCACCACGCGCGACGTCAACCGCGCGCAGATCTACGCGTGGCGCAAGGGCATCAAGACGCTCTACTACATCCGTCTCCGCCAGATGGCGCTGGAGGGGACCGAGGTGGAGGGTTGCGTCAGCTGCATGCTGTAGTCGCCTGAGGCAACCATCTGGGTTGCCGTCGCGACCTCTGGGGAGACGCGCGCGGGTCCACCATCCGCACCGCTCGTGCCTCGCGGTGCTCCCGCCAGGCCCGCCACGACCCGCGCGCGCCTCCCCGCCGGCCGCTCGTCGTCGGCTCGCCCCGGCCGTCGTGCAGCAGTGCCCGACGGCGTAGGGCCCGTCCCAAGTCATCGTCCCGGTCGGTCCGGGGTCAGCAGGAGAGAAGAAGGCAGATGTCGCCCACCGGGAAGCTCAAGCTCATCGATCGCGTGAGCGCGATCAACTGGAACCGACTCGAGGACGACAAGGACCTCGAGGTCTGGGACCGGCTCGTCGGCAACTTCTGGCTGCCGGAGAAGGTGCCGGTGTCGAACGACATCCAGTCGTGGCACACGCTCACCGAGTCGGAGCAGCAGCTCACGATGCGGGTGTTCACCGGCCTGACGCTGCTCGACACGATCCAGGGCACCGTGGGCGCGGTGTCGCTCATCCCGGACGCGATCACGCCGCACGAGGAGGCGGTGTACACGAACATCGCGTTCATGGAGTCGGTGCACGCGAAGAGCTACTCGTCGATCTTCTCGACGCTGTGCTCCACGCGCGAGATCGACGACGCGTTCCGCTGGTCGGAGGAGAACCCGAACCTGCAGCGCAAGGCCGAGATCGTCATGGAGTACTACAAGGGCGACTCGCCGCTCAAGCGCAAGGTCGCGAGCACGCTCCTCGAGTCGTTCCTCTTCTACTCCGGCTTCTACCTGCCGATGTACTGGTCGAGCCGCGCCAAGCTGACGAACACGGCCGACCTCATCCGCCTCATCATCCGCGACGAGGCGGTGCACGGGTACTACATCGGCTACAAGTTCCAGAAGGGCCTCGAGAAGCTCAGCCCCACCGAGCGCGACGAGCTCAAGGCGTACACGTTCGAGCTGCTCTTCGAGCTGTATGACAACGAGGTCCAGTACACCGCGGACCTCTACGACGGAGTCGGGCTCACCGAGGACGTCAAGAAGTTCCTGCGGTACAACGCCAACAAGGCCCTCATGAACCTCGGGTACGAGGCGCTGTTCCCCAAGGACGAGACCGACGTCAACCCGGCGATCCTGTCCGCTCTGTCGCCGAACGCCGACGAGAACCACGACTTCTTCTCCGGCTCCGGCTCGTCGTACGTCATCGGCAAGGCCGTGAACACCGAGGACGACGACTGGGACTTCTGACGTCCCCGGGGAGCCCGGTGGCTCGACACCGGGTGCTCGCCCGAACCGGCTGATCACAGGCCCGGGACCGCAGGAGGACGCGGTCCCGGGCCTGTGTGCGAGCCCGTGGCGTGGAGACGCACGAGGCCCGCCGCCGTATCACCGGGTACCGCCGGCCGCTCCTTCTCTTCGAGCGGCGCAGTCCCGCGGCTCGAGGGATCACAGGCGAGGCGGTGGTCGACGATGACCATGGACGAGCAGCGAACCGCACGAAGCGGGTTCTTCACGACGATGCCGGGCGTGCTCACGGCCGTCGCCGCGATCGTCACGGCCGTGGGCGGGGTCTACGGCATCTACGTCAGCCAGAGGTCTGCCGAGCAACCGGTGTCGCCCCCGACGGTCGCGACGGGAACCCCGACCCCGGAACCAACCACGCCGACGCCGGAACCGACCACGCCGACGCCGCAACCGACCACGCCGGCCGGGACGACGGAGGTCCCCATCATCATCGCGCTCGGCGACCTGCACGGGGAGGAGGACGCCGACACGAGCCCCGTCGAAGAACCGTTCGCCGCGTGGTACCTGTCCGCCGACGTCGACCGGCAGGTGGTGGCCGACGCGTGCGGTGCGGGCGACCCGACGTCGTGCGCGGTGCTGGAGCAGGTGCTCGTGCAGGACTGCACGGAGACGTTCGACGCGGCGTGCGACATCCTCTACTACGTCGAGCCGGTGGGGTCGGAGCTCGAGAACCTCGACGCGACGTGCGGCTATCTCTTCGGGGACTGGTCCCTCGCGGGCCGGTGCACGTCGTGACCACGTCGCCGGCCTTCTGGCTGACTGTCTGCGCCATCTTCGCGGCGAACGCGCTGCTGTCGTGGGCGTGGCACGCCCCGGTCCTCGCCCTCGCCCAGGTGGCGACGGCCGTCCTGGCGGCGGTCGCGGCGTGGACCGCGCGGCGTCGGAGCTCGGCGGGCGTGCGTCGTGACGGCGTCGACGACCGACGGCACGTCTGACGTCGGGACGAGAGGTTCAGTCCGACGGGCGGGCCTGCGCGCCCTCGACGGGAGGGTCGGCGGACCAGGGGAACGTGATCCACAGGTCCGTGTCCTTCCACGAGTAGTCCGGGTGGATGATCGTGCGCGGCTTCGTGTACAGCACGGCCGACCGGGCCTCGGCCCCGTGCTCGCTCAGCATCTCCATGACCAGGGCCAGGGTGCGGCCGGAGTCGGCGACGTCGTCCACCACGAGGACGTGCGCGCCGGGTAGGTCGGACGTGTCCATGAGCGGCGGCAGCACCTTGGGGTCGGCGAGGGTCTGACCGATGTCCGTGTAGAACTCGACGTTGAGCGTCCCGACGCCCTTCGTCCCCAGCGCGTACGCGACCGCGCCGCCCGGGAGGAGCCCGCCGCGCGCGATGGCGACGACGACGTCCGGCCGGAACCCGCTCGCGACGACCTGCTCCGCGAGCTCGCGCGCGGCCACGCCGAACTGGTCCCACGACAGCACCTCGCGCTCGGGCGCCACGGCGTCGGTGGGCACGGCCTCGGTAGGCACAGCCACGGGAGACGCCGCCGCGGCAGGAGTCGTCTCGGTGGTCCGGTTCTCCGTCATCCGACGAGCCTAGGCGCCGCGCCTCGACTTCTCGCGCCAGGCAGCCACCCGCGGCACCGCCGGGAGAGTGGCGACGGCGCCCTGTGCCGGAACGACGACGGGCCGCCCCCCGGGAGGGGACGGCCCGTCGTCGGCCGGCGATCACCGGCGAGACGTCACTGTGCAGACGTCACTGTGCAGACGTCACTGCGCGTCGAGGATGTCGACGACGAACACGAGCGTCTCGTTCTGCAGCTCGTGGCCCTCGCTCGCGCCGTAGCCGAGCGACGGGGGGATGACGAGCAGCACCTGGCTGCCGACGGTCTGGCCGGCGAGGCCCTGCGTCCAGCCCGCGACGACCTGCTGGAGCGAGAAGCTGGACGGCGACCCGCGGTCCCAGGACGAGTCGAACTGCTCGCCGTCGAGCTTCCAGCCCGTGTAGTGCGCGGTGACGGTCTGGTCCTCGGTGACCTCGGGGCCGTCGCCCTTGATGAGGGTCTGCACGACGAGGTCGTCCGGCGCCTCGTAGCCCTCGGGGATCTCGACGCTGGGCTTGCCGTCGTCGTCGAGCGTGACCACGGGCAGGCCGTCCTCCGGCGTCACGGCCTCACCCTCGGCGCGCGACGGGATCTCGCGCGCGGCGGTGATCTCCGCGACCGTGAGGTACGTGATCGGCTCCTGGGTCTGCGGGTCCGTCGTCGGGTTCGCGAAGAGGAAGCGCGTGCCGACGTTCTTGCCCTCGAGGACCTCGGTGAGCTGCGGGATGAGGGTCTCGTCGCCCATGCCGATCGAGTCGGGCATCTCGTTCTCCCACGTCGACCCGAGCACGGTGCCGTCCGCGCCCGAGTACACGACGGAGTGCATCGTGAGCTGCTGGCCGTCCTCGAGCGGCTCGCCGTCGCCGTCCTCCAGGGACAGGGACGCCATGGTGGACACCTCGAACGGCGTCTCGAACTCCAGGGTCACGTCTCCCTCGTCGCCCGAGACGGTCACGCCCTCGAGCGCGGCGAGGTCCTCCGGCGAGGTGGTGGCGGCGTCGGTCGTGGTCTCCGAGGGCGTCGACGACGTCTCGGCGTCCGACCCGCCGTCGCCGGACGCGCAGCCGGCGAGCAGGAGGGAGGCCCCGAGGGTGAGCGCGGCGACGCCGCGCAGGGTGCGGTGCTTCACGTGAAGGAGTCCTTCGGTCGAGGGGACGACGCGCACGCCGTCGGGGTCTGTGCCGCAGGCCGGCCGTTCGTCCCGGCAGGACGGTCGGACGCCGGGTGCAGCACCGGCCCGGACACTCTAGCCCTCTCGTCTGGACGGCGGCTGGGAGCGGGCCGGGGTCGATCCCGGGGCCCTCGCCGGGTCATCATGGACGGATGCCGTCGCGTCGCCCCTCCCGCAAGCGCCCCTGGGGCGCGGAACCCCCGCCGCTCGACCTCGACCGCGCCCTCGGCGGGGCGCGCCGCGAGTCCGGTGCGGACGGCGAGTGGACCGTCCGCACGGTCCGCGGAGGGGACAAGTCCTACCTCTGCCCGGGCTGCAACCAGACGATCCCGCCGGGCACCGGCCACGTCGTCGCGTGGCAGGAGGACTCGTTCTTCGGCGCGCAGACCGCGCTCGAGCACCGCCGGCACTGGCACTCGGCCTGCTGGACGGCGCGCGGGCGCCGTCGGCCCGGCTGAGCACGCAGGCGCCCCCGAGCAACTAGGCTCGACGGCGATGAGCACCGCACCCGAGACCGCGCCCCAGCCCGTGCCCGACGACGGGACGGCCACCCCGATCCGGTCCCTCACCGTCCTGCCGGCGCGGCGCGAGGACGTCGAGCTGCACACCGCGGACGGTCTCACCCTCGTGGGCGAGCTCGCGCTCCCGGCCGACCGTCCGCCGTCGGCCACCCTCGTCACGCTGCACCCCCTGCCCACGCACGGCGGGTACATGGACTCCCACGTGTACCGCAAGGCGGCGTGGCGGCTCCCGGCGCTCGCGGACCTCGCGGTGCTGCGGTTCAACACGCGCGGCACGTCGTCGCCGCGCGGCACCAGCGAGGGGACGTTCGACGGCGGCGAGGCCGAACGCTTCGACGTCGCCGCGGCGATCGAGTACGCCGAGTTCCACGACCTGCCGCACCCGTGGCTCGTCGGCTGGTCGTTCGGCACGGAGCTCGCGCTCAAGCACGGCGCCGACCCCGCGGTCGAGGGCGCGATCCTGCTCTCGCCCCCGCTGCACCGCGCGACCGACGAGGACCTCGACCGGTGGGACGCGTTCGGCAAGCCGCTCGTCGTCCTGGTGCCGGAGCTCGACGACTACCTGCGCCCGGACGAGGCGCGCCGCCGGTTCGCGCGCGTGCGCCAGGCGGAGGTCATCGGCGTCGACGGCGCCAAGCACCTGTGGGTGGGGGAGCCGTCCGTGCGGCGCGTCCTCGACGAGATCGTCGGGCACGTGCTCCCCGGCCACCCCCTGCCGCTGCCCACGACGTGGTCCGGGGACGACGGCGCGCCCGCCGACGCGGACGAGGACACCGAGGCGAGCGACCAGGCGAGCTACGACGCGAGCCGCACGGACGGCGTCCCCGACTGACGGCGTCGGGCCGGACGTGGCAGCGTGGGGGTCGTGACCCGTACCCGGGGCACGACCCGACCCGAGGAGAGAACGACGTGACCACGCCACGGCTCGAGACCTACACGCTGCGCGACGGGCACGGCACGCCTCTGGTGCTGCTGCACGGGTTCCCGCTGGACCACCGCATGTGGGAGGACGTCGCCGCCGCGCTGCCGGGGGAGCCGACGGTGCTCGCCCTCGACCTGCCGGGCCTCGGCCAGAGCCCGCTCGGAGCCGAGCCGCCGTCCCTCGACACCGCCGCGGACGCCGTCGCGCAGGCCCTGCACACCGCGGGGGTGCGCCGCGCCGTCGTCGCCGGGCTCTCGATGGGCGGGTACGTCGCCCTGGCCCTCGCGGAACGCCACCGCGACCTCGTGGCCGGGCTCGGCCTCGTGGACACGAAGTCGACCGCCGACACGGACGAGGCACGGGACAACCGGCTGCGCGTCGCGGACCGCGTGACGTCCGAGCAGTCCGTCGACGCCGTCCTCGGCATGCCCGGCGTGCTGCTCGGCGAGACGAGCGCGACCCTGCGCCCGCACCTCACCGCGCGCCTGGAGGAGTGGATCCGCGTGCAGCGTCCCGCGGGCGTCGCCTGGTCCCAGCGGGCCATGGCGGCACGGCCGGACCGCACCGGCGTGCTGGACACCTTCGGCGGCCCCGTCGCCGTGGTCGTCGGCGAGGAGGACCAGGTGACCCCCGTCGCCGAGGCGGAGCACATGGCGTCCGCAGCGCGGGACGCACAGCTCGTGCAGGTGCCGAAGGTCGGGCACATGAGCGCCGTGGAGGAGCCGGCCGCCGTCGCGGACTCTCTCGCCGACCTCCTCGCCCGCGCCACGGCCTGAGACCGCCGGGCCCGACGCCGCGTGGCCGGCCCCCGCGGAGCGGCTACGCGCCGTCGAGCACGAGGGCGAGCGCGTCGGCGAGGTCGATCGACTCGCCGTCGCGCCCGCCCTTGCCCAGCACCAGGGGCGGGTCCGACGGCGTGAGCGCGGCACCCCGCAGACGTGCCGCGAGGCCGCCGGGCACGCTCAGCACGTAGAACTCTTCGTCCGTGCCCACCGCGACCGAGCGGTTACGGCGTAGGTACCACCCGCTGACGGGCGTGCGGTACGTCGCCGAGCCGTCGAACGCCCGCGCGCGCAACGGCTCCGGCGCGAGTCCACGCTCGCGGGCCTGCGCGACGAACGTCGAGATCAGCTCGCGCGCGGCCGTGGTCTCCTGGGCACGTCGCCGGTCCAGCGCACGCTGCTGCTGCTCCGCGGCCTCCGTCCGCTGCCGACGCCAGCGCGCGGCGTCGGCAGCGGCCCGCGACTCGTCGGGCATGTCAGGCGGAAGCCGGGGTCTCGGCCTCGTCGTCGGCCGGGGGCTTCCTCGCGGTGTCCTTCGGGGCCCCGCCCTGCGCGGGGCGTGCCGCGCCGCTCGCAGGGGGACCGCTCGTCGTGGCGCCCTCGGGTGCCGTCACGGTGCCGACCGGGGTGGCCTCGTCCTGCACGACCGGGAACTCGGCCGTGAGGAGCTGTGCGGCCCGCGCCTGCTGCGCCGGGGTGCCCGCCGGGACCGCCGACGAGCGGGCCGACTGCTTCGTCCCCTCGTTCGGGTCGCCCAGCAGTCCGCGCAGCTCGTCGAGGTAGGTGTTGATCGAGTCGTGCTGCCGCGTGAGGTCCTCGAGCTGGCGCTGCGCGGCCGTGCGCTGCTGCTCCGCCTCGACCCGGGCGTCGCCGACGGTCTGGTCGGCGAACTCGCGCGCCTCCGCGACGATCCGGTCCGCGTTGCGCCGGGCCGTGGCCATGAGGTCCTTGACGTACGCGTCGGACTCGGCGCGCACCTTCTCCGCCTGCTCGAGCGCCAGCGCGACGCGCTTCTCCGCCTCGGCCGCGTGCTCCTCCGCCGTGGCGACCAGCTTCTCCGTCTCCGCCTTCGCCGTCGCGTGACGCTCCGCGTTCTCCCGCTCGGCGTCCTCGCGGCGGCGCACCACGTCGAGCTCCGCCTCGGCCAGCGCCGTGCGCGCCCTCTCGCGCAGCTCCTCCATCTCGGCCGTCACCGCGTTCGCGGCCTCCGACGCCTGACGCTGCGCCTCGTCCACCGTGCGCTGCGCCTCGCGCCGCGCGTTCTCCAGCAGCTCCGCCGTCTCCCGATCCGCCGACTCGCGCTGGGCCGCCGTCTCCGCCGCGACCCGGGCGCGCAGCTCCGCGGCCTCGCGCTCGGTGGTGACGCGCAGCTCCGTCGTCTCACGCTCCACCGACGCGCGCAGCGTGCCGAGCTCGCGCTCCAGCGACGCACGGCGCTCGCTCTCCTCCGTCGCGATGGCGCTCTGGATGCGGGCCGCCTCGCGCTCCGCCGACCCGACCAGCTCCTCCGCACGTCGCTGCGCACCCACGAGCGTGCTCTCCGCCTCGGAACGGCTGGTCGCCCGGACCTCCTCCGCCTCGAGCCGCGCGCTGTTGAGCAGCTCGCCGACCTCGTTCTCCGCTCGCGACCGCACCTGGCCGGCAGAGAGCTTCGCGCGCGCCATGACGTCCGCAGCCTGGGAGTTCGCCTGCGAGAGGATGTCGGCCGACTGCTCCTCCGCCGAGCGCAGCAGCTGCTCGATGCGCGAGCCCAGGCCCGCGTACGACGGCTTGTCCGACTCGCGGAGCTGGCGCTGCGCGTCCGAGAGGTCCGTCGTCAGCTGCATGACGCGACCGTCGGCGGCCTCGAGCCGCCCGCGGGCCTCCTCGAGCGCCCTCTCCAGCTTCGCGAGCTGGGCCTCGACCTGGACGCGGTCGTAGCCGCGCATGGTGATGGGGAAGAGCGTGCGCTCGTCGGACACGTCGATGACCTCCGGTGTGGTTCGTCGTGGGCGGCCGCGCCGGGCGACTCGTCCCCTCCGGCGCAGCCCGAAGGGCGCGGTCCGCGGCCCCACGTGCTCGGTCCAGGATACGGTCCGCCCGCTGTCCTGAATACCCGGAATGGGTCCGCGGCGGCACGCCCGCCCCCATCCTCGGGTCGAGGGGTGGGGCCGGTTCGCGCGCAGGTCGTGAACGGTTCGTGAGGATCCGTGCCACGGCTGCCAGGGTCGATCCGGCGGCTCGTTCGCACCTATCCTGGAACGTCGATCGACGAAGGGAAAGCTCGGTGCTGCAACGAATCATCGCCGTCGTCCTGCTCGTGGCAGGGCTCGTCGCCGTGGGCCTCGGCGTCGCCTCCGCCACGGTGTGGAGGGACAGCGACACCGTCGTGGCGGCGACGTCGTACACGGGCGACGGCACGATGCTCGTCACCGAGCCCGGGGTCCTCGACCTCGTGGCCGAGGACGTGACGATCACCGCGACCGCACCGGGCGAGCAGCCGGTGACCCTGGCGATCGGCCGCGAGGTCGACGTGACCGGCTGGGTGGGCGAGGACCCGCACGGCGTGGTCACCGGCCTCGCCGACTGGGACCGCCTCGCGGTCAGCGCCGCCGAGCCCGCCCCCGCGGAGGAGGAGGCGCCCGCGGAGGAGGAGGCGCCCGCGGAGGAGGAGGCACCCGCGGACGGGGAGACTCCAGCCGAGGAGGAGACACCCGCCAACGGGGAGACCCCGGCCGAGGACGAGGCTGCCGGCGACGAGGCTGCGGAGGCCGAGCCGGTCGTCGGCGTCGACCCCGCGGGCTCGGACATGTGGGTCCAGGAGTCGAGCGGCGAGGGCTCCACGACGCTGCGCTGGTCCGACCAGCCCGGCCGTTGGCAGGTCCTGGCCGCCGGAGTCGGCGAGGACGCGCAGGCACCGACCCTCACCCTCTCCTGGCCGCGCGACGTCGAGACGCCGTGGCTGTGGCCGGGCGTCGTCGGCGGAGTCGTGCTCGTCCTCCTCGGCCTCGGGATCGGCGCCGCGAGCCTGCGGCCCAAGCGCCGCCGCTCGTCCGAGCGGCGTGCCGCCACCGCCGCCACCCCCGTCGTCGGCGACGGGACCGACGCGGGCGGGCACGCGGCGTCGGGCACCGGCACGCGGCCGGACGACGCAACCCCGAGCGACGAGAACGGGGAGCCGACGACGCACACCGCCCAGGTCCGCATGCTCACCCGCCGCGAGCTGCGTGAGCGGGAGGAGGCGGAGCGCAACGCCCAGCAGCAGGCGAAGCCCAAGCAGCGGCGCGCCTGGCTCACGGGCCAGATCCCCGTCGTGCCCGGTGGGCGCCGGCCGAAGACCGCGGCCCAGCCGGTCGTCGACCCGGCCCAGGGCCACCCGACCGCCCAGGACAGCGCCAGCACGCGAGCCGACGCCTGGCGACGCGCCTGGGGCTTCAACGCCGACGCGTCGACGACCGACCCCGTGCGCGACGAGACGGACGAGACGAAGGACCCGACCCGATGACCACCACCGCACGCACCACCATCCGCCGTCGCGGGCGGATCGCCGTCGCGACGGCCACCGCCGGACTCCTGCTCGTCGGGGGCTGTGCGGCGCCGCTGCCCACCCCGCAGCCCGAAGCCAGCCCGTCGACGCCGCCCCCCGTGCTCGACGAGACGCAGGAGGCCGACGTGCTCGCCGCTGTCGGAGCCGCGCTCCAGGAGGCGGACGAGGCCAACGACCCCAGCCTGCTCGAGGAGCGGGTCACCGGACCCGCGCTCGCGATCCGCACGAGCCAGCTCGAGGTCGCGAAGGCCCGCGGCGACGCCGAGCTCGTCACCGAGCTCCCCACCGACGTGCAGCAGGTCGTCGTGCCGACCACGCAGACCTGGCCGCGCACGTCGTACGCCGTCAGCGTCCAGCCGGAGTCGCTCCAGTCGCCGCGCCTGACCGTGCACGAGCAGGCGAGCGCGCGCGACCAGTACGAGCTCTGGGGATGGGTCCGCCTGTTCCCCAGCACGACGCTGCCCAGCTTCGCGGCCCCCACCCTCGGCAGCGAGGCCGTCGCGCCCGACGACGACACCCTGCTCATGTCACCGACCGACGCGATCGCGCAGTACGCCGACGTCCTCAACGTCGGGTCGTCGTCGAGCTTTGCGGACGCGTTCCCCGACGACTCGTTCCGCTCGCTCCTCGCGGAGCGGTCGAAGCTCTGGACCGACGCGCTCGAACCCGCCGCAGGGCGGTACAAGCTCGAGTTCGAGCCGGACCCCGACGAGCCCGTCCGGGCCGTGCGCACCGCTGACGGCGGCGCCCTCGTGGTGGGGGAGATGACGTCGCTGGAGACCATGTCGGCCGAGGAGGGTGCTGTCGTGCCCCCGTCGACGGACACCGAGAAGGCGCTGTTCGGCGACGCCGACGCCACCAACGTGCTGCGGGTGCGCTACGTCGACGTCGTCGCGATCTACGTGCCGCCGGCCGGAGGTGACGAGCAGGTGCAGGTCCTCGGGACCGAGCACGTCGCCGTCACCGTCGTCCCTGCCTGATCCGTCCGTAGGATGCAGCCATGAGCGAACCCACCCAGCCCACGTTCGACGTGCGCGGCGCGGTCGACCTGTCCGCGCTGAACCGGCCGCAGGCACCCCCGCCGGGTGAGGAGGGCGGCCCGCCCGCGGCCGGCGGGTACGTCGTGGACGTCACCGACGAGACGTTCGGCCAGCTGGTGCAGGACTCGGCGCAGTACCCCGTCGTCGTGCTGCTGTGGCTCCCCACGGACCAGGCCAACGCCCAGCTCGGCACCGACCTCGGCGCTCTCGCCGAGGAGTACGCCGGCCGCTTCCTCCTCGCCCGTGTCGACGCGCAGGCGTACCCGCAGGTCGCCGCCGCGTTCCAGGTCCAGGGCGTGCCGACCGTCGTCGCCGTGCTCCAGGGTCAGCCCCTCCCGCTGTTCCAGGGCGCCGCCCCCGCCGAGCAGGTCCGGGCGGTGCTCGACCAGGTGCTCGAGGCCGCCGAGGCCAACGGCGTGACGGGTCGGGTCCCGGCACAGGGCGACCAGCCCGCGCCCGACACGACCGCTGAGGACACACCGGAGCCCGAGCCCGAGCTCCCTCCCCTCCACCAGGAGGCGTACGACGCGATCGAGCGCGACGACCTCGACACCGCCGTCGCCGCGTACGAGAAGGCCATCAAGCAGGACCCCAAGGACACGCTCGCCGTCGCGGGGCTCGCCCAGGTCCGGCTCCTGCAGCGGACCCGCGGCGCCGACCTCGCCACGGTCCGCACCGCCGCCGCCGACGCACCGTCCGACGTCGACGCCCAGCTCGCGATCGCCGACCTCGACCTGCTCGGCGGTCACGTCGACGACGCCCTCGGCCGCCTCCTCGACCTCCTGCCGAGCGCCGACGCCGACGGCAAGGAGAAGGTCCGCGTCCGGCTCCTCGACTACTTCGAGGTCGTCGGCCCGACGGACCCCCGCGTCGGCAAGGCCCGCCAGCGCCTCGCGATCAGCCTGTACTGACACCCGGCCCGCCTCGACATCGGGTGAGGTCGGGTCCGCGTGCGGGGTGCCCTCGGTGCTCGGGCTGCCGCGTCTTTCAACGGTGCCGGGTCGGGTCCGCGTGCGGGGTGCCCTCGGTGCTCGGGCTGCCGCGCCGTCGCCCGGGTCGTCCGGCCGACGGTTCGCGAGCGCGGCTCGACGCCCTTCGCACCCGAGGCCACCCCGCACGCTCGGCCGAGACTCACCGCCCGTAGGCGGTCGTCGACACGCGTTCCGAGCGGTTCGTCGCGGCCGCAGAGCGTACGCGAGTCGACGTCTGACGAGCCGGACGACGGCGAGGCTTGGCAACGGCGAGGCTTGGCGACGGCGAGGCTTGGCGACGGCGAGGCTTGGGCGAGGCGAGGCGACGGCGAGGCGACGACACCGGGTGGGTGGGGTGAGGGCGCCGGGTCGTGGTGGGTCTGGCGGGAGCCGCGAGGGACGAGCGGCGGATGGTAGACCCGGCGCCCTCACCCCACCTGCCCGGCGGTGACCACGCTCCTACCTCGCGTGACCACGGTTCTACCTCGCGTGACCACGGTTCTACCTCGCGTGACCGCGGTTCTCCCTCGCGTGACCGCGGTTCTACCCCGTGTGACCTCGGTTCTCCCCAACGTCAGGCCGGGACGAGGTAGAGCGCGCCGAGGGGCGGGACGCGCAGGGCGACGGAGTGCGCGCGGCCGTGGTGGGGAACGGGCTCGGCGTCGACGACGCCGAGGTTGCCGACGCCCGACCCGCCGTACGTCTCGGCGTCGGTGTTGAGGACCTCGCGCCACGCGCCGCCGGACGGCAGGGCGAGGCGGTAGCCCTCGTGCGGGGTCCCGGCGAAGTTCACGACGACGGCGACCGGGCTGCCGTCGCGGCCGCGGCGCACGAACGCGAGGACGTTGTGGCCGGCGTCGTCGGCGTCGAGCCACTCGAAGCCGGCGGGGTCGTGGTCGAGCTCCCAGAGCGCAGGGGTGGCGCGGTAGAGGGCGTTGAGGTCGCGCGTGCACCGTTGGACACCCTGGCGGCCGGGGTCGGCGGCGAGGCCGTCCCAGTCGAGCGAGCGGCCTTCGTTCCACTCGGTGTGCTGGCCGATCTCGCTGCCCATGAAGAGGAGCTGCTTGCCGGGGTGGGACCACTGGTAGGCGAGGAAGGCGCGGACGCCGGCGCGCTTCTGCCAGTCGTCGCCGGGCATCTTGCCGTACAGCGACCCCTTGCCGTGGACGACCTCGTCGTGGCTGATGGGCAGGACGAACTGCTCGGAGTACGCGTACACCATGGAGAAGGTGATCTCGTGGTGGTGGTAGCGCCGGTTGATGGGCTCCTCGGCGACGTAGCGCAGGGAGTCGTTCATCCAGCCCATGTTCCACTTGAGCCCGAACCCGAGGCCGCCTGCGGAGGTGGGGCGGGTGACGCCGGGCCAGGCGGTGGACTCCTCGGCGATCATCATGACGCCGGGGGTGCGGCGGTAGGCGGTGGCGTTGGCCTCCTGGAGGAAGGCGATGGCTTCGAGGTTCTCGCGCCCGCCGTGCACGTTGGGGTGCCACTGGCCGGGTGAGCGGGAGTAGTCGAGGTAGAGCATGGACGCGACGGCGTCGACGCGCAGGGCGTCGACGTGGAACTCCTCGAGCCAGTAGGTGGCGTTGGCGACGAGGAAGTTGCGGACCTCGTTGCGGCCGAAGTCGAAGACGTAGGTGCCCCAGTCGGGCTGCTCGCCGCGCAGCGGGTCGGCGTGCTCGTAGAGGGGTGTGCCGTCGAAGCGGGCGAGCGCCCACTCGTCGCGGGGGAAGTGCGCGGGGACCCAGTCGACGATGACGCCGATCCCGGCGGCGTGCAGCGTGTCGACGAGGTGGCGGAAGTCGTCGGGGTGGCCGAACCGCGAGGTCGGTGCGTAGTAGCCGGTGACCTGGTATCCCCAGGACCCGCCGAAGGGGTGCTCGGCGACGGGCAGGAGCTCGACGTGGGTGAAGCCCTGCTCGACGACGTACGCGGTGAGCTGGTCGGCGAGGTCGCGGTAGGACAGGCCCTGCCGCCAGGACCCGAGGTGCACCTCGTAGACGCTCACGGGCCCGGCGTGGGGGTCGCGGGTCGCGCGCTCGGCGAGCCACGCGTCGTCGGACCACGTGTAGGACGACTCGACGACGACGCTGGCGGTGGCGGGCGGGACCTCGGCGCCCTTGGCGAGCGGGTCGGCCTTCTGCCGCCAGGACCCGTCGGGCCCGAGGATCTCGTACTTGTACCGGGCGCCGCCCTGGACGCCGGGGACGAAGATCTCCCACACGCCGGACGACCCGAGCGAGCGCATCGGGTGGGTGCCGCCCCAGCCGTTGAAGTCGCCGATGACGCGCACGGCGCGGGCGTTGGGTGCCCAGACGGCGAACGCGGTGCCCGTGGTCGCGCCGAGCACGCTGGGGTAGGTGCGGACGTTCGCGCCGAGCGCGGTCCAGAGCTGTTCGTGGCGGCCTTCGCGGACGAGGTGCAGGTCCACCTCGCCGAGGGTCGGGAGGAAGCGGTAGGGGTCGTCGCCGGTGGTGACGTCGTCGCCGTACCGGGCCCGGACGCGGTAGTCGGGTGCGTGGCGCACGGTGCTGCCCGGGTCGCCGGCGGGCTCGGCGGCGACGGGGACGACGGCGGCCCACACGCCGTCCTGCTCGTGCACGGCCGGGTGCTCGCCGTCGGGCGTCACGACGACGACCTCGTCGGCGAGGGGGCGCAGCACGCGGACGACGGCGCGGGCGTCGTCGGGGTCGGGCGCGAGGTGCGGTCCGAGGACGGCGTGCGGGTCGAACGTGCGCCCGCTGGCCGCGGCGGCGAGCGCCTCGGGCGGGACGACGACGGGCGGCGGGGTGGCGGTGGTGTCGGACCCGGTCATGCGCCCACCCTTCCACGTCCGTGTGTCGCTCACATGACGGGCTCGCCGGGCGGTGCGGCCGGTCCGGGGGCAGGGCTCACCCGTCGGACGCGAGCAGGCGGTCGACGGCGGCGAGGGGGATCGGTTCCCAGTCGGGGCGGTTGCGGGACTCGTAGACGACCTCGTACAGCGCTTTGTCGAGGGTGAGCGCGCGGACGAGCACCTCGGAGGTGGCGCGGTCGACGCCGGCGGTGTCGGCGTGGTCGTACGCCTCCAGGAAGGCGTTGCGCGCCTGGACGGCCCAGCCGGGGTTCGGGGCGCGGCCGACGGCGGCGGCGTAGTCGAACGACCGGACGATGCCGGCGACGTCGCGCAGCGCGAGGTCGGGGCGGGTGCGTTCGGCGACGGGCCGCAGCGGTTCTCCTTCGAAGTCGAGGACCTTCCAGCCGAACCGTCGGGCGTGGAGCACCTGCCCGAGGTGGAGGTCGCCGTGGACGGTCTGCAGCCGGGGGAGCGCGTCGGGCACGTGGGCGACGTCGCCGAGCCGGGCGGCGGTCCGGTCCCAGAACGCTGCGACGTGCGCGGCGCGGCGCCCGAGCGCGGCCGACGACGCGACGGCCTCGTCGGACCGGCGGCGCAGGTCGGCGAGGAGCCAGCGCACGTCGACGGGCGACCCCACGCCGAACGCGCTGCGGAGCGCGCCGTGCAGGTCGGCGAGGAGGCGGCCGAGGTCGACCGCGAGGTCGGCGAACGACTCGTCCTGGCCGGCGTAGGCGCACGCGAGGTCGAAGCCGTCGCGGGCGCCGTCGACGAACTCGCCGAGGATCGCGAGGTGGGCGGTCCGGGGGCCGTCGCCGGGGTGCGGGTCGTCGTCGGCGTCCCACGCGACCTCCAGCCACGCGAGGGGGCGCGGCACGCCGGGCCAGCCCTGGCGGGCGAGGGCGCGGGGGATCGTCACGTCCGGGTTGGGCCCGATCGCGACGGCGCGCAGCAGCTTGAGCATGGTGCCGCCCGCCGTCCCGGGGAGGAGGACGGACGAGTTGGACTGCTCGACGGCGAGCGCGCGCCCGCCGGTGAGGTCGAGGGCGGTGCGGTCGGCGTCGTCCTCCCAGGTGGCGGCGGCGAGCACGGCGGCCCACGCGGCGGGGTGCGCCGCGCCGTCGTGCACGACGCGGGGCCTGCCGTCCACGACGACCTCGCCGACGGCGGTCGGGGGTGCGGTGCCGTCGTGCGGGGGGCCGAGCACGAGGGGTACCTGGACGACGAGGTCGACCCCGTCGCCGACGAGCCGCACGAGGTGCAGCGCGACCTGCAGGTCGTCCCACGCCCCCGGGGCGACCCCGTGGGCCGCCGGGTCCGGGACGTCGAGCGCGAGGGACAGCCAGGGGACGTGCCGGACGGCGACACCCTTGACGGGGTACCAGCGGCGGGCCGGGAGCCAGGTGTCGAGCAGGGCGAGGAGGTCGGGCGAGGGGAGGTCCGTGCGTCGGGCGGCCACGCGTCTCCTTCGTCTGTCGGTCCGGGCAGCAGGTCCATGCCACCACGAGTGGCGTCGCCATGCCGCTCGGGCGGCCGATGGGCGGCCGAGCGGCAGGGCGACGAGGTCCGTGTCGGTGGCCCGCGGGAGGATCGTGCGCGCCGGGACCGCCCTGGCGCGGGGGCAGGACGGGAGGAACCGTGGTGGGGTGCGAGCACCGTGACGTGCGGCTGACGCAGGAGGGTGTCCCGGTGGCGCACATGGTCTCGGTCGTGAGCTGGTTCACGTGCGAGGCGTGCGGCGAGCGGGCCGCGGTCGTCGAGAAGAGCGAGGTCCTCGGGGACCTCGCCCGGGAGCTCGCGGCGACCGTGCGGAGGCTCGGTCAGTCCTCCTCGTCCGGCGGGCCGACGGCGAGCCAGTAGAAGTCGCGCGACCCCCAGGTCATCGCGACCCGGCCGTCGGCGTCCACGCCGGGGAAGCGCGCGCCGCCGAACACGTCGGTGAGGCTCGCGCCCGCGTGGTCGGGCAGGTGGACCGTCGCGGACCGTGCCGTCGCCGCGAGGTTCGCGACGCACAGGACCGTCTCGTCGGGCGTGCGCCGGAGGAAGGCGAGGACGGACTCGTTGTCGCACTCCAGCGCGACGAAGTCGCCCGTGCCGAACGCGGGGTGGCGGCGGCGCACCTTGAGCATGCCGTGGACCCAGTGCAGCAGCGACGTCGACTGCTCGAGCTGTGCCTCGACGTTGACGTACCCGTAGTGGTGGACCAGCGACTGCACGAGCGGCAGGTAGAGCTTGCCCGGGTCGGCCGTGGAGAAGCCGGCGTTGCGGTCGGGCGTCCACTGCATGGGGGTGCGCACGGCGTCGCGGTCGGGCAGCCAGATGTTGTCGCCCATCCCGATCTCGTCGCCGTAGTACAGGCACGGGCTGCCGGGCAGGGACAGCAGGAGGGCGTGCGCGAGCTCGACCTCCTTGCGGGAGTTGTCGAGCAGCGTCGCGAGCCGACGCCGGATCCCGACGTTCGCGCGCATGCGCGGGTCCTGCGCGTACCACCCGTACATGGACGCGCGCTCCTCCGTGGAGACCATCTCCAGGGTGAGCTCGTCGTGGTTGCGCAGGAACGTGCTCCACTGACCGCCCGCGGGGATCTCGGGCGTGTCCGCGAGGATCTCCACGAGCTGGTTCGCCCGCTGGTCGCGGATCGCGTAGAAGATGCGCGGCATGACGGGGAAGTGGAAGCACATGTGGCACTCCGGCTCCTCGTCGGTGCCGAAGTAGTCCACCACCTCGCGCGGCCACTGGTTCGCCTCGGCGAGCAGGATGCGGCCGGGGAACTCGGTGTCGACCATCTTCCGCACGCGGCGCAGGAACGCGTGCGTGCGCGGCAGGTTCTCGCAGTTCGTGCCCTCCTCCTCGAACAGGTAGGGCACGGCGTCGAGACGGAAGCCGTCGACGCCCATCTGCAGCCAGAACCGCGCGACGTCGAGCATCGCGTCGGCGACGCGCGGGTTCTCGAAGTTGAGGTCGGGCTGGTGGGAGAAGAACCGGTGCCAGAAGAACTGCCGCCGCACGGGGTCGAACGTCCAGTTGGACGTCTCCGTGTCGACGAAGATGATGCGCGCGTCGGGGTACCGCGTGTCGTCGTCGCTCCACACGTAGAAGTCGCCGTACGGGCCCTCGGGGTCGGCGCGCGACGCCTGGAACCACGGGTGCTGGTCGCTCGTGTGGTTCATGACGAGGTCGATGACGACGCGGATGCCGCGCGCGTGCGCCTCGGTGACGAGCTCGGCGAACTCCGACGTCGAGCCGTACTGCGCGGCGATCGCCGTGTAGTCCGACACGTCGTACCCGCCGTCGCGCAGCGGCGACGGGAAGAACGGCGGCAGCCACAGCGCGTCGATGCCGAGCCACTGCAGGTAGTCGAGGCGGTCGATGAGGCCGCGCAGGTCGCCCGTGCCCGTGCCGTCGGAGTCGGAGAACGCGCGCACGATGACCTCGTAGAACACCGCGGTGCGGTACCAGTCCGGGTCGTCGGACAGGCCGGGCCGCGTGTCCGTCGTCGCGACGGGCTGGCGCCGGGGCGGCAGGGCGGCGATCGGGACGGGCGCGGTCAGGGGCGGCACGGGCGCGGGCCCGGCGGCGACCTCGCGCCCCGTCACGCGGGCCTCACGTGCACGACGTGCGCGACTTGCCGCTGGGGCTCCAGCCGCACGTAGACCTTCTCGCCCCACGGGAAGCTCTCGCCGGACAGCTCGTCGTGCGCGACGAACGACGGCGTCCACGGGTCGTGGCCGTCGGGCGGCGTCGGGAGGCCGAGGGCCGCGAGGTCGAGGTGCACGTCGGACTCCTGCGGGGAGTGCGGGTCGAGGTTCACCACGACGACGACCGTGTCGGCCTCGCCGGTCGGCGAGTGCTCGGCGGGCAGGTGCCGCGAGAACGCGAGCACCTGGTCGTTCGTCGTCGGGTGCACGGTGAGGTTGCGGAGCTGACGCAGCGCCGGGTGGTCGCGGCGGACCTCGTTGAGCCGGGTGAGGAGCGTCGAGATGCCGATCTCCCCCGCCGCGGCCCAGTCGCGGGGCTTGTACTCGTACTTCTCGTTGTCGATCTGCTCCTCGACGCCCGGCCGCGGCACGTTCTCCACGAGCTCGTAGCCGGAGTAGATCCCCCACGTGGGCGAGCCGAGGGCGGCGAGCACCGCGCGGACCGCGAACCCGGCCACCCCGCCGTGCTGGAGGTACGGCGGGAGGATGTCGTGCGTCGTCGGCCAGAAGGACGGGCGCATGTATGCGCCGCCCTCGCCGGACACCTCCTCCAGGTACTCGGCGAGCTCGTCGCGCGTGTTGCGCCACGTGAAGTACGTGTACGACTGGTGGAACCCGATGCGCGCGAGCGTGTGCATCATCGCGGGCTTGGTGAACGCCTCCGACAGGAAGATCACCTCGGGGTTCGTGCGGCGGACCTCCGCGAGCAGCCACTCCCAGAAGTCGAGCGGCTTCGTGTGCGGGTTGTCGACGCGGAACGCGGTGACGCCCCGGTCGATCCACACGCGCACCACGCGCAGCACCTCGGCGTAGATCCCCGCGGGGTCGTCGTCGAAGTTCAGCGGGTAGATGTCCTGGTACTTCTTCGGCGGGTTCTCGGCGTACGCGATCGACCCGTCGACGCGCGTCGTGAACCACTCCGGGTGCTCGGCCACCCACGGGTGGTCCGGCGAGCACTGGAGCGCCAGGTCGATCGCCACCTCCAGCCCGTGGCGTCGCGCCTCCTTCACGAACGCGCGGAAGGTGCGCTCGCTGCCCAGCTCGGGGTGGATCGCGTCGTGCCCGCCGTCCTTCGACCCGATCGCGTACGGGCTGCCCGGGTCGCCCGGCAGCGCGGTGAGCGAGTTGTTCCGGCCCTTGCGGTGGGTGGCGCCGATCGGGTGCACCGGGGTGAGGTACACGACGTCGAAGCCCATCGCCGCGATCGCGGGCAGCCGCCGCGCCGCCGCGGTGAACGTCCCGGAGCGCCACCGGCCGTCCTTGAGCCGCCGCGCCCCCTCCGAGCGCGGGAACATCTCGTACCAGGCGCCCGCGAGCGCCAGCGGGCGCTCCACGCGCAGCGGGTACGTGGCCGACGCCGTCACGTGGTCGCGCAAGGGGGCGCGCCGCAGGACGTCCCGCACCTCGGGCGACGTCGCCGCGGCGAGTCGGGCGGGCGCGGGCCGGGACGCGTCGCGCAGGGCGGCGAGCGCGGCGGCGAGCGTGCGCTCGTCGTCGGGTGTCCGGGCGCCGGCGGTGCCGTCAGGCGCCGGGAGCGGCACGGCGTCGGCGAGGACGCGCTCGACCAGCCGGACGCCCTCCGCGAGCATGAGGTCGACGTCGACGCCCGCCTCGACCTTGATCGTCGCGTCGTGCGCCCACGTGCCGTACGGGTCGCTCCACGCCTCGACCCGCAGCGACCAGTCGCCCTCGGCGTCGGGGTGCAGGGTCGCGCGGAACCGGTCGAGACCGGGCGCGACGTCGACCATCGGCGCGGTGCGCTCCGTCCCGTCGGGCGCGACGAGCACGGCGGTCGCGGCGACGGCGTCGTGCCCCTCGCGGAAGACCGTCGCCTCCACCGGCACCATCTCCCCGACGACGGCCTTCGCGGGCCAGCGACCGCCCTCGACGACGGGCGAGACGGCGAGGACGGGGATGCGCCCGACCGGGGCCGCGGGTGCGGGTGCGGGGGCGGGAGGGCGTTCCGTCGCCGTCGCGGCAGGAGCGGGGGCCGTCGGGGCAGAGGGTGGGGTGGCGGGCACGCGGGCCTGCGGTGTCGACGTCACGCCCCCAACGTATCGAGGGGTGCGGGGGGCAGGCACGCGGTGGCCGGTCCTCGGCCGAGCACCGGCGCGAGAGTTCACGCGCGCGTTACGCCGACGAGACACGGTGAGCGTGTGCCACGCCGTCCGGCTGCGTAGTCTCGTCCCCGTGAGAGCGATCCGACGGTTCACCGTCCGCACCCTGCTGCCCGCCCCCCTGCGGGACCTCGACGAGCTGGCGCACAACCTGCGCTGGTCGTGGCACGCCCCGACGCGCGATCTCTTCGCCGGGATCGACCCCGACCTGTGGGCCGACGTGCACGGCGACCCGGTCGCGCTCCTCGGCGCGCTCGGCCCCGACCGGCTCGCGGCGCTCGCGGACGACACGGCGTTCGTGGAGCGCGTGCGCACCGCGGCCGACGGGCTGCGCCATTACCTGCAGGACGACCTGTGGTATCAGCAGCAGGCCGCGTCGGGTGGCCCCGGCGACGGCCCGCTCCCCGCGGCGATCGCGTACTTCTCGCCCGAGTTCGGCATCACGTCCGTGCTGCCCCAGTACTCGGGCGGCCTCGGCATCCTCGCGGGCGACCACCTCAAGAGCGCGAGCGACCTCGGCGTGCCGATCGTCGGCGTCGGGCTCCTGTACGGCGCGGGGTACTTCAAGCAGTCCCTCACGCGCGACGGCTGGCAGGTCGAGACGTACCCGCTGCTCGACCCGGACGGCCTGCCGCTCACGCTCCTGCGCGAGGACGACGGCACGCCCGCCCGCGTCACGCTGCCGCTGCCCGGCGGCCGGTCGCTGCACGCCCACGTGTGGGTCGCCGCCGTCGGCCGCGTCCCGCTGCTGCTCCTCGACTCCAACGTGCCCGGCAACGACGAGGCCGCCCGCAAGGTCACCGACCGGCTCTACGGCGGCGGCGGCGAGCACCGGCTCCAGCAGGAGCTCCTGCTCGGCGTCGGGGGCGTGCGCGCGCTGCGCCTGTGGTCGCGCCTCACCGGCGCGCCCGAGCCGGAGGTCTACCACACCAACGAGGGCCACGCGGGCTTCCTCGGCGTCGAGCGGATCCGCGAGCTCGTCGGTCAGGGCCTGACGTTCGACGAGGCGCTCGAGGCCGTGCGCGCCGCCACCGTCTTCACGACGCACACCCCCGTGCCCGCCGGCATCGACCGGTTCGGCCGCGACCTCGTCACGCAGTACTTCGGCGGCGACATGGCCGTCGACGGGCTGCCCGTCGAGCGCGTCCTCGCCCTCGGCGCGGAGGACTACGACGGCGGCGACCCCACCGTCTTCAACATGGCCGTCATGGGCCTGCGCCTCGGTGGCCGCGCCAACGGCGTCTCCCTCCTGCACGGCGAGGTGTCCCGCGGCATGTTCGAGGGCCTGTGGCCCGGCTTCGACGCGCGCGAGGTCCCCATCACGTCCGTGACGAACGGCGTCCACTCGCCCACGTGGGTCGACCCGGCGCTCGCTGGCCTGGAGGCCGAGCGGCTCGGGCTCGACGAGCTCACGGCCGACCACGCGTCGTCGGGCTGGCTGCGGTCCGGGCGCGACGGCGACGGCCCGGCCGTGAGCGACGGCGAGCTGTGGGCGATCCGCCGCGAGATGCGCGGCCGGCTGGTCGACGAGGCGCGCCGGCGCGTGCGCCGGTCGTGGCGCGAGCGCGGCGCGACGCCCGCCGAGGTCGGCTGGATCGACGACGTGCTCTCGCCCGACGTGCTGACCATCGGCTTCGCGCGCCGCGTCCCCACGTACAAGCGCCTCACGCTCATGCTGCGCGACCCCGAGCGCCTCAAGGCGCTGCTGCTGCACCCGGAGCACCCCGTGCAGCTCGTCGTGGCCGGCAAGTCGCACCCGGCGGACGACCAGGGCAAGCGCCTCATCCAGCAGCTCGTCCGGTTCACCGACGACCCCGAGGTGCGCCACCGCATCGTCTTCCTGCCGAACTACGACATCGCCATGGCGCAGTCGCTCTACCCGGGCTGCGACGTGTGGCTCAACAACCCGCTGCGCCCCCTGGAGGCGTCGGGCACGTCCGGGATGAAGTCCGCGCTCAACGGCGGCCTCAACCTGTCCATCCTCGACGGCTGGTGGGACGAGTGGTTCGACGGCGAGAACGGCTGGGCCATCCCCACGGCCGACGGCGTCGACGACCCCGACCGTCGCGACGACCTCGAGGCCGCCGCCCTCTACGATCTCGTCGAGCAGCAGGTCGCCCCCCGGTTCTACGACCGGAACGCCGACGGCGTGCCCGCGCGGTGGCTGGAGATGGTCCGCCACACGCTCGCCACCCTCGGCCCCAAGGTCCAGGCGACCCGCATGGTCGGCGAGTACGTCACGCGCCTGTACGTCCCTGCGGCCACGGCCGGGCGCGCGCTCGCCGCCGACGCGCTCGCCCCGGCCCGCGACCTCGCGCACTGGAAGCAGGCCGTCCGCACCGGCTGGAGCCGCGTGCGGGTCGACCACGTCGACTCCTCCGGAATCGGCGAGGTGCCGCAGGTCGGCGACCGGCTCACCGTGCGCGCGTACGTCTCGCTCGGCGACCTGCGTCCCGAGGACGTCGAGGTGCAGGTCGTGCACGGCCGCGTCACCGAGGCGGACGTCATCGACGACTTCACCGCCGAGCCCCTCGCGCTCGCCGAGTCGTACGAGGCCGGCCGCCACGCGTTCGCGGGGGAGGTCGTGCTGGAGTCGTCCGGGCCGTTCGGCTACACGGTGCGCGTCGTGCCGAAGCACGCCGGCCTGCCCAGCGTCGCCGAGCTCGGCCTGGTCGCCAACGCCTGACGGGGTCGCGCGGGGGAGAGCCGTGGGTGCCCGACGTCGGCCCCGGCCCGGGCGTGCCCGCTCACCTCGCGTTTGTCCACAGTTCCGGTGAGCGGGCCCCGCAACGGTCCCGTACGACCGGCGTCGCCGTGCCGAGCCGACGGCCCGGGCGCGCGACGGCGAGCTCGTGCGCGTGCGCCGCGGCGTCTACCTCCCGTCGCCGCACGCCGACACGCGGGTGCGCGAGGACTGGCTGCTCGGTCAGGTGCGCGGCGTCGTGGACCGCTTCACCACCCCGTACTGGTTCAGCCACGACACCGCGGCGCTGCTCTGGGGGTGCTGGACGTGGCGCCTGCCCCCGTTCGTGCACGTCACCCAGCTCGTGCACCCGCGTGTCGGGCGTGAGCGCGACCCGGCCGTCCGGCGGCACTGGACCGACCTGCCCGCGCGCGACCGCGTGCGCCTCGGCGGGGTGCCGGTGACGAGCCTCGAACGGACCGTCGTCGACTGCGCGCGCTCCTCGCCCCCGGAACGCAGCCTCGTCGTCGTGGCCTCGGCGCTGCGGATGGGTGCCGACCGGCGCGTCGTCGAGCAGATCCTGGAGGAGTCGCGCGGCAAGCGTGGCGTGGTCCGCGCGCGTCGCGCGCTGGAGCTCGCGGACCCCGCGTCCGAGTCGCCGGGGGAGACCCTGGTCCGGCTGGCCGCGGTCGTCCGCGGGCTGCCTGCCCCACGACCGCAGGTGCCGGTGCCGACGGCGCGCGGCCGGTACGTCGTCGACCTCGCGTGGGTGGAGGCGCGCGTCGCGATCGAGTTCGACGGTGCCGTGAAGTACTCCGGCGGGTCGTTCGGCGACCCGGCGACGGTCCGGCGCGCGCAGGCGGCGCGCGAGGCCGCGCTCGTCGCGGCGGGCTGGACCGTCGTGCGGTTCACGTGGGACGAGCTCGCCGACCCCGTCCAGGTCGGGTACCGGCTCGCCGAGTGCGTCGGGCGGCGCTGCGACGTCGGGTCTCCCGTCGGTCGTCCGCGCCGGGGGAGGACAGAGGTCGCGCGAGGTAGAACCGTGGTGACGCGAGGTAGTACGCCGGTCGCGACTGCGGTACTACCTCGTGGACCTGCGGTCCTCCCTCGGCGGGGCGGGCGGGGCGCCGCCGTCGAGGAGGGCGAGGTAGCGGGAGCGGACGCGCACGACGTCGGCCAGCTGGGTCTCGATGCCGTCGACGAACTCCTCACGGTAGACCGCGTCGACCTGGACGGAGATGGCGTAGTACAAGCCGGTGAACGTCGCGATCGCGACCGAGACGCGCAGGAGCGTCTGCGTGACGACGAGGTCCGCCCCGCCGACGCCACCGCCGCCCGCGAGCGACAGGGTCCGCCGCCACGTGCCGCCGTCGACGTCCCACAGGGCCATGACGTCGGGTGTGACGGTCAGCGTGCCGAGCGCCATGAAGAACGCGCCCATCCCGAGGCTCACGACGAGGACCTGGAGGAGCTGGCTGGTCGCGATCATCGTGGCGAGGTTGGCCGTCTGGCCGCGGCTGAACCGCGTCGCGCGGTCGTGCTCGGGGAGCCGGCCCGCGGTCTCCGCGAGGGCCTCGCGCGCCTCGGCCGGGGAGCGCAGGGCGACGAACAGCACGACGAGGAGGGCGAAGAACGCGCCGAGGACGAGGTCGGCGACGCCGTGCGTGCGGTCGAACACCTGCCACACCTCGGCGTTGTAGAAGAGCACGAGGGAGAAGACGAGCAGCAGCGGCAGGAGCCGGACGAGCCGCAGGAGCGCGGCGCCGAGCTCGTCGGTGACGCGCGCGAGGCCCCACCACAGCGACGACAGGACGCCGTACCCGACGACGACGCGCACGACCCCGAGCAGCACCAGGTTGCCGGCGACGGTGAGCAGGGCGTCGCCCCACTGCCCGCCGAACACGAGCGGCAGGAGGGCCGGTGCGAGCACGAAGAACGCGAGCTCAGGCACCCCGACGGACTGCGGCAGGGTGGACCAGCGGCGGCCGCGCAGCACGTTGAGCCCCGCGTACGCCGCGGCGACGAGCGCGGCACCCCCGAGCAGGGCGAGCACGTTCGCCCACGCGGGCCAGCCCATGCGCACCGCGCCCGACAGCTCCGCCAGGAGCACGACCAGCAGGAACGGCGCGGAGCGGCCGAACACGTCACGGTCGAGCGAGTGCCCCTCGACGAGGAGCGGCAGCCCGTTGCGTCGGAACACCCGTTCGCACGCCGCGATCTCCGGCAGCGGGGTCGTCGGCTCAGGGGCCGCGCCCGTCGTGCCGGGCCCGACGCCGCCCGGTCCGGTCGGTCCTGCGTGCCCGGCCCGCCGTTCGCCCGGGTCGGGGTCGGACGCCCCGGGCGGGGACGCGTCGTCGTGCACGCTCATGCTCGGTGACCCTACCGGCCGGTCTGCGGCCGACGGGTCAGCGGAGCTCGGCGGCGAGGGCGCGGCCGGCGACCCGGCCCGAGTAGAGGCAGCCGCCGAGGAACGTGCCCTCGAGCGCGCGGTGCCCGTGCACGCCGCCACCGCCGAACCCGGCGGCCTCGCCGGCGGCCCACAGGCCGGGCAGCACGGTGCCGTCCTCGCGGAGCACGCGCGCCGAGGTGTCGGTCCACAGCCCGCCGAGCGTCTTGCGCGTCAGCACGGAGAGCCGGACGGCGAGCAGCGGGCCGTCCTTGGGCGTCGTGAGCGGGCGGGGAGGCGAGACCCGGATGAGGCGGTCGACGCGGTAGCGGCGGGCCATCGCCGTCGCGACGACCTGCGGGTCCTTGCCGAGACCCGTGCGCACCTGCTCGTCGCGCAGGCGGACGACACGGGCGAGGGCGTCGGGGTCGACGTGCCCGCGCGACCCGGGTGTCGCGTCGACGAGGGCGTTCATCCCCGCGGCGAGGTCCTCGGGCGTCTCGGCCCACACGAACTCGGGGGACTGCTCCGCGAACCGCGCGACCGGCCCGACGGCGCCCGGCAGCACGCGCTGGGCGAGCAGCCGCACGTCCTTCCCGGTGAGGTCGGGGTTCTGCTCGGAGCCGGAGAGCGCGAACTCGGTCTCCATGATCGCCTTGTTGAGCACGAACCAGGAGTGGTCGTCGCCGCGCGCCGTCACGTGCTGGAGCGCGCCGAGGGCGTCGAACCCGGGGAACAGCGGTGCGGGGAGGCGGTTGCCGTCGGCGTCGAGCCACAGGGAGCTCGGCCCGGGCAGGATCCGGATGCCGTGGTCCGTCCAGACGGGTGAGTGGTTCGCGATGCCCTCGGGGTAGTGCCACATGCGGTCCTCGTGGACGAGCGCGGCACCCGCGTCGGCGGCGACGCCGATCATCCTGCCGTCGGTGGAGTCGGGGACGCCGGAGAGCATGCGCGCGGGCAGCGTGCCCGCGGCCTTCGGCCACCGGGACCGCACGAGCTCGTGGTTCGCCCCGATGCCGCCCGACGTCACGACGACGGCGCTCGCCGCGATCTCGACCTCGCCCACCACGTCGCGCGACGACGGGGCGCCGCGCTCCGCGTCCGACGGCGCGAGGACCTGCGCGCGCACGCCCGTCACCGCACCGTCGGTCACGACGAGCGAGGTGACACGGTGCCGGAACCGCAGGTCGAGGAGCCCGGCCGCGCGCGCGTCGAGCGCCGCCCGGACGAACGGCTCGAGCACCCCGGGTCCGGTGCCCCACGTGACGTGGAAGCGGGGGACCGAGTTGCCGTGCGACCCGCCGGCGCTCCCGTCCGCGCCCGAGCGCACCGGGTAGCCGCCGCGCTCGGCCCACTGCACGAGGGGGAACCAGCGCACACCCTTGTCGTGCAACCAGCCGCGCATCTCGCCGGCCGCGAAGTCGACGAACCCGCGCGCCCACGCGTACCCGTGCCGGTCGGGGCCCTCGCCGCGCTCGGCTCCGGGCGCGAACTGCGCGGACCCGAGCCAGTCGTCGAACGCGAGCTCGGCGGTGTCCGTCACGCCCATGCGGCGCTGCTCGGGCGACCCGACGAGGAACAGCCCGCCGAACGACCACCAGGCCTGCCCGCCGAGGCTCGCGGCCGGCTCCTGGTCGAGGAGCACGACCCGCCGGCCCGCCGCTGTGAGCTCCGTCGCCGTGACGAGCCCGGCGAGCCCGGCACCCACCACCACGACGTCCGGGTCCTCGATCGCGAAGGAGCCTGCGGCGGAGTCGACCACGCTGTCACCCATGCCGGAACCCTAGAGCACCGGCCGCTCCCCGGGAATGCCCCGGGCGGACCGGGAGCGAGGTGGGACGGGAGCGAAGGCGGTGCGGTCGCCGTCGGGCAGCCCGAGCCCCGGGGTGAGACGGCCGAGAAGGTGGTGGGGCGGCGTCTGGCACGGGGTGCGCACCAGGGTGCGGTGGGAGCGGAGGCGGTGCCGTTGCCGTCGGGCCGACCGAGGACCGGGGTGAGACGGCCGAGGAGGTGGTGGGGCGGCGTCGGAGGCGAAGGGCGTGGTGGGTCTGGCGGGAGCGCCCGAGGGACGAGGGCGCGGAAGGTAGCCCGAGCCCCGACGCCGCCCGACCACACCGCCGGAACCCCGGCACTACCTCGCGCAACCCCGGTACTACCTCGCGGTACCCCGGTACTACCTCGCGGTACCCCGGTACTACCTCGCGAGACCCTGGTACTACCTCGGCGGGGCGGAGACGTACACGCGCAGGCTCAGGGCCTCGAGCCCGACGACGTCGCCCGCCCGGGCGGACGGGTCGCCGTCGGCGCGGTCGTCGGGGTGCTCCCAGTCGGAGTCCCAGGCGAGGTCCCAGCGTTCGGGCGCGCCGCCCGCCGCGCCGCGCACGCCGGGGAGCACGACGTCGACGGGGTCGAGCGCCCCGGCGAGCACGACGAGGACGTCCGCGTCGCCCGCTGCGGGAGCGGTGCGCAGCATCTGGAGGGTGCGCACGGCGGGGTCGTGCCACGCCGCGTGGTCGAGGAGCTCGCCGTCGGCGTCGAACCACACGAGGTCCGGGACGCCGGGCGCGTCGTGCGCGTCGGTGCCGGGCCGGGGGCGGCCGGTGTAGAACGTGTCGGGCCGCAGGGCGGGGTGCGCGCGGCGCAGCGCGAGGAGGTGCTGCGCGGTCGCGAGGAGGTCCTTGCGCCAGGGGGACAGGTCCCACGACACCCACGACGTCTCGTCGTCCTGCACGTACGCGTTGTTGTTGCCGCGCTGGGTGCGGCCCATCTCGTCGCCGGCGGTGAGCATGGGCGTCCCGGCCGAGAGGAGGAGGGTCGCGAGGAGGTTGCGGATCGACCGGCGGCGCAGGGGGGCGATCTCGACACCGGGCCCCAGGGCGCCGGCACCGGGGCCGTCCTCGGGGACGGTGCCCGTCCCGGCGGCTCGTCGCGGGTCGGTGGGGCCGCGTACGGCGTCGGGCGCCGCGACGGGACCTTCGAGGCCGTGGTTCCAGGACCGGTTGTCGTCCGTGCCGTCCCGGTTCCCCTCGCCGTTCGGGAGGTTGTGCTTGTGGTCGTAGGCGACGAGGTCGGCGAGGGTGAAGCCGTCGTGGGCGGTCACGTAGCTCACGGACGCGACGGGTCCGCGCAGGAGCGGCGGGTCGCTGTGCCCGAAGAGGTCGGCGGACCCGGCGAGCCGGGTCGCGAGGTCGCGCACGCCGTGGCCGGGGCGTCCATGGGACGCCTCGCGCGCGTCGGCGAGCCAGAACTGGCGTGCGGCGTCGCGGAACCGGTCGTTCCACTCGGCGAACGGGGGCGGGAACTGGCCGGTGCGCCAGCCCCCCGGACCGACGTCCCACGGCTCGGCGACCAGCTTGAGGCCGCTGAGGACGGGGTCGGTCTGGAGCGCGACGAGGAACGGGTGGTCGGCGTCGAACCCGCTCTCGCCCCGGCCGAGGGTGACGGCGAGGTCGAACCGGAACCCGTCGACGCCGACGACCTCGGCCCAGTACCGCAGCGAGTCGAGCGCGGCCCGCACGACGGCGGGACGCCGGAAGTCGAGCGAGTTGCCCGTCCCGGTGACGTCGGCGAGGCGGGCGGGGGTCGCGCCGTCGTGCAGGTAGTGGACGGCGTTGTCGAGGCCGCGCCAGGACAGGTGGTAGCCGTCGGCGCCGCCCTCGCAGGTGTGGTTGTGCACGACGTCGAGCAGCACCTCGATGCCGGCCTCGTGCAGCAGGTGGACCATGCCGCGGACCTCGTCGAGCACCGCGGCGGGTCCGGCCTCCTGCGCGGCGGCGGTGGCGTACGCGGCGTGCGGGGCGAAGAAGCCGAGCGTGGAGTAGCCCCAGTAGTTCGTGCGGCCGCTCGCGAGGAGGTGCGGCTCGGCGGAGTTGGCGTGGATCGGCAGCAGCTCCAGGGTGGTGACGCCGAGGCTGCGCAGGTGGTCGATCGTCACGGGGTGCGCGAGCCCGGCGTACGTGCCGCGCAGGTGCTCGGGGAGCGCGTCGAGCCGCTGGGTGAGGCCGCGCACGTGCGCCTCGTAGACGACGGTGTCGCGCCAGGGGACGCGCGGGCGCGGGGCGAGCGTGCCGCCCGGCTCGGCGACGACCACGGAGTGCGGGACGAACGGCAGCGAGTCCCGCTCGTCGGCGGGGCCGTCCGGGTCGTCGCCCGCGTGCCCGCGGATCTGCGGCCCGTCGACGAGGTCGCCGACGAGGCCGCGCGCGTACGGGTCGACGAGAAGCTTCGCCGGGTTGTACCGCAGTCCCGCGGCGGGGTCCCACGGTCCGTGCGCGCGGAAGCCGTAGCGCTGCCCGGGTCGCACGCCCGGCACGTGCGCGCGCCACACGCCGAACGCCGGCCCGTCGAGCGCGACGCGCCGCTCGCGCCACCGGGGCGCGCCGTCGGCACCGGTCCCGTCGGCGTCGACGAGGCACAGCTCGACCGCGGTCGCGTGCGAGGCGACGACGGCGACGTCGACGCCGTCGCCCGCGACGTGCACCCCCAGGGGCGGGAGCGGGGCGTGCCGGTCGACGTGGGGGGACGGGGCGGGGGCGCCGGTCGTCCGGGGCAGGGGTGTCGTGCGCACCCGTCCATTGTGGCGGGTGTCACCGACCCCCGTCCGTGCCCGCCGGTACGCTTCCGTTGCGGGGCGGGCGCCTGCCCGCCCGCCGCCCAGCACCTCAGGGAGTGAGCACCCGATGCGGATCGTCGTCGCCGTGAAGTACGTCCCGGACATCCACGCCGAACGCGGGTTCGACGGCGGGCGCGTCGTCCGCCGCGCGGACGAGGGGACGCTCAACGAGCTCGACGAGAACGCGCTGGAGGCCGCCCTGCGCGTCGTGGAGTCGCTGCCGGAGGGCGAGCGCGCGTCGAGCGAGGTCGTCGTCGTCACCGTCGCCGGCCCCGACGCCGACGCGGCCGTGAAGAAGGCGTTCCAGCTCGGCGTGGACCGGGGCGTGCGCGTGAGCGACGACGCGGTCGCCGGCTCCGACTACTTCGGCACGGCGCGCGTCCTCGCGGCGGCCGTGCGGCGTCTCGCCGACGAGGCGCCCGTCGACCTCGTCGTCACGGGGATGGCCGCGCTCGACGGCCTCGGGTCCGTCGTCCCGGCGCTGCTGTCCGCCGAGCTGGGCCTGCCGCAGCTCACGCTCGCCGGGAAGCTCGACCTCGGCGGCGACGCGGGGGCGCGCACCGCACGCGTCACGCGCGAGCTCGACGGGGTGGACGAGGTGCTCGAGGCGCCGCTGCCCGCCGTCGTGAGCGTGACGGACCACGCGAACGACCCGCGCTTCCCCAACTTCCAGCTCATCATGGCGGCCCGCACGAAGCAGGTGGAGGCGTGGAGCCTCGCCGACCTCGGCGTCGACCCGGCGGAGGTCGGCGACGCCGGCGCGCGCACCCGCGTGCTCGACGCGTCGCCGCGACCGCCCCGGCCGGAGGCCGAGATCGTCGTCGACAAGGGGGAGGGCGGCCGCGCGCTCGCCGAGTACCTCATCCGCAACGAGCTGGTCTGAGAGGACGCACCATGACCGAGACCCACACCCCCGCCGGGAACCGCACCGTCCTCGTCCTGCTCGACACCCCCGGCAGCGAGCTGCGCTCGCCCGTCCTCGAGCTGCTCACGCTCGCCCGCGGCGTCGGGCGCGTCGAGGCCGTCGCGCTCGAGTCGCCCAGCGTCGAGGTCCTCGCCCAGCTCGGGTCGTACGGCGTCGAGACCGTCCGCCAGGCCGAGCTCTCCGCCGACGGGCACGGGCTCGGCGGCGACGCCACGCACCTCACGCCGGTCGTCGCCGAGGCGCTCGCGGCCGCGGTGCGCGCGAGCGACGCCGACGCCGTGCTCCTCACGTCGTCCTTCCCGAACAAGGAGGCCGCGGCACGCCTCGCGTTCCTCACGGGCGCGGGCCTCGTGGTCGACGCCTCCGCGCTGTCCGTGGCGGGCGAGGGCGACGACGCCGGGCGCGTCGTCGCGGACAAGCGCGTCTTCGCGGGCGCGTGGGACGTGCGCAGCGTCGTCGCGACGGAGCTCGCCGTGCTCACCGTGCGCGCGAACTCCGTGGTGCCGGAGCCCTCCGCCGAGGCGGTCGCCACCGACGTCGTCGGGTTCGCCGTCCCGCTCACGGCCGCGGCCACCGCGGCGCGCGTCGTCGAGCGGACCGTGCACCCCACGTCGGGCGCGGGCCGCCCCGCGCTCGGCGAGGCGGCCGTCGTCGTCACGGGCGGTCGCGGCACGAACGGCGACTTCGCCCCCGTGGTCGAGCTCGCGGACGCGCTCGGCGCCGCCGTCGGCGCGACGCGCGACGCCGTGTACGAGGGGTGGCACGACCAGTTCGTCGGCCAGACGGGTGTGACCGTCGCGCCCCGCCTCTACATCGGGGCGGGCGTGTCGGGCGCACCGCACCACCGCGGCGGCATGCAGGCGGCGCAGGTGATCGTCGCGGTGAACAACGACCCGGAGTGCCCCCTGTTCGAGATCTCGGACTTCGCGGTCGTGGGCGACCTCGCGGACGTGCTGCCGCAGGCGGCCGAGGTCATCCGGGAGCACCGCGCCGCACAGGGCTGACCCGGGCCGCACCCGGACGGCACCCAGATTTCACCCGGTCGCCACCCGCGGGCACCGTGGTCGTCACGGACCGTTCCTAGCGTCGGGCCGACTCCTCGGCGCGAGGAGGCCCCCCGACCGTGGAGAACCCGATGACGATCACTCCCGCCCCCGAGCAGCGCCCGCTGCTCCCCGTCGCGCAGTACGCACGGGGCAAGCGCAGCCCGGTGACCTGCCGCCTGAAGTGCGCCGACGCCTGCTCGCACGCGGCGCCCAACACGAGCGAGAACGAGTACTTCCGCGACGTCGCGGGCCGGGCGCTGTCGCGCCGCGCCATGCTCGGCGGCCTCGCCGTCGGCGCGGCCGTCGTCGTGGTGGGCGCGCAGACCGCGACCGCGCCCGCCGCCGAGGCCGCCGCCCCCGCGCACGGCGGGTGGGGCGGCTGGGGCGCCCAGGGCAAGGGCCTGTCGTTCGGCCCGATCGCCCCGCAAGCCGCGGCGACGGACGCGTTCGTCGTCCCCGAGGGCTACGCGTGGCGCCCGATCATCCGCTGGGGCGACCCGATCCTGCGCGGCGGTCGCGCGTTCGACCCGGCGAACCAGTCGCCGGAGCAGCAGCTCCTGCAGTTCGGTTACAACAACGACTACCTCGACATCCTCCCGTACGAGCTCGACCGCGGGCTGTGGTGGTGGGGTCGGCGCAAGGACGACGGCCGGGGCACCCGCGGCCTGCTCGTGACGAACCACGAGTACACGAACCCGGGGATCATGTTCGACGCGTCGTACGACGCGCCGACCCGCCGGGCGATCGAGCGGGCCGCGCACGGGATGTCGGTCGTCGAGGTGCGCCGTCGTCGGTCCGGCCAGCCGTGGGAGTACGTGCCGGACAGCCGGTCCAACCGGCGCGTGCACATCGGCACCGAGTTCCGTGTCGACGGCCCGGCCGCGGGGTCGGACCTGCTGCGGACGGTCGCGGACCCGTCCGGGCGGCGCGTGCTCGGCACGCTGAACAACTGCGCGGGCGGCACGACCCCGTGGGGCACGGTGCTGTCCGGCGAGGAGAACTTCCACGGCTACTTCCGTGCCGCGGGCACGGGCCACGACGCGCGCTACGGCCTGCGCGACGCCGCGACGGGCTACGGCTGGGAGCTCGACGACCCGCGGTTCGACGCCCGCAACCCCGGGTACGAGAACGAGCCGAACCGGTTCGGCTGGGTCGTCGAGATCGACCCGTACTCGCCGGGTGAGGCGCCGGTGAAGCACACGGCCCTCGGCCGGTTCAAGCACGAGGGCGCGAACGTCATCCTCTCGCGGCGCGGGCACGCCGTCGCCTACATGGGGGACGACGAGCGCTTCGACTACGTGTACAAGTTCGTGTCCTCGCAGACGATGCGACCCGGCAACAGCAGCTGGGCGCGCCGGCACAACAAGACGCTGCTCGGCGAGGGCTCGCTCTACGTCGCGCGGTTCACGGGCGACTCGCCGGCGCACGAGATCGACGGTTCGGGCGCGCTGCCGTCCGACGGCGCGTTCGACGGCCGCGGCGAGTGGCTGCCGCTGGTCGTGGACGGGCGCAGCAAGGTCCCGGGGATGTCCGTCGAGGAGGTGCTCGTGTACACGCGCGTCGCCGCGGACAAGGTCGGCGCGACGAAGATGGACCGCCCCGAGGACGTCGAGCCGAACCCGGTGACGGGACGCGTCTACGTGGCCTGCACGAACAACACGTCGCGGGGGCCGTCCGGGACCGAGGCCGCGACGGAGCCGAACCCCCGCAACACCAACCGCGACGGCCACGTCGTGGAGATCGTCGAGGACCGGGACGACGCCGCCGCCCGCACCTTCCGCTGGAACCTCCTCCTCGTGGCGGGCGACCCGTCCACCAACGGCTCGACCTACTTCGCCGGGTACCCGAAGGACAAGGTCTCGCCCGTGTCGTGCCCCGACAACCTCGCGTTCGACGCCGAGGGGAACCTGTGGATCTCCACGGACGGGCAGCCCAGCACCATCCAGAAGTGCGACGGCCTGTTCAAGGTGCCGCTGACCGGTCGTGAGCGCGGCCGCGTCCAGCAGTTCCTGTCCGTCCCGGCCGGTGCGGAGACGTGCGGGCCGGTCGTGGACTCCGAGGACCGCATGGTCTACGTCGCGGTGCAGCACCCGGGGGAGGACGGGTCCTTCGCGAGCCCGCAGTCGTACTTCCCCGACTACGTCACCCCCGGTGCCCCCGTGCCGGGTGGGGCGTTCGCGGGTCCGCGCCCGTCGGTCGTGCAGGTCTGGCGCGACTGACGTGGCCCGCGAGTGACGTGACACCCGCCGGCGGCGCCGGTCACCTCAGGGGGCCGGCGCCGCCGTCGTCCGCAGGGGGCACAGCCCGATCTGCTCGAGCCACGCGACCGCGGCGACACCCTGCGCGCGCTGGAACGCGCGCAGGTTCGGGATGTCGGGCGGTGCCGGCTGCCGGGCGGAGTGCAGGAAGTACCCGGCCACGCCCGCGACGACGGCGCGCAGGTCGGCCGGGTGCACGTCGCGCCCGAGCGGGTGGGCGGCGAACGTCGCGGCGGCCCACGCCCCGCCGTGGGCACGCCGCGCGTCGTCGGCGGACGGGGTGACGGGCTCGACGACCCCGGTGACGCCCTGCATGACCACGCTCGGCAGGAACATGGCGAGGTCGAGCCACGGGGCGCCGCGGGACGCGTAGGGCCAGTCCACGAGGTAGGCGCGGTCGGGGGTGAGGAGCACGTTGTCGGCCCGCAGGTCGCCGTGCACGAACGCCTCGCCCTCGCACGCGACGAGCGTGCTGCGCTCGGCCTCGGCGAGCTCGGGCAGGTGGCGCGCCGCCCACGGCACGAGGTCGGCCAGGCCCGGGTCGGGGTCGTCGACGAGCGAGCGCCACCCCGTCGACATGTTCGCGAAGTCGGGTCCCGTGGGCGGGAGCCGGAGGCGGCGTGCGCCCGGCGCGGCGGCGAGCACGGAGAGCAGCGCGAGGACGCGGTCGAGCTCGTCCGGGTCCCAGGGGGTGGCGGGCACGTGGCCGTCCACCACCTCGAAGGCGAGGACGATCCAGTCGCCGTCGCCGTGCCCCCAGGCGAACCGCGGCGCGGGGATCTCGCGGGGGAGCCGCGTGGCGATCCGCGCCTCCGCACGGTGCAGGTCCGCGGCGAACGGGGCGTCGGCGCTGCGCGCAGCCTTGACGAACAGGCGCTGACCGTCGTCGAGCTCGACGACCGACGCGAGCCCCGGGCTGAAGCCGGAGGCCACCGACGTCGACTCGACGACCCGTGCGCCGGCCACCGCCTCGACCTCGCGCCGCAGCTCGACGGGCAGGTCCTCCCAGCGCAGGCGTCCGCCGCCGTAGGCGACCGGGACGTGCGTGTCCGCGGTGGGTGCGACGTCGTCGGGCATCGGTGTGCCACTTCCCCTGTCGTCCGGCTGCTGCGACCCGCGGCACGACGCGGCGCGAGGTCGGGCGGGGGCGCCATGACGTCACGTGTCGCGTGCGTCCCCGGTTCGAGGTCCGACGGCCCCGGCTCGGCCGCCGGGCGCAGACCCCTGCCAACCTAGCGCCTCGTGGGGGATTGTCCAGCGCCTGACCGCACCCTGGTACGGGCAGCCGTCGCGGTTCGTAGACTGGATGACCGTGACCTCCCTTCCCGGACCGCGCGCGCCCCGCGTCGCGTACCTCGACCACGCCGCGACGACACCCCTGTCGCCGCCGGCGCGCGAGGCGTTCGTCGACGAGCTGTCGCGCACCGGGAACCCGTCCTCGCTGCACGCCGCGGGGCGCAGCGCCCGACGCACGGTCGAGGAGGCGCGCGAGGCCGTCGCGGCGGCGCTCGGGGCGCGGCCGAGCGAGGTCGTGCTCACGGCGGGCGGCACCGAGGCCGACAACCTCGCGGTCAAGGGCCTGTTCTGGGGGCGCCGCACCACGGACCCGCGACGACGGCGCATCGTCGTCTCCGCGGTCGAGCACCACGCCGTCCTCGACCCGGCGTTCTGGATGGCCGAGCACGCCGGCGCCGAGATCGTCCTCCTGCCGGTCGACGCGCAGGGCCGCGTCGACCTCGACGCGCTGCGGGCCGAGCTCGACGAGCACGCGCCGGAGATCGCCCTGATCTCCGTCATGTGGGCCAACAACGAGGTGGGCACGCTGCAGCCCGTGCACGAGGTCGTCCAGCTCGCCCGTCCCCACGGCGTGCCCGTGCACTCGGACGCCGTCCAGGCGGTCGGACAGGTCCCGGTCGACTTCGCCGCGAGCGGGCTCGACGCGATGACGGTCTCGGGCCACAAGCTCGGCGGACCCCTCGGCGTCGGCGCGCTCGTCGCCCGCCGGGACGCCCCCCTGACCCCCGTCCTGCACGGCGGCGGGCAGGAGCGCGGCGTGCGCTCGGGCACGCTCGACACCCCGGCGATCCGTGCGTTCGGCGTGGCCGTGGCCGACGCGGTGGCGCGTCGGGACGAGCGCGCCGCGCACCTCGCGTCACTGCGGGACGCCCTCGTCGCAGGGGTGCGCCGCACCGTCCCCGACGCCGTGCTCAGCGGCCCCGACCCCGCCGACGGCGCGGCGGAACGGCTGCCCGGCAACGCCCACTTCACCGTCCCCGGCGCGGAAGGCGACTCGCTGCTCTACCTCCTGGACTCCGCCGGGGTCCAGGCCTCGACCGGGTCCGCGTGCCAGGCGGGCGTGCCGCAGCCGTCGCACGTGCTGCTCGCCATGGGCGTCGACGAGACCGACGCCCGCGGCGCCCTGCGCTTCACGCTCGGGGAGACCTCCACGCCCGACGACGTCGCGCAGCTCCTCGACGCGCTGCCCGCCGCGGTGGACCGTGCCCGGGCCGCGGGGCTCGCGTCCGCCCCCGCCCGTCCGCGCCACACCACGCGCGCGCCACGCCCCGCCGCCACGCCCGCACCCGGGCACCGCACCGCCGCCGAGGGGGTCGCATGAGGGTGCTCGCCGCCATGTCCGGCGGCGTCGACTCCGCGGTCGCCGCGGCGCTCGCGGTCGAGGCCGGGCACGACGTCGTCGGCGTGCACATGGCCCTGTCGCGCGACCGGAACCGGTTCCGCACGGGCTCGCGCGGGTGCTGCTCCATCGAGGACGCGGGCGACGCGCGGCGCGCCGCGGACGTACTCGGCATCCCCTACTACGTGTGGGACCTGTCGGAGCGGTTCGAGGACACGGTCGTCGCCGACTTCCTCGCCGAGTACGAGGCGGGGCGCACGCCCAACCCGTGCGTGCGGTGCAACGAGCACATCAAGTTCGAGGCCCTGCTCGACAAGGCGACCGCGCTGGGGTTCGACGCCGTCGCGACGGGCCACTACGCGCAGGTCGTGACCCGGGACGTCCCGGGCGCCGGCACGACGGTGCGCGAGCTGCACCGGTCGCCGAACACGGCGAAGGACCAGTCCTACGTGCTGGCGGTCATGGGCCCCGAGCGGCTCGCACGCGCGATGTTCCCGCTCGGGGGCTTCGCGTCGAAGGACGAGGTCCGCGCCGAGGCCGCGGCGCGCGGCCTGTCGGTCTCCGCGAAGCCGGACTCGTACGACATCTGCTTCGTCGCCGACGGCGACACGCAGGGGTTCCTGCGCGAGCGGCTCGGGTCGCGCCCGGGCGAGGTCGTGGACACCGAGGGGCGGGTGCTCGGCGAGCACGACGGCGCGTACGCGTACACCGTGGGCCAGCGCAAGGGGCTCGGCATCGACCGCCCTGCCGCCGACGGCCGCCCGCGCTACGTCCTCGACGTCCAGCCCGTCGCGAACCGGGTCGTCGTCGGGCCGGCGGAGCTGCTGAGCGTCGACCGTGTCGAGGCCGGGGGAGCGGTGTGGTTCGACGGCGTCCTCGACGGACCCGGCGCCCTCGCCCGTCCCGGCGACGCGTTCGACGCCGAGGTGCAGGTCCGCGCCCACGGCACCCCGGTGCCCGCGCGGGTCCGCGCGACGGAGCCCGGGGCGGCGGGGTCGGTCGTCGTCGAGCTGGGCGTCCCGCTGCGCGGCGTCGCCGCCGGGCAGTCGCTCGTCGTCTACGCAGGCACGCGCGTGCTCGGGCAGGCGACCGTGGACCGCGCCTACCGGGCGCCCGCCGCGACGGTGGCGCCCTGAGCGAGCGTGCGGGCGAGCGCGTCCTCGTCCCGGACGCACCAGTGGTCCACGACGCGCCCCGCGTCGAACCGCAGCAGGTGCATCTCGCGGACGCGGAACGGGAGGCCGGTCGGCGCGACCCCGCGGAAGAACCCCGTGTGCCGTCCGCTGAGCTCGACGTGCAGGGCCACGAGGTCGCCCTCGGCCACGGCGTGCAGCACGTCGACCCGCTGGTCGGAGAACGCGTCCGAGTAGCGGTGGGTCGCGGCGACGAGCGCCTCGGCGCCCCCCTCCCCGAGCACGGGGTCGTGGTCGTGGAAGCCGGGCGCGAGCAGGGTGGCCAGCGCGTCGGCGTGGTTGCCCGGGATGGCCTGCGTGTGCACGGCGATCGCCGCCGCCTTGTTGGCGCCCACGGCGGGGACGCCGGGCGTGGGCACGGGTGCGAACGGTCGAGCCCTCATGGGAGCGTGTCCTTCCGGCGGGGACCGTCGTGCGCCCCCGGGCCTCGGCGAGGTCACGGCACGGCTGGGTCCGTCCAGTACCCGAAGAGAGGTGGCAGGTCCGTGAATCGTGACGACCAGCAGGTTGGTGCACCGTGCCCGCGGTGAGCGGCCTCGGCCCGTGGCCCGGCGGCCCGGGGGACGTGCTCGACGCGCAGCTCACCGTGCTGGACGACCTCGCCGCGCTGCCGACGGGCGTGCGCGGCGTCCCGTTCCTCGTCCAGCTCACCGGTCGTGGCCCCGGCGCGGACGCGACGGGCCGCACCGCCGCGCTCCTGCCCGGCCTGCCCGCCGAGCTGGGGCCGCACGGGTGGAAGCTGGCCGACCACCCGGGGGCCGACGAGCGCCGCGCCGACGCGCTGCTGCGCGAGGACGTCGAGGCGCTGTCCATCGCCGGCGCCGGGTACACCGGCCCGCTCGCCGTCACCGTGCAGGGCCCGTGGACGCTCGCCGCGGACCTCTACCTCGCCCGGGGCGACCGGGTGCTCTCCGACCGTGGCGCTGTCGCCGACCTCGTCGCGTCCCTCGCGGACGGCGTCGCCGACCACGTGTCCGAGGTGCGGCGGCAGGTGCCGGGGGCGGACGTCGTCGTGCAGCTCGACGAGCCCTTGCTCGCAGCGGTCGGGGCGGGCGCGCTGCCCACCTTCTCCGGGTACGCGCGCCTGCGCGCCGTGCCGGGGCCGGACCTCGTCGACGGGCTGCGGCCCGTGCTCGACGCCGCGCGGTCGGCCGGGGCGCGGACGGTGGTCCACCTGGGGTCCGCCTGGGTGGGGGTGGCGCCCGCGGTGCTGGCCGGCGCGAACGCCGTCGGGCTCGCCCCCGGCGCCTGGGACGAACGGCTGTGGGAGACGGTCGCGCGCGCCGTCGAGCGGGGTGCCGGCCTGTGGGTCGCGCTGCCGCCCGCGCGGGTGTCGCAGTGCGCAGGACCCGCCCTCGGCGAGCTCGCCGACCTCGTGTCCGTCCCCTGGCGGCGCATCGGGCTGCCCGCGCACGCCCTCGACGACGTGACGCTCCTCGGTGCGCCCCGCACCACGGGCCGTGGGCCGGGCCGTGCACCGACGGGGACTCCCGACGAGCACCGCGCGGTGCTCGCGAACCTCGGCCGCGTCGCGGAGGTGCTGGGCGAACGCGCCCACGCGTGAGTCGTCGCGGGGACCTCACGCTGCGTAGGCTTGACCTCGGCCCGTCGGCACCGCACGACGCCGCGGGTCGGCACCCGCGCGCCCGGTCCCGACCGGACGTCCCGCCTCCGACCGCGGAAGGACCCCGATGCCCGTCCTGCGAGCCGTGCTCTTCGACCTCGACGGTGTGCTCACCCCCACCGCCGAGATCCACATGCGCGCCTGGGAGCGGCTGTTCGCGCCGTTCTGCACGGCGCGCGGCCTGGCCCCGTACACGCCCGCCGACTACTTCGCCCACATCGACGGCAAGCCCCGGTACGACGGCGTGGCGACCTTCCTCGCGTCGCGCGGCGTCGAGCTGCCGCGCGGGACGGCCGACGACGCCCCCGGCGAGGGCACGGTCTGCGCGCTCGGCAACCGCAAGGACGAGATCGTCAACCGCATGTTCACGGAGGAGGGCATCGCGCCCTACCCCGGTTCCGTGCAGTTCCTCGACGCCGTGACCGAGGCGGGCGCGGACGTCGCCGTCGTCTCCTCCTCGCGCAACACGCCCACGGTGCTCGCCGCGGCCGGCCTCGCGGACCGGTTCGAGGTCGTCGTCGACGGGAACGTCGCCGCACGCGAGGGCATCGCGGGCAAGCCCGCGCCCGACACCTACCTGCGCGCCGCCGAGCTGCTCGGCGTGCCCGCGGCCCAGGCCGTCGTCGTCGAGGACGCGCTCTCCGGCGTCCAGGCCGGCGCCGCGGGGGCCTTCGGGCTCGTGCTCGGCGTCGACCGGGGGGTCGGCGCGGACGCGCTGCGCACCCACGGCGCCGACGTCGTCGTGGCCGACCTCGGCGAGCTCGACGCCGCCGTGCTCGACACCTCGTACCGGACGGAGGACGACGCGTGATCCGCCGGACCGACGACGAGCAGAACACCGTCGACCGCCTCCGGTTCCCCGCCGACCCCTGGCGACTCGTCGAGCAGCGGTTCTCCGCCGAGGACCTCGGCGTCACCGAGACGCTGTTCGCCGTCGCCAACGGCTACCTCGGCATGCGCGGCAACGTCGAGGAGGGGCGCGAGTCCCACTCGCACGGAACGTTCATCAACGGGTTCCACGAGACGTGGTCCATCCACCACGCCGAGGAGGCGTACGGGTTCGCGAAGGTCGGGCAGACCATCGTCAACGTGCCCGACGCGAAGGTGATCCGGCTCTACGTCGACGACGAGCCGCTGCTCCTGCCCGTCGCCGACCTCATCGACTACGAGCGCTCGCTCGACCTGCGCGACGGCGTGCTCCGTCGCGAGCTGCTGTGGCGCACCCCGTCCGGCAAGCGCGTGCAGATCCGGTCCGAGCGCATGGTGTCGTTCACCGAGCGCCACCTGGCCGTCATGACGTTCGAGGTCACGCTGCTCGACGACTCCGCACCCGTCGCGATCTCCTCCCAGGTGCTCAACCGGCAGGACGGCCAGGACGAGTACCACGTCCGGTCCGCGTCGCTCGGCGAGGGGTTCGACCCGCGCAAGGCGAACCAGTTCGCCGGGCGGGTGCTGCAACCGCAGACGCAGTGGGGCGACGACGAGCGGGTCGTGCTCTCGTACCGCTGCACGAACTCGGGGATGACGCTGGCCGTCGCGGCCGACGACCACCTCGAGACCGAGAACGCGTGGGACGTGCGCACGCAGGTCGACGAGGACCTCGCGAAGCACGTCTTCCGCGTGCACGCCGAGCCCGGCCGCCCGATCCGTCTCACCAAGACCGTCGCGTACCACACGTCGCGTGGCGTGCCGTCGCGCGAGCTCGTGGACCGCTGCCGCCGCACCCTCGACCGTGCCCACGAGGACGGCGTCCCGGCGCTGGTCGCCGCGCAGCGCGCGTGGCTCGACGCGTTCTGGGCGCGCTCCGACGTCGAGATCGCCGGTCGCCCCGAGGTCCAGCAGGCGGTGCGGTGGAACCTGTTCCAGCTCGCGCAGGCGACGGCGCGTGCCGAGGGCAACGGGGTGCCCGCCAAGGGCCTGACCGGCTCCGGCTACAGCGGGCACTACTTCTGGGACACGGAGATCTACGTCCTGCCCTTCCTCACCTATACGAGCCCGCGCTACGCACGCAACGCCCTGCGCGTGCGGTACCAGATGCTCGACGCGGCCCGTCGGCGTGCGCACCAGCTCTCGCAGAAGGGTGCGCTGTTCCCCTGGCGCACCATCAACGGCGAGGAGGCGTCCGCCTACTACGCCGCCGGTACCGCGCAGTACCACATCAACGCGGACGTGAGCTACGCGCTCGTGCAGTACGTCCGCGCGACCGGCGACACCGACTTCCTGCGCCGCGAGGCCGCAGACGTCCTCGTCGAGACGGCCCGCATGTGGGAGGACCTCGGGTTCTGGCGCGCCAACGGCGACGACGCGTTCCACATCCACGGCGTCACCGGCCCCGACGAGTACACCACCGTGGTGAACGACAACCTCTTCACCAACGTCATGGCACGGTTCAACCTCCGGGCCGCCGCCTTCGTCGTGGAGCGGATGCGCGAGGACTTCCCGGAGGACTACGCCCTCCTCGTCGACCGGCTGTACCTGCGGGCGACGGAGACGCGCGAGTGGCAGCGCGCCGCCGACCACATGAACATCCCGTACGACGAGGGCGTGGGCATCCACCCGCAGGACTCCCACTTCCTCGAACGGGAGATCTGGGACCTCGCCCACACCCCCGTCGACAAGCGTCCCCTCCTCCTGCACTACCACCCGCTCGTCATCTACCGCTACCAGGTCCTCAAGCAGGCGGACGTCGTGCTCGCGCTGTTCCTCCAGGGCCAGCTCTTCACGGCCGAGGAGAAGCTCGCCGACTTCGAGTACTACGACCCGCTGACCACCGGTGACTCGACCCTGTCGGGCGTCGTGCAGTCGATCATCGCCGCCGAGGTCGGTTACCACGAGCTCGCCATCGAGTACTTCCTGTCCTCGCTGTTCGTCGACCTCGCGAACCTGCACGCGAACGCGTCCGACGGCGTCCACGTCGCCTCCGCGGGCGGCACCTGGTCGGCCCTCGTGTGCGGGTTCGGCGGCATGCGCGACCACAACGGCGAGCTCACCTTCGACCCGCGGCTCCCGCGGGACTGGGACTCCCTCGCGTTCCGCCTCACGTGGCACGGCTCGCGCCTCAAGGTCACCGTGCTGCCCGACGCCGTCGAGCTCGTCGTCGAGACGGGCGACCCCGTGCAGGTCGGGGTCCGGGGAGAGCAGGTCGACGTCGGCGCCGAGGTCGTGCGCGTCGTCCTCGACGGCCAGGGCCCCGACCGCCCCGGCCGCCCGAGCCTGCGCGCCCTGTCCGGCAACCGCCGCGAGGACGGCACCCTCATCACCGCCACGGTCCCGCACTCGTAGGAGACCTCGAGAACCGCGGTCGGGCGAGGGAGAACCGTGGTCGCGCGAGGTAGTACCGCGGTCCGCCGAGGGAGGACCGTGGTTGCGCGAGGTAGAACTGTGGTCACGTGAGGGAGAACCGTGGTCGGCGGGTCCGGGTCGGCGGGGAGGAGCGCGCGCAGGTCTACCATCCGCCCGCTCGTCCCTCGCGGGCTCCCGTTCTCGCGGTCGGGATCCTCCTACGTTCGCAAGCTCACTCCGGACGCTCCCTCGGACCAGACCCGCCACGACCCGCGCCCGCTCCTCCCCACCGACCCTCGTGCGCCTCTCGCCTCTTACCGCTGCACGCGTACCGAGGACGAGCTCCGACCTGCCGCTGACGTCGACCCAGCCCATCTCGCGCGACCACGGCTCTCCTTCGGCGGACCGCGGTTCTCCTCGTCCCTCGGCGAGGCACCGCCGAGGTGCCGGACCGGTGAGCGGGTGGGGCGACGTCGGGTGCGAAGGGCGTCGAGCCGCGCGCGAGAACCGACGGCCGACGGGCCGGGCGACGGCGCGGCAGCCCGAGCGCCGGTGGCGTCCCACCCGTGGACCCGGGCACCGACTACTGCGCCGCAGCCCGGGCACCGCCGACGGAGCGACGGGCAGAGAACGGGGCCGTCAGGCGAGGCGCTCGGCGAGGAAGCGGTAGTGGATCGCCGCCATGTGCGCGGCTTGCGCGTTGTTCGCGGCGCCGCCGTGGCCGCCCTCGATGTTCTCGTAGTAGGTGACGTCCTTGCCGGCGGAGAGCATGAGCGCGGCGAGCTTGCGGGCGTGGCCGGGGTGGACGCGGTCGTCCTTGGTCGACGTGGTGAACAGGACCGGCGGGTAGGTGCGGTCGGGGTCGAACAGGTGGTAGGGCGAGAACGTGCGGATGAACTCCCACTGGTCGGGGTCGTCGGGGTCGCCGTACTCGGCGGCCCAGGACGCCCCGGCGAGGAGCTTGGTGTAACGCTTCATGTCGAGCAGGGGCACGCCGACGATGACGGCGGCGAACAGGTCGGGGTACTGGGTGAGCATGTTGCCGGCGAGCAGGCCGCCGTTGGAGCGGCCTTCCATGCCGAGGTGCTCGTGGGTCGTGATGCCGCGCGCGACGAGGTCGCGGGCGACGGCGGCGAAGTCCTCGTAGGCGCGGTGCCGGTCGGCCTTGAGCGCGGCCTGGTGCCATGCGGGCCCGTACTCGCCGCCGCCGCGGATGTTCGCGACGACGTGCACGCCGCCGTGGGCGAGCCAGCCGCGCCCGAGCGCGCCGGAGTAGCCGGGCGTGAGGGAGACCTCGAACCCGCCGTACCCGTAGAGCAGGGTGGGTGCCGTGCCGGGGGTCGTGGCGCCGTCGGCCCTGACGAGGTCGGTGCGCCCGACGACGAAGTACGGGACGCGCGTGCCGTCGTCGGAGGTGGCGAAGTGCTGGACGACGCTCATCCCGGACGCGTCGAAGAACGCGGGGTTGGACTTGAGCGGCTCGGGCGCCGCTGCGTCGGCGGGCCGCTCGCCGAGGTGGAGGAGGGACAGCGTGGTGGGCGTGAGGTAGTCGGTGGTGACGACCCACAGGTCGTCGCTCTCGACGGGGTCCACGGCCCGGACGCCGATGGTGCCGAGCGTGGGCAGGCCGGGCACCTCGGAGCGCACCCAGCCGGTGCCCGACGTCGCGCGCTCGCCGGGGTCGTCCGTCTCGCCGGGGGGCGGGGTGAGGACGTGGAGGCGGTTCTTCACGTCGTCGAGCACGTTGACGACGAGGTGGTGGCGGGTCCAGGTCGCGCCGGCGAGCGACGTCGTGGGGGTGGGCTCGAAGAGCACGGTGAAGCCGCGGTCCCCGGCGAGGAAGGCGTCGAACCGGGTGACGAGGAGCGACCCGGCGCGGTAGGTGGCGCCGGCGACGGTCCAGTCGTCGCGGAGCTCGACGAGCATCCACTCGCGGCGCACGCCGACCTCGGCGGAGTCGGGGACGTCGATCTTCGTGAGGACCTGGTCGGGGGTGCCGGTGTGCTCGGCGAGGTAGAGCTCGTCGGAGTAGAACGCCTTGGCGCGGTGCACGAAGTCGCGCTCGAACCCGGGCGTGTGGGTGCGCCACGCGGAGATGTACATGTCCTCGTCGGTGCCCTCGAACACGGTGACGGCGTCGGCGAGCGGGGTGCCGCGCGTCCAGCGCTTGACGACGCGCGGGTAGCCGGACGGCGTGAGCGTGCCGGGTCCGAAGTCGGTGAAGGCGTACACGGTGTCGGCGTCGACCCAGCCGAGCGACCCCTTGGCCTCGGCGCGGTGGAACCCGCCGTCGGCGGGGTCGACGAACTGCCGGGTGACGAGGTCGAACTCGCGGGTGACGTCGGCGTCGGACCCGCCGGGGGAGAGCTCGACGAGGGCGTGGCGCCACGGCTCGCCCGCGGCGAGCTGGGCGGGCGTGGGGCGCAGGACGCTCGCGCCGTGCCACACCCAGCTCTGGCCCTCCTCGGCGGCGAGCGCGTCGAGGTCGAGGACGGTCTCCCAGTCGGGGGAGTCGGTGCGGTAGGAGTCGAGGGTGGTGCGGCGCCACAGGCCGCGCTCGTGCCGGGCGTCGCGCCAGAAGTTGTAGAGGTGGTCGCCGACGAGGGAGACCTCGGGGATCTTGGCGTCGGAGTCGAGGACCTCGCGGATGGAGGTCTCGAGGGTGCCGAAGGCGGAGGGCACCTCGAGGGTGGCGGCGACCTCCGCGTTGCGGGCGCGGACCCAGGCGAGCGCCTCGTCGCCCTCGACGTCCTCGAGCCACAGGTAGGGGTCGGTGGCGTCGACGGGGGAGGGGGTCGCGGGGGTGGTCGCGTCCGTCACGTGCTCGGCAGTCATGCGCCCACCCTACGGGCCGTTCCGGAGGTCGGGACCAAAGACCTGTGTCCGGAGAGACACCGGGGATCCCTTGAGCGCACCCCCCGTCTTGTGAAAGACTTCACAAGTAGAGAGACCGCTGAAGGAGCCGGGGCACCCGGTCCCGGCAGCACCCGCGGCCCGACGCCCGGCCCGGCCGGGCACCGGAGGGGACGCATGAGCGCGAAGGGCGCGAGCACGAAGGTCGTCGGGACCCGTACCGACGAGAACCGTACCGACGAGGTCCGCACCCGCACGACCGAGGAGATCGACGTCCTCGTCGAGCGGGCGCGCAAGGCCCTCGACCAGTACATGAGCCTCACCCAGGAGGACGTGGACCGGATCGTCCTCAAGGCGTCGGTCGCCGGGCTGGGCAAGCACGGGCACCTCGCGCAGATGGCCGTCGCGGAGACCGGGCGGGGCGTGTTCGAGGACAAGGCGACGAAGAACATCTTCGCGTGCGAGCACGTGCCGAACTCCATGGCGAACCTCAAGACCGTGGGCGTGGTCGGCCGGGACGAGCTCACCGGTGTCGTCGAGATCGCCGAGCCGGTCGGCGTGGTGTGCGCCGTGACCCCGGTGACCAACCCGACGTCGACCACGATCTTCAAGTCCCTCATCGCGCTCAAGACGCGCAACCCCGTCGTGTTCGCGTTCCACCCGAGCGCGCAGCGCTCGTCGGTCGAGGCGGCCCGTGTCGTGCGCGACGCCGCGGTCGCGGCAGGTGCGCCGGACGACTGCATCCAGTGGGTCGAGCACCCCTCCATCGACGCGACGAACACGCTCATGCACCACCCGGGCGTCTCGCTCATCCTCGCCACGGGCGGCAACGGCATGGTCCGCGCGGCCTACTCGGCCGGCAAGCCGGCGCTGGGCGTCGGCGCCGGGAACGTGCCCGCCTACGTCGAGAAGAGCGCCGACCTCGGCCGCGCGATCAACGACGTCGTCATGTCGAAGTCGTTCGACAACGGCATGGTCTGCGCGTCGGAGCAGGCTCTCATCCTCGACGACGCGATCTACGACGCGGCGATGCGCGAGCTCGACCGCCTGCACGCCTACCGCGCGACCCCCGCGGAGAAGGCGAAGCTGGAGCGCCTGATCTTCGGCGTCGAGGCGAGCGGCACGAACTGCGCCGGCGCGAAGCTCAACCCGAAGGTCGTCGGCCAGTCTCCCGCCTGGATCGCCCGCGAGGCCGGGTTCGAGGTCCCCGACGACACGTCGATCATCCTCGCGGAGATCGACGACGTCGGCCCCGGCGAGCCGCTGAGCCGCGAGAAGCTGACGCCCGTCCTCGCGGTGCTGCGCGCGCGCGACACCGAGCACGGCGTGACGCTCGCCGAGCGCATGGTCGAGCTCGACGGGCTCGGGCACTCGGCCGCGATCCACACGTCCGACGAGGCGCTCGTCGAGCGGTACGGCTCGCGCGTCAAGGCCGTCCGCGTCCTGTGGAACAGCCCGACGTCGCTCGGCGGCATCGGCGACATCTACAACGCGCTCCTGCCGTCGCTCACGCTCGGGTGCGGCAGCTACGGCGCGAACTCGGTGTCGAACAACGTCTCGGCCGTCAACCTCATCAACGTCAAGCGGATCGGGCGACGCAACAACAACATGCAGTGGTTCAAGGTCCCGGCGAAGACGTACTTCGAGCCGAACTCGCTGCAGTACCTCGCCCAGATGCGCGACGTGCACCGCGTCACGATCGTCACGGACAAGGTGATGAGCCGGATCGGCGTCGTCGACCGCGTGCTCGACGTGCTCGGGCGGCGCGAGGAGAAGGTCGCGATCCAGGTCGTCGACTCGGTCGAGCCGGAGCCGAGCGTCGGCACGGTGAACCGCGGCGCGGAGTCCATGCGCGACTTCGAGCCCGACACGATCGTCGCGATCGGCGGCGGCTCGCCCATGGACGCCGCGAAGGTCATGTGGCTGCGCTACGAGCACCCGGAGATCGAGTTCTCCGACATGCGCGAGAAGTTCTTCGACGTGCGCAAGCGCGCGTACAAGTTCCCCGAGCTGGGCGGCCGGGCCAAGCTCGTGTGCATCCCGACGTCGTCCGGCACCGGCGCGGAGGTGACGCCCTTCGCGGTCATCACCGACGAGGAGACCGGATTCAAGTACCCCCTCGCGGACTACGCGCTCACGCCCACGGTCGCGATCGTCGACCCGGTGCTCACCGAGACCATGCCGGCGACGCTCGCGGCGGACTCCGGCTTCGACGCGCTCACCCACGCGACCGAGGCGTTCGTGTCCGTCTACGCCAACGACTTCACCGACGGGCTGTGCCTCCAGGCGATCCGCATGGTCTTCGAGAGCATCGAGGACTCGGTCACGCTCGGGGCGTCCGCCCCCAAGGCCCGGGAGCGGATGCACAACGCCGCGACCATCGCGGGCATGGCGTTCGGCTCGGCGATGCTCGGCATCGTGCACGCCATGGCGCACACCGTCGGGTCGACGTTCCACCTCGTGCACGGGCGCACCAACGCGGTGCTCCTGCCGCACGTCATCCGCTACAACGGGCAGGTCCCGACCAAGCTCACGAGCTGGCCCAAGTACGAGCGCTACGTCGCCCCCGAGCGCTTCCAGCAGATCGCGCGGCACCTCGGCCTGCCGGCGAGCACCCCCGAGGAGGGTGTCGAGTCGTACGCGAAGGCCGTCGAGGAGCTCCGTGCGAAGGTCGGCATCGAGGCGACGTTCGCCGCGCAGGGCGTCGACGAGACGGCGTTCATGAGCCGCCTCGACGAGCTCGCGCTGCGCTCCTTCGAGGACCAGTGCGCCCCGGCGAACCCGCGGATGCCCGTCCTGGAGGACATGCGCGACATCCTCGCCGCCGCCTACCGCGGCAGCAGCCGCGAGGCCGTCCGGGCGGAGCGGGTCGCCGCCGGCTGACGGCGGCAGCAGGACCACCGGGCCCGACGGCGCGCGTCCCCTCGCGCCGTCGGGCCCGGTCGTGCGCCCGCATGCCCACGGTGCCTGCGCCGACGGCACGTGTCGGCGGTCCGCGGGATGATGTGCGGGTGACCGAGAGCACCGAGGCGACCGCCGACCCGACCGCCGACGCGACCGACGACCGGACCGTGGACCCGACCGGGCCGGGGCCGGACGCCCCCGGGGCCGGTTCCGCGGCCGCGCTCGACGAGGCGGCGGCGCGGCGTCGCTGGTCCGAGCTCGTCGCGCTCGTCGAGGAGGACCAGAGGGCCTACTACGAGGCGGACCAGCCGGTCTCGTCGGACGCCGCGTACGACGCGCGCATGCACGAGCTCCAGGCGCTGGAGGCGGCGCACCCTGCGCTCGTCACGCCCGAGTCCCCGACACAGCGCGTCGGCGGGCGTGCGGCGGCCGGGTTCGCGACCGTCGCGCACCTGGAGCGCATGCTGTCGCTCGACAACGTGTTCAGCACGGACGAGCTGCGCGCCTGGGACGCCCGGGTCGCGCGGGACCTCGGCGTGCCCGACGGCGACGTCGGGTACCTGTCCGAGGTGAAGATCGACGGCCTCGCGATCGCCCTGCTCTACGAGAACGGGCGGCTCGTGCGGGCCGCGACGCGCGGCGACGGCCGCGAGGGCGAGGACATCACGGCCAACGCCCTGCGCATCGCCGACGTCCCGCAGGTGCTGTCCGGCGACGGCCACCCCGACGTGGTCGAGGTCCGCGGAGAGGTGTTCATCCCGGTCGCGGCCTTCGAGCGGCTCAACGCGCTCCAGGGCGAGATGCGGGTCCGGGCCGTGGACGAGGCGCGCGGGCGCCGTACGTTCGACGAGGCCCGGGCCCAGGAGGCCGCGCTGCGCCGGTTCCCCCACTTCGCCAACCCCCGCAACGCCGCGGCGGGCGGCCTGCGCCAGCTGCTGGACAAGAAGTCGGGCCTCGACCTCGAGGTCGGGCTCGCACGCGTCGAGTCGCTGCGCCTCTACGCGCACGGCGTCGGCGCGCTGCAGTGGACGGCGGGCGAGCACACCGAGCTCGCCACCCAGTCCGACGCCTACGCGCTCTTCGCGCAGTGGGGGATCCCCGTCTCCCCGCACAACCGCGTCGTCGAGGGGATCGACGGCGTCCTCGCGATGATCGAGCACTTCGGCGAGCACCGGCACGACATCGAGCACGAGCTCGACGGCATCGTCGTCAAGGTCGACGCGCTCGCCGACCAGCGGCGGCTCGGCGCCACGAGCCGGGCCCCGCGCTGGGCCATCGCGTACAAGTACCCGCCGGAGGAGGTCAACACGCGCCTCCTCGCGATCCAGGTCGGCGTCGGGCGCACCGGCCGCGCCACCCCCTACGCCGTCATGGAGCCGGTGCTCGTCGCCGGGTCCACCGTCCGGCAGGCGACCCTGCACAACCAGGACGTCGTGCGGGCCAAGGGCGTGCGCATCGGCGACATGGTCGTGCTGCGCAAGGCCGGCGACGTCATCCCCGAGATCCTCGGGCCCGTCGACGCGCTCGCGGACGACGGGTACCCGCGCGAGGACTTCGTCATGCCCGCCGACTGCCCCGAGTGCGGCACGCCGCTGCGGCCCATGAAGGAGGCCGACGTCGACCTGCGCTGCCCCAACGCGCGCTCGTGCCCCGCGCAGGTGCGCGGGCGCGTCGAGCACATCGGCTCGCGCGGCGGTCTCGACGTCGAGGCGCTCGGCGAGGTCACCGCCGCGGCCCTCACCCAGCCGCTCGAGCCCGCCGAGCCGCCGCTCGTCACCGAGGCCGGCCTGTTCGACCTCACGGTGGACCTGCTCGCCCCGATCAAGGTCGTGGTCCGCGACCCCGAGACCGGTCTGCCCCGGCCGAGCGACGGCAAGGGCGAGTCGGCCGAGGTCACGATGTCCGACGGCTCGACGACGACGGCGAAGGTCGCGCGCCCCTTCCAGAAGCTCGTCGCGCGGACGTACCCGCCCGGCTACGAGGACGCGACGCCCGCCGAGCGTCGCGCCGCGGGCGTCAAGAAGGACTTCGCGGTCTACGGGCCGTCGACCACCGCGCAGACCCTCGTCGACGAGCTCGAGCGGGCGAGGACGAAGGACCTGTGGCGCATCCTCGTCTCGCTCAACATCCGTCACGTGGGCCCGGTCGCGGCCCGCGCGCTCGCGGACTGGTTCGGGTCACTCGACCGCATCCGCGCCGCCTCGCGCGAGGAGCTCGCCGCCGTCGAGGGCGTCGGCCCGGTGATCGCCGACGAGCTCATCGCCTGGTTCGAGGTCGACTGGCACGTCGAGATCGTCGAGCGCTGGGCCGCGGCCGGCGTGCGGTTCGCGACGCCCGGTCACCCCGGGCCGGAGGCGATGGCGGCGCAGGCGGCCGCCGGGCCCACGGGGCCGCTCGCGGGTCTGACGGTCGTCGTGACGGGTGGGCTCGAGGGTTTCAGCCGTGACGGTGCGAAGGAGGCGATCCTCGCCGCGGGCGGCAAGGCGTCAGGGTCGGTCTCGAAGCGCACCGACTACGTCGTCGTCGGGGAGAACGCCGGCTCGAAGGAGACCAAGGCGCGCGACCTCGGCCTGCCGATCCTCGACGAGGAGGGCTTCGTCGCGCTCCTGGCCGGCGGCCCCGACGCCGTCGCGCACCTCGTCGGCAGCGGGGAGGACGCCGGATCGTCCGACGCCGGCTCGCTCGACGGCGCCTGAGCGCTACGGGTGCCCCAGGCCCGCCGGCACGCGCTCGTCGAAGCTCACCGGACCACGGGCAGGGCGGGCCGCCGGGCGACGAGGTCGCGCAGCGTCGCCTTCTCGGCCGCGGTGACGGGCAGGGACGGGCCGCGCGGGGGAGCGGTCGGCACGCCCAGGGCGTTCGCGAGCGCGTGCAGGGCGCTGACGGGCCGCATCGCCGCCGTCGCGCGCGCGACCTCGAGCAGCCACCGCCGCGAGGCCTCTCCCTCGGGGGTCGGGGTGCCGTCGGCCCGCTCGCGCCGGACGGCGAGGTACTCGACGGGGGCGAGCGCCGCGATCCCGGTGTGCCACGCGTCGGCCGGCGGGGCGTCGTCGAGCAGGGGCACGTCGCCGCTGAGCCCGACGCTCACGCCGGGACCTGCGGCACGCAGCGCGTCGACACGGTCGTGGTCACGCGTGGGGAGGACCGCGGGGTCCTTCACCGCGACCACGGTGGTGTCGTGCACGAGCCGTGCGAAGACCTCGGGAGACAGGTCGTACCCGGTCTGGACAGGCTTGTTGTAGAAGCACACGGGCAGGTCGACGGCGTCCGCCACGGCGCCGAAGAGGGCCACGACCTCCGCGTCGACGAGCGGGACGTAGGAGAACGGAGCGAGGACCAGCCCGTCGGCTCCGGCGCGCTGGGCCGCGCGCGCCCGTGCCACGACCTCGCGCGTCGACGCGCCGCTCACCGCCGCGTGCACCGGGACCCGATCCGAGGCGCGGTCAGCGGAGTCCCGGGGGCCCGCCGAGGCAGCCGCCTCGACCGCGGCACGCACGACGGCGTCGCGCTCGGCGGCGTCGAACGTCACCCCGGCACCCGACGACGCGAGGACGGCGACGCCGTCGACCCCGGCGCGCGCGGCGTCGAGCACGAGGCGGGAGAGGACGCCCAGGTCGGGGGCGCCGTCGGGCCCGAGGGGCGTGACGGGGTACGCGAGGAGCCCGCGGAAGGGGAGCACCCGCGCGGTCAGCGCGCGGCCCAGAGCAGCCCGCGCTCGACGATCGTCCGCACGGCGGGGACCTCCAGGTCGGCAAGCTGGTGACCCATCGTGGAGACGAACACGCGCCCCGCGCCCCACTGCCGTGTCCACACCGCCGGGCAGACCACGGGCTCGCGCCACGGGTCGCCGTCGTGCGGGTGGATCGTCGTCGTCGCGAGGACGTCGTTGTAGGAGTCCGCGAGCACCCAGTACTGCTCGGAGCGCAGGGCGATCGGGCCCACCCCGGCGACGATCTCGTGGTCCGCCCGCTCCGGCACCACGTCGACCGTGTGGTCCACGAGGTCGTGCGCGTGGGCGGCGAACTGTCCGCCGACCATCTGCAGGTAGTCCGTGGCGAGCCGGAACGAGTCGACGATGCCGCCGTGCCACCCCGCGAAGCCGGTGCCGTTCGTGACGGCGGTGCGCAGTCCCCGCATCTCGTCGGGCAGGATCTCGCCCATCGTCCAGCACTGGACGACGAGGTCGAGGTCGCTCATGAAGTCCGTGTCGGCGTACACCTCGAGGGTGTTCTCGAGCGTGACGTCGAAGCCGGACGACTCCAGGAACGGGACGAAGAGCTCCGCCGCCTCCTCCGGTGCATGTCCGGGCCATCCGCCCCGGACGACGAGCGCGCGCCGGTCCCGCTCGGTCATGAGTCCTCCTCGTGCCTCGTCACACAGGTCCCTCGTGCCCGCCGCGCCGCGGCCGGGCGCGTCGGCGCGCCCATCAGCTGACGAGCGCGTCGATCGCTGCGGGAGAGAGTACGTGATCGACCGCCATGGCGCTGGCACCGAGCACGCCCGCCTGACCGCGCGCCTGCGAGGTGACGATCCGCAGGTGCTGGGTCGCGAGCGGGAGGGAGCGCTGGTAGACGATCTCGCGGATACCCGCGATGAGGTGCTCCCCGGCCTCGGCGACGATGCCGCCGATGACGATGAGCGACGGGTTGAGCAGACTGACGCACGCGGCGAGGACCGAGCCGATGTCGCGGCCGGCCTGGCGCACCGACTGGCTCGCCGTGAGGTCGCCGGACCGGACGAGGGTGACGACGTCGGCGCTGGTCCGGGCGTCGAGGCCCGCCGTGGCGAGCGCGGTGGCGACCGCCTGCCCGCTCGCGACGGCCTCGAGGCAGCCGACGTTCCCGCAGCGGCACGGCACGTCCGCGGCGCTCGGCACGACGACGTGCCCGATGTCGCCCGCGGCGCCCTGGGCGCCGCGGCGCAGCTCGCCGTCGGCGATGATGCCGGAGCCGATGCCGGTCGCCACCTTGACGAAGAGCATGTCGGTGACGGTCGGCCACGCGGTCCGGTGCTCGCCGAGCGCCATGATGTTGACGTCGTTGTCGACGAGGACCGCGGCGTCGAAGTGCTTGGCGAGGATCCCGGGGACGTCGACGTCGTCCCACGCGGGCATGATCGGCGGGTTGATCGGCCGACCCGTGGAGTGCTCGACGGGCCCGGGGAGGCCCACGCCGACGCTCACGAGGTCGTCGATGCTCCGGCCGGTCGTCGCGACGAGCTTCTCGCCCGTCTCGGCCACCCAGGAGAGCACGACGTCGGGCCCGTCGGCGATGGCGAGCGCGGCGTCGGTCTCGGCGAGGACGTTCGAGGCGAGGTCGGTGACCGCGAGGCGCGCGTGGGTGGCGCCGAGGTCCACGGCGAGGACGATGCGGGCGCCGGGGTTGAAGGCGAAGGTGACGGGCGGCCGACCGCCGGTGGAGCTCGCCTCACCGGCGGGGGCGATGAGCCCGGCGGTCATGAGGAGGTCGATCCGTGCCGCGATGGTGGAACGTGCCTGGCCGGTGATCGACGCCAGGTCCGCGCGCGTGCGAGGCTGACCGTCCCGGAGCAGCTGGAACATGTCCCCGGCACCGGTCGGGCGTGGCGCGAACTTGAGCAGTTCCTCCATGGGCACAGTGAATCACGGAGCCTCTCGTCGGTCGCCCGCTGGTCACGGACGATTCATCGGCTTTTGCTTGACGATCGCCAAAAGGTACCCTACCGTCGCCTTCCAAGGCGACACCGAGGTCGCCGAAAGTTCCGGAGGTCCGTTCCTCCCGTCCCGGGCTCGCCTCTCGGCCCGCACCCCGCCCCCTGTCCTCCGTGACCTGGAACCACGCGACCCGTCCGGTGACACCGCGGTCATGGTCCGACGTCGGTCGGGTGCGCACCGACGCGTGCCGGAGCGTGACGGTAGCAGACCCTCCCGGGCGGTGGATCCGCGCGCCAGCGCCACTTTTGTCGGTTACAGAGTGGTAACGGGCTCAAAAGAGGGCGGACTTATGATTGACGGCCGTCAGAAGGTTCGCTAGGTTCGCCGACATGGTCACCGCAGACCCACCCCAGCCGTTCCTGCAGATGCAGGGCATCGTCAAGGTCTTCCCCGGAGCGCGGGCGCTCGACGGGGTCGACCTCGAGATCCTCCCCGGAGAGGTCCACTGCCTCCTCGGGCAGAACGGCGCCGGCAAGTCCACGCTCATCAAGGTGCTCGCCGGCGCCCACCAGCCGACCGAGGGCACGATCCTCCTCGACGGCGAGCCCATCAGCATCTCCGACCCCGTCGCCGCGCTGCGGCACGGCGTCGCGACGATGTACCAGGAGCTCGACGTCGTGGACGGTCTCACCGTGGCGGAGAACGTCTACCTCGGCCACGAGCTCGCGACCCTCGGCTTCTCCCAGCGCCGCGAGGCCGTCAAGCGCACGCGCGACATCCTCGAGCGTCTCGGGCACTCCGAGATCTCCCCGACCCGGGAGGTCGGCGAGCTGTCGGCCGCGGGCAAGCAGATCGTGTCGATGGCGCGCGCGCTCTCCCACGACGCCCGGGTCATCGTCATGGACGAGCCGTCCGCGGTGCTCGACTCCGAGGAGGTGGGCAACCTCTTCCGCGTCGTCAAGGAGCTCTCGTCGTCCGGTGTCGCGGTCGTCTACATCTCGCACCGTCTCGAGGAGATCCGCGAGATCGGCGACCGGATCACGGTCCTCAAGGACGGGCGCACCGTCGCGCAGAACCTCTCCGTCGCCGACACGCCGACCTCGCAGCTCATCACCCTCATGACCGGCCGGTCCGTCGAGTTCGTCTTCCCCGACGCCCCGGACCTGCCCGACGACGCCCCGGTCGTCCTCGACGTGCAGGACCTGTCGTTGCGCGGCACGTTCGCCGACGTGAGCATGCAGGTGCGGGCCGGGGAGATCGTCGGCCTCGCGGGGCTCGTCGGCGCAGGCCGCTCCGAGATCCTCGAGACGGTCTACGGCGCACGGCGCGCCACCGGCGGGCGCGTCACCGTCGACGGCCGCCGGCTGCGCGCCGGGTCGGTCGCCGCCGCCGTGGACGCCGGGATCGGGCTCGCTCCCGAGGAGCGCAAGAGCCAGGGCCTCCTGCTCGACGAGCCGGTCTACCGCAACGTCACGCTGTCGACCTTCGCCCGGTTCGCCAAGGCCGGGTTCCTCGACGAGCGTGCCGAGCGCAAGGCGGCGAAGGAGCAGGCCGAGTCCCTCGAGCTGCGTCCCACCGGCGTCGACCGGGCGATCCGCACGCTCTCGGGCGGGAACCAGCAGAAGGCGATGCTCGCCCGCTGGCTCGTGCACGGCTGCCGCGTCCTGCTCCTCGACGAGCCCACGCGCGGTGTCGACGTCGGCGCCCGCGCAGAGATCTACGCCCTGATCCGCCGCCTTGCCGACGAGGGCGCCGCCGTCGTCGTCGTCTCCAGCGAGATCCCCGAAGTCCTGGGTCTGGCCGACCGTGTCCTCGTCATCTCCGAGGGACGCGTCGTGCACCAGGGACCCGCCGCATCGATCGACGAGCACCAGGTGCTCGACATGGTCATGGAAGGAAGTGTCGCGTGAGCGAGCAGAAGGTGTCGGCGTCGACGCCGACCGCGGACGAGTCAGGCCGCGCCGAGAAGCAGGACGCCGGCTCGGCGAGCCGCGGCCGCAACCTCCTGTCGGGAGGGGCCGGCCGCAACCTGGGCCTCGTCGCGGCACTCCTGGCGCTCGTCGTCGTCGGGTACGCGACCGCCGGGTCGAGGTTCGCGAGCCTCGACAATTTCATGGTCATCCTGTCGCTCGCCTCCGTCATCGGCGTCGTCAGCATCGGCATGACGTTCGTCATCACGGCGGGCGGGATCGACCTGTCGGTGGGCTCCGTCCTCGGTCTCGCGTCGGTCTGGGCGACGACGCTCGCGACGCAGACCCTCGCCGACCAGTACGGCTGGATCATCATGGTCGCGTGCGCGCTCGCCGTGGGTCTCGGCGCGGGCTTCGTCAACGGCGTGCTCGTCGCCTACGGACGGGTCGTGGCGTTCATCGCCACGCTCGCGATGCTCGTCGCGGCGCGCGGGCTCGCCGAGCTCATCGCCAACCGGCAGACGCAGATCGTCGAGAACGACTCGTTCCGGGACACGTTCCGCGGCGACCTGCTCGGCATGCCGAAGATCGTCTGGATCTTCATCGTCGTCGCGGTGGCGGGGTGGTTCCTCCTCAACCGCACGACGTTCGGCCGCCGGACGGTCGCCGTCGGCGGGAACCCGGAGGCGGCGCGCCTCGCGGGTATCAAGGTCAAGCGGCACGTGATGTACCTCTACGCGCTCTCCGGTCTCACGGCCGGGATCGCGGGCGCGATGATGCTCGCCCGTACCACGGCCGGGTCGTCGACGAACGGCCTGCTCTACGAGCTCGACGCCATCGCGGCGGTCGTCGTCGGCGGCACGCTCCTCGCGGGCGGTCGCGGCACGATCGTCGGCACCGTCCTCGGCGTGCTCATCTTCGCGACGCTCACCAACCTGTTCATCCAGAACAACCTCGACAGCTCGGTCCAGCAGATCGCCAAGGGCGCGATCATCATCGTCGCCGTGCTGCTCCAGCAGCGCTTCACCCGGTCGTCGTCCAGCGGCTGACGGGCGTCGTCCCCACGAACCCCGCATCACCACCACCCACACCAGGACATCGTCGAAGGAGATCTCATGTCCGTCCGCACCACCATGCGCCGCCGTCTCGCGGTCGCGGCCGTCACGGCCACCTCGCTCGCCCTCATCGCGACGGCGTGCACGTCGAACACCGCGCCCGAGGAGGAGTCCGAGGGCGACGGCGGCGGTGGCGGCAACACCGCCGTCTCCGACAACGACGCGCCGGGCGACGAGGTCGTCATCGGCTTCTCGGCCCCCGCCGCCGACCACGGCTGGATGGGCGCCATCACGTCGGCCGCGCAGGCCGAGGCCGAGAACTACGAGGACGTCGAGCTCCGCGTCGCGGAGGGCACGAACGACGTCAACGTCCAGATCAGCCAGATCCAGGGCTTCATCAACGACGAGGTCGACGCGATCGTCCTGCTGCCGTTCGACGGCGCCGCCCTCACCGAGATCGCCACGGAGGCCATGGAGGCCGGCATCCCGGTCATCAACGTCGACCGCGAGTTCTCCAGCCCGTTCGCCGCCCGCTCGACCGTCCTGGGCGACAACTACGGCATGGGCGTGAGCGCCGGCACGTACATCTGCGAGCAGCTCGGCGACCAGTCCGACGCCGTGATCGCCGAGATCCAGGGCATCGCGTCGCTGCCGCTCACGCAGGACCGCAGCCAGGGCTTCGCCGACGCGCTCTCCGACTGCGGCCTCGAGGTCTCGACGCAGGTCCAGGCCGACTTCACCGTCCAGGGCGGCGAGACGGCGACGTCGAACCTCCTGCAGGCCGAGCCGGAGATCGACGCCATCTGGAACCACGACGACGACCAGGGCGTCGGCGTCCTCGCGGCGATCGAGAACGCGGGCCGTGACGAGTTCTTCATGGTCGGCGGCGCGGGCTCGCGCCAGGTCATGGAGCACATCCAGTCGGGTGACTCGGTCCTCCAGGCCACGGTCATCTACCCGTCGACGCAGGCCGCGGACGGCATCAAGCTCGCCCGTCTCGTCGCGCACGACAAGAACATGAGCGACCTGGCGTCGTCGGGCGTCCCGCGCACCGTCCAGCTCTACGCGCCCGTCGTGACGGCGGACAACGTCGAGCAGTACCTGCCCACCGCGTTCGACTCCTGACCGACGGCGTCACCGGAGTCGTCAGCAGGGAGCACGCGGACCGCGCCCACGGTCCGCCCGGGCAGCAGCCCGGCGGGCCGTGGGCGCGCGCAGGGAAGGAACGTCATGGCAGCACACAACGGCACCGCGCTCGGTGTTGGAATGGTCGGGTACTCGTTCATGGGGGCAGCGCACTCGCAGGCCTGGCGGACCGCCCCCCGCTTCTTCGACCTGCCGCTCGACCCGCGCATGCGGGTGCTCGGCGGACGCAACCCCGAGGCGGTCGCCGCGGCGGCCCAGCGTCTGGGGTGGGAGTCCACGGAGACGAGCTGGCAGGCACTCGTCGCCCGGGACGACGTCGACCTCGTCGACGTCTGCACCCCGGGGGACACGCACGCCGAGATCGCGATCGCCGCGCTCGAGGCGGGCAAGCACGTCCTGTGCGAGAAGCCGCTCGCGAACACGGTGGCGGAGGCCGAGAAGATGGTCGCCGCCGCGGAGGCGGCGGCAGCCCGCGGCCAGGTCGCGATGGTCGGCTTCACGTACCGCCGGGTCCCCGCGATCCAGCTCGCCCGCCAGCTCGTCGCGGACGGCCGGATCGGGACGGTCCGGCACGTGCGCGCGCAGTACCTGCAGGACTGGATCGCGGACGAGGACGCGCCCCTGTCGTGGCGCCTCGACAAGGCGAAGGCCGGCAGCGGTGCGCTCGGCGACATCGGGGCGCACGTCATCGACCTCGCCCAGTTCATCACGGGGGAGCGCATCACGGGCGTCACGGGGATGCTCGAGACGTTCGTCACCGAGCGTCCGATCGCGACGGAGTTCGCGGGCCTGTCCGGGCAGGGCGGGACCGAGAAGGGCCCGGTCACGGTGGACGACGCCGCGGTGTTCCTCGCGCGGCTGTCCGGCGGCGGGATCGGGACGTTCGAGGCGACCCGGTTCGCGTACGGGCGCAAGAACGCGATCCGTCTCGAGGTCAACGGCTCGAAGGGGTCGTTCGCGTTCGACTTCGAGGACATGAACGTCCTGCACTTCTTCGACGCGGCCGACGAGCCGGCGACGGCGGGCTTCCGCCGCATCGTCGTCACGGAGCCGCAGCACGCGTACGTCGGGCACTGGTGGCCGGCCGGTCACGGGCTCGGGTACGAGCACGCGTTCACGCACCAGGTCGTCGACCTGGTGGAGGGCATCGCGGCCGGTACCGCACCGTCGCCGACGTTCGCCGACGGTCTCGCGGTCCAGCGCGTCCTCGACGCGGTCGAGCGCAGCGCGGAGTCCGGGAGCTGGGTCGAACCCTGACCGGACGTGCCGCGTGCGACCGGCGCCCGCCCGACGACCGTGCGGGCGCCGGTCCTCGCGAACGAGAGAGAGGAGGTCCGTGGCGGCCCGCGAGGCGGGCCGGGTGCCGCGGCGGGAGCACCGACACGATCCCGCCGGAACGGTCCGGGGACGGCCGACGGCCGAGGACGCCGACCCTGGCGGAGCGCAGCACAGTTCGCATCTCGATGAGGAGACCTTGTGAGAAACGTGCTAGGAGGATCGCGCGCCCGACGGCGCACGGTCGCGGCGGTCGCCGCGGCCGCGGTCGCTCTGCCCCTGACCCTGGCGACGGCGACGTCCGCGTCCGCCGCGCCCGCCCCCACGACCCCGGTCGCCGCAGCCGCGGACACCGCCCCCTTCGACCTGCTCGTGTTCAGCAAGACCGCCGGGTTCCGGCACGGCTCGATCCCGGCGGGCATCGCCGCGATCCAGCAGCTCGGCGTCGACAACGGGTTCACCGTGACCGCCACGGAGGACGCGGACGACTTCACCGACGAGAACCTCGCGCAGTACGAGGCCGTCCTGTGGTTGTCGACCACGGGCGACGTGCTCGACGAGGACCAGCAGGCCGCGTTCGAGCGCTACATCCAGAACGGCGGCGGCTACGCGGGCGTCCACGCGGCGTCCGACACGGAGTACGACTGGCCGTGGTACGGCGAGCTCGTCGGTGCCTACTTCGCGAGCCACCCCCAGAACCAGGACGCGACCATCAAGGTCGAGGACCACGCCCACGAGTCGACGGCGCACCTGCCGGCGCGCTGGGACCGCTACGACGAGTGGTACAACTTCCGCGAGAACCCCCGCGACACGGTCCACGTGCTCGCGAGCCTCGACGAGACGACCTACACCGCCGGGACGAACGCCATGGGCGCGGACCACCCGATCGCGTGGTGCCACGTCCACGACGGCGGTCGGTCCTGGTACACCGGCGGCGGGCACACGAACGAGTCGTTCGCGGAGCCGGAGTTCCTCCAGCACCTCCTGGGCGGCATCCAGACCGCCGCGGGCGTCGTCGACTCCGACTGCAGCGCGACGCAGTCCGACAGCTTCGAGATGGTGCCGCTCGACGAGAACACGGCCAACCCGATGATGCTGGACGTCGCCCCCGACGGGACGGTGCTGTACGTCGAGCGTGACGGGCGCGTTCGCGTGATCGACCCCGAGACGAACCAGACGACGACGGCCGCGACGCTGTCGGTGACCCAGGCCAACGAGGACGGTCTGACCGGCATCGTGCTCGACCCGGACTTCGCGGAGAACGGCTGGGTCTACCTCTTCTGGTCGCCGCAGGACGTCGGGACCGACGGGCCGCACAACCGCGTCTCCCGTTTCGACTACGACGCCGAGGCGAAGACGCTCTCGCTCGCGTCGGAGGAGAAGGTCCTGGTCATCCCGACGCAGCGCCAGACCTGCTGCCACGCGGGCGGCGACATGCAGTTCGACGCCGACGGGAACCTCTACGTCGTCACCGGCGACAACACCAACCCGTTCGAGTCGGGCGGCTTCACCCCCATCGACGAGCGTGCGGGGCGGCAGAACTACGACGCGCAGCGCACCTCGGCGAACACGAACGACCTGCGCGGCAAGGTCCTGCGCATCCACCCCGAGGACGACGGCACGTACACGATCCCCGACGGCAACATGTTTGAGCCGGGGACCGCGCAGACGAAGCCCGAGGTCTACGCGATGGGCTTCCGCAACCCGTTCCGGATCGGGGTGGACCCCGCTACCGGCAACGTGCTCGTCGGTGACTACGGCCCCGACGCCGGCAGCGCGAGCGCGACGCGCGGCCCCGCCGGGACCGTCGAGTGGAACGTCGTGAGCGAGCCGGGCTTCTACGGCTGGCCGTACTGCACGGGCGCGAACAACGACTACGTCGACTACAACTTCGCGACCGGCCAGTCGGGGGCCTCGTTCGACTGCGCCGCGGGCGTCGTCAACGACTCGCCCAACAACACCGGCCTGCAGGACCTCCCGCCGGCCGTCGAGGCCGAGGTCTGGTACGGCTACCAGACCAACCCGCTGTTCCCCGAGATCGGCGGCGGCGGGGCGCCCATGGGCGGCCCGGTCTACGAGTACGACGCCGAGCTCGACTCGGACGTCAAGTGGCCCGAGTACTGGGACGGCAAGGCGCTGTTCGGCGAGTGGAACCAGGGCAGGGTCTACTCGTTCCAGCTCACGGGCGAGCAGCGGGACGACCTCGTCGACATCAACCGGGTGCTGCCGCAGGTGCTCGACCCGAGCGCGGGCTTCGACCGGCCGATGGACATGGACTTCGGTCCCGACGGCGCGCTGTACGTCATCGACTGGGGTTCCGGCTTCGGCGGGAACAACGACTCCAGCGGCGTGTACAAGGTCAACTACGTCGAGGGCGACCTCGCCCCGATCGCCCGCGCGAGCGCGGACGTGACGAGCGGTGCCGCGCCGCTGACGGTGCAGTTCTCCTCGGAGGGCACCCGTCACCCGGCGGGCGAGCCGTTCACGCTGCAGTGGACCTTCGGTGACGGCTCCGAGCCGTCCACCGAGGCGAACCCGGTCCACACGTACACGGCGAACGGCAGCTACACGGCCCAGCTGACCGTCACGGACGAGAACGGTGCGACCGGGGTCGCGAACGTCTCCGTCGTCGTCGGCAACGAGGCACCGACGGTCTCCATCACGTTCCCGGAGAACGGCGGCTTCTTCGAGTGGGGCGACCAGGTGAAGTACGAGATCGCCGTGGACGACCCGGACGGGGAGGTCACGTGCGAGAACGTCACGATGTTCACCTCGCTGGGCCACGACTCGCACGCCCACCCCATGGAGGAGCTCACGGGCTGCGAGGGCACGATGCAGACCGCGCGCGACGAGGGCCACGGCATCGAGTCGAACATCTTCTGGGTGGTCGAGGCGACGTACACCGACGACGGCGGCGCGGTCGGCGTCCCGCTGACGGCGAACGACCTGCAGATCCTGCAGCCGAAGCTGCTCCAGTCGGAGTTCTTCACGTCGACCGGGCGTCTCGAGGGCTCGACGAGCGGGGGAGACCCGGGCGTCCAGACCCAGGAGACGGGCGACTCGGCAGGTGGCGGCCTCAACATCGGGTACATCGAGCCCGGTGACTGGTGGGCGCACGAGCCGATCTCGCTCGCGAACGTCGACTCGATCGAGCTGCGCGTCGCCTCGGCGAGCGCGGGCGCGACGATCTCGCTCCGGTGGGACGACCCCGAGGGACCGGAGATCGGCAGCGTCCAGTTCCCGGCCACCGGTGACTGGCAGGTCTACACCGACGTCACGGCCGAGCTGACGAACGTGCCGGAGGGTACGGGGACGCTCTACCTCGTCCAGACGGCGGGCGGGTCGAACGTCAACTGGATGGTCGTCAACGGTCGGGGCGTGACGGACAACGTCCGCCCGTCGATCGACACGTTCGACGTCGTCCCGACGTCGGGCACGGCCCCGCTCACGGTCACGGCGAACGTCGCCGCGACCGACCCGGAGGACGACGCGATCACCTTCGCGTGGGACGACGGTCTCGGCGGCGGCTTCGTCGACGGCGGCGACACGTTCGAGGTCACGTACGACGAGCCGGGTACCTACCGGCTCCAGGTGCGGGCCACGGACGCGCGCGGCGCGTACTCGGTGGAGTACACGACGGTGACGGTCGACGAGCCGGACACCGGCCCGGGGCTGTGCTTCGCCGGGCGGTCGGACGACTTCCTCGGCGACGAGCTCGACGAGGACCGGTGGACGGTGCTCAACCGCGACCAGAACCTCGCGGTCGAGGACGGTCACCTCGTCGTCCCGACGACGGCGACCGACTTCTACGGCACCAACAACACGACGGTGCCGAACCTCGTGCTCCAGGACCTCCCGGACGGGCCTTTCACGGCCACGGCCAAGCTCACGCTGCCGGCACGCCAGCAGTACCAGCAGGCGGGTCTGCTCATCTGGGAGGACCAGGACAACTACGCGAAGATGGTGATCCAGGGACGCTCGGCCGCGGCCGACCCGGCGACGCGCATCTTCCAGTTCATCCGTGAGGAGAACGCCGCACCGAACGAGGTCGGCGACTCGAACACGGCGGCGCTCGGCGCGGACTACCCGGACACGGTCTACGTGCGGTTCGTCAGCAACGGGCAGAACCTCCAGGCGGCATACTCGGCCGACGGCACCGACTTCACGACGATGCCGCAGACCAAGTCGATCGCCGACCTGGAGAACGCGCAGATCGGGCTCGTGTCGCTCAAGGGGAACGGCACAGCGTCGCCGATCCTCGACGCGCAGTTCGACTGGTTCCACATCACGCCCGACGACACGGCGCCGGCCCCCGGGCCCGACGACGAGTTCGACGGCGACGCGCTCGACACGTGCCGGTGGTCGGTCGTCAACGAGGACCCGGACGGGTACCGCGTGACGGACGGCTCCCTGCAGATCGACACGACCCCGACGGACATCTACGGGACGGACAACCGCCCGGTGCCGAACATCGTGCTGCAGGACCAGCCGGGCGACGAGTGGACCGTCGAGACCGTGGTCGACGGGTCGGCGTTCGACCGCCAGTACCAGCAGGGCGGCCTGATCGTCTACGGAGGCGACGACGACTACGTCAAGCTCGACTTCGTCGTCGACAACCAGGCCGGCCAGGCCGTGGTGCGGCGGATCGAGCTGCGCAGCGAGGTCGGCGGGGTCGTGCAGAACCCGCAGCCGCAGATCGGGAACCTGACCGAGGACGTCTGGCACCTTCGCCTGACGCGCTCGGGTGACACGTTCACCGGTGCCTACAGCGCGGACGGGGAGACCTGGACGACGTTCGACCAGGCCGTGACCAACGCGCCCGCCGCGGACGCCCCGGTCGGTCTGTTCGCCCTGGGCGCGTCGGCCGACACGGGTGCGCCCGCGTCGTTCGACTACTTCCGGGTGGTCGACGACGAGCCCGAGCCGCCGGCGGTGACCGTGACGGCCCAGACGCGGTGCATGGGCGGCAAGGTGTTCGTCGCGGTCCGTGCGCTGAACGACGACGAGGTGCCGCTCGCGGTGACCCTCGAGACCCCGTACGGGTCGAAGTCGTTCGCGGACGTCGCCCCGGGCGCGTCGGCGTACCAGGCGTTCGCGTCCCGCGCGGCCGCCGTCGACGCCGGTTCGGTGACGGTCACGGCCTCCGACGCCGAGGGGAGGGAGTTCACCGAGACGGTGGAGTACGCCGCTCAGAGCTGCTCCTGACAGGTTCCGGTGGGTCGGCGCGCGAGCGCCGGCCCACCGGGCACCCCGCTCGTCGGGCGGGCGCACAGGGGTTCGGGCGGTCCATCGGCCGGAACGCCTGAACCCTGCCCGCACGACGAGCACGACGGGGACCGCGAGCGGTCTCCGGCCCCGGCGCCCGGGCACCGGGCGCTCCGGCCCGGCGCCGGGGCACCTCGGGACCCGGTGGTCCCGACCCGCACGACCGCACAGCACGACCACAGAGCGCGACCAGCACGACCGACCCGCACGACCGACACGACTGAGGTGGAGCCCTGATGTCTCCTCGTTCTGACCGCCCCGAGCCCCGCCGGACCACGCTCCCGGCCGTGCGCGCGGTCCGCGCCGTCCTGGCGTCCGCGCTCGGCGCGGTCCTGTGCCTCGTGGGTCTGGTGGCTCCGGCGTCCGCGCACGGGGGCGACATCGTCATCTCGGTCGGCACGGACGGCGCCGGCGGCATCTCCGCGTACCTCTCCTACAAGAATGACGGTCACCCCGTCGAGGCCGCGGCGACCGTCGCGGTCACGGCCGAGTCCGACGCCGGCGAGACCGTCGGGCCGCTCGACCTGCGGTCCGCGTCCGAGGGCGTGGGCTGGTACGTCTCGGACGCCGGCGTGCTGCCCGAGGGGCACTGGGTGCTCACCGCGACGATGACGGAGCCGGAGGAGGTCACCGCGTCCGCGGAGGTCGATGTCGTCGCCGCCGCACCGGGGGAGGGGGACACCGGCACCGACGACCAGGCCGGCGACACCGCCGAGGGCGAGGACGCGTCGTCGGGCCCGGGCGCGCTGTGGTGGGTCGCCGTCGTCGTGGCCGTGCTCGCCCTTGGCGCCCTGGGGCTGTGGCTGGCGCGCCGCCGGTCGGCGACCGCCGCCCCCGTCCCCGCGTCCGGCAAGGGCCGGACGCGCTCCTGACCCGCGCACCCGCACCGGACTTCCCGCATCCGTACCGACCCGACCGAGATCCACGAAGGAGCACGACCATGGCACGACCGATCACCCTCTTCACCGGGCAGTGGGCCGACCTGCCGTTCGAGGAGGTGGCCCGGCTGGCGTCCGGGTGGGGATACGACGGGCTGGAGATCGCCTGCTGGGGCGACCACCTCGACCCGTGGCGCTGGGACGACGACGAGTACGTCCAGGGCAAGCTGGACCTGCTCGCCAAGTACGACCTCGAGGTCTACGCGATCTCGAACCACCTCAAGGGCCAGGCGGTCTGCGACGACCCGATCGACCAGCGGCACCGCGACATCCTGCCGGACGTGGTGTGGGGCGACGGCGACCCCGAGGGGGTGCGCCAGCGCGCGGCGGAGGAGATGAAGCACACGGCGCGGCTCGCGGCGAAGCTCGGCGTGAAGACGGTCGTGGGCTTCACGGGGTCCGCGATCTGGAAGTACGTCGCGATGTTCCCGCCGGTCTCGCAGGAGGCGATCGACGCCGGCTACCAGGACTTCGCCGACCGCTGGAACCCGATCCTCGACGTGTTCGACGAGGTGGGCGTGCGGTTCGCGCACGAGGTGCACCCGAGCGAGATCGCGTACGACTACTGGACGACGGTGCGCACCCTCGAGGCGATCGGGCACCGCGAGGCGTTCGGCCTCAACTGGGACCCGAGCCACATGGTGTGGCAGGACCTCGACCCGGTGAGCTTCCTGTGGGACTTCAAGGACCGCATCTATCACGTGGACTGCAAGGACACGAAGAAGCGGATGCACAACGGCCGCAACGGCCGCATGGGGTCGCACCTGGCGTGGGCGGACCCGCGACGCGGCTGGGACTTCATCTCCACCGGTCACGGTGACGTGCCGTGGGAGGACGCCTTCCGCATGCTCAACACGATCGGCTACGAGGGGCCCATCTCTGTCGAGTGGGAGGACGCCGGCATGGACCGCCTCGTGGGCGCCCCGGAGGCCCTGGAGTTCGTCAAGAAGTACGCGTTCGACGCCCCGGACGCCGCGTTCGACGCGGCGTTCTCGACGAAGTAGCGCGGAGCTCGCACGACCAGTCCGATGCGCCACCGCCCCCGGCCGTCCACGGCCGGGGGCGGTGGCGTGTTCGTTTCTGATTTGTTTTGCGGATGGTTTATCTAACTGAGACACCGAGTTCTCGGCTTTTGCTTGACCCGCGACAGAAGTCCCCCTAGGTTCTCTGCCATGCGAGCCGACGACGTCGCGCAGGACCTGCGTGCCCCGGTGCTGGAGCCGGGAGCCAAGGTCGCGGGAGCGACCATCACAGACACCGAGGCACCGACCGCCGACCCGGCGGCCGACACCCTCACCACCACGCCGACACCGGCACCCGCGGGCCTGCCCGCCGCGGGCTACCGCGCCGGCATCATCGGCGTCGGCTTCATGGGAGGCGTGCACGCCCGGGCCGTCCGCACCGGCGGCGGGACCGTCGAGCTCGTCGCCGCGGCCGACGTCGACCTGGCCCGCGAGGCCGTCGGCCCCCTCGGAGCGCGCGCCGCCGCGGCGAGCGTCGAGGAGCTCCTCGACTCGCCCGACGTCGACGTCGTCCACGTCTGCACCCCCAACCACCTGCACGTGCCCCTCGCACGGGCCGCGCTGGCCGCCGGCAAGCACGTCGTGTGCGAGAAGCCCCTCGCGACGGACGTCGCGGGCGCCGAGGAGCTCGCGGGGCTCGCCGCCGCGGCCCGCGAGGCCGACGGGCGGGTCGCCGTCGTGCCCTTCGCCTACCGGTTCCACGCGATGGTCCGCGAGGCGCGCGAGCGCGTGCGCAGCGGGCGGATCGGCAGCGTCACGCTCGCCCACGGCTCGTACCTGCAGGACTGGCTCCTGCGCGACACCGACGACAACTGGCGCGTCGACCCCGCGCTCGGCGGCGCGAGCCGCGCGTTCGGCGACATCGGCTCGCACTTCTGCGACCTGCTCGAGTTCACCACGGGCCACCGCATCGTGCGCCTCGTCGCCCAGTCGGCCACCGTCAACCCGAACCGCCGCGCGGCGGACGGCTCGGCGCACACCGTCACCACCGAGGACGTCGTCACGCTCCAGTACGCGACCGACGGCGGGGCGCTCGGCAGCGCCGTCGTCTCCCAGGTCTCGGCCGGCCGCAAGAACCGCCTCCACCTGGAGATCTCCGGCACCTCCTCGACGCTCGCGTTCGACCAGGAGCAGCCCGAGACGCTCTGGGAGGGCCGCCGGGAGGGGTCGCTGCTCCACGTGCGCGACCCCGAGACCCTGTCCACGGCCGCCGCGCGCTACTCACGCGTGCCGGCCGGTCACCCCCAGGGGTACCAGGACTGCTTCGACGCCCTCGTCGCCGACACCGCCGCCGCCGTGCGCGGCGAGCTGCCCGACGGTCTGCCCACGTTCGCCGACGGCCTGCGTGCCGCGCGGCTCGCGGACGCCGTCGCGACGTCGGTGCGCACCGGCGCCTGGGTCGAGGTGCCCGCATGACCGCGACGACGACGCGCGAGCCCGGCCCGTCCGCGCCCGGCGACCCCGGCTCCCAGCCGCTCCTGCGCCTGCGCGGCATCGGCAAGGAGTTCTTCGGCAACTCCGTCCTGCGCGGCATCGACCTCGACGTGCGCGCGGGTGAGGTGCACGCGCTCGTCGGCGAGAACGGCGCCGGCAAGTCGACCCTCATGAAGATCATCGCGGGCGTCCACCGCCCGGACGGCGGGACCATGGAGCTCGACGGCGCTCCCGCGAGCTTCCCGACGCCGCTCGCCGCGCAGCACGCCGGCGTCTCGACCGTCTTCCAGGAGTTCAACCTCCTGCCCGAGCGGTCCGTCGCCGAGAACGTCTACCTCGGCCGCGAGCCGCGGCGCGCCGGGCTCGTCGACCGTCGCCGGATGCTCGACGACACCACCGCGCTCCTCGAGGACCTCGGTCTCGGGAGCATCACGGCGTGGATGCGCGTCGGGTCGCTGTCGGTCGCGCAGCAGCAGATCGTCGAGATCGTCAAGGCCGTGTCCTACGACGCGCGCATCATCTCGATGGACGAGCCCACGGCCGCGCTGGCCGACCAGGAGGTCGAGCTCCTCTACGAGCTCGTCCACCGGCTCAAGGAGCGCGGCGTCGCGATCCTCTACGTCTCGCACCGGCTCAAGGAGATCTTCGACCTCTGCGACACGATCACGGTCCTCAAGGACGGCAACCACGTCCTGACCACCCCGACCGCGGACATCGACCCGGACGGTCTCGTGCGCACGATGGTCGGGCGCGAGTTCTCGGGGTACTTCCCCGACAAGGACCCGGCGATCGTGCCCGGCGACGTGCGCCTCTCCCTCGAGGGCGTCGGCAACGCCCAGGTCGACGACGTCACCATCGAGGTGCGCGCCGGCGAGATCGTCGCCCTCGCGGGCCTCCAAGGGTCCGGCCGCACCGAGATCGCCCACGGGATCTTCGGCATCGCGGGCTTCACGCGCGGGCGGGTCCTCGTCGAGGGGCGGCAGGTCGACGTGCGCTCGCCGCGCCAGGCGGTCCGCGCCGGCCTCGCGCTCGTCACCGAGGACCGCAAGGCCGAGGGCCTCGCGCTCGGGCAGTCGATCCTCGCCAACGCGCGGCTCGTGCTCGACGCGGTGCTGCCCGGCTCGTCCGACCGGCGGGCCCGCCGCATCCCCGGCATCCTCTCGTCGCTCGAGCTCGTCGCGGCGTCGCAGGAGACCGAGGTCCAGTTCCTCTCGGGCGGCAACCAGCAGAAGGTCGTCCTCGCCAAGTGGCTCGTCACCGACCCCAAGGTCATCGTGCTCGACGAGCCGACGCGCGGGATCGACGTCGGCGCCAAGCGCGCCGTGTACGACCTCATGCGCGACCTCACCCGCGAGGGCGTGGCCGTGCTGTTCATCTCGTCCGAGCTGCCCGAGGTCATCGCGATGGCCGACCGCATCCTCGTGATGCGCGACGGCCGGCTCGCGGGCGAGCTGCCCACCGGCAGCGACGAGGAGACCGTCATGGCGCTCGCCACGGGTGCCGGCGAGGAGTCCGCCGAGCACGTCCACGTCGACCTCGCGGCGCTCGCCGAGCACTCCGAGCACGCCGACCACCCGACCACACCGTCCCGCTCCCACGGCCCGAAGGAGGACCGATGAGCACCGCGGTCGCCACCGCCGCCCCGACCGCGCGCCGCGCGTCCACGCGCCGCCGCCGGCTGGGGTCGACGGAGATCGTCTACCTCGCCCTCGTCGGCATCCTCGTCATCGCCGGCGTGCTGGTCGCGATGGGCGGGGGGAACCTGTTCTCCACCGCCAACACCGCGTACATGCTCACCCAGACGAGCCTGCTCGGCTTCGTCGCGATCGGGCAGACGTTCGTCATCCTGTGCCGCTCGCTCGACCTGTCGGTCGGGTACGTCGTGGCGCTGTGCTCGATCATGGGCGCCACGACGATGGCGGGCGACCCGTCGCGCGTGTGGCTCGGCGTGCTCGTCGCGCTGGTCGTGGCCGCGGGCGTCGGTCTCGTCAACGGGCTCGTCGTGACGAAGCTGCGGGTCAACCCCTTCATCGCGACGCTCGGTGTCGGCCTCATCATCAAGGGCTACCTCGACACGCAGTTCAAGGGCCCGGCGGGCGACGTGCCGGCCTCGTTCCAGATGTTCGGGTACACCCGGGTCGGTCCCGTGCCGGTCTCGACGATCGTCATGCTCGCCGTCGCGGCGGCGGGCGTCGTGCTCCTGGCGCGCACGCGGACCGGGTACCACATGTTCGCGGTCGGCGGGAACGTCGACGTCGCCCGCCTCTCGGGCATCCGCAGCGACCGCACCCTCCTCGTCGCGCACGTGCTGTGCTCGGTGTGCGCGGGTGTCGCCGGCCTCCTCATCGCGGCGCGCTTCGGCACCGGGAACGCCCTCGTCTACTCCTACGGGCTCGACCTCGACTCGATCGCGGCCGTCGTGCTCGGCGGGACGCTGCTGCTCGGCGGGCGCGGGTCCGTCGTCGGGACCGTCGGCGGCGTGCTCATCCTCGCGGTGCTCGACACGGTGTTCAACGTCCTCGACGTCGACCCGTTCTTCAAGGACGTCCTGCGCGGCACCATCATCATCGCCGCCGTCGCCCTCTACGCCCGGCGGCAGATCGACCCGGCGAGCAGCCGAGCCCGGTTCCGGTCCACCGGGAAGGGCGCGCCACCACCGGGACCGCCGGCATCCTCGGCACCGACACCGTCCGCACCGTCCGCACCGGCCGCCGCGCCGACGAGCACCGCCGGAGGTGCGTCCGCATGACCACCGACACCGCACGCCGGACCATCCCGGCCAAGGCTCCGCGGGCCGGGTTCCTCGAGCGCCTCACCGCGGGCGGGAGCTGGACGGTCTTCGCCCTGCTCGTCCTCGTCTTCGTGGGCATCCTCGTGATGAACCCGTCGTTCGGCGAGCCGATGTCCCTCATGGCGTTCGTCAAGAAGGCCGCCCCGCTGGTCATCCTCGCGATCGGCCAGTACTTCGTCATCGTCTCCGGCGAGTTCGACCTCTCGGTCGGGTCGCTCGTGGGCGCACAGGTCGTCATCGCGGCCAAGCTCATGGACGGCGAGGACTCGATGACCTGGCCCGTCATGGCGCTCATGGTCCTGTTCGGGCTCGCCGTCGGTCTCGTCAACGGGCTCGTGACGACGATCCTCAAGGTGCCGTCGTTCATCGCGACGCTCGGCATGATGCTGGTGCTGTACGGCGCGATCCGGCTGTGGACCGGCGGCGCCCCCACCGGTGCGCTGACGGAGGGCTTCCGGCAGTGGGGCCGCGGCGGGATCCCGGGGGAGACCGGCCAGTTCCAGGTCCCGTTCGCCCTGATGATCGTCGTGACGCTCGGCGTGCTCGCCGTGCTGCTCATGCGCCGGCCGTTCGGTCGGACGCTCGTCGCGACGGGGGACAACGACGTCGCGGCCGCCTACGCGGGGTCGCCCGTGTGGTGGGTGCGCACGCGCGCCTTCCTCCTGTCGGGCTTCATGGCGACCGTGGCCGCGATCCTCATCGGCGGCTACGCGGGCGTCACGGCCCAGGTCGGCCAGGGCCTGGAGTTCATGGCGATCACCGCGGTCGTGCTCGGCGGCGTCGTGCTCGGTGGCGGGCGCGGGAGCGTCGTCGCCGCGATGGCCGGCGCGCTGACCCTGGAGGCGCTGTTCACGCTCTTCAACCAGCTCGGTCTCCCCTCGACCATCCGCCCGGCGGTCCAGGGCGTGATCATCATCGCGGCGGTCGCCTACGCGGCTCTCCCGCGCCGCACGCGCCGACGCCGTGCGTCCGACGCCCCGCCTGCGGCGGGCCCGACCCCCGCACCGAAGGAGCCCGCCCCCGCCAACGCCTGACACCCCGGCGCCGCACGGCGGCCCGGTCACCCAGCCCTGCCCTGCCCGGGCAGCACCACCCCCTTCCCCCGCTGCCAGCGGGACGACGACGTCTCACCAAGGAGAGAAGGACATGCGACGTACACGAGCACTCCTGGCCGGCGCGGCGGTGGCGACACTGTTCGCCACGGCCGCCTGCACCACCGACACCCCGACCGACACCGGCGAGGGCGGTGAGACGTCGGCCGAGGAGACCCAGGACAGCGAGGAGACCGGCGGCGCCGACTCCGAGTGGTTCGTCCAGGCGGACTACGACCGCCAGCTCGCGCAGCGCGACATCGAGCCCGAGGGCCCGGCCGACCAGCCGTGGCTCCAGGCGATCGAGCCCGAGTACGTGGACACCGCCGAGTTCGCGAGCGACGGCGGCGACAACACCCTCTGCTTCTCGAACGCCTCGGTCTCCAACCCGTGGCGCGTGACCGGCTGGATCACGATGCAGCAGCAGGTCGACGTCCTCACGGAGGAGGGCGTGATCGGCGAGTTCCGCGTCTCCGACGCCGCGGACGACGACAACAAGCAGATCTCCGACATCCAGGCCTTCGTCGAGGCCGGCGACTGCGACGCGATCATCATCTCGCCGTCCACGACGGCGACGCTCACGCCCGCGGTCGAGGCGGCGTGCGAGTCGGGCAAGCCGGTCATCGTGTTCGACCGCGGCGTCAACACCGACTGCATGGTGACGTTCATCCACCCGATCGGCGGCTACGCCTACGGTGCGGACGGCGCCGAGTTCCTCGTCGACAACCTCGACGAGGGGTCGACGGTCCTCGCGCTGCGCATCCTCCCGGGCGTCGACGTCCTGGAGAACCGCTGGGCCGCGGCCGACAAGATCTTCTCCGAGTCGGGCCTCGAGGTCGTCGGGCAGGAGTTCACGGGCGGTGACGCCGCGCAGATCAAGGACATCGTCACGCAGTACCTGCAGCGCGGCGACGTCGACGGCATCTGGATGGACGCGGGCGACGGCGCGGTCGCGGCCGTCGAGGCGTTCGAGGACGCCGGCAAGCCCTACCCGGTGTTCATGGGCGAGGACGAGATGAGCTTCCTGCGCAAGTGGCAGGACACGGACATGACCGCCATCGGCGCCGTGTACTCGAACTTCCAGTGGCGCACGCCGATCCTCGCCGCGCAGATGATCTGGGCCGGCGAGGAGGTCCCCTCGGAGTGGGTCCTGCCGCAGGAGCCGATCGAGGCCGACGAGCTGGACGCGTACCTCGAGGCGAACTCGGAGATGCCGTCGCTGCACTACGCGAAGTTCGGCGGTGAGGACCTCCCGGGCTTCCCGGAGGCCTGGACCGACCGCTGACCCCGCACCGCCGCGCCCCGGGCTCGCCCGCTCGGGGCGCGGCAGCGCCCGGCCGGAGGCCGACCGGCCGGGCGCCCCGTCGAGAGAGAGATCGAGCAGAGTGGCTCCTTCCCCCGCCCCGTCCCTGCGTCCGAGGCGCCTCGGCGTCAACACCTGGGTGTGGACGTCCCCGCTGACCGACTCCGCGCTGCAGGAGATCGCCCCGCGCGTCGCCGCGTGGGGGTTCGACGTGCTCGAGCTGCCCGTGGAGCAGCCCGGCGACTGGGACCCGGCCCTCGCGGCGCGGGTCCTCGCCGACCACGGCCTCGGGGCGAGCGTCTCCCTCGTCATGGGGGAGGGGCGCGAGCTCGTCGCGACCGACGCGGCGACGGTGCGCACCACCCAGGACTACCTGCGCCACGTCGTCGACGTGGCACGCACGGTGGGCGCCCCCGTCGTCGGGGGCCCGGCCTACGCGTCCGTCGGGCGCACGTGGCGCCTCGGGGCCGCCGAGCGCGAGGCGGCGTACGACGAGCTGGCGAGCCACCTCGCGCCCGTCGTCGACCACGCGGTCGGCGCGGGCGTCGTCGTCGGTCTCGAGCCGCTCAACCGGTACGAGACGTCCCTGGTCAACACGGTCGACCAGGGACTCGAGGTCGTGCGGAGGCTGCCCGCCGAGGGCATCGGCCTCATGCTCGACGTCTACCACATGAACATCGAGGAGACGGACCTGCCCGCCGCGGTCGCGCGCGCGGGCGAGCGCATCGCGCACGTCCAGGTGTGCGCCAACGACCGCGGCGCGCCGGGTACCGACCACCTCGACTGGCCCGCGTTCCTGGCGGCGCTCGACGCGGCGGGCTACGACGGCCCGCTCGTCATCGAGTCGTTCACGGCCGAGAACGCGACCATCGCCACGGCCGCCTCGATCTGGCGGCCGCTGGCACCGACCCAGGACGCCATCGCCGTCGATGGCCTGACCCACCTGAAGGGACTGATGCCCGCGCCGGAGCTCACCCAGCCGTAGTCGTTGCACGACCGCCGGCGCCGGCACGCCGCGGGATGACGCGACCGCCCTGCCCGGGCGACGAGGCCCGGGCCCCGCACGTCATGCCCTGGAGGCACCACACGATGACCGCACGACGACACCCCCGCCGGGGGAGGTCCGTCGCGGCCCTGACCATCGGAGCGCTGGCGTTCACGCTCGCGCCCGCCACGATGGCCACGGCCGACGTCGTACCGACCGCAGAGGACGAACCGAAGGTCCTCATCTTCACCAAGACGACCCAGTTCCGGCACACCGAGGCGATCACGCAGGGCACCCCGGTGCTCGAGGCGGCGTTCGCCGACGCCGGGATCGCGTCCGACCACACCGAGGACTCGACGGTCTTCAACGACACCGACCTCGCGCAGTACGACGCCCTGGTGATGTTCCAGGCGTCCGGCGACCCGTGGAACGCGGACGAGAAGGCCGCGCTCGAGCGCTACCAGCAGGCGGGCGGTGGCATCGTCGCCATCCACAACGCCACGGACATGCGCGGCAACTACCAGTGGTGGGACGACATGATCGGGGCGCTCATGCCCGGTCACGCCGCCACCGGGTCGAGCCCGGGCCTGCCCGGCACGGTCCGGGTCGAGGACACCACGCACCCGTCGACCGAGCACCTGCCGCAGCGCTGGAACCGCGCCGACGAGTGGTACAACTTCTCCGCGAACGTCCGCGGCGACGCCCACGTGCTCGCCACGATGGACGAGTCGACGTACGCCCCGGGCGGGAACGCCATGGGCTACGACCACCCGATCTCGTGGTGCAAGGCGTACGACGGCGGCCGTGCCTGGATGACGGGCATGGGCCACTTCGGCGCGCACTACACCCAGGAGCCCGACTTCGTCCGGCACATCGTCGGCGGCGTCGAGTGGGCCGCGGGCCTGGCCGAGGGCGACTGCGGCGGCACGGACTGGAGCCAGTTCGAGAAGGTCGCGCTCGACACGAACACGAGCGCGCCGTTCGGCATCGACATCGCGCCCGACGGCCGCGTGTTCTACACCGAGCTCGTGCGCGGTCAGATCCGCGTCTACGACCCGCAGACGCAGACCACGTCGACCGCGCTCACCATCCCCGTGTACTCGGGTGGTGAGGACGGCCTGCTCGGGCTCGCGCTCGACAAGGACTTCGCGACGAACGGGTACCTCTACCAGTACTACTCGCCCGTGAGCGACGACGACTCCGACCCGGCCAACTTCGTGAGCCGCGTCTCGCGGTTCACGGTGACGTCCAACGGCCCCGGTGCGACGGTCATCGACCCCGCGTCCGAGGTCGTGGTCATCGAGTTCCCGGCCGGGCGCCTGCCCGACGAGCCGGGTCACACGGGCGGCGGACTCATCGTCGACCCGGTGAGCGGTGACCTGTACATCGGGATCGGCGACGACGTGAACCCGCACTCCGAGCCGTCGGGCGGCTACGCACCGATCTCGGAGCGTCCGGGTCGTCTGCACGACGCGCGCGCGACGTCCGCGAACACGAACGACCTGCGCGGCAAGGTCCTGCGGATCCACCCCGAGGCGGACGGCACGTACTCGATCCCCGAGGGCAACCTCTTCGACGAGGCGGCCGACACGGACGACAAGACGCTGCCCGAGATCTATGCGATGGGCTTCCGCAACCCGTTCCGGTTTACGATCGACCCCGCGACGGGTTACCTCGGTGTGGCCGACTACTCGCCGGACAACGGGTCGGACAACCCGGCGAACCGCGGTCCGGCGGGCATCGCGGAGTGGAACCTCGTCAAGGAGGCGGGCAACTTCGGCTGGCCGCTGTGCATGGGGAACAACGAGCCGTTCCGTGACGTCGACTACCGCACCAGCCCGGTGACGGTCGGGGACTTCTTCGACTGCGACGCCCCGGTCAACGACTCGATCCTCAACACGGGCCTCACGGAGCTCCCCCCGGCGCAGCCGGCGGACCTCTGGTACGGCTACCAGCGCTCGTCGGTGCCCGGCGTGATCAACGCCGGCGGCGGCCTCGCGCCCATGGGCGGCCCGTTCTACCAGTTCGACCCCGAGCTGGAGTCCGACACGAAGTTCCCCGAGTACTACGACGGCAAGCCCTTCTTCTACGAGTGGGCGCGCAACAAGATGTACTCGATCGACCTGAAGGACCCGGAGGCCGCAGCCGGCGTCACGGACGTCGAGAAGGTCAACCCGTTCCTGCCGGACGAGCAGTTCCTCGCGCCGATCGACTCGAAGTTCGGGCCGGACGGTTCGATGTACGTCCTCGACTGGGGCGGCGGCTTCGGCCGTGACAACCCCAACTCGGGCCTGCACCGCATCGACTACGTCTCGGGGTCGCGCTCCCCGTCGGCGACGCCCACGGCGACGCCCGACTCGGGCATCGCGCCGCTCGAGGTGTCGTTCGACGGCTCGGGCAGCTCCGACCCGGAGAACGAGGAGCTCACGTACGCGTGGGACTTCGACGGTGACGGCGAGGTCGACTCGACCGAGGTCGCGCCGACCCACACGTTCACGGAGAACGGCGTCTTCGACGCCCGCCTCACGGTGACCGACCCCGCGGGCAAGACCGGCACCGCGACCGTGCCGATCACCGTGGGCAACACGCGGCCCGAGGTCGACTTCGGCCTGCCGCCGACGGGTGCGTTCTTCAACTTCGGCGACGCGATCACGTGGGACGTCGACGTGACGGACGCCGAGGACTCGCCCGAGGGCGACGCGATCGACGACGAGCAGGTCATCATCCAGCCGGCGCTCGGTCACGACGAGCACGCGCACCCGGCCGAGCCGTTGCGCGGCCGCACCGGCACCGTGCAGACGAGCCTGGGCGGCGGTCACAGCGAGGACATGAACGTCTTCTACGTGATCGACGCGCGGTACACCGACAACGGTGGCGAGGGCGACGTGCCCGCGCTCACCGGCTCGGACACCACGCTCATCTTCCCGAAGAAGCGCGAGGCCGAGTTCCACGCGGCCTCCGAGGGCACGACGACGATCCCGAGCCGTGACGTCGAGGGTGGCGGTTCCGTCGTCACCGGCGCCGACGGTGCGTGGGCGTCGTACGACCCGGTGAGCCTGTACGGCGTGGAGGCGCTCAACCTGCGCGTCGCGTCGGCGGAGGAGGGCACGATCGAGCTGCGCCGCGGCGCGGTCGACGGCGAGCTGCTCGGCACTGCCGAGGTCCCCGAGACGGGCCTGGGCACGTTCACCGACGTGCGCGTCGAGATGACCGACCCGATGGAGTCGTTCACGCTCTTCGTGGTGTTCCCCGGTGCGGGCGAGCGCCGCCTCAACTTCATCGAGGCGGACGGCAAGGCCGTGTCCGACACCACCCGTCCGAAGGTGCGGATCACCGCTCCCGAGGCGGGCGTCCGGCTCGAGCAGGGTGAGATCGCCGTGACGGCCGAGGCCGAGGACACGGAGAACACGGTGACCGAGGTCGAGTTCTTCGTCGACGGCGAGTCCATCGGGACGGACACCGAGGCCCCGTACGAGGCGACGTGGGAGGTGACCGAGGACAACAACTACGAGCTGACCGCGGTCGCCACCAACGACAAGGGCCTGTACACGCGGTCACGCATCGTGGTCGCGCAGGTCGGTGACCTGTTCGCCGGCATGCAGACCTTCACCAACGCCAACGGGACGTTCGAGCAGCTCGCCGAGGGCCGGTACCTCGTCACGTCGGGCGGCGCGAACATGTGGCAGGGCACCAACGAGTACTCGACCATCTACCGCGAGCAGGACGCCGACGAGAACTGGTCGGCGACGGTGAAGATCAACAGCCAGGGCAACTCGAACGGGTCGGCGAAGGCGGGCATCATCGTCCGCAACGACGTCACGCAGACGGGCAGCTCGCAGGGCTACGCCGCTCTCGGCATCCGCCCGTCGAACGGGTTCGAGTGGCTGCGCGGCAACGCGAGCGGGCAGCTCGCGACGTCGACGGGTGCCAGCACGACGAGCTACCCCGCATGGGTGCGGATCGTGCGTGACGGCGACCTGTACACGGCGTACTGGAGCAAGGACGGCGAGAACTTCACGCAGATCGGGGAGCCGCAGGCCCTCCCGGGTGCGGCGTCCGTCCAGGACGTCGGCATGTTCGTCACGGCGCACAGCAGCACCGCGAGGAGCGCCGTGGAGTTCCAGGACTTCGTGTTCGACGACGACCCGGTCACGCCGGAGGAGCCGGGCGACGACGTCCCGCCGCAGTGCCTCGCACACTCGTCGGACGAGTTCGACGGCGACGAGCTCGACGCCCGGTGGACGGTCGTCCGCCAGGCCGAGGGCGCGGCGATCTCCGTCACCGACGGCCACGCCGTCCTGCCGGTCGTGCAGGGCGACATCAACGAGGCGGCGACCGGTCCGATCAGCTACCTCGGTCAGCCGGCTCCTGCCGGCGACTGGACGATCGAGACCAAGATCGAGACCGGGCTCGCACGCGAGTGGCAGCACGCCGGCCTCCTGGTCCACGTGGACGACGACGAGTACACCAAGCTCGCGTTCACGAAGAACCAGAACGGCAACCGCTTCCTCGAGTTCCAGACCGAGACCGGCGGGACCCGTACGTGGCACGGCCAGGCGACCGTCACCGAGGACTTCCCCTCGACGGTCTTCCTGCGCCTGGTCTCCGACGGGTCGCAGATCACCGGCGCGTACTCGGCGGACGGCGAGACGTGGACCGACCTGGACGGGGCCGCCCCGGTCAAGGACGGTGCCACGTTCGGCGTCATGGCCGGCGGGGACACGGCGACGGCAGACACGGTCGCGAAGGTCGACTACGTCCGCGTCAGCGGTGCCGAGCCCGACGACGGCGTGCGTGAGCCGAGCGACGAGTTCGACGGCGACGCCCTCGACGGCTGCCGCTGGGACGCGGTCGTGCGCTACGACTCGTCGAAGGTCGCCATGGCCGGCGGCGAGCTGCGCATCACCACGCAGCCCGGCGACATCAACGGCGTCAACAACGACGACCCGCGCAACGTCGTCCTCCAGACGGCACCGGAGGGTGACTGGGTCGCCGAGACGCGGCTCAAGGCTCCGCTCCTGCACCAGTGGCAGCTCGCGGGCCTGATCGCGTACGCCGACGACGACAACTACGTCAAGGCGGACGTCGTCGCGAAGAACGCACCGGGTGCAGCGCTCAACCTCGGCGCCGAGCTCGTGTCCGAGAAGGGCGCGCAGTTCGGGAACGGCGGCAACCGCCAGCTCGAGATCGCGGACTCCACGGAGTCGGGCTACTGGTACCTGCGCCTCGAGAAGACCGGGGACACGTACCAGGGCTGGGTCAGCGACGGCGGGGTGAACTGGACGTCGCTCGGCGCCCCGGTCACCAACGACGTGCCGCTGACGTCGATCGGCGTCATGGCGATCGGCCCGGAGCAGCAGACGCCCGTCACCGTGGCGTTCGACTGGTTCCGGCTGACCACGGCTGACGAGGAGCCCGAGGTCGCGGTCGAGGTCGAGACCTCGGTCCGCTGCCTGGCAGGCAAGGCGTACGTCGCGGTCCGCGCGACGAACGCCGACGAGGCGGCGGCCGCGATCACCCTGGCGACGCCGTTCGGCACCAAGGAGTTCGCCGAGGTCGCGGTCGGCAAGGCCGCGTACCAGTCGTTCGCGGTGCGTGCCGCGGACGTCGAGGCGGGCACCGTCACCGTCACCGCGACGATCGGGGAGCGGACGGCCACCGTCGAGGTGCCGTACGACGCCCACAGCTGCGGCTGACCCCCGCCGGTGCCGGGCCCGCGCGGCCCGTCACCGGCACCCGGCCTCCCCGGCCGGGCGGGACCCTCAGGACACAGGACGGGAACAGGAATGGCACAGCGAACCTCCTCGAAGCGCTCGACCCCCGCCGGAGCACGTCCGGCGCAGGGTCGACAGGCCGGGTCGGCGCGCACCGCGCCGTCCACGCCCCGTTCCCGTCCTGCCGACCGGGGTGGTGCCGGCCATCCCGAGCCCCGGCCACCGGTGCACGTCCGCGTGCGCCGGTGGTTGCGGGGTGCCGGACCCCGCGGCTGGGCGCTGCTGGGCGCAGGCGTCCTCGCCCTCGCCGCCGTGGTCGTCGTCCTCGTCCTCGCGCTGACGCGGGGCGGCGACGACGGCGCGGACGGTGCGTTCGCCGTCGACCCGGCCCGTGTGGCCGAGCTCGAGGCCGCGGAGGTGGCACGGGACGCCGAGAACCTCACGGCCTCGATCGAGCACGCCCGGCACGTCCAGGCCGAGCTCGTGCCCGTGCTGCACGGCATGCACGCCGTCCTCCCGGTCGACGGCTCGGAGCCGGTCGACGCCTCGTCCGCGGATCTCGCCGCGTGGCATGCGACGGTCGACGGCCTGGTCGACGAGACCGACTCCCTGGCGAGCGGGTCGTCCGAGCACAACATCGTCCGCAACGGGATGCTCACGTCGCTGGAGACGCTCGGCGACTCGGTCGAGGCCCTCGAGCTCGCGGCGACCGCCGACGCGGCGACCGTGGAGGGCCTGCACGCCCTCGCGGGCGACCTGCGCACGCGCGCCGTCGACACGTGGGGCCTCGCCGCGGTCCAGCTCGACCTGCGCGCCACCACCGCGGGCCAGGGGCACGTGCACGTGTTCCTCCCGGTCCACCCCGACGACGCGCTCGACGGCGGTCTCGACACCGGGCACGGCGGCGGTGCCGAGGACGGCCACGACCACTGAGCCTGGGGGCGACCTGCTCAGGCGCCCCGCACCATGACGACGTCCTCGTGGCGCTCGCCGCCCACGACGTAGGCCCGCTCGCCCACGAGCGCGAACCCGTACTTGCGGTAGAACGCCTGGGCGCGGGCGTTGAGGCCGTTCGTGCCGAGCCACACGGTGAGGCCGGGCCCCAGCTCCGCGGCGACCGCGAGCGCCGCCTCCATGAGCGCGCCCGCGGCTCCGGTCCCCTGCGCGTCCGGGTGGACGTAGATCTTCGACAGCTCCACCGTCTCGTCGTGCCCGACGACGGCCGCGACGTCCTCGGCGTCGAGCACCCCGCGGACCAGCAGCGCGTAGCCCGACGGCGCGACCTCGCCCGGGCCGTCCGGCTCCACGAGGAGGAGCGCGTGCGCGGCGCTCGCGGCCCAGCCGCGGAAGCGCTCGGGGGAGAGGTGGGTCGCGACGTGCTCGGCCATGGCCTCGGGCGTGGCGTCGGGCGGGCACGCGAGCGGGAAGGTCAGGGCGGCGAGGGCCACGAGGGCGGGGACGTCGTCGGGCGTCGCGCGCCGCACGCGCACCGCGCGGTCGTGGTGGTCGGTGGAGGTGGTCACGTCGGCCAACCTACCCGTGCCCTCCGCCGTCCTCGGGGACGACGTGGCACGCCCGTGAGGAGCCCTGCCATACTTCGTCATGGCCTTCGGACGACGGACCCGTGACCTGATCCCTGCCCTGATGCTCGGGGTGGCCGTGCTGGGGTCGTGCACCGTCCCACCGGAGCCCACGATCGAGGTCACCGAGGTGGACGGGCCCTTCGCCCCGCTCGACGTCGCGCTCGACGATCTCGCGCCCGGCGCTCCGGTCACGCTCACGGCGACGGCCGTGGTCGACGACGCGCGGTTCCGCTCGCAGGCGACGTTCGAGGTGCCCGACGACGGCCGGATCGACCTCGCGGCGACGGCGCCCACGAGCGGGGACTGGGACGTCGCCGACCCGATGGCGCCCCTCTGGGCGATGCGGGCCGGTTCCCGCCCCGACCCCGCGGCGTGGGACGGGCCGGTCGACGTCGAGCTCGCGGTGACCGACGCCGACGGCGAGCCGCTGGCGACGACGACCGTCGCACGCCCGGGGTCCGCACCCGGCGTCGTGACGCGCGAGGTCACCGACGGCGGGCTCGTCGCCGAGTACGCGGTCCCGGCCGATCTGGACGACGGCGAGCGCCGGCCCGCCGTGCTCGCGTTCGGCGGGTCGGAGGGAGGGCTGGGCAGCGGCGCCGCGTTCGCGCGCTGGCTCGCCGGCCTGGGGTACCCGGCGCTGGGCATCTCGTACTTCCGCGGCCCGGGGCAGCCCGCGGACCTCGAGGAGGTGCCGGTCGAACCGTTCCTCGACGCGCTCGCGTGGTTGCACGCGCAGCCCGAGGTGGACCCGGAGGCCGTCGTGACCTTCGGCGCGTCGCGCGGCGGCGAGATGGCACTGTGGCTCGCGGCCGAGCACCCGGACCTCGTGGGCGGGGCGGTCGCGCCGACGGGGTCCGGGTACGTCGTCTGCGGGTACCCCGACGCGAGCGTCGCCGCGTGGACGCTCGACGGCGCACCGCTCACCGACACGTGCCCGTTCGACGGACCGGACGATCTGGGCCGGGCCGAGATCGACGTCGCGGCGGTCGACGGCCCTGTCGTCCTGGCGTGCGGCACGGCGGACCCCCTCTGGGACGCCTGCGCCTACGCGCGCGACGTCGTGGAGCGCCGCGGACCCGGCACGCCGACGGCGTTCGTGGAGGTCGAGCGCGCGGGCCACTTCGTCGCGTGGGCGCCGTACGTCCCGTACTCCCTCGGAGCGCCCGGCGAGCCCGAGGACGGGGATCCGGGCGCGACGCACGCGGCGCGCGTCGCGCTCTGGGAGGAGGTCGTCGACCTGCTCACGGACCTCGAGGACACGGCATGACCCCGGCGCGGCGCGGCATGATGGGGGAGTGACGCGCATCGACCTCAACGCCGACCTCGGGGAGGGCTTCGGCCGGTGGATCCTCGCCGACGACGCCGCCCTCCTCGGCCTCGTGACCAGCGCGAACGTCGCGTGCGGCTTCCACGCCGGCGATCCGGGCACGATGCGCACGGTCACGCGCGACGCCGTCGCGGCGGGGGTGAGCGTCGGGGCGCACGTCGCCTACCGCGACCTCGCGGGCTTCGGCCGCCGCTTCCTCGACGTGGCACCCTCCGAGCTCGCGGACGACGTCGTCTACCAGCTCGCCGCGCTCGACGGGTTCGCGCGCCTCGCGGGCGACCGGGTCCGCTACGTCAAGCCGCACGGCGCGCTGTACACCGCGATCGTCCGGCACGAGGCGCAGGCCCGCGCCGTCGTCGACGCGGTCCGCGCCTACGACGCCACCCTGCCGCTCGTCGGCCTGCCCGGCTCCGCGGTGCTGCGCGTCGCGGAGGACGCCGGGCTGCCGGTCGTGCGCGAGGCGTTCGCCGACCGCGGCTACCTCCCCTCGGGCGAGCTCGTCCCGCGGGGGCGACCGGGCGCCGTCGTGCACGACCCGGCCGCCGCGGCCGCCCGCGCCCTCGCGATCGTCACCACGGGGACCGTGGAGGCCGTCGACGGCACCACGGTCGCCGTCGCGGCGGACTCGCTGTGCGTCCACTCGGACACCCCGGGCGCGGTCGACCTGCTCGGCGCGGTCCGCGCCGCCCTGGGGGACGCGGGCGTGGTCGTGCGGCCGTTCGCGGACGGCGCGGGGGACCCGCCGTCGTGACGTCCCCGCCGTCGGACCGTCCCAGGGCCGCGGTCCACCCGGCCGCGGTCCACCCCTACGGAGAGGCCGCGTTCCTCGTCGACCTGCCCGACCTGCCCGCCGTCCACGCCCTGCACCGCGCGCTCGCCGACCACCGCCCCGCGGGGGTGCTCGACGTGGTCCCCGCCGCGCGCACCGTGCTCGTCCGGTTCACCGGCCCGGACCGCGCCCGCGCGGTCCACGACTGGCGCCTCGCCGCCGCCGACCGGGCCGCCACCTCCGCGACCGACCCGGCCGGCGTCGCGACGACCCTGGAGATCCCCACCACCTACGACGGCGCGGACCTGGCCGACGTCGCGGCGTGGGCGGGCGTGACCGTCGAGGAGGTCGTCGCCCGGCACACGGCACGGACCTACGACGCCGCGTTCGGCGGGTTCGCACCCGGGTTCACCTACCTCACCGGCGTCGACCCGGTGATCGCCGCACCGCGGCTCGACTCGCCGCGCACGAGCGTGCCCGCCGGGTCCGTGGCGCTCGCGGGCGAGCTCACCGCGGTGTACCCCGCGGCGTCCCCGGGCGGCTGGCGGCTCCTGGGCCGCACGGCCGCGCGGATGTTCGACGTCGACCGCGACCCCCCGGCGCTCGTCGCCCCCGGGACGCGGGTGCGCTTCGTCCCGGTGCGGGCGACCGCCGAGGGTGCGCAGGCCTCGGCAGGGCGCGCACCCGTCGGCGCGGCGGCACGACCGGAGGACCGTGGGCGGGGCGCGAGCCGCGACGGACGGACGCTCACGGTGCTGGCGCCGGGACCGCTCACCCTCGTCGAGGACGCCGGACGCCCGGGGTACGGGGCCGTCGGGGTCGGGGCGTCGGGCGCGGCGGACCGCGGGGCCGCGGGGCTCGCCAACCGGCTCGTCGGGAACGCCCCGGGGGCCGCGCTGCTCGAGGTGACGCTCGGGGGGCTGAGCGTCCGGTGCGACCGGGAGGCCGTCGTCGCGCTCGCCGGTGCGGTCGTGCCGGCACGGGTCGACGGGACCCCCGTCGGGGCGCACACGGCGCTGACGCTCCCCGCGGGAGCCGTGCTACGGCTGGGGACGCCGGCGCAGGGCCTGCGGACCTACGTCGCGGTGCGCGGCGGGATCGACGTGCCGCTGGTCCTCGGTTCCCGAGCGCACGACGTCCTCTCCGGACTCGGCCCCCGCCCGCTGGCCGCGGGCGACGTGGTGCGGGTCGGGCACGACGTCGCCGGCTGGCCGGTCGACGGCCCGGTCGGGGTGCGGTCCGAGGGCGGTGCGCTCCGGCCGGGGGAGCGGTCCGTGCAGCTCGCCGTCCTGCCGGGTCCGCACGACGGCCTGTTCGACGCCGGTGCGTGGCGCGCCCTCGGTGCCCTGCGGTCGGTGCGGGCCGAGAGCAACCGGGTCGCCCTGCGGCTCGACGGGCAGGCGGTCCCGCGGGGCTCCGCCGACGTGCCGTCGGAGGGGCTGGTGCGGGGTGCGGTCCAGGTGCCGCCCGACGGGCGGCCCGTCGTGTTCCTGGCCGACCGCCCGGCGACCGGTGGCTACCCGGTGATCGGCGTCCTGACGCGGGACTCCGCGGACCGCGCGGCGCAGCTCCGACCCGGCGACACGGTGCGCCTGCGCCCGGTGCGGCCACGCTGTGGGCCGGGTCACGGAGGACCGGCTTGACCCTGTCGTTCAGAGCCGCGTAATGTTCTGGACGTCGGCCCGACAGGGAGGAACAGACACCGAGACGGTGGCTGGTCCCGGGGCCGGACCCTCCTCCGCACTACTCAGTCGGCATGACTGTGCGCGCGGAGCGCTCGGACGTCGGTCCCCTCTCGCTCACAGCGAGGTTGAGACGCCTCCGAGGGTCTGGTAGGGTTGAGAAGTTGCCCCAAGCGAGGTTGGGCCCGGGTGGGTCTGGCTGAGTTGGTGTGTGTCGGTTGTTTGAGAACTCAACAGTGTGCTTGTTAGTCAATGCCAAATTTTTGTCCTCGTGGGCATGG
>NZ_JAJBZH010000007.1:51913-170050 GCF_020551945.1 Cellulosimicrobium marinum | reverse complement strand
GTCGTGGCGGGTCTGGCGGGAGCCGCGAGGAACGAGCGGCGGAGGGAAGACGCGGCGCCCCACCCGCCCCGACACCCCGGGCGACCACGCGCCGTCGGACACGAGCACCAGGGCTCTCCCTCGCGCAACCCCGGTACTACCTCGGCAGACCCCGGTACTACCTCGGCAAACCCCCGTACTACCTCGGGCGCGACGTCGGCCCTGCCCGGTCCGGGCCGTTGGTCCCGCGAAAGTGTGACCCACGCCCGTGACGCACGGCACACTTTGTGCACTCTGTCACAAGCGTAGAATCGAGGGGTGTCGAGTCGAGCGAGCAACCCCGCAAGCAGCGCAGACCAGATCGACGTAGCCCTCATCGGCGGTGGCATCATGAGTGCCACGCTGGGCGCCCTCATCAACGTCCTGGAGCCGTCGTGGACGGTGCGCATCTACGAGCGCCTGGACGCGGTGGCGCAGGAGTCGTCGAACCCGTGGAACAACGCCGGGACCGGCCACGCCGCCCTGTGCGAGCTCAACTACACGCCCGAGAGGGCGGACGGCTCGATCGACATCACCAAGGCGGTGAAGATCAACGAGCAGTTCGAGGTGTCGCGCGAGTTCTGGCACCACCTGCTCACGACGGGCGCGCTCCCGCAGCCCGCGAGCTTCATCTCCCGCACGCCGCACATGACGTTCGTGCGCGGCGCGGAGAACGTCGACTACCTGCGGCGCCGGTTCGAGACGCTGCGCACGCACCCGCTGTTCGCCGAGCTGGAGTTCTCGGACGACCCGGCGGTCGTGGCGCAGTGGGCGCCGCTGCTCGTCGCGGAGCGCGACGGTGACGAGCCGATCGCGGCGACGCGTGCCACGAGCGGCACGGACGTCGACTTCGGGGCGCTCACGGAGCAGCTCGTCGACCACCTCGTCGCGAGCGGCACGCAGCTCTTCCTCGAGCACGAGGTGAAGAACCTCCGGAAGACGAAGAACGGGCGCTGGCGCCTGACGGTCAAGGACCGGTCCTGGAACGCGCCGTCGCGACGCTCGACCGTCGAGGCGCGCTTCGTGTTCGTCGGCGCGGGCGGCGGTGCGCTGCCGCTCCTGCAGAAGGCCGGGATCCCCGAGGCCAAGGGCTACGGCGGCTTCCCCATCAGCGGCGAGTTCCTGCGCACCGACGACTCGGAGCTCGTGGCGCAGCACCAGGCGAAGGTGTACGGCAAGGCCGACGTCGGCTCCCCGCCGATGTCGGTGCCGCACCTCGACACGCGCGTGGTCGACGGCAAGAGCTACCTGATGTTCGGCCCGTACGCCGGTTTCAGCCCCAAGTACCTCAAGAAGGGCAAGTACCTGGGCCTGTTCACGTCGCTGCGCCTGCACAACCTGGGCTCGATGGTCGGCGCCGGTCTGAAGAACATGGACCTGACGCAGTACCTGGTGGGCCAGCTCCTCGCGTCCCCCGAGACGAAGTTCACCGCGCTGCAGGGCTTCATGCCGACGGCGCACCCGAAGGACTGGGAGACGATCACCGCGGGCCAGCGCGTCCAGGTCATCAAGCGGGACAAGGACGGCAAGGGTGTCCTGGAGTTCGGCACCGAGGTCATCGCGGCGGCGGACGGGTCGATCGCCGGCCTGCTCGGCGCCTCGCCGGGTGCGTCGACGGCCGTCCCGGCGATGATCGATCTGCTGGAGCGCTGCTTCCCGAACCGGTTCACCAAGTGGCGCCCGGAGCTCGCGACGATGATCCCGAGCCTCGGCCAGGCCCCCTGGGAGGCCGAGGAGCTCGAGGGTCTCGACCAGCTCACCGACACCACGGACGTCGGCACGGCCAGCCGCGCCTGACGCCCGCCCTCGACGGCCCGGTCCTCCTCGTGAGGGCCGGGCCGTCGTGCGTCCGCCGCCGTCCGCGCGCCGGCAGCCGCCGCCCGCGGGCAGCCCGCTGCGCGTCAGCGGGCGTCGAGCTCGGGGACGCCCGGCACCGTCGTGGCCCCTGCCGGGAACCAGGGCGAGACCGGGCACTCGTGGCGGCGCACGAGCAGGACGGCGACCGTTCCGACGACCATGACGAGCGCGACGGCGCCCCAGAAGATGTCCATGTCCCTACGGTCCCGCCACGCCCCCGGGCGCCACGAGTGGCAGGAGAGACACGCGTCGACAAGATCCCGCCACGGTCGTATCCTCGGGCCATGATCCGGACCGTCGCCGCCGTGGTGAGCCACGGCCTCGCCCCGTTCGAGTTCGGCGTCGTGTGCGAGGTGTTCGGCCTCGACCGCAGCGACCAGGGCGTGCCGCCCTTCGACTTCCGCGTCTGCGGACCGCACCCGGGCGAGCCGGTGCGCACGTCCGTCGGGGCGCAGCTCGTCCCCGCGCACGGGCTGGACGCCGTGGACGACGCGGACCTCGTCGTCGTCCCGGCGATCCGCATCGGCACGCCGTACCCCGACGAGGTGCTCGACGCCCTGCGCCGCGCGTCCGCGCGCGGTGCGACGATGCTCAGCGTCTGCTCGGGCGTCTTCGTCCTCGCCGCCGCCGGGGTCATCGACGGCCGTCGCGTGACCACCCACTGGATGCACGCCGACGAGCTGCGCCGACGCCACCCGAGCCTCGACATCGACCCGGACGTGCTCTTCGTCGACGACGGCGACCTCATCACGAGCGCGGGCACGGCCGCCGGCATCGACGCGTGTCTGCACCTCGTGCGCCGCGAGATGGGGCCGCGCGTCGCGAACGTCATCGCGCGCCGCATGGTGGTGCCGCCGCAGCGCGACGGAGGTCAGCGCCAGTTCGTCCAGCGTCCCGTCCCGGCGGCGGAGGAGGACTCGTTCGCCGAGCTCCTCGACTGGATGACGGAGCACCTGGACGCCCCGCTCACCGTGCGGGACCTGGCGCGGCGCGCGCACACCTCGGAGCGCACGTTCGCCCGCACGTTCGTCACGCAGACGGGGACGACGCCGCTCGCCTGGCTCACCGCGCAGCGCGTGGCCCACGCGCAGGCGTTGCTGGAGGAGACGGGCCTCGACCTGGAGGACGTGGCGCGACGGTGCGGGTTCGGCTCGGCCGCTCTCCTGCGTCACCACTTCCGGCGGTCCGTGGGCGTCACTCCCACGGAGTTCCGGCAGACGTTCCGGCACGCCGCCTGAGGTCGACCGGTCGAGCCTTCGCCGCTTCTTCACCTCCGGGCGCGGACACCGAACCTACGGTCCCGTAGGGTGGGGGCATCCTCACGACGAGCGACCGCTCATCTCCGCGGCTGGGAAGTCGAACCGACCTGCAAGGACGCTCGTGACCTCTGCCGCACTGCGCCCCGGCTTCCGCCCCACCCGCCCCCGTTCGGAGAACCCGTCCGCCGTCACCAGCACCTACAGCGCGCTGTCGCGCGAGGTCCGCGACGCGGGCCTGCTCGACCGGGCCCGGAGCTACTACCTGTGGACGCTCGGTGTCCTCACGCTCGCCCTCGGGGGCGTCGTCGCGGGGTTCGTCCTGCTGGGCGACTCGTGGTTCCAGCTCCTCATGGCCGGCGCCCTGGGGGTGATCTTCACGCAGTTCGCGTTCGTCGCGCACGAGGCGTCACACCGGCAGGTGTTCGCGTCGAGCCGCGTCAACGACCGGGTGGGCAAGATCCTCGCCAACGGGGTCGTGGGGATCAGCTACTCGTGGTGGATGAACAAGCACACGCGTCACCACGCGAACCCGAACCGTCGCGGCAAGGACCCGGACATCTCGCCCGACGTCGTCGTGTTCGTCGGGGAGGACGCCGCGAGGGCCCGAGGGTTCAAAGCGGTCATCAACCGCTACCAGGGGTACCTGTTCTTCCCGCTCCTGACCCTCGAGGGTCTGAACCTGCACGTCACCGCGTACCGGAGCCTGCTCAGCGGGTCGCTGCGCGTGGACACGCGCACGCGGGTGACCGAGCTCGCCACGATCACCGTGCGGCTCGCCGCGTACCTCGCCGTCGTCTTCTGGGCCCTGCCGATCGGCATGGCGTTCGCCTTCCTCGGGGTCCAGCTCGCCGTGTTCGGCGTCTACATGGGGGCGTCCTTCGCGCCGAACCACAAGGGCATGGCGATCATCCCGGAGGACAGCAAGATCGACTTCCTGTCGAAGCAGGTCCTCACGTCGCGCAACATCCGCGGCGGGTGGTTCATGAACGTGCTCATGGGCGGGCTCAACCTCCAGATCGAGCACCACCTCTTCCCGAGCATGCCCCGTCCGCACCTCGCCAGGGCGCGCGAGATCGTGCGCGACCACTGCGCGCGGCTCGGCCTGCCGTACACGGAGACGAGCCTGGTGCGGTCCTACGCGATCGTCGTCCGGTACCTCAACGAGGTCGGGCTCTCGGCACGCGACCCGTTCGACTGCCCGATGTTCCGTCAGCTGCGCAAGGTCTGACCGCCCGCGAGGCTCAGGCCGACGCCGCGTGCCCGTGGCGCCAGTAGCCCACGAAGTCGATGTGCGTCTTCGGCACGCCGCGGTCGTTGACGAGGTGGCGGCGCACCCCCGTCGCGAGCGTCGACTCCCCCACCGCGTACGCGTAGACGGGCTCTGAGGGCAGGTCGGCCTTCTCGACCGTCTCCAGCGCGAGACGACCGGGCGGGGCGTGGTGGTCGCCGCGAACGACCCAGCGCAGCTCCACGCCCGCGGGGACGCGGAAGTCCTGCGCGTCGGCGGCGTCGGGGATCTCCACGATCGCGAGGCCGCGCGCGTCGTCGGGCAGGGACGCGCAGATGCCGGCGACGGCGGGCATCCCGGTCTCGTCGGCGACGACGAGCGTCCAGTCGTGCGCGACGCGCGGGTTGTACGCGATGCCCTGGTCGAGCAGTCCGACGCGCTCGCCGGGCTCGGCGGTGAGCGCGAAGCGCGACGCCGGGCCCTCGTCGCCGTGCACGACGAAGTCGACGTCGAGCTCGCCCTGCACGGGCCGCACGGCCCGCACGGTGTAGCTGCGGACGTGGGGCCGCTGCGCCTTCGGCGTGGCGAGGTACTGCACGTACCACATGCCGGACGATCGGGTCGGCAGACGCAGCGCGTCCTGGTCGGGGCGCGTGAGGAAGAGCCGGAACCACTGGTCGAAGCCCATCGGCGTGAAGTGGGCCATGCCCTCCCCGCCGAGGGTCACCCGGACGACGTTCGGGCTGACCCGCTCGGTCCGGACGACGTCGAGCGTCAGGACGTGCGCGTCCGTCGGCTTGACCATCTTGTAGTTCGCCACGTCGACTCCTCCACGTGCGGGGGTCGTCCCGGCGCCGCACCGCCGCCCGCCGCGCCACGCGACCGCAGGAGAGCCTAACCTCACCGGGGCGCCGCGGTCGATGTGCCGCAGGCCACACCCGTCGCGCCCGGTTCGCCACGTCGCGCGCGCGGCGCCGCGTCCCGGACCTGGCATGCTCGACGCCGTGGAACTTCCCCTGCTCTGGTCCGTCGTCCTCGTCGTCGCCGGCGTGTGGAACGTCGTCATCTGGCCGCGCTTCTGGCAGCGCATCGCGAAGGACCCGCGCTCGCGCGACGCCGACGGCCGCGCCACGCGCTTCCTCACCGTGCACGCCGTGCTCATCGGCGTCTCGCTCGTGCTCGGCGTCGCCGTCGGCGTCCTCGGGGTGCTCACCCTCGTCTGACGCCGGACAGGCGGTCCGGGTCGAGGAACAGCAGGACCCGGGCGACGCGGTCCCCGTCGACGTCGACGCACGCCGCCATGCGCACGACCCCGTCCACCGTCCACACTCCGCCCGGTGCGCCGTTGACCGTCGCGGGCTCGTAGTCCATCGCGGTGGTCTCCGGCTTCGCCGCGAGAGCGACGAGCAGGCGGGAGACCTTGTCGACCCCGTGCACCGGGCGACGCGCCGCGCGCACCCGGCCGCCGCCGTCGGACACGACGACGACGCCCGGTGCGAGCACCCGCACGAGGTCGTCGAGGTCGCCCGTGACGCACGCGGCGAGGAAGCGCTCCATCGTCGCGTCCTGGCGCGCGGCGTCGGGCGGCGTGAAGCGGGGCCGGCGCGCGCGCACGTGCTCGCGCGCACGCCGGGCCGTCTGCCGCACGGCCTCCGGCGTGCGGTCGAGGACCCGGCCCACCTCGTCCGCGGGCACGTCGAAGACCTCGCGCAGCACGAACACGGCCCGTTCCAGCGGGCTGAGCGTCTCGAGGACGACGAGCAGCGCCGTCGAGACGTCGACCTCCCGCTTCACCTGGAGGGCGGCGTCCGGGGTGGTGAGCAGCGGGTCGGGCAGCCACGGGCCCACGTGCGTCTCGCGCCGTCGCTTCAGCACCCGGAGCCGGTCCAGGGCGAGCCGCGTCGTGACGCGCACGAGGTACGCGCGCGGGTCCTGCACGTCCGACCGGTCCTGGGCGTCCCAGCGCAGCCACGTGTCCTGCACGACGTCCTCGGCGTCCGCGGCGGACGCGGTCATCTCGTACGCGACGGTGAACAGCAGGCGTCGGTGCTGCTGGAACACCGCGACCCGCCGGTCCTGCCCGACGGCGCCCGGTCCCGGGGTGCGGCTCACTCCCCTACCGTGCCCGACGGCGCGGCGGCGGCGCGCAGCGACCCGCCGACCGGGACGGCGCACCGGTCGCTGAAGCCCTGGCTCGACAGCCCGAGCGAGGCGTTGACGCGGCTGCGGAAGTTCTCGAGCGCGACGAGGGCGGTGAGCTCGACGAACGCCTCGGCGCCCAGGTCGTCGAGGAGGGCCGCGGCCAGCTCGTCGGTGACCGTCGGCGGTGTCGCCGTCGCGGCCTCGGCGTACTCGAGGACGCGGCGCTCGACCGCGGTGTACACGTCGCTGTCGCGCCAGACGGGCACGTCGTGGAGCGCGCGCGGCTCGACGTCGCCGTGCTCGGACTCCCAGTAGCCGAAGTCGACGCACCACGAGCACCCGATCTGCACCGCGGTCGCCATGACCGCGAGCGCCGCGTACGTCGGGTCGAGGCTGCGCCAGCGCGCGGCGCCGCCTTCGAGGAGCCCGTAGGTGAGCAGGACGCGGCGGTGGTGCCCGAGCGGCACGAGGGGGTCGAGGACGGCCCCGTAGCGGCGGCGCGAGAGGGCGGCGAACGCGCGCTGGAGCAGGGTCCGGGGCGGGTCGGCGGGGATGCGGCTCACGGTGGTCTCCTTCCGGGCACCGGCCGGGTGCGGGTGCGTGCCATGAAGACGTGCGGTCGTGCGCCGGCGTGACGCGCTCCGGGCGTGACCTGCGTCACGCGCTCGCGGTCGGGTTCAGGGCCGGTGGGCGCGCCGTTCGTTGCCGCGCCGGTAGTTGCCGGTGGCCCGCGCGAGCAGGAGCTGGACCTCGTGGTCGTCGCCCCGCCGCTCGGCGCGGTCGAGCGCGGCGACGAGCGTGTCCGCGGCCGTCCCCGCGACGGTGACGACGACGCGGCCTCCGCGCGCCACGCGGACGCGCCCGTCCTGGGTGACGTGGTGGTCGAACGGGTCGGGGAACGCGTCGTCGCTCATCCCTCGACGCTAGGCCGGACCGTCGGGGTCGCGCACGGACTTTCCTCTCGTGAGGTCGGCGAGCGGCGAGTACCGGGGCACCCACCGCCGCAGCGCGGCGGTCGACGCGCCTCCGAGCGCGGCCGCCGCCCAGACCCCGGCCGCGAGCGAGCCGAGCGCGGCCCCGGCGGAGAGGACGAGCGGGCCGAGGGCGTCGCCCGTGTCCTGGAAGAGACGCCACACGCTGAGGAACGTGGGCCGCACGTCGGGCGGCGCGACGTCGGCCCCGAGCGTCATGATGATGCCCGACCCCATGCCGTTGCCGACGCCGAGCAGCGCCGCGACGAGGGCGACCGCGGGGACGGTGTGCGCGAGCGGCAGGAGCGCGAGGGCGACGGCCATCGTCAGCATGGACGGGACGGCCACCCACAGCCGCCCGAAGCGGTCCATGACCTTGCCCGCCGGGTAGAACAGCAGCATGTCGAGCGCCCCGGAGACGCCGAAGAGCAGCGACGTGACCTCGGCGTCCAGGCCGAGGTGCTCGCCCCACAGCGGGATCACGGTCTGGCGCGCGCCCCGCACCGCCGCGACGAGGAGGATCGCGACGCCGAGCGTGCCGAAGAGACGCCGGTGCTCGCGGGCGACGTCCACGACGCGGGCGCGCGAACGGCCCGTCGAGGCGGGGGCGTCGGCACGGTCCCGCCCCGCCGGGACGGCGGCGACGACCGCGACGGCGACCGCCGCCGCGACCGCCCCGAGCCAGTAGGCCCCCCGGACCGACGACGCCGCGATGACCGCCGCCCCGGCGAACGGGCCGAGGAACAGGCCGATCCGGTGCACGCCCGCGAGCGTCGACAGCACGCGGGCGCGGCGCAGCGGCGGGGTGATCTCCGTGAGGTAGGCCTGGCGGGCGAGGTTGAAGACCGCGGTGGACGCCCCGAGCGCGAGCACGCCGGCCGCCAGCCCCCACAGGGGCGTGGTGAGCGCGATCGTCACGAACGCCACCACGGCCAGGCCGCCCGCGAGGAGCATCGCGGCGCGGTCGCCCAGCCGGGTCGCGATCGACCCCGCCGGCAGGTCGAAGAGGATCTTGCCGAGCGGCAGGAGCGCGGTCACCAGTCCCGCGACGGTGAGGCTGGCGCCACGGCCGGTCGCGGTCACCGCGACGACGGGCAGCATGGCCCCGATGCCGATCTCGAGCACGAGAGTGGGCACGAACGCGCCGAGGACGACGCTGCGGAACGGGAAGAGCGGCGGTGAGCCGGGCGCTGCGCCCACCTGCCTCCTCCCGGGTCCTGCCCGGTGCGAGGTGACCGGGCGACGTCGTGCCCCAGCGTAGCCGGGGCGCCACGCAGCCCCCGCGGACCGGGCCCGACGACGCGACGCACCACCGCGCGCATCGGTCAGTTTTCGAGAAGCCGGGGCGCTCGGACGCTCCCTAGCATCGAGGGAACGTCGGACCCCGGCACCCACGTCCGGGCACGGAGAAGGAGAGAGCGATGACGCGGACCACCACCGAGGAGGGCTACGGCGGGTTCACCGCCGAGGAGCGCGCGGCGATGAAGGAGCGCGCGAAGGAGCTCAAGGCCACGACCGACGGCGAGCAGGCCGTCCTCGCGAAGATCGCCGAGATGCCCGACGCGGACCGCGAGATCGCCGAGCGCGTCCACGCGATCGTGAGCGCCGAGGCTCCCCACCTGGTCCCCCGCACCTGGTACGGGCAGCCCGCCTGGGCGCTCCCCGGGAAGGGCAGCAGGCCCGGCCCGATCGTGTGCTTCTTCCAGGCCGCCGCGAAGTTCGGCACCCGCTACGCCACGCTCGGCTTCAACGACGACGCGCGGCTCGACGACGGGACCATGTGGCCGACCGCCTACGCCCTCACCGGGATCGGCGACGAGAACGAGCAGCGGATCGCCCGGCTCGTGCGCACGGCCGCCGGCTGACCCGACACCGGCGCCTCACCGCCGCCCGGCCGGAGGACAGCTCACCAGAAGAGCGACCAGACCGGGACGGCGCACACCGCGCAGACCGCGCACGACACGACAAGGTCCCTGTGACGAGGCTGCGACCTCGGGTCGGGGACGAACGGGCTCGCCTTCCGTGTGCGGGAACCGCGCAACCACGCATCGTGATCGCGCTCAGCCGCGCGCTGGCGCGAACGAAGGATCACGGCAAGTGGCAGCAAGAGCGCCACGGAGGTCAGCGTCGCCCGCAGGACGACCGAGGCAAAGAGCATGTCACCGTCGGTCCACCCGTCGACATCCTCGATGCGCCCGCCCCGGAAGAACGCCACGAAGACACCGACGGCGGCTACGCTGACCAGGACGGTTCGCGCCGACGACGATGCTTTTCGCAGCAGCCCCAGGCGCTGGTCCGACCGAGGATCGGCGCCGAGTGCGCGGTCGAACTGCCCGGCGCTCGGCCGGGAGAGCGCGCGCAGAAGCCATCCAAGGGGCGAGTTCTGCCGGATCGGTCGGTACGGACGGGGCGACGGTTCGTCCGTCGTGCCGCTGGCCATGGGCAGAGCGTAGTGGTCGGCCCGGGCGCGACCGGTCGACCGGCGCCTCGTCGCTGCGGCGCACGAGGTGATCGAACAGGCGGAGCGGAACCGTCCCACTCCATGACGAAAGCCGCCTCGAACCCTTCTGCCGAAGTGTCCGAGGCGGCCTCTGATCGGTGGAGCTGAGGGGACTCGAACCCCTGACCCCCTGCATGCCATGCAGGTGCGCTACCAGCTGCGCCACAGCCCCGTGGACCTGAAAGTCCTGGTGGGATGCTCTTCCGGGCGGTTTCCCGTCCTGCGGAGCGTCGCTAGTCTACGCAGAAACCGGCTCCAAGTTCCAATCCGGTCCCGCGTTCCAGTGGTCGAGCGGGAACCCGGCGCCGACGTTGTGCGCCACGAGACGCCACGGCGGCACCGACGCCGGCCCGGAACGGTGCAGGTGGGACCAGTGGACGTTGTGCAGTCCGAACATGCCGCGCCACCCCGCGGGGTCGAGCCCGAGCATCGCCGTGACGGCGAGCGTGATCGCCGCACCGTGCGAGACCACGACGAGCGTGTCGTCGGGGCCGAGCGCCTCGACGTGCTCGGTGACGGCCTCGTGCATCCGGCCCGCGACTTCGTCCCGGGTCTCGGCGCCCGCGCGCGTCGGCTCCTCGCCACGACGCCAGGCCGCGTGCTCGTCCGGCCACCGCGCGGAGATCTCCTCGCCCGTCAGCCCTTCCCACTCGCCGAAGCCCCGCTCGCGCAGCCGGGCGTCGAGCACCACGTCCGTCCCGACGGCGCCCGCGTAGGCCCGCGCGGTGTCGGCGGCACGCACCAGGTCGGAGGACACGACGCAGGTCGCGCGGTGCGCGCTCGCGAGCGCCTTCGCCCCCTCCTCCGCCTGCCACTGCCCCACGGCGTCGAGCGGGATGTCGACCTGGCCCTGGAGGCGCATCGTGGCGTTGTAGGCCGTGCGGCCGTGGCGGAGCAGGACGACGGTGCCCGCCGTCACGCGAGCGGCTCCCCCGCCAGCCGGATCGTGCCGTCGCCGGTGTCGTCGCCCTCGGCGGCCGTCCCGTCGCCGCCGCGGGCGTCCGCGGGCAGCTCGACGACCGGGCAGTCCTTCCACAGGCGCTCGAGCGCGTAGTACACCCGGTCCTCGGCGTGCTGCACGTGCACGACGACGTCGCCGAAGTCGAGGAGCACCCAGCGGGCCTCCTGCTTGCCCTCGCGCCGGATGGGCTTCGCGCCGGCCTTGAACATCGCCTCCTCGACGGCGTCGACGATGGCGGCGACCTGCCGCTCGTTCGTCCCCGACGCGATGAGGAACACGTCCGTGAGGACGAGCTGCTCGCTCACGTCGAGCGCGATGATCTCCTCCGCCTTGCGGTCGGACGCGGCGCGGGCGGCCACGACCGCCAGCTCGACGGCCCGTTCGGTAGCAGTCACGAGTCTCCTTCGTCGTGGCCGGTCAGCGGCCGAGGTCTGGTCCGGCGAGCGCGACCGGGTCGGTCGTCACCACCGTCGCGGGCGCGAGCGCCTCGGTCGCGGGGCCGGGGTCGTCCTGCGAGATGAGCTCCCACACGAGGAGCCCGAGGACGAACGCCACCGCCACGAGGATGAGGTAGTGCAGCCACGTGTACGACGGCCCCCGGACCTCCTCCGGCGTCTCGTCGTGCTCGTCCGCCCCCTCCTCCTCGTCGCGCGAGCGGACCCGCGGGAAGAGGTCGTCGCCCCCCGCGGCGGCAGGGCCGTCCGGGCCGGCACCGGCCGCGGGCGGGAACGGGGACGCGCTCGACGCCGCACGCTGCGACGCCGCGGGCTCGGGCGCCGAGCCGGAGGTGATCGCCGCCCACGGGAGGGCGGCCGTCGGCTCGGGCGCGTGGCCCGGCGCGAGCGCGGCCTGCCCGGCGGGGCGACCCTGGTCCCACGGCGAGGGTGCCGGGGCGTCCGGCCGCGGAGCCGTCGTCGCGCCCGTGGAGCTCGCGAAGGCCGACATGCGCTGAGGCTGGGGCTGCGTGTTCTCGGTCCGCGGGGCTCCCTGCGGGAACGGGGTCGGCGCCGAACCGGGGACGGTCCGTCCCGACGGCCCGCCGAACGCGTCGCCCGCCGGGGTCGAGGGGCGCACCGGCCCGCTCGCGCCGGGGGCCGCGGGACGCGGACCAGGAGCCGGGGTCCGGGAGCTCGTCCGGGTCGGGACCGCCGGAGCCGGGGCCTGGGCCTGGGCCTGGGGCCGGATCGTGTGGCGCTCCGCGGTCTCCTGCACGGGCGTCAGCCGGCCCGTCTCGTCGAGACCGCGCATCCCGCCCGACGCCGCGGGCGGGCGCACCACCGTGGGCTGCGCCGGGTGCTGGGTCGCGCCCGTCGACTCGCGCATCGACCGACGGGACGGTGCGGGAGGCGGCGGCGCGGCAGGGCGCTGGCCCGCGGCGGTCGGCCACGCGGCGCCACCCGAGGGCGCGCCGGGAGGCGTCGCCTGCTCGGCCGCCCGCTGCGCGGCGGCCGCCTGCTCCCGCTCGCGGATCTCGCGCCGCGTGAGCGGGCGGACGGGCTGCATGTTGCTGCCGTTGTCACTCATCGTGCTGACCTCGATACAAACCGTGCTTGGCGATGTACTGAACGACCCCGTCCGGCACCAGGTACCACACCGGCTGGCCGGCGTGCGCGCGTCGACGGCAGTCCGTCGACGAGATCGCGAGCGCCGGCACCTCGAGCATCGTGACCACGCCGGGCGGCAGCCCGTCGACGCTCAGCCGGTGTCCCGGTCGCGAGACAGCCACGAAGTGTGCCATCTTCCACAGCTCGTCGGCATCCTTCCAGGTCAGGATCTGCTCGATCGCGTCGGCGCCGGTGATGAAGAAGAGCTCGGCGTCGGGCCGCGAGTCGCGCAGCTCGCGCAGGGTGTCCACCGTGAAGGTGAGCCCGGGCCGGTCGACGTCGACCCGGCTCACCGTGAACCGCGGGTTGGACGCCGTCGCGATCACCGTCATGAGGTAGCGGTGCTCGGCCGGGCTGACCTGCTGGTGCTGCTTGAACGACGGCCGACCCGTGGGGACGAACACGACCTCGTCGAGGTCGAACCGCGCCGCCGCCTCGCTCGCCGCGACCAGGTGGCCGTGGTGGATCGGGTCGAACGTGCCGCCCATCACCCCCACCCGGGTCGTCGGCGCGGTCATCGGTGGCTCATCCTGCGGTGTCGTCCCTCGGAACCGGGGTCAGTGGCGCGTGCCGACGCTGCGGAACGCGTACGTGACGAGCAGGAGCGCGACGAGCCCGCCGAAGGCGAGCAGACCGTACGCCAGCGGCGGGATGGGCAGGTGCGACGCGGCCTCGGCGCCTTCCTCGGCGGCCAGCACGACGGCAGGGATCACGACGTCCTCCTCGAGAGTCGTCCCCGGGCCGGAGCGTGGAACCGGCCCGGGCGGTGCAGTTCGGGTCCGCGGGCCGGGGCACGCGGGCGACCGGCCGGGCGCCGGTCGGCGACCAGTGTCTCACGGCCGCCCGCGCACCCGGTCCGGACGGTACCGGGAACTTTCCGACGCACCGGGCGTCAGGGACGAACGTGACCGTCGCCGTGCACGACCCATTTCGTCGTCGTGAGCTCCGCGAGACCCATCGGGCCCCGCGCGTGGAGCTTCTGGGTCGAGATCCCGATCTCGGCGCCGAGGCCGAGCTGGCCGCCGTCGGTGAACCGCGTGGACGCGTTGACCATGATCGCGGCGGAGTCGAGCTCGGCCACGAACCGCTCCGTCGCGCGCAGGTCGCGCGTGACGATGGCCTCGGTGTGCCCCGACGTCCAGGCCCGCACGTGCTCGATCGCCGCGTCGAGGTCGTCGACCACGCGCACCGCGATCTCCAGCGCGAGGTACTCCGTCGCCCAGTCCTCGTCCGTCGCGGGGAGCACCTCGACGCCGTCCGGGGCGAGCTCCGCCGTCCGGTCGTCGCCGTGCACGACGACGCCCGCCTCCCCCAGCGCGGCAAGCGCCGCCGGGAGGAAGTCGTCCGCGGCGTCGGCGTGGACGAGCAACGTCTCCGCCGCGTTGCACACCCCGACGCGCTGCGTCTTCGCGTTGAGGAGGATCTCGAGCGCCATGGCCTGGTCGGCGCTCGCGTCGACGTACACGTGCACGTTGCCCACGCCGGTCTCGATGACGGGCACGGTCGACTCGCGCACGACCGTCCGGATGAGGTCGGCGCCGCCGCGCGGCACGAGGACGTCGACGAGCCCGCGCGCGTGCATGAGCGCGACGGCGCCGGGGCGGCCGTGGGCGTCGATCGACTGGACGAGGTCGCCCGGCAGGCCCTGGGCCTCCAGCGCGCGGGCGAGCACCCCGACGATCACCTCGTTCGAGCTCGCGGCCGCCGAACCGCCGCGCAGGATCACCGCGTTGCCGCTCTTGAGGGCCAGCCCCGCGGCGTCGACCGTGACGTTCGGGCGCGCCTCGTAGATCATCCCGACGACGCCCATCGGCACCCGGAGCTGGCGCAGCCGCAGCCCGTTCGGCAGCGTCGACCCGCGCACGACCTCGCCGACCGGGTCGGGCAGGCCCGCGAGCTCGCGCAGCGCGTCCGCGATGGCACCGATGCGGTCGGGCGTCAGCGCGAGACGGTCGAGCAGTCCCGCGGCCATGCCGTTCGCCCGGCCGCGCTCGAGGTCGAGGGCGTTCGCGGCGACGATCTCGTCCGCCGCGTCCACGAGCGCGTCCGCGAGCGCCTCGAGCGCCGCGTCCTTCGTCGCGCGGGTCGCGGTCGCGAGGACCCGCGACGCCGTCTTGGCGCGGCGCGCGACGTCCTCCACCGCGGTGGCGACGTCGGTCCCGGGGCCCGGGCCCGCGACGTCGGCCCCGGACGCGGGGCTGCTGGCGGACTCGGTGACGCGGGCGTCGTCGATGGTGGTCATGTCCCGAGCCTACGACCGCGCGCCGCGCGGCGGGGAGCGCCGTCCAGCGGGCGGTCGCCGGGCGGCGCGAGGCGTCCGGTCAGCGGGTGCGCCTGCGCACGAGGACGAGGTCGTCGCGGTGCACGACCTCGCGGTCGTACCCCTCCCCCAGCTCCTCGCGCAGTGCGCCGGTCGTACGGCCGAGCAGGCCCGGGATGTCCCGCGACTCGAACGCGACGAGCCCGCGGGCGACGACCCGGCCGTCCGGCGCGACGAGCTCGACGGGATCGCCCGCGTCGAACTCGCCCTCGACCGCGGTGACCCCCGCCGGGAGCAGCGACGCCCGGCCGCCCTGCACGGCCCGCACCGCGCCGTCGTCCAGGACGAGCCGCCCGCGTGTGCGCGCCGCGTGGGCGAGCCAGAGCCGACGGCGCGTGGTCCGCTTCCCCGTCGCGGCGAACCACGTGCCGACCGGCTCGCCCGCGAGGGCCGCGGCCGCGTTCTGCGCCTGCGTGAGCACGACCGGGATGCCCGTGCCCGTCGCGATGGACACGGACTCGAGCTTGGTGAGCATGCCGCCCGTGCCGACCGCGCTCCCCCGCCCCGTGACCTCGACCCCGGCGAGGTCGGCGGGCGAGAGCACCTCCGGGATGCGGCGCGTGCCGGGACGCGACGGCGGCCCGTCGTACAGGCCGTCGACGTCGGTCAGGAGGACCATGGCGTCGGCGCGCACGAGGTGCGACACCAGCGCGGCGAGGCGGTCGTTGTCGCCGAACCGGATCTCGTCGGTCGCGACGGCGTCGTTCTCGTTGACGACGGGCACGACACCGAGGTCGAGCAGCCGTTCGAGCGAGCGCTGCGCGTTGCGGTAGTGCCCGCGGCGCACCGTGTCCTCCGCCGTGAGCAGCACCTGTCCCACCCGCAGGCCGTGCGCCGCGAACGCCTCCGCGTACCGCGCCACGAGCATCCCCTGCCCCACCGACGCCGTCGCCTGCGCGGTCGCGAGGTCGCGCGGCCGCGCCGAGAGCCCGAGCGGCCCGATGCCCGCGGCGATCGCGCCCGACGTGACCAGCACGACCTGCCCGCCCGCCGCGCGTCGTGCCGCGAGGACGTCCACGAGCGCGCGCAGGGCCGCGAGGTCGAGGTGGCCGTCCGGGCCCGTGAGCGAGGAGGAGCCGATCTTCACGACGACACGGTGCGCGGTGGCGATCTGGGACCGCGAGGACAGGGCGTTCACCGCCCCATCATCGCCGTCCGGGGCCGTGCGGCGCTGCCGATTTCACGTGGCAGGACGCGGGGACCGGGTGGGACCGCACTCAGTCGGCGTCGGGGTCGGTCCACGTGCCGGCCTCGCGCTCGGTCCACAGCTCGCGGCGCGCCTCGGCCTTGGCGTCCATGCGCTCGTGGTGCTCGCGACGCTTCTCCGAGCGGGTCGGGCGCAGGCGCTCGTCCAGACGGTTGTCCGAGCCGCGCGGTCCGCCGAGGAGCTCGGCACCGGTCATGAGGGTCGGCTCCCAGTCGAACACGACGGCGTTGGCGTCCGTCCCGATGCGGACCTCGTCACCCGCGACGGCGCCCGCCGCGAACAGCTTCTCCTCGACCCCGAGCCGCGCGAGCCGGTCGGCGAGGTAGCCGACGGCCTCGTCATTCGAGAAGTCCGTCTGACGCACCCAGCGCTCAGGCTTCGCGCCGCGCACCTGGAACCAGTAGTCGGTCGCGCCGCCCTTGCGCGAGACGGTGAAGCCCGCCTCGTCGACCGCCTTCGGCCGCAGCACGACGCGCGTCGGCTCCGGCGCGGGGGCCTGGGCGCGCGCCGCCGCGACGATCTCGGCGAGCGCGTACGTCAGGGGCCGCAGGCCCTCGTGGCTCGCGGTGGAGATCTCGAAGACCCGCAGGCCGCGCGCCTCGAGGTCGGGCTTGACGAGGTCGGCGAGGTCGCGCGCCTCGGGCACGTCGATCTTGTTGAGCACGACGATGCGGGGGCGCTCCATGAGCGGCACGCGCCCGCCCTCGATCTCGAGGTCGCCCGCGTACGCGGCGAGCTCCCCCTCGAGCACGTCGAGGTCGCTCACCGGGTCGCGGCCGGGTTCGAGCGTGGCGCAGTCGAGCACGTGCACGATCACGGCCGTGCGCTCGATGTGCCGCAGGAACTCCAGGCCGAGGCCCTTGCCCTCGCTCGCGCCCGGGATGAGCCCGGGGACGTCCGCGACCGTGTACCGCGCGCCGCCGGCCTGCACGACCCCGAGGTTCGGCACGAGCGTCGTGAACGGGTAGTCGGCGATCTTGGGCTTCGCGGCCGAGATCGCGGCGATCAGCGACGACTTCCCGGCGCTCGGGTAGCCGACGAGCGCGACGTCGGCGATGGTCTTGAGCTCGAGGACGACGTCGCGCTCCTCGCCCGGCTCGCCGAGCAGGGCGAACCCGGGTGCCTTGCGGCGCGGTGACGACAGGGCCGCGTTGCCGAGACCGCCGCGCCCGCCCTCCGCGACGACGTACTCGGCGCCCGTGCCGACGAGGTCCGCGAGGACGGTGCCGTCCGTGTCCTTGACGACGGTGCCGTCGGGAACGCGCAGGACGAGGTCGCCGCCGTTCGCGCCGTCGCGGTCGTCGCCCATCCCCTGCGTGCCGGACGTCGCGTGCCGGTGCGGGGAGTGGTGGTACTCGAGGAGCGTCGTCGTCTGGGGGTCGACGACGAGGCGCACGGTCCCGCCGTCGCCGCCGTTGCCCCCGTCAGGACCGGCGAGGGGCTTGAACTTCTCGCGGCGCACCGACGCGCAGCCGTTGCCCCCGTTCCCGCCGGAGACGTGGAGCACGACGCGATCGACGAAGGTGGCCATGGGGTGATCCTCTCGCAGGTGCGCAGGGTGCGCGGGGCGGCGGTCGTCCGCCGGGTGGGGCCGGGGTGGAACAGCAGGAGGGGCGCACCGCCACGGTGCGCCCCTCCTGCGGGAAAGTCTGCCGGTGTCGGCGTCGCGTCAGCCCTCGACGGCGACGACGTCGATGACCTTGCGGCCGCGACGGGTGCCGAACTGGACCGCGCCCGCGGTCAGGGCGAACAGCGTGTCGTCGCCACCGCGGCCGACGTTGTCACCGGGGTGGAAGTGCGTGCCGCGCTGGCGGACGATGATCTCGCCCGACTTGACGACCTGACCGCCGAAGCGCTTCACGCCGAGGCGCTGGGCGTTCGAGTCGCGACCGTTGCGCGAGGAGCTCGCGCCCTTCTTGTGTGCCATGACGGACCTGCTTTCGTACGAGGGGGAGGGTGCCGGACGACGCGGGGACGGGCCGTGGCCCGGCTACCTCGCGCCGCGGAAGATCACTTGATGCCGGTGACCTTGAGGCGGGTCAGCTGCTGACGGTGACCCTGGCGACGGCGGTAACCGGTCTTGTTCTTGTACCGCAGGATCGTGATCTTCGGACCCTTCTCGTCCCGCACGACCTCGGCGGTGACCTTGACCTTCGCGAGCTTCGCGGCGTCGGTGGTCACCTTCTCCCCGTCCACGAGCAGGAGAGCGGGCAGCTCCACGGACTCACCGACCCCGGCGGACACCCGGTCCACCACGACGATGTCGCCGACGGAAACCTTCTCCTGACGGCCACCGGCCTTGACGATCGCGTACACCACGTTGCTGCTCATCTCTCCTAGTCTTGGCGTGCTCGTCACGGCGGGGACGTCTTGGGAACTCGGGCAACGCCGCGGCGTGCGAGTGCGAACCGTCCGTGGGCACACGGGACCGGCGCGCCTGGGCGCGCCGACGTTCAAGACTACGGAACCGCAGGCGACAGGTCAAATGGCGCGCGGGCGGACCAGATGGCGCGCGGGCGGTCACGCGGGCGGTGCTGGGCGAGCGGCGCGCAGGCGGGCGAACGGGTGTCGACCGTGCCAGCCTGGGAGCGGAGGTGGGACCGTGCACCCCGAACCGTCGCGCCCCGACCGGGTCGCCGAGGCGATGCTCGCCGTCGAGCGCCGGTCCTTCCTGCCCCGCGACCAGCGCCGCCACGCGGACGAGGACCGGCCGCTCGCGATCGGCCACGGCCAGACGAGCTCCCAGCCTTCCACCGTCGCCGCGATGCTCCGGCTCCTCGACGTCCCGCCCGGCGCACGGGTCCTCGACGTCGGCTCCGGCTCGGGCTGGACGACGGCGCTCCTCGCCCGCCTGGCCGGCCCGGCCGGGCAGGTCGTCGGGGTGGAGCGCCACCCGGAGATCGCAGCCTGGGGGGCGGCGAACGTCGCCCGCGCCCGCGCGCCGTCGGCGAGCGTGACCACGGCCCGCCGCGGCGTGCTCGGGCGCCCGGGCGAGACGTTCGACCGGATCCTCGTCTCCGCTGCGGCCGACGCGCTCCCCCGCGCCCTGGTGGACCAGCTCGCCGTCGGGGGACGGATGGTCGTGCCCGTGCGCCACACGATGACGCTCGTCGAGCGCGGCGCCGACGACGTGCGCGCGACCGAGCACGGGACCTACTCGTTCGTGCCGCTCGTCGAGGACCCGCCCGACGGCTCCGCGGGCTGACCGGACGCCCCGTCCCGCCACGGCGCCGCGCCGAGGTGCGCACGGCACCGCGCCTCGTAGCGGTCCGCGCCCCCGACGTGCGAGGCGTCGGCGGCGAGCGCGTCGCTCCCCCGGGGCCGGCCGTCGCTGCGGACGTGGAACGCCGCGTCGTCGCCGCACACCGCGCACACCGCCGTGAGGCGGTCCACCCGCTCCGCGCGGGAGGCGAGGGCGGGCAGCGGCTCGAACGGCCTCGCGTCGTACGTGACGTCGAGCCCGGCGACCACGACCACGGCACCGGCGTCGGCGATCCGCTGCACGACGTCGACGAGACCCGCGCCGAAGAACTGCGCCTCGTCCACGGCGACGAGGTCCCACGGGCCCTCGTCGCGGGCGAGCGCCTCGAGCGCGCGGGCGTCACCCACCGTGCGGGACGCCACCGAGCGCCCGTCGTGCGTGCTCACGGTGCCGCTCCCTCGGCGTGTGTCGAGCGCGTGGCCGACCACCATCACGCGCCGTCCGGCGACCTGGGCGCGCCGCACCCGCCGCAGCAGCTCCTCGGTCTTGCCCGCGAACATGGGGCCGCACACGACCTCGACCCGGCCGCGCGGTCCTGGTCGCTCCCCGCTCACCGGGGCGGGCCCCGCCGCGAGCATCCCGACCTACCGGTGCCGCGCGAGCCCGGAGGGCTGACGCATCGGGAGCGGGCTCGGCGGGGGCAGCGTGTCGTCCGTGCGTCCCTCCTCGCGCCGCGACCGGCGCGAGGCCTCCCCGGCGGCAGCGGGGTCCGCGGGCGGCCGCCCGAGCACGGTGAGCTCCGGCGCGCGGACGACCGTCGGCATCTCCTTGGTGCCCGGACGGGCCGGCACGACCGGGGACATGCCGACGACGCCCGGTACGGGGACCGCGAACGGCACCGCGCCCCCCGCGGGCGCCGGGTCGGCGTCCGCGCGGTCCGCGTCCCGGCCCGCCGTCTCGGTCGGCCCGCTCGTCCGCCCGCCCGGCGAGGCATCGCTCGACGTGCCCGACGCCGTGGCCACCGGACGAGCCGCCGACGGAGCCGACGAGACTGCCGCCGGGTCCGTCGCGGGCGCCGTCGACGGTGCCGCCGAGGGTGCCGTCGAGACCGGCACCGAGGGTGCCGGGACCGGCGCCGGAGCGGGAGACCCGGTCCGGTTGAGCGCGCCGTACGGCACGTGGACGCTCGGTGCCGCCCGACGTGCCGACTCCACGTGCGCGCGCTGGTCGTCGAAGAAGATGTGCGGCCGCAGGACCTCGAGGATCCCCGACTTGTCCACCCCGCCCAGGAAGAACGCGTCGTCGACGGCGACGCCCCACGACTTCAGCGTCGCGACCGCCCGCTCGTGCGCGGGCGCGGACCGGGCCGTGACGAGCGCGACGTGCACGCGCGGCACGTACGCCGGGTCCGTGGCGCGGCGGGCCCGCTCGACCTCCTGGACCCGGTGGATCCCGACGAGCAGGTCGCGCAGCGGGCCGCCACCCAGGGGCACGTCCGCGAGCTCCTCCTCCCGGCGGCGGTAGCCCTCCAGGTCGCCCGCCCGGAAGGAGCGCTCCGAGGAGTCGTCGGCGAGGACGCCGTCGAAGTCGAACGCGATGCGCAGCTCGTCGCCGTCCTCGTCCGCGAAGGTCGGGTCGAGCACGTAGCCCGCGGGCAGGCCGCGGTCCACGGCGTCGCGCACCGAGGCCTCGTCCGCGGAGAGGAACAGGTCCATGTGCAGCGGGCGGATGAACTCGTACGGCGTGTGCCCCTGGCGGAACACCGCCCGCGTGATCGCGAGGTCGTGGTGGCGCACGGAGCGCATGACCCGCAGGCCCGTCTCCGGGGAGTTGCGCGACATGACGATGACCTCGACGAGCGGGTCGTCCGCCGGTGCCAGGTCGTTCAGCGCCAGGAGCCGACGGACGAACCCGAACGCGACCCCCGGGCGCAGCGGGTCGTCGAGGTGCTCCTCCTGGAACGCCCGGTAGGCGGCCTCCCCGTCGGTGCGGAACACCCGGTCGGAGTCGGTGAGGTCGAACAGTGCGGACGAGGCGACGCCGACGACGAGTCGGCCCGTGAGGTCGTAACCCATGGGGCGCACTATGCCAGGCCGGGCCCGTCCGCCGGAACGTCGCCCGGACGTCCCTCCCACTCCTCGCGCAGCACGCCGAGCACCACCGCGTCGTATCGTTCGCCGTCCACGACGCGGGCGCGCCGGAACCGCCCCTCCTCGACCATGCCGACCGCCCGGCCGGCCCGCAGCATGGCGTGGTTGCCGGACCACGTCGCCAGGTCGAGCCGCACCCAGTCCGTGACCGAGAACAGGTACGTCGTCCACGCCGCGAGCGCCGCCCGACCGACGCCGCGCCCCCGCCGGGCGGGGTCGTAGACCGTCACGCCCGTACGGGCCCACTGCGTCTCGACGGACTCCCAGTACCAGGAGCACGTGCCGACGAGGCGGTCGTCGGCGTCCGCGACCACCACGCGCCGCGGCGGGAGACCGTCCGCGCCCAGCCCGCCAGGACGGGAGGCCTGGTCGGCCGCGTCCCGCGCGAGGCGCGCGACGAGCGCGGCCGCCGCCGCGTCGTCGGGCACGGGGTAGTACGGGCCGTCCCACCGGTGCCACTCGTGGTGCGGGCGCATCCAGTCGCGGAACGCGGCGAGGTCCGGCGCGGTCCAGCCGCGCAGCCGCACCCCGGGCCCGACGCCGTAGGTCGGGACAGTCGTCACTCCTCGCCCTCGGGCGCTCCCGTCGTGCTGTCGGGCCCCGGGGCACCCTGGTCGGCGTGCTCGTGGCCGTGCTCGTGCTCGTGGGCGTGCGCGGCGGCGGCCGCGATGGTCGCGAGCGTCGCCTTGACGGCCTCGCGCGCCTGCGAGGAGACCTCGGGCAGGACGGGCACGCCCGCGTGGGGCAGCGTGATCGCGTCCTTCGACGCGCCCGACGACGACGCACCGCCCGCACCGCCGGAGCCGGACCCGCCGCGCTTGCGACGCGAGCGCTTGCTCTCGCCGCCGTCGTCGGACGACCCGCCGCCGTTGCCCTGGCCGTTCCCGCCCGACCTCTCGACCGGGTCGGTGTGGACGATGAAGCCACGGCCGTGGCAGTGCTCGCACGTCTCGCTGAACGCCTCGACGAGACCCTGGCCGACGCGCTTGCGCGTCATCTGCACGAGCCCGAGCGACGTCACCTCGGCGACCTGGTGCTTCGTCCGGTCGCGGCCCAGGCACTCGACGAGACGGCGCAGCACGAGGTCGCGGTTCGACTCCAGGACCATGTCGATGAAGTCGATGACGATGATGCCGCCGATGTCGCGCAGCCGGAGCTGGCGGACGATCTCCTCCGCGGCCTCCAGGTTGTTGCGCGTCACGGTCTCCTCGAGCGTGCCGCCCGAGCCGGTGAACTTGCCGGTGTTGACGTCGACGACCGTCATCGCCTCGGTGCGGTCGATGACGAGCGAGCCGCCCGACGGGAGCCAGACCTTGCGGTCCATCCCCTTCGCGAGCTGCTCGTCGACGCGGTGCACCGTGAAGACGTCGTTCGTGCCGGTCCACCGCGAGACGCGCTCGCGCAGGTCGGGGGCGAGCTCCTCGACGTAGGACGAGATCTCGCCCCACGCGGAGTCGCCCTGCACCACGAGCGAGCTGAAGTCGTCGTTGAAGATGTCGCGGACCACGCGGATCGCGAGGTCGGGCTCACCCTGCAGCAGGGCGGGCGCCGACGCGCCCTTCGCCTTCTTCTCGATCGTCTCCCACTGGCCGCGCAGACGCTCGACGTCCGCGCGCAGCTCGTCCTCGCTCGCGCCCTCCGCGGCGGTGCGCACGATGACGCCCGCGCCGTCGGGCACGACCTCCTTGAGGATCTTCTTCAGGCGGTTGCGCTCGGTGTCGGGCAGCTTGCGGCTGATGCCGGTCATGCCGCCGCCGGGCACGTACACGAGGTAGCGGCCCGCGAGCGTGATCTGCGACGTGAGACGCGCGCCCTTGTGGCCGATCGGGTCCTTCGTGACCTGCACGAGGACGGTGTCGCCCGACTTCAGCGCCTGCTCGATGCGGCGCGGCTGGCCCTCCAGGCCGACGGCGTCCCAGTTCACCTCGCCGGCGTACAGCACCGCGTTGCGGCCCTTGCCGACGTCGATGAACGCGGCCTCCATGCTCGGGAGCACGTTCTGCACGCGACCGAGGTAGACGTTGCCGGCCATCGACGCCTGCGACTGCTGCGAGACGTAGTGCTCCACGAGCACGCCGTCCTCGAGCACGGCGATCTGCGTGCGGCCGCCCGTCTCCCGCACGACCATCGCCCGCTCGACCGCCTCGCGGCGCGCGAGGAACTCGGCCTCGGTGATGATCTGGCGGCGACGGCCCGCGTCACGGCCCTCGCGGCGGCGCTGGCGCTTCGCCTCGAGGCGCGTCGACCCCTTGAGCGCCGTGACCTCGTCCGACAGGCTGCGCTCGCGCGGACGCTGGCGCGACGACGAGCCCTCGCCGGGCTCGCCGCGACCGCCGCGACGGCGGCGCCGACGGCGACGCGACGAGCCGCTCTCCTCGCCGTTCTCGCCCTCGGCGGGCTCGGCCTGCTCGGTCGCCTCGGCCTCCGCGTCCGCGGGGGTCTCGTCCTCGGCGGCGGGATCCGCCGCGGCGTCCTGCCCTTCGGGCGCGTCGTCCGCACCGGAGTCACGACCGTTGTCCGGGCGGCCACGACGACCGCGGCCCCCGCGACGGCGCCGACGGCGCGGGGCGCCCTCGTCGCCGGGCTCCACGGCGTCCTCGACCTCGGCGAAGTCCTGCGGCCCGAACTCGTCGTCGGGAAGGTCGACGCCCTCTGCGACGAGCTCGCTCTCGATGAGCTCGATCTCCTCGACGGCGGCGCGGTCCTCACCGGTGAGCACGACGTCGGTGGCGACGGGCTTGCCGGTGGCGACGGTCTTGGCGGCAGACTCCGTGGTGCCGACCGTCGCGGTGTCGGGCGTCGCGGCGTCGGGCGTCGCGGCGGGAGCGGCGTCGCGCGTCGCGGACGCCTTCCCGGCGTCCGCCGGCGTACCGGTCGGAGCCGGCGTCTCGGAGGTGCGCCCGGCGTCCGCCGGGGCCGCGTCGTGGTGGCGCGGCGGGCCCGCCGGGCTCTGCGCGCGGCGGGGACGGCGCGGCGCAGCCGCCGGGTCCGGCGCCTGGAACAGCAGCGCGGTCGTCGCGAGACGCGGCTTGTCGCCCGAGCCGGTCGTCGCCGTGGTGCCCGGGCGGGTGGAGCGCGACGGCGTCGCGTCGGCAGCCGCGCCCGCGGCGTCCTGCGCGGCGGCCGTGGTCTCGGCGCCCGTCGCGCTCGGGGCGACGGCGTCCTGCGGTGCCGCGGTCTCCGGCGCGTCGCCCTGGGGCGCCGACGTCGCGCGACGGGATCGGCGGGCAGGGCGCGTGCGCCCGGACGTGGCCGCCCCGTCGGCGGCCGGGGCCGCCTCGGAGGTCGCGGCGGCACCCGCGGTGTCGGGACCTGCCGCGTCGACGGCGGGCGCGTCCGACGTGCCCGCGGTCTCCCCTACGGTCTCCCCGGGGGCCGCGGACTCCGCCGGCCCGGAGGCGGCGGTGGCGCGGCGCGAGCGGCGGGCGGGCTTCTTCTTCTCCGCGGCGGGCTCGGCCGGGGCCTGCGGGGCCGGCTCGGTCTGCTCGTCGGCGGGCACCTGGACGGACGGCGCCTCCTGCGCCGCCTCGACCGGTGCGGCCTTGCCGGAGCGGCGGCCGGAGCGGCGCGGGCGACGGGGCTCGTCGACGGCCCCGAGGAGGGCGTCGGCGTCCGGCGCGGCGGTCGTGCCGCGCGCCTCGGCCGGCGCGTCGCCGGGGGCGGCGGTGAGGCCGAACTCGGAGAGCACGTCGAGCGCGGGCGCGGGCTGCGTGGCGGGGGCCTCGGCGTCGGGTGCGGTCTCGGGTGTCACGTCGGACGTCGCCGCGGCACGCTTCGTCGACGCCTTCGTGGTGGCCTTCGTCGTGGGCTTCGTGGTGGCCTTCGTGGTGGCCTTGCCCGCGGACTTCGTGCCTCGACGGGCGCGCGTCGCGCGAGCCGGCTCCGCGGCGTCGGGCGTGCCCGCCTCGGCGGACGCGGCCGGGGCGTCGGGCCCGTCGGCGGCCGGGGGCGCGTCGGTGACGGGCGGCGTCGGCTGGTCGGTCTCGCCCGAGGCGGCCGTGGTCGTGGCGCGCGTGGCGCGCCGCGACCGGCGCGGCGCCTTCGTGGCGGCGGGCTCCGACGGGGTGACGGGCTCCGGGGCCTGGTCCGCGACCGGGACGGCGGGTTCGGCGGGGGCGGCGGCCTGCGGGGTGGCGGGCTCCGCGGCGGGCGGGGCGGCGCTGCGGGTGGCGCGCCGTCGGGCGGGCTTGCGACCGGGGGCGGTGCCCGTGCTCTCGGCCGGCGTGGCCGGGCCCGAGGTCGCGTCGGTCGTGCTGTCTGAGGTGCTGTCGAGCGTCACGCGTCGTGCTCCTGCTTGCCCGCGGACCCACCCCGCACCGTGCGGGCCCCTCGGGCGGTCGGTCGTCGCCGGGGAAGAGCGCACCGGAGCGCGTCTCCCCCGCGACGGAAGTCGTCGGTCACGGCCGCGGCTGGCGGTGCGGCGCGGGCGCCTGCCGGTCCGGGCCCTTCGCCCCGGGGCGGCGCTCCGCGGGCCGCTTCGCGGCTGCTGCGGGCACGTGGTGCCGGTGGGCGATGCGGTGCCCGACCGGTCCGCCCAGTATCGCACAGGGGGGCCGACCGGCCCCGCCGACACGCACCGCCCGTCGGGACGCTCGTCCGACGGCGGCGGGACCAAGGTCCCCAGACCTTGTGAACATAGTCACAAGCGGTGCGTTTTCAGCACTTCGCGTCATCTCCGCCCGCGCCGATGGGGCAGATTGGGCCTAGCGTCAGACCGTGGGGACTCGCCGTGGCGTGCCCCTCCGGTGTCGTCCGTCCCGACCCCGTCGGCCCCCGAGGAGCACCCGTGGAAGCCCTGGAGCTCGCGCGATGGCAGTTCGCCATCACGACCGTCTACCACTTCATCTTCGTCCCGCTGACGATCGGCCTCGCCCCGCTCGTCGCGATCATGCAGACCGCCTGGGTGCGCACCGGCAACGAGCGGTGGCTGCGCCTGACGAAGTTCTTCGGCAAGCTCCTCCTCATCAACTTCGCCCTCGGCGTCGTGACCGGCATCGTGCAGGAGTTCCAGTTCGGGATGAACTGGAGCGAGTACTCGCGCTTCGTCGGCGACGTCTTCGGCGCGCCCCTCGCGATGGAGGCCCTCGCCGCGTTCTTCATCGAGTCCACGTTCCTCGGGCTGTGGATCTTCGGCTGGGACCGCCTCAGCAAGAAGGTGCACCTCGCGTGCATCTGGGCCGTCGCGATCGCCGTGAACCTCTCCGCGTTCTTCATCCTCGCCGCGAACTCGTGGATGCAGCACCCCGTCGGCGCGGTCTACAACCCCGAGACGGGCCGCGCCGAGATGAACGACGTCTGGGCCGTGCTCACCAACAACACGCTCCTCGCGGCCTTTCCGCACCAGATCACCGCGACCCTGCTCACCGCCGGGACGTTCGTCACCGGCATCGCCGCGTGGTGGATGGTGCGGCTCGTGCGGACCCGCAAGGCCGAGAACGTCGAGCTCGCGCGCGACGTCTACCGCCCCGCCGTGACGCTCGGCGTGATCGCCATGCTCGTCGGCGGGCTCGGGGTCGCCGTCTCCGGCGACATCCAGGGCAAGATCATGTACGAGCAGCAGCCGGGCAAGATGTCGTCGGCCGAGGCGCTGTGCCAGGGCGAGGAGGGCGCGGCGTTCTCCATCCTCACGATCGGCGACCTGTCGAACTCGTGCGAGAACGTCACGCACCTCATCGAGATCCCCGGCCTCGCCTCCTACCTCGGCACGGGTCACTTCTCGGGCCCCGAGAGCTACCTGCCCGGCGTCGAGGACGTCCAGGAGCAGATGACCGAGCGGTACGGCGACGTCACCGCCGACGGCGACCCGGTCACCTACACGCCGAACCTCGCCATGACCTACTGGTCGTTCCGCCTCATGATCGGCATGGCCGCAGGGTCCGTGCTCCTCGCGCTCATGGCGCTGTGGCTCACGCGCAAGGGGCGCGTCACCGACAACGTGTGGTTCGCGCGCGTCGGCCTCATCGCCATCCCCATGCCCTTCCTCGCGAACTCGTTCGGCTGGATCTTCACCGAGATGGGGCGCCAGCCCTGGGTCGTCGCGCCCAACCCGACCGGGATCGACCAGATCCGGCTGCTCACCGAGCGCGGCGTGTCCACCGCCGTCAGCCCCGGCATGGTCCTCACCTCGATGATCGTCTTCACGCTCGTCTACGGCGCGCTGGCAGCCGTCTGGTTCGTGCTCATGCGCCGCTACGCCGTCGAGGGCGTCCCGCTGTCGGTGCGCGACGAGTCGCCGGAGGCGCAGGAACCGCCCGACGGCGACGACGAGTCCGCCGACCGCCCGTTGTCGTTCGCGTACTGACGCGGCCCCGACCCTGCTGACACGCTAGGAGAGCACCGCCGTGGATCTCGCCGTCGTCTGGTTCCTGCTCATCGCCGTCCTGTGGACCGGCTACCTCGTCCTCGAGGGCTTCGACTTCGGGGTGGGCATGCTCGTCTCGCTGCTGCCCCGGGGGGACAAGGAGCACAAGGAGAAGGAGCGCCGCGTCCTCATCAACACCATCGGGCCCGTCTGGGACGGCAACGAGGTGTGGCTCCTCACCGCGGGCGGCGCGACGTTCGCCGCCTTCCCCGAGTGGTACGCGACCCTCTTCTCCGGCTTCTACCTGCCGCTCCTGCTCATCCTCGTCGCGCTCATCGTGCGCGGCGTCGCGTTCGAGTACCGCGGCAAGATCGCGGACGAGCAGTGGGCCCGCCGCTGCGACGCCGCGATCCAGGTCGGGTCGTGGGTGCCCGCCGTCCTCTGGGGCGTCGCGTTCGCGAACCTCGTGCGGGGCGTCGAGCTCGACGCCGACCACCAGTTCACCGGCGGCTTCTTCTCGCTCCTGTCCCCGTTCGCCCTCCTCGGTGGCCTCGTCACCCTCGTGCTGTTCCTCCTGCACGGTGCCGTGTTCGTCGCGCTGAAGACCGACGGCGAGATCCGCCACCGCGCGCGCCGGTTCGCCGCGGTGCTCGGCGTCGCCGCGGTCGTCGTCGCGGGCGGCTGGGCCGTGTGGGCCCAGGTCGCCTACTCGGTCCCGTGGACGTGGGTCGCGGTGGCCGCGGCGGCCGGCGGGCTCGTGGGGGCCCTCGTCGCGAACGCCCGAGGTCGCGAGGGGTGGGCGTTCGGCGCGTCGGCGCTCACGCTCGTCGCCGCGGTGGTGCTGATCTTCGGGTCGATGTACCCCGACGTCATGCCCGCCACCGACCCGGCGAACTCCCTGACCGTCCACAACGCGTCGTCCACCGACTACACCCTCACCGTCATGACCTGGGTCGCCGTGCTCCTCACCCCGCTCGTGATCGCCTACCAGGCGTGGACCTACTGGGTGTTCCGGCGCCGCCTGTCCACGCACGACATCCCCGCCCCCGCAGGCCTGTCCCTGAGGAAGGTCCGCGAGGCGGCGTTCGGCGGCGCGTCGTCCGGCGGGGCCGCCGGGCGCGACCTCACCTCCGACGACGGGACGCCCCGAGCGTGAAGCCGCTCGACCCGCGGCTCCTGCGGCAGGCGCGCGCCGCACGGGGCTACGTGGTCCTCACGGCGGTGCTCGGCTTCGTCACCGCGGGCCTCGTCGTCGCGCAGGCGCTCCTGCTCGGCGCGATCCTCGCCCCGGCGATCCAGCGCACCGCGGACCTGGCCGACGTCGCCGACCACCTCGCCCTCCTGGCCGGGGTGGTCGCGGCGCGGGCCGCGGTGTCGTGGGCGCAGGAGCGGTTCGCCCTGCGCGCCGCGACCCGCACCGTCACCGAGCTGCGCGAGCAGGTCGTCGCGCACGCCGCCGCCCTCGGGCCACGGTGGCTCGCGAGCGGGCGCGGCCCCGCCGTCGCGACCCTCGCGACGCGCGGCCTCGACGCGCTCGAGCCGTACCTCGTGCGCTACCTCCCCCAGCTCCTGCTCGCCGCGACCGTCACCCCCGCGGCGCTCGCCGTCGTGCTCGGCCTCGACTGGGTCTCCGCGCTCGTCATCGCCGTCACCATCCCCCTCGTCCCGCTGTTCATGGTCCTCGTCGGCCAGCTCACCGCCGGGACGTCGGAGCGCCGGCTCGTCGTCATGCAGCGCCTCGGCGCGCAGGTCCTCGACCTCCTCGCGGGCCTGCCGACCCTCCTGGCGTTCGGCCGGGCACGCGGCCCCGAGAAGCGCGTCCGGGCGCTCGGCGAGGCGAACCGGCGGGCGACGATGGGCACGCTGCGCGTCGCGTTCCTCTCCGGCATGGTGCTCGAGCTCCTCACGACGCTGTCCGTCGCGGTCGTCGCCGTCGGGGTGGGCCTGCGGCTCGTCCACGGCGGCATGGACCTCGAGCCGGCGATCGCCGTGCTCGTCCTCGCACCCGAGGTGTACCTGCCGCTGCGCCAGGTCGGCATGCACTTCCACGCCTCCACCGACGGGATCGCCGCCGCGCAGCAGGCCTTCGCGATCCTCGACGAACCCGCTCCCGAGCGCGGCACCCGGCCCGCGCCGAACCTCGCCGGCTCGACCCTGACCCTGCACGGCGTCGGCGTCCGGGCGGGCGACCGCGGCGTCCTCGCCCCGGACGGTCTCGACCTGATCCTGCCCGTCGGCACCACCGACGGCAGGCCCGGCCGCGTCGTCGCGCTCACCGGGCCGAGCGGCGCCGGCAAGACGACCGCCGTCCACGTGCTCCTCGGCCTCGTGCGGCCCGACCACGGCGACGTCACCTGGACCACGCCCGACGGCGAGCGCATCCCCCTCGCCGACCTCGACCCCGCGACCACCTGGCCGCAGGTGGCCTGGCTCCCCCAGCGCCCCGCGCTCGCCCCCGGGAGCCTGCGCGACGCCGTGACCGACGGCCTCGACGTCGACGGCGCGGACCTCGCGCGCGCCGCCCGCACCGCCGGCCTCGACGACGTCGTCGCGTCGCTCCCCGACGGCTGGGACACGCCCGTCGGGCGCGGCGGGACGGGCCTGAGCGTCGGGCAGCGCCAGCGCGCGGCACTGGCGGCCGCCCTGCTCGGCGACCCCGCGAGCACCCCGCTCGTGATCCTCGACGAGCCCACCGCCCACCTCGACGCCCGCGGCGAGCAGGTCGTGCTCGACGCCGTGCGCACCTGGCGCGACCAGGGCCGCACCGTGCTCGTCGTCGCCCACCGCGCCTCCCTCGTGGGCGTCGCCGACGAGGTGGTGACCGTCGCGTCGGCGGTCGTCTCGCCCGCCGCGGCCGAGGTGACGGCATGACCGCGGCACCGCCCACGCCCCCCACCGGGTCCGGGCCTCGCACCCGTCTCGCCGCCGACCCCCTGTGGCAGGCCGTGCGCCTGCTCGACGTGCGGTGGCGCCGTGTCGTGGGGGCCGTCGTGCTCGGCACGCTCGCGCTCGGCAGCTCCGTCGCGCTCGCGGCCGCCGCGGCGTGGCTCATCGCGCGCGCGTCCCAGATGCCGCCGGTGCTCACCCTGTCCGTCGCCGTCGTCGCGGTGCGCGCGTTCGGCATCTCCCGCGGCGTGTTCCGCTACCTCGAACGCCTCGCGTCCCACGACGTCGCGCTGCGCGGCATGGCGGCCCTGCGCGCCAACCTGTACGCGGCCCTGGCCGACGGGTCGCCCGCCGCGCTCGTGCGCCTCCGTCGGGGCGACCTGCTCGCGCGCGTGGGCGCCGACGTGGACGACGTCGGCGACGTCGTGGTGCGCGCGGTCGTGCCCGCGGGGGTCGCGCTCGCCGTGTCCGCCGGGTCGGTCGTCCTCGTCGGCGCGTTCCTCCCGGCGGCGGGGGTCGCGCTCGCGCTGTGCCTCGTCGTCGCGGCGGTCGTCGCGCCGTGGCTCTCGGCGCGGTCGGCCCGCGAGGTCGAGGAGCGCGGCGCCGCCGCCCGGGCCGCGATGACCGCGTCCGCGCTCGAGGTCCTCGAGGAGTCGGGGCCGCTCGCGGTGTCCGGGCGCCTCGACGGCCGCCTCGCCGACCTGCGCGCCGCGGACCGCGACCTCGCGCGGGCGACGGACGACGGCGCCCGCACGGGAGGCGTCGCGGCCGCCCTCGCCGCGGCGTCCGTCGGCGTCGCGGTGCTCGCGGCCCTCGCGCTCGGCATCCCGGCGGTCGTCGGCGGGACGCTCACGCCCGAGGAGCTGTCCGTCGTCGTGCTCACGCCGCTCGCGGTGTTCGAGGCGGCGAACGCGCTGCCCGCCGCCGCGGTCCAGCTCCACCGCTCGCGTCAGGCGGCCCGCCGCGTCATCGGGCTCCTCGACCTGTCGGTGACGCGCGGCCCCCGCCCGGCACCGCACGCGGACGGCGACCGGAGCACGGCCCCCCCGCACCCCGCCCCGACGCTCGTGCTCGACGACGCGGCGTGCGCCTGGGACGCCGGGTCCGGCGGGCGCACGGTCGTCACCGGGGTCGACCTCGCGCTGTCGCCGGGTCGCGCCGTCGCGCTCGTCGGGCCGTCCGGCGTCGGGAAGACGACGCTGCTCGCGACCGCCGCCGGTCTGCTCCCCCCGGTGGCCGGACGCGTCACGCTCGACGACGCGGACGTCGCCGGCCTGCCGCGCGCCGAGGCGGCACGCGGCGTCGTGCTCGTCGCGGAGGACGGCCACGTGTTCGACACGACCGTGCTGGAGAACCTGCGGGTCGCACGCGGTGACGTGACCGCCCAGGAGGCGGAGGACGCCCTGCGCGACGTCGGCCTCGGTGCCTGGCTCGCCGCCCTGCCCGACGGCGTCGGCACGACCCTCGGGCCGGACGCCACCGACGTGTCCGGGGGCGAGCGCCGTCGGCTCCTCGTGGCGCGCGCGCTCCTCGCCCCGGCGCCCCTCGTCCTCCTGGACGAGCCCGCGGAGCACCTCGACCCCGCGACGGCCGACGCGCTCGTGCGGCGGCTCGTCGCCGCGACCCGCGACGCGGGCGGTCCGGGCCGGCGGGGGGTCGTCGTCGCCACGCACCGGCTCAGTGCGCTCGAGGCGGTCGACGAGGTGCTCCTCCTCGGGCGCGACGGCCCCGGCTCCCACGCCCGGGTCGTGGCGCGCGGGACGCACGCCGAGCTGCTCGGGCGCCCGGAGTACCGCTGGTCGCTCGACCAGGAGCTCCCGACGGCGCGGTGATACGTTCACCACGCCCGCCGGGACCGGCGCGGCGCACCCCACCGCCGGAGCAGTCGTGAAGATCCTCGTCCCCGACACCATCGCCCTCGACCTGCACCCCGGTCCGGGCGACGAGGTCGTGGTCTACGACGCGGCCGCGCCGCTGCCCGAGGAGGACCGGGACGCCGAGGTCCTCGTCGCCTGGGCCAACTCCGCGCAGAACCTGTCCGACGCCGCGCAGCACCTCCCGGGGCTGCGCTGGGTGCAGACCCTCGCGGCCGGGCCGGACGCGGTCCTCGCGGCGGGCTTCGCCCCGGACGTCGTCGTCACGTCCGGGAGGTCGCTGCACGACGGACCGGTCGCGGAGCACGCGCTCGCCCTCGTCCTCGCGGGCGTCCGCCGGCTCGACGTGCTCGGGGCGGCCCAGCGCGACCACCGGTGGGACGTCGAGGTGGTGCACGCGCAGTCGGACCCCGCCACCGCGGGCCGGTACACGCTCGACGGCGCCCACGTCGTGGTCTGGGGCTTCGGCTCGATCGCGGCGCGGCTCGCCCCGCTGCTCGGCGCCCTCGGCGCGCGCGTCACGGGTGTCGCGTGCACGCCGGGCGAGCGCCACGGCTACCCGGTCGTCACCGACGACGACCTCGCCACCGTCCTGCCCACCGCCGACGTGCTCGTCTCGCTCCTCCCGGCGCTGCCCGCGACGCGGCACGCGCTCGACGCGCACCGCATCGACCTGCTGCCCGACCACGCGCTGTTCGTCAACGTCGGGCGCGGCAGCACGGTCGACGAGGACGCGCTGGTCGCCGCCCTGCACGCGGGCCGGCTCGGCGCCGCCGCGCTCGACGTCACCGCGACCGAACCCCTGCCGGCGTCGTCCCCGCTGTGGGACGCGCCGCGCCTGGTCCTCACGCCGCACGTCGCCGGGACCCGACCGCAGCGCGCCGCGGAGCTCGTCGAGGCCAACCTCGCGGCGTTCCGCGCCGGAGAGTCGCTGCGCAACGTCGTCCCCCGGTGAGGGACGGTCACCAGCGCCCGGAGCGCGGGCGGGGCTGGCAGCGCGGGCACGTGTACGACGACCGGTTCATGAACTCGTCACGCCGCACGGGCGTGCCGCAGCGCGGGCACGGCTCCCCCTCCTGCCCGTAGACGGCGAGCGAGCGCGAGAAGTAGCCGGACCGGCCGTTGACGTTGACGTACAGCGCGTCGAAGCTCGTGCCGCCCTGCGCCAGAGCCTCCGACATGACCTCGGCCGCGGCGTCCAGCACGCGACGCACGACGGGCCGGGTCATCGTGTCGGTCGCGCGCGCGAAGTGGGCCCGAGCACGCCACAGCGCCTCGTCGGCATAGATGTTCCCGACGCCCGACACGACGGTCTGGTCGAGCAGCGCCCGCTTGATGCCCGTGCGACGACGCCGCACCGCCGCGACGACGTCGTCGAGACGCAGCGCGGGGTCGAGCAGGTCGCGCGCGATGTGCTCCACCGGCGCGGGGAGCGCCGCGAGCCCGGAGCCGCGGCCGCCGGGGGCGCCGTCGGGCGTGGGCACGAGGTCCTGGACGGACAGGTGGCCGAAGGTCCGCTGGTCGACGAAGTCGAGCGCGAGCGCGCCCGCGGGGCCGAGCCCGGCGGGCTCCAGGTGGAGGCGGACGCGCAGGTGGGGCGAGCGGTCCCCGAGCGCGGGACCGGAGCGCACGAGGAGCTGCCCGGACATCCCGAGGTGCGCGAGGAGGGCCGCGGCGGGCGGCGCGGGGTCCTCGCCGGCGCCCGCCAGCGGGAGCCAGAGGAACTTGCCGCGGCGCACGGCGGCGTCGAGCCGGTGCCCGACGAGCTGGTCCCGGAACGCGGCGGGCCCGCCGTCGTGGCGACGCACGGAGTAGTCGCGCCCCACCTCGACGCCGGTGACGACCGCGCCGAGCACGTGCCGCGCGAGACCGTCACGGACGGTCTCGACCTCGGGGAGCTCAGGCACCCGCACCCTCGGACGGGGCCGGCGTCGCCTCGGCCTGCTCGGTCGCGAGCGTGCGGTACGCGCGCTCGGCGGCCTCCTGCTCGGCGTACTTCTTCGCGGTGCCGCTGCCCGTGCCGTAGAGGCGCCCGTCGAGGTGGACGTAGGACGTGAAGACGCGAGCATGGTCGGGCCCGACGGCGTCGCTCGAGTACGCAGGAGCGCCCAGCCCCGCGGCGGCCGCCGCCTCCTGCAGGGACGTCTTCCAGTCGAGCCCCGCACCGAGGTCGGCCGCAGCGGCGAGACGCGGTTCGACGAGACGCAGGACCAGGTCGCGCGCCGGCTCCAGGCCGTGGCTGAGGTAGACGGCGCCGATGATCGCCTCCACCGTGTCCGACAGGATCGAGTCCTTGTCGTTGCCGTGCGTCCGGATCTCGCCCTTGCCCAGCAGGACGTACCGGCCGAGACCGAGCTCGCGCGCGATGATCGCGAGCGACTTCTGCGAGACCGTGGCCGCGCGCATCTTGGCGAGCTCGCCCTCGGAGAGGTCGGGGTGACGGCGGTAGAGCGTCTCCGTCACGACGAGACCGAGCACGGTGTCACCCAGGAACTCGAGCCGCTCGTTCGTGGGGATGCCGCCGTTCTCGTGCGCGAACGACCGGTGCGTGAGCGCAAGCACGAGAAGCTCGGGGTCCAAGGAGACCCCGAGCTTCTCGAGAAGACCGGTTGCCGGTGCAGCCGGTGCCACGCGCCTCAGCCTGCGTGCTCGGAGCGCAGCGCCTCGGCGTACTGGCGGCCCTTGTAGGTGCCGCACGTCGGGCACGCCGCGTGCGACAGCTTGTCGCCCTTGCACTGCGGGCAGGTGGTGAGGTTCGCGGCGGTCGTCTTCCACTGCGAACGACGCGCACGGGTGTTGCTGCGCGACATCTTGCGCTTCGGAACAGCCACGGCTAGCTCTCTTTCGTCTCGTCGGACACGTTCGAGGTGTCGAACATGCTCTCCAGCGCCGACCAGCGAGGGTCGACAAGGTCATGGGTGTGGCCCGGGTCGTCCGCCAGGCGAGCTCCGCACTCGGAGCACAGGCCAGGGCAGTCCGCACGGCACACCGGACTGAATGGTAGTGCAGTGACGACCGAATCCCGTAGCGCGGGCTCGACGTCGGCGAGGTCGCCGTCGAGCTCGTACACGTCCTCGGCGTCCTCCAGCTCGTCGCCCGCGTCGTGCGCGGCCTGCGCGCGCTCCGGGTAGGCGAACAGCTCGGTGAGCTCGACGGCGACCGGCTCGGTCACCTGCTCGAGGCACCGCACGCACTCGCCCACGGCGCGACCGGAGACGGCGCCGGAGACCAGCACGCCCTCCATGACGGCCTCGAGGCGCAGGTCGAGGTCCAGCTCGGACCCCTCGGGGATCCCGATCACGGCGGTGCCGAGGTCGGCGGGCGCCGCGACCGTCCGGCGCACCTCGCGCATGCTTCCGGGTCGCCGACCGAGCTCGTGCGTGTCGAGCACGAGCGGCGACGTCTTCTCGGTGGCGATGGCGCGCTCCAGGGTCGGTTCCCGCAGGGCAGGACAGGTCACGGACGGGGTCGGGGGCGGTCGGTGGGCGTGGCCACGGTCGCGCGCCGCGGGCGGACCGCAGCGCCGGACGGCGGGCGTGAGCACCGAACCAACGGTCGATCGTACGTCACGGCGACCCGCCGGCGCCAGCGCGGTCCCTCGTCGGGCCCGACCGGCGGGACGCGGCACCGGTCAGCGAGGCGACCGCTCCGGCTGCCGCGGCGCCATGGTGGCGGGGAACGGCGACTCCGGCTCGGTCGGGTGCCCGTCGAGACGTCCCGCGAGCTTCGCGCGGCCCGCCTGCACCTGGGCCAGGACCTTGCCGAGGTCGACCTCGAAGTCGGCGAGCCGCTGGTCGCAGTAGTCGTCCGCGTCACGTCGCAACGTCGTCGCGGACTGCTCAGCCTCCTCCACGATCTCGTGCGCCCGGGACTGCGCCTGGACCACCACCTGCTCCGACTGCACGAGCTCGATCGCCCGGGCACGCGCCGTCGTGAGGATCTCCTCCGCCTGGCGGTGCGCGTCTGCGAGCACGGCGTCCGCCTCGGCCAGCACCTCGTCCGCGTGCGCGAGCTGCTCCGGCAGCGCGGCACGCAGCTCGTCGACGAGCGCGAGCGCGTCCCCCCGGTGCACCAGGACGGAGCCGCCCGACATCGGCATCGTGCGGGACGACTCCACGAGGCGGGCCAGGTCGTCGAGGATCGCGTGCAGCCCGGCCGCGGGCTCGTCCCCCGCGACGTCCTGTCCCGTGCGCTGCGCGCCTGCCGACTCGTGCTCGCTCATCCGTCCGGTCCTCTCCGTGATGCTCACCTGCTCGTCCGCTCCCCCGCCAGCGCCCGCCGCACGACGTCGCCCACGCCCGGCGGGACGAGGTCGTCCACCGGACCGCCGTGCCGGGCCACGTCCTTCACGAGCGACGACGCCACGTGCAGCAACGACGCGTCGCCCGCGACGAAGACGGTCTCGACACCCGTGAGGTGCCGGTTCATCAGCGCCATCGGCAGCTCGGCGTCGAAGTCCGCGCCACCGCGCAGACCCTTGACGACCGCCGCCGCCCCGACGTCCCGGCAGAAGTCCACGAGGAGCCCCGGGACGACCTCCACCCGCACGCCGTCGAGCCCCGCGTCCTCGACCGCACCGCGGGCCAGCGCGACCCGCTCGTCGACGCCGAGGAGGGCGGACTTCGACGCGTTCCTCGCCACGCCCACGACGACGACGTCGAACAACGCCCGGGCCCGTCGCACGATGTCGAGGTGGCCCAGGGTGATCGGGTCGAACGACCCGGGACAGACGGCTGTGGTCACGCCGTCACGGTAGTACACGGCACCCGGCCCGCCCGGGAGCCCGACCGGCGTGCTCCCGACCTCGCGGCGCCAGCTCACACCGCGGGGTCGTCGTCCGCGGGCCCGGCGAAGTACACGGCGGTCTCGCCGTACGTCTTCGTGGCGAGGAGCTCCCAGCCCGCGGGCCAGTCGGGCTCGGCGGACCGGGACGAGCGCTCGAGGACGACGACCGCCGCCGGGTCGAGCACGCCCGGGCGTGCGAGGTGGGCGAGCACCCGGTCGAGGGCGTCGGGCGCGAGGTCGTACGGGGGGTCGAGGAAGACGAGGTGCAGCGGGCCGCCCGTGCCGGGCAGCGCGGCCGCGTACGTCTCGGCCGCCTGCGCCACGACACGCACCCCGGGCAGGCCGAGGGTCGTGACGTTGCGTCGCGCGACGTCGGCGGCGACGCGTGCGGAGTCGACGAGGGTCACGTCCCGCGCACCACGGCTCGCGGCCTCCAGCCCGAGGGCTCCCGAGCCGGCGTACAGGTCGAGCACGTGCGCGTCGTCGACCACCCCGTAGTGCTCGAGCCGTGAGAAGACGGCCTCGCGGACCCGGTCGCTCGTCGGGCGCGTGCCGCGGGGAGGGACCCCGATGGTGCGCCCGCCGACGGTCCCTGCCACGATCCTCGTCACGCGCCCAGCCTAGCCACGCCACCGCGCGGTCACGCCCGTTCGAGGAACTCCTCGCGCTCCGGGTCGAGCTGGTCGGCGATCGCGCGGCGCAGCGCCTCGTTGCCGGCGAGCTCCGGGTCCTCGGCCACGACCTCGGCGGCGTCGGTGCGGGCCGTCGCGATGACGTCGGCGTCCTTGACGACGCGCAGCAGGCGCAGCGAGCTCGCGCGCCCGGACTGCGCGGCGCCGAGCACGTCGCCCTCGCTGCGCAGCTCGAGGTCGACGGTCGCGAGCTCGAACCCGTCGGTGGTGCGGGCGAGGGTCTCGACGCGGGTCGCCGCGGGGGTGCCGGGATGCGCCGTCGAGACGAGCAGGCAGAGCCCGGGCGCGGAGCCACGGCCCACCCGGCCCCGGAGCTGGTGGAGCTGGGAGATGCCGAACCGGTCGGCGTCGTGCACGACCATGACCGTCGCCTCGGGCACGTCGACGCCGACCTCGACGACCGTCGTGGAGACGAGGACCTGGACCTCCCCGCGCGCGAACGCCGTCATGACGGCCTCCTTGTCCGCGGGCGGCATCTGGCCGTGCAGCACACCGACCTCCACCCCGGCGAGCCGCGGGTGGGCGCGCAGCTCGTCGGCGACCTCGAGGACGGCCCGCAGGGGCGCCCGGTCGCCCTCCGGAGCCCCCTCCTCGGCGAGGAAGTCCGGCACGTCGTCGAACTCCTCCGACGCCGGACCCGCGCCGGGCTCGTCCGGGTGGATGCGCGCGCAGACCACGTAGGCGCGGTGGCCGGCGTCGACCTCCTCGCGCACGCGCGCCCACGTCCGGTCGAGCCAGGCCTCGTTGGCGGCCGGCACGACGTGCGTCGTGATGCCCGAGCGGCCCGCGGGGATCTCGGTGAGCGCGGACGTCTCGAGGTCGCCGAACACGGTCATGGCGACGGTCCGCGGGATGGGGGTCGCGGTCATGACGAGCAGGTGGGGGCTCGTGCGGGCCTTGGCGCGCAGCGCGTCGCGCTGCTCGACGCCGAACCGGTGCTGCTCGTCGACGACGACGAGGCCGAGGTCGGCGAACTGCACGTGCTCGGAGAGCAGCGCGTGCGTGCCCACGACGATGCCCGCCGCGCCGCTCGCCGCGTCGAGGAGCGCCTCCTTGCGGGCCGCCGCCGGCAGCGACCCGGTCAGCAGGGCGACGCGCGTCGCGTCGGCGGCCCCGCCGAGCATCCCTCCCTCCGCGAGCGGGCCGAGCAGGGCACGCAGGGTGCGCGCGTGCTGGGCGGCCAGCACCTCGGTCGGCGCGAGGAGGGCCGCCTGGCCGCCCGCGTCGACCACCTGGAGCATCGCGCGCAGGGCCACGACGGTCTTGCCGGAGCCCACCTCGCCCTGGAGCAGCCGCTGCATGGGACGCGGGCGGGCGAGGTCGTCGGCGACCTGATCGCCCACCTCGCGCTGGCCGCGCGTCAGCTCGAAGGGCAGCGCGGCGTCGAACGCGGCGAGGATCCCCGGCTCCCCCGGTCCGCGCGGGGCCCGCGCGGTCGCGGGCTCCGCCGCGGCCCGGGCGCGTCGCACCGCGAGCGCCGCCTGGAGGACGAAGGCCTCCTCGTACCGCAGCCGGTCGCGGCCGCGTCGCCACTGCTGCTCGTCGTACGGCTCGTGCACGTCGCGCAGCGCCTCCAGCCGCGTCCCGAGGCCGTGCCGGGCGCGGACGTCCGCGGGGAGCGGGTCGGGCACGTCCTCCTCGCGCAGCGGGTCGAGCACGGTCCGCACGGCGGGCTGGATCTTCCAGCTCGGGATGCTCGCGCTCGCGGGGTAGATCGGGATGGGCCGGCTCGCCTCGAGGACGGCGCTCTCGGCGTCCTCGGCGTCGTCGTCCATGCCGATGATCCGGTAGTCGGGGTGCGTGAGCTGGCGGGTGCCGCGGTAGTCGCCGACGACGCCCGTGAACAGGCCGAGGCGTCCGGGCGCGAGGCGCTGCTCGTGGTAGCGCAGCGCGCCCGGCCCCTTGGCGAAGAACGTCAGCGACAGCTGCTGCGGGCCGTCGGTGACGACGGCCTCGAGGATCGCGCCCGGCCGGTTGCGCATGCGGCGGACGGTCGCCGAGCGCACCTGGGCGACGATCGTCACGTGCTCGCCGAGGGCGAGACCGGCGAGCTCGGTGAGCCGGCCGGGGTCGCCGTAGCGGCGCGGGACGTGGTTGAGCAGCTCTCCGACCGTGGTGAGCCCGAGCTTGGCGAGCGCGTTCGCCGAGCGGGTGCCGAGGGCGCGCGTGAGCGGCTCGGCCATGCGGTCGGTCATCCGGCCCCCTCCTCGGTGCGCCCGACGCCGGCGGGCGGCTCCGCGCCCAGCGTCACCCGGGTCCCCGGGCGGCCGGAGCGCAGCACCACGGTCTCCGCCCCGCGCGCCGCAGCCCGGTCCGCCAGCGCGTCGAGGGCGTCGTGCGGGACGTCGTCGTCGACGAGCACGGTGAGGATCTCGGCCGGGACGTCGAGCACGGCGTCGAGCGCGCGGCCCAGGCCGTCCGGCAGGGCCGGGCGACCGACCCTTGCGGGGTCGGGCCCGGTGCCCGCGGCCTCCGCGACGCGCACCCCCGCGAGAGCGGCACGTGCGGCGAGGACGCGGGCCTCGTCGTCGTCGGGGTCGGCCTGCAGCCCGGCGGCGAGCGCGACGACGACGTGCAGGTCGGTGGGCGCGTCGAGGACGTCGAGACGCTCGACGCCGTCGCCGAGCACGGCGGCCCGCAGGTCGTCGAGGAGTCCGTCGTCGAGGACGGCGGCGGGCAGCAGGACGACGTGGTGCGCACCCGTGTCGACGACCGCGCGGTGCAGGGCGAGCGGGTCGGGCGCCGCGCCGGGCTCGCGCTGGATCACGACGGCGCCCGCGCGCGCGAGGTCGGCGACGACGCCGGGGGACGTGGTGGCCGCGACGACGCCGAGCGACGGGCGGTGGACCGGCTCGGGGTCGACCCCGCCCGGCAGGTGACGCACGCGCACCTGGCGCAGCGCGGCGGGCACCCCGGGGAGCGCCGCGAGCGTCTCGTGGCCGACGGCGAGCGCGGACGCCGGGTGGTCGGTGTGCACGTGGGCCTGCCACAGCCCGTCCGACCCCGGGCTCGTTCCGGGCGCGCTCTCGCCCCCCACCACGACGACGGAGTCCCCGACGCGGGCGAGGCCGTCACGCAGCCGTGCCGCGAGCCCGGCGAGCGCGGAGTCGTCGCGAGGCAGCGCGTGCGTGGGCGTCGACGTCGCGTCGACGACGTACATCACCTCGAACTCCCCTCCCCTGCGGTCCGCCGGTCCGGCGGAGACGGCGTCCTCGCCGTCGGGCGCGACGGGGACCATGCCGGCCATCATGCCGAGGACGTCCGACACGACGTCCGACACGGCGGACGTGACGGCGTCCGGGTCGGCGTCGGGCACGGTGTCGGCCACAGCGGCGTCCGGGTCGAGGACGGCGTGCAGGACGCCGAGGAGCAGGGTCAGCCCGAGCGCGCCGGCGTCGAGCACGTCGGCGCGGGCGAGCACGTCGAGCTCGTCCCGGCTGCGCAGGGCAGAGGCCCGTGCGGCGGTGCGCGCCGCGGCGCAGACGTCCGCCGGACGGTCGACAGCGCGTGCGGGCCCTTCGGCCGCATCCCCGGCCGCGGCACGCGCGGCGTCGGCGGCGGCGTCGGCCGCGGTGAGGATGGTCCCGCCGGCCGGGTGGGCGACGGCGCGACGCGCGGTCTCCGCGGCGGCGCCGAGCGCGCGGGCCAGGCCCGCGCCGTCGACCTCCGCACGACCGGCGAGCTCGACGGCGAGGCCCCGCAGGTACTCGCTGAGGATGACGCCGGAGTTGCCCCGCGCCCCGACGAGCGCGCCGCGCGCGAGGCGCACGAGCACGTCCCCGGCGCCCGCCCCCGCGGGGACCGCGGCGATCGAGCGCGCGGCCTCGAGGAACGTGAGGTAGAGGTTGGTGCCCGTGTCGGCGTCCGCGACGGGGAAGACGTTGACCCGGTCGAGGGCGCCGCGGGCCCGGTCGAGGGCCCGGACGCCGTCGCGCGCCCACGCGCGGACGTGGGTGGCGTCCATCACCTCGCTGGGGCTCACGTCGGTCGGGGCTCCTCGTCCACGGGCTGCGTGCGGGCGCGCGCCCGCACCCGCCCGGCGGTCCGGACGGTCGCGAACACCGTAGTCTGCTCCGGGGCCCGACGGCGTCCCGGGAGCGCTCACTTGAGCCGCCCCGGGGGGATCGGCTACCCTGAGCAGGTTGCCCGGGCGTATCGCGCGCCGCCGTACGAACCACCGGGCAGAACCCACAGACCATTCATACGTCGCCGCTGCCTGCGCGACGTGCACGACGATCAGGAGAAACCGTGGCTGCCAACTGCGACGTCTGCGGCAAGGGCCCGGGCTTCGGGCACAGCATCTCGCACTCCCACATCCGCACGAAGCGCCGCTGGAACCCGAACATCCAGCGCGTCCGCGCCGTGGTGGGCGGCACGCCCAAGCGCCTCAACGTGTGCACCTCGTGCCTCAAGGCCGGCAAGGTCACGCGCCCGGCCTGATCGCCCGCGCGAGCACGTCCTCGAAGCGCCCGTCGGCACGGCCGACGGGCGCTTCGTCGTCCCCGGCGTCCGCCTCCGATGCGGAGATCTTCTGAAGATCGGGACAAACCGGTTTGGCGGAACCGCGGCCCGATGGCAGGCTTTCCCCATGGTGACGGAACTGAGCGAGGTAACCATCCGCCCGGCCGGTACCGGGGACGCGAGCGCCATCGCAGCGGTGCACGTCGCGTCGTGGCGGGGGGCCTACGCCGGGATCGTCCCGGACGAGTACCTCGCCTCGCTCGACGTCGACCAGCGCGAGAAGCACTGGGTCGACAGCCTGAGCACCCCCGGCGCACGGACCTGGCTCGCCGACGCGGACGGCCGCACGATCGGCTTCGCGACCCTCGGCCCCTGCCGGGACGAGGACGCCGAGCCGGGCGACCTGGAGATCTACGCGATCTACCTCGACCCCGAGTCGTGGGGGCGCGGCGTCGCCCGGGACCTCATGCGCACGCTCCTCGCGGACGTCGCACCGGGCACGGTCGTCACGCTGTGGGTGCTGGAGGACGCGGAGCGCGCCCGCCGCTTCTACCGCCGCCACGGCTTCGCCCCCGACGGCGTGGAGCGCCGCGACGACATCGGCGGCAAGGACCTCACGGCCGTGCGGTACCGCCGCGCCTGACGCGACCCCGCGCGGTCAGGCGCGGAAGTGGTCCCATCCCGTCACGCTGCCCGGCCGGGTGCCGTCCACGGTGACCACCGGGCCGGACGCGTCGGTCGCGTGCACGCGACCGATCGGGCGGAACGGCGCGGGCAGCTCGACGTCCGGCGGGAACGTCGCGAGCAGGCCGTGGTCCTCTCCCCCGGCGAGCACCCAGCCGTCGACGACGACGCGCCAGCCGTCCGTCCCGGCCGCGTCGACCTGGTCGTCCGAACCTTCGGCGGCGACGCCCTGCGCCCAGGGTCGGAGCGCGGCACGGTCGTCGTCCAGCGCGACGTCCGACAGGTCGAGGCGCACGCCGCTCGCCCGGGCGATGCGCCCGGCGTCGCGCAGCAGCCCGTCCGAGACGTCCATCATCGCGGTTGCGCCCGCGTCCGCGGCGAGCGGCCCTGCGGCGAGCGGCGGGTCGGGGCGCAGGTAGGACTGCGTGAGCACGTCGTCCGGTCGTCCTGCCTCGAGCAGGTCGAGGCCGGCCGCCGCCCGTCCGAGCGTGCCGGCGAGCGCGACCACGTCCCCGGGGCGCGCCCCGGAGCGCAGCACGGGTGCGCGACCCGCGAGGTCGCCGTGGACGGTGACCGCGACGACCACCTGGTCACCGCCGGACAGGTCCCCGCCGACCACGGCGGCCCCCACCGGCCCGCACGCCGCCGCGAGCCCCCGCGCGAGCCCCGTCACCCAGTCGACCTGCAGGTCGCCGGGCATGACGAGCGATACGACGAGCGCCGCGGGCCGCGCCCCCATGGACGCCACGTCGGCGAGGTTCTGCACCGCCGCCCGCCACCCGACGTCGTACCCCGAGGACCACCGCCGCCGGAAGTGCCGGTCCTCGACGAGCACGTCCGTCGACACGACGTAGCGCCCGTCCGGCGCCGCGACGACCGCGCAGTCGTCCCCGGGCCCGACGAGCGTCGTGGGGGCGGCGGGCAGGAGGGGGAAGATCCGGCCGAGGAGCGCCTCCTCGGACACGTCGCGGACCAGGAGGGGCGCTTCGCTCACGCCGGCCACCCTAGCCCGTCACGGGCAGGCCGCCGGGGCCGCTACCGTACTGACGTGCCCGGTTCCTCCAGCGCCCGTCCCGCCGCCCGCCCGGCCGCCGTCCGTCGGCCTGCCCGACGCCGCGCCGTCGTCCCCGTGCTCGCGGTCGCCCTCGCGGCCGTCACGGGCGCGTGCGCCCCGCGCATCGGCGTCCCCGTCGCGGACGACGCCGCCAACCCCCTGTGCGCGAGCGTCCTGCTGTCCGTGCCCGACCAGCTCGCCGACGACCTCCCGAAGGTCGGCACGACCAGCCAGGCGACCGCCGCCTGGGGCGAGCCGGGCGCGGCCGTCACCCTGCGCTGCGGCGTCGAGGTCCCCGGCCCGACGACCACGGCCTGCCAGAGCGTCGGCTCCACGTCGGGCACCGTGGACTGGCTCGTCGTCGAGGACGGCGAGGGCACCTGGACGTTCACGACGTACGGCCGCGACCCCGCCGTGCAGGTCGTGGTCCCGCCGGCCGTGTCCGCCGACCACTCGACGGCGTTCATCTCGGACCTCGCCCCCGCGGTGCTCGAGGTGCCGCAGACCAGCGCCTGCGTCGGCGTGTCCGACGCCGCGGGCTGACGTCCGGCCGACGCCTCGCCAGCGAGGATCACGCACGAGGGCCGCGCGAAAGAGGGGCGGCTCCGGGGCGGCGGCGAGTCGTGGCGGGTCCGGCGGGAGCCGCCGAGGGACGAGGCGGCGGATGGAAGACTCGCCGCCGCCCCGGAGCCGCCCTCGCCCACGGACGCCCGGAGCTGCCCCTCGCCCACAGGCGCCCGGAACTGCACCTCGCGCGCAGGGCGCAGGATCAGCGCAGGCCGGTGGGCCGTTCGAGCGCGAGAGTGATGAGCTCGTCGATGAGGTCGGCGTAGGCGAGGCCGGACCGCTCCCACATGCGCGGGTACATGGAGAACGGGGTGAACCCGGGCATGGTGTTGATCTCGTTGACGACGACCTGCTCGTCGGGCGTGACGAACACGTCGACGCGGGACAGGCCCTCGGCGCCGACGGCCTCGAAGGTCCGCACGGCGACGTCCTGCACCTCGGCGACGACGTGCGCGGGGAGGTCGGCCGGGCACGACAGCTCGACGCCGGCCTCGTCGAGGTACTTGGCCTCGAAGTCGTAGAAGGCGTGCGCGTCGTCGGTGACGACGATCTCGCCGGGCAGGGAGGCGCGGGGGCGCTCCCCCGTGCGGCCGCCGAGGACGGCGCACTCGATCTCGCGGCCGACGACGCCGGCCTCGACGAGCACCTTCGGGTCGTGGCGCTGCGCCTCGGCGATCGCGGCGGGCAGGTCGGCGAGGTCGTCGACCTTGGAGATGCCGAGGCTGGACCCGGCGCGCGCGGGCTTGACGAACACCGGCAGGCCGAGCCCGGCGACGGTCTCGGTCCATGCGGCGGGGTTGCGCTCGAACTCGCCGGGCCGGATGACGGTGTAGGGCGCGACGGGCAGCCCCTGGCCGGCGAGCACGAGCTTCATGAAGTGCTTGTCCATGCCGACGGCGGACGCGAGGACCCCGGCGCCGACGTACCGCACGTCGGCGAGCTCGAGGAGGCCCTGGACGGTGCCGTCCTCGCCGTAGGGGCCGTGCAGGAGCGGCAGCACGACGTCGACCTCGCCGATCTCGCGCGGGATCTGGCCGGGGGCGAGGACGCGCACGCCGCGGCGGTCCGTCGCGAGGGGCAGCACGACCTCCTCGCCCGTGGCCTCGACCTGCGGGAGGCGCCCGTCGGTGATCTCCCAGCGTCCGGGGTCGTCGGCCGCGAGGACCCACTCGCCCTCGGGGGTGATCCCGACGGGGACGACGTCGTAGCGGGTGCGGTCGATCGCGCGGAGCACCCCGGCTGCGGTGGCCGCGGAGATCGCGTGCTCGCCGGAGCGCCCGCCGAAGAGGACGAGGACGCGCACCCGGGGGGGCGTCGGGGCGGTCGCGGCAGGGCCCTGGTCGGGCGCGGCGCGGTGCGGGGCGGGCTGCTCGGTGGACATCGCGGACGACCCTACCGGACCCCGGTCGGCGCCCCGTGACGTGCCCGGGAACGAATCGGGGCCCCGGTGCGTTGAGGTCGTTCGTGGAAGAGATGACTCTCGAGGCCCCCGCGGCCGACGACCCCGACCATAGTCCCGGCCGCACCGGCCCCGGCATCACGTGGACGCGACCCCGCGTCCGTGACGACCGAGGGGCGGTGCGGGCCCGGTGATGACGTTCCTCTCCCTGCTCCTCGGCCTCCTCGTGGTCCTCGCGATCACGGCGGCGACGGCCTACTTCGTCGCCCAGGAGTTCGCCTACATGACCGTCGCCCGGTCGCGCCTGGGCGCCCAGGCGGACGCCGGCGACGAGTCCGCACGACGCGCGCTCGCCGTCACCCGGCGCACCTCGTTCGTGCTGTCGGGCGCCCAGCTCGGCATCACGGTCACGGGCCTCCTCGTGGGCTACGTGGCCGAGCCGCTCATCGGCGAGTCCCTCGGCACGATCCTCGGCGGCGTGGGGGTCCCGACGGGCGTCGGCGTCGCGGTGGGCACGGTCCTCGCGCTGGTGCTGTCGACGATCATCCAGATGCTGTTCGGCGAGCTGTTCCCGAAGAACCTCGCCATCGCGCGCCCCGAGCCCCTGGCGCGGGGTCTGGCCCGCTCGACGACGGCCTACCTCACGGTGTTCGGCTGGCTCATCGCGGTGTTCGACAAGGCGTCGAACGCGCTCCTGCGCCTGCTGAAGATCGAGCCGGTGCACGACGTCGACAACACGGCCACGGCGCGCGACCTGGAGCACATCGTCGCGGACTCGCGTGAGAGCGGGGACCTTCCCGACGAGCTGTCCGTGCTCCTCGACCGCATCCTCGACTTCCCGCAGCGCGACGTGGAGCACGCGATGATCCCGCGCTCGCGCGTGGGGACCGTCCGGCCGGGGTCGACGATCGCGGAGGTGCGCGAGCTCATGGCCCGCGCGCACACGCGCTACCCGGTGGTCGACGACACGGACCAGCCGCTCGGCGTCGTGCAGCTCGCGGACGTGCTCGCCACGTCCCTGCCCGACGACGCGCCGGTCACGGACCTCATGCGGCCCGCCGTGGTCCTGCCGACCGTCATGATGCTGCCCGACGCGCTCGCGCAGCTCACGAGCACGCGCAACCAGCTCGCGTGCGTCATCGACGAGTACGGCGGGTTCACCGGCGTGCTCACGGTCGAGGACCTCGCGGAGGAGGTCGTCGGGGAGATCACCGACGAGCACGACCCCGAGCAGCCCGTCACGGTGACCGCCGAGGACGACGACGTGTGGGTCATGGGCGGCGACGTCCACGTCGACGAGGCGGAGCGCGCCATCGGGCACGACCTGCCGCGCGGCGACCACGAGACCGTCTCCGGTCTGCTCATCGCCCAGCACGGTGCGCTGCCGCGCGCCGGTGACACGATCGAGGTGCCGCTCCCCCTCGACCCGGCCGACCTCGTCCACGACGAGCCGGTGACGCGCACGCTCGTCGTGGACGTGCTGTCCGTCGAGCGGCACGTGCCGCGCCTGGTCCGGGTGCGGCTCGACGAGCACCGCGGCGAGCAGCCCGGCTCCGCGCACGACGCGACCACCGCCACCGAGGAGGAGGCCCGATGAGCAACCCCTGGGTCGTCGTCGCGGCGACCGTCGCGATCATCGCGCTCAGCGCGTTCTTCGTCGCCGTGGAGTTCGCGCTCCTCGGCGCCAAGCGGCACCGGCTGGAGGACGCCGCGGCGACGAGCCGCTCCGCCCGTGCGGCGCTGCGCAGCTCGAACGAGCTCACGCTCCTCATGGCGGGCGCACAGCTCGGCATCACGGCCTGCACGCTGGCGCTCGGCGCCATCACCAAGCCGGCCGTGCACCACTGGCTCACCCCGGTCTTCGAGACGTGGGGCGCGCCCCTGTGGGTGGCCGACGTCGCGGGCTTCGTGCTCGCGCTGGTCGTCGTGACCTTCCTGCACCTCGTCGTCGGTGAGATGGCGCCGAAGTCGTGGGCGATCGCCCACCCCGAGCGGTCGGCGACGCTCCTCGCGCTGCCGATGCGCGGCTTCATGTGGGCGTTCCGCCCGCTGCTGCGCTGGCTCAACGCGCTCGCGAACCGCTGCGTGCGCGCGGTGGGGGTCGAGCCCGTCGAGAACGTCGAGGGCGGCGGTCAGGACCCGGCGACGCTGCGCCACCTCGTCGAGCACTCGGCGAACGTCGGAGCGCTGGAGGCGTCGTACCGCGTCCAGATCTCGGGTGCGCTCGAGCTCGAGACGCTCACGGTCGACGCGCTCGTCCCCACGGGCAGCGCGCCGACGACGGTCCCGGCCGACGCGACGGCCGCCGACGTGCGCGCCGCGTCCGCACGGTCCGGGCACCTGCGCATCCTGCTGCAGAACGGCAGCGCCGTGCCGAAGGTCGTGCACGTGCGCGACACGCTGCTCGAGCCGGCGGACCGGCCGGTCTACGACCTCGCGCGACCCGGCTTCGTGCTGGAGTCGGGGACGACGGTCCACGCCGCGCTCGCCCGCATGCGCGAGTCGAGCGAGCAGCTCGCGATGGTCATGGACGGCGACCGGTTCGTCGGCCTCGTGACCCTCGCGGACGTGCTGCGGCGCCTCCTGCCCCGACCGGAGGAGCCGGCGCCCGCGCTCGTCCGCTGATCCGTGGAGGACTCGAGCGAGGGGCCCGGCAGCACACGTGCTGCCGGGCCCCTCGTGTCGTGACCCTTGACAGCGGGAAAGCCCTTTCCTACCCTGCAGAGGTCGCGCACAGGGTCGTGCGTCCCGACATGACAGGGCCGGACCAGCCGGGGGCGGCCCCGGTGCCACCGGCGACGTCGCCGTGGCGCCGCAGTTCTGCAGCACCATCCGACGAAGTGGAGCAGACGATGACGTCTACGCGTTCCCGTCGCGGAGGAAGAACCGCGCTCGCGGTCACCCTCGCGGCCGTCCTGGGCGGGACCCTTCTCGGGCCGCCCGCCGCCGCGGAGGTCGCGGTCGACCAAGGATTCACCGAGGTCCTCGACTTCGAGGAGTACGAGCGCACGGCGCTCCACGGCCAGGACGGGTGGACGGCCTCGACCGCAGCCCGCGTCGTCGCCGACCCGCTCAACGCGAACAACCAGATCCTCGAGATGGTGGGCGGCGGCCAGAAGTCCTACCGCGCCGTCCCGCCCGTCGCCGAGGGCGACGTCGGCACGCTGTTCTTCCGCTTCATGCGCACGGGAAGCGTCGACACGTCGTTCGGACTCACGGACGTGGACGCGCCGTCCGACTACGTGAACAGCCGCGCGTACGTGAACAACCAGAACAACGACGTCATGCTCGTGCGCGACGGCGGAGGGTTCAAGCCGGCCGGCGTGTGGTCGCGCGACACGTGGCAGTGCGTGTGGATCGTCGCCGACAACGCCACCGACACGGTGTCCGTCTACAGCCAGGGCGGGCCGTACGAGGAGATCACGCGCCTGCCCGAGGGCACCGAGCAGCAGTTCGGCTTCCGCCAGGGCGTGAGCGGCGCGCTCGACCGGTTCTTCTGGATCAACGGCTCGAGCAGCGCCGGGCGGCTCATGCTGGACGACGTCGCCGTCGACGCCTCCGCCGAGAACCTCGCGATCGCCACCGGGAACCCGGGCGACTGCGCCGCCGGCGGGACCACCCCGAGCGAGCCGCTGCTCAACCCGCTCCCCGACCCGACGCCGTCGGCGCTGGGCATCGAGGTGGAGGAGCTCGTCCAGCTCCCCGAGTCGCAGACGACGCCCGCGACCTCGGACCAGCGGCTCGTGCGCCACAACCGCATCACCCACCTCGACGAGGTCCCGGACGGCTCCGGCCGTCTCGCGGTGCCGGACATGAACGAGATCCTCTACATGGTCGACGAGGAGACCGGGGCGCACGTCGCCTACCTCAACGTGCGCGACCGGTTCGTCGACAACTTCCACAACCACGCGGGACTCGGCACCGGCTTCGGGTTCGTGGAGTTCCACCCGGAGTTCGCGGACAACGGGGTCTTCTACACCGTGCACACCGAGGCCGGGAGCGCACTGACCGAGGACACGCCGGACTTCCCGGCGTTCGGCGGCACGAACTACCACAGCGTGATCACGGAGTGGACGGCCACGGACCCCTCGGCCGAGACCTTCGCCGGCACGAGCCGCGAGCTCATGCGCGTGCCGTTCGCGGGCCGCGTGCACACCGTCCAGCAGATCGCCTTCAACCCCACCGTCGAGCCGGGCGACCCCGACCACGGCATGCTCTACGTCCTCGTCGGGGACGGCGGCAACGGTGTGGGCAACGGCAACCCGCAGGACCTGTCCACGCCGCAGGGCAAGATCTTCCGCATCGACCCGACGGGCGACGACAGCGCGAACGGGCAGTACGGGATCCCGGCGGACAACCCGTTCGTCGGCACCCCCGGCGCGCTCGGCGAGATCTACGCCGTCGGCATGCGCGACCCGCACCGCATCAGCTGGGACCCCGAGGGGGACCACGCGATGTACCTCGGGCACATCGGCGAGTGGCAGGTCGAGTCCGTCTACGAGGTCGAGGCGGGCGACAACTTCGGCTGGTCCGAGCGCGAGGGGCCGTTCCTCGCCGAGAACCGGCAGATCTTCCCCCTGCCCGAGGACGACGCCGAGAACGGCTTCACCTACCCGGTCGCCGCGTACGACCACAACCGCGACCCCGGCCAGACCGGTGACGCGGGCGTGGCGCTCAACGGCGGCTTCGTCTACCGCGGCGACATCCCCGAGCTCCGGGGCCGCTACCTGTTCACCGACCTCGTGCGCGGCTGGGTGCTGTCGACGCAGGCCGACGAGATGCAGCGCAACGACGGCGACCTCGAGGACCTCGCGGAGATCGAGCACCTCAAGGTCTTCCACGACGGGCAGGAGACGACGTTCCAGGAGCTCGTCGGGGACGCGCGCGTCGACCTGCGGTTCGGGGCCGACGCCGACGGCGAGCTGTACCTGGTGTCGAAGGCCGACGGGAAGGTCTGGAAGGTCACGGGTGCGCGGTACGCCGGCGCCTCGTCGCCCGTCGCCCTGCCGGAGCTCGCACCGAACCTCGTCGCGCACTACGACTTCGACCACCCGGTCGCGGCCGACGCCACGTGGGAGGCCGACCAGGGCTGGTCGGGCACGGACGTGCGGCTGGTCAACGGCGGCACCGAGATGCGCGTCGCGGACCGCGCGTACCCCGGGGCCGGCGAAGCGCTCCAGACCCAGCAGATGAGCCCGGGGACGTCGTCGAACGACGACTGGAAGGCCGGGGTCTACGACGCCGAGGGGGTCGACTCGCTCGGGGCCTTCGCCGGCACGGACGAGATCTCCGTGATGGGCTGGTTCAAGCCCACGGGCGAGCACCCGGCGCTCAACTCGAACACCGCCAACCCGGACGACCGGTACAACGCGATCGGGCTCGCGGGCGTCCTCAGCGGCGACTCCGACGGGCACGGCGTGCGCGCGCTGCTCGAGGTCATCACCGTGAACGGCGAGCTCAAGCTCGTCGCGCTCGGCCGGCGCGTCGACGGGGCCGGCTCGTGGACGTTCGCCGCGGACCTGCCGTGGGACGAGATCCTGCGCCAGGGCGAGTGGGTCCACCTGGCCGCGACGTTCGACTTCGCGGGCGGCGAGATGCAGCTGTTCATGAACGGCGAGCGCCTGGAGGGCGAGTACACGTCCTCGACGAACCCGTGGGGCTCGGGCGCCACGTCACCGACCGACCCGGCCGGCATCAAGATCGGCGGCAGCTACCCGCAGGACACGCGCGAGGCCAACCCGTTCCACGGCCGCATGGACGACCTCATGTTCCTCGACACGGTGCCGACGGCGGAGCAGGTCGCGGCGCAGTACGCGCTGTTCGCCGCCGAGCCCGGCGAGGACCCGACGCCGCCGTCGTGCGCGCCGGCGGGTGAGCAGGTCACGGACGTCATGGCGGCCGAGCACTGGGCGCCGCGCACGCCGTCCAAGTGGCAGTTCCCCGGCGACGAGGTCGTGCTCGCCGAGGCGGGCACCAACCCGAACGACGGCATCCGCCGCCCGTTCGAGTACGCCGTGCTCGCCGAGGGGCCCGAGCTCGGCTCGTTCGAGCTGGAGGCCGAGGTGCGGCTCGACGCGCCGGCGTCCGTCAACAACCGCGACGTCATCGTCGTCTTCGGCTGGCAGTCGGACACGCAGTACTACTACGCCCACCTGTCGCAGGACAACACGATCTACGCCCACAACGGCATCTTCAAGGTCGACGGCCGGGACCGGGAGCGGATCGACGACCAGTGGGACGGCAGCGTCGGTGCGCCACCGGCCGTCACCGACGAGGAGTGGCACGACGTGCGCGTGGTGCGCTGCGCGGACAGCGGCGACGTCGCCGTCTACGTCGACGGGCTCGACACCCCGCTGCTCACGGCGAACGACACGACCTTCGCCGAGGGCCGGGTCGGGTTCGGCTCGTTCGACAACACCGGGCGCCTGCGCGACCTGACGGTCACTGCGGGCGACGTTCCCGCGGAGGTGACGGTCGACGTCACGGTGGCGCCGCGATGCCTGGCCGGGAAGGCGTACCTCGCGGTGCGGGCGACGAACACGTCGGACGTGCCGGCGGACGTCACCCTGACGACGGCGTACGGCTCGCGCACGGTGGCCGAGGTCGCCCCGGGGGCGGCGGCGTACCAGGCGTTCGCGACGCGCTCGACGTCGCTCGACGCCGGGTCGGTCACGGTCACCGCGAGCGCGACGGTCGACGGCCGCGAGGTGACGAGCACGACGACGGCCGATCACACGGGCCTGACCTGCGGATAGGCCGGAGCCCTGACGGCGAGGGGGTGCGCGGTCCGATCGCGCACCCCCTCGGCGCCGACGGGACCGGCGTGCGCCGCCGCGCGCACCGTGGTCGCGGTGCCGCACCCCCGGCGGGAGGCGGCGTCAGTCCCTCGCGACCGGCGCGGCGGTCGAGTCGCGCACCACGAGCGCGTGGCCCGTCGTGCGCCGTCGCAACCGGGCCGACGGAGGTCGCAGCGCGAGCTCGAACGACGCGGCGCCGATCTCGCTCATGGGCAGACGAACCGTCGTCAGTGCGGGGGCCAGGTCCTGCGCCACCTGGATGTCGTCGAAGCCCGTCACGGACACGTCGTGCGGCACGGCGATCCCGCGCTCGCGCAGGAGGGACAGCACACCGGTCGCCATCGCGTCGTTGAGCGCGAGGACCGCGGTCGTGCGGGGGTTCTCGGCGAGGAGACGCCGCGCCGCGTCTCGGCCGCCCTCACGGGTGAACGGTGCGTGCACGACCGGGACGGCGTCGGCGTCGAGCCCGTACCGCGCGAGCGCCGTGCGGATCCCCGCGAGCCGGTCGACGATGGTCGTCAGGTGGCCGGGACCTGCGGCCACCGCGAGACGCCGGTGACCGAGCTCGAGCAGGTGCTGCGCGACGGACTCCCCCGCGGCCTCGTTGTCGGGGAGCACCGCGTCGCAGCGCAGGTGGTGCCGCCCCACGACCACGACGCGGCCCCCCGACTCCTCGAACGCCGCGACCTCGCGACCCGACTCCTCTTCCATCGCGGCGTCGACGTAGCCCGACCCGGCGATGACGATCGCCCCGACGCGGTGCGCGCGCAGGAGGCGGATCTGCGCCGCCTCGGCGACGGGCTCGCGCTCGGTGTGGCTGATCTGGACGCTCCAGCCGTTCTGGGCGGCGACGTGGACCACGCCGCTCGCGATCTCCGCGAAGTAGGGGTCGCCGATCTCGTAGACCACGAGTCCTGCGACGGACGTCCGGCCGCCGGCGAGCGTGCGGGCGTGGAGGTTCGGCATGTAGCCGAGCTGCTCGGCGACCGACCGGACGTGCGCCGCGACCTCGTCCGAGACGCCGACGCTGCCCGACAGCGAGCGCGACGCGGTGGCGAGCGACACGCCGGCCCGTTCCGCGACGTCCTGCAGACGTGGCGCGCGCCGGTCCCGCACCGCTCGACCCTCTCGACGCACTCGCTCCACCTTCGTCCCTCGGTGGCCTGCCGTCCTGCCACCGCCCGGCGTGATGCTTGCCACATCCCGTGTCGGCAGCGTACTCTAGCGAAAGCGCTTACGAAAGCGCTTCCGTACATCGCGGTACGGCACGTCCTCACTACGACGAAGTAGGGAGAGTTCCCCCATGTCCCCACGTTCGACCCCACGCACACCCCGTCGTCGCGCCCTCGCCGCGGCCGCCGGGCTCTCCGCGACGGCGCTCGTCCTCGCCGCGTGCTCCGGCGGATCCGACGGTGACGGAGGAGGAGAGGGCGGCGGCGACGACCCGATCGTCGTCGGCATCTCCCTCCCGCTCACCGGCGACTTCTCCGAGCCGGGCAAGGGCGTCCAGCGCGGCTACGAGGCGTGGGCGCAGTTCGTCAACGAGGACGGGGGCCTCCTCGGCAGGCAGGTCGAGCTGAAGATCCTCGACGACCAGTCGAACGCCGACCGAGTCGTGCAGGACTACGAGGCACTCATCGCGCAGGACGAGGTCGACCTCGTCTTCGGCCCCTTCTCGACGCGCCTCGTGGTGCCGAGCGCCCGCGTCGCCGAGGAGTACGGGATGCTCTTCGTCGAGCCCGCCGGCGCGGCGAACGAGGTCTTCGAGCAGGGTTTCGAGAACCTCTTCTACGCGGCTCCGGCGGTGGCGGACGACCACTACAACTACCTCGCGGACTACATCGTCGCGATGCCCGACGGCGAGCGTCCGGAGACGGTGGCCGTGGCGTCCATGGACGACCCGTTCGCCCAGGGGACCGCGTACGGCCTGCGTGACAAGCTGGCCGACGCCGGGCTCGAGATCGTGGTCGACGAGGTCTACCCGCCCAACACCACCGACTTCTCGCCGATCGCGGCGAAGATCGCCGACTCCGGAGCCGACATGGTCATCGGCGGCACCCAGTACCAGGACGCGGTCAACCTCATCGTGGCGCTGCAGCAGCTGAACTACCAGCCCGAGATGGCCGCGTTCTCGACGGCCCCGACCAACCCCGAGTTCTCCGCGGCGATCGGCGCGAAGACGGAGGGCATCCTCTCGCCGACCGGGTACACCGAGACCGCGAGCTGGCCGTCCAACGTCGACTTCGTCGAGCGGTACACCGAGCTCCACGGCAACCCTCCCGGCGAGGACGAGGCGAACGCCTACACGACCGGCCAGGTCGTCGCCGCGGCCGTCGAGGCGGTCGGGTGCGCCGAGCAGGGCGAGTGCCAGCAGGACCTCGTCGACTGGCTCCGCGACAACGAGGTCGAGACGGTCGTCGGTCCGCTCACCTGGGACGAGACCGGCAAGCCGCAGGGCGCCCACCTCATCCAGCAGTACGTGGACGGCGAGATCCAGATCGTGCTGCCCGAGGACGCCCAGGAGGCCGAGCTGATCTTCCCGAAGCCGGCGTGGTGATCCGTCCGTGACGGTGACGCTCCTCTTCCAGAGCCTCGTGCTCGGCGTGCTGCTGGGAGGGCTCTACGCCCTCCTGGCAGCGGGCCTCACCCTGTACTTCGGGGTCATGCGCGTGGTGATGATCGCCCACTCGGCGTTCCTCATCCTCGCCGCGTACCTCGCGTGGTACTTCAACCAGCAGACCGGGATGGACCCGCTCCTGTCGCTCGTCGTCACGGTGCCGCTGTTCTTCGCCGTGGGCGTCGGCATGCAGCGCCTGCTCATCACGCGCCTGCGGCCCGCGACGCTCACGATGATGTCGGTCCTCCTGACCTTCGCGATCGCCCTCTTCATCGAGGGGATGATCGGCTTCGTCTGGAGCGGCACCCAGCGGCGCATCCAGCTGCCGTACTCGGGCGCGAGTGTGGAGCTCCTCGGCGCCCGGATCGCGGTCGTCAAGCTCGTGGCCTTCGCGCTCGCGGCCCTGTCGCTCGCGCTGCTGTACGTGCTCATGAAGCACAGCCGGTTCGGCCAGGCCCTGCGGGCGACGATCCAGCACCGCGAGGCAGCGCAGCTCGTCGGCATCAAGACCGACCGCGTCGCCGGGTTCGGGTTCGGCCTCGGCCTCGCGACCGCCGCGATCGGCGGGACGGCCCTGTCGCTCGATGCCACGATCTACCCGTCGCTGCACTGGCACTGGATCGGCCCCCTCATGGCGATCATCGTCGTCGGCGGCCTGGGCTCGATCCCGGGGGCCGCCGTCGCGGCGCTCGTCCTCGGCGTCGGGCAGAGCCTGCTCCAGGTGCCGCTCGGCACGACGTGGGCGCAGACCATCTTCTACGTCGCGCTGTTCGCGACGCTGATGCTGCGGCCCCAGGGATTCTTCGGAGGTCGTCTTGCGCAACGCTTCTGACACCCGTCCTGCGGTCGGTCCCACGGGTCGTCCCACGGGCACGACGTCGCCACGGGACGACTCCGACGGCGCCCGGGCGACCACCGCTCCCCCGTCCCCCGGAGCCCGGCGCCCATGGGTGCGCGTCGCCCGGCTCGCCGCGCTCGCGGTGGGGGTCGCGCTCGTCCTCGCGTTCCCGACGATGGCGCCCAACGCGTACATCCTCTCGGCCGGCATCGTCGTCGCGAGCTATGCCTGCACCGCGACCGCCTGGAACTTCATGGGCGGCTTCACGGGGTACGTCTCGCTCGGCCACGCCGCCTTCTTCGGCCTGGGCGCGTACGGCACCGGCATCCTCATCCGCGACCTGGGCCTGCCGAGCTTCGTCGCCTGGCTCCTCGCCGGCGCGATCGTCCTCGTCATCACGATCCCGCTCGGCATCGCGGCGCTGCGCGTGCGCGGGGCGTCGTTCGTCATCGTGTCCATCGCGTTCGTGCTCATCCTGCTGCTCGTCTTCCAGGCGTGGGGCTCGTTCACGGGCGGCTCGGACGGCCTGGTCGTCCCGCGCCCGTTCCCGGACCTCCTGCGGCCGGAGCACCACCGCGTGTTCTTCTACCTGTTCGCGGCGCTGCTCGCGGTCATGCTGCTCGTCTGGTGGGCGATCGACCGTTCGCGCTTCGGCACCGGCCTCAAGGCGGTGCGCGAGGACGAGGACAAGGCCCAGGCCCTGGGCGTCCCGACGCGCAACTACAAGCTCGTCGCCTACGTCGTCTCGGCCACCTTCACCGGCCTCGCCGGCGGCATGTACGCACTGTGGTTCGGCGATCTCGACCCGATCTTCCAGTTCTCGATCATGCTCGGCTCCTACATGGTGCTCATGGCCCTCTTCGGCGGCGTGCGGCACCTGTTCGGACCTCTGCTCGGCGCCCTCGTCGTCGGCACGGGCCTCGAGTACTTCAAGCTCGAGTTCGGCGACACCCAGTTCCACCTGGTCGCGACCGCGATCCTGCTCGGCGTCGTCGTGCTGTTCATGCCCGACGGGATCATCCCCGCCGTGCAGTCCCTCGTGCGCCGCTTCGGCCCCCAGGACTCCTCGATCCGCGAGATGACCGCGGCCGAGCTGCTCGAGCACAACCGCACCGCCGCGGCCGGCGGAACGACCGCCGAGGGGACGACCGCCGTCGGCCACCTCGAACGACGCGGCGGTGCGACGCCCACCGAGGGCACGGGAGAGGACGTGGGGCCGCGTCGTGGCGGGCCTGGCGGGAGTTCGCGAGGGACGAGCGAGCGGATGGAAGACGCGGCCCCACGTCCCCGGACGGGCCCGGAGGAGGAACGATGACGACCACCGCGACCGAGCAGAGGACGCGCAACCTCGAGACCGTCGGTCTCACCAAGTCGTTCGGCGGCGTCCACGCCGTGCGCGACGCGACGGTGACGTTCCAGCACGGCAAGATCAACGCGCTCATCGGCCCGAACGGCTCGGGCAAGACGACGTTCTTCAACTGCGTCACGGGCATGATCAAGCCGGACTCGGGCACGGTCACGTTCCGCGGCCACGACATCACGCGCAAGGCCCCGCACACGATCGCGCGGGCCGGGATCGGGCGCAGCTTCCAGCTGTGCCGCATCTTCCCGCGCATGACCGTGCTCGAGAACATGCTCGTGGCCGTGCGGCCCCCGCGGCTGCGCGACCTGCTCGGCGGCGCGCGCAACCCGGAGGAGATCGACAAGGCGCGCGCGCTGCTCGTGCGCGTCGGCATCGACCACCTGGAGAACGCCGAGGCGCGCAACCTGTCCTACGGGCAGCAGAAGCTGCTCGAGCTGGCGGGCGTGCTCATGGGCGACCCGGACACGATCATGCTCGACGAGCCGGCGGGCGGCGTGAACCCTGCCCTCATCGGGCGGATCGGGACGCTCGTGCAGGAGCTCAACGCCGAGGGGCGCACGTTCCTCGTCGTCGAGCACAACATGGACATGGTCATGAGCCTGTCCGACCACGTCATCGTGTTCGACCGGGGCCGGCCCATCGCGGAGGGCCCGCCGTCCGCGGTCCAGTCCGACCCCCGAGTCCTGGAGGCCTACCTTGGTGTCTGACCAGACCCCCGACGCGGGAGCGCCGCGGGAGTACCTGCTCGAGCTGGACGACGTGCAGGCCGGGTACGGCCGGGCGGCCATGGTCCTGCGCGGGCTGACGATCAAGGTCCCGGCCTCGACGGTCGTGTGCCTCGTCGGGCCGAACGGCGCGGGGAAGTCGACCGTGCTCAAGGTCGCGTCGGGGCTGCTCCGGCCCCGCTCCGGCCGGATCCTCGTCGACGGGAAGGACGTCACCGGTCAGGGGCCGCAGGAGATGCTGTCGTCCGGCCTGGCGCACGTGCTCCAGGGGCACAGCGTGTTCCGCGAGATGACCGTCGCGGAGAACGTGCTGCTCGGTGCGTACACGCTGCGCGACAAGCAGCAGGTCGCCGAGCGCGTCCGGTTCGTCCAGGAGCTGTTCCCGATCGTCGGCGAGCGGTGGAAGCAGCTCGCCGGCCTGCTGTCCGGCGGGCAGCAGAAGCAGGTCGAGTTCGCGCGGTCGCTCATGGTGAGCCCGCGCGTGGTCCTCCTCGACGAGCCCTCCATGGGGCTGGACCCCAAGACGACGGCGACCGTGTTCGAGCAGGTCGTGCGCATGCGCGACGCCGGGGTCGCGGTGCTGCTCGTCGAGCAGAACGCGCGACGCGCGCTCGAGACCGCGGACATCGGCTGCGTGCTCGACCTCGGCCGGGTGCACATCTCGGGCCCGGCGCCCGAGCTGCTCGCCGACCCGCAGCTCTCCGAGCTGTACCTGGGCGGGCGACCAGGCGAGCACGCCGCGAGCCCCCGGAGCTGAGGCGTGGGGTAGGACGCGCCGTCGGCGTACGGTGGGAGGGCCTCGGCGACACGTCGCCGGGGCCCTGCCCGCGTCCGCCACCCGAGAGGCCGCCCCCAGCCATGCCCGCACCCGCACCGTTCCCCGCTCCCCGCACGTTGCTGCCGGACGACCTGCTGGAGGCCGTGCGCTCGCGAGCCGCCGGGTACGACCGCGACAACGCGTGGTTCGCCGAGGACATGGACGACCTCGCCGCGGCGGGCTACCTGCGTGCGCTCGTGCCCGAGTCGTTCGGCGGGGCGGGCCTCGGGCTGCGCGAGACCGCGCGCGAGCAGGCTCGCCTGGCGGGCGCCGCGCCCGCCACGGCGCTCGCGGTGAACATGCACCACGTGTGGACCGGGGTCGCCCGCTCCCTGCACGAACGTGGCGACTCGTCGCTCGACTGGTTGCTCGACGAGGCCGGTCGCGGCGAGGTCTTCGGGTTCGGGTACAGCGAGGCGGGCAACGACCTCGTCCTGCTGGGATCGCGCACCGAGGCCCGGCCGGACGGCGCGGGCGGCTACACGTTCCACGGCCGCAAGATCTTCACGTCGAACTCCCCCGGCTGGACGCGTCTCGGGGTCCTGGGGCTCGACCCGGGCTCCGGCGACAGGCCCGACGACGGCCCGCACCTCGTGCACGCGTTCGTCACCCGCGAGGGCGGCGGGGTGGAGATCCTCGACGACTGGGACACGATGGGCATGCGGGCGTCGCAGTCGCGCTCCACGGTGCTCGACGGCGCGCACGCGCCCGCCGAGCGCGTGGTCCGCCGCATCCCGCCCGGTCCGACGCTCGACCCCCTCGTCGTCGGCATCTTCACGACGTTCGAGACGCTGCTGGCCGCCGTGTACACAGGGATCGCGGACCGGGCGCTCGATCTCGCGGTGGCGGCCGCGCGGCGTCGGACGTCGATGAAGAACGACGGCGCGTCCCTGGCCCAGGACCCCGACGTCCGGTGGCGCCTCGCGGACGCGGCGCTCGCGCTCGACGGCGTGTGGCCGCAGATCGACGCGGTCGCGGGCGAGCTCGACGCGCTCGTCGACCGCGGGGCGGGCTGGTTCCGCGCGACGGCGGGGCTCAAGGTGCGCGCGACGGAGACGGCGAAGGACGTCGTCGAGCAGGCCGTGCGCGTCGCGGGCGGGTCGAGCTACTTCTCCGGCAACGAGCTCGGGCGGCTGTACCGGGACGTGCTCGCCGGGCTCTTCCACCCGTCCGACGACGAGTCCGCGCACTCGACGGTCGCGCAGTCGCTGCTCGGCCCCCTCGAGTAGCCGACCCCGCCCCGCGCCGACCATGCGGTGGTCGCCCGGGGCACCCGTGTCGCGGGACGGCGTAGCCTGCCGCCATGACGCAGCACCCCGCGCCCGACGCCGCCCCGCACCTCGCCCCCGCGACCCTCGTCGTCGCCGCGGGACGGCCCGAGCGTGCTCAGGGCGCCCCGGTGAACCCGCCGCTCGTGCTGTCCTCGACCTACGTCTCTCAGGGCGTGCAGCAGCCCGGCGAGCTGCTCTACGCCCGCATGGACACCGAGACGTGGCACCCGTTCGAGGAGGCGCTCGCGGCGCTGGAGGGCGCCGACCGCCCCGGGGTGGTGTTCTCGTCCGGCATGGCGGCCATCGCGGCGGTCTTCGCGTTCGTGCCCGCGGGCGGGACCGTCGTCGTCCCGCGGCACGCCTACCAGGTGACCCTCGGGTTCGCCGACGACCTCGCCGCCCGCGCGGGCGTGACCGTGCGACGGGTCGACGTCGCCGACACCGACCAGGTCGTCGCGACGCTCGACGGCGCCTCGCTCCTGCTCCTGGAGTCGCCGACCAACCCGATGCTCGAGGTCGCCGACCTGCCGGTGCTGCTCGCCGCGGCGCGCGAGCGGGGCGTGCTCACGGCCGTGGACAACACGTTCGCCACGCCGCTCGGGCAGCAGCCGCTCGCGCACGGCGCCGACCTCGTGGTGCACTCGGTGACGAAGTACCTCGCCGGGCACTCCGACGTCGTGCTCGGTGCGGTCGTCGCGTCGACCGACGCGCTCGCGCAGCAGGTGCGCGCGTACCGCACGCTGCACGGCGCGATCCCCGGCCCGTTCGAGGTGTGGCTCGCCCTGCGCGGGCTGCGCACGCTCGCGCTGCGCGTCGAGCGGTCGCAGGCGAGCGCCGCCGAGCTCGCGCGCCGCCTCGCGACCCACCCCCACGTCGTCGAGGTGCGCCACCCGAGCCTGCCCGACGACCCGGGCCACGAGCGCGCCGCCCGCCTCATGACGGGGTTCGGCGCGATCCTCGGGCTGCGTCCCGCGGGCGGTGCTCCCGCGGCGGACGCCGTCGTCGCCGCCGTGCGGCTGTGGGTCCCGGCCACGAGCCTCGGCGGCGTCGAGTCGAGCCTGGAACGCCGGCGCCGGTTCGCCACGGAGTCGGCCACGGTTCCCGAGGACCTGCTGCGCCTGTCCGTCGGCATCGAGGACGTGGAGGACCTGTGGGCCGACCTCGACCGGGCCCTGCGGTCGTCGGCGGGCTCAGCGCGCTGACGCGTCGCCGCCCGGGGACGGCGTCCGACCCTCTCCGGGCACGAAGAACACGCCCGTGTCGAGGTCGACGTCGAACGGGCGCCCCTCCGCGGGCCGCTGCACGACGTCGAGCCGCTGCCGTTCCTTCTCCTCGGTGACGTGCGTGCGGCTGGGCTGGAAGATCTCCACGATCTCGCCGAACATCCCTGACCCCGCGCTCTCGCCGTGCTCGGCCGCGCGGCGGGCACGGGCCTCCTTGCCCGACGTGAAGCGCTCGATGCCCACGACGAGCAGCACCAGCACGACGAGCGTGACGAACACCCCTGCGGCCTCGACCATGCCGCCAGCGTAGCGACACCGAACCGTGCCCTGGCCGCCGCGCGAACGTGACCGCGCGTTCCTACGCTCGGGGGCATGGACACGAGACGCACGAACCGGACGGCGCGGGGGGTCGCGGCCGCCACGCTGGCCCTGACGCTCGCGGCGTGCACCGCGGGCGGCGGGGACGACGACCCGACCGACGCGTCGAGCACGACGGCGAGCCCGTCGGGCACGGGGACGCCGACGTCGGGCGAGTCCCCCACCGACGACTCCACCGACGACCCCTCGGACGACGCGACGGGCGACCCGACCGACGAGCCCTCGACCCCGGCCGACGAGGCCGACGACGCACCGGTGCCGTTCCCGGCGAACACCGACCCGGACACGCAGGACCCGTCCGCGGACGCGATGCTCACGGTTACGGACGTCCGCGTGGGCCACCACGACGGCTACGACCGCGTCGTGCTCGAGCTGGGCGGCACGGGTGCGCCGGGCTGGCGCGTGGAGTACGTCGACGAGCCGCGCGACGACGGCAGCGGCAACGCGGTCGACGTCGACGGCGACGCCTACCTGCAGGTGATGATCTCCGGCTCCGGGTACCCGTTCGACACGGGCGTCGAGGAGTTCGACACGTCGACCCCGGTCCCCGGGCCCGAGGACGGCGAGATCGAGGAGGTGCTGCTGCGCGGCGTGTTCGAGGGGTACACGCAGGCGTTCGTGGGTGTCGACGACGAGCGACGGCCGTTCCGCGCGTTCGCGCTGGAGGACCCGGCGCGCGTCGTCGTGGACGTGCGCGACGACGGCTGAGCCCCATCGGGCGTCAGCGCTCCGCGGTGACGCCCTCGGCCTTCTGCGGGCGCGAGAGCAGCCCTCTCGCCATCTCCTCGACGGGCATGCCCTCGTGCAGGACGGCGACGACGCCCGCGGTGATCGGCATCTCCACGCCGGCCTTCTCCGCGAGCTCGAGGATCGAGCGGCACGACTTCACGCCCTCGGCGGTGCCGCCGGTGGCGGTGATCGCCTCGTCGAGCGACATGCCCTGGCCGATGTGCTTGCCGAGCGTGTGGTTGCGCGACAGGGGCGACGAGCACGTGGCGACCAGGTCGCCCATGCCCGCGAGCCCGGCGAAGGTCTCCGCCTCCGCGCCGCGCGCGAGCCCGAGGCGCGTGATCTCCACGAGGCCGCGCGTGATGATCGTCGCCGTGGTGTTGTACCCGAGCCCGCGCCCCTGCGCGATGCCCACGGCGAGCGCGATGACGTTCTTCGCCGCCCCGGACACCTCGACGCCGACGACGTCGCGGTTGGTGTAGGGCCGGAAGTACGACGACGAGCACGCCCGCGCGACGTACCGGGCCACGTCCTCGTCGACGCACGACACGACGGTCGCGGTGGGCTGGCGGTGCGCGATCTCGCGCGCGAGGTTGGGGCCGGAGACGACGGCGACGCGCTCGGCGGGCAGGTCGAGCGCCTCGGCGACGACCTCGCTCATGCGCCGGTCCGTGCTCAGCTCGACGCCCTTCATGAGCGACACCGCGACGGCGCCGGGCTCGACGAGGGGCCGCAGCTCGGTGAGCGTGGCGCGCGCGACGTGCGACGGGATCGCCGCGACGACGAGACCCGCGCCCGCGAGCGCCTGCGCGGCGTCGGTGGTCGCGGTGATCCCGTGGGGCAGGTCGATGCCGGGCAGTCGCTTCTCGTTGCGCCGGGCGGAGCTGACCTGCTGCGCGACCTCGGGGTCGCGGCCCCACAGACGGACCTCGCACCCGGCGTCGGCGAGGACGGCGGCGAAGGTCGTCCCCCAGCTGCCGGACCCGAGGACCGCGGCGACGACGCGCTCGCCCGTCGTGGCGGGCGCCTGCGCGGCGCTCACCGGCGGCGCTCCGAGCCCGGGTTCTTGCGCATGTCGAACCGTTCCGCGGGCGCCTTCTCGCCGCGGATCTGCTCGACCTGCACGGTGATCGCGGCCATGATGCGGTCGGTTGCCTCGCGCAGCGTGGCGGCGTCGAGGGGGCGGTCGTACAGGTCGCTCAGGTCGACGGGCGGCCCGGCGTGCACGGCGACGTGCTTGGGCGGGATCGGCTTGAAGAGCTTGCCGTACGGCGCGAGGAGGCGGTGGGCGCCCCACTGGCCGACGGGGACGACGGGCGCGCGGCTGGTCAGCGCGAGGCGCGCGACACCGGTCTTGCCCTGCATGGGCCACCCGTCGGGGTCGCGTGTCAGGGTGCCCTCGGGGAAGAACACGACGCACTCGCCGCCGTCGAGCTGGGCGGTGGAGTCGACGAGCGCCTGCGCGGCACCGGAGGTGCCGCGGTGGACGGGGATCATGCCGGTGCGGCGCAGGACGGGCCCGACGACCGGCACCTTCCACAGGGACGCCTTGGCCGTGATCTTGGGGGCGCGTCCCTGGTCGTAGAGGAAGTGGGCGAGCGTGACCGGGTCGACCTCGGTGACGTGGTTCGCGGCGACGATGACGCCGGTCGGGGGCAGGTGCTCGGCGCCCTGCCAGTCGCGGCGCGTGATCGCGAAGAGGATCGGGCGCAGGACGGACGCGAGGACACGGTACGCACGGGGGGTCGGTGGCAGGCTCGGCACGAGCACCGAGCCTACCCGGACCCCGGGCGCCGCCCTGTCCCCTGGGCCGGGCGGCGGGGGGTCAGATCCAGCCGTGGCGGCGCGCGACGTGCGCGGCCTCGTGCCGGTTCGCCGCGCCGAGCTTGGCGGCCGCCGACGACAGGTAGTTGCGCACCGTGCCGGGCGCGAGGTGGGCGCGGGTCGCGATCTCCTCGACGGGTGCGCCGTCGGCGGCGAGCTCCAGGACGTCGGCCTCGCGTGCGGTGAGGGGGCTCGCCCCGGCGGTGATGGCCTCGGCGGCGAGCTCCGGGTCGACGTAGCGCCCTCCCGCGTGGACCTGGCGCACGACGTCGGCGAGGACGCGCGACGAGACGGTCTTCGGCAGGAACCCGCGCGCACCGGCCTCCAGCGCGCGCTTGAGGTAGCCGGGCCGCCCGTGGCTCGTCACGACGACGACCCCGCAGGTCGGGAGGTCGGCGGCGAGACGCTCGGCCACCTCGACGCCGTCGAGGCCGGGCATCTGCAGGTCGAGGACGGCGACGTCGGGCCGCAGCTTGAGGGCGGCCGCGACGGCCTCCGTGCCGGACGCGGCCTGCACGACGACCTCCAGGTCGTCCTCGAGGGACAGCAGGGACGCGACGGCGTCGCGGATGAGGTTCTCGTCGTCGGCGAGGAGGATGCGGATCACGCGCGGGGGCTCTTCTCGGTCGTGCGGGCGGGAGGTGTCGGTCCGGTGCGGGCGCGCGGGCCGGCGTCGGGCACGCGGGCCACGAGACCGAACCGGCCGTCGTCGGTCCACGTGTCGAGCGACCCGCCCGTCCCGTCGAGGCGTTCCGCGAGGCCGAGGAGGCCGGAGCCCCGGCCCGCGCGCGTGCCGGGCGGGACGCCGTCGTTGACGACCTCGAGGACGCTCGCGCCGCCGTCGTGGTGGAGGGTGATGGTGCACGACGTCGCGGCCGAGTGCCGCACGACGTTCGTCACGCTCTCCCGCACCGCCCAGGCGAGGGCCTCCTGCGCGGCGTCGCCCACGGGCGTCTCGTCGCCGTGGACGGTGGTGGCGACCCCGGCGGAGCGCAGCACCGACCGGGCGCCCGCGAGCTCGGCCGCGAGGTCGGCCGTGCGGTACCCGGCGACGACGGCGCGCACCTCGCGCAGGGCGTCCTGCGCGATCCGTCGCACGTCGAGCATCTGCTCCTCGGCGCCGGGTCGGCCGCGGGCGGCGAGCTCGGCGGCGAGCTCGCTCTTCACCGCGACGACGGACAGGGTGCGGCCGAAGACGTCGTGCAGGTCGCGGGAGAAGCGCAGCCGCTCCTCCGCGACGGCGAGACGCGCGTGCAGCACGCGGTTGCGCTCCTGCTCCCACACCACGCCGAGCATCCAGATCGACGCGCGGTACGAGGCGAACAGCGCGAGCAGCATGACGAGGAAGGACAGGCCGAGACCCACGGCCATGCCCGCGGTCGTCGCCGTGACGGGCCCGGTGCCGATCCACACGGAGCAGCCCAGCCCCACGGCGAGCAGGAGCGCGACGAGCGCGAGCCGGCGGTACGCGACGAGCGGCGTGACGGCGAGCACGCCGAACCCGGGCCCGAGCAGCAGGGCCCAGAAGCGGCCGCTGCCCGCCACGCCGTCCGGCCCGTCGACGGGGAACGTGACCAGGGCGAGCATGACGAGGGCGACGGAGAGGATCCCGAGGGCCACGAGCCGCCACCGCGGCACGTGGGGGCCGCCGAGGAACTGGTCGATGCCGCCGCGGAGCACCAGCAGGCACGCGACGGTGTGGGCGACGGCGACGAGCAGCCACGGCACGACCGTCGTCGGGGAGAAGCCGGGGTCGGAGGCGAGGACGAAGAGCGCGACGAACGGCTCCCCCGCCGAGAGCAGGTACAGCGACCAGCGCGTGTACATGTCGAACCGCGCCGGCGCCGAACGGCGCGTCCACGACTCGAGGAAGGTGCGTGAGGATCCCACGGCCTCAGCCTGTCACGGCGGCGCGCCCGACCGCCGTGACAGGCGTCATGACCTGCGGCGTCAGTCGCGCGAGACGTCCGCCCCGAGCGCGACGAGCTTGTCCTGGAAGTTCTCGTACCCGCGGTCGATCAGGCTGATGCCCCGCACCGTCGACGTGCCCTTCGCCGCGAGGGCGGCGATGAGGTGGGAGAAGCCGCCGCGCAGGTCGGGGACCTCGATGTCCGCGGCGGCGAGCGGCGTCGGGCCGGAGACCACGGCGGAGTGGTGGAAGTTGCGCTGCCCGAACCGGCAGTCGCGCCCGCCCAGGCACTCCTTGTAGACCTGGATGGTCGCGCCCATGCCGCGCAGCGCGTCGGTGAAGCCGAACCGGTTCTCGTACACCGTCTCGTGGACGATCGACAGGCCCTTGGCCTGCGTGAGCGCGACGACGAGCGGCTGCTGCCAGTCCGTCATGAAGCCGGGGTGCACGTCCGTCTCCAGCACGATCGGCGTGAGGTCGCCGCCCGGGTGCCAGAACCGGATGCCGTCGTCCTGGACGTCGAACCGGCCGCCGACCTTCCGGAACGTGTTGAGGAACGTCATCATCTCGGGCTGCGTCGCACCCTTGACGGTGATGTCGCCGCCCGTCGCGAGCGCCGCCGACGCCCACGAGGCCGCCTCGATGCGGTCGCCGAGCGCGGTGTGCGTGTACCCGTCGAGGCGGTCGACGCCCTCGATGCGGATGACGCGGTCGGTGTCCACGGAGATGACCGCGCCCATCTTCTGCAGGACGGCGATGAGGTCCATGATCTCGGGCTCGATCGCGGCGTTCGCGAGCTCGGTGATGCCCTCGGCCCGCACGGCCGTGAGCAGCGTCTGCTCCGTCGCGCCCACCGATGGGTAGGGCAGTGCGATCTTCGTGCCCTGCAGGCGGCGCGGCGCGCGGATGTGGATGCCGTTCTCCCGCTTGTCCACCACGGCGCCGAACTGGCGCAGGATGTCCAGGTGGTAGTTGATCGGCCGGTCGCCGATGCGGCACCCGCCCAGGTCCGGGATGAACGCCTCGCCCAGACGGTGCAGCAGCGGCCCGCAGAAGAGGATCGGGATGCGGCTCGACCCCGCGTGCGCGTCGATGTCCGCGACGTGCGCCGACTCCACGTTCGACGGGTCGAGGTCGAGGATCCCCGCGTCCGGGTCCGCCTTCACCGTGACGCCGTGCAGCTCCAGCAGTCCCGTCACGACACCGACGTCGCGGATCTGCGGCACGTTGCGCAGCACGCTCGGCGACTCCCCCAGCAGCGACGCCACCATCGCCTTGGACACGAAGTTCTTCGCTCCACGGACCGTGATGGTCCCGTCCAGGGGGGTGCCCCCGTTCACGTACAGCACGTCGTTCATCAGCTCTGGTCGCCCTCTCGACTGCGGATGGTCCGGCGGCCCGGTTCGCGGGCCTGCTGCGCCCAACGCGGGGCACCCGAGGATTATTCACCCCGCGGGCCTCGCACGCCCCCTCCGCCGTGGAGGTCCCGTGGAGGTTGCGTCGGCCCCGTGGCCGCCCGGGCGTCCTCGCAGGCCGTGGCCGTCGTGGTGGCACTGTGACGGCCGTCGCGGACACGCCGGGGCCGACCACTGGGTGAGACCGCGCGGTCCGGCTGACAGGACGCCGGTCGGGCGTCCGGCACGCTCAGGCCGGGCGCGCCTCGAACGCCGCGACGTACCCGTCGACCTCCGCGAGGTACGCGGCGCGCTGCGCGGACCCCAGCCACGACGCCTCGAACGAGTTGCGCGCGAGCTGCACGACCTCAGCCGACGTGAGGTCCGCCGCCTCGGCGAGCGCCACGTAGTTGTCCACCACGTACCCGCCGAAGTACGCCGGGTCGTCGGAGTTCACCGTGACGCGCACGCCGTCGCGCAGCAGGCCCGCGATCTCGGCGGCCTTCATGTCGTCGGTGACGAACGAGTTGGAGACCGGGCAGCACGTGAGCCCGAGGCCCCGCTCGCGCACGACCTCGACGAGCGCCGGGTCCTCCACGACGTTCGTGCCGTGGTCCACGCGGTCCACGCCGATCTCGTCGAGCACCGTGCGGATGTTGTCGATGCTGCCCTCCTGGTCGATGTCGCAGTGCATCGTCAGGCGGTAGCCGAGCTCGCGCGCCCGCGCGAACACCGCGGCGAACTTCTCCGGCGGGTTGCCGCGCTCGTCCGAGTCGAGCCCCACGCCGAGGATCCTGTCCCGGAACGGCACCGACGCCTCGAGCGTCTCCGCCGCGCTCTCGGCCGACATGTCGCGCAGGAAGCACAGGACGAGGTGCGCGTCCACGCCATGCTTCGCGGGCGCCTCCGCGGCCGCGCGGTGGTACCCGGTCACGACCTCCTCGAACGGCACCCCGCGCGACGTGTGCGCCTGCGGGTCGAAGAACATCTCCACGTGCTTCACGCCGTCCGCCGCCGCGCGCGCCAGGTACGCGTCGGCGAGCTCGTAGAAGTCGTCCGCGGTCCGCAGCACCTCCATCGCCGGGTAGTACACGGCCAGGAAGCTCGCGAGCGAGTCGAACGCGTACGTCGCACGCACCTCCTCCACCGTCGACTGGCCGATGTCGACCCCGTTGCGCTCCGCGAGGCGCAGCTTCAGCTCCGGCTCCAACGTGCCCTCCAGGTGCACGTGCAGCTCGGCCTTCGGCAGGCCGGTCACGAACTCGCGCGTCGGCGTGGCAGGCAGCGGCATGGGTCTCCTCCTCGGGTCGGTGACGTCCCGCCCATCCTCTCCCTGCCCGACGGCGCGGCGCACCCTGCGTCGGTAGGGGGCGCCATCGGGTACGGACGGTCGTCAGTCGGTCCAGCGCCGCTCGTCCGGTCGCCACGTCAGGCCGCCCGCCACGCCGTTTCCGTACGGCTCTGCGGCGGGTGCTCGCTGGACACCGAACCACGTGGCACGATGTACGTATCATCCGATGTAGGTAACATTTGGTGCGACCTACATGGAAGGTAGCGATGGTGACCGGCTTCGTCGGGCGGAAGCGCGAGTTCGCCGACCTCGACTACGTCCTGGACCAGGTGCGGAACCCGACCTCGGACCGGCCGGGACGAGCGATCGCCCCGCGCGGACGTCGCAGGGTCGGCGCCGGGGCGGTCGATGCCATGGCGTGCGAGGTGGCGGCGGGCGACCGTACCCGCCAGGTGCGTGGGTGTCACCACCACGACCTGCCTCATCGGGTAGTGCTGCTTCAACTCCGACATCGCCGACTGCAGGCGGTCCAGAGCCGGCGCACCGTACGACGTGTCGACTGTGCGGAGCACGCGCCCTCCCTCGCGTCGACCTCCAGGTCATGCAAGCACGATTGGCTTTCGATTGCTCGAGCTACCGGTCCGCAACGATGTGCGACTTGACTTGGTCTCTCGGCCTACCCCGGCAAGGTCGGTGGGCGTAACCTCGCCATGACTCGTCGTCGGATTATGGGGGTAGGCGTGGCGAAGTACCAGGTGACGCAGTCGGCAGTGACGCAACTGCTGGCTGACGTCAAGGGCGACAAAATCGCGATCCCCGAACTCCAGCGTCCGTTCGTCTGGGACAGCATCAAGGTCCGCGACCTCATGGACTCCCTCTACAAGGGCTACCCCGTCGGATACCTGATCACGTGGCAGTCGGTCGGCGCGAAGCTGAAGGGCGGTCAGATCGCCGCGCACCAGCAGATCCTGATCGATGGTCAGCAGCGGATCACGGCGCTGCGAGCCGCGGTTGCCGGGCTGCCGGTGGTGAACAAGCGGTACCAATCGGTCCGCATAGTCATCGCGTTCAACCCGATCTCCGAGGAGTTCGCCACGGCGACCCCGGTGATCCGCAAGAATCCGCAGTGGATCGCGGACATCAGCGAGTACTTCAACTCGGCCTCTCCACTGTCCTTCGCCCGCCGGTATCTCGAACGCAACCCCGGCGTCGACGGCGAGGTCTTCGAGAGCAACCTCGCACGCCTCGAGGGGATCAAGAACGCCCAGATCGGCATTATCGGCCTCGCAGACGACCTCGACGTCGAGACCGTGTCGGAGATCTTCATCCGCATCAACTCCAAGGGCGTGCCCCTGAGCAGCGCCGACTTCGCCATGAGCAAGATCGCCACCTACGGCGACCGAGGAAGGAACCTTCGCAAGCTCATCGACTACTTCTGCCACCTCGCCGTCGCGCCCCATGCCTACGCCGACATCCGGGACAACGACACCGAGTTCGCCGCCACGCCGTTTCTGCAGAAGATCTCGTGGCTCAAGGACGACTCGGAGGACCTCTACGACCCGGCGTACGGCGACCTGATCCGCGTCGCCGGCCTCCTCGGATTCAATCGCGGCAAGGCCTCGAGCATTGTCAGCGAGCTGTCGGGACGTGATCCCGAAACCAGGACCGTCGACGAGGCACGCATTCCCGTGGCCTACGACAAGCTCGAGCGGGCCCTGCTGGACATCGTCAGCAAGTACCCGTTTGAGAACTTCCTCCTGCTCATCAAGTCCGCTGGCTTCATCGCCTCGGGCATGGTGGGCTCGAAGAACGCCCTCAACTTCGCATACGCCCTCTACCTACGTCTCCGGCAGGACGGGGACATGTCAGAGGGTGACTGCAAGCGGATCGTCAAGCGGTGGTTCGTCATGTCGATGCTCACCTCACGCCACTCGGGAAGCTTCGAGTCCACCTGGGAGCAGGACATCCGCCGTATCGGCGAGCAGGGGGCGGAGAACTACCTGAAGCAGATCGAGGAGTCCGAGCTGTCGGACGCCTACTGGAACGCGCGGCTCCCGCAGAACCTAATGACCACCAGCACGGCGAGCCCCTACTTCCAGACGTTCCTCGCATCCCAGGTCGCGGCCCGCGCCCGCGGGTTCCTCTCCAAGGGCGTCACGGTGGCCGCCATGCACCAGCAGTCGGGCGACATCCACCACATCGTGCCGAAGGACTACCTTCAGAAGAACGGCTTCCCCGACCGCGGCGACTACAACCAGGTCGCCAACTTTGCGCTCACCGAGACCTCGATCAACATCTCCATCAGCAACAAGCCTCCGGCCGTCTACATGGCCGAGATGGACGGTCAGATCACGAGCAGCATCCTGACGCTCGGGGAGATCACCGACGCCCATGACCTCGCCCGGAACCTCGTGGAGAACGCCGTGCCCGCGAAACTCGGTGAGGTCACCGCGGGCAACTACCAGGAGTTCCTCGCCGAGCGCCGCATGCTGATGGCGCAGTCGATCCGCGCCTACTACCGGGCGCTCTAACGAGCATCCATGACCTCATACGAACTTACCGGTCTCTTGCGCCGGAACGAGCCCCTCAGCGCGCCCGGAGAGTCCGTAGTGCCCGCCGGGCATCGCCCACCGAGCTGCCCCGAACACAGACCGCTCACTTCCTGGGCGCGTCGAAGAAGGACGTGCCGGCCCGCGCGGTGCGCGATTTCGTCGAGAGCCACCGAGCGAGATCCCGGGCGGCGTGACTGCTGCACTCCAGCCGCTCGACGGGGCAGCCACCTCGGCAGTCGCCCGCCTCGCAAACGCCACCCCGAGGCGATCGAGCGCTACGGAGGCATCACCGAGCGCTGACGTCTGTCGGCGCCCACCCGTGCCGTGACGGGCATGGAGGATGTGCGGCACACGCTCTGATGCGTAGGGTCGCTTCAGCCGTCGACGCCCGTGGCGAATCGGTAGCTCAGTGCGGTCAGGGACTCGTCGTCGATCTGCCACGGTTGCGTGAGGAGCAGCTCGCCGTCCGTCGCTGCGGGCGGTTCGCACGACCGATCGAGGCGGATGCGTCGCACGAGCGCCAGTGCGTTGCGCGGGTACGTCGCGCGGTGCAGCTCCACCTCGTTCCTCGTGAGGATGACGGCTTCCCCGCCGGTCGTGGTCCCCTTCACCTCGACGTACAAGTGCTCGTCACCGCGACGGCAGTCGAGGTCGTACGACGCCGTCGCCCCGACGTTCGCCACCTGATATCCGATCGCCTCAAAATGCTCCGTCGCCACGCCCACGGCACGCTCCTCGATCGCGCGGCGGTCAGCAGCCGAGGTGATCAGGGCTCGACGCGGCGTCCGTCCCGCAACTGCGTCGGCCAGCGCTTCGGCGTCGACGACGTCCACGAGCTCAGCAAGATCGTCCCAGGCATAGCCGACCATGGCATACGCGGTATCGCCCCGCCGATCAGCGCGAACCTCGCTCCCAGGCCGCGCATGGGCACGGAGGTGGCGCTCCGCGCGAGTGCCAGGGGTGAGCACATTCACGCCCTGGGGGTCGGCGTAGACCGTGCATTCGAGCCCGCCGATGTCGGCCCTCATCGCCTTGGCTGCCGCCACCGTCTCCAGCGGCTGGTTGACCGCGCGCAACGTCCCCGCGACGTCCGCGCCGAAGACTGCCCTTAACGTCGCGTCAACCACCCCAGCCGTTGTGCTGTACCCGGCGCAGGCGGGCACGGCCGCTTCCGCGTCCCGCAACCTTTCGAACGTCACGACCACGGCGCTCACGGTACAGGCGTCCTCCCGGCGTCAGCGCGCTTCCTGACCCACTTTCACCCGGCCAAGGACTTAACATCCGGGTCCTTCTGCCTCCCGGTGTCCAGGCCTCCCCGAGACAGGAAAGAGGCCCGGACCTGCGAAAACTCGCAGACCCGGGCCTCCGACCAGGTGATCGGACGATGTCCGATTTGACCTACTTACTAGAAGTTGATCATGTGCCCCGCGAGGCCGTGGATGGACTCCTGGACGGCCTCGGACAGCGTCGGGTGCGTGTGCACGTTGCGCGAGAGCTCGTTGACGGTGAGGTCCCACTTCTGCGCGAGGGTGAGCTCGGGCAGCATCTCTGAGACGTCGGGGCCGATGAGGTGGCCGCCGAGGAGCTCGCCGTAGGTCTCGTCGGAGATGAGCTTGACGAATCCGACGGGGTCGCCGAGGCCGTGGGCCTTGCCGTTGGCCATGAAGGGGAAGGTGGCGACCTTGACCTCGTAGCCCTCGTCCTTGGCCTGCTGCTCGGTGAGGCCGAAGCTGGCGACCTGCGGCTGGCAGAAGGTGGCGCGGGGCATCATGCGGTAGTCGCCGAGGGTGAGGGTCTCGGCGCCGCCGATGGTCTCGGCGGCGACGACGCCCTGTGCTTCGGCGACGTGGGCGAGCATGAGCTTGGCGGTGACGTCGCCGATGGCGTAGATGTGGTCGACGTTGGTGCGCATGACGTCGTCGATGGCGATGGCGCCGCGCTCGGTGAGCTGGACGCCGGTGTTCTCGAGGCCGAAGCCTTCGACGTTGGGGGCGAAGCCGACGGCCATGAGGACCTTGTCGACGACGAGCTCGTCCGGCTTGTCGTCCTTGACGCCCTTGTAGGTGACCTTGACGCCGTCGGTGCCGTTGTCGGTGACCGTCTGGACCGCCGTCGACGTCAGCAGCTTCACGCCGAGCTTCTTGTACTGCTTGGCGATCTCCTTGGAGACGTCGGCGTCCTCGTTGGGCAGGGCGCGGTCGAGGAACTCGATGATGGTGACGTCCACGCCGTAGTTCTTGAGGACGTAGCCGAACTCCATGCCGATGGCGCCGGCGCCGACGATGGCGATGGACTTCGGCAGCTCGCGCGTGAGGATCTGCTTCTCGTACGTGACGACGTTCTCGGACAGCTCGACGCCCGGGAGCAGGCGCACCTTCGAGCCGGTCGCGATGATGACGTTGTCGAACGTGACCTGGTCCGTCGAGCCGTCGGCGAGCTTCACGTCGAGCGTGTTCGCGTCGCGGAACGTGCCGCGGCCGTCGTACTCGGTGATCTTGTTCTTCTTCATGAGGAAGTGCACGCCCTTGACGCGCCCCTCGGCGACGGTGCGCGAGCGGTCGAACGCCGCGCCGAAGTCGAAGGTCACCTCGCCGGACATGCCGAAGGTCTTCGCGTCGTGCGTGAAGAGGTGCGCGAGCTCGGCGTTGCGCAGGAGCGCCTTGGACGGGATGCAGCCCACGTTGAGGCACACCCCACCCCAGTACTTCTCCTCCACGACCGCGACCTGCAGGCCCAGCTGGGCTGCACGGATCGCGGCCACGTAACCACCGGGGCCTGCACCGAGGACGACGACGTCGTAGTGGGATGCCATACGGCAAGCCTACTGGCGGCGGAACGGCGCCGGACCGCCGGGGCGGGCGACGTCCGCCACACTCCGCACGCCCGCGCGCGGCCCACGGGACCGGTCCAGTCGTTGACGGGGACCGGCGACGCGGGTGACGATGTCCGGGATGCGACCCGTGCAGCTCCTCCTTCGCCGGCCGCGCTGAGCCCGCCGGGCGGGCACGCTCAGCGCGGCGGTGCCTGCGCGTCCCCACGGTCCCAGGTGAGTGCCCGACGACGACGCCCACCTTCTCGAGGAGCCTCACCGTGGTCACCCCGCGTCCCGCACCCCCTGCAGCCGACCCTGCGCCCCGCCGCTCCACCACCGCCGACGTCGAGGAGCGCTGGCAGCGCTTCTGGGACGAGCACGGCACGTTCCGTGCGCGCGACGACGGCGCGCGCCCCCGCCGCTACCTGCTGACGATGTTCCCCTACCCGTCCGGCGACCTGCACATGGGTCACGCGGAGGTGTTCGCGCTGGAGGACGTCGTGGCGCGGTCCTGGCGGCTGCGCGGGTTCGACGTGCTCAACCCGATCGGCTGGGACTCGTTCGGCCTGCCCGCGGAGAACGCGGCGATCCGCCGCGGCGAGAACCCTGCCGTCTTCACGGAGACGAACATCGCGACCCAGGCCGCCACGGCCCGGCGCTACGGCGTCTCGTTCGACTGGTCGCGCCGCCTGGAGACGCACCGCCCCGAGTACTCCCGCTGGACGCAGTGGCTGTTCCTGCGCCTGCTGGAGCACGACCTCGCGTACCGCGCGACGGCGCCGGTCAACTGGTGCCCGACGGACGCGACGGTCCTGGCCAACGAGCAGGTCGTCGGCGGTCGGTGCGAGCGCTGCGGCACGCCCGTGGTCCAGCGCGAGCTCACGCAGTGGTTCGTGCGCGTCACGGCGTACGCGGACCGGCTGCTCGACGACATGACCGCCCTGGAGGGCGCGTGGCCCGACCGGGTGCTGACGATGCAGCGGAACTGGGTCGGGCGCAGCCACGGCGCCCGGGTGCGCTTCGACGTCGTGCCCGACGCCGCGCCGTCGGGCCGGGCGGTGCCCTCGCCCGTCGTGGTCGAGGCGTTCACGACCCGCCCGGACACCGTGCCCGGGGTGACGTTCCTGGCCGTCGCGCCGGAGAGCCCGGTCGCGGCGGCGCTGTGCGCGCCGGAGCACGCGGACGCGCTGGCCGTCCTGCGCCGCGCGGCGCAGGACGCCGGAGACATCGCGCGGTCGTCCGCGTCCGCGAGCGCCCGCGGCGTGTTCCTCGGCGCGTGGGTGCGGCACCCGGTGTCGGGCGAGCGGCTGCCGGTGTGGGCGGCGGAGCACGTGCTGCCGGGGTACGGGACGGGCGTCGTCATGGGCGTCCCGGCCCACGACGAGAGGGACGCCCGGTTCGCCGCCGCGCGCGGCCTGCCGACGGGGTCGGGCGAGACGTGGCCGTCGGTCGAGGACGCGACCGACCGGCTGGAGGCGGCGGGCGCGGGCGAGCGCGCGACGTCGTACCGGCTGCGGGACTGGCTGGTGTCGCGTCAGCGCTACTGGGGCGCGCCGGTGCCGGTCGTGCACTGCGGGGCGTGCGGCGTCGTGCCCGTGCCGGACGACGCGCTGCCGGTGCGGCTGCCCGACCTCGCGGGTGACGACCTGCTCCCGCGCGGCCGCTCGCCGCTGGCGTCGCCCGCCGCGGACGCGTGGCGCCGCGTGCCGTGCCCGCGGTGCGGCGCGGACGCGGAGCGCGACCCGGACACGCTCGACACGTTCGTCGACTCGTCGTGGTATTTCCTGCGCTACTGCTCGCTCGGGGCGTCCGGCGCCCCGGAGGACGTCCCGTTCCGGCCTGGGGACGCGCGGCGGTGGATGCCGGCCGCGCAATACGTGGGCGGCGTCGAGCACGCGATCCTGCACCTGCTGTACAGCCGGTTCGTGACGAAGGTGCTGCACGACCTGGGGTGGGTGGACGTCACGGAGCCGTTCGCGACGCTGCTCAACCAGGGGAAGGTGCTGAACGGCGGACGGGCGATGAGCAAGTCGCTGGGCAACGGCGTCGAGCTGGGCGCGCAGCTCGACCGGTGGGGCGTGGACGCGGTGCGGCTCGCGCTCGTGTTCTCGGGGCCGCCGGAGGACGACGTGGACTGGGCGGACGTCGACCCCGCGGCGATGCGCCGGTTCTGCGAGCGGGTGCTGCGGCTCGTGGACGACGTCGCGGGCGTGGGTGGTGCGGTCGGCCCACCGGTCGCCCCGCCCGGCGCCGTCGCGCCGCTCGCGCACCCCGGCACGCGCGCCCACGCGCTGCGGCGGGTCACGCACCGCACGGTCGACGACGCCGCGGGCCTGCTGGACCGCTCGCGGTTCAACGTCGTCGTCGCACGGCTCATGGAGCTCGTGACGGCGGCGCGTCGGGCGGCGTCGGAGGGACCGGCGCCCGACGAGGACGCGGCGGCGCACGCCGGCGCGGTGCGCGAGGCCGCCGAGGTGGTCGCCGTGCTGCTCGGGCTCTTCGCCCCGTACACGGCCGAGGAGGCGTGGGAGCGGCTCGGGCACGCGCCGTCGGTCGCGGACGCGGCGTGGCCGGTGGTCGACCCGGCGCTGCTCGTCGACGACACCGTCGAGGCCGTCGTGCAGGTCGACGGGAAGGTGCGCGGGCGCGTCGTCGTGCCCGCCGACGTCGACGAGGCGACGCTGCGCGCCCACGCGCTGGCCGTCCCGGGCGTGGACCGGGCGACACGGGAGCGGGAGGTGGTGCGCGTCGTCGTGCGCCCGCCGCGGCTCGTCAACGTCGTGACGCGCGCGCCGGGCGGCTGAGCGCCGGACGCAGCCGCCCGTGCGCCGCGAGCGGCCGCTACGATGCTGCGGCCGCACCCGACACGACCGGCGGACCCGCCCGCGGCGCACCGGGCCCGCGTACGGAGACCTCATGGCCGTCGGACTTGCCGCCCTCCTCGACGACATCGCGGCGTTCGCCAAGCTCGCGGCGGCGTCGGTCGACGACGTCGCCGCCGCCGCGGGCCGCGCGAGCGCCAAGGCGACGGGCGTCGTCATCGACGACACCGCCGTGACCCCCCGGTACGTCGAGGGCCTGGCGGCGAAGCGCGAGCTGCCCGTCATCAAGCGCATCGCCACGGGCTCCCTGCGCAACAAGCTGCTGTTCATCCTCCCGGCGATCCTGCTGCTCAGCCAGTTCCTGCCGTTCCTGCTCACGCCGCTGCTCATGGTCGGCGGCCTGTACCTCGCGTTCGAGGGCGCGGAGAAGGTGTGGGAGCTCGTCTCCGGATCGCACCACGCCGAGGTCGAGGACAAGGCCGAGAAGAAGGCCGTCGACGAGGACACCGTCGTGTCGAGCGCGATCCGCACCGACTTCATCCTCAGCGCCGAGATCATGGTCATCGCGCTCAACGAGGTCGCGTCCGAGGGGTTCTGGTCGCGCCTGATCATCCTCGTGATCGTCGCGTTCCTCATCACCGCGGTCGTGTACGGGGTCGTCGCGCTCATCGTGAAGATGGACGACATCGGTCTCCACCTCGCCGGGCGCCGCACCGGGTGGGTGCAGCGGTTCGGCGTCGGGCTCGTCGGCGCGATGCCCAAGGTCATGTCGGTGATCTCGTTCGTCGGGATCGTCGCGATGCTGTGGGTCGGCGGGCACATCCTCCTCCAGGGCGCCTACGACCTCGGCTGGCACGGCCCGTACGACGTCGTGCACCACCTCGAGCACGCGGTCGAGGGCGTCGCGGGCGTCGGCGGCTTCCTCGCCTGGCTCGTCAACACGGCGTGCTCCGCCGTGGTCGGCGTGCTCGTCGGCGGGCTCGTCGTCCTCGTCGTCCACCTGATCCCCCGCCGCAAGCACCGCGAGCCCGCGGGCCACGAGCAGACGCCCGCCGGCCCGGAGCCCACCGCACCCACCGACGCCTGACGCGACACCTCACTCGACCTCGGACGCGGCGGCCGACGCGACCTCGGACGCGGCTCCCCGACCGACGCCCGGCCAGGTGCCGCCGTCCCGGCTCTCATAGAACCGCCACGTCTGATGGGATGGGGCGATGGACTCCGGCACCTGGACCAACATCGCTCTCGTGCTGCTCTTCGTCCTCGTCGGCGGGGTGTTCGCCGGCACGGAGATCGCGCTCGTGTCGCTGCGCGAGAGCCAGGTCGCGCAGCTCGAGAAGCAGTCCGCGCGCGGGGCACGGGTCGCGGCCGTCGCGCGCGACCCCAACCGGTTCCTCGCCGCCGTCCAGATCGGCGTGACCGTCGCGGGGTTCTTCTCGGCCGCCTACGGCGCGTCGACCCTGGCCCCCGACCTCGCCCCGGTCCTCGAAGGGCTGGGGCTCCCGCCCGGGCTCGCGGACACCGTCGCCCTCGTGGCGCTCACGCTCCTCGTCGCCTACCTGTCGCTCGTGCTCGGCGAGCTCGTCCCCAAGCGCATCGCGCTGCAGCGCTCGGCGTCGGTCGCGCTCGCCGTCGCCCCGCCGCTCGACCGGTTCGCGACCCTCATGCGCCCCGTCATCTGGCTGCTGTCGCGCTCGACCGACGCCGTCGTGCGGCTGCTCGGCGGCAACCCGTCCGCGCGCGGGGAGGAGATGAGCGAGGAGGAGCTGCGCGAGCTCGTCCTCGCGCACGAGGACATCCCCGAGGACGAGCGGCAGATCCTCGACGACGTGTTCGCCGCCGGCGACCGGTCGCTCGCCGAGGCCATGACGCCGCGAGGCGAGGTGTCGTTCATGGCCGGCGACACGCCCCTCGCCGAGGCGGCCCGCACCGTCGCCGCCGCGCCCTACTCCCGCTACCCCGTGACCGGTGAGGACTTCGACGACGTCGTCGGGTTCCTCCACGTGCGCGACCTGCTCGGCCGCGACTGCCCCGACCACCCCGAGACCGACCCGACGACCGGGCGCCCGGTGCTCGTGCGCGACGTCGTCCGGCCCATCCTCGAGCTGCCCGCGACGAACACGGTGCTGCCCGCGATGGCGCGCATGCGCAGCGAGGGCGTGCACATCGCCGTCGTGGTCGACGAGTACGGCGGTACCGACGGGATCGTCACGCTGGAGGACCTGGTCGAGGAGCTCGTCGGCGACATCCGCGACGAGTACGACCCGGACGAGCCGTCCGCCGCGCGCGAGGACGGCGGCACCACGAGCGTCGATGCTGGGCAGACCATCGAGGAGCTCGCGCGCCGCACCGGTGTCGAGCTGCCCGACGGCCCCTACGAGACCGTCGCGGGCTTCGTCCTCGCCGAGCTCGGCCGGCTCGCGGTCGTGGGCGACCACGTGGAGGTCGGCGACCGTCGGCTCACCGTGACCGAGGTGTCCCACCGCCGCATCACGCGCCTCGACGTCTCCCCCGCGCCCCGCTGACCCCGCCCCGCTGAGTGCGGGGTATCTGTCGTCCGGACCGTCCGGCGACGACAGATCCCCCGCACCCAACGGCGTGGGTGGGTCCGCCTACCGTGGAGGGATGAGCGCACCGGACGTGGGGATGAAGGTCGGGGTGGTCGGGAGCTTCGGCTCCGCCACGCAGGTCGTCGAGATGGCCGTGGCCGCCGAGGAGCACGGCTGGGACGGGTTCTTCTCGTGGGACGGCATCAGCGTGATGGCGGTCGACACGTTCGACCCGTGGGCCATGCTCGCCGCCGCCGCCGTCCGCACGGAGCGCGTCACGCTCGGCGCGATGGTCTTCGCCCTGCCCCGACGCCGCCCGTGGGAGGTCGCGCGGCAGGCGCTCACGGTGGACCACCTGTCGGGCGGTCGGCTCGTCCTGCCCGTCGGGGTGGGGGTGCTCGACGACGGCGGGTTCTCCGCCGTCCCCGACCAGCCTCAGGAGCTGCGCGCCCGGGCGGAGCAGCTCGACGACGCCCTCGCGTTCCTCGACCGCGCCTGGACGGGCGAGCCGTTCGCGTTCGCCGGGACGCGCCTAAAGACGGGCGAGATGCAGTTCCTCCCCCGCCCCGTCGACCGCCCCGGGACCGGGCACCGCGTGCCGGTGTGGCCGGTGGGCGTGTGGGACGCCGCCCGACCGCCGCGCCGCTCGCTCGACCGCGCGCTGCGCGCCGACGGGACCGTGCTCCAGCTCCGGGGCGAGCGCGGTTTCGACGTCCCCACGCCCGACGACGTCTCCGCCCTCGTCTCCTGGCTCACCGCACGCCGCGCCGAGCTGGGCCTGCCCGCGGACCGCCCGTTCGACGTCGTGCTCCAGGGCGAGCTCCCCGCCGACCGCGCGGCCGCGACCGAACAGCTCGCCGACCTCGCCGAGGCGGGCGCCACCTGGTGGGTCGAGTCCCGCTGGAACCCCGACACCGCCACCCCGACGGCCCTCCTCGACACGATCCGCCAGGGCCCGCCCCGCCCCTGAACCCCGGTACTACCCCGCGCGACCTCGGTACTACCTCGCGCAGCCTGGTGCGGCACCTCGCCCGCCCGTGGGCGAGCGCCGGACGCCCACGGCGAGGACCGCCGTCGGACCTGATCCGCGCAGCACCCCGCTGTCGGCGACCCCGTCACGGGCGGGTCCTGCGGAGGTGAGGACGGGTCGTGGTGGGACTGGCGGGAGCGGGGCGCGGGACGAGCCCCGCGGATGGTAGACCCGTCCTCACCTCCGCAGGACCCGCCCCCGGGCCCAGTGGCACGCAGCCTCAGACGGGCCGCGCCGCCTCGATCTCGACCTTCGGGAGCGTCTTCGCCGGCAGGGTCTTCGGCCGCCACGACGCGCGCGTCGCCTCGAACGCGGCGATCTCGTCCTCGTGCTGGAGCGTCAGACCGATGTCGTCGAGACCCTCCATGAGGCGCCAGCGCGTGTAGTCGTCGATCTGGAACGGCACGGTGACGTCCTGCGCGGACGCGGTGCGCGCGACGAGGTCGACGGTCACCTCGGTGCCGGGGCTGGTCTCGAGGATCTTCCAGAGGAGTTCGATGTCCTCCTGCGCGACGATCCCGGCGACGAGGCCCTGCTTGCCGGAGTTGCCGCGGAAGATGTCGGCGAACCGGGAGGCGAGGACGACGCGGAAGCCGTAGTCCTTGAGCGCCCACACGGCGTGCTCGCGCGAGGAGCCGGTGCCAAAGTCGGGGCCGGCGACGAGCACGGACCCGGCGCGGTAGGCGTCCTGGTTGAGGACGAAGGTGGGGTCGCCGCGCCAGGCGGCGAACAGGGCGTCCTCGAACCCGGTGCGGGTGACGCGCTTGAGGTAGACGGCGGGGATGATCTGGTCGGTGTCGACGTTGCTGCGGCGCAGCGGGACGCCGACGCCGGTGTGGGTCGTGAACTTCTCCATGGCGGGACCTTCTTCGAGTCTTCGGGGCGACGGGTGGGTGGCGGCGCTCGGCGCGGGGACGCTCAGACCTGCACGAGGACGCGCGGGTCGAGCGGCGCGAGCGGCGTGCCGTCGAACGAGGTGATGTCGGTGCCCTCGGGCAGGTCGAGGTCCGTGAGGGAGGACAGCGTCCCGCGCAGCGCGGTGGCGGCGGCGACGAGCGGCGACACGAGGTGCGTGCGGCCCCCCTTGCCCTGGCGGCCCTCGAAGTTGCGGTTGGAGGTCGACGCCGCGCGCTCGCCGGGGGTGAGCTGGTCGGGGTTCATGCCGAGGCACATGGAGCAGCCGGCGTTGCGCCACTCGGCACCGAAGTCGAGGAAGATCTTGTCGAGGCCCTCGGCCTCGGCCTGGAGGCGCACGCGGGCCGACGCGGGGACGACGAGGACGCGGACGCCGTCGGCCTTCTTCTTGCCCTGGACGACCTTGGCGACGGAGCGCAGGTCCTCGATTCGGCCGTTGGTGCACGACCCGATGAACACCGTGTCGACGGGGATCTCGCGCAGGGGCTGGCCGGGGGTCAGACCCATGTACTCGATGGCCCGCTCGGCGGCGACGCGCTCGTTCTCGTCGGCGATCTCCTCGGGGACGGGGACGGTCGCGGAGATGGGCAGGCCCTGGCCGGGGTTGGTGCCCCAGGTGACGAACGGCTCGAGGTCGGACGCGCGGAGCGTGACCTCGGTGTCGAAGACCGCGTCGTCGTCGGAGCGCAGGGTGCGCCAGTACTCGACGGCGGCGTCCCAGTCGACGCCCTCGGGCGCGTGCGGGCGGCCCTTGAGGTACTCGAAGGTCGTGTCGTCGGGGGCGATCATGCCGGCGCGGGCGCCGGCCTCGATCGACATGTTGCAGATCGTCATCCGCGCCTCCATGGAGAGGTTACGGATGGCCTCGCCGCGGTACTCCAGGACGTAGCCCTGGCCGCCGCCGGTGCCGATCTTGGCGATGATCGCGAGGATGATGTCCTTGCTCGTCGCGCCCGGGGGCAGCGCGCCGTCGACGTTGATCGCCATGGTCTTGAAGGGTGCGAGGGGCAGCGTCTGGGTGGCGAGGACGTGCTCGACCTCGGACGTGCCGATGCCGAACGCGAGCGCGCCGAACGCGCCGTGCGTGGAGGTGTGCGAGTCGCCGCACACGACGGTGAGGCCGGGCATGGTGAGGCCGAGCTGCGGGCCGACCTGGTGGACGATGCCCTGGTCGGCGTCGCCGAGGGAGTGGATGCGGACGCCGAACTCGCGCGCGTTGTTGCGCAGCGTGTCGATCTGCGTGCGGCTGGTGAGGTCCGCGATGGGCAGGTCGATGTCGAGCGTGGGCGTGTTGTGGTCCTCGGTCGCGATGGTGAGGTCCGGGCGTCGCACGGGGCGGCCGGCGAGGCGCAGCCCTTCGAAGGCCTGCGGGCTCGTCACCTCGTGGACGAGGTGGAGGTCGATGTAGAGGAGGTCGGGCGACCCGTTCGTGCCGCGTCGCACCAGGTGCGCGTCCCAGACCTTCTCCGCCAGCGTGCCGGCCATGCTGCTCATCTCCTCGTCGTCTGTCACGGCGTCCCCGCGGGGGCACGGGGGGCCGTCTGGGTCGATGGTCCGCCGTCCGGCAGCATGCCGGGGAGAACGTCCAGCGGGTGGAACATCTCCCGCCGACTTGCATCTCAGTGCATGAGACGCCAATATCGACCTATGGACAATACTAGCGGAGTCGGCGTCCTGGACAAGGCGGCCTCGGTTCTCGGCGCCCTGGAGTCGGGCCCGGCCACCCTCGCCCAGCTCGTCACCGCCACCGGCCTCGCCCGCCCGACGGCGCACCGCCTCGCCGTCGCCCTCGAGCACCACCGCATGGTCGCCCGCGACATGCAGGGGCGGTTCGTCCTCGGGCCGCGGCTCAACGAGCTCGCCACGGCCGCGGGCGAGGACCGCCTGCTGGCCGCCGCGAACCCGGTGCTCACCGCGCTGCGCGACCACACCGGCGAGAGCGCTCAGCTCTACCGCCGCCAGGGAGACCACCGCATCTGCGTCGCCGCGGCCGAGCGGCCCGTCGGCCTGCGCGACTCGATCCCCGTGGGCGCGACACTCACGATGAACGCGGGCTCCGCGGCCCAGATCCTCCTGGCCTGGGAGGAGCCCGACCGCCTGCACCGCGGGCTGCGCGAGGCCGTCTTCACCGCCACGATCCTCTCGGGTGTCCGACGCCGGGGGTGGGCCCAGTCGGTCTCGGAGCGCGAGCTCGGGGTCGCGTCGGTCTCCGCGCCCGTCCGCAGCCCGTCCGGGCGCGTGGTCGCGGCCGTCTCGATCTCCGGGCCCGTCGAGCGCCTGTCGCGCCAGCCGGGCCGCCTCCACTCCGGATCGGTCGTCGCCGCCGCGAACCGCCTCACGGAGGTCCTGCGCCGCGCGGGCGAGTGAGCGGGAGCCGCGCGGGCGAGTAGGCGAGAACCGGGAGCCGGACCCACCCGCTCCCGGCGTGCCGCGGGACACGAACGGGACATGCCCTGTCAAAATGTCACCGTCTGCTGTCATGCTGTGCGGGCCGTCCCGGCACGGTCCCCGCAGGGGGGCGCACGTCCTGTCCGACCGACCCCCGACCGGGGAGGAGTCCCGATGCATCCGAAGGTGAAGGCGATCCTCATCTGGACGCTGGTGATCTTCGCGCTCTACGCGATCGTCACGAGCCCCGAACGGGCTGCCGACATTCTCGAGGGGATCTGGGACGTGATCCTCGGCGCCTTCCGCAGCATCGGCCAGTTCTTCAGCTCCCTCCTGGACTAGCCGTGCCCCAGGGCGGCCGGCCCCGGAGCCGGGTCATCGACCGCTACGTCCTCACGGGCGAGCGGGTGGTGGTCGCGACGCGCCACCACTGGGCGATGCTGCTCGAACCGGTGGCCACGACGACGGCAGGTCTCTTCGTCGTCTCCTGGCTCGTCGTCCAGGCGGGACCGTCCGTGGGCGACGGGATCCTCGTCGTCTGGTGGCTCTGGCTGATCCTCGCGGCGCGCCTCGCGTGGAAGGTGCTCGAGTGGCGCAACGAGTGGTTCGTCGCGACCGACAAGCGCCTGCTCCTGCTCTACGGGCTCATCACGCACAAGGTGGCGATGATGCCGCTCACCAAGGTCACCGACCTCAACTACGGCCGGTCCGTGGTGGGTCGCGCGCTCGGGTACGGGCAGTTCGTCCTGGAGTCCGCCGGGCAGGACCAGGCGCTGCGCCAGGTCGACTGGGTCGGTCACCCGGAGGCCACGTACCGCCGCATCTGCGACACCCTCTTCGGACCCGGCGGCAGCGCGGGGCGGCCCGGTGCCAAGCCGGCCGCTCCCGCCCCCTCCGTCGTGCCCCCGCCGCAGCCGACGGCGGCCCCTCGCTCCCCGGGGTGGCCGCGCCGTCGTCCGGGCCACGCGGGCGACGGCGCCGACGAACCTCGGACGGTCCTCCCGGCCCCCGCCTGGGACGGGCACAGCCCCGTCCCCGCCACGCCGTCGGCCCCCGCCGCGCCCCCGGTCCCGGCCCCACCGCGGCGCGACGAGCCGATCGTGGTGACGGGACGCGCCGAGGTCCTGCGCGACGGCCCGGCGAGCGGCCCGACGCAGCCCCTGCCTCTCGACGGCGCCGGCCGCGGGCGCACGCCCGCGCACGACACGGACGGCCAGGGCGTCCCGGAGGACGACGAACCAGGCTGGGCGGTCTCCGGCGAGCACCGGGCCACGTACGTGCCCGTCGTGCACCCGCGGCCGACGTCACCGCCGGTCCCCCGGCCGTACGAGCCAGGGCCTGGGCGCCCTCCGGCCCCCTGAGTCAGGCCCCCTGCGTCGCCACCCGGCCGTGACGTCAGCGTCCGGCGGGGCCCGCGCCGTCCTGCTTGCGCTCCTCCGCCTTCTCCTTGAGGAAGAACATCGGCAGGAGGAACGTCGCGAGCGCGGTGACGAGCCACACGACGAGGGTCGTGAGCAGCCAGGGCACGAACCCGCCGTCGATGCTCAGCCCGTCGCCGACGGCGGACGCGATGAGCAGGGCGACGAACGTCGACACGAGGCCGATCCCCCCGAGGAACGCGGGGGCGTACCGCGCCGCCATCTTGGCGATGAACGGGGAGAGGACGGCCTGGGCGACGGTGAAGACGACGACCGCGACGACGAAGCCGGTGACCGTGAGCTCGACGCCGTCGACGACCCAGTCGGCCACGAGCAGGCCGAGCGCGACGGACGCGAGGAGGATGGCCGTGCGGATGAGGAACCGGATCATGCGGCGAGCATAGCGACGCACGTCACACCCGGCGCGGGGAAGGTCCCGGGCACCTCGGCGCAGGGCACCCTCGGTCGTTCCGGGTGTTCCGTTCAGAGAAACGCGAAAGGCCCGGTCATCGTGTGATGACCGGGCCTTCCCGATGTACCCCCAACGGGATTTGAACCCGTGTTACCGCCGTGAGAGGGCGACGTCCTAGGCCGCTAGACGATGGGGGCCTGCGGTTCTTCGTTCCGTTCCCGGACCGTTTCACCGGTGAGAACTCTACCTCATGTTCCGAGCGGTTCTGACCGCTCGATCCAGAGCCGGAGCTCGTCGCTGGGGTACCAGGACTCGAACCTAGACTAAGTGAACCAGAATCACTCGTGCTGCCAATTACACCATACCCCATGGTGGTATGAGACCGGTTCGTTCGGGCCGCTCGGACGGACTGACACCTGTCCCGCGCTTCCCTCCCGTGGAGGTCTCACCGGCCGAGAACATTACCGGACTCCGGGACGTGGGCCAAATGCGCCGCGTGCACGGCCCGGGAGGTCGACGGAAGCCCCCCCGACCTGGCAGCGTCGGTCCCATGAGCACACCGCCGCCTGCGGCCGAGCCCGCACCCGACCCCGGGTCCGTGCACGCCCGCGCCGCGTCGTTCGACCACGGCGCGCGCCAGTACGCCGCGACGCGCCCGTCCTACCCGGACGCGGCCGTCGACTGGCTCGTGCCCCCGGGGGCCCGCACGGTCCTCGACCTCGCGGCGGGCACCGGCAAGCTCACCGAACGGCTCCTCGCCCGCGACCTCGACGTCGTCGCGGTGGAGCCCTCCGACGCGATGCGGGCCGAGCTCGCCGTCACGGCTCCGGGGGCGCGCGCGCTGCCCGGCACGGCCGAGGCGATCCCGCTGCCCGACGCGAGCGTCGACGCCGTGCTCGTCGCGCAGGCCTGGCACTGGTTCTCCCCCGCGGCCCCGGCCGAGATCGCGCGCGTCCTGCGCCCCGACGGGCGTCTCGGCATCGTGTGGAACGTCCGCGACGAGAGGACCGACTGGGTCTCCCGCTTCACGGAGATCATCCACCGCGGCGACAGCCTCGAGACGAGCCACCGCGTGCCGGAGCTCGGCCCGGCGTTCGGCGTGCCGGAGCACCAGCCCTTCGGCTGGCACGACAGGGTCCGCACCGACTCCCTGCGCCCGCTCGCGGCCTCGCGCAGCTACCTGCTCACACTGCCGCCGGACCGTCGTGACGCCCTCCTGGCCGAGGTCGACGACCTCGCGTCCACGCACCCCGACCTCGCGGGGCGCACGGAGGTCGACCTCCCGTACGTGGCGCGGTGCTGGCGCGCGGAACGCCTGGCGTCGTGAGCGCCGCGCCCGTGACGGGAGCCGACGTGCGCGACGCCGTCCGCTGGCTCGTCACCCACCTGGACGGTCGCCCGGCGGCCGCGCTCGACGGACAGGCGGGCCCGGTGCGGTGGACGTGCTGGGCGACCGCGGAGCACGTCGTCGACGACCTCGTGGCGTACGCCCTGCAGCTCGCCGCGCTCCCCCGGCTGGCCTACGTGCCGCTCGTCGGGCCGCGCGGGGAGGACGAGATCGTGCACGTCGACCGGTCGGCCGGCACCGCGGGACTGGTCGAGGCCCTGGTCGGGGGCGGCGAGCTGCTCGCCACGCTCGTCGACACGCGCCCCTCGGAGGCCCGCGCCTACCACCCGTACGGCTTCTCCGACCCCGCGGGGTTCGCCGCCATGGGTGTGGTGGAGGTGCTCGTGCACGGCCACGACGTGCTCGTGGGGCTCGACGCGCGCGACCGCGCGTTCCCTCCGGGGCTCGCCGCCCGCACTCTCGACCGCCTGTTCCCCGACGTCGCGGCGCCCGCCCCGGGCGAGGACCCGGACGCCGTCCTGCTGTGGGCGACCGGCCGCGGGGAGCTCGAGGGACGGCCGCGCCGCACCCGGTGGCGCTGGGACGCGTCGGTGCGCTGACGTCCGGGTCAGGGCACGCCCGTCGCCACGGCGGCCCCGGCGATCCGCCGTGCCGCCGCGGACAGCGCGGTCCCGTCCTTCCACACCATCCGCAGCCGGCGGTCCAGCTCGAGGCCGGGGACGGCGACCCGCACGAGGGCGCCCCGCGCGACGTCGTCGGAGACGGCCAGGCTCGACAGCACGGCCACCGCTCCCCCGTGCTGGACGGCCGTCTTGAGCGCGGCGGTGGACCCCAGGTGCGGCAGGTGCTCCGGGAGCGCGGAGCCGTGGGCGGCGAGCCCGCGCTCCAGCGTCTCCCGCGTGCCCGACCCGCTCTCGCGCACCACCAGCCCGCCCGTGAGCAGCTCGTCGACGCGCAGCGCGCTGCGCCGCGCCCACCGGTGGGCCGGCCCCACGACGACGACCAGCTCGTCGTGCGCGACGGTCCGGCTCCGCAGCCCGCGGCGCAGCGTCGCGCTCTCGACGAACCCGAGCTCGACCTCTCCCGCGAGGACGAGCGTCGTCACCTCCGCGGAGTTGCGGACGACGAGCTCGACGTGCGGCGCCCCGGCGGGCTCGGTGAGCGCGAGGCGCGCGAGCCAGCGCGGGGCGAGGTACTCCGCGACCGTGAGGCTCGCGGCGACCCGCACGCGCTCGGCGGGCCGCTCCCGCAGCGACGCGACGGACGTCTCGAAGCGGTCCGAGGCGTCGATCACCTCGCGCGCCCACGCCGCGGTGGCCCGCCCCGTCTCGGTGAGGCGGGCTCCGCGCGTCGTGCGGTCGAGGAGCTCCAGGCCCAGGCCGCGCTCGAGCGCGCGCAGACCCGCAGACGCGGTGGGCTGGGTGATCCCCAGGACGCGGGCCGCGGCGCTGATCGAGCCGTGCGAGTCGGTCGCGACGAGCAGCTCGAGCGCGCCGAGCGTCGTGCGCGCCCCGCGCGGGGGCGGGCCCGCCCGTCCCGGGGAGTCGTGCGGCGGCGTGCTCATAGGTCCACTCTATGGGTCGGTGATGAGGTCGGCCTTCCGCCGCGCCCCGGGGCGCCCGACCCTGGAAGCGTGACCGACACCCGACCCCCGGCGACCCGACCGGAGGCCCGACCGGCAACAGCCCGCCCGTCGGGCGGACCGGCGGCCCGCCCGGCAGCCCGAGCGGCAGCCCCCGGCCTCGCCGTCGTGGCGCTCGCGACCGTGCTCGTGCTCGCCGGCTCCCGCCTGCTGCCCACCGTCTCGCCGCTCGTCACCGCCCTCACGGTCGGCGCGCTCGTCGGCTCGACGGTCCTCGGGCGCGCCCGCCGGCCGGCCGCCGCCCGGCGCGTCGCGGCGCTGCGGCCCGGCATCGGGTGGACGTCCTCCGTCGTCCTGCGGGTCGGCGTCGTGCTCCTCGGTCTCCAGCTGTCCGTCCCCGAGGTCCTGGCGCTCGGGTGGCGAGGGCTCGTCGTCGTCACGACGACGCTCGCGGTCACCTTCGCGGGCACCCTGGCCCTCGGCCGGCTGCTGCGCGTGCCACGCGCCACCGCCCTGCTCGTCGCGACCGGCTTCTCGATCTGCGGCGCCGCCGCCGTCTCGGCCATGCAGGGCGTCGTCGCCCGTCCCGGCCGGACCCCCGCGCAGGTCCGAGAGGACGACGACGCGGTCGCGACCGCGCTCACCCTCGTCACCGTCTACGGCACGCTCGCGATCGTCGTGCTGCCGTGGCTCGCCGGCCTCCTGCGGCTCGACGACGCGCAGACCGGCCTGTGGATCGGGGCGAGCGTGCAGGAGGTCGCCCAGGTCGTCACGGCGGCAGGGACCGTGTCCGCCGCGGCGCTCGCGACGGCGACCGTCGCCAAGCTCGCCCGGGTCGCGCTCCTCGCGCCCGTCGTCACCGGCGCCGGGATCGTCGCGGCACGAGGCGGCGACGCGGGGACCGGGCGTGTCGTCCCCGTCCCGTGGTTCGTCGTGGGGTTCCTCGTCGCCGTGGCGGTGCGCAGCGCGGGGGTCGTGCCGGCGCCGGTGCTGGAGGTGGCGCAGGTCCTGACGACCGTCGCCTTCGTCGCCGCGATGTTCGCGCTCGGCCTCGGCGTCGACGTGCCGCGCCTCGTCCGCACCGGTCGCCGCCCGCTGGTCCTCGGTGCGCTCTCGGCGCTCGTCGTCACGACGACGTCCCTGGCCGGGGTCCTGCTCCTCGGCTGAGCCCACGAGGGGGAACGCCCGTCTGCCGAAGGAGAACCGTGGTCCCGCGGTTCTCCTTCGCTCTATCGGAGCCCTGCCTCGGCGCGAGGGCCGGGTCCGACGACGGTGGGCAGATCGGCGAGGCCGTGCAGGACGTGCACGCCCGACGCGCGGGCCGCGGCCGGGTCCTCCGGGTGCGGTCCGCCGCGGCGCGTCCCGGGGCGGTCGAGCCAGACGCCGACGAGCCCGGCCGCGAGCGCCCCGCGCGCGTCGACGTCGAGCTCGTCGCCGACGTACGCCGTGCGGGCCGGGTCCGTGCCGAGCAGGCGGCACGCCTCGGCGAACACGCGCGGGTCGGGCTTGCCGAAGCCGAGCGTGTCGACGCCGACGAGCAGGGGGACGTCCGAGAGGCCGGCGGCGGCGAGCTTGCGGGTCTGCAGCTCGACGCGCGCGTTGGTGAGCGAGCCGACCTTCACGCCCGCCGCGACGAGCCCGTCGACCGCGGCCCGCGCGTCGTCGAACGCCGACCACGACGCCTCGAACGTGCCCCAGAACACGTCCTTCCACTCGACGTACCCCGCGTCGTCGAGGAGCTCTCCCCCGAACGTCGCCTGGAGCTCGTTGGCGCGGGCCATGCGCTGGGCGTCGAAGTCGACCTCGCCGCGCGTGTACGCGCGGTAGTGGCCGTTCGGGTCGGCGCGCCACAGCGCGAGGACCTCGTCGTACCGGTCCTCGGGCAGGTGCGGCAGCCACACGCGCGACGCCGCGGCGATCGCCTGCGCGAACGCGGCGCGCGTGTCGACGAGCGTGTCGTCGACGTCGAAAAGGACGCCCTCGACACGAGCGGGCGCGCCCGTCACAGCGACGCCCGGAGGCGCGCGAGGCGCGCGAGCGTCGACGCCTTGCCGAGCAGCTCCATCGACTCGAAGAGCGGCGGGGACACGCGACGGCCGGTGAGCGCGACGCGCAGCGGGGTGAACGCGAAGCGGGGCTTGACGCCCATGCCCTCGACGATCGCGTCGCGCAGGGCCTGCTCGATCGCGGCGGTGGCGAACGCGTCGTCCGCCAGCGCGTCGAGCGCGGTGGTGGCCGCCGCGAGGATCTCGGCGGCGTCGTCGCGCAGGGCGGCGCGCGCGTCGTCCTCGACGACGACCGCGTCGTCGGCGGTGAAGAGGAACCCGAGCATCCCGACGGACTCGCCGAGCAGGACCATGCGCTCCTGGACGAGCGGCGCGGCGGCGGTGAGCAGGTCGCGGTGCCGCGGCTCGAGGTCGGCGAACGAGTCCGCGGGCACGAGGCCACCGGCGTGCAGGTACGGCACGAGGCGGTCGCGGAAGTCCTGGGGGGCGAGCATCCGCACGTGCGTCGCGTTGATCGCCTCGGCCTTCTTGAGGTCGAAGCGCGCCGGGTTGGGCAGGACGTCGTGCACGTCGAACGCGGCCACCATCTCCTCGACGGAGAAGATGTCGTTGTCGGGCGCGATGGACCAGCCGAGCAGCGCGAGGTAGTTGAGCAGGCCCTCGGGGGTGAACCCGCGCTCGCGGTGCAGGAACAGGTTGGACTCGGGGTCGCGCTTCGAGAGCTTCTTGTTGCCCTCCCCCATGACGTAGGGCAGGTGGCCGAACTCCGGCACCACCTGCGCGACGCCGATCTCCAGCAGCGCCCGGTAGAGCGCGATCTGGCGCGGGGTGGAGGAGAGCAGGTCCTCGCCGCGCAGCACGTGCGTGATGCCCATGAGCGCGTCGTCGACCGGGTTGACGAGCGTGTACAGCGGCTGGCCGTTGGCGCGCACGATCGCGTAGTCGGGCACCGAGCCCGCCTGGAACGTGATCTCGCCGCGCACGAGGTCCGTGAAGGTGATGTCCTCGTCGGGCATCCGCAGGCGCAGCACCGGCTCGCGCCCCTCGGCGCGGAACGCGGCCCGCTGCTCCTCGGTGAGGGTGCGGTCGAAGTTGTCGTAGCCCTTGGTCTTGATGCCGGCCGCGGCGTTGCGCGCGTCGACCTCCTCGGGGGTCGAGTACGACTCGTAGACGTAGCCGCCCTCGACGAGCCGGCGGATCACGTCCTGGTACAGGTCGGCGCGCTGCGACTGCCGGTACGGCTCGTGCGGGCCGCCCACCTCGACGCCCTCGTCCCAGTCCAGGCCGAGCCAGCGCAGCGCGTCGAGGAGCTGGGTGTAGCTCTCCTCGCTGTCGCGCGCGGCGTCGGTGTCCTCGATGCGGAACACGAACGTGCCGCCCACGTGCCGTGCCCACGCCCAGTTGAACAGCGCGGTGCGGATCAGCCCGACGTGCGGCGTCCCGGTCGGGGACGGGCAGAAGCGGACACGGACGGGCGAGGAACCAGGTGCGGGGATCACGGCCCCCAGCCTAGTTCCCCGACGTCTCAGTCCCGGCGCACCACGGGGTTGCTCAGCACGCCGACGCCCTCGACCTCGCACTCGACGCGGTCGCCCGCGTCGATCAGGCCGACGCCCGCGGGCGTGCCGGTGAGCAGGACGTCCCCGGGAAGGAGCGTCATGGCCTCGGACACGTACGACACGAGGTGGGCGACGTCGAACACCATGTCGCTCGTGCGGCCGTCCTGCTTCGTCTCGCCGTTGACGCGGCTGCGCACGCCGACGCCCTCGGGGTCGAGGTCGGTGTCGATCCACGGACCGAGGGGGCACGCGGAGTCGAACCCCTTCGCGCGCGCCCACTGCCCGTCGGTGCGCTGCGCGTCGCGCGCCGTGACGTCGTTCGCCACGGTGTAGCCGAGGACGTACGCGGGCGCCGCCTCGGGCGACACGTCCTTCGCGAGCCGCCCGATGACGACGGCGAGCTCGGCCTCGTAGGACACCTCCTGCGAGAAGTCGGGCAGGACGATCGGGTCGTCCGGCCCGACGACCGACGTGTTGGGCTTGAGGAACAGCAGCGGGCGCGTGGGCACCTCGTTGCCCATCTCGCGCGCGTGGTCCGCGTAGTTGCGTCCCACCGCGACGACCTTCGAGCGCGGGATCACGGGCGCGAGCAGCCGCACGCCGTCACCCAGCTCGATCCGCTCCCCCGTCGGCGTCACGGGCATGTAGAGCGGGTCGCCCGTGAGGACCGCGAGGTACGTGCGGTCCCCCTCGTGCTGGACGAGGGCGTAGCGGGGGTCGTCTCCGGTGGTGAATCTCGCGATGCGCACAGGCCCAGGCTAGCGGCCGCGCGGCGTCGTGCCCGACGGCGCGTCAGGCCCGGGCGAGCACCTCGCCGTTGAGCACGGCGAACCACCCCGCGGGCTCCTCGGCCCAGCGCAGCCAGTCCTGCGCCAGCTGCTCCAGCGCGACGTCGTCCGCGAGCGCCGACTCCTTGGCCTGGACGGCGAAGTTCGACGCGACGCAGCGCTCGGCCCACAGCCCGCCCCACCACGTGCGGTCCTCGGGGGTCGCGTAGCACCACGTGCTGGCGCTGGGCTCGATCCGGTCGACGGCGAACCCGGCGTCCTGGACCCAGGCGAAGAGGCGGCGCCCGGCGTCGGCCTCGAACCCGTAGGCGTGCGTCACCTCGTGGTAGAGCGTGTTCCACTCGGTGAGACCGGGCGACGCGGGGTACCACGTCATCGCGGCGTAGTCGGCGTCGCGGACCGCGACGAGCCCGCCGGGCTTCGCGACGCGGCGCATCTCGCGCAGCGCGGCGACCGGGTCGGACAGGTGCTGCAGGAGCTGGTGGGCGTAGACGACGTCGAACGTGTCGTCGGCGAACGGGAGCTCGTAGGCGTTGGCCTGCTCGAACGTGAGGTTCGTGGCGCCGCGCCGGGAGGCGAGGTCGCGCGCGCTGTCGAGCACGGCGGCCGACGCGTCGACGCCGACGACCCGCCCGTCGCCGACGCGCGCGGCGAGGTCGACGGTGACCGTCGCGGGCCCGCACCCGACGTCGAGCAGGCTCATGCCCTCACGCAGGTGCGGCAGGAGGAACCCTGCGGAGTTCTCCGCGGTGCGCCACCGGTGGGAGCGCAGCACGGACTCGTGGTGACCGTGCGTGTAGGACTCCGACTCCTTGGCCGGGTTGGAGCCGGCGGCCCCGGTGGGGGCGTCGCCGCGGGGGCCGGCGTCGGCTCCGCTGAGAGGGGTTTCCGTCATACCCGCACGGTAGGCCGCACGCGGGTCGTTCTCGACCCCGTTCTCACACTCTGGTCGTGCGCCGGGTCGCTGCGCGCCGACGTGTGACCCGGACGCGGACCGCCGGCCGGCCGCGCGTGTCCCGCCGGTGCACCTGGCGGACAGGACGGACAATCTCCCCCATGACACCGACGCCCGCGCCCGGGTTCGTCCGCCGCCACACCGACCTCCTGCTCGGCGGGGCCGGACGGGTGACGGGGGTCGACGTCGCGCGCGGGCTCGCGGTGCTCGGCATGTTCACCGCCCACGTGGGGTACACGCTGCCCGACGGCGGCGGGGTGCCCGCCGTCCTCGACGTCGCCAACGGCCGCTCGTCCATCCTCTTCGCGCTCGTCGCCGGGGTGTCCCTCGCGCTCGTCTCCGGCGGCCGGACGCCTGCCACGGGCCGGGCGCTCGCGACGGTCCGCACGCGGATCCTCGTCCGCGCGGTGCTGCTGCTCGCCGTCGTCGGCCTGCTCGACCTGCTCGGGACCCGCGTGCTGCTCATCCTCGGCTTCTACGCGACGTACTTCGTCCTCGCGCTGCCGTTCCTGCGCTGGTCCCCCGCACGGCTGGCCGGGCTCGCCGCCACCGTGGGGCTCGTCGGACCGGTCCTCGCGTACTACGGCCCGGAGGCGCTGCAGCGCGCCGGGCTGCACCTGCCCGACGACGGGTCCGGCGCCTTCACCGACTTCGTCCTCACCGGCCACTACCCCGCCGTCGTGTGGACGGCGTACGTGTTCGCCGGGATGGCCATCGGTCGGCTCGACCTCGGTTCGACGCTCGTGCGCGTGCTGCTCGTCACGGGCGGCCTCACCGCCACGGCCGTCGGCTACGGGGCGTCGGCGGCCGTCGTCGGACCGCTCGGCGGGGCGTGGGCCGTGGAGGACGCCGTGGTCGACTGGTCCAGCACGTACCGGGCCGACGCGCTCACCTGGACGGACCCGTGGCCGACGACCGCGTACCTCTGGCTCGCCGGGCCGCACACGGACACGTGGCCCGAGGTCGTGGGATCCGGCGGGTTCGCCGTCGCCGTGCTCGGCGCGTGCCTGTTCGCGGGTCGCGTCGGGCGCTGGGTGCTCGCCCCGGTGGCGGCCGTCGGCTCCATGGCCCTCACGGTCTACAGCGCGCAGGTCGTCGTCCTGTACGCGTGGGGCGAGGAGGCGTTCGAGCAGACGACGAACGGTCCGCTCCTCGTGCTCGTGCTCGCCACGCTGGCCGTCGCGACGGCGTGGCGCTGGGCGTTCGGGCGCGGGCCCCTCGAACGCCTGCTCACCGCGGTCGCCCGCCGCACCACGGACGGCCCGCCGGACACCTCACCACGGACGGCCCACGCCCCCGCACCGGCCGAGCCGCCGGCGGCGCCCCGGGAGTAACGTCGGACCATGGCCACGTGGGACGACGTCGACCGGGTCGCCGCGGTGCTGCCGGACACGGCGCGCGACGGCGCCCGGCACTGGCGCGTGCACGGCAGGACGTTCGTGTGGGAGCGGCCGTTGCGCCCCAAGGACCTCGCCGAGCTCGGCGACGCGGCACCCGACGACGCCCCGGTCGCCTTCTGGGTCGCCGACGACGGGGAGAAGCAGGCCCTGCTGGGCGACGACCCCGCGACGTTCCTCACGACGACGCACTTCGACGGGTACGCGATCGTGCTCGCACGGCTCGACCGGGTGCCCGTGCCCGAGCTCGAGGAGCTCGTGCAGGACGCCTGGCTGGCCCGCGCGCCGAAGCGGCTCGCGCGGGAGTACCTCGCCGGGTCGGAGTGAGCGCGCGACCCTCGCGTCAGTACTGGCTGGCGGACGTGATCTCGAACGTGGCGGTCCGGAGCGCCTCGAGGGTCTCCTCGTCGACGTACTCGAACACGTCGACCGTCTCGGACGCGCCCGGGTCGAGCGTCGACGTGAAGGCGAAGTCCGACTCGACGACGGTGCCGTCCGCCGCGACGGCGTCGATCTCGACGTCGTACATCATGGCCTCGGAGGCGTTGTTCGTCAGCGTCACCGGCAGGGCGGACTCGACGAAGCCGTACTCGTCCGCGCTCCCCTCGAACGTGCCGAACTCGACCGTCAGGTCGGTCGCGAGGATCTCCTCGGTGGCGTCCCCGGACATGCGGTCGAGGTCGCTCTGCGTCTCGGACTGGATCTCCGCGAGGGTGTCCTCGTACTCCGACGTGACGGCGTCCGCCCACACGAAGAGCAGCACGTAGGTGAGGATCGTCCCGAGGATCGCGAGCGCGCCGACGATGATCGCGGAGATCGCGAAGCCCTTGCCCGACTTGCCGCTCTTCACCTGGACGAGGCCGACGATGCCCAGGATGACACCGGTGAGGGCGAGGAGCGCGGCGAAGACGTTGAAACCCGGGACCCAGCACCCGAGGACACCGACGACCGCGAGGACGAAGCCCACGATCGCGAGCGTGTTCGTCGTCGTCGGGGCGGGCGGCGCGTAGGTGCTGTAGCCCGCGTACGGCGCACCGTAGGGCGCCTGCTGGGTGGGGTCCGGTGCTCCGTACGGCTGCGTCCCGTACGGCTGCGGCGCGCCGTACCCCTGCTGCGCCGGGTCGGGCGCGCCGTACGGCTGCGTCCCGTAGGGCTGCTGCGTGCCGTAGGAACCGGCCGGGTCGGGCTGGGGTGCGCCGCCGGGCCGGTACGCGTCGAACTGGTACGGGTCCTGGGGGCCGCCGGGCGGCTGCGTCATGATGCTCCTCCGCGGCCTCGCCGCATCGTCGTGGTGCCGGACGTCCTCACCGCACCGTCGCGCCCATTCTCGCGGCATCAGGGGCCGCGGACCGAATCGTCCACAGGGTGATCTTTCGTCCCGTCGGTCCGGCCGGTCCGGTGCACCGCGCCTCGTACCCTGGACGGGTGCCCACCTCCACGCCCGCCGCCCGGACGCCCGCACCCGCACGCGGCGTCGGGCACGCACGCGCGACGCTCCCCGCGGCCCGGTGGCGCGAGCTCGCGGACCGGCACGCCGACCGCGCCGACGCACTCACCGCGGGCTGGCGCCGCCGCAAGCCGCTCGGCGAGAAGCACGCGATCGAAGACTTCCTCTTCACCTACTACCCCACCCGGCCGGCGCAGCTGCGCCGCTGGCACCCCGGCGCCGGCGTCGCGCTCGCTCCCGGCGTCCCGACCGACCACGACGGCCAGGGCCACGCCGCCGACCCGTACGACGGTCGCGCCGACTGGCGCTGGTACCGCACGGAGCCCGGCGGCGTCGTGCTCGACGCCGCGGCATACCTCGCGGAGCGCGGCGACACCGTCCGCTACGTCGCGGCGCTGCTCGACGCGACCGCCGCCCGGCCCGGCCGGTTCGGGTGCTTCGGCCTGCACGAGTGGGCCATGGTCTACCGCGACCGCGCCGCGGGGCGCGACCACCGCCACCCGCTCCCGCTGCGCCTCGGGCACGAAGGGACGGACGCCGTCGTCGACGCCCACCCCGTCCAGTGCTCGCACTTCGACGCGTACCGGTTCTTCACGCCCGAGGCCGCGCCCCTCAACCGCCTGACCCCGACGCGCGAGACCCAGCCCGCGCTGGAGCAGCCCGGCTGCCTGCACGCGACCATGGACCTGTACAAGTGGGCCCTCAAGCTCGGCCCGGCCGTGCCCGGCGACGTCCTGCTGGACGCGTTCGACCTCGCCCACGACGTGCGGGAGGTCGACATGCGCGCCTCCCCGTACGACGTCTCCGCCTACGGCCTGGCGCCCGTCGCGATCGAGACGACCGCGGGGAAGGCCGAGTACGTGCGGCACCAGCGCGCGTTCGCCGAGCGCGGTGCGGTGCTCCGCGAGCGCCTGCGCGCGGCCTGCACCGCGCTGCTCGACGGCGCCGGGGCCGGGAGGCTGGACGTCCCGGCCCACGGCGTCTAGGTTCGCCGCGTGACGGACACACCCCCGAGTGCCGACGAGCCGCACGACTCCCGCGCCTCGGCACCTCCCACCTCGACCACCGCCTCGACCGCGATGACGTCGACGGCGTTCCCTCTCGTCCTGGGCCTCGCGCTCGGCGCAGCGGCGTGGTCGGTGCTCGACCTCACGTCGTCGGTGGCGCTCGGCTACGCCCTCGGCGGCCTGGGGCTGCTGCTCGTGCTCGTCGGGACGGGGCGTCTCGCATCCCGGATCGACTTCTTGTACGAGCGCGCCGGCGGTCGGTGACGCCCGCCATCGCGGGCTCGGGTGCGCTCAGCCCCGGCGCAGCTGGTGGGCCGCGACGCCCCGAGCGGCCTGGTCCGCCGTCTCGGCGACGCGGCGTTCGCGCGTCTCGGCGCGACGGGCGTCGGCCAGCCAGCCGAGGACCGACCGGCGCACGCCGGGGGTGAACGCGTCGAACGCCGCGCGCGCCCCGGGTCGGGCGGCGAGCGCCGCGGCGAGGTCGTCGGGCACGACGAGGGCCTCGGCGTCGTCGTGCCGGGTCCAGGACCCGTCGGCCTGCGCGGCGGCCACGACGGCGCGGCCGGCGTCGGTCATCCGGCCGTCTGCCTCGACGCGCGCGACCCTCTCCTTGCTGAGCCGCGTCCACCGGCTGCCGCGGCGGCGGCGCGTGAACCACAGCGCGTGCCGGTCGACGTCGACCACGGACGCCTGGCCGTCGATCCACCCGAACGCGAGGGCTTCCTCGATCCACGGCTCGTAGCCGAACGTCTCGTGCCCGCTCTCGCGACGCCAGGTGACGAGCCAGACCCCGGGCTCGGGGTCGTCGTGGTGCTCCGTGAGCCACGCGCGCCACCGGGCCGGGTCGGCGGCGTGGAACGCGGGTCGGTCCCGGTAGCGCTCGACGTCGGTCGGGTCCATCGGCCACCTCCGCGGTCCGTCGTCCGTGCTCGACGCTACCCCGCGGCCGCCCCGCGACGACCCACCGCGACGACCCACCGGGAACGCCGAACCCGGGCCTTAACGTCACGGAGAGCTCGGCGTGACGTGCAGACCCGGGTTCGGCTGGGTCGGGGACCGGTCAGCAGGTCGGGACCGTCACGGTCTCGACGACCGTCTGCTCCCCCTCCGCCCCCGTGGCCGTCACCGTGACGTCCAGCTCGCCCGTCGCCGAGCGCGCCGCGAACGACTGGTACGCGTTCGCGCCGGGCGCGACGGCGTCGTACGCCCGCGTGCCGAGCGCGCTCGACAGCTCGACGTCCACGGCCGCGTCCGAGACGTTCGTCGCACGGACGGCGACGTACGGCTTCCCGGCGAGGCAGCGCGGGCTCACCTCGACGGACACGAGCTCGACGTCCTCGACCGGGACGAGCTGCGCGGCCGCCAGGCGCAGGCGTCGCGCCTGGTCGTCGACCTGCGCCTGCGTCGCCCCCTCGTCCGCGAGCAGCGTCCGCGCCGCGGCGAGCTCGCGCGTGAACACGCCGTGGTCGATCCGGTTGTACCGGTCGGCCTCGTCCGCGAGGTGCTCGACGTCCGCCACGACCGCCGCGAGGCCCGTCGTGTCGACCGGCGGGACCTCGACGTCGAACGCGTCGGTGAAGAACGTCATGCTGTCGAGGTTCGCGACGTACGGGTGACCGTCGTACGCCTGCGTGGTGAGCCGCACGAACACCTCGTGCGTGCCGCGCACCGGGGTCGGCAGGTCGATCGTCGCGACACCGTCGTCCGCCCAGCCCGAGCCGGTCGACGGCAGGGGGACGCGGGCGAACGGCTCACCCGGGTCCTCGGGGTCGAACTCGTCGAGGTACACCTCGATCGCCGAGTCGCGACCGCACCGCGACGAGTTGTGGACGTAGTGCACCGAGAGCCGGTCCAGCGCCGCCGACCCGAGGTCGACCTCGCCGTAGGCGAGCCAGTCGCCGTCCGCGGTGCCGCCGACGTTCGTCACGGTCCCGCTGTCCCAGGTCGACGTCTCGTTCTTCAGCCCGCGGCCCGAGCTCTGCGTCCAGTCCTCCGACTCGACGAGGACGTCGGTCGGGCCGCCGGGCGCGAACGTCATGCTGTCGAGGTTCGCGACGTACGGGTGGTTCGCGTACGCCTCGGTCGACAGGCGCACGAACACCTCGTGCGTCCCGCTGACGGTCTGCGGCAGCGCGACGGTCGCGATGCCGTCCTCCGACCAGCTCGAGCCGGTCGAGGGCAGCGGCACGGTCGCGAACGGCTCGCCCGGGTTCTCCGGGTCGAACTCGTCGAGGTACACCGCGATCGCCGAGCTGTCGCCGCTGCGGTTCGCGTTGTGCACGTAGTGCACGGACAGCTCCCCGAGGGGAAGCTCGCCCAGGTCGACCTCGCCGTACGCGAGCCAATCGCCGTCCGCCGTCCCGCCGACGTTCGTCACCGGTCCGCTGGTCCACGTGGACGACTCGTTCTTCAGGCCGCCGCCGGAGTGCTCGGTCCAGTCCTCCGACTCGATGGTCACCGCGGCCGACGCGCCCGGCTCGGGCGTCGTGGTCGGGTCCTCGACGCTGAACCGGAACCGGTCGAAGTTCCCCACCCAGCTGCGGCCCTCGACGGTGCGGAACTCGAACGTCACGGCCCCGGCGTCGGCGAGCGCCTGCGCGTCGTCGAGCGCGACCGTGACCTCGCGGTAGTTGCCCCACCCGCCGGTGCCGGCGAGCTCGACGGTCGCGACGACCGGTCCGTCGACGTCACCGCCGTGCACGACGACCGTGCTCGGCTGCTCACCCGGGCCGAAGCTCGTCGCGTAGTCGACGGTGAGGTACCCGGGGAGCGCGTCGTCGAACGTCATGTCGTGGTACTGGATCCACGCCCCGGAGCGCACGCCGCCGAGGTTGCCGGCCGAGCTGTTGGCCTCGTTCGACAGCTCGCCGCCCGACCACGCCTCGGACCTCTCGCCCTCGAGGACGCGCAGGCCGCCGCCGGTGATGTCGAGGCCGTCGATCGCGGCCTCCAGCCGGTCCGCGGCGAACCGCAGGTCCACGCTCGACGACGCGTCGTCGGCGAGCAGGTCCTGCGCGTGCTCGAGCGCGGCGGAGAACCGGGTGAACGACACGGACGAGTAACTGCCCTTGCGCACGCCCTCCGCGTCGTCGACGAGGTCGGCGAGCGTCGAGCGCTCCGCACCCGCCACCGACAGGCGCAGCGGCGAGCGCAGGGAGACGCCCTCACCGGTCAGCGCCGCGGCGGGCACGCCGTCCGCGAGCGCCGTGTCGCGCAGACGCACGTAGAACCGCGCGTCGTCGGACGTCGTGCCGCGGACCGTGACCGTGAGGGACGTCGCGGAGGCGACGGTGACGGTCGCCTCGACCCCGGCCGGGGGGCGTTCGACCGTGGCAGCGCCGGTGGCGACGAGGTCGGCGCCGGCGTCGGCGGCGAGCCGCGCTCCCCCGCCCAGCGTGAGCGTCACACTCGCGTCGACCGTGCCGTCGGCGTCGGCCCGCACGGTGGCGGGGTCCGCGGTGACGGGGTAGCCGTCGTCCTCGCCCTCGGTCGCGGTGCTCATCGAGAACGCGGGCTCGGTGTCGGTGCCCCAGTCGCTGGGCTCGTCGCCCATCGAGAACGTGAGGTCGCCGCCCCCGACGACCGTCGCGTAGTCGAGCCACGTGTTGTCGAACGACGCCCCGTCGAGCGAGGCCGACTGGACGTAGAAGTCGTCCTCGGAGACGCCGTCCGCGGTCACCGCGAACGTCGTGCCGTCGTCGTACGTGATGGTCGCGGTGTCGAAGAACGGCGACCCGATCTGGTACTGCGACGACCCGGCCGTGACGGGGAAGAGCCCGACGGCGGCGGCGACGAACATCGTCGACATCGTGCCTGCGTCGTTGTCCATCGTGGCGAGCATGCCGCGCGGGTCGAGCTGGTAGACCTTGGTCCTGATGGGCGGCGTGAACTCGCCGCCGCCGCTCGGGAAGAAGCTCGTCGAGCCGGTGCCGATGTACCGGTTCCAGGTCTCCTGCGTGTAGATCGCGCGCGTCCACTTCTGCGTCAGGTGCGGCTCGCCCACGTAGTTGAACAGGTACGGCGCCTGCAGGTCGATCTCGTTCGCGTTCGAGTGGAGCATCCCGGAGCCGTCGTCCGCGTCGGAGTCCTCGCCGAACATGTGGCGCATCGCGAGGCGGGCCGCCTCCGTGCCGCCCATCGCACCGACGAGCGCGTCCATGTCGTACGCGTCGTACCAGGTGTACTGCCACAGGGTGCCCTGGTAGAGGCTCGCGGCCTCGAACCGCTCGGGGTCGGCGTCCTGCCAGGTGCCGTCCGCGGCGCGCGGCATGAGCACGCCCACCTCGGTGCCGTCGGCCGCGGTCCACGCGCCCGGCTTGATGAGGTGCTCGATCGGCAGGGCGGCCTGCTCGCGCAGCGACTGCGCCTCGTCGGCGAGACCGATCTCGTCGGCGACGATCGACAGGCCCCACTGGTCGTAGCCGCGCTGGACCGACGCGCCGGGGTTGCCGGCGATGTAGCCGCGCTCGAGCTCGGCCTCGCTGTAGGACCCGACGAGCCGCTCCAGCGCAGGGTACGCCTCGTCCAGGCGGTCCAACCCCGTGTACCCCTTCGCGATCGCGTCGGCGACGACGACGGCGGACCGCTCCCAGCGCACCGTCGGGACGGTGTGCACGAGCCCGCCGAGACCGCCGCCGCCCGCCGCCTGCGCGTCGGCGAACAGGTAGACCATCGACTGCACCATGTCGCGGTACATCGACGGGTCGATGTACGCGAGGACGGAGAACTTGCGGAAGTCGTCCCACGTGGCCCACGAGTCGTAGTACGTGAAGCCCTGCGCGCGGTGCACCGCACCGTCGACGCCGCGGTACGTCCCCGACGTGCTCGTCGCGTTCATCGGCATCGCGAACATGCGGTACAGGTGCGTGTAGAACAGCTGCTCCAGCTCACCCGTCGGGTCGGTCGCGACGGACGCCGCGACGTCGACCCGGCCGAGCGCACGGTTCCACTCGGCCCGGGTCCGCTCGCGGACCTCGTCGAAGCCGAGGTCGCTCAGCTCGTTGGCCTGGTCCACCTTCGCCTGGGCCGCGCTCACCGGGGACAGGGTGAGCTCGAGCCCGACGTCGCCCGCGTCGGCCGCGTCGAACGTCAGCACCGCGCCGGTGTCCCGCCCGTCCTGCGACGTCGCGTCCGTCAGTGCCTTGTCGTCGCCCCAGGTCTGCACGTCGGCGACGGGCTGCGTCGTCGTCGCGTAGTAGTGCATCGTGTAGGACGCGTTGTAGAAGTGGCCGGTGAAGCTGCCGCTGATCGCGGCGCGGCCGTCGTCGAGCGTCGAGACGTCGAGGGACGACGCGATGCGGCTCGTGTTGTTCGTCGAGAGGTCGAGCACGAGGCTCGGCGTCGACCCCTCGGGGAACGCGTAGCGGTGCACGCCCGAGCGCGTCGTGGCGGTCACCTCGGCCTCGATCGTCCCGTCCGCGGCCGCGATCGAGCCGTCCGTGCCGGCGACGTTGCCGAGCGACACGGCGTAGTACCCGGGGCCCGCCTCCTCGTCGTCGTGCGAGAACGGGTGCGCGTACGTGCTGGTGGCCGGGCGCGTGGTGTACGACCCCGACGTCGGCACGACGAGCAGGTCACCACCGCCGCCCGAGCCGCCGACGCCGTCGAGGTTGGTGTGCGTGAACCCCGAGATCTGCGACTGGGCGTAGTCGTAGCCGGTGTTGTTGCGGCCCGGCGTCGTGCGCGGGTTGACCTTGGCGAGGCCGTTCGGGGCCTGGGCGGCCGGCATGTCGTTGCCGAAGTCGCCCTCGGTGCCGACGAACACGTCGACGAGGGACGTGTAGTCCCGGGTGTCGGCGGCGGGCTCGGGGACGGCGGTCGCGGCAGCGACGGGCGCGAGCCCCACGACGGTCAGCGCACCGGCGACGGTGCTCGCGACGAGTCGGCGACCGCGCCGCCGGGTGGTCTGGGATCTGGGATGCATCGTGTCCTCGGGGTGGTACGTGTCGGACGGGCAGGACGGGTGACAGCGGTGACACTCGCCGCGCGGCCCACTGTGGCAGCGGCGGGTGACGCGCAGATGATCGGACGGTGGACGGAGCCTGGCCGCGACCTCCGTCCCCTCGTCCCCACGTCGACGTGGGGACCGCGGACAGCCTCGCATGTTCTGACAGCGCTATCAAGAGGTCGGCCGCACCGGACGACGTCCACCTGACAGACTCTTCCCGTGACCACGACCACCGGCCGCACCCCGGCTCTCCTCGCGCACGTGCCCGCACCGACGGGCAAGGCCCCCGACCCGGACGCGCTGTACGAGGGGTTCACGACGTGGGCCACCGAGCAGGGCCTCGACCTCTACCCCCACCAGAGCGAGGCGCTCATCGAGCTCGTCACGGGGTCGCACGTCATCCTCGCGACCCCCACCGGGTCGGGGAAGTCGCTCGTCGCGATGGGCGCGCAGTTCGCGGCGCTCGCGTCGTACCGCTCGGGCCGCGGCGGCCGCACCTACTACACGGCGCCCCTCAAGGCGCTCGTCAGCGAGAAGTTCTTCGCGCTCGTCGCGGCGTTCGGGTCGAAGAACGTCGGCATGATGACCGGCGACTCCGCCGTGAACCCCGACGCGCCGATCATCTGCTGCACCGCCGAGATCCTCGCGAACCTGGCGCTCCGGCGCGGCTCCTCGGACGACGGCGACCGGCCCGGCGCCGACGAGCACGCCATCTCCCAGGTCGTCATGGACGAGTTCCACTTCTACGCCGACCCGCAGCGCGGCTGGGCCTGGCAGGTGCCGCTCCTCGAGCTCACCGGGACCCAGTTCCTCCTCATGTCCGCGACGCTCGGCGACACGACCCGCTTCGTCGAGGAGATCACCGAGCGCACCGGCCGCCCCGTCGCCGAGGTCACGACGGCCGAGCGCCCCGTGCCCCTGCACTTCTCCTACGTCGTCGAGCCGCTCACCGAGGTCATCGAGGAGCTCGTCACGACCCGCCGCGCGCCGGTGTACGTCGTGCACTTCACGCAGAAGGACGCGGTCGAGCGCGCGCAGTCGCTGCTGTCGATGAACGTCGCGTCGCGCGCCGAGAAGGACGCCATCGCGGCCGAGCTCGGCGACTTCCGGTTCGGCACCGGGTTCGGCAAGACCCTGAGCAAGTTCCTGCGCCACGGCGTCGGCGTGCACCACGCGGGCATGCTGCCCAAGTACCGGCGCCTCGTCGAGCGCCTCACGCAGTCCGGTCTGCTCAAGGTCGTGTGCGGCACGGACACGCTCGGCGTCGGCATCAACGTCCCGATCCGCACGGTGCTGCTCACGAGCCTCGTGAAGTTCGACGGAGAGCGCATGCGCCACCTCACGGCGCGCGAGTTCCACCAGATCGCCGGGCGCGCCGGACGCGCCGGGTACGACACCGTCGGCGAGGTCCTCGTCATGGCGCCCGAGCACGTGATCGAGAACCGCAAGATGCTCGCCAAGGCCGGCGACGACCCGAAGAAGCTCAAGAAGATCGTCCGCAAGAAGGCGCCCCAGGGGTCGGTCAACTGGACCGACGCGACGTTCGAGCGCCTGCGCGACGCCGACCCCGAGCCGCTCACGTCCCACTTCCGCGTCACCCACGCGATGGTGCTCAACGTGCTCGCGCGCTCCCAGCGCGGCGAGGACCCGGTCGCCGCGATGCAGCACCTGCTCCTCGCGAACCACGACTCGGACACCCAGCGGCGCGAGCACGTGCGCCAGACCTTCCGCGTCTACCGCTCCCTGCGCGTCGCCGGCATCGTCGAGCGCGTGCGCGTCCCCGACGCCTCCCGGCCGGGCGGGTACCGGCCGAGCGTGCGGCTCACCGTCGACGTGCCGCGCGACTTCGCGCTCAACCAGCCGTTGTCCCCGTTCGCGCTCGCGGCCCTCGACCTGCTCGACGTCGCGAGCCCGACGCACGCGCTCGACGTCGTCTCCGTCATCGAGGCGACCCTCGACGACCCGCGCCAGGTGCTCTACGCGCAGCAGAACGCCGCGAAGGGCGAGGCGGTCGCGGCGATGAAGGCGGAGGGGTACGAGTACGAGGAGCGCATGGCGCTGCTCGAGGAGATCACCTGGCCGAAGCCGCTGGACGAGCTCCTGCAGCCCGCGTTCGTCATGTACAAGCGGTCGAACCCGTGGGTCGCCGACGCCGAGCTCTCCCCGAAGTCGGTCGTGCGGGACATGGTCGAGCGCGCGATGACGTTCGCCGAGTTCGTCTCCGTGTACGGGCTGGAGCGCACCGAGGGCGTCGTGCTGCGCTACCTCGCCGACGCCTACCGCGCGCTGCGCCAGGTGGTCCCCGACGAGCACCGCACGGAGGACGTGCACGAGATCGTCGAGTGGCTGGGCGAGCTCGTGCGCGGCACCGACTCGTCCCTGCTCGACGAGTGGGAGCGGCTGTCCCGCCCGGTGGACGACGACGCGGACGACCTCGTGGGCGACGGCCCGCTCTCCGGGACGGGCGAGGAGGCGCCCGCACGTCCGGTCACCGGCAACCCGCGCGCGTTCCGGCGGCTCGTGCGCAACGCGATGTTCCGCCGGGTCGAGCTCGCCGGGCGCGAGGACTACCGCGGGCTCGGCGCCCTCGACGGCGCGAGCGGCTGGGACGCCGACGCGTGGGGCGACGCGCTCGACCCGCTCTTCGAGGCGCAGGGCGACGACGCCGTCGGCATCGGCCCGAGCGCGCGCGCCGCTGCGCTGTTCCAGGTCGTGGAGCCCGGTGGCGAGGTACCTCCGGGACACGAGGGCCCGACGACGGCCCACGCCCCGGGCGGCGTGGTCCCCGCGGGCACGTGGCTGGTCCGGCAGGTGCTCGACGACCCGGCCGGGGACCACGACTGGGCGGTCACCGCGACCGTCGACCTCGCGGCGAGCGACGAGGCGGGCGCCCCCGTGATCACCGTGCTCGCGGTCGGGCCGCTGTAGGTCTCACGCCTCCCGGCGACGGTCGAGGCGGTCCGCGAGGCGCCGGAACCCTCAGCGCAGGTCGAGGCGCATCACCCGGCGACGCGTCGTCGGGCGGGCCACCTCGACGAGCCCCGCTGCCCGGAACGCCTGCACGCTGCCGACGGAGTTCTCGCCCCACGTGATCGGCGCACCGGACGGGTCGAGGATCGGGTACCCCTCGACCGCCCGCGCACCGCGCTCCCGGGCGAACGCGACGGCGGCGCGCGCGAGGTCGTACGTGAGCCCGAGCCCGCGGAAGCCCGCCCGCACGACGAAGCACGCCACGGCCCACACGTCCGGGTCGTCCTTGTCCTGGACGTCGCCGTCACCGCGGCCATTCCACGGCACCGGGCTGCCCCGCAGCCGGCGGTACGTCGGCCGCGGACCCACGGCGACCCAGCCTGCCGGCTCGCCGTCGAGGGTCGCGACGAGGCCGCTCGTCCCGGGCGCGTCGGGGTCGTCGCAGCTCGTCTGCTCGTGCAGGAGCCGCGCCCTCTCCTCGGGCGGCGTCGCGTACCAGGCGCGGTCGCCGAGCACCTGCCGCTGGCACCAGCACGCCGCCGGGTACCCGCGCTCGCCGAAGACCGCCACGAGGTCGTCCCACGACACCTCGTTGGCGGGCCGCACCACGACCGCCCCGGCCGCACCCCTCGCCCCGCCCGACGTCGCCACCCACCCGACGCTACGCCGAGAGCCCGGGCCGCGCCTCGCCGTCGTGCGGCACAATCGGGCCGTGGTCAAGAAGTCGAAGTCCTCCGGCCGCGCGGGCCAGACCGCCGGGACACCCGCCGTCGCGCTCCTCGAGCGCGAGGGCGTCGCGTTCACGCTGCACCCGTACGAGCACGACCCCGCGAGCACGCTGAGCTACGGGATGGAGGCCGCGGCGGCGATCGGCGCGGCGCCCGAGCAGGTGTTCAAGACCCTGCTCGCGTCGGTCGACGGCGGTCCGCTCGTCGTCGGGATCGTGCCCGTGGACCGTCAGCTCGACCTCAAGGCCCTCGCGCAGGCCGCGGGCGGCAAGAAGGCGACCATGGCAGAACCCGCCGCCGCCGAGCGGGCGACGGGCTACGTCGTCGGCGGCATCTCGCCCCTGGGCCAGAAGCAGCGGCACCGGACCGTGCTCGACGACAGCGCGCTCGCGTTCGACGTGGTCTACGTCTCGGGCGGGCGACGCGGCCTCGACGTCGGGCTCTCCCCCGCCGACCTGCTCCGCCTCACGTCCGGCGCGACGGCCTCCCTCGCGAGGTAGTACGGGCACCCCGGTACGCCCTGGCGCTCAGCGGCCGTACGCGGCGAACGGGGCGTCGGTCGGCACGACGTCCTTGCCGAGCGGCAGGAGCGAGATCGGGATCATCTTGAGGTTCGCGATACCGAGCGGGATGCCGATGATCGAGACGAACAGCGGGATCGCGGTGACCACGTGGCCGATCGCGAGCCAGATGCCGGCCACGACCACCCAGATGACGTTGCCGATCGTCGACCACGCGCCCGCGGTGGGCTTGTCCACGACGGTCCGGCCGAAGGGCCACAGCGCGTAGCCGGCGATGCGGAACGACGCGATGCCGAACGGGATCGTCACGATAAGAACGCAGCAGACGATGCCGGCCGCGACGTAGCCGAGCGCGAGCCAGAACCCGGCGAGCACGAGCCAGATGATGTTGAGCAGGGTCTTCACCCCACCATCGTCCCGCACCGGCGCCCGGAAGTGGATCCGGGAGCACCCTGATCCTCGCGCGTCTCCGCCCGCCGTGCCGTCCCTAGACTGGCGCCATGCCCGCCGCCTCCTCCCCCGACCTCGTCGCGCTCGTCTCCGAGAACGTCGCCCGGGTACGCGAGCGCGTCGCCGCCGCGGCCCGCGCGGCCGGGCGCGACCCCCACGACGTGCGCCTCCTCGTCGCGACGAAGACGCAGCCCGCCCAGGCCGTGCGGGCCGTCGTCGAGGCCGGCGTGGACCTCGTCGGGGAGAACCGCGTCCAGGAGCTCGTGGCGAAGGCGCCCGACGTCGCCGACCTCGTCGCCGCGGGCCGCGTGGACGTCCACATGATCGGCCACCTGCAGCGCAACAAGGTGAACCCGGTGCTCGCCGCGGCCACGGGCGTCCAGAGCGTCGACTCCCTCGCGCTCGCCCAGGCCCTGTCCACCCGCTGCGCCCGCGACGGACGCGTCCTCGACGTCATGGTGCAGGTCAACGTGTCGGCCGAGGCGTCGAAGTCCGGCACCGGGCCCGACGACGCCCCGCACCTCGCGCGCGACGTCGCCGCGCTCCCCGGGCTGCGTCTGGCCGGGTTCATGACGATCGGCGCGCACTCGCCCGACGAGGCCCTGGTCCGCGCGGGGTTCGCCCGGTTGCGCGAGGTGCGGGACGCCGTCGTGCGGTCGGGCGAGCCGGGGACGGAGGACGCCCACGGCCTGTCCATGGGAATGAGCGGCGACCTGGAGCTCGCCGTCGCCGAGGGCGCGACCGTCGTCCGGGTCGGGACCGCCGTGTTCGGGCCGCGCCCGGCCTGACGTGCGGCGCCGCGCCCCGGCGGCGCGACCCCGACGTGCGGCGCCGCGCCCCGGCGCGAATACTCGGGGGCGCACGCGACCGGACGACCAGGAGGCACGCGCACGCATGGCGGGACGCATCGAGGACTACGGGATCGTCGGCGACCTGGAGACGGCGGCGCTCGTCGGCCGCGACGGCTCGGTCGACTGGCTGTGCCTGCCACGGTTCGACTCGCCCGCGTGCTTCGCGGCGCTGCTCGGGACCGAGGAGCACGGCCGGTGGCGCATCGCCCCGGCGGGTGCCGGGGCGTGCACGTCGCGGCGCTACGTCGACGACACCCTCGTCCTGGAGACGACGTGGCGCACCCCCGAGGGCGAGCTCACCGTCACGGACCTCATGCCGCCGCGCGACGAGGCGCCGGACCTCGTGCGGATCGTCGAGGCGCGCGGCGGGCGCGTGCCGGTGGAGTCCGACCTGCGGCTGCGGTTCGACTACGGCAGCGTCGTGCCCTGGGTCACCCACGGCGAGACGGTGAGCGCCGTCGCGGGTCCGGAGGCTGTCACCCTGCGCACCCCGGTGGCGACGACCGTCGAGGACGGGTCCGTGCGGGCACGGTTCGACGCCGTGCCCGGCGTGCCCGTCCCGTTCGTGCTCGACCGCCGTCCGTCCCACGCCCCGGCAGGCGGCCCCCTCGACGCCGGGCACGCCCTCGCGCGGACCCTCGACTTCTGGCGCGCGTGGAGCGCACGGTCCACCTACGACGGCCCGTGGCGAGACGCCGTGACCCGCTCACTCGTCACCCTCAAGGCGCTCACCCACGAACCGACCGGCGGCATCGTCGCCGCCGCGACGACGTCGCTGCCCGAGCAGCTCGGCGGCGTGCGCAACTGGGACTACCGGTACACGTGGCTGCGCGACGCGACGTTCACGCTCCAGGCCCTCGTCGCCACCGGCTACCGGCGCGAGGCGCGACGCTGGCGCGAGTGGCTGCTGCGCGCCGTCGCGGGCGACCCGGCCGACCTGCAGATCATGTACGCCCTGGACGGCTCCCGCCGCCTCACCGAGCAGACCCTCGACTGGCTCCCCGGCTACGAGGGCTCCGCCCCCGTGCGGACCGGCAACGGCGCCTACGACCAGCACCAGCTCGACGTCTGGGGCGAGGTCCTCGACTCCCTCCACCTGGGCCGCGAGGCCGGGATCGCGGCGACCGAGGACGGGTGGGCGCTCCAGCGCGCCCTCCTCGACTACCTCGAGGGGCACTGGACCGACCTCGACAACGGCCTGTGGGAGATCCGTGGCGAGCCGCGCGCGTTCGTCCACTCCCGCGTGCTCGCATGGGCGGGCGTCGACCGCGCGGTCCGGGCCGTCACCGAGCACGGCCTCGACGGGCCGGTCGACCGGTGGCGCGCGCTGCGCGACGAGATCCGCGCCGACGTCCTCGCCCACGGCTACGACCCCGACCGCAACACGTTCACCCAGTTCTACGGCTCGCGCGGCGTCGACGCGGCGCTCCTCCTCCTGCCGCGCGTCGGCTTCCTGCCCTGGGACGACCCGCGCGTCGTCGGCACCGTGGACGCCGTGCAGCGCGAGCTCGACGCCGACGGGCTGCTCCTGCGCTACGACACCGCCGCCGACGGGCGCGTCGACGGCCTGCCGGGCGAGGAGGGCGCGTTCCTCATCTGCACGTTCTGGCTGGTCGAGGCGCTCGCGGGGATCGGGCGGCGCGACGAGGCGCAGGCCCTCTTCGAGCGCCTGCTCGGACTGCGCAACGACCTCGGGCTGCTCGCCGAGGAGTTCGACACCCGCGCGGGTCGCCAGCTCGGGAACGTCCCGCAGGCGTTCAGCCACGTCGGGCTCGTGAACGCGGCCCTGACGCTCGCGTCGGGCGCCCGGCCCGGCCGGCACGGCACGACGTCGCGGGACGGCGAGGAGGCCGCCGCGCGGTCGACCCGGTGAACCTCCCCGGCCGGACCGGGGACGCACGACGGAGGGAGAGCACGATGCGCGCACTGACGCTGGTGCCCGGCGACGCCGGGTCGCTCGCGGTGCAGGACGTCCCGGAGCCGCAGGCGGGTCCCGGCGAGCTGCTCGTCGAGGGGCTGCTCGTGGGGATCTGCGGGACGGACCGCGAGATCGTCGCCGGGGAGCACGGGCGCGCACCGGACGGGGAGGACCGCCTCGTCCTCGGGCACGAGTCGCTCGGACGGGTGCTCAGCGCGCCGGACGGCAGCGGGTTCTCCCCGGGCGACCTGGTGGCCGGGGTGGTCCGCAGACCCGACCCGGTGCCGTGCGGGGCCTGCGCCCGCGGACAGTTCGACATGTGCCGCAACGGCCTGTACACCGAGCGTGGCATCGCCGGGCGACATGGGTACGCGAGCGAGCGGTGGACCGTCGAGGCGGACTACGCGGTGCGCGTCGACGCCGCCCTCGGCGAGGTCGGCGTGCTCGTGGAGCCGACGAGCGTCGTCGTCAAGGCGTGGGAGCAGGTCGACGCGGTCGGCGGCCGCGCGTGGTTCGAGCCGGAGCGCGTGCTCGTCACCGGCGCGGGACCGATCGGCCTGCTCGCCGCCCTCGTCGGGGTCCGCCGCGGCCTCGACGTGCACGTCCTCGACCGGGTCGACGACGGCCCGAAGCCCGACCTCGTGCGCCGCCTCGGCGCGACGTACCACGCGGGCCCGTCCGCCGACGTCATGGACGAGCTCGCACCGGACGTGGTCGTCGAGGCGACGGGCGCGCGCCAGGTGGTCGTCGACGCGATGTCGCGGACGTCGCACTACGGCGTCACGTGCCTCACCGGGGTGTCGTCGGCGGGCCACGGGGTCCAGGTCGACGCGGGCGCGCTGAACCGGGGCCTCGTGCTGGAGAACGACGTCGTCGTGGGCTCGGTCAACGCGAACGTCTCCCACTACCGCGGTGCGGCCCAGGTCCTCGCCGAGGCGGACCGCGACTGGCTCGCCGCCCTGCTCACGCGCCACGTGGACCTCGACGACGTGCACGACGCGCTCGACGCCCGGCCCGACGACGTCAAGGTCGTGCTCGACCTCGGCGGCGCCCTGCCCTGACCGTCGCGCTCAGCGCACGCCGAGCCGCGCGAGCGCCTGCCGCACCCCCGCGACCCCCGAACCACGCAGCGCGTCCCGCGCCGCGGCGTCGTCCACCCCGCCGAGGAGCATGACGAGCGCGACGTGCACCTCACCGTCCGCGGACCGCAGCACGTCCTCGCACGCCTCCGGCTCCAGGCCGGTCGCCTGGACGAGCATGCGCACGATGCGCGCGCGCAGCTTCTGGTTCGTGGGGCGCACGTCGATCATGAGGTTCGAGTACGTCTTGCCCAGCCGGATCATCGTCGCGGTCGAGAACGTGTTGAGCACGAGCTTCTGCGCCGTCGCTGCCTTCATGCGCGTCGACCCGGTGACGACCTCCGGGCCGGTGTCCACGAGGATGGCGACGTCGACGTCCCGCGCGAGCGGGGCGTAGGGGTTCGCGGACACGAGGACGGTCCGTGCGCCGCGCTCGCGCGCGACGTCGAGCGCGCCGCGCACGTAGGGGGTGCGGCCGCTCGCGGCCAGTCCCACCACCACGTCGTCCGGCCCGACCGCGTCGACGTCCGCCCGGCCCAGCGCGACGTCGTCCTCGGCGCCCTCGACCGCGAGCATCATCGCGCCGACGCCGCCCGCGAGGTGGGCGACGAACCACTCGTCCCCCACGCCGTACGTCGGCAGGAGCTCGACCGCGTCGAGCACCCCGAGCCGCCCCGACGTGCCCGAGCCGACGTAGTGCACGCGCCCGCCCGAGCGCAGCGCCTCCACCGCGAGGTCCACCGCGGCCGCGATCCGGTCGCGCTGCGCGCGCACGGCGGTCGCGACACCGGTGTCCTCGTCCGTGATGCGGCGCACGACGTCGGCGGTCGGCAGGAGGTCGACGTCCGCGGTGCGCGGGTTGCGCTCCTCGGTCGGCGACGCGAGGCGCAGCAGGTCGTGCCACTCCTCGGTGGTGGTCGACGGTTCGGTCATCGGGCACTTCCCTTCGTCGGCCCCGGGGTCGGGCCGGGTTCGCGCGGGGCGGCCCCCGGCGGCGTGGTGGCGAGGACGAGGCGGCGCACCGGGGTGGTCGGCGCGTCCCACGGCAGGGGCCCGGGCGGGGTGAGCGACCCGAGGACGGCGGCCCGGCGCGCGCCCGTGGCACGGCGCCGGTGCTCGCCGGCGGCGGTCCCGGGCAGGCCGTGCGCGGACAGGAAGCCCAGCAGGGCGAACAGGTACGCCTCCTTGGCGTCGCCCGGCATCCCGAGGTCGTCCGCGGTGACCACCGCGCAGCCCGGCGCGACCCGCGCGTCGAGCGCGACCCGCAGCCGGTCCAGGAGCACCGGGTTGCGGGCCCCGCCGCCGGAGACGACGACGCGGCGCACGCCGTGCCCGGCGAGCGCGTCGGCGACGCTCACCGCGGTGAGCTCGGTGAGCGTGGCGACGAGGTCCGGCCCCGCGAGCCCCGGCCGCACGGCGGCGAGGCGGCGCGCGACGTAGGTCGCGTCGAACAGCTCGCGGCCCGTCGACTTCGGTGCGGGAGCCGCGAAGTACGGGTCGTCGAGCAGGGCGGCGAGCGCGACCTCGTCGACCGTGCCCTGCGCGGCGAGCGCGCCGTCACGGTCGTAGGTGAGCCGCCCGTCGGTGAGCGCGGTGACCGCGACGTCGAGCAGGCAGTTGCCGGGGCCCGTGTCCCAGCCCGTGACCGGGTCGTCGACCCGGCCGACGAGCGTGACGTTCGCGATGCCGCCGACGTTGAGCGCCGCCGTGAGCCCGGCGTCCGCGTCGTCGGGGTCGCGCCCGAGCCACAGCGCGTCGAGCACGCTGACGAGCGGCGCGCCGTGCCCGCCCGCCGCGATGTCGGCCACCCGGAAGTCGCTCACCACGGGTCGCTTGACGTGCTCCGCGATCCACGCCGCGTTCCCGAGCTGGAGGCTCCCGCGGGCCCGCGCGCCGACGACCCAGTGGTAGAGGGTCTGGCCGTGCGACGCGACGAGGTCGGCGTCGCCGCCCGCGACGTCGTCGATCGCGCGGCGGCCCGCGCGGCCGATCTCCTGCCCGATCAGCGTGTCGAGCTGGGCGACCTCGGCCACGCCGACGGCGGCGGGGGGCAGCGCCGCGAGGATGCGCTCGCGCAGGGCCGCCGGCCACGAGTACTCGGTGTGCCCCAGGGGGCGCATCCGCAGGACGCCGTCGGGCCCGAGCGTGAGGTCCGCGGCGGCGGCGTCGATCGCGTCGACCGACGTCCCGGAGGACAGCCCCAGGACGATCACCGGTCGCCCTCCCGCTCCGCGCGGTCGGGGTTCCCCGGGGCCGCGACGAGGCGTGCGACGGCGGCCCGGGAGTTCGCCCGGCCGCTCCCGCACGCGACGACCACCGCGGGCGGCACGGGCCCGCCGGGCGACGCGCCGAACCAGTGCCCGACGGCGCCCGGGAACCCGGTGTGCACGACGACCAGGCCCGGCCGCGCGGCCAGGAGCTCGTCGAGGCGCGCCCGCTCCCCCGACCCGGGGACGGGTTCGCGCGTCAGGACGACGAGCGGGCGGTCGGACTCGCCCACCGTCGCCATCGCCTGCGCCCAGGCGTCGGGGTCCGCCGGGCGCAGGTGGCGCACCTCGCCCTCGCCGAACGCGGCGTCGAACGCGCGCTGGACGTGCGGGGCGGCACGGCCCGCGGCGTGGTCGAAGCGCAGGCGCAGGTCCACGACGTCGGGTGCGGTGGTCAGGGGGAGGTCCGTGGTCGGGGACGGGACGAGACGGACCGCGCGTGCCGCCGCGGCGGCGCCCACCTCGCCCAGCGCGGCGAGGGCGGCCTCCGCGGACTCGGGCGAGCAGGTCACGCCGGACGCCGCCTGGCGCGCGCGGATCGCCGCGAGAGCGGCCGTCGTCCGCGCGGCGGAGGCGCGGAGGCGCTCGACGCTCACGCGTCCGGACCCGACGGCGGCGAGGAGCGCGACCTGCGCCTGGCGGAACAGCGTCTCGTCGTCGCGCGCGACGGTCGTGCCGAGGCACAGCAGGTCGGCGCCGCCCTCGATCGCGCGCACGGCGAGCTCGCCGACGGCGTGCACGTCCCCGGCGATCGGGGCGTCTGCGGTGGTCGGGGCGTCTGCGGTGGTCCGGGTGTCGTCCGTGGCGTAGGCGGAGAGTGCGCCCATGTCGAGGGCGTCCGTGACGACGGGACCGTCGAACCCGAGCTCGCGGGCGAGAGCGGAGACGGCCGGCTCGAGCGTCCCGGGCAACGACCCGAGGGCAGGCACGACGACGTGCGCGGTCATCAGCGCGTCGAGGCGGTCCGCCGGGTCCACGCGCGGGCCGGTCGTCGCGGCGAAGGGCGGCAGGTCGCGTGCCCGCAGGAGCGCGGTGTCGGCGTCGACGACGGGCAGGGACAGGTGCGAGTCGACGTTCGTGGCGCCGTGGCCCGGGAAGTGCTTGCCGCACGCCCCGGCTCCCCCGCCGTGGAGCCCGCGGACGAACGCCGCGCCGTGGCGCGCGACGAGCGCCGGGTCGGCACCGAACGAGCGTGCGCCGATGACGGGGTTGTCCGGGTCGGAGTTCACGTCGAGGTCGGGGGCGAGGTCGAGGTCGACGCCGACCGCGGTGAGCAGGCGGCCGAGCGCGCGTCCCGTCTCCTCGGTGAGCTCGACGTCGTCGACGACCCCGAGGGCGCCGTTGCCCGGCAGGCCCGACCCGGTGAGCGCCTCGAGGCGCGAGACGTCACCTCCCTCCTCGTCGATCGCGACGAGGAGGTCGGGCGAGATCGCGCGGAGGCGGGCCGAGAGCCGGGCCGTCGTGGCGACGTCGGGCGTGTTGTGGCCGAAGTAGATGACGCCCGCGAGCCCGTGGCGGGCAGCGTCCTCGAGCCAGGCGGGCGGCACGTCGGCCCCGGTGAACCCCGGCAGGAGGACGCCGTTGACGGCACGCAGGAGGTCGTCGGGGACGACGACCGACGTGCTGAAACTATCTTCCACTCCTGTGCCCATAGGCGAAGATTACTGCCATGGCTGGGTGGAGGGAAACCCGGCCGGCGAGGTCACCCGGGTGAACCGTGCCGTGGCCGCCCGCCGTCAGGGCACCCGGGCGGTCCACTCCGGCGTCGAGAACTTCGTCCGGGCGAGCTCGGCCGCCCGCGCCCGCTCGGCGGGCGTGACCGACCCGTCGACCGTGCGGTACCGCCCACGGAAGTGGGCCTTGAACGCCTCGATGACGTCCTCGCGCGCCATGCCCGTCTGCGACCGCACCGGGTCCACGCGCTTGTTCGCGCTCGTCGTGCCCTTGTCCGACAGCTTCTCGCGGCCGATCCGCAACACCTCGGTCATCTTCGCGGCGTCGATGTCGTACGCCATCGTCACGTGGTGCAGCACCGCACCGCCGCGCAGCCGCTTCTGCGCCGCCCCCGCGATCTTGCCCGCCGGGGACGCGATGTCGTTGAGCGGCTTGTACGTCGCCTCGACCCCGACGTCCGCGAGCGCCCCGAGCACCCAGTCGTCGAGGAACGCGTACGACCGCTCGAAGCTCAACCCCTCGACGAGCGACGCGGGCACGTACAGCGAGTACGTGATCGTGTTGCCGGGCTCGACGAACATCGCTCCCCCGCCCGAGATGCGCCGCACCACCGTGATGCCGTGGCGCTCGGCCCCGTCGGCGTCGACCTCGTTGCGCAGCGACTGGAACGACCCGATGATCACGGCCGGCGACGCCCACTCCCAGATCCGCAGCGTCGGGCCGCGCGTGCCCGCGTCGAGCTCCTCCGTGAGCACCTGGTCGAGCGCGAGGTGCATCGCCGGGCTCTCGGGCCCCTCGTGGACCACCTGGAACTCGTGGTCGCCCCAGCCCGTCGCGTGCCCCAGCGCCCGACGCACCGCGATCGCGACCGCCTCCGGCGAGAACCCGACCATCGTCACGTCGTCGTCCAACGCACCCTGCACCGCGTGCGCGAGCTGCGCGACCGTCGCCGTCTCCGGCATCCCGGTCAGCGCGCCGTCGATGTCCTCCAGCGCGTCGTCGGGCTCGAGGAAGAAGTCCCCGCTCACCGCGACGCGCGCGAGCCTCCCCGCCTCCACCTCGACGTCCACCGCCACGAGCTTGCCACCAGGGACCTTGTACTCTCCGCGCACCCGCCCAGCCTATGCCCGACGGCGCACGGCACCTCCCCGCCGTCGCCCCGACCCGACCAGCGCTTTCCCTCGACCGACCAGAGCTCTACCTCGACCAACCAGGGTTCTACCTCGGCACGGCGGACGAGCGCGTGGGGCGGGGCGGGACGTCGCGGGTCGTGGCGGGACTGGCGGGAGCCGCGAGGCACGAGCGGGTGGGGCGGGGCGGGACGTCGCGGGTCGTGGCGGGACTGGCGGGAGCGGCGAGGCACGAGCGGGTGGGGCGGGGCGGGACGTCGCGGGTCGTGGCGGGTCTGGCGGGAGCCGCGAGGCACGAGCGGCGGATGGTAGACCCG
>NZ_JAJBZH010000007.1:0-51903 GCF_020551945.1 Cellulosimicrobium marinum | reverse complement strand
CCCCCCCCCCCCCCCCCCCCCCCCCCCCCCCCCCCCCCCCGCTAACCGACACCAGCGAACCAACACCCGCGACCGACCCGAGACCCGAGACTCAGCGCGGGTCGACCCCCGCGTGGATCAGGCCGTAGATCGAGGAGTCGGTGAGCGCCTCCCACGCCGCCTCGATGAGGTTCGGACCGACGCCGACGGTCGACCACGACGTGGATCCGTCGGTCGTCTCGATGAGCACGCGCGTGATGGCGTCGGTGCCCTGCTCGGTGTCGAGGATGCGGACCTTGAAGTCGATGAGCTCGAAGGCCTCGATCTCGGGGTACACGCGTGTCAGGGCGAGGCGCAGGGCGTGGTCGAGGGCGTTGACGGGCCCGTTGCCCTCGCCGGTGGTGACGATGCGCTCGCCGCGGGCGTGGAGCTTGACGGTGGCTTCCGCGCGCGCCTCGGTACCGCGGCCGCCGGCGCGCTCGACGATGGTGCGCCAGCTCTCGACGCGGAAGTACCCGGGGCGTTCGCCGGTGATCTCCTCGCGGAGGAGGAGCTCGAACGACGCGTCGGCGGCCTCGTACGTGTAGCCGTTGGCCTCGTCGCCCTTGACCCGGTTCGTGACACGGGTGAGCAGCTCGCCCTGCCCGGTGAGGTCGAACCCGAGCTCGCGGCCCTTGAGCTCGATGGACGCGCGTCCGGCCATGTCGGAGACGAGCATGCGGATGTCGTTCCCGACGGCTGTCGGGTCGATGTGCTGGTAGAGGTCGGGGTCGACCTTGATGGCGCTGGCGTGGATGCCGGCCTTGTGCGCGAACGCGCTGGCGCCGACGTAGGGCTGGCGGGCGTACGGGGAGATGTTGGTGATCTCGGAGACGGCGTGCGCGATGCGGGTGGCCTCCTCGAGCCCGGCGCCGGCGAGGGTGCGCAGGCCGTGCTTGAGCTCGAGGTTGGCGACGACGGTGAGGAGGTCGACGTTCCCGGTGCGTTCGCCGTACCCGTTGACGGTGCCCTGCACGTGGGCGGCGCCGGCCTCGACGGCCGCGAGGGTGTTGCCGACGGCGCAGCCGGAGTCGTTGTGGGCGTGCATGCCGAGCAGGGGGTCGCCGGGCAGGGCGTCGTCGCCGTGCCCGATCCCGAGGGTGCCGCGCAGCTCGGTGACGACGTCGCCGACCCAGGCGGGAAGCATGCCGCCGTTGGTGTCGCAGAGCGCGACGACCTCGGCGCCGGCCTCGAACGCGACCTGGACGGCGGCGCGCGTGAACGCGGGGTCGTGGCGGTAGCCGTCGAAGAAGTGCTCGGCGTCGACGACGACGCGTCGCCCCTCCCCGACGAGGAACGTGACGGTGTCGCGGATCATCGCGAGGCCTTCGTCGGGGGTGGTCCGCAGGGCGCGTTCGACGTGGCGCACGTCGCTCTTCGCGACGAGGGTGACGACGGGGGCCTCGGAGTCGACGAGGGCGCGCACCTGGGGGTCGTCCCACGCGCGCAGCCCGGCCTTGCGGGTGGCGCCGAACGCGGCGAGCACGGCGTGACGCAGGTCGAGCTCCTTCGCGGCACGGCGGAAGAACTCGGTGTCCTTGGGCACGGCACCGGGCCAGCCGCCCTCGATGAAGCCGACGCCGAGCTCGTCGAGGAGCGGGGCGATGGCGAGCTTGTCCGCGACGGAGAGGTTGATGCCCTCCTGCTGCGCGCCGTCGCGCAGCGTCGTGTCGTAGACGTGGAAGACCCGCGGGCTGCGTGGGCTGGTCACGGGGGTCGTCACCGAGGTCATGGTGCTTCTTCCTGCCGGTCGTCGGGTGGTGCGGTGGGCCGCGAGGCCCTCTGGTGTCGCTCCCGGGATGCCGGGTCGTGCCCTCGTGAGGCGGAGGGCCCGGCGTCCGGGCTGCCGGGCGGGGGTGGCGCCTGGCAACAAAAAGACCCCCCGAGGGTGCGGGAGGTCTGCGCGTCCGGGGGTGGTCCGGGCGCGCTACTCGATAATGAGCTGGGAGGCGAGGTGTGTCACAGCGCACATGGTGCCACACCTTCCGACAGGATGGACAGGAGCGTCCATCCTCTGGGCAGGCTCGCGCGTGCCCCAGCGGACGGGACCGGAGTGCCGGACCAACCCAGGAGTGACCATGAGCGACCCGACGACCGGCGGGTACGACCCGCAGGACCCTCCGACGCGCCGCTACGGCCAGCCGCCCGCGGGCGGTGTCCCGCCGGGGCAGCCGCCGGCCGTCCCGCCGGGGGGTGCGCCGCGGGCGGACTTCCCCGAGCCGCAACGGTCGGTGAGCCCCGCGGACCCGCGCCTCACGGTCGAGGCGGGCCGCTTCTGGGCGGGTGCGGCGGCGACCGCGCTCGTGGCGGCTCTGATCGGGCTGATCGGTGTGCTGGTGTTCGAGCGGATCTTCGCGGTGGACCTCGTCCCGCCGCCGGACGTCTTCGGCACGGGGTCCCAGCAGTCGGCCTGGGCGATCGACGGTGCGATCCTCGCGCTGCTCGCCGCGGGGCTGCTGCACCTGCTGATCCTCAGCACGCCCCGTCCGCGCGCGTTCTTCGGCTGGATCATGGCGCTCGTCATCGTGGTGATCGCCGTGCTGCCGTTCGCGTGGTCGAGCGACGTGACCGCGGCCGCGCTCTCGGGCCTCATCAACCTGCTCATCGGGATCGCCGTGTGGTCGCTGCTCGCGGGCGTCGCGGGCCGCACGATCGTCCGCCGTCCGGCGCTGTGAGAGCCGGTGCCCGACGCCGCGGCGCACCTTCGTGCGGAGGTGCGCCGCGGCGTCGGGCACGGGCGGGCGCGTGGTGTGATCAGGCGAGGCGGCGCAGCCACCCGTGCCGGTCGGCCGAGCGGCCGGTCTGGATGTCGGTGAGCTCGGTGCGGACCGCCATGGTGAGCTGTCCCGCCTCGCCGCCCCCGATGGTGACGTCGAAGTCGGAGCCGGCGAGCCGTCCGATGGGCGTGATGACCGCGGCCGTGCCGCAGGCGAAGACCTCGGTGACGGAGCCGTCGCGGATGCCGTCGAGGAGGTCGGTCAGCGGGATGCGCCGCTCGACGACCTCGTGCCCGCGGTCCGTGAGGAGCTGGATGATCGACGAGCGCGTGACGCCCTCGAGGATCGACCCGGTGAGCTCGGGCGTCTCGACCGAGCCGTCGGCGCGCACCGCGAACACGTTCATGCCGCCGAGCTCCTCGAGGAACGTCCGGGTGCCCGAGTCGAGGAAGCACACCTGCTCGCAGCCGTTCTGCTGCGCGACGACCTGCGGCAGGAGGCTCGAGGCGTAGTTGCCGCCGCACTTCGCGTCGCCGGTGCCCCCTGCGCCGGCGCGGCTGTACTCACGGTCGACCCAGATCGACACGGGCTTGACCCCGCCCGCGAAGTACGGCCCCACGGGCGAGGCGATGACGAGGTACTCCGCCTCGAGCGACGGGCGCACCCCGAGGAACGCCTCGGACGCGTACATGAACGGGCGCAGGTAGAGGCTCGCCTCCTCGCCGGAGGGCACCCACTCGACGTCGGTCCGCACGAGAGCGGTGATCGACCCGATGAAGTCGTCGACCGAGAGGGCCGGGAGGGCGAGGCGGTGCGCGGAGCGCGCGAACCGGGCCGCGTTGGCCTCCGGCCGGAACGTCCACACGGAGCCGTCGGCGTGCCGGTACGCCTTCATGCCCTCGAAGATCTCCTGCGCATAGTGCAGGACGGCGGTCGCCGGGTCGAGCTGGAGCGGGCCGTACCTCTCGATCCGGCGGTCGACCCAGCCGTCGGTGGAGTTCCAGCTGATCCGGGCCATGTGGTCCGTGAAGACCGTGCCGAACTTCGGCGCCTCGATCGCGGCCTCGCGCTCGTGCGCCGGGAGGGGCGCGTCGGAGCGACGGACGTCGAAGAGGGCGATGAGATCCTCCGTCGAGGAGGTCGGCTGGTGCTGCGCTGCAAGCGGGGTGCTCATCATGAGGCCTTTCACCTGGTGACCCGGGTGGTCTCCGCCTAGTTTTCCACGAGCCGCCGCCCGGTGCGGGCAGCACGACGTCGCGACGGCGTCACCGGGTCAGAACGGGAGGGGTTCCGGTCCGGGGTGAGGACGACCGAGGCGTTGCGACCGGGGTCGCCGGTGCGGGAAGGCAGCGGCGAGGCTCAGCCGGCGGCGCGAGCGGCGAGCTCGCGACCCACCTCGGCCGTCGACCGTACTCGGCCGCCACGCTCGACGAGGTCCGCTGCCACGGCCGCCTCGACGCGGCGCGCCTCGTCGGCGAGCCCGAGGTGGTCGAGCAGCAGGGCGACCGACAGGACCGTGGCCGTCGGGTCGGCCTTGCCCTGGCCCGCGATGTCGGGAGCGGACCCGTGGACCGGCTCGAACATCGAGGGCGCGGTGCGGTCCGGGTTGATGTTGGCCGACGCCGCGAGACCGATGCCGCCGGTGATCGCCGCGGCCTGGTCGGTGAGGATGTCGCCGAAGAGGTTGTCCGTGACGATGACGTCGAAGCGCGACGGGTTCGTCGTGAGGAAGATCGTCGCGGCGTCGACGTGCAGGTAGTCCGTCGTCACGTCGGGGAACTCGGCGTTGACCGCCTCGACGGTGCGACGCCACAGGTGGCCCGCGTGGACGAGGACGTTGTGCTTGTGCACGAGCGTGAGGTGCTTGCGCGGACGCGCCTGCGCGCGGGCGAAGGCGTCGCGCACGACACGCTCCACGCCGAACGCCGTGTTCACCGACACCTCGGTCGCGATCTCGTGCGGGGTGCCGGTCCGCAGCGCGCCGCCGTTGCCGACGTACGGGCCCTCGGTCCCCTCGCGCACCACGACGAAGTCGATCTCGCCCGGGTCGGCCAGCGGGGACGTCACGCCCGGGTAGAGCTTGCCGGGGCGCAGGTTCACGTAGTGGTCGAGCGCGAAGCGGAGCTTGAGCAGCAGCCCGCGCTCCAGGACGCCCGACGGGACCGTCGGGTCGCCGATCGCGCCGAGGAGGATCGCGTCGTGCCCGCGGATCGCGTCGAGGTCGGCGTCCGTCAGCGTCTCGCCCGTCGCGTGCCAGCGACGCGCACCGAGGTCGAACGGCGTCGTCGTGATCGTGACGTCGGAACCGGCCACGACCGCCTCGAGCACGGCGAGACCCTGCTCGACGACCTCGGTGCCGATGCCGTCGCCCGCGACGACTGCCAGATCAAGGGTGCGCGTCATGCGAGGAGACTACGCCGCGCGCCACTCCTCGGGACGCGGGTCTCACGCACCGGACGACCTTGCGCCGGAGCCATCGACAGTGCACTATTAGGAAACTTTATTAAACCGCGTCGAAAGAACCCGCGATGACCGCGCCCCCGACCCCCCGCACGCCGGGCACCCCCGGCCTGCTCCGCACGATCAACGACCGTGCCGCGCTCGAGCTCCTGCTCGACCACGGCCCCATGACCCGGTCGCAGATCGGCGACCTCGTCGGCGTCTCCCGGCCCACGTCGTCCCAGATCGTCGCACGGCTCGACCAGTCCGGCCTCATCGAGTCCACGGGGACCGTCCAGGGCGCACGCGGCCCCCAGGCCGTCATGTACGCGGCACGGACCGACGTGCTCGTCGGGCTCGCGCTCGACGTGCTGCCCTGGGGCGTGCGCGCGAGCGTCGTCGACGTGCTCGGCCGCACGCTCGGCGAGAGCGTCGTGACGTCGGGGCCGGACCGCACCGCGGAGGGCGACGTCCGAGCGGCGTGGACCGAGGCCTGCGCGGACGCCGGCATCCCCACGGACCGGGTCGTGACCGCGGTGCTCGGTGTGCAGGCCGCCGCCGAACCCCGCAGCGGCGACCTCGCGCTCGTCGGCGAGCTGCCCGGGTGGCCCCGGCAGGGGCTGCGCGCCCACCTCGAGCACGAGCTCGGGATCACCGTGCGCGTCGAGAACGACGTCAACCTCGCCGCGATCGCCGAGCGCGACGCGGGCCGTACCGACGAGACCTTCACGCTGCTGTGGCTCGGCGAGGGCGTCGGGCTGGGCTCGTGGGTCGACGGCACCCTCCACCGCGGCCTCACCGGCGGCGCGGGCGAGATCGGGTACCTCCCGCTGCCCGCGCAGGACATCGACGACTCCGTCAACGCGCAGGACCTCGTCGGCGGGATGCGGGTCGTCGACGTCGCGGTGCGCGCGGGCGTCGACGGGATCGACGACGACTCCCCCTACGCCGACGCCGTGGCAGCGCTCACCGACCAGGCCGGCTCGCCCGCCGTCGAACGCTTCGTCGAGGACCTGGCCCGCCGCGTCGCGGTCGTCCTGCAGCCCGTCGTCGCGATCCTCGAACCCGGCACGATGGTGCTCGGCGGCCCCACCGGCGTCGTCGGCGGCGACCCGCTGGCGGAGGCCACGACCCGGGCGCTGGCCGCGACCGACCAATCCACGGGGACGATCGTCGCGAGCGCCGTGCCCGAGCTCGCCGTGCTGCGCGGTGCGCGGTCCGTCGTCGCGCACGACGTGCGCGCCCTGCTCCTCGCCGCCGCCGGCCGGCCCGACCACGCGGTGCACGCCGCGTCCACGATCCCGGGGTAGTCCTCTTCACCTGCCCCGGCGGGCAGCGGGCGGCCGAACGTGGCGCGGCCCCCGCTGCCCACCCCTCGTCAGCGGGGGTACCGCAGCTCGAACCACTCGCAGACGACCGGCATGTCCTCGCCCACCTCACGGTCGAGGACGCGCTCGAAGTAGCGACGGTGCCCCTCGCGCCACGCCTCCAACGACCCGTCGTCCTCCCCCTCCGCCGCGGCGAACGCCTCGTCGACCTCGCCGAACGGGACGATGTCGACCGCCGTGGTGCGGATCAGCGCCCGCGGGTGCCCCTCGCCGTCGAGCAGGATGGACAGCTCACCCTTCTCCGGCACCGGGGTCTGGTCGTCGTACTCCCACAGCGACGACGACGTCGACGTCTTCGCACCGGACAGCACCGCCTCCAGGAGCGAGTCCGCCAGCGCCGGGTTGTCCCCGAACGACCACGCGGGCGGCGGCACGCTCTCCGCCACACCCGTCCCGATGACGACACCCAGCTTGCCCAGGCCCGCGCTCGGTCGCGCCGCCTCCCAGAACTCCAGGATCTCCGCCGCCAGCTCGTCCTGCCCACCGGGGACGGCACCGTCCACGGCCTCGATGCTCTCGTCCCCGGCCATCGCGTCCCCCGTCGGTGTGCTCATGCGCCCATCCTCGCGCACGAACCGACGATCCGCCCGATCCGGACACCCCCACCGCCCAGGTCGCGCGATCGACCCACACGGGGCGACCCGACAGCACGAGGAGGGGGCGGCGTCGCGCGCGATCGTGGCGGGCCTGGCGGGAGGCCGAGGCACGAGGCCGGATGGTCGATCGCGCGCGACGCCGCCCCCTCCTCGAGGTGAGCGACGAACCTCAGGTCAGCGTGCGGCGCTGCCCTCGGTGCTCATGGTCGGGCAGAACACCTCCCGCCGACTCCGGCAAGGGCTCCTACGTCGCCCTGCCTGCGTCAGCGTGCGGCGCTGCCCTCGGTGCTCATGGTCGGGCAGAACACCTCCCGCCGACTCCGGCAAGGGCTCCTGCGTCGCCCTGCCTGCGTCAGCGTGCGGCGCTGCCCTCGGTGTAGTCGGCGTCCTGCTGCTTCCACGCGAACAGGCTGCGCAGCTCCTTGCCGACCTTCTCGATGGGGTGCTGTGCGGCCTTCTCGCGCAGCTGGGTGAACTCGGGCGCACCGGCGTCCTGGTCGTCGATGAAGCGCTTCGCGAACGCGCCGGAGCGGATGTCGGCGAGGACCTCCTGCATGTTCGCCTTGACGCTCGGGTCGATGACGCGGGGGCCGGAGACGTAGTCGCCGTACTCGGCGGTGTCGGAGATCGACCAGCGCTGCTTGGCGATGCCGCCCTCCCACATGAGGTCGACGATGAGCTTGAGCTCGTGCAGCACCTCGAAGTAGGCGATCTCGGGCTGGTAGCCGGCCTCGGTGAGGGTCTCGAACCCGTACTGGACGAGCTGCGACATACCGCCGCAGAGCACGGCCTGCTCGCCGAAGAGGTCGGTCTCGGTCTCCTCGGTGAAGGTCGTCCGGATGACGCCGGCGCGGGTGCCGCCGATGGCCTTGGCGTACGAGAGGGCGACGTCCCAGGCCTGGCCGGAGGCGTCCTTCTCGACGGCGATGATGTCGGGGATGCCGCGGCCCGCGACGAACTCGCGGCGCACGGTGTGGCCGGGGGCCTTGGGGGCGACGAGGACGACGTCGACGCCCTCGGGCGCCTCGATGTAGCCGAAGCGGATGTTGAACCCGTGCGCGAACGCCAGGGTCTTGCCGGCGGCGAGGTTCGGCTTGATGGAGTCGGCGTAGATCGCGCGCTGGTGCTGGTCGGGGGCGAGGATCATGATGAGGTCGGCCCAGGCGGCGGCCTCGGCGACGGTCTTCACCTCGAAGCCCTCGTCGGTCGCCTTGGCGATGGACGACGAGCCCTCCTTGAGCGCGATGACGACCTCGACGCCGGAGTCGCGCAGGTTCATCGCGTGAGCGTGCCCCTGGCTCCCGTAGCCGACGACGGCGACCTTCTTGCTCTGGATGATGGACAGGTCGGCGTCGTCGTCGTAGAACAGCTCAGCCACGGTGGATCTCCTCGGTTCTTCGTGTGCGGTACGGGTGTGCGTGGTGGTGCCTGCCCCGCGCCCGGGCCCTGACGGGTCCCGCGGCGAGGGTAGGCGATGGTCAGGCGGAGCGGACGACGCGTTCCAGCGCTCGGTCGGTGATGGACCGGGCGCCGCGGCCGACGGCGACGGTGCCGGACTTGACGATCTCGCGGACGCCGTAGGGTTCGAGCGCGCCGAGCAGGGCGTCGAGCTTCTCGCCGGTACCGGTGGCCTCGATCGTCACGGCGTCGGGGACGACGTCGACGACCTTGGCGCGGAAGAGGTTGACGACCTCGAGCACGCCGGTGCGGTTCGCGCCGTCGGCCCGGACCTTGACGAGCAGGAGCTCGCGCTGCACGGACGCGGCGCTGTCGAGCTCGACGATCTTGATGACGTTGACGAGCTTGTTGAGCTGCTTCGTCACCTGCTCGAGCGGTCGCTCCTCGACGTCGACGACGACGGTGATGCGGGAGATCTCCTCGTGCTCCGTGGGGCCCACGGCGAGCGAGTGGATGTTGAACGCGCGGCGTGCGAACAGGCCGGCGACGCGCGTGAGCACGCCGGGCTTGTTCTCGACGAGCACGGAGAGGGTGTGGCGGGACATGGCGGCTTCGCTCCCGGTCTCAGTCTTCACGGTCCCACGCGGGCGAGATTCCCCGCGCGTACTGGATGTCGTCGTTGCTCACGCCGGCGGCGACCATGGGCCACACCATCGCGTCGCGCGAGACGTTGAAGTCGACGACGACGGGGCGGTCGTCGATCTCCATGGCCCGCTTGATCGCGGCGTCGACGTCGCCCGCGGACTCGACGCGGATGCCTTCGCAGCCGTAGGCGTCGGCGAGCTTGACGAAGTCGGGGACGCGCGCGGTGCCGTGGCCGGTGTGCAGGTCGGTGTTGGAGTAGCGCTGGTCGTAGAACAGGGTCTGCCACTGGCGGACCATGCCGAGCGAGCTGTTGTTGATGAGCGCGACCTTGATGGGGATCTCGTTGATCGTGCAGGTCGCGAGCTCCTGGTTGGTCATCTGGAAGCAGCCGTCGCCGTCGATCGCCCACACGGTGGCGTCGGGGCGGCCGACCTTGGCACCCATGGCGGCGGGGATGGAGAAGCCCATGGTGCCGAGCCCGCCGGAGTTGAGCCAGGTGCGCGGGTGCTCGTAGCGGATGAACTGCGCGGCCCACATCTGGTGCTGCCCCACGCCGGCGACGTACAGGGCCTCGGGCCCGGCGAGCTCGCCGAGCCGCGAGATGACGTACTGGGGGGCGAGGTGCCCGTCGTCGGGCTCGGTGTAGCCGAGGGGGTAGGTCTCGCGCCAGTCGTCGATCTGGTGCCACCACGCGGCGACGTCGGGCTTGCCCTTCGCCTCGTGCTCGCGCTCGAGCTCGGGCAGGAGGTCGCTGATGACCTCCTTGAGGTCGCCCACGATGGGCACGTCCACGTCGCGGTTCTTGCCGATCTCGGCGGGGTCGATGTCGGCGTGCACGACCTGCGCGTGGGGCGCGAAGCTCGACAGCTTGCCGGTGACGCGATCGTCGAACCGGGCGCCGAGGGAGACGATGAGGTCGGCCTTCTGCAGCGCGGCGACGGCGGGGACGGTGCCGTGCATGCCGGGCATCCCGAGGTTCTGCGGGTGGGTGTCGGGCACCGCGCCGCGCGCCATGAGCGTCGTGACGACCGGGGCGCCGGACAGGTCCACGAGGCGCCGCAGCTCGGCCGAGGCGTTCGCGCGGACGACACCGCCGCCGACGTAGAGCACGGGCCGGCGCGCGGAGGCGAGCAGCCGGGCGGCCTCGCGGATCTGCTTGCTGTGCGGCTTCGTCACCGGGTGGTAGCCCGGCAGGTGGACGTCCTGCGGCCAGGAGAACGTGGTGCCGGCCTGCATGGCCGACTTCGCGATGTCGACGAGCACGGGGCCGGGGCGGCCGGTCGAGGCGATGTGGAACGCCTCGGCGATCGTCCGCGGGATGTCGTCGGGGTCGGTGACGAGGTAGGAGTGCTTCGTGATCGGCATCGTGATGCCGACGATGTCGGCCTCCTGGAAGCCGTCGGTGCCGATCAGCGCCTCCCCGACCTGGCCCGTGATCGCGACGAGCGGGATCGAGTCCATGTTGGCGTCGGCGATGGGCGTGACGAGGTTCGTCGCACCGGGGCCGGAGGTCGCCATGGTCACGCCGACCTTGCCGGTGGCGTGCGCGTACCCCTGCGCGGCGTGGCCGCCGCCCTGCTCGTGCCGCACGAGGATGTGCCGCAGGCGCGTGCTGTCCATGAGGGGGTCGTACGTGGGGAGGATCGCACCGCCGGGGATGCCGAAGACGACCTCCGCGCCGGCCTCCTCGAGCGACCGGACGATCGACTGCGCGCCGCTCATCTCCTCGCCGACCGGCTGGACCGGCCGGGCCTGCGCGCGGCGGGCGTCGGCGCGGGGCGCGACGGACGCGGGCGTCGGGGCGGGCTTCGGCGTCGCGGACTGTGCCGCTGCCCCCGCTCGCGGGGGTGCCGGGGTGGGTCCCTGGGCCATGGTGTCTCCTGCGTGTCGTGGACTCGGTCCGGCGGGCGCCCCGTGCGGGGCGCGCCGCCGGCTCCGGGGCCGACCGTGGTCGTGCGGTCGTGCTGTCGCGCTGGGTGCGGTGGCCGGGGGCCGCGGGTCTCGCGGTCGGCGTCCACGGGTGGCCGGGTGGGCCGGTCGCGCGGGTCGGGCGGTGCTGTGCTGTTGTGGTGGCAACAAAAAACCCCTCGAACCCGGGATACGGGCTGGACGAGGGGTGAGCGCGCGGACGAAGCCTCAGAGCGTGGCGTCTGCCGCGCGCTCAGGAAGTACTACGAGAAGAATCGTCTGCACGGCATGGGACTGTACGCCCATGTTTCGGGGATGTCACGTGTCGAGGCGCCCGTCTCACGGGGTGGGACGGGCGCCTCGACGCCCGGCGCCGCGCACGGTCACGGTCGCCGGACGTCGCCGCAGGTCAGGACACGTCGCGGCGCCGGAACACGAGCACGGCGAGCAACGACAGCACGACCGTGAGCCCGAGCAGCACGAGTCCGCCCTGCGTCTGCGAGACGGTGCGCTCGACGGTCTCGCAGACCGACCCGGTCGTGTCGGTCGTGCACTCGTTGACCCAGTACGACGTACCGCCCTCGACCCAGCCCGTGAGGTTGGTCCGCACCAGCCACCGCTGCGCCTCGGGCGCCCAGACGGCGAGGACGTTCTCGACGACGACGAACCAGCCGACGGCGAGCCCGAGCGCCGCGGCGGCGTGCTTGAGCAGCGCACCCAGCGCGGCGCCGGTCGCGGCGACCAGCGCGGCGGCGACGGCGACCCGTCCCCCGACCGCGCCGAGCTCGGCCCAGGTCGACGCGGTGACGTCACCGAGCTGCCCGTTGAGCGCGTACGCACCGGCCGCGCCGCCCGCCATGAGGGCGTAGGCGCCGAGCACGACGGGCAGGACGCCGAGGGACGCGGCGAGCGCCTTCGACCAGTAGACGCGGCGGCGGCGCGGCTCGAACGTGAGCCACAGCCCGACCGCGCCGGTGGAGATCTCCGCGGTGACGAACGAGACGCCGACGAGGAGCGCGAAGAGCGTGAGCAGCGGGGCGAGCTGGACCAGGGTCGTGAGCCCGGGCACCGGCCACGCGCCCTCGTCGCCGACGAACGTCGGGGGCTGGGTCGTGAAGTCCTCCGGCTTCGGGGCCGTCATCTGGTCGCAGCCGTAGTCCGCCGTGGGGTCGGTCTCCTGCGCGACCTCCTGCTCCTCCTCGCACTGCGCGACGTACTCCTCGCCGTTCTGCTCCCAGTCGTCGCGCGCCTGCTCGTAGTAGGTCCGCGACTCCGCGAGCTCCGCCTCGGACGTCGGCAGGCTCGACACGTACGCGACGACGACGGTGAGCACGGCGACCGCGACGGTCACGAGTGCGGCCCACCGCACGAGCCGGCGGGCACGCAGGCGGCGCAGCTCGACCCTCAGGAGCCGGCTCATGCGGGCACCTCCTCGACCTGGGTGCGGCGGTCGTGGCGCGACCCGGCGGCCGCGTCCTTGGCCGTGAGCTCGAGGAACACCGCCTCCAGGCCCTGCTGGACGGGGACGAGCTCGCTCACCCACAGGTCATGCCCGGCGAGCGTGCGCGTGATGCTCGACGCGTCGGGGACACCGTCGACGAGCAGGTGGGGGCCGTCCTCGCGGACGGTCAGGCCGCCGTCGCGGAGGACGGCCGCGGCCCGGGCGGGGTCGGCGACGCCGACGCGCACGGAGCGCGCGCCGGCGCCGATGAGGTCGTCGACGCGGCCGCTCGCGATGAGCCGCCCGCGCGCGATGATCGAGACGGTGTCCGCGACCTGCTCCACCTCGGCGAGGATGTGGCTGCTCACGAGCACGGTCTTGCCGCGCTCGGCCAGGGTGCGCATGGTGTCGCGGATCTCGCGGATCCCTGCCGGGTCGAGCCCGTTGGTGGGCTCGTCGAAGATCAGCAGGTCGGGGTCCTTGAGCAGCGTCGCCGCGATCGCGAGGCGCTGCTTCATGCCCAGCGAGTAGCCCCGGTAGCGGTCTCCGGCCCGCTCGGCGAGGCCCACCTCCGCCAGCACCTCCCCCACGCGTCCGGCGGGGGCGCCGATCGCGCCCGCGAGGAGGTCGAGGTTGCGGCGTGCGGAGAACGCCGGGAAGAACTTCGGCGACTCGACGATCGCGCCGACCCGGCCCACGACGTCCGGCAGGTGCCGGGGGACCTCGTGGCCGAAGATCCGCGCGGTGCCCGCGTCGGGCCGGACGAGGCCGAGGAGCATGCGGATCGTCGTCGTCTTGCCGGACCCGTTGGGCCCGAGGAACCCGTGGACGCCACCCACCGGGACGACGAGGTCGAGCCCCTCGACGCCGACGGATCTCCCGCGTCTGCTCCGGTACGTCTTGCGCAGGCCCCGCGTCTCGACCGCGGGCGCCTCCCCCGTGCTGTGCACTCCCCTGCTCCCCTCCGCGGCACCGCCGCAGGCGACCCGGCGTCGTCGACCGGCTGACCGGAGCATAGGGGATCCGTGGTGCCGCGTGGGACGGTGCCCGACGCGCGCATGACCGGGGCGCTACTCGCGCGGGATCATCTCTCGGCGGCGGAGCACCACACCCTCCCAGGGGTCGAGGTGCCCGACGTCGCGTGCCCGCCGCGCGCCGTCGGGCACCGGGTGGGTGCCGAGCAGCACCTCCGCGTCGCGCCAGTCGCGGACGAGGTCGGGCGGGACGGTCTGCGCGGAGCCGCCCACGACGACCAGCACGAGCAGCTCCTCGCGCTCCAGGCTCCGGCCGTCCGCCGACGGCCGGTCGAGCGTCCGGGTGAAGGCGTACAGGGACTCGTGCTCGGGCAGGAGCATGCGGAAGTCGCCGAGCGCGACCACGTCCTCCTCGTGGCGCAGGGCGTGCAGCCGCCGGTAGAAGTGCAGCACCGAGGTCTCGTCGGCCCACGCGGCCTCGGCGTTGATCTCCGCATGGTTCGGGTTGACCTCGAGCCAGGGCGTGCCCGTCGTGAAGCCGGCGTTCTCGCCCGCGTCCCACTGCACAGGGGTGCGCGCGTGGTCGCGGCTCGCGTGCGCGAGGACGGCGAGCATCTCCTCGTCGGTGCGCAGCCGGGGCCACCCGGCCCGGCCCGTGAGCTCGCGGAAGTACCCCAGGGACTCGACGTCCTGGTACTGCTCGACGCGCGTGAAGGGCGCGTTCGTCATACCGAGCTCCTCGCCCTGGTAGACGTACGGCGTCCCGCGGTGGAGGTGCAGCAGCAGGGCGAGCGCCTTCGCGGAGGCGACGCGGTGCTCGGGCGAGTCGTCGCCGAACCGGGACACGACGCGCGGCTGGTCGTGGTTGTCCCAGTACAGCGCGTTCCACCCCCGGTCCGCGAGGCCCGCCTGCCAGCGGCCGAGCGTCGCCTTGAGGTCGGTCAGGCGCCACGGGACCGGGTCGTACCGGGTCGCGCCGTGGTCGATGCCCATGTGCTCGAACTGGAACACCATGTCGACCTCGGGGTGCGCCGGGTCGGTGTACCGCACCCCGTGCGCCACCGTCACGCCCGGCGTCTCCCCGACGGTGAGGATCTGTCGGCCCTGGGCGAGGTACGGCGCGAACACCTCGCGGTGCATCTCGGCGAGGAGCTCGTGGACGCGCGGGCCGTCCGTGTAGTGCGGGCTCCCGTCGCCGTAGGTCCCCCAGTGCACCTCGCCGTCGGGCAGCGACCCGTCGGGGGCGACGTCCTTCGAGATCAGGTTGATGACGTCCATGCGGAACCCGTCGACGCCCCGGTCGAGCCAGCGCCGCATCATCGCGTAGACGGCCTCGCGGACCTCGGGGTTCTCCCAGTTGAGATCCGGCTGCTTCGGGTCGAACAGGTGCAGGTAGTACTCCCCTGACGCCTCGTCGAACCGCCACGCGCTGCCGCCGAAGAACGAGCGCCAGTTGGTCGGCTCCGCCCCCGGGGCACCGGGCTCCATGCCCGGCCGGGCGGGCCGCCACCAGTACCAGTCACGCCGGAGGCTCTGAACGGTCGCGCGGGAGTCGACGAACCAGGGGTGCTCGTCGCTCGTGTGGTTGACCACGAGGTCCATGACGAGCTTCATCCCCCGCGCGTGCAGCCCGTCGACCAGCGCGTCCAGGTCCGCGAGGGAGCCGAACAGCGGGTCGACGTCCTCGTAGTCGCTGATGTCGTATCCGTTGTCCGCCTGCGGCGACCGGTACACCGGCGAGAGCCACACGACGTCCACCCCGAGCCGCTCCAGGTGGTCGAGGCGCCGCACGACGCCGGGGAGGTCGCCGATGCCGTCCCCGTCCGTGTCCTGGAACGAACGCGGGTACACCTGGTAGACGACGGCGCGCGTCCACCAGGGCGCGTCGCCCGGGCCGGACGCCCCGGGCCACCCGCCGCGGGGTGCGTCGTCGGTGCCGTCCGCAGGTCCGTGCGCCATGGGTCCGTCCTCTCAGGTCCGGGTTTCGCCCCTCACCCTGCCCGACGCCGCACGCCGCCGCGCGCGCAGCCGGCCGTCCCCGCCGGGAGGGTCCTGCGTGAGGAAGGCGAAGGACGTCGGCGCGGGGTCGACGCCGAGCACGTCGCGCAGGACGGTGAGGTCGTAGGTCCGTTCCACGGCGAGGTGGCTGAGCGCGTAGCGCGTGAGGCGCGGCGGCTCGGGGCGGCGCAGCCACCGGGCGACCGGTTCGAGGACGCCCGCGAGCACCCGCGCGAGCCGAACGGGGACGTCGACGACGCGCACGTCGGTGCCGCGGCGGCGCAGCGCGTCGGTGAGCGCGTCGCGCAGGACGACCGGTTCGGCGTCGGCGACGTTCGCGACGAGGAACCCGGGCGCCGCGGCGGCCTCGGGGAGCACGACGGCGGCGCGTACGGCCGCGACGAGCGTGTCGACGTGGGTGAGGGACTGGAGGACGCGCCCGCCGCCCGGCAGGACGAGGCGGCCCCGACGCACGGCGGCCTCGACGCGCGGCAGGAGCGTGGTGTCGCCCGGGCCGTAGACGGCGTGCGGGCGCAGCACCACGACGGCGCCGCGGCCGGGGTGGCGCGCGGCGTCGGCGACCAGGTCCCGCTCGGCCTCGGCCTTCGTCGTCCCGTACGCGTCGAGGTAGCGGCCGACGGGCGCCTCGTCCTCGCGGGCGCGCACGCTCGGCGCGAACGGGTCGTAGACGCTCCCGGACGACACGTGGACGAACCGCGCGGCGGGGAACGTCTCGCGCACGGCCCGCGTCCCACCAACGTTGACGGCCCGTGCGACGTCGAGCGCGCACCAGTCGGACACCGCGGCACCGGCGTGCACGACGGCGTCGACGCGCGCCGGGTCGAGGTCCGCCGGGAGCGCGGGTGGCCCTGCGGCGAGGTCCCACGGGACGTGCCGCGCACCGCGGACGCGGGCGTCGCGACGCGACGTCGTCCAGACCTCGTGCCCGTCGGCGACGAGCGCGCGGGCCACCGCTCCGCCGACGAACCCGGACGCTCCCGTGACGACGACCCTCACGCGGGTCCTCCGCCCGCGCCGGGCCCGGTCACGGCGGTGTCGCCCGCCCGGGCGGGGACGGGGGGCACGACGAACGGGGCGGCCGCGCGGGCGAGCGCCGCGCGGTCGGGCTTGCGCGAGCGCCCCGCGAGCGGGACCCGGTCGGCGTGCAGCACGACGTCGGGCAGCGCGTCGTGGTCGAGCACGGTGGGCAGCACCGCGCGGACCCGGGCGACGAGCGGGTGGTGCGGGTCGAGCCGGACGCGCGCCGACGGGTCGAGCGTGGCGCGGGGCGCGGCGTCGCGCATGGCGTCAGGCGTGCTCCGCGCTCTGCCGGTGCCCGACGTGACGACGAGGACGACGCGCTCGTCGCCGTCGACCAGCGGGACGCCGACGAGCAGCGCCTCGCCCACACCGTCGAGCGCGGCGACGCGGGGCTCGTGCAGGCCCGGGTAGACGTTCGTCGTGCCGCGGACGATCATGTCGCGCGTGCGCCCGACGAGGACCACCCGACCCTGCGCGTCGATGCGGGCGAGGTCGCCGGTGCGGTGCTCGGCGGCGCGGCGCCCCGCGCCGCGCGCGGGGGCGTCGAGGTCGTGCAGGTACCCGGCCATGAGCGACGGGCCCGCGAGGACGAGCTCGCCGACACCACGTGCGTCGCCCTCCGGGCCGCCCTCCTCCAGGTCGTCGCCCTCGACGGGGTCGACCCGGGCGACGGTGCCGGGCAGAGGGACGCCGACGAGGTCGCCGTCGCCGAGATGGGCGAGCTTGTCCTGCGCCTCCACGACGGCGACGGGCAGGATCTCCGTCATCCCGTACACGGCGACCCAGCGCGTGCCGGGCAGCACGCGCGTCGCCCGGGCGAGGAGCGCGCGGGTCACGGGCGCACCGCCGACGAGCGCGACGCGCGGCCCGCGGGCGGGGATCCGGCCCGCCTCGACGGCGTCGAGCAGGAGGGTGACGTCGGCCGGGACGAGGTAGGTGCCGGCGGCGTCGCCGAGCCGGCGGGCGAACGTCGTGACGTCGCGGCCCGGGGGGTCGGCGGGCACGGACCAGGTCGCGCCCGCGAGCAGCGCCGGGATGCCGAGGAGCATCTGGTCGGTGTGCACGACGTCGCCCGGCGCGAGCGCGAACACGTCGCGCAGCAGGTCGGTCCCGGCGAGCAGCGACCCGGCCGTGTGGACGACGGCCTTCGGCTGCGCCGTCGTGCCGGACGTGAAGACCGCGAGCGCCTCGCGGTCGGGGTCCAGCCCCGGGAGCCGTGCCACGTCCGGGGGGTGCGCGGCGAGCGCCGCGGCGGCACGCGACCCGCGTGGGACGCCCGGCAGCCACGGCCCGGCGTGCACGTGCCGCACGGGCAGGCTCGCGTAGTCGGGCAGCAGGAGCCCGCGGGAGCGGGCCAGACGGCGCAGCGGGCCGCGCGAGACGGCGTACAGCAGCGACTCGGTGGTCGCGAGCGACGGGTCCGCGGCGTGCACGCGCGCCGCGAACAGCTCGGGCGCGGAGCCCGGGTCGACGAACACGATCGTCCCGCCGGCGCGCACCACACCGAGGGCGAGCGCGACGCCCGCCGGGCGCGGACGGACGGAGAACAGCGCGCGGTCGCCGGGGACGAGCCCGTCGGCAGCGAGCGCCGTCGCGGTCGCCTCGACGCGGCGAGCGAGACCGGCGTACGTGACCTCCTCGCGGACCCGCGCGCCACGGCGGCCGGGACGGGTCCAGCGGCGCAGCGCGACGGCGTCCGCGGACGCGTGCCCGGGTGCGCCCCGCGCGAGGATCGGGGCGAGCAGGTGCCGGGACGCGGCGTCGGGCCCGGTCACGCCCGTTCTCCCGAGGCACGGACGACGAGGGAGCGGTAGGACGGGATGAGGACCCCGCGCGCGACGGCGCGGTCGGTCACCTCGAGAGTCCGGCCCGCCGCCGCCACCGGCCGCAGCGCGTCGAGCACGGCGTCGACCTGGGCGAGGGCGAGCGGCATCCCGAGGCAGAAGTGGGGCCCGGCCCCGAACCACAGGTGCCGCACGGCGGGGTCGACGGGCGCGTCCGGGTCGAACGCCCCGGCGTCCTTGCAGCACGAGACCGTCGCGAGGACGACGCGGTCCCCGGCACGGACCCGCACGTCGCCGACCGTCGCGTCCGCACGCACCGAGCGGAGCATCGCGGGCGTGGGCGCCGTGACGCGCAGCGCCTCTTCGACGACACGACCGCGCAGCGCCCGCCCGTCCGTGGTCGCCGGGTGGGCGGCGAGCAGGCGGTCGAGCCACGCCGTGTCGGCGGCGAGCGCGACGAGGCGCGGGACGAACGACTGGATCGTCTCCGTGCCCGTGAGGACGAACGCCCCGACCGCGCCCATCGCCTCCTCCTCGGTGAGCCCGAGAGCCCGCATGCGTCCGGGCACGGTCGCGGGGTCGCCGTCGCGGTACGCGAGGCGCGCGGGGGCCGCGAGGCGGGCGAGGACCGCGCGCGCGTGCCGCACCTGGGAGGGCGTGAGGCTGCGCCGGTGCAGTCGCACGAGCCCGACGACGGACTGCGCCGCGGTCATCGCGTCGCGCACGGCGGCGTCGGTCGGCGGGAGCCCGGTCATCGCGCAGATCACGGTCCCCGCCGTCGCGGCGGTCTGCGCGACGAGGTCGACCCGCTCCCCCGCCAGGAGCCGCGGCGCGATCCCCGCGAGCACGTCGGGGACGCTCGCCGCGACGAGGTCGCGCACGGCCCGCGGCGTGAACAGCCCCGCGAGCGCACGGCGCAGGCGCGCGTGGTCCGCACCCTCCATGTTGAGCAGCACCGACGGGCCGAGCACCGGGGTCCACAGGTCCGACGGCGAGCCCGGCCCGACCTTGCTGAACCGCTCGGTGTCGAGCAGGACCGCGCGGGCCGTCGCGGCGTCGGACACGACGACGCCGATGCCCGGCACGCGCACGACGGGCCCGAGACGGCGCAGCCCCCGGATCGCGGGGTAGACGACGGGGTGCGCGCCGCGCTGCACGCGCTCCTCCCAGCGCATCGCGGCGCGCAGGTCCGCTGCCGGCGCGGCCAGGACGGTCACCGGATGTCCACCACGTCGGGCCGGTACCGGTGGTCGGCGTACCAGCCGAGCGTCCGCACGAGACCCCACTCGTGGGCGCGGCGCGCCGACGCGTGCACCACGACCTCGCGGTGCGCCCCGTAGCGCGTCGTGAGCCGACGGACCGCGTTGACGAGCGCGCGGTCCTCGTGGACGTCCTCGATCGCGGTGCGCGGGAAGCCGCCCGCCGCCTCGTAGAGCTCGGCGGTGATCGCCATGTTGCAGCCGGGCGCCATGACGTACGGGCCGAGGTAGGACGGGTCCTGGTTGCCCGGCCGGAAGCGCCCGAACGTGCTCGCGACGGACACGGCCGCCGAGAGCACGCCCTGCTGCCACCGGTTCACCGGCCGGTCGTCCGTGCGCGCCACGAGCCGTCCCGCGACGAGGTCGTGCCCGCTCGCGAACGCGGCCCGCACACGCCGGGTCCAGTCGGGTGCGGGCAGGCAGTCGGCGTCGGTGCGCGCCAGGTGCGTCGCCCCGGCCGCGATGGCCGCGCGCATGCCGGTGTCGGCCGCCGCGCCCGTCCCCTTCTGCGCCTCGTCGACGACGCGCCACCGCGCCATGCCCCACCCCGCCGCGGTCCGGCGCACGAGGTCGCCCGTGCCGTCGACGGATCCGTTGTCCACCACCACGAGGTCGAAGTCCGCGTCCTCCTGGTCGCGCAGCGCCGCGAGGGTCGCGCCGATCCCGTGCGCCTCGTCGCGCGCGGGCACGACGACCGCGAGCCGCTGCCCGGCCGCGCCACGACCGGCGAACCGGCGCGCGTCGGGCGCCGTCACAGGCGGACCACGGTGGCACCGATGCTGATCCCGCCCGCCAGGCCCACGAGCACGACGACGTCCCCCGGCCCGACCCGGCCGGTCTCCAGCGCGGTGGCGAGCTGGAGCGGGAGGGTCGCCGAGGCGACGTTGCCGTGGTCGGCGACCGTGACGAGCGTGCGGCCCGTCGGCAGCCCGAGCGCGGCGTGCACGTCGTCCAGGTAGGCCACCGCGACCTGGTGGACGGCGACGAGCGCGACGTCGTCCCACGTGAGGCGGGCGCGCCGGAGCGCGTCGAGCACGACACCGGGGCCGAGCGCGAGGAACGCGTCGCGCAGGCGCGAGCCGTCGATCTCGAAGTAGGTGCGGTCGAGGTCGCGCGGGTGGGCGGTACCGCCGCCGGGCAGCATGCCGACGTCCCAGTGCGTCGACTCGGCCCCGAACGCGCTCGCGAGGATGCCGCGCGGTGCGGCCCGCCCCGCGACGTCCCTCGCGCGGGCCTCCGCCGGCGTCGCACGCCGCACGAGGACCGCGGCGCCCGCGTCGGACATCGTGTACCCCGGCGCGGACAGCAGGTAGGTCGCGCGGTCGGGCACGTCCCAGCGCACCGCGCGCGACGGCGCCTCGCCGCACGCGATCAGCACGGTGCCGTAGCGGCCCGTCGCGACGAGCGCCTCCGCGACCTCGATCGCGTTGAGCACCGAGTTGCACGCGTTCTTCACGTCCATGACCGGCGCACGCACGCCGAGCTTCGCCGCGACGATGTGGCTCGTCGCCGGCTCCACCATGTCCTGGCTCGCGGAGGCGAAGAGCAGCAGGTCGACGTCGCGCGCCCCGAGCCCTTCCGCCGCGAGCAGCTTCTCCGCGGCTGCGGCCGCGAGGTCGGACGCGTCCCACTCGTCGGGGAGCACGTGGACCCGCCGCACACCCGTGAGGCGCGAGACCATCGGCACGCGCGGTGCCGCGCCCGGGTTGCGCGCCGCGAGCGCCCGCTCGGCCTCGCGCACGTCGACCGTGCGCTCGGGCAGGTGCACGCCGACGGCCGCGAGCACGGCGACGGGTGGCGGCGGGCTCGCCGCGGGGACGGGTTCGTCAGGCACGCGCGCCACAGTAGCCAAGGGACACCCCGCGTGCGCCGGTCCGTCCACACCGGACCGGGTGAACCCCGGCCGCAAGGGTCCGGCGTCCACAGGCGACGGCGGGGAGTCCCCGGGACGTGCCCGGTTCGGCCACACTGACGGGGTGACGACCGTCCCGACCGCCCCCGGCGCCGACCGTGCCGCAGCCCGCGCAGCCGCCCGCCGGTGGCGTCCGGCCGTGGCCACGACCCGGCACGAGGTCGCCCTCCTGGCCGCCGCACGGCCCGCCATGGCGGGCCTCCTCCTCGCGGGCGGTGCGCTCGCCGGACCGCGCGCGGGCGGCGGGCTGCGGAGAGTCCCCGGGATCGGCTGGGTCACCGCCGACCCGACGGTGGGCCGCCGGGTGCTCACCGACCACCAGCACTTCACGATCGTCGGCGAGGGCGGCGTCGGGCACCTGTGGGCGCAGATCCTCGGGGACTGGGTCCTCGACCTGTTCGACGGCCCGGGCCACCACGACCTGCGCACGCGGTCGCGCGAGCTCTTCACGGAGGCGAGCGCCGCCGCGCTGGTCGACGGCGCGTGGTCGGGCGCGCTCGGCGACGCACGGGCCACGCTCGCGACCGGCGGTACCGTCGACGTCGGGCTCCTCGCCCGCGTCCTCGTGGGCCGCATGATGATCTCCCTGCTCGGCGTCCCGGCACCGGGCGGCGTCTCGCCCGGCACCCGCACGCCGGACGACGACGCGCTCGCGGCCTTCGCGACGGGCGAGCGGCTCGCGTCGATCGCCCTCGGCAGCGCCGGGTCGACGTCCCTGTCGCCGGAGCAGGTGGTCGCCGCGCGGGAGATCGTCGACGAGCTGACGCGCGGTGTCCCGGACGGCTGGCGGCACGCCCCCGCCGACCGTCTCCTCGGGCGGTGCCGCGAGCTCGGTCTCGGCCTGGAGGAGACGACGGGCCTCGCGAGCCTGCTCATGGTCGCGGGCACCGAGACGTCGGCCTCCGCGATGGCCCGCACGACCGCCCTCCTCGTCGACACGGGCGAGCAGCACCGTCTCCTGCACCTCCTCGCCGAGGAGCGCGACCGTCCCGTCGAGCGGGCCCCGGGCGAACCCGACGCCGTGGAGAACGCCGTGCGGGAGGGGCTGCGGGTGACGAGCCCCGCGTCGGTCGTCGGCCGCGGCGTGTCCGCCGACGTCGAGGTCGCCGGGCGCACCCTGCGTGCCGGGGAGCGCATCATGGTCCTCACCTGGTCGGCCAACACCGCCGTCGGCCCGTTCCTGGCCGACCGCCCCTACGTGCGCGAGACCCGCCAGCTCTGGTTCGGCGCCGGACGCCACCTGTGCCTCGGGGCGGCGCTCGCGCGCGCCGAGATCGCGGCGCTGCTCCACGCCCTGTGGGACGACGGCGCCCCGTTGCGCGTCGTGTCACGCCGCGCGAAGCGCCGCGTGCTCGTCCCCGGCTACGAGACGCTGGTCGTCGCTCGCGCGTGACGGCGGCGCGGTCCTCGTGCCGGGGGCAGGTCGTGGGTCGGGCTCAGTCGCGGGCCTGCCACGTGCACACGCACGCCTCGTTCCCCTCGGCGTCGGCGAGCACCCAGAACGACGGCGCCCGCCGGTCGGAGACGAGGTGCCCACCTGCCGCGACGGCTGCGGTGACCCGTGCCTCCGCGACGTCGTGGGGGACGGTGACGTCGACGTGGATGCGGTTGCGCTGGGGCCGGGGTGCGTCCATCTGCTGGAACCAGAACGCCGGCGCGTGCGTCGTCGGGTCGGCGAGGGACGGCGCCGCGCCGTCCGGCCCGTGCTCGTCGTAGCCGAGCACGGCGCGCCAGAACGGCTGGACCGCGGACCCGACGAGCGCGTCGACCGCGATCTCCAGCTCCTGCACCGCCGCCGGGTCGGCGCGCAGGTCGAGCTCGCGGGCCGCCGCGGAGACCTGGCGCGCGAGCTCGACGTCGCGACGGCTGAGCCCGCCGACGTCGTGCGAGGTGAGCCGCACGGTGACCGTGCCGTACCGCAGGTCGACGTCGGGGTGGTGGTTCGCCGCCTCGGCGAGCTCGCCGATCGCGTCCACGAGCTCGACGCCCGCGGTGAACGACCCGGTGCGGAACAGCGTCTGCGCCGTCGCGAGCAGGACGCGCCAGTCCTCGACGCCGTCGCTGTCGTGGAACTCGCGCGCGGTGACGCGGTCGCTCGTCGTGCCGGTCATCTCGTGGCCTCCCGGTGTGCCGTCCGCGTCGTCGCGCCTCGCGTCTCACGGTAGCGAGGGCGACCACCGCACGCGCGCCCGGGCCCGCCTATGCTCGGCGCGGGACGAGGACGGGAGGTGTGCGGTGGTTCCGGCGCCCGGTCGACCCGACCTCGGCATCCTGCCGGGGGTCGAGCCCGTCGCGCTCGCAGCCCCTTCGACGCCTCCGGGGTCGACCGGGCGGACAGGGCTGGCGGTCCGGTGGGGCACGACGGCGCGCTGCGCACCCTGGGCGCTGCCCCTCGCCGACCGCGTGCTCGACTCGGCGGAGCGGGCGCGGGCGCGGGCGTTCGCCCACGAGGCCGACCGTGCGACGTACGTCGTCTCGCACGTCGTCCTGCGGCTCCTCCTCGCGCGCCGGACCGGGACGGCCGACGCCGGTGGCCTCGGCCTGCGCCGCGACGCGTGCCCGACGTGCGGCGGCCCCCACGGGCGCCCCGTGCTCGACGGCGGCCCGCACGTCTCCCTCAGCCACACCGCCGGGGTGTTCGCCGTCGCGCTCGCCGACGTCCCGGTGGGCGTCGACGTCGAGACGCCGCCCACCGCCGCCGCCGTGCGCGACGTGAACCCGAGCCTGCACCCGCGCGAACGAGCGGAGATCGACGCCTCCCCCGCCGACGTGCGCAGCGCCGCGTTCGCCCGGGCGTGGACCCGCAAGGAGGCCTACCTCAAGGCGCTCGGCACCGGGCTCTCGCGCGGCCTCGCCCTGGACGACGTCGGCGCGGGGCCCGCACCGCGGTCCCCCGGACCCGGGTGGCACGTCGCCGACCTCGACCTGCCCGGCCCGTGCACGGGCGCCGTCGCCTGGGCCGACGTCGATCACGACGCCGGGTGACTACTCCAGGATCGCCCCGCGCGACGCGGACTGGACGAGCTTCGCGTACTTGGCGAGCACCCCGCGCGTGAACGTCGGCGGCAACGGTGCCCAGCCCTCGCGGCGGGCCGCGAGCGTCTCGTCGTCGACGAGCAGGTCCAGGGTCTTGCTCGCGACGTCGAGGCGGATGCGGTCGCCGTCGCGCACGAGGGCGACCGGACCGCCGTCGACCGCCTCGGGGGCCACGTGCCCGACGCACAGCCCCGTGGTCCCGCCGGAGAAGCGTCCGTCGGTGAGCAGCAGGACGGTCTTGCCGAGACCCGCGCCCTTGATCGCGCCCGTGATCGCGAGCATCTCGCGCATCCCCGGCCCGCCCTTCGGTCCCTCGTAGCGGATGACGACGACGTCCCCGTCCGTGATCGTGCCGTCCTCCAGCGCGTCGAGCGCGGCGCGCTCGCGCTCGAACACGCGCGCCGTCCCCTCGAACACGTCGGTGTCGAACCCGGCGGACTTCACGACGGCGCCCTCGGGCGCGAGCGAGCCGTGCAGGATCGTGATGCCGCCCGTCGGGTGGATGGGCCGGTCGAGCGCCCGCAAGATCTTGCCGTCCGGGTCGGGCGGGTCGATGTCGGCGAGGTTCTCGGCCACGGTGCGGCCCGTCACGGTGAGCGCGTCCCCGTGCAGGAGGCCGGCGTCGAGCAGCGCCTTCATGACGACGGGCACGCCCCCGATCCGGTCGACGTCGTTCATGACGTACCGGCCGAACGGCTTGAGGTCCCCCAGGTGCGGCACGCGGCTCGCGACCCGGTCGAAGTCGGCGAGGGTCAGCTCGACCTCGGCCTCGTGCGCGATGGCGAGCAGGTGGAGCACCGCGTTCGTCGACCCGCCGAACGCCATGACGACGGCGATCGCGTTCTCGAACGCCTCCTTCGTCATGATGTCGCGCGCGGTGATCCCGCGGCGCAGCAGCTCGACGACGGCCTCGCCCGACCGGTGCGCGAACGCGTCGCGGCGCCGGTCCGCGGACGGCGGCGCGGCCGAGCCGGGCAGCGACATGCCCATCGCCTCCGCGACCGACGCCATGGTGTTCGCCGTGTACATGCCGCCGCACGCACCCTCGCCGGGGCAGATCGCCCGCTCGATGCGGTCGACGTCCTCGCGGCTCATCAGGCCGCGCGCGCACGCCCCGACGGCCTCGAACGCGTCGATGAGCGTGACGTCCTTCTCCGTGCCGTCGGAGAGCTTCACCCAGCCGGGCATGATCGAGCCCGCGTAGAGGAACACGCTCGCGAGGTCGAGGCGCGCCGCCGCCATGAGCATCCCCGGCAGGGACTTGTCGCACCCGGCGAGCAGCACCGTGCCGTCAAGGCGCTCGGCCTGCACCACCGTCTCCACCGAGTCCGCGATGACGTCGCGGCTGACGAGCGAGAAGTGCATCCCCTCGTGGCCCATGGAGATGCCGTCGGAGACGGAGATCGTGCCGAACTGCAGCGGGTAGCCGCCGCCCGCGTGCACGCCCTCCTTCGCGCCCTGCGCGAGGCGGTCGAGCGACAGGTTGCACGGCGTGATCTCGTTCCACGAGCTCGCGATGCCGATCTGCGGCTTCGCGAAGTCCTCGTCGCCCATCCCGACGGCGCGCAGCATCCCGCGCGACGCCGTCGCCTCCAGGCCGTCGGTGACCTGGCGGGAGCGAGGCTTGAGGTCGGGTCCGGCGTCGGTGTCCGTCATGCCCACACTCTAGGAACGGAGCAGCCGCGCGGCGAGGGGACGCCTCAGGTGACACCCGCGGTCGGCCACGAGACGCCGCGGTGTTGACCGACGAGCGAGACAGCGGGCGGGACGTGCCGGGTCGTGGCGGGCCTGGCGGGAGCGCCCGAGGAACGAGGGCGCGGATGGGAGACCCGGCACGTCCCGCCCCCAGGCTCGCAGACCAGCCCGGACGAAAGAGCCAGCGACGGGTTCAGCGACGACGGATGAGCGACACGTCCCGCACGGCGCCGCGGTCCGCCGACGTCGCCATGGCGGCGTACGCCTGCAGCGCCGGGGACACGTACCGGTCGCGGTCGACCGGCTGCCACGGGTTCTCCCGCGCCTCCATCTTGGCGCGGCGCTCGGCGAGGACGTCGTCGGGGACGTTGAGGCGGATGAGGCGCGTGTCGACGTCGATCTCGATCTCGTCGCCGTCCTCGACGAGGCCGATCACTCCCCCGGCGGCCGCCTCGGGCGAGACGTGCCCGACGGAGATGCCGGACGACCCGCCGGAGAACCGGCCGTCGGTGATGAGCGCGGTCACCTTGCCGAGCCCGCGGCCCTTGATGAACGACGTCGGGTACAGCATCTCCTGCATGCCCGGCCCGCCGGCGGGGCCCTCGTAGCGCACGACGACGACGTGCCCGGGCTGGACCTGCTTGGTGAGGATCTTCTCAACGGCCTCGTCCTGCGACTCGCAGACGAGGGCCTTCCCCACGAAATGGAAGACGTCGGGGTCGACGCCCGCGGTCTTGAACACGGCGCCGTCCTCGGCGAGGTTGCCGCGCAGCACGGCGAGGCCGCCCTCGACGGTGTAGGCGTGCTCGAGGTCGCGGATGCAGCCGTCGGCGGCGTCGGTGTCGAGCGACTCCCACCGGTTCGACGTGGAGAACGCCTGCGTGGTGCGGACGCCGCCGGGGGCGGCGTGGAACAGCTCGACGGCGCGCTCGGTGGCCTTGCCGCCGCGCACGTCCCAGTCGTCGAGCCAGGCGCGCAGCGTCGGGGTGTGCACGGAGGTGACGTCGTGGTCGAGGAGACCGGCGCGGTCGAGCTCGCCCAGCAGCGCGGGGATGCCGCCCGCGCGGTGCACGTCCTCCATGTGGAAGTTCGGGTGGTTCGGTGCGACCTTCGACAGGCACGGCACCTGGCGGCTGATGCGCTCGATGTCGGTCAGGTCGAAGTCGACCTCGCCCTCCTGCGCCGCGGCGAGCACGTGCAGCACCGTGTTGGTGGACCCGCCCATCGCGACGTCGAGCGCCATGGCGTTCGCGAACGCGGCCTTCGTCGCGATGCCGCGGGGCGCCGCGGTGTCGTCCTCGTCGTCGTAGTAGCGCCGTGCGAGGTCGACGATGGTGCGGCCGGCCTCGAGGAAGAGCTCCTTGCGCGCCGAGTGCGTGGCGAGCGTCGAGCCGTTGCCCGGCAGGGACAGCCCGAGCGCCTCGGTGAGGCAGTTCATGGAGTTGGCGGTGAACATGCCGGAGCACGACCCGCACGTGGGGCAGGCGTTCTCCTCGACCTGCGCGAGCGCGGCGTCGGACACGTTGTCGTCGGCCGCGTAGTTGATGGCGTTGACGAGGTTGAGGTGCGTCTTCGCGACCCCGTCCGCGACGACGGCCTTGCCCGCCTCCATCGGCCCGCCGGACACGAAGATCACCGGGATGTTGAGGCGCAGTGCGGCGTTGAGCATGCCGGGCGTGATCTTGTCGCAGTTGGAGATGCACACGAGCGCGTCGGCGCAGTGCGCGTTGACCATGTACTCGACCGAGTCGGCGATGAGGTCGCGGCTCGGCAGGGAGTACAGCATGCCCGCGTGACCCATCGCGATGCCGTCGTCGACGGCGATGGTGTTGAACTCCTTGGAGACGCCGCCCGCCTCGCGGATCGCCGAGGCCACGAGGTCACCCATGTCCTTGAGGTGGACGTGACCGGGGACGAACTGCGTGTACGAGTTCGCGATCGCGACGATCGGCTTGCCGAAGTCCTCCGAGCCCATGCCGGTCGCGCGCCACAGGGCGCGGGCGCCGGACATGTTGCGGCCGTGCGTGGACGTCCGGGAGCGCAGGGGGCGGCTCATGGGGTCAGCTCCTTCGACGGGGGGCCGCGACCGTTCCTCCGGCCGCCGGGCCACATTACGCCTCGTCGCGCTCGCGCGGGCGAGGCGTCCGGAGCGTGGTCGGGGACCCTACGTACGTACCCGTGGATCGGTACGGGTTCTCCACGCAATCCGGACGTCAGGGTTGAAACCGGCGCAGGTCGCTGCCACGGTCGAGACGCCGGACGTCGTCCGGCTCACCGTTTCTCGAAGGGGGCACCACCATGTCCAGCACGACGAGCACGACCTCCCCGCCCGGCACGGGGCCGGCGACGACGGAGGCCGTGGCGGCGACGAACGCGCCCGGGCCGGTGACGCAGGAGACCGTCGTCACCACGACCTCCGCGCGGTACGCGCTCGCGGCGGCGCGGCTCGGCGGCGCGGTCGTCTTCCTCTGGCCGTTCACCGACAAGCTGCTCGGCCTTGGGTACGCCACCCCGGCCGAGCGCGCGTGGGTCGCCGGCGGCGCCCCGACGCAGGGCTACCTGCAGAACGGGGTCCAGGGCCCGCTCGCGAGCACCTTCACCGCCATGGCGGGGCCGCTCACCGACTGGCTTTTCATGCTCGGTCTGCTGGGCGTCGGTATGGCCCTGCTCCTCGGCATCGGCCTGCGCGTCGCGGCCGTGAGCGGCTCCGTGCTCTTCGCGCTGCTGTGGCTGTCCCAGTGGCCTGTCACCCCGGGCTCGACCAACCCGGTCGTCGACTCGCACGTCGTGATCATCCTGCTGCTCGCGGTCCTCGCCACGACCCTGTCGGGCGACACGTGGGGCCTCGGCCGCCGCTGGGCCGTGCTGCCCCTCGTCCGCCGGGCGCCCTGGCTGCGCTGAGCGGGAGGCCGAGCGCGGTTCGACATCCCGCGGGTCTGCCCGCGTGCGACGATGCGGCGATGGCGATGTTCGCACCGATCCCGCTCGAGCTGCGTACGGCGCGGACCCTTCTCACCCCGCTGCGGATCGAGGACACCGCGTGGCTCACGCGTCTCTTCGCGACGCGAGACGCACCACCCGTGGACGAGACGGAGACCCGTCGGAGGATCGGAGCCATGGACGCGCTCGTGGCTCAGGGGATCGGCGCGCGGGTCCTCCGGCCGCTCGACGGGTCTGCGCCCCTCGGCTACGTCGCCGTGCTCGTCGGCCGTGGGACGTTCGACGAGCCGGAGATCGCCTGGGAGCTCCTGCCGGAGGCTCGCGGCCAGGGCTGCGCGACCGAAGCGGCGACGGTCCTGCGCGACGCCGCCCTGGCGACCGGACGGCGTCGGCTCTGGGCGACCATGCGACCCGTCAACGCGTCGTCACGACGCGTGGCGGAGAAGCTCGGCATGACCGTCGACCGGACGACGACCGACGGGCGCGGGACAGTCGAGTGGTGGTCGACACCGACCTGACCGGCGGGCCAGCTGCGGCCCCGGGACGTCAGGAGCCTGCCGTCCGCACGCCCTCGAGGTCGTCGGCGTGGCGGATGTGCCGGGTCACCCACGGTGCGAGCGCGAACAGCGCGAGCGCGAAGACGAGGGTGACTGCTCCGATGCCGCCGAAGTACGCGGTGTCCGAGACACCCTCGGTCACCTGGACGACCTGCGCGGTGATGGCCTGGCCGGCGGCGGGGGCGAGGAACCACAGCGCCATCGCCTGCGACCGGAACGCGCGCGGGGCGAGCAGGGTGGTCGCGGCGAGCCCGACGGGCGACAGGCACAGCTCGCCGAGCGTCTGGATGACGTAGACGAGGACGAGTACCCAGGCGGGGGCCTTGCCGTCGCCGACGACCGCGGAGGCCGCGGCGAGGAAGAGGAACGACAGGGACGCGAGCGCGAGGCCGATCGCGAACTTGTTCGCCGTCGCGGGGCGGTCGCCGGTCCTCAGCCAGATCCACGCGAACACCGGCGCGAGGAGGATGATCGCGAGCGGGTTGACGGACTGGAAGAACTCGGGGCTGATGGTGAAGCCGAGGAAGGTCAGCTCGGTGCGGTCGCGCGCGAACGACGACAGGGTCGTGGCGGCCTGCTCGAAGATCATCCAGAAGAGCATCGCCGCGACGAACAGCGGGATGTACGCGATGACGCGGGGGCGTTCGGCGTCGGTGACCTTCGGCGAGCGGTACATGACGACGAAGTACGCGATCGGCGCGAGGAACGCCAGGTAGGACATCGTGTCGATGAACGTGTCGATGCCGAACCCGCCCGCGACGAGGACCGCGACGAGCCCCACGACCACGACGCCGGCCGCGATGATCGCGAAGATCCGGGCGATCGTCGCGCGCTCCTCGGGCCGGACCGGGTTGGGGACGTGCGCGCCGGCCTCGCCCAGGAACCGGCGGCCCGCGACGAAGAACACGAGCGCGACCGCCATCCCGACGGCGGCCACGGCGAACCCGGCGTGGTACCCGCCCCACGCGCGCGCCGCGCCGACGAGGAACGGGGCGAAGAACGACCCGAGGTTGATGCCCATGTAGAAGATCGAGAACGCGGAGTCGCGCCGCGGGTCGTCGCGGGCGTAGAGCTCGCCGACCATGGACGACACGTTGGGCTTGAGGAGGCCGGTGCCGAGCGCGACGAGCGCGATGCCGACCATCGAGAACGCGATGCCGGGGACGGTCAGGCTCACGTGCCCGGCGGCGATGATGATGCCGCCGTACAGGACCGAGCGGCGTGACCCGATGACGCGGTCCGCGAGCCAGCCCCCGACGACGGACAGCAGGTAGACGCTCGTCCCGTAGATCGACACGAGCGCGAGACCGGTCGTCTCGTCGAGCGCGAGCCCGCCGTTCGCGACGGTGTCGGTGAGGTAGAACAGCAGGATGGCGCGCATCCCGTAGTAGCTGAACCGCTCCCACAGCTCGGTGGTGAACAGCGTGAGCAGCCCGCGCGGGTGCCCGAAGAAGGCGTGGTCGCCCTCGATGCGCCCGGCCGCCGGCCCTGTGCTGACCTCGGCCCGTGCGCCGTCGCCGGGCTCGTCCCCGCCCCTGTCCATGAGTGCGATGCTCCCACCGGCGAGCGTCCGCGGCGACCGTTAGCGTGGCGAGATGCCCTCGATCTGGTGGTCGCGCCGCGACCTGCGGCTCGCCGACAACCCTGCCCTCGTCGCCGCGACGGACGCCGCCCGCGCGGCCGACGACGACGTGGTGGCCCTCTTCGTCCTCGACCCTCGCCTGTGGGACGGTGCGGGTGCGCCACGCCGTGCGTACCTCGCGCGCAGCCTCGCCGCGCTCGACGAGGCGACGGGCGGGCGGGTCGTCGTGCGGCGGGGCGACCCGCGCGACGTCGTGCCGGCGCTCGCGCGCGAGGTCGCGGCGGAGGAGGTCCACGTCGCGGCGTCGTTCGAGCCCTACGGACTCGCGCGCGACGAGGCGGTCGAGACCCTGCTGGCCGACGCCGGCGCGCGCCTCGTGCGGACCGGCTCGCCGTACGCCGTCGCCCCGGGGCGGGTGCTGAACAAGCAGGGCAACCCGTTCCAAGTCTTCACCCCGTTCCGTGACGCATGGGTCGAGCACGGGTGGCGCGGCCCGGCGCCGCGGCCCCGCGAGATCCCGTGGGCCGAGGTGCGCTCCGACGGCCTGCCGGACGACCCCGGCACGGACGCCGACCTCCCCGCCGCGGGCGAGGCCGCGGCGCGCGCCCGCTGGCGCGCGTTCCTCGCGGACCACCTCGCGGGGTACGCGAGCGAGCGCGACCGCCCCGACCGGCCCGCGACGTCGGGCATGTCGGTCCCGCTCAAGTGGGGCGAGCTGCACCCGCGCACGCTGCTCGCCGACGTGCGCGACGCTCTGCACGAGGCTCGCGACGAGGGCACCGCCCTCTCCGACGACGCCCTCGCCTACCGGTCGGAGCTCGCGTGGCGCGAGTTCCACGCGGACGTCCTCTTCCACCACCCCGCGGCGGCGCACCGCTCGCTGCGCACGGTGGTGCCCGACGACGCGTGGGCGGTCGGGGCGGAGGAGGACCGGTTCCTCGAGGCGTGGGCTGCGGGGCGCACCGGGTACCCGCTGGTCGACGCGGGGATGCGCCAGCTCCTCGCGGAGGGGTGGATGCACAACCGGGTCCGCATGGTCGTCGCGTCGTTCCTCGTCAAGGACCTGCACGTGCGCTGGCAGCGCGGCGCGGACCACTTCATGGCGCACCTCGCGGACGGCGACGTGCCGCAGAACCAGCTCAACTGGCAGTGGGTCGCGGGGACGGGGCGCGACGCCGCGCCGTACTTCCGCATCTTCAACCCGGTGACGCAGGGCAAGAAGTTCGACCCCGACGGGTCGTACATGCGGCGGTGGGTCCCGGAGCTGCGGGGCGTCGAGGGGTCGGCGGTGCACGAGCCGTGGCGGCTGCGCGAGCAGCCGGAGGGGTACCCGGAGCGGCTCGTCGACCACGCCGAGGAGCGGCGGGTGTCGCTCGACGACTTCGAGCGCGCGCGACGGTCCTGAGCCGGCGGACCCGCCTGCCGTGCATTTATCAACCGAATGGTTGACATGCTCTCGGGAGCGGCGTAGCGTCGTCGTCAACCGAACAGTTGAGAAGGAGGGATCGTGGCGGACCCGCTCTCCCGCGTGTTCTCGGCGCTCGCCGACCCCACGCGCCGCGACCTGGTGGCCCGGCTCGCGTCGGGCGACGCCACCGTCGGCGAGCTCGCGCGGCCCTACGACATGTCCGTCCAGGCGGTGTCCAAGCACCTGCGCGTGCTCGAGGACTCCGGCCTGGTCCGTCGCACGACGGACGCCCGGCGCGCCCCCGTGCACCTCGAGGCGGAGGTCCTGGACCTCATGACGACGTGGATCGAGCGCTACCGGCGCGAGGCCGAGGACCGCTACCGCCGCCTCGACGACGTCCTGCACGACCTGCCCGACCGACCGGGCACCACCGGCACCGACCCCACGACGGGAGCAGCACCATGACCACCACCGGCACCCACGAGACCGAGATCGCCGTCCCGAAGGACCTCCCCCTCGTCCGCATCGTGCGCGAGTTCGACGCGCCCGCGGCGAAGGTCTTCCGGGCCCACGTCGACCCGGACCTGTTCGCCCGCTGGAACGGCCCGCGCTACCTCACCCAGCGCAACGAGCACTGGGACGTGCGCACCGGCGGCGCGTACCGCTACGTCCAGGTCGACCCCGACGGCGAGGAGTACGCGTTCTTCGGCAGCGTCCACGAGGTGCGGCCCGACGAGCTCATCGTCCAGACGTTCACCTACGAGGGCTTCCCCGACGGCGTCTCGCTCGACCGCCTCGTGTTCGAGGACCTGCCCGGTGGTCGCTGCCGTCTCACGGCCACGTCGCTCGTCGACACCATCGAGGGGCGCGACGCGTTCGTCGCGAGCGGCATGGAGGTCGGCGTCCGCGAGGGTTACGAGCAGCTCGACGAGCTCCTCGCCCGGTCCTGACCTCCGCCCGGAAGAACGCGGGAGCGGGGCGGCACCCACCAGCGGTGCCGCCCCGCTCGCCGCGGTGCCCGTGCCCGGCCCCCGCAGCCGGGCCCGGGAGCATCGGCCCTCAGGCGTCGCCGCGGGCGAGCAGACGACCCGTCGGGCGGTCGAACGTGATCAGCTCGCCCCGCAGGTACGTCGCGACGACGGCGCCGGACAGGGCGCGGTCGGCGTACGGCGTGATCGGGTTCTTGTGGTGCAGCCGCTCGGGGTCGACGACGAACGCCGTGTCGGGCTCGACGACCGCCAGGTCCGCGTCGTTGCCGAGCCGGATCTCGCCCTTGCGCTGCAGGCCGGCGATCGCCGCGGGCCGCGTCGACATCCACTCGACGACCCGCGCGAACGGGATGCCGCGCGTGCGCGCCTCGGTCCACACGATCGCGAGGCCGAGCTGCAGCGACGACACCCCGCCCCACGCCGTCCCGAAGTCGCCCGTGTCGAGCTCCTTGAGGTCGGGCGTGGACGGCGAGTGGTCCGAGACGATGCAGTCGATCGTCCCGTCGAGCAGGCCCTCCCACAGCAGCTCGCGGTTGTCGATCTCGCGGATCGGGGGGCAGCACTTGAACTGCGTCGCGCCGTCCGGGATCTCCTCGGCCGCGAGCGCCAGGTAGTGCGGGCACGTCTCGACGGTGAGGCGCACGCCCTCGCGCCGGGCGCTGCGGATCATGGGCAGCGCGTCCGAGCTCGACAGGTGGAGCACGTGCGCCCGGGCCCCGGTCCAGCGGGCGGCCTCGATGACGGCGGCGATCGCGACGTTCTCCGCACCGCGCGGGCGCGACGCGAGGAAGACGTCGTAGTGGTCGCCGTGCGGCTTGGGCGCCCGGTCGATGGCGCGCGAGTCCTCGGCGTGCACGATCATCAGCCCGTCGAAGTCGGCGAGCACCCGCAGGTCCTCCTCGAGCTCGTCGGGCTCGAGGTAGCCGAACTCCTCGACGCCCGAGTGCAGGAGGAAGCACTTGAACCCGAAGACGCCCGCGTCCCACAGCGGGCGCAGGTCGGCCGTGTTGCCCGGCACGGCCCCGCCCCAGAACCCGACGTCGACGAACGCCTGGTCGCGGGCGACCTTCTGCTTGATCTCGAGCGCACCGAGGTCGACGGTCGGGGGGATCGAGTTGAGGGGCATGTCGACGATCGTCGTCACCCCGCCCGCGGCGGCCGCCCGGGTCGCGGACGCGAAGCCCTCCCACTCGGTGCGCCCGGGCTCGTTGACGTGGACGTGCGTGTCGACGAGCCCGGGGACGAGCACCTGGTGAGGTTCCAGCTCGACGACGCGGGCGCCGTCGAGCCCTGCCCCGAGGGGTTCGATCGCGCGCACCACTCCCCCGACGACCCCGACCTCCCGGGGCTGCTCGCCGGACGCGACGAGCACGCGCTCGCCGCGGACGACGAGGTCGTACTCGTGCTCGCGACCGCTCGGTGACGTGCTCATCGCGTCCTCCACTTTCGTGCCTCGTCCGGTGTCTCGTGCCGTGCCATCGATGGTGCGCCGGTCTCAGTCGAGCAGCGCGATCGCGGTGGGCGCGTCGTCGGCGGAGATCGCGAGGTCCTCGAACTCGTTGACGCCCGTGAGCTCGACGCCCATCGCGATGTTCGTCACGCGCTCCAGGATCACCTCGACGACCACGGGCACCCGGAACTCGGCGGCCATGCCCTGCGCCTTGACGAACGCGTCGGCGAGCTCGTCGGGGTCGGTCACGCGGATCGCCTTGCACCCGAGGCCCTCGGCCACCTTGACGTGGTCGACGCCGTAGCCGCCGACCTCGGGCGAGTTGATGTTCTCGAACGACAGCTGGACGTGGTAGTCCATGTCGAACGCGCGCTGCGACTGCCGGATGAGGCCGAGGTAGGAGTTGTTCACCACGACGTGCACGTACGGCAGGTTGAACTGCGCGCCGACGGCGAGCTCCTCGATCATGAACTGGAAGTCGTAGTCGCCGGACAGCGCGACCACCGGCTCGTCCGGCACGGCCTTCGCGACACCGAGCGCCGCCGGCCCGGTCCAGCCGAGCGGACCCGCCTGGCCGGCGTTGATCCAGTGCCGCGGCTTGTACACGTGCAGGAACTGGGCGCCCGCGATCTGCGACAGTCCGATCGTCGTCACGTAGCGCGTCTCGGGTCCGAACGCCTTGTTCATCTCCTCGTACACGCGCTGCGGCTTGATGGGCGTCTCGGTGAAGTGCGTCTTGCGCTGCAGCGTGCGCTTGCGCTCGGCGCAGTCGGCCGCCCAGCCCGAGTAGTCGCGCGCCTGCCCGGCGTCGCGGCGCTCGCGCGCGACCTCGACGAAGAGCTCGAGCGCGGCCCTCGCGTCGGAGACGATCCCGTAGTCGGGGGCGAACACGCGGCCGATCTGGGTGGGCTCGATGTCGACGTGGACGAACGTCCGACCCTTGCGGTAGGTCTCGAGGCCGCCGGTGTGGCGGTTGGCCCACCGGTTGCCGATGCCGAGCACGAAGTCGGACGCGAGGAGGTTCGCGTTGCCGTAGCGGTGCGACGTCTGCAGCCCGGCCATGCCTGCCATGAGGGCGTGGTCGTCGGGGATGACGCCCCAGCCCATGAGCGTGGGGATCACGGGGACGCCGAGCGTCTCGGCGAGCTCGACGAGCAGGTCCTCGCCGCCGGCGTTGACGATGCCGCCGCCCGCGATCAGCAGGGGCCGCTCGGCGGCGAGCAGCATGTCGATGGCCTTGGCGGCCTGCTCGCGCGTCGCCGTCGGGCGGTGCACGGGCAGCGGCTGGTACGTCGCCGGGTCGAAGTCGATCTCGGTCATCTGGACGTCGATCGGCAGGTCGACGAGCACGGGGCCGGGACGGCCGGAGCGCATGAGGTGGAACGCCTGCTGGAAGACCTGGGGCACCTGGCCGGCCTCGAGGACGGTCTTGGCCATCTTCGTCACCGGGGCGGCGATGCTCGCGATGTCGACGGCCTGGAAGTCCTCCTTGTCGAGCTTGGCGACGGGCGCCTGGCCCGTGATGCACAGGATCGGGACGGAGTCGGCCCACGCGGCGTACAGGCCGGTGACCATGTCGGTGCCCGCGGGGCCCGACGTGCCGATGCAGATGCCGATGTTGCCGGGCTTCGCGCGCGAGTAGCCGTCGGCCATGTGGGACGCGCCCTCGACGTGGCGGGCGAGCACGTGGCCGATGCCGCCGTGGGCGCGCATCGCGGAGTAGAAGGGGTTGATGGCGGCGCCGGGCAGGCCGAAGGCCTGGGTGGCTCCCTCGATCTCGAGGATCGCCACGGCGGCGTCCACCGCACGCATTCGAGGCATGGTTCTCTCCTTGCTGGAGCTGACGTCGTCGTCGGGTTCCCGTGAGTGCTGGCTATCTGTCGTCGTCACGGGCGGACGACGACAGATGCCCCGCACTCAGCGGCGGGGGGGTCAGGAGCTCGCGCGGCCGGACAGGCGCTCGACGCCGCGGAGCAGGCCCGAGTGGTCGAGGTCGCCGTCGCCGTTGGCGAGCGCGGAGCCCATGAGCTGCGCGACGATCGCACCGAGCGGGACGACGACGCCCTTCTCGCGCGCCGCCGCGGTGACAATGCCGAGGTCCTTGTGGTGCAGCGCGATGCGGAAGCCCGGGGTGAAGGACTTGTCGATCATGTTCTGCTTCTTCTGGTCGAGGACCTTCGAGCCGGCGAGACCGCCGCCGAGGACCTCGAACGCGCTCGGGAGGTCGACCCCGTAGGCCTCGAGGAACGTCACGGCCTCGGCGAGCGCCTGGATGTTCGCCGCGACGACGAGCTGGTTCGCCGCCTTGACCGTCTGGCCCGAGCCGCTCGGGCCGACGTGCACGACCGTCTTGCCGACCGCGTCGAAGACGGGGCGCGCCGCCGCGAAGTCCTCCGCGTCGCCGCCGACCATGATCGACAGGGCGGCGTTCTTCGCCCCCGCCTCGCCGCCGGAGACCGGCGCGTCGAGGTAGCGAAAGCCGCGCTCGCGCGCGAGCTCGGCCAGGCGGACCGTCACGTCGGGGCGGATCGAGGAGAAGTCGATGACGAGCGTGCCGGGCTGGGCGTTGTCGAACACGCCGCCCTCGCCCGTCAGGACCTGCTCGACGTCGGGCGAGTCCGGCACCATGACGGCGATGACCTCGGCCGACTTCACCGCGTCGGCGACCGACTCCGCGGCGGTCCCGCCCGCGGCGACGAGCGGCGCCGTCTTCTCGGGGGTGCGGTTGTAGCCCGCGACGTCGTGACCGGCGTCCTGCAGGTGGACGGCCATGGGGCTGCCCATGATGCCGAGTCCGATGAAGGCGATGGAGGCCATGGTGTGCTCCTCGGGTGTGGATGGCTGTCGGGTGGTCGCTGTCGGTGTGCGGTGTCAGCGCTCGGAGGCGGGGAGCCAGGCGAACGGGTCGGCGGCGTCGGTCGTGTACTCGAGGCCGACCCAGCCGTCGTAGCCGCCGGCCCGCAGGTCCTTGGTCCAGCGGTCGATGGGCAGGTCGCCGGTGCCGGGCTCGCCGCGGCCAGGGGCGTCGGCGACCTGGACGTGGGCGACGCGCCCGCGGTACGTGGACAGCGCCGCGTCGACGTCGTCGCCGTTGACGGACAGGTGGTAGACGTCGAACAGCAGGCCGAGGTTCGTCTCGCCGTGGTCGGCCGCGACGCGGTCGATGACGCGCACGGCGTCGGCGGCGGTGAGCAGCGGGTAGGCGGGTGCGCCGCTCACGGGCTCGACGAGCACCGTGCCCCCGATGCGGCCGACGGCGCGTGCGGCGAGCGCGAGGTTCTCGGCCCCGAGCGCGTCCTGCTCCTCGGGCGCGACGCCCTCCTGCCGGTTGCCGTAGAGCGCGTTGAACGCGCGGCAGCCGGTGCGTTCGCCGATCGCGGTGACCGCGTCGAGGTTCGCGCGCAGGTCCGCCGAGCGCTCGGGCCAGGAGACGAGACCGCGGTCGCCGCCGGGCATGTTCCCGGCGTCGAAGTTCAGCCCGGTGAGCTGGACGCCCGCGGCGTCGAGGGCACCGACGAACGCGTCCACCTCGTCCTGGGCGGGCGTCGGGGTCGTGAAGGGCCACCAGAACTCGACACCGCGGAAGCCCGCGGCGGCGGCGGCAGCCGGACGCTCCAGGAGCGGCAGGTGCGTGAGCAGGATCGAGCAGTTGACGGTGTAGGTGGGGCCGTCGGTGGGGCTCGTCATCGTCGTCTCCTCAGGATCGGGTCCCGCCCGGCCGCTGCGCTGCGACTTCCATTCTGCGGAACTTAACTTCTGCTAGATGGAAGTCTAGGCACCGCGACGCCGAAGCGTCAACACCGACGCCCCCAGGAACGACGACGGCCGCCCCCGCACGGACGTGCGGGGGCGGCCGGAGCGCTTGCGCGTCAGCGCCGGCGGTCGAGCTTCACCTGGCGGTTCACGTCCTTGTAGAGCAGGTAGCGGAACGGCTTGGGGCCGCCCGCGTAGCAGGCCTGCGGGCAGAACGCGCGGAGCCACATGAAGTCGCCCTCCTGGACCTCGACCCAGTCGCCGTTGAGGCGGTAGACGGCCTTGCCCTCGAGCACGTACAGGCCGTGCTCCATGATGTGCGTCTCGGCGAACGGGATGGACCCGCCGGGCTGGAACGTGACGATGTTGACGTGCATGTCGTGCGCGAGGTCGTCGGGGTCGACGAACCGGGTCGTCGCCCACGCGCCGTCGGTGTCGGGCATCGGGCGCGGCTCGACGTCCTGCTCCCGCGTGACGAACGACGTCGCGGTGTGACCCGCGATCGGCTCGTACACCTTGCGCACCCACTGGAACGCGGCCTTGGCGTCCGAACGGTTGTGCAGCCCCCACCGCTCCCCCGCCGCGAGGTAGGCGTAGCCGCCCGGTTCGAGGACGTGCTCGGTCCCGTCGAGCGTGAGGACGAGCGTGCCCTCGGTGACGAAGACGACGGACTGCACGGTCTCCTCGTCCTCGCCCTGGTCGGCGCCGCCCCCGGGCGAGACCTCCATGACGTACTGCGCGAACGTCGTCGCGAAGCCCTCGATGGGGCGTGCGAGCACCCACAGGCGGGTCTCCTCCCAGCCCGGCAGGTTGCTCGTCACGATGTCGCGCAGCACCCCGCGCGGGATCACCGTGTACGCCTCGGTGACGATGGCGCGGTCGGTGAGCAGCTCGGTCTGCCCGGGCAGGCCACCCTGCGGGGTCCAGTAGCGGGTGGTCTGGGTCATGTCGGTCTCCTCGGCGGTCGGGGGGTGGTCGGGGGGGCGGTCGGGGGGCGGTCGTGGGGCAGGTGGGTGGCAGGTGAGAGGGATGACGCGCAGGCGGTACGGGGGCCCGCCGTCAGCGTGCCGCGGGCTGGGGCGCGTGACCGGTGACCCGGACGACGTCGAGCCCGTCGCGGTCGAGCCCGGTCGCTGCGCGGACCTCGGCCTCGGTGAGGGCGCCGCAGTCGACGCCGCGGCCCAGGAACCAGGCCATGGCCCTGGCGGTCGCGGGCTCGTCGAGGACGCCGCCGGCGTCGGGCACGAACCCGACGTACGCGGCGAGGCGCGCGAGCGCGCCCGCGGCCCCCTCGCGGTAGAAGGCGTAGGTCGCGACGAACCGGCTCGGCAGCTGGGCCGGGTGCAGGTCCCAGCCCTGGTAGAAGCCGCGCTCGAGCGAGCGTCGCACGAGCCGGCCGTGCAGGGTCCACGCGGCGTCGACCCGGTCCGGGTCGCCGACGGGCAGCACGTTGGTGGAGCCGTCCGACATCCGCACGCCCGTCCCGGCGACGGCGAGCTGCATGACGGCCTTCGCGTGGTCGGCCGCCGGGTGCTCCATCGACTGGTAGGCGGCCGCGATCCCGAGCGAGGCGGAGTAGTCGTACGTGCCGTAGTGCAGGCTCGTCACGCGCCCGGGCGCGGCGTGCACGAGGCGCCCGACGGTCGCGGTGCCGTCCGCGGCGAGGATCGCCTGGGGCGTCTCGACCTGGACCTCGAACCGCAGGCTGCCCGCGTCGAGACCGTTCGCGGCCTCGACGTGCTCGCACGCGCGGGCCATCGCGACGACCTGCTCGGGCGACGTCACCTTGGCGAGCGTGACGACGAACCCGGCGGGCAGGCCCGCGTGCCCGTGCGCGGCGCGCGCCGCGACCAGCTCGGCGACGAACAGCGCGAGCGTGCGCACCCCCCGGCGGCGCGTCGCCTCCTCGAGGCACTTGATCCGGATCCCGGCGAACGGCGTGGCCGTCCCCTGCGCCTCGGCGCGGGCGAGCTCGCGGGCCGCCGCGGCGACGGCGGAGTCCTCCGCGTCGTCGCCGCGGACCCCGAACCCGTCCTCGAAGTCGATGCGCAGGTCCTCGATCGCCTCGACCGCGAGCTTCGCGCCGACGCGCTCGGCCACGGCGGCCGCGAGCGCGGCGTCGACGTCCGGGACGAGCAGGTCGACCAGGCGCCGCGTCCCGCCGGCGGCGTCGACGGTCTCACGGGCCCGTGCGGCCCACTCGGGCGCGAGACCCGCGGCGTACCGGTCGCCCGGGACGTACACGGTGTGGACGGGCTGGCGCGAGCCGTCGTCGCCCGGGTAGCGCGCCGCGAGCTCGGCGTCCCACGGCGCGAGGTCGTGGTCGAGCGCCGCCTGCAGCGCCGCGACGTCGCGCTCGTCGAACCCGGCCGGCATCAGGACGCCGCCCCGTCGGTCGCGCCGTCGCCCGACTCGGCCCGGACGACCGCGTCGTACGCGGGCAGCGTGAGGAAGTCGACGTAGTCGTCGGACAGCGCGATCTCCTCGACGAGGGCCCGCGCCTGCTCGTACGGCCCGGCGTCGTACGCCTCGGGCCCGACGTCGGCCCGCAGGCGGGCGGTCTCCTCGCCCAGGAGCGTGCGGACCAGGTCGGCGGTGACCGCCGTGCCGGCGCTCTCCCCCGCGGTGAACGTCGCCCCCGAACGCACCCACTGCCACACCTGCGACCGCGAGATCTCCGCCGTCGCCGCGTCCTCCATGAGGTTGTGGATCGCGACCGCGCCGTTGCCCGCGAGCCACGCCGCGACGTACGCGACGGACACGTAGAGGTTGTTGCGCAGCCCCGCCTCGGTGATGTCGCCGCCGGCGGTCGAGACGTCGAGGAGCTGCTCGGCCGTCACGTGCACGTCGGGGCGCTGCCGGTCGAGCTGGTTCGGCCGCTCGCCGAGCACGCCGTCGAACACCTCGCGGCACACCGGGACGAGGTCCGGGTGCGCGACCCACGACCCGTCGAACCCGTCGCCCGCCTCGCGCTGCTTGTCGGCGCGGACCTTGTCGAACGCCTGCGCCGTGACCTCGGGCTCGCGGCGGTTCGGGATGACCGCGGCCATGCCGCCCATCGCGAACGCGCCGCGACGGTGGCACGTCGCCACGAGGAGCTCGGTGTACGCGCGCATGAAGGGCGCGGTCATCGTGATCGCGCCGCGGTCGGGCAGCGTGAACGACGGCCCGGAGTCGCGGAAGTACTTGATGACGCTGAACAGGTAGTCCCAGCGCCCCGCGTTGAGGCCCGACGCGTGGTCGCGCAGCTCGTAGAGGATCTCGTCCATCTCGAACGCGGCGGGGATGGTCTCGATGAGGACCGTCGCCCGGATCGTGCCGTGCGGGACGCCGAGCACCTGCTGCGCGTGCGTGAAGACGTCGTTCCACAGCCGCGCCTCGAGGTGCGACTCCATCTTCGGCAGGTAGTAGTACGGGCCGGAGCCGCGCGCCAGCAGCTCGGCGGCGTTGTGGAAGAAGTGCAGCCCGAAGTCGACGAGCGCGCCGACGGCGGGCGCGCCGTCGACCCGGACGTGCACCTCGTCGAAGTGCCAGCCGCGGGGGCGCACCACCATGACGGCGAGCGGCGCGTCGTCGGTCTCCGGCCGCAGCGCGTACTGCTTGCCCTCCGGGGAGGTGAACGCGAGCGTGCGTCGCGTCGCGTCGTGCAGCGCGACCTGGCCGCCGACGACGTTGCTCCAGTGCGGCGTGGAGGCGTCCTCCAGGTCGGCGAGCCACACCTTCGCGCCCGAGTTCAGCGCGTTGATCGCCATCTTGGGCGTCGGCGGGCCGGTGATCTCGACACGGCGGTCGACCAGGTCCGACGGCGCGCCCGCCACGGTCCAGTCGCCCGCGCGCACGGCGGCCGTCCCCGGCAGGAAGTCGAGGCGCCCCGTGCGCGACACCTCCTCGCGACGCGTGCCGCGCGCGACGAGGAGCTCGTCGCGGCGCGCCCCGAAGCGGCGCTGGAGGTCGGCGACGAACGCGAGCGCCTCGGGCGTGAGGACCTCGTTCGCGCGCTCGACGGCGGGGCCGTGGACGGTGGCGGCCGTGGTGGTGGTCATGGGGTGTCCTTCCTGCAGGGCGGTCGGGCGCGCGGCGGTGTCCGCCGGGGCGGTCGTCATGGTCAGCGACGCCCGGCAGGGACGTCCGCGTGCGGCGTCGTGCTCCCCTGAGCCTGCTCCGCACGGTCGCGCTCCGCGACCTCGGCGACGGCGCGCGCGACGGAGGCGGAGACGGCGGGCTCGAACACGCTCGGCACGATGTAGCTCGCGCTGAGCTCGCCCGGCTCCACGGCGTCGGCGATCGCGACGGCGGCGACGCGCAGCATCTCGTCCGTGATCTCGTGCGCGCCGGCGTCGAGCAGGCCGCGGAACAGCCCGGGGAACGCGAGCACGTTGTTGATCTGGTTCGGGTAGTCGCTGCGCCCGGTCGCGACGACGGTCGCGTGCTGCGCGGCGGCGAGCGGGTCGACCTCGGGCGTCGGGTTGGCGAGGGCGAAGACGATCGCGTCGTCGGCCATCGTGGCGACGTCGTCGCCGGTGAGGATGTTCGGGCCGGAGACGCCGACGAACACGTCGGCGCCCGCGAGGCCCTCGCGCAGCGTCCCGCTGAACCCCTCGGCGTTGGTCGTCGTGGCGAGGCGGCGGCGCGTCTCGTCGTCGCCCGCGTTGCCCTCGTGGAGCGCGCCCTTGCGGTCGAACGCGACGATGTGGCGGGCGCCCTGCCCCTGCAGGAGCGAGATGATGGCGGACCCGGCGGCGCCGACCCCCGAGACGACGATGCGCACGTCCTCGATGCTCTTGCCGACGACGCGCAGCGCGTTCGTCAGCGCCGCGAGGACGACGATCGCCGTGCCGTGCTGGTCGTCGTGGAACACGGGGATGTCGAGCTCGTCGCGCAGGCGACGCTCGATCTCGAAGCAGCGGGGCGCGGAGATGTCCTCGAGGTTGATGCCGCCGTACACGGGCGCGATCGCCTTGACGATCCGGATGATCTCCTCGGTGTCCGTGGTGTCGAGGCACACGGGCCACGCGTCGACGCCGGCGAACTGCTTGAACAGCGCCGCCTTGCCCTCCATGACCGGCAGCGCCGCGGCCGGGCCGATGTCGCCGAGACCGAGGACGGCCGTGCCGTCGGTGACCACCGCGACGGTGTTGCGCTTCACGGTGAGGCGCCGCGCGTCCTCGGGCCGCTCGGCGATCGCGAGGCACACCCGCGCGACGCCGGGCGTGTACGCGCGGGCGAGGTCGGCGCGGTGGCGCAGCGGCACCTTGGGGTTGACCTCGAGCTTGCCGCCGAGGTGCATGAGGAACGTCGCGTCGCTCACGTGGCGCACCGCGATCCCGTCGAGAGCCCCGAGCGCGTCCCGGATGCGCTCGACGTGGGCGGTGTCGACGGTGTCCGCCGTGATGTCCACGACGAGGCGGTTCGCGCCCGACTCGGAGACGTCGACGCCCGTGATGGCGGCACCGGTGGCGCTCACGGCGGCGACGATGTCGCTCGCGGTGCGGTGCCCGCTCGGCGCCTCGACGCGCAGCGTGATGGAGTAGCTGGGGCTGGTCGTCACGTGCTGGACGGTCTGCGTCGGCACGGTGGGCTGCGGGTCGGACGTCATGGTCGTTCCTTCTTCTCGTATGCTGAGGTGCAACTTCCGTGATGCGGAAGCGAGTGCGGGGATCCGCGCTCTTCAGGCAGGTGGCCCATCCGTGGTCGGACGGCACCCGGTGGACAGGAGATGGTGATGGTCGAGAGCTCCACGGCGACGGAGCCGCGGGAGGACCCGGCAGGGGCGACGGGACGCGCGGCGGCGAAGGGGTCGGGCGGCGTGCAGTCGGTCGACCGGGCGATCGAGCTGCTCGAGCTGCTCGCCGACTTCGGCGGCGAGTCTGGTCTGAGCGAGCTCGCCCAGGCGGCCGGCCTGCCGCTCCCGACGATCCACCGGCTCCTGCGCACCCTGCTCGCGCAGGGCTACGTGCGCCAGACCCCGTCGCGCCGGTACACCCTCGGCCCGCGACTCATCCGCCTCGGCGAGTCCGCGGGACGCCAGCTCGGCGCCGGCGCCCGCCCCTACCTCGAACGGCTCGCGGACGAGCTCGGCGAGTCGGCGAACCTCGCGATGATCGACCGCGACATGGCCGTGTACGTGGCGCAGGCGTCGTCGCGCCACTCGATGCGCATGTTCACCGAGGTAGGGCGTCGCGTCTTCACCCACTGCACGGGCGTCGGCAAGGCGGTGCTCGCCCAGCTCCCCGACCAGACGGTCCGCGAGATCGTCGCCCGCGTCGGCATGCCGCCCGCGACCGACCAGTCGATCACCGACGTCGACGACCTGCTCAAGGAGCTCGACCGCACGCGCGAGCGCGGGTACGCCATCGACGACGGCGAGCAGGAGCTCGGCGTGCGCTGCTTCGCGGTCGCCGTGCCCGACGCGCCCACCCCGACCGCGCTGTCCGTCTCCGGCCCGGCGGCCCGCGTGACGTACGAGTTCGGCGACCGCGCGGTGCCCGTCCTGCACCGCGTCGCGGCGGGGCTCACCCGCGAGCTCATCACGACCGCGCCCTGACGCGGCGCACCCGGGGACGGCGACGCACCGGCCGGGCGACGACGCGCCCTGCCGGGCCGCGGTGTCCCCGCGGTCCGGCAGGGCGCGTCGCGTGCTCATGGTCGTCCGTCCGCCCCGTGGCTCAGCAGAACCCGGTCACGGTCGCCCAGGCGCGCGGCTCGACGGGCACGCCCTCGCGCCGGACCGTCGCCTCGATGAGGCCGTACGGACGATCCGCGGCGTAGAACACCTCGTTCGGGTTGTCGAGACCGAACGGCTCCAGGTCCACGAGGAAGTGGTGCTTGTTCGGCATCGAGAACTTGATCTCGGCGATCTCCGGGACGGCCTCGAGCACCGCCTTGCCCATCGCGAACAGAGTCTGCTGCAGCGCGAGCGAGTGCGTCGTCGCGAACGCCTCGAGCTGGATCGCGCGCACCTTCGCGTACACGGCGTCGAAGTCGAGGTCCGTCGTCGTGTAGCGCCAGCGCGACGTCACCGACGTCGCGAGGATGCGGTCGTTCGTCTCGACGAGGGTCGTGTACCGGTCGCGCGGGAAGCCGTGGAACTCCGAACCCGTCGACTTCAGCACGACGAGGTCGGTGAGGCCCGAGACGACGAAGACCTCGTCGCCGTCGCGCTGGACGACCGTCGTCCTGGTCTCCTGGTTGTTCCGCACGAACGCGTGGTCGTGCTCGCCGTCCGCGGTCTCGATGCGCTCCCAGGAGTACTGCTCGATCTCCCAGCGGCCGCCCTCGATCCACTCGAAGTCCTCGACGAAGTGGGCGCCGAGGCGGATCGCGAACTCCTCGATCGCGCCGACGCCGTCACGGGCGAACGCGTAGACCGTGTTCTTCTGCGTGTCGGTCGCGACGCACGTGGAGTTGTCGCCCTCCAGGTGCGTGGCCTCCTGGCCGCCCCGCAGCTGCGAGGAGACGTTGAGGTCGGTGATGCGGTGGCGCGGGGTGGCGCGGTCGACGCGCACGAGGCGCACCTCCGCCTTCCCCCACTGGTTGTCCCCCAGGACGATGCCGCCGCTCTGCGTGCTCGTCGCCGACGACGTCGGTGCGTCGTTCAGGGTTTCGGTCATGTCAGCTCCCTCGATAGGTCGAGTAGGCGAACGGGCTGAGCAGGACGGGGACGTGGTAGTGCTGCTCGGCGCTCGCCACCCGGAAGACGATGACGACCTCCGGGTAGAAGGACACGGTGTGCTGCCGGTCGAAGTACTCGGCCGTGTCGAACACGAGCCGGTACGTACCGGGGACGAGGGTCTGCGGCCCGAGCTCGGGCACCCGACCGTCGTCGTCCGTGCGGGAGGACGCCACCAGGGACCAGCCCTGCCCCGTCGTCCCCTCCGCGATCCCCGCGGCCGCCTCCAGGCGGACGGCGATCCCCTCGGCGGGCCTACCGCGGGCCGCGTCGAGTACGTGCGTGGTGATGTGGCTGCGGTGCGCGCTCATGCGGTCAGCACCCCTTCCAGCCGGAGCGCGGCGATCTCGCGCAGGTTGCGGGCGGCGTTCGCGCGCTCGGTGTCGGCGTCGTTCGCGAGCCGTTCCGTGAGCTGCTCGAGGATCTCCTCGGCGCTGCGGCCCGCGGCCCGGATGAGGAACACGTGGCCGAACTTCTCCTCGTACGCACGGTTGCCCGCCGCGAGCCGCTGCGCGACGTCGCCGCTCGTGTCGACCCCGGCCTGCTCGTCGCGCGACATCTGCGCGTCGGCGTCGTCGCCCGCGGCGCTCTCGCCGATGCGCGGGTGCCGGGCCAGCGCGGCGTCGACCTCGTCGTCGCTCCACGGGTCGGCGGCCGACGTCGCGGCCCGGACCGCGGAGCCGACGGTCGCGTACGGCCGCCCCGCGGCGACGTCCGCGGCCCAGCGCTCCACGTGGGCGCACGTGAGCAGGACCTCCCGCGCGTCCTGCGGGGCCAGCTCGTTGAACTCGTCCAGCGTCATCGCCGTCCTCTTCGTCGCCATTCCGCTATGCGGAATATTGTTTCCGTCCTATGAATGTACGGCCGCACGCGGCTCGATGTCAACCAGACTGGCCCGAGCGGCGGCCGGGCGCGCGGCGGCAGTACGACGAACCCCGGGTTGCGCGTCACGAGAGCTGGATCGTGACGGGCAACCCGGGGTTCGGCGGGTGGGGCCCCCGGCTCGGCGCCGGGTGGGGGCCAGCGGGGTGCGATCGGGACGAGCCGGAACGACGACGGGCCCGGCAGCGTCCGCTGCCGGGCCCGTCGGGGGGTGAGGTCAGGCCGAGCCGATCCCGGCCCGGAACTCGTCCTCGAGGATGCTCATGACCGTGGCGTCGGCCCACCCGTCGCCGTCTCGGTAGACGTCGCGCAGACGCCCCTCCTCACGGAAGCCGAGCGACTCGTAGAGCATCCGCGCACGCGGGTTGATGCTGAGGACGTCGAGGCTCACCCGGTGCAGGTGCGGCCCCTCGTGGCGGACGCCGTCGACGTCCGTCGTCCCGTCGAACGCGAACCGCAGGACCTCGAAGATCGCCTCGCGACCGTACCCGCGGCCCCGGTAGTTCGGCAGGAGCGCGAGACGCAGGTTCGCCGAGCCGGCGTGCTCGTCGATGTCGTTGAGGACGATCTCGCCGATCATGTCGTCGCTGACCTGCTGGCCGTCACGGACGGCGCCCGGGGTGATCGCCCAGTCGAAGCGCCCCTCCCGGTCGCCGATCGTGGCCGACCACGCGTCGATCTGCGGGCGCGTGAACGTCGCCGTCGTCCCCGTGAGCCGGTTCGACTCCGGGTCCTGCAACGACTCCCACATCCGGTCCGCGTCGCGAGCCTCGACCGGCCGCAGACGCACCATCTCCCCGAGCACCACGGGTCCCCGCGTCACGCGATCACCCGATCCGCTCGAGGATGAGCTCCCGCACGCGACCGGCGTCCGCCTGGCCGCGCGTCGCCTTCATCACCGCGCCGATGATCGCGCCGACCGGCCCGAGGTTGCCGCCCCGCACCTTCTCGACGACGTCCGGCTGCGCGGCGAGCGCCTCGTCGATCGCGGCGAGGAGCGCGCCGTCGTCCGACACGACCTCCAGCCCGCGGGCGACGACGACCTGCTCCGGGTCGCCCTCGCCGGCGAGGACGCCCTCGAGGACCTGACGCGCGAGCTTGTCGTTGATCCGGCCCGCGTCGACGAGGCCCTGGAGTTCCGCGACCTGCGCGGGGGTCACCGCGAGGCCCGCCAGCTCGACGTCGTCCTGCTTGGCCCGGCGCGCGAGCTCGCCCATCCACCACTTGCGCGCCCCGGCCGGGCTGGTGCCCGCCGCGACGGTCGCCTCGATGAGGTCGATCGCGCCCGCGTTGACGACGTCGCGCATCTCCGCGTCCGCGTAGCCCCACTCGCCCTGCAGGCGCCGACGCCGCGCGACGGGCAGCTCGGGGAGCCCCGACCGGATCTCCTCGATCCACTCGCGCGGCGGTGCGACCGGGACGAGGTCCGGCTCGGGGAAGTACCGATAGTCCTCGGCGTCGGACTTCACGCGGCCCGACGTGGTGATGCCGGTGTCCTCGTGCCAGTGCCGTGTCTCCTGGACCACGGTGCCGCCCGCGTCGAGCACCGCGGCCTGCCGCGAGATCTCGTACCGCACGGCCCGCTCGACGGAACGGAACGAGTTGACGTTCTTCGTCTCCGTGCGCGTCCCCAGGGGCGACTCGGGGGTCGGGCGCAGCGAGAGGTTGACGTCCGCGCGGACGTTGCCGCGCTCCATGCGCGCCTCGGACACGTCGAGCGCCCGGAAGATGTCGCGCAGCGTCTGGACGTACGCGCGCGCCACCTCGGGCGCGCGGTCCCCCGCACCCGTGATCGGACGCGTGACGATCTCGACGAGAGGGATGCCCGCGCGGTTGTAGTCGACGAGCGAGTACTCCGCGCCGTGGATACGCCCGGTGGCGCCGCCGACGTGGGTGTTCTTTCCCGCGTCCTCCTCCATGTGCGCGCGCTCGATCTCCACGCGGAACACGGTGCCGTCCTCGAGCTCGACGTCGATCCACCCGTCGAACGCGATGGGCTCGTCGTACTGCGACGTCTGGAAGTTCTTCGGCACGTCCGGGTAGAAGTAGTTCTTCCGGGCGAAGCGGCACGTCTCGGCGATCTGGCAGTTCAGCGCGAGGCCGATCCGGATCGCGTACTCGACGGCCTTGCCGTTGACGACGGGCAGCGCACCGGGCAGCCCGAGGGAGACGGGCGTGACCTGCGTGTTCGGGTCGGCGCCGAAGCTCACCTCGGCCGGGCAGAACATCTTGGTCAGCGTGCCGAGCTCGACGTGCACCTCGATCCCGATGACGGGGTCGTAGCGACGGGTGGCGTCGGCGTAGTCGACGAGGTCGACGGTGGTGGCGGTCATCTCCTCAGCCCTCCAGCTCGGCGGTGGCGGTGGGCAGCACGGGCGCGCGGTCGAGCAGCGGGCTGCCCCAGGCGTCCAGCAGCGCTGCCTCGAGCGCCGCGCCCACGCGGTACATGCGGTCGTCGGCCTTCGCCGGGGCGAGCACCTGGAACCCGACGGGAAGTCCGTCGTCGGACAGGCCGGCGGGCACGGACATGCCCGGGACGCCGGCGAGGTTCGCCGGGATCGTCGCGACGTCGTTGAGGTACATCGCGAGCGGGTCGTCGAGCTTCTCGCCGAACCGGAACGCGGTCGTGGGGGCGGTCGGCGAGACGAGGACGTCCGCCTGCTCGAACGCGGCGGCGAAGTCGCGCTGGATGAGCGTGCGCACCTTCTGCGCGCTGCCGTAGTACGCGTCGTAGTAGCCGGCCGAGAGCGCGTAGGTCCCCAGGATGATGCGGCGCTTCACCTCGTCGCCGAAACCGGCACCGCGCGTCGCGGCCATGACGCGCTCGGCAGTCACGGGACCGTCTTCGGGCTCGACACGCAGACCGAAGCGCATCCCGTCGAACTTGGCGAGGTTGCTCGACGCCTCGCTCGGCATGATGAGGTAGTACGCGCCGAGGGCGTACTCGAAGTGCGGGCACGACACCTCGACGATCTCCGCGCCACGGGCGCGCAGCAGGTCGAGCGACTCCGCGAAGCGCGCGCTCACCCCGTCCTGGTACCCCTCGCCGGAGAGCTCGGTGACGACGCCGACCCGCAGGCCCGCGAGGTCCTGGGTCGCGCCCTGCACCGCCGCGTCGACGAGCGACGGCAGCTTGTCCCGGTACGACGTCGAGTCGCGCGGGTCGTGACCGCCGATCAGCTCGTGCAGGAGCGCCGAATCGAGGACCGTGCGCGTGACCGGGCCGGCCTGGTCGAGCGACGACGCCATGGCGATGAGGCCGTAGCGCGAGACGCCTCCGTAGGTGGGCTTGACGCCGACGGTCCCGGTGACGGCACCCGGCTGGCGGATCGAACCGCCGGTGTCGGTGCCGATCGCGAGCGGGGCCTCGAAGGCCGCGACCGCGGCGGCGGACCCGCCACCCGAACCACCGGGGATGCGGTCCAGGTCCCAGGGGTTGCGGGTGTTGCCGTACGCGGAGTGCTCCGTCGAGGAGCCCATCGCGAACTCGTCCATGTTCGTCTTGCCGAGGATGGGCAGACCCGCCGCGCGGATCCGCTCGACGAGGGTCGCGTCGTACGGCGGGACCCAGCCCTCGAGGATCTTCGACCCCGCGGTGGTCGGCATGCCCTTCGTGACGACGACGTCCTTCACGGCGATCGGCACGCCCGCGAGACGGGGCAGCTCGTCGCCCGCGGCACGCCGTGCGTCCACGTCGCGCGCCGTCGAGAGGGCGTCCTCGCTGCTGACGTGGAGGTACGCGTGGACGGCACCGTCGACGGCGCCGATACGGTCGAGGTGCGCCTGCGTCACCTCGACGCTGGAGAAGTCGGACGCGTTCAGGCCTTCGGCGATCTCCGCCGCGGAGAGCCGGGTCAGGTCGTCGGTCATCATTCCTCCCCGAGGATCTGCGGGACGGCGAAGCGGCCGTCCTCGGCCGACGGCGCGGCGGCGAGCACGTCCGCGACGGGCAGCGCCGGCTCGGGGACGTCGTCGCGGAACACGTTCGTCAGCGGGAGCGGGTGACTCGTCGCGGGGACGTCGGGCGTGGCGACCTCGCTGACCTTGGCGATGGCGTCGACGATGACGTCGAGCTCGCCGGAGAGCCGGTCCAGCTCCTCAGGTCGCAGGTCGATGCGGGCCAGCGCGGCGACGCGCGCGACCTCGTCACGGGAGATGGTGGACATGCTCGCCATTCTACTGGGGGGCGCGTACCAGGGTTCTCCCCCGGTACCCGACGCACTGGCTCGGGCGACACGGATCCGGCCGGGTCGAGCCGAGCACGTAGTCGACCCGGGACGAGCCTGCGCGCACGCGCGAGGGCATGCGGAAATGCCGAAGGCCCACCCCGTGTGGGGTGGGCCTTCGGTGAAGGGTTGTCCGGCGGCGTCCTACTCTCCCACCCCGTCTCCAGGGCAGTACCATCGGCGCTGAAGGGCTTAGCT
>NZ_JAJBZH010000006.1 GCF_020551945.1 Cellulosimicrobium marinum | reverse complement strand
CCCCAGACACAACCAACCACCCCACCCAGACGAGCGAAGAACAGCCAGCCATGCCCACGAGGACAAAAATTTGGCATTGACTAACAAGCACACTGTTGAGTTCTCAAACAACCGACACACACCAACTCAGCCAGACCCACCCGGGCCCAACCTCGCTTGGGGCAACTTCTCGATCTTACCAGGCCCTTCTCCGTCTTCCAACTCGGTGCGATGACCGAGGTGGGAAGCAGCGGAGGCGGATCCAACACCCTCGACGAGGGCCGGCGCACAAGGCTACCAGTCCTTGATGGAGGGGGACCGCCCTGCGGGACCAGCCACCGTGACGTCTCCGTGGAGCCTGTCGTTCGGTGTCCGTTCCTCCCTGCCGGGCGAACGTCGAGAACACTACACGCGGTCCGCGGTCGTGCCAAATCCGCAGAACGACGGGCCTGTCGGGACCTGAGAGCGCGGCACCGGACGCGCCGGAGGGCGGACCGCAACACGGTCCGCCCTCCCCGGGCCGGAGCTCCCGCCACCAGCCCTCGGGCGCGCTCAGTCCTCGACGACCGCGACGCCCAGCGTCTTCTTCCCCCGGCGCAGCACCGCGTAGCGACCGTGGAGGAGGTCGTCCGAATCGAGCACCGCGTCGTCCTGCACGACCTTCACGTTGTTCAGGTGCGCGCCACCCTCGCCGATCGCCCGGCGCGCGGCCCCCTTGGACGCGGCGAGACCCGCGCCCACCAGCAGGTCGGCGACCGGGGTCCCGACCGTCGCCGTGGCGTGCGGCAGCTCGGCGACCGCTGCGGCGAACGTCTGCTCGTCCAGGTCGGCGAGCTCGCCCCGGCCGAAGAGGGCCTGGCTCGCGGCCACGACGGCCGCGGTCGCCTCCGCGCCGTGGACGAGCGTGGTGACGTCGTTCGCCAGGGCGCGCTGAGCCTCCCGGGCTCCGGGCCGCTCCCGGACGGCGGTCTCGAGCTCGGCGATCTCCTCCCGCGTGCGGAACGTGAAGATCTTCAGCCAGCCGACGACGTCCTCGTCCGCGGCGTTGAGCCAGTACTGGTAGAAGGCGTACGGGCTCATCATGTCGGGGGCGAGCCAGACGGCGCCCCCCTCGGTCTTGCCGAACTTGGTGCCGTCCGCCTTGGTGATCAGCGGCGTCGTGAGCACGTGGACGGCGGCGCCCTCCGACTTGCGGACGAGCTCCACGCCGGACAGCAGGTTGCCCCACTGGTCGTTGCCGCCCGTCTGGAGGGTGACGCCGTGGCGACGGTAGAGCTCGAGGAAGTCGATGCCCTGCAAGATCTGGTAGCTGAACTCCGTGAAGCTGATGCCCTCCTCGGACCGCAGCCGTCGGGCGACGGTGTCTTTCGCGAGCATCGTGCCGAGGCGGTAGTGCTTGCCGACGTCCCGGAGGAAGTCGATCGCCGAGAGCCCCGAGATCCAGTCGAGGTTGTTGACCAGCCGGGCCGGGTTCTCGCCGTCGAACTCGAGGAAGCGCGAGACCTGCGCCTTCAGGCGCTCCGTCCACTCGGCGACGGTCTCCTTGGTGTTGAGCACGCGCTCGCCCGACTGGCGCGGGTCCCCGATGAGGCCCGTGGCCCCGCCGACGAGCGCCACCGCGCGGTGGCCGGCGAGCTGGAGGTGCCGCAGCACGACGAGCTGCACGAGGTGCCCGTGGTGGAGGCTCGGTGCGGTCGGGTCGAAGCCGCAGTAGTAGGTGATCGGACCCTCGGCCAGCGCGGTGCGCAGCGCGGCCTCGTCGGTGGACTGCGCCACCAGACCCCGCCATTGCAGCTCGTCGAGAACGTCGCTCACCCTCACTCCTTCGTCCGGTGCCCGGTGGGCACGCACGGCGCGGCCCGGACGGGCCGCCGTCCTAGTGTGCCGTGTCGACGTCGTCACCGGCGCACCGGTCCGGCCCTCGACGGACGTCACCGCGCGCGGGCGCTCACCCGGCGGTACGCGGAGACGGTCGGGTCGCCCGTGAGCCAGTACCGCCACGGGAACCTCTCGCCGTCGCCGCCCTCCCCCGCCACGCCCACGCGGGGGCCGCTCGCGATCACCGGGCGCAGGAGGCCGGCCGGGCGGTGCAGCACGAGGTCCCCGCGGGCGTCGGTGAGCTCGGCGCCGTAGTGGCGCAGGTCCAGGTCGAGCGCCACCGCGAGCCGTGCGGGTCCGCGCGCCACCTGGCGGTCCGAGTCGCACCGCCCGGCCGCCTGACGGCGGGACCGGGCGAGCCCCAGTCCCTCGACGACCTCGCCCGCGCGCAGCAGGACCGCCGCCGCGTGACCCACCCCTCCCGTGACGACGTTGACGCAGTGGTGCAGGCCGAGGTGGTGGTAGACGTAGAGGCGGCCCGCCTCGCCGTACATCGCGCGGTTGCGGTCGGTGCGACCTCGGTAGGCGTGCGAGCCGGGGTCCTGCTCGCCGGCGTAGGCCTCGACCTCGGTGATGCGCAGGGTGACGTCGCCGTCGGCGCTGCGCCGCGTGAGCAGCGCGCCGAGCAGGTCGTGCGCGACCTCGTGGACGTCGCGCGCGTACCAGCCGCGCCCGGGGACGTCCCACGCCCCGACGCGGTCCTCGACCCTCGGGCTCGTCTCCTGCGTGCTCGCCATCCCGACCTCCCTGCGGACCGATCCCCGGACAGGCTACGCCGACGCCGCGACCGCCGCCCCGGAGCACGACGACGCCGTGGGCGTATCACCGGGCGATGCGGCCGAACCCGTCGAGCCGGACGTCCGCGCGCTCGCGCGTGCGGTGACGGGCGAAGTGCTCGCGCTCCGCCGCCATCCACGCGAGCCAGTGGTCGCGCTGAGCCTCGCCGTCGCGCTCGAGCCCGCGGCGCAGGCGCAGGTCGTCGGGAGCCTCGACCCAGACGCGCAGGACCGCGACGTCGTCCGCCTCGCGCCGCGCGGACCCGCACCCCTCGACCACGAGGAACGGTGCCACGGGGACGTCGTGCCACTCGGCGAAGGCGTCGGCGTCCCAGTCGAAGCGCTGGTAGCGTCCCGGCCTGCCCGCGGCGAGCGGGCCAAGGACCCACTCCTCGAGCCGGGACCACGCCGGCTCGAGGCCGCGCCACCCCTCGTAGAGGTCGTCCATGTGCAGCACCTGGGCGGGCAGCGCCTCGCCGAGCCGGGCCGCGAGCGTCGTCTTGCCCGAGCCGGCCGGACCGTCCACCACCACCAGGCGCGTGCCCGACGCCGCCCCCTCGCCCGACGCGTCCGCGGGGCCGGGCACGGGGGTCGGGGGCCGACGCGGACCGAGGCGCGGCGCGGCGTCGTGCACGCGGCGCACGATTTCCGCGAGCACCGCGGGCTCGACGCTCATCGGCCCGGCCGGGGCACGGTCAGCCCTGCGCCCAGAAGCGGTACTCGGCCGAGCGCTCCTGCGCGGCGACGAGCTGCTCGCCCACCCGGGCGGGCGCCGTGCCGCCGACGGCGTCGCGCGACGCGAGCGACCCCTCGACGCTGAGCACGTCCCGCACGCCGGGCGCGAGGTGCTCCGAGATCTCCGCCAGGTCGTCGTCGGACAGGTCCCACAGCTCGATGCCGCGCTCCTCGCAGACCCGCACGCACGCCCCCGCGACCTCGTGCGCCACCCGGAACGGCACGCCCTCGCGCACGAGCCACTCCGCGACGTCGGTCGCCAGGGAGAAGCCCTGCGGTGCGAGCGACGCCATGCGGTCCGTGTCGAACGTCAGGGTCGCGACCATGCCCGAGAACGCGGGCAGGAGCACCTCGAGGGTGTCGACCTGGTCGAACACCGGCTCCTTGTCCTCCTGCAGGTCACGATTGTACGCGAGCGGCAGCCCCTTGAGGGTCGCGAGCAGCCCGGTGAGGTCGCCGACCAGGCGGCCCGCCTTGCCGCGCGCGAGCTCCGCGACGTCCGGGTTCTTCTTCTGCGGCATGATGCTCGACCCCGTGGAGAACGAGTCGTGCAGGCGCACGAAGCCAAACTCCTTCGTCGCCCAGAGGATGACCTCCTCCGCGAGCCGCGAGAGGTCGACGCCGATCATCGCCGCGACGAACGCGAACTCGGCCACGACGTCGCGCGACGCGGTGCCGTCGATCGAGTTCTCCACCGGGCCGTCGAACCCGAGCTCGGCCGCCACGGCGGCGGGGTCGAGCCCGAGCGACGAGCCCGCGAGCGCCCCCGACCCGTACGGCGAGCGCGCGGCGCGCACGTCCCAGTCGATGAGGCGGTCGACGTCGCGCAGGAGCGGCCACGCGTGCGCGAGCAGGTGGTGCGCGAGGAGCACCGGCTGCGCGTGCTGCAGGTGGGTGCGGCCCGGCATCGCGGCGCCGGGGTGCGCCGCGGCCTGCGCGACGAGCGCGTCCACGACGTCGAGCACGAGCCCGGCGATCGTGCGCGCCTCGTCGCGCAGGTACATGCGCACGAGGGTCGCGATCTGGTCGTTGCGGGACCGGCCCGCGCGCAGCTTCCCGCCGAGCGCGCCGCCCGCGCGCTCGATGAGGCCGCGCTCGAGGGCGGTGTGCACGTCCTCGTCGTCGTCGGCCGCGACGAACGCGCCCGACGCGACGTCGTCGCGCAGGCGGTCGAGCGCGGCGAGCATGCCGTCGAGCTCGTCGTCGTCGAGCAGGCGTGCCGCGTGCAGCACCTTCGCGTGGGCCTTCGACCCCGCGATGTCCTGCCCCGCGAGGCGCCAGTCGAAGTGCGTGCTCTTGCTCAGCGCCGCGAGCGCGTCGCTCGGGCCGCCGGCGAACCGGCCGCCCCACAGGCTGACGCGCCCGGTCTCAGCAGGGTCGTTGCTGTCAGTCATCGATTCTCTCCGCAGCCGAGGGGGGGTGGGGGTGGCGGAGGCGTCCTCAGAGACGTCCGGTGCCGAAGTCCACGCCGTTACCGAACTTCTCGTCGCGCGCGGCGGCGAGCTTCGCGGTGAGGCCGTAGATCTCGATGAACCCCTTCGCCTGCGACTGGTCGAACGAGTCGCCCTCGTCGTAGGTGGCGAGGTTGAAGTCGTACAGGCTCGCCTCGGAGCGGCGGCCCGTCACGGTGGCGCGGCCGCCGTGCAGGACGAGGCGGACGTCGCCGGAGACGTAGCGCTGGGTGTCGTCGATGAAGACGTCGAGCGACTTCTTCAGCGGGCTGAACCACATGCCGTCGTAGACGAGCTCGGTCCAGCGCTGCTCGACCCCGCGCTTGAAGCGGGCCTGCTCGCGCTCGAGCGTGACGTTCTCGAGCTCCTGGTGCGCGGCGATGAGGGCGATGGCGCCCGGCGCCTCGTACACCTCGCGCGACTTGATGCCGACGAGGCGGTCCTCGACGATGTCGATCCGGCCGACACCCTGGGCGCCCGCGCGGCGGTTCATCTCCTGGATGGCCTGGAGCGGGGTGACGGGGACGCCGTCGAGCGCGACCGGCACGCCCTGCTCGAACGTGACGATCACCTCGTCGGCGACCGGCGGGAACGTCGGGTCGTCGGTGTAGCTGAAGACGTCCTTGGTCGGCGCGTTCCAGATGTCCTCGAGGAACCCGGTCTCCACGGCGCGGCCCCACACGTTCTGGTCGATCGAGAACGGGTTGTGCTTGGTCGTCGCGATGGGCAGCGCGTGCTTCTCGGCGTACTCGATGGCCTTCTCGCGCGTCAGGGCGAGGTCGCGCACCGGCGCGATCGTCTTCAGCTCGGGGGCGAGCGACGTCGTCGCGACCTCGAAGCGGACCTGGTCGTTGCCCTTGCCGGTGCAGCCGTGCGCGACCGTCGTGGCGCCGAACTGGCGGGCGGCGCGCACGAGGTGCTTGACGATGACGGGGCGCGAGATCGCGGAGACCAGCGGGTACCGGTCGAGGTAGAGCCCGTTCGCGCGCAGCGCGGGCATGCAGTACTCGGTCGCGAACTCGTCGCGCGCGTCGGCGACGTACGCCTCGACGGCGCCGCAGTCGAGGGCGCGGCGGCGGATGACCTCGAGGTCCTCGCCGCCCTGGCCGACGTCGACCGCGACGGCGACGACCTCGGCGCCCGTGGCCTCGGCGATCCAGCCGATGGCGACGGAGGTGTCCAGGCCGCCCGAGTAGGCGAGCACGACGCGTTCAGTCATGACGATCTCTTTCTGTCCGTGAGGGGGTCTGTGGTCCAGTGTGGCAGGGCGGGCGGTGCGTCGACGACGCGTCAGGAGCCCGGCCCGGAGAGGTCGAGGAAGCGGCGCGCGAGCTCGGCGCCGCCGTCGGGGTCGCGGGCGATGACGAGGATGGTGTCGTCGCCGGCGATGCTGCCGAGGACGCCCGGCAGGACGGAGTGGTCGATGGCGGACGCGAGGTAGTTCGCGGCCCCCGGCGGGGTGCGCAGCACGACGAGGTTCGCCGAGGCCTCCGCGGAGACGAGCATCTCGGAGCACAGCCGCGCGAGGCGCGCCGCGAGGTACTCGGGCGACTCGACGCTCTGCACCGTGCGGTCGCCGCCCTCGCCGGGCAGCGCGTACACGAGCGCGCCCGACGTGCCGCGCACCTTCTCGGCCCGCAGCTCGATGAGGTCCCGCGACAGCGTGGCCTGCGTGACGGTCAGGCCGTCGGCGGCGAGGGCGCGGGCGAGCTCGGCCTGCGAGTGGATGGCCGTGCGGCGCACGATCTCGGCGATCCGCGCGTGGCGGGCCGTCTTCGTCGGGGCGGTGGTCGCGGCCCCGTCGCCCCGCAGGTCGCCGCGCGCCTCGGTCACGACCGCTCCAGGAGGAACGTGAGCAGGGCCTTCTGGGCGTGCAGGCGGTTCTCCGCCTCGTCCCACACGGCCGAGCGCGGGCCGTCGATCACCTCGGCGGTGATCTCCTTGCCCCGGTACGCGGGCAGGCAGTGCAGCACGATCGCGTCGTCCTTCGCGTGCGCCACGAGCGCGTCGTCGACCTGGAAGGGCAGGAACGGCAGCGCACGCTCCGCGGCCTCGTCCTCGTCGCCCATCGACACCCACGTGTCGGTCGCGACGACGTCGGCGCCGGCGACCGCCTCGACGGGGTCGCTCGTCACGAGGACCGACCCGCCCGTCTCGGCCGCGACCCGCTGCGCGTCCGCGACGACCGCCGGGTCCGGCAGGTACCCCTCGGGCGTGCCGACGCGCACGTGGAGCCCCGCGGTCGCCCCGCCGAGGAGGTAGGAGTGCGCCATGTTGTTCGCGCCGTCGCCGACGTAGGCGAGGGTCTGCCCCGCGAGCGCCCCCGTGCCGCCGCGGAGCTGGGCGATCGTCAGGAGGTCCGCGAGGATCTGGCACGGGTGGAAGTCGTCCGTGAGCGCGTTGACCACCGGGACACGGCTGATCGACGCCATCTCCTCGATGCGGTCCTGCCCGTACGTGCGCCACACGATCGCGGCGACCTGGCGGTCGAGCACGCGCGTGGTGTCGGCGACCGACTCGCGCACCCCGACTCCCGCCAGACGGCCGTCGACGACGAGCGGGAAGCCCCCGAGCTCGGCGATGCCGGTGGCGAACGACACCTGGGTGCGCAGCGTCGGCTTGTCGAAGAGGACCGCGACGGCCCGGGGACCGGCGAGCGGCTGGCGGAACGTGCGGTCGTCGCGGAACGCGAGACCGATCTCGAGCACCTGCCGCTGCTCGGCGGGCGTGAGGTCGTCGTCGCGCAGGAAGTGGCGCGGGGCCGGCTGGGTCATCGTCAGTCCCTCGTCTCGGGGGTGTCGGCGGGTGCGCCGTCGGGCAGGCGCAGGTCGGCGAAGAACGCGACGACGTCGCGCGCCTGGTCGGCGGTGAGGATCAGCGGCGGGGCGAGCCGGACGGCGTCGGGCGCGACCGCGTTGACGACGAACCCCGCGTCGAGGGCGGCGGCCGCGACGTCGGCCGCGACCGGGCGCGTGAGCAGCACCGCGAGCAGGAGCCCGCGGCCGCGCACCCCCGCCACGAGCGGGTTGCCCGCGCCGGCGACGCCGTCCCGCAGGAGAGCGCCCACGGTCCGGGCGTTGTCCAGCAGCCCGTCGCGCTCGATCACGCCGAGGGTCGCCAGCGCCGCGGCGGCCGCGACCGGGTTCCCCCCGAACGTCGTCCCGTGCTGACCGCGGCCGAGCAGCGTCGCGGCGCGCTCGCCGTACGCGATCACCGCACCGACGGGGAAGCCGCCGCCGAGGCCCTTGGCGAGCGTCACGACGTCGGGCACGACCCCGCCGCCGAGCTCGGGCTGCTGGTAGGCGAACCACGACCCGGTGCGTCCCACCCCGGTCTGGACCTCGTCGAGGACGAGGAGCGCGCCGTGGCGCGCGGTGAGCTCGCGCGCGGCCGCCAGGTAGCCGGGCGAGAGGGAGCGCACGCCCGCCTCGCCCTGGACGGGCTCGACGACGAGCGCCGCCACCTCGCCGCGCCGGGCGACGACCGCCGGCGAGAAGGCCTCCTCGAGCGCGGCGACGTCGTCGAACGCGACGTGCTCGACCCCGCCGGGCAGCGGCTCGAACGGCTCGCGGTACGCGGCCTTGCTCGTCAGCGCGAGCGCACCCATCGAGCGGCCGTGGAAGCCGCCCTCGAGCGCGAGCACGCGCGTGCGTCCGGTGCGGCGCGTCATCTTGAACGCCGCCTCGTTCGCCTCGGTGCCCGAGCTGGTGAAGAACACGCGCGACCCGTCGGGGGCGTCCGCGAGCGCGAGGAGCCGTTCGGCGAGCGCGATCTGCGTGGGCGTGCCGAAGAAGTTCGACACGTGGCCGAGCGTGCCGAGCTGCGCGCTCACCGCCGCGGTGAGGGTCGGGTGCGCGTGGCCGAGCGCGTTCACCGCGATCCCGGCGAGCAGGTCGAGGTAGCGCCGCCCGTCGGCGTCCCAGACGTACGCGCCCTCGCCGCGCACGAGGACGCGCTGCGGCGGCCCGAACGTGTCCATGACGGCGTGCGTGTACCGCTCGGTCCACTCGGGCCCGGAGCCGGGCGCGGTGTCGACGACGTCGCCGCCGGCGGGGATCACGTCGCTCATGCCGCACCTCCGGCCGGGTCCGGCACGACCATCGTCCCGTTGCCCTGCGTGGTGAACACCTCGAGCAGCAGCGAGTGCGGCACGCGGCCGTCGATCACGGTCGCCGCGCCCACGCCCCCCTCGACCGCGCGCAGGCACGCCTCCATCTTCGGGACCATGCCGGACTCGAGCGACGGCAGCAGCGTCGCGAGCTCGGACCGCGTGATCTGCGCGACGAGGGAGCCCCGGTCCGGCCACGACGTGTACAGGCCCTCGACGTCGGTGAGCACGACGAGCTTCTTCGCGCCGAGCGCCACCGCGAGCGCCGCCGCGGCGGTGTCCGCGTTGACGTTGAGCACCTGGGTCGGGTCGTCGCGGTCGGGCGCGATCGTCGACACGACGGGGATGCGCCCGGCGTCGAGCAGGTCCTGCACCGCCGACGGGTGCACCTCGACGACGTCCCCCACGAGCCCGACGTCGACGAGCTCGCCGTCGACCGTCGCGTGCCGGCGCCGCGCGCGCAGCAGGCCGCCGTCCTCCCCCGAGAGCCCGACCGCGTACGGACCGTGCGCGTTGATGAGCCCGACGAGCTCGCGCGACACCTGGCCTGTGAGGACCATGCGCACGACGTCCATCGCCTCGGGCGTCGTGACGCGCAGCCCGCCGCGGAACTCCGACTCGATGCCGAGCCGCGCGAGCATCGCGGAGATCTGCGGTCCCCCGCCGTGCACGACGACCGGGTGCAGCCCGACGCGGCGCAGGAAGACCATGTCCTGCGCGAACGCGGCCTTGAGACGGTCGTCGACCATGGCGTTGCCGCCGTACTTCACGACGACGAGCGCGCCGGCGTACTCCTGGAGCCACGGCAGGGCCTCGACGAGCACCTCGGCCTTCTGGTCGGGGCGCAGGTCGGTCCGCGTGTCGAACGCGTCGTCGTGCGGGGCGGGGGTCTGCGGGTCGCTCATGAGGAGTAGGCGCTGTTCTCGTGGACGTAGTCGTGGGTGAGGTCGTTGGTCCGGACGGTCGCCGTCGCGGACCCGGCGTGCAGGTCGATCTCCACGCGCACCTCGCGGGCGGCCGCGAGGTCGACGAGCTCGCGCGGCTCGCCCACTCCCCCGCCGCGGCACACCTGGACGCCGTTGACCGTGACGTCGAGGGCGAGCGCGTCGAACGGCGCGACCTCCTCGGGGACGGTGCCGACGGCGGAGACGATGCGGCCCCAGTTGGGGTCGTTGCCGAAGATCGCCGTCTTGAAGAGGTTCGAGCGGGTGACGGCCCGTGCGACGGCGACCGCGGCGTCCTCGCTGCTCGCGTTGACGACCGTGACCGCGATCTCGTGGCTCGCGCCCTCGGCGTCCGCGACGAGCTGGCGGGCGAGGGACCCGCACGCCTCGGTGAGGGCGTCGGCGAGCTCGTCCGGCGTCACCGCGACGCCCGAGGCGCCCGACGCCAGGAGGATCACCGTGTCGTTCGTCGACATGCAGCCGTCGGAGTCGACCCGGTCGAAGGTGGTGCGCGTGGCCGACCGCAGCGCCGCGTCCGCGGTCGCCGCGTCGACCACCGCGTCCGTGGTGACGACGCAGAGCATCGTCGCGAGGCCGGGTGCGAGCATGCCCGCGCCCTTCGCCATGCCGCCGACCGACCAGCTCGCGGCGCCGTCCGTCGAGCCCGCGGTCGCGGTCTCCCGCACGACGTGCACGGTCTTCGGCACGGTGTCCGTGGTCATGATCGCGAGCGCCGCGTCCTCGCCGCCCGTGGTCGCCGACGACGGGTCGTCGAGCGCCGCGGCGGCGGCGTCGACCCCGGCGAGCAGCCGGTCCATCGGCAGGCGCACGCCGATGAGACCCGTCGAGCAGACGAGGACGTCGCCCGCGGACGTCGCGAGGACGTCCGCGACGTGCTCGGCGGTGCGGTGCGTGTCCGCGAACCCGTCCGGCCCCGTGCACGCGTTCGCGCCCCCCGAGTTGAGCACGACGGCGCTCGCCCGGCCGTCGCCCACGGCCTGGCGCGTCCACGCCACGGGGGCGGCGAACACGCGGTTCGTCGTGAGGACGGCGGCGGCGACGTCGAGCGGCCCGTCGTTGACGACGAGCGCGACGTCGTGCGCGCCGGTCGACTTCAGGCCGGCGGCCACGCCGGCGGCCCGGAAGCCCTGCGGCGACGTGACGGTCACGGGGCCACCCCCTCGGTGGTCAGGCCGGCCGTCTGCGGCAGGCCGAGCGCGATGTTCATGGACTGCACCGCGGCGCCCGCGGTGCCCTTGACGAGGTTGTCGATCGCCGTGACGGTGACGACGCGGCGTGCGGCGTGGTCGACGGCGACCTGCACGAGCGCCGTGTTGGCCCCGAGCGTCATGGCCGTGCTCGGCCACCGTCCCGCGGGCAGGAGCTGCACGAACGGTTCGCCGACGTACGCGTCGTCCCAGGCCTGGCGCACGCGGGCGTCGACCTCGGCCGGGTCCTGCCCGACGAGGTCGGCGGACAGGGGCGCCGTGACGGTCGCGAGGATGCCGCGCGCCATCGGCACGAGCGTCGGCGTGAACGAGAGGCGGACCTCCACGGCGCCCGCGGCGCGCAGGTTCTGCACGATCTCCGGGACGTGCCGGTGGCTCCCCCCGACGGCGTACGGCTGGGCCGACCCGAGCCCCTCCGAGGCGAGCAGGTGCGGCTTGAGGGACTTCCCGGCGCCCGAGTAGCCGTTCGCGAGGACCGCGACGACGTCGCGCGGGTCGACGACGCCCGCCGCGACCCCGGGCTGGAGCCCGAGCGTCACGGCCGTGACGTTGCAGCCCGGCACGGCGATGCGCCGCGCACCGACGAGCCGCTCGCGCTGGCGCGTCTCGGCCGCGCTCGCCCCCGGGTCCTGCGTGAGCAGGAGCTCGGGCAGCCCGTAGGGCCACGAGCCCGCGTGGGCCGACCCGTAGAACGTCTCCCAGTCGGCGGCCGACTCGAGGCGGTGGTCCGCGCCGAGGTCGAGGACGAGCACGTCGTCGGGCAGCTGCGCGGCGATCTCGCCCGACGCGCCGTGCGGCAGGGCGAGGACCACGACGTCGTGACCGGCGAGGTGCTCGGCGGTCGTGGGGACGAGCACGCGGTCCGCCAGCGAGCGCAGGTGCGGCTGGTGCGCCCCGAGCGGCGTCCCCGCGTTGTTGTGCGCCGTGACGGCGCCGATCTCCACGTCGGGGTGCCCCGCGAGGAGGCGCAGCGTCTCGCCCCCCGCGTACCCGGACGCGCCCGCGACCGCGACTCTGATCGTCATATGCACAACTATACATACTTATGCACTGGCTCGATGCGCCGGCCGGCAGGTGCTCCTGCGGCCGCCACGATCGGGCCCCGCCTAGGCTGGGCCCATGCACGCGATCGTGGCCCGCGCGGCGGGTGGCCCTGACGTCCTGGAGCACCGCGAGGTGGCCGATCCCGAGGCCGGGCCGGGCGAGCTGCTCGTGCGCACGGCCGTCGCGGGCGTGAACTTCATCGACACGTACAAGCGCTCGGGCGTGTACGCGATGCCCTTCCCGCACGTGGTGGGCAGCGAGGGCGCGGGCGAGGTGGTCGCGGTCGGCGACGGCGTCGAGGAGTTCGCGGTCGGGGACCGTGTCGTGTGGACGGAGGCGCCCGGCTCGTACGCGGACCTCGTGGTCGTCGCCGCGCGGGAGGCGCTGCACGTCCCGGACGCGGTCTCCTTCGAGGACGCGACCGCCGTCGCGCTGCAGGGCCTCACCGCGCACTACCTGTGCACGTCCTCCTACGCGGTGCGTCCGGGCGACCGCGTGCTCGTGCACGCCGGTGCGGGCGGGGTCGGCCTGCTGCTCACGCAGATGGTCGTGGCGCGCGGCGGGCACGTGATCTCGACGGTCTCGACGCCCGCGAAGGCCGAGCTCGCGCGCGCGGCAGGGGCCGAGCACGTGATCGAGTACACCGCGTTCGGCGACCTGGCCCACGACCTGCCGGAGGTCGTGCGCGGCCTGACGGGCGGCGAGGGCGTCGCGGCGGTGTACGACTCGGTGGGCCGGGACACGTTCGACGCGTCGCTCGCGTCGTTGCGGCGCCGCGGGACGCTCGTGCTGTTCGGCGGGTCGTCGGGCCAGGTGCCGCCGTTCGACCCGCAGCGGCTCAACGCCGCCGGGTCGCTCGTCCTCACGCGTCCGAAGCTGGCGGACCACACCGCGACGCGCGCCGAGCTGGTGGAACGCGCGACGGAGGTGCTGGGGGCCGTCGCGGGCGGCACGCTGGACGTGCGCGTCGGGGCGACCTACCCGCTCGCCGAGGCGGCCGACGCGCACCGCGCGCTCGAGGGTCGTGCGACGACGGGCAAGGTGCTCCTGGTGCCCGACGCCGCGGCGTCGGGCGTCCCCGGACGTGGCGCATGAGCTGGGACTGGGTCCCGGCGCGCCCCGGCGAGGAGGACGGGTCCGACGGCGGCCCTTCTCCCGCCCTGCGCCGCGCCGTGACGGTGCTCGCCGTGCTGCTCACGGGTGCGCTCGTGGCGTACTACCTGACGATCGGGGTGCGGCAGGGCCCGGACCGGTGCGTCGCCGAGCGGCCCGAGGGCGTGAGCGCGCAGCAGGTCGAGTCGCGGTGGCGGTGGTGGCCGCCCGGCACGGAGTGCGTCTACCCGGCGAGCGACGGCTCGGTGACGCGGGCCTGACCGGGCGCTGCCCGACGGGGCGCGCCCGGCCCCACGGGGAGCGCGTGCAGGTGGTCGACCGGGCCCCGGCCCGTCCCCACGTGGAGCGCGGCCCCGGCGCGCAGCGCGCCCGTGAGCCAGTCCTTGGCCTCGGCGACGGTCTCGACCCAGTCGGCACGCTGGGGCCGCAGTGCCGCGAGCGCCGCGGAGAGCGAGCAGCCCGTGCCGTGCGTGTGGGGCGTGTCGACGCGCTCGGCGTCGTACCGCGTGACCCGCCCGCAGGGGTCCTGCGCCGAGGCCGGCTCGACGAGGGCGTCGGGCGACCCGTCGCCCGTGAGGTGCCCGCCCTTGAGCAGGACCGCGGTCCCGGTGGCCGCGGCGACGGACCGCGCCTGGTGGAGGGCGGCCTCCCAGGTCCCCGCGACGGGCTCCTGCGCGAGCACCGCGAGCTCGGGCAGGTTGGGCGTGACGACGTCGGCGAGCCGGGCGAGGTCGCGCACCGCCTGCTCCGCGCCCGCGTCGAGGAGCCGGTGGCCGGACGTCGCGACCATGACGGGGTCGAGCACGACGTCCGGGGCGCGTGCACCGCGCTCGCGCCGGGTCGCGGCGAGCGCGGCGAGCCACGCCGCGATCTCGCGCGCGTTCGCCTCGTCGGCGACCATGCCGATCTTCACGGCGTCGATCTCGACGTCGTCGGAGACCGCGTCGAGCTGGGCGCGCAGGAACGCCGGGCCGGGGACGTGGACGGACCGCACACCGTGCGTGTTCTGCGCGACGAGCGCCGTCGTGACGGACATGCCGTACGCGCCGTGGGCGCAGAACGCCTTGAGGTCCGCCTGGATGCCGGCCCCTCCGGTCGGGTCCGTGCCCGCGATCGACAGGACGCGCGGGCGGGAGGGTCGGGCGGGGGCGAGCGTCATCGGCGGACATCCCTTCGCTGGTACGAGCCAGAGCAGGTTCGACGGGTGTGATCTCAGCCCCGCGGTCGGGGCACCCCGTGTCGTCGGCCATGCTAGCGGTCCCGGCAGGTGCGTCGAGCGGTCCCGAACGCACCTGCCGTCGGCCGTGCCGCGTCAGCGGGCGGGCAGCGCGCCCTGCATCGGGTCGTCGTCGCCCCACCGCGTGACGCGCAGACGGCGACCGTCGGGCCCCGGGACCGCGCGGCCCTCGCGTGCCGCCGCGTCGAGCGCCGCGCGCAGCGACTCCGGCGAGTCGTGCGTCACCCGCACGAACGCGCCCGAGAACGCGTCCAGGTCACCCTGCGCGATCGCGACGACCATCTCGACCGTGCGCTCCACCGGCGTCCACTCGGTCCGGGCGCGGTGCATCTCCATCGAGCCGGTCATGTCCGTCCGCACCACCCCGGGCGCGACCTCGAACGTGCGCAGCCCGCGCGCGTACCCGGACCGGTGCAGGTTCGCGCCGATCCGCAGGAGCGCCGTCTTGCTCGCGTTGTAGGCGCTCGCGCCCTCCATGTCGTGCGAGCCCGCGCCGCTGTTGAGGTCGACGACGCGTCCCCCGCCGCGCGCGATCATGCCCGGCACGACGGCGCGCGCCAGGAGGAACGGCCCGCGCACGTTCGTCTCGACGATCGCCCACCACTCGTCCGGGTCGGCCTCCCACAGCGGCACCTCGGCGTCGACCCGGCCCGCGTTGTTCACGAGCAGGTCGACCCCGCCGAGCGCGGACTCCGCCGCACGGACGGCGTCGGCGACCGCCTGCGCGTCGGTCACGTCCGCCGTGACGACCACGGCGCGGCCGCCCGCGGCGGAGATCTCCTCCGCGACGCCCGCGAGCCGGTTGCCGTCCCGCGCGAGCAGCGCGACGTCGAGCCCGGCGGCCGCGAGCCCGACGGCGATCGCGCGCCCGATGCCGCGCGACGCCCCCGTGACGAGCGCCGTGCGCGCGGGCGCGACGACCCGCGCCGCACCGGCGCCGTCGGCCGTCGCCGGGCCCGCCGTGCCCGCGCTCACGCGCGCAGCTCCGCGCCCACCCGTGCCCGGGCGGACTCGACGGCCCCCGCGCGGACACGGGCGACGTCGTCGGCCGTGAGCGTGCGGTCCGGCGCGCGCAGGCGCAGCGAGAACGCGAGCGACGCGCGGCCCTCGCCGACCTGCTCGCCCGTGTAGACGTCGAACAGCGTGATCTCCTCGAGGAGGTCGCCCGCGCCCGCGGCGACCGCGGCACGCAGGTCCTCGGCCGCGACGTCGGAGCCCACCACGAACGCGAGGTCCTCCTTCGCCGCGGGGAACGCGGAGACGGGGGTCGCGACCACGGGCTCGTCGGGCGAGGCGGCGACCAGCGCCGAGAGGTCGAGCTCGAACGCCACCGAGCGGGCCGGCAGGCCGAGGTTCTCGAGCACCTTGGGGTGCAGCTCGCCCGCGTGACCGACGACGGTCCCGTCCGCGAGCGCGACGCGCGCGCACCGCCCCGGGTGCCACGGCGCACGGCCGGTGTCCGCGTCCACCACGACCTCCGCGCCGACGCGTGCGGCCACGAGGCGGGCGGCGTCGAGCGCGTCCGTCCAGTCCGCGGCACGGCCCGCGCCCCACCACCCGGCAGGCTCACGACGCCCCACGAGGACGCCCGCGACGAACCGCGGCTGGTCCGGGACCGCCGCGTCGATCTGCGCGAGCGCGTCGTCCGAGGGTCGGACGCCCGGGGGCAGCGTCGGCGCGGCGGGCGCGCCCGGACGCGGCCGCGTCACGAGACCGGTCTCGAAGACCGCGAGGTCCGTCAGGCCGCGCCCGACGTTGCGGCGCGCCGTCTCGAGCAGCGTCGCCAGCAGGTCGGTGCGCAGGAGCGGCCGGTCGTCGGCCAGCGGGTTGACGAGCCGCACGGCCCGGCGCCGCTCGTCGTCCGCGGGCAGGCGCAGCGCGTCGAGCTCCGCCGTCCCGACGAACGGGTAGCTGAGCGTCTCGACGAACCCGGCCTCCGCGAGAGCGCGCGCGACGGAGCGACGCGCCGACTGCTCGCGCGTCAGCCCCCGGCCTCCCGGCGCCTTCGGGAGCACCGAGGGGATCGCGTCGTACCCGACGAGACGTGCGACCTCCTCCACGAGCTCGGCCGAGCCCGTGAGGTCCGAGCGCCACGACGGAGGCGTGACCACGAGCACGTCGGGGTCCGCCGGGTCGGTGACGACGTCGCAGCCGAGCGACGCGAGCGCTCCCGCGACCTGCTCGCGCGTGTACGCGACGCCGACGAGCCGTTCCGGCTCGGACACGCGCAGCCGCACGGGCGCAGGCGCCACGACGCGGTCGAGGTCCGAGACCGCCGGGTCCGCCGTGCCGCCGCCGTGCGCCACGAGCAGGTCGACGACGCGCTGCGCCGCCACGGCGGGCAGGCGCGGGTCGACACCGCGCTCGAAGCGCTTCGCCGCCTCGCTCGACAGCTTGTGCCGACGCGACGTGCGCGCGACGGAGACCGGGTCGAAGTGCGCGGCCTCGACGAGGACGTCCGTCGTGGTCGGCCCGACCTCCGACGACGCCCCGCCCATGACCCCGGCGAGACCGAGGACCCGCGCGCCGCGTGCGCCGTCGGGCGAGTCGGTGATCAGCAGGTCCTCGGGCGCGAGGGCGCGGTCGACGTCGTCGAGCGTGACCAGCCGCTCGCCGGGCTGCGCCCGGCGCACGACGACCGGCGCCGCGACGGACGCGAGGTCGTACGCGTGCAGGGGCTGGCCGAGGTCGAGCATGACGTAGTTCGTCACGTCCACCGCGAGCGAGATCGGGCGCATGCCGGACGCCGTGAGGCGCCGCTGCATCCATGCGGGCGTGGTCGCGGCGGGGTCGATGCCCCGTACGACGCGCGTGACGAAGCGGTCGCACCCGGCGACGCCGTGGATCGGGGCGTCGTCGTCGACCTCGACGGCGAAACCGTCGGGGGTCGCGGCGGGCGGCGGCGTCGGGAGCGAGCCCGCGAGGCCACGGTCCGTGAACCGGGCACCCGTCGAGTGCGCGTACTCGCGCGCGACGCCCCGGTAGGAGAACGCGTACCCGCGGTCCGGCGTGACGTTGATCTCGAGCACCTCGGTGCCGAGACCGAGGAGCGCGACGGCGTCCTGGCCGGGCGTGAGGTCGGCCGCGGCGAAGCCGATCCGCGGCAGCACGATGATCCCGTCGTGGTCCTCGCCCAGGCCGAGCTCGCGCGCCGAGCAGATCATGCCGTCGGACACGTGCCCGTAGGTCCTGCGGCTCGCGATCGAGAACGGCCCCGGGAGCACTGCGCCGGGCAGCGCCACGACGACCAGGTCGCCGGGGCCGAAGTTGTGCGCCCCGCACACGATGCCGCGCGCCTGGCCGCCCTCGGCGGCGGGCACGCCGTCGACGTTGTGCGTGCCGACGTCCACCTGGCACCAGTTGATGGTCTTGCCGTTCTTCTGCGGCTCGGGCGTCAGCTCCAGCACGCGCCCGACGACGAGGGGTCCGGTCACGGCCGCTCCGTGCACCTCCTCCTCCTCCAGGCCCACGCGCACGAGGTCCGCCGCGAGCCGCTCGGCCGTGAGACCGACGGGCAGCTCGACGTGGTCGCCGAGCCAGTCGAGGTCGACGTAGGGCATCAGATCTCCGTCCCGAACTGGGCGGAGAAGCGCACGTCGCCCTCCACCATGTCGTGCATGTCCGCGATCTGGTGGCGCAGCATGAGCGTGCGCTCCACGCCCATGCCGAACGCGAACCCCGAGTACTCGTCCGGGTCGATCCCGGTGGCGCGCAGCACGTTCGGGTTGACCATGCCGCAGCCTCCCCACTCGATCCAGCCCGGCCCGCCCTTCTTCTGCGGGAACCACAGGTCCATCTCGGCGCTCGGCTCCGTGAACGGGAAGTAGCTCGGGCGCAGCCGCGTGCGCGCCTCGGGCCCGAACATCGCGCGCGCGAACGCGTCGAGCGTGCCGAGCAGGTGCGCCATCGTCAGGCCCTTGTCGACCGCCAGGCCCTCGACCTGGTGGAACACGGGCGTGTGCGTGGCGTCGAGCGCGTCCGTGCGGAACACCTTCCCCGGGCACGCGACGTACAGCGGAACTCCCCGCTCCAGCAGCGAGCGCGCCTGCACGGGCGAGGTGTGCGTGCGCAGCACGAGGTTCGACGGCGCGGCCTCGCCCCCGCCCTGCGTCGCCCCCGCGGGCTCGCCGGCCACGTAGAACGTGTCCTGCATCTGCCGTGCCGGGTGGTCCGGGCCGAAGTTCAGCGCGTCGAAGTTGAACCACTCCGCCTCGACCTCGGGACCGTCGGCGATCTCCCAGCCCAGCCCGACGAAGAAGTCGGCGATCCGCTCCTGGAGCGACTCCAGGGGGTGGCGCGCGCCGCGGGGCGCACGGTCCGTCGGGAGCGTGACGTCGACGGCCTCCGTGACGAGCACCCGCTCGTCACGCTCGGCCTCGAGCTCGGCCTGGCGTGCGGCGAGCGCCTGGTTGAGGCGGCCGCGGAGCGGTCCGAGCAGCCGCCCGGCCGTCTTCTTGTCCTCGGGCGCGAGCGACCCGATCTGCCGGTTCGCGAGCGCGAGCGCGCTGCGGTCGCCGGTGTGCTCGGTCCGCACCGACCTCAGGGCGTCGAGGTCGGGCGCCGCTGCCACGGCCGCGAGCGCGGCGTCGAGCGCGGACTGCAGGGCGTCGGCGTCGAGGGGCGACGGCGCGGCGGGCGGGGCCGCGTCGTCGGACCCGGTGGCGGGCGCGACGGCGGCGTCAGGGCTGGACATACGTGCCTTCCTGGCGGTGGCGGGACGGTGGGCCGTGCCCACGGAGCGCGTCACGTGGGCGGACGCGCGGACGCGCTCGGCGCGTCCGCGTCATTCTAGGGCGCCCGTCCGGGCCGGTCCCGTCCGCGTCCCGGACGACCGGGAGGCACGACGGCGCGCGTCAGCGCGGGCCCGTGACGGGCCCGGTAAATCGGCGATCAGCTCGCGCGGTCACCCGGCCATCCTCGCACAGGCGTGCCCGGTGCGCCCGAACCGCGGCTCTCCTGCGGCCCTACTCGTGCAGCGTGCCGACGAGCGGGACGGACGCGACCTCGCGGTGGACCGGGCGACCGTCGCCGAGGTCGGAGGCCACGAGGACGAGCCGGTCCGCGGTCCACCGCGGCCCGTCGTAGACGGCCAGGGCCGCAGCAGGTCCCTGGAGGGCGTCGCGCAGCGTGGGCCCCTCGTCCTGCTCCCGGCGGCGGCGCGCCGCCCGCCGCTCCGCCTGGCGTGCGCCCGCGGCGGCACGCGCGACCGTGAGGTGGGCGCGCTGCCGCGGCCGCCGGTCCAGCCGGGCGCCCGCGTCCGCGCCGCACTCGGCCGCGGCGGCGCTCAGCGCACGCAGACGGTCGACCGACGACCGCTCGCCGCCCACGCCGACCCACAGGACGCGGTGGTCGAAGACCCCCGCACCCCGCAGCGCGAGGTCGAGCGACGCCGTGCCGCGCGCCGCGTCGGCGAGGCCGTCGACCAGGTCGGGGACCGCGCCGTCGGGCACCTCGCCGTAGAACGCCAGCGTGACGTGCCACAGGTCGCGGGGCGTCCAGCGCACCAGCGGCGCCCCGTCGGGCCGGGACGGCTCGAACGCCCGGACGGCGCCCAGCGCGAGATCGAGGTGGTCGCACGCCGCGACGCCCGGGTACAGGGCCGCGAACAGCCTCACGCCCGCGCCCCCCGCTGGGCGCGACCGGACGCGTACAGGCACACGGTGGCGGCCGTCGCGAGGTTGAGCGACTCGGCCCGCCCGCGGATCGGGACGCGCACCACCGCGTCGGCGAGCGCCCGGTCCTGCTCCGGCAGGCCCCACGCCTCGTTGCCGAACACCCACGCCGTCGGCCGGGCCAGGTCGGGGACGGACGTGCCGCCGCTCGCACCCGCCACGTCGAGGAGGTCGTCGAGGTCGTGCTCGCCCGTCCCGTCGGCAGCGAGCACGAGGAGGCCCGCGCCACGCAGGGCGGCCACCGTCTCCGCCAGGGTCACGCCCGTCACGACGGGCACGTGGAACAACGATCCCGCCGTGGACCGCACGACCTTGGGGTTGTCCACGTCGACGCTCTCCCCCGCGAGCACGACGAGGTCCGCCCCCGCCGCGTCCGCCGCACGGATCACCGTGCCCGCGTTGCCCGGGTCGCGGACCGCGGCGAGCACCGCGACGAGGAACGGTCCCCGTGCGGCGGCGGTCGCGGAACCGGTCGACGGGTCGGCCACAGGATCGGTCCCGGGAACGGTCACGGGGCCGGTCGGTGCGCCGGTGAGGGCGACGAGGACGTCGTCGAGCGACGGGCGCACGGCGCGCAGGACCGCGAGGACCCCCTGGGCGTCGGCGCTCATCGCCGCGAGCACCTCGGGCGTGCCGACGTGCACGTGCAGGCCCGCGCCGCGCGCGGCGCCCAGGATCTCGTCGTAGCGCTGCGCCGCGGCCGGGGTGAGGTACACGTCCCGCACGCGGTCCGCCGCGTGCCGGACCGCCTCGCGCACGGCCTGCGGCCCCTCGACGAGGAGCTGACCGTGCCGCGAACGCGCCGGACGCCCGGCCAGTGCCCGGACCGCCCTGACCCGGTCGCTGCGAGGATTCGTCAGCGAGGGGTCGAGGGGGTCCGGCACCGACCGGGCGTCCGTGGCGTGGGTGTCGCCGCTCAGGCTGCGGCCTTCGGCGCGTTGACGTCCTCGGGGAGCGCGTCCTTCGCGACCTGGACGAGCGCGTTGAACGCCGCCACGTCGTTGACCGCGAGCTCGGCGAGCAGGCGACGGTCGACCTCCACACCCGCGGCCTTGAGGCCCTGGATGAGGCGGTTGTACGTCAGGCCCTGGGCGCGCGACGCCGCGTTGATGCGCTGGATCCACAGCTTGCGGAAGTCGCCCTTGCGCGCCTTGCGGTCGCGGTAGGAGTAGACGAGGGAGTGGGTGACCTGCTCCTTCGCCTTGCGGTAGAGGCGCGAGCGCTGGCCGCGGTAGCCGCTGGCGCGCTCGAGGGTCGTACGACGCTTCTTCTGGGCGTTGACCGCCCGCTTCACGCGTGCCACGTGATGCTCCTTGCAGTTCGGGGCTCAGGGTGAGCCGGTCGGTGACGGGGTGCCGTCACCGCGACCGGGTCACTTGCCGAGCAGCTTCTTGATCGACTTGACGTCTGCGGGCGAGACCTGCTGGTCCTGGGCCAGGCGGCGGGTGCGCTTGGTCGGCTTGTGCTCCAGCAGGTGACGGCGGTTGGCCTGCTCGCGCATGACCTTGCCGCCCCCGGTGATGCGGAAGCGCTTCTTGGCGCCCGAGTGCGTCTTGTTCTTCGGCATGGCTGCCGTCTCTCCTCGTGTCCGGTCGGCTGCCGCGAGGCGGCCGACGTGTTCGGGCCGGGCCGGTGGGCCCGGACCAGAGCGTTCGGTCTGGTCGGCCGGGACTCAGCCGGCCTTGCCGCGCGGAGCGGGCTTCGGGGCCGGGCGCGGGGCACCCGGCTTGGGTGCCGCGGGCCGCGGCGCAGGTGCGGCGGGCTTGGCCGCGGCCGGACGGGGCGTGCTGCCCGCCGGCTTCGCGGCAGCGGGCTTCGCCGCAGCCGGCTTGGCCGTCGCAGGCTTGGCCGTCGCAGGCTTGGCCGTCGCGGGCCTCGGGGCAGCGGCACGCGGCGCCGACGTCGCCGCGGCGCGCGGCCGAGGTGCCTCGGCGGGCTGCTCGACGGCGGGAGCGGGCTGCTCGGCCACCGGCGCCTCGACGGCCTGCGGCTGCTCGACGGCCTGCGGCTCCGCCGCGGGCTGCTCCGGCTGCTCGGCCGACGGCTCCGGGGCGTCCGTCGCGCGGGCCGCGGCGCGCTGCGCCGACTTCGTGAGGCGCGGCTCCGCCTCCTGCGCACGCTTGCGCTGCTCGCTCTTGGCGTCGGCCTTCTTCTTGACCGGGCCGAGCACCATGGTCATGTTGCGCCCGTCCTGCTTGGGCATCGACTCGACGAAGCCGAGCTCCGCGACGTCGTCCGCGAGGCGCTGCAGCAGGCGCACGCCCATCTCCGGGCGCGACTGCTCGCGGCCACGGAACATGATCATGACCTTGACCTTGTCGCCCGCGGCGAGGAAGCGCTCGACGTGGCCCTTCTTGGTGCCGTAGTCGTGCGGGTCGATCTTCAGGCGGAACCGGATCTCCTTGAGGACGGTGTTCGCCTGGTTGCGCCGCGCCTCGCGCGCCTTCATGTCGGACTCGTACTTGAACTTGCCGAAGTCCATGAGCTTGGCGACGGGCGGACGGGCGTCCGGGGCGACCTCGACGAGGTCGAGGTCGGCGTCCTGGGCAAGGCTCAGGGCAACCTCGGTGCGGACGACGCCGACCTGCTCCCCGCCGGGACCGATGAGTCGGACCTCGGGGACGCGGATCCGATCGTTGATGCGAGGCTCGCTGATGTGATGCTCCTAGGAACTCGTCGTGAGACCACCCGGGACGAGGAAGGCCCCCGTCCCTGAGCGCAGAACGGAGGCCATCGGAGCCGGTCGTCGTGGGTGCACCACGACGACCGCGTCAGGTCCGGGCGCCACGAGGGACGTCGGTCCTGACCAGGACCCGGCCTCCGTCGCGGCACACGGCCGACGGTCGAGACCCGGGTGGGATGGGATCCACTTGCGCACCCGCGCTCGGCACACCGGGGACCGGTCGCGCCCAGGGGCCGCGCCGGACCGCCGACGAGACGTCGCACGGGTCGGTCAGCCATCAAGGGTAGCAGACGCCCCGCGCGGGCGCGTGTCGCCGGTTCGTCGGGACGCCCGCCCTCGACGACGTCGACGAACTAGACGAGATCCAACATTGGAACTATTCCAGTAAAGCGGGTTAGAGTGGCGGCATGACGACGGGAGCCACGCACCGCACGCAGCACGAGGCCGAGCTGCGCGGCCACGGGCTGCGGGTGACCGCGGCACGTCTCGCCGTCCTGGGCGCCGTGGACGACCAGCAGCACGCCGACGCCGACACGGTGCTCCGCAGCGTCCGTGACAGCCTCGGCTCCGTGTCGGTGCAGGCGGTCTACGACGTCCTCAACACCCTGACCGACAAGGGCCTGCTGCGCCGGATCGAGCCCGCCGGCCACCCGGCGCGCTACGAGCGGCGCCTCGGCGACAACCACCACCACGTCGTCTGCCGACGCTGCGGCGCCGTCGCCGACGTGGACTGCACGGTGGGCCACGCCCCGTGCCTCGCGCCGAGCGGCACCGGCGGCTTCCGGATCGACACCGCCGAGGTGACGTTCTGGGGCCTGTGCCCCGACTGCACCGACTGACCACCACCTGCCCCGACGCCCGACCGGCGACCCGAAACCCCACGGAAGGGGCGACGCCTACCCTGCGTGCGCCCTTTTTGTCTGCGATGTCCGACACCCTCCGACCGGTCCTGACCGACCATCGACGAAGGAGCACCCCATGACCGCACGCTTCACCACGACGAACGCCGGCGCACCCGTCGCGTCCGACGCGCACGCCCAGACCGTAGGGGCCGACGGCCCGATCGTCCTGCACGACCACTACCTCGTCGAGAAGCTGGCCCAGTTCAACCGGGAGCGCGTGCCGGAGCGCGTCGTGCACGCCAAGGGCGGCGGCGCGTTCGGCACGCTCACCGTCACCGGCGACGTGAGCGCCTACACCCGTGCGGCGCTGTTCCAGCCGGGCACCACGACCGAGATGCTCGCGCGCTTCTCCTCCGTCGCCGGCGAGCACGGCTCGCCCGACACGTGGCGCGACCCGCGTGGCTTCGCGCTGAAGTTCTACACGACCGAGGGCAACTACGACCTCGTCGGCAACAACACGCCGGTGTTCTTCCTGCGCGACGGGATCAAGTTCCCCGACTTCATCCGGTCGCAGAAGCGCCTGCCGGGCTCGAACCTGCGCGACAACGACATGCAGTGGGACTTCTGGAGCCTGTCCCCCGAGTCGGCACACCAGGTCACCTGGCTCATGGGCGACCGCGGACTGCCGTCGAGCTGGCGCCACATGGACGGGTTCGGCTCGCACACGTACCAGTGGATCAACGCCGCGGGCGAGCGGTTCTGGGTGAAGTACCACTTCACCACCCAGCAGGGGATCGTCAACCTCTCCGCCGACGAGGCGGCCCAGCTCGCGGGCTCGGACGCCGACCACCACATCCGCGACCTCTACGAGCACATCGAGGCGGGCGACTTCCCGCGCTGGACCGTGTCGGTGCAGATCATGCCGTACGAGGACGCGAAGACGTACCGCTTCAACCCGTTCGACCTCACCAAGGTCTGGCCGCACGCGGACTACCCGCTCGTCGAGGTCGGCGTGATGGAGCTCAACCGCAACCCGGAGAACTACTTCGCCGAGATCGAGCAGGCGACGTTCGCGCCGAGCAACTTCGTGCCCGGCATCGCGGCCAGCCCGGACAAGATGCTGCTCGCGCGCATCTTCTCCTACGCGGACGCGCACCGGTACCGCGTCGGCACGAACCACGCCCAGCTCCCCGTGAACGCGCCGCACGCGGCGGCCGAGGGCGGCCACTCGTACGCGAAGGACGGCGCGATGCGCTACTTCTTCTCGTCGGCCACCACCCCGGTCTACGCGCCCAACAGCCAGGGTGGCGCGCACGCCGACCCGGCGCGTGCCGCGGAGTCGCCCGGCTGGGAGTCCGACGGCGAGCTGACGCGCGCCGCCGCGACCCTGCACCCCGAGGACGACGACTTCGGCCAGGCCGGGACGCTCTACCGCGAGGTGTTCGACGACGCGGCCCGCGCGCGGTTCCTCGAGACCATCACCGGTCACGTCGGGGCCGTGCGCAGCGACGAGATCCGGGCGCGCGCGGTCGCGTACTGGACGAACGTCGACGCCGGTCTCGGCGCGAGCCTGCGCGCCGCGCTGGCCGACGCCGGCACCCCCGTCGAGCTCGGCGAGCCGGGCACCGCGAGCGAGCCGGTCCGCGTCTGACGCCTGACCCGGCCACGCGGCGTCGGCCGTCACCAGCGCGGGTGGCGGCCGACGCCGTCCCCGGGGATCCCGTGCGCCCGACGGTGCGAGGATGGTGCCCATGACTACCGAGAACGTCCCGGCGCAGGACCCGACGAGCGACGCCGTGCGCGACATCGCCGACGTGGCCGCCGTCGAGGTCATCACGTCCGCGGCGGTGCACCTCATGAGCGCGGCAGCCGTGAAGTGCGGTCTCGCCGAGGACGCCGAGCGGCAGGGGCACCTCGACCTCGACGAGGCCCGCAAGCTCATCACCGCGCTCGCCGCGCTCGTCACGGCGAGCGCCCCGGACATCGGCAACCAGCACGCGCGCTCGCTGCGCGACGGCCTGCGGTCCCTCCAGCTCGCGTTCCGTGAGGCGTCCGTCTACCCCGACGCCCCCGGCGAGGGGCCGGGCGAGAAGTACACGGGCGCGGTGAGTTGAGCACGCCCCCGAGCCCCGCGCCCGTGCCGGGCGACGACGACACGGCCACGACCCCGACGCCGGCCCCCGCGCCGGCGAGCGCGACGGCGGGGCCTCCCCCGACGGTCACCGCGCCGGACCCGGGCACGCCGTCCGAGGACGCGCCGTCGACCCGCCCGCGACGGCGGCGAGGGCTCGTGGTCGCCGTCGTCGTGCTCGCGGTGCTGCTCGCCGGCGCGCTCGGCACCGGCGCGTACCTGTGGGTCACGACCACGCGCTGGGAGGAGTCCAGCGCCGGCTGGGAGGCGCAGGCCCGGGACCTCGGGGAGGACGTCGCGCGGCTCACGACGGAGCTCGACGGGGTGAACGCGGAGCTGGAGTCGGCGCGCGGACAGCTGAGCACCGCGCAGGGCAGGATCAGCGAGCTCGCGAACGAGAAGGCGCAGCTCGGCGACGAGAACGAGGCGTCGCAGCAGTACCTCGACTACCAGAGCCGGGTGTCGGAGGCGGCGGGGACGGTCGCGGCCGCGCTGACCCAGTGCACGACGGCGCAGTCCCAGCTCATCGGCTACCTCGACGACCGCGAGGCGTACGACGCCGCGGACCTCGAGCGGTTCGCGGGGCAGGTCGACGACCTGTGCCGCCAGGCGACGGAGGCGAACGCCCAGCTCCAGCAGGAGCTCGCCGGATGAGGCGGAGGCACGGTCGCGCCGCACGCGCCGGCGCCGTCGTCGCGGCGGCCCTCGTCCTGACACCCGCGTGCGGCGTGCTGCCGGAGCTGCCCGACCCCGTGCCGTCGAGCGTCGTCCCGTCGTTCGCCGCGCCGGACGAACCCGAGGGGTCGGAGAACCTCTCCCCCGACGGGTTCGACGCGCTGCAGCGCATGGCGGTCCGGATCCGCAACGTCGGGTGCGAGGGGCTGTCGACCGGGTCGGGGTTCGCGCTCGACTCCCGCACGCTCCTCACGAACAAGCACGTCGTGGACTCGTCCCGGTCCCTCCAGCTCCTCACCTACGACGGCCGTGACATCGCCGCGCGCACGGCGAGCACCGCGCCGCTCGCCGACCTCGCCGTCGTGCGGACGGCCGAGGACCTGCCGTCCGCGCCCACGCTCGCGACCGACGACCCGGCCACGGGCGACCCCGTGACGGTCGTGGGCTACCCCGAGGGCGGCCGGCTGACCGTCACGCAGGGCACCGTCATCGGGACGACGACGGACCCGCTGCACGAGAACCTCGGCGAGGTCCTCGTCACCGACGCCCCCGTGGAGCCCGGGAGCTCCGGGTCGGCCGCGCTCAACGCGGACGGGGAGGTGATCGGGGTGGTCTACGCGAAGACTTCCACCGACAAGTCGCTGCTCGTCCCCGTGAGCACGGTGCAGGAGCTGCTCGCCGACGAGGCGTCCTTCGAGCCCGTCCCGGAGTGCGACGGCTGAGCCCCGGAGACGCCGCGCCGGAGCCCGCGCGTCAGGGCCCTCGCGGGTCTACTCTCGGGTGCCATGGCACACACCGCGAGCTCCGGCGACGCGCCCGCCGTCGACCCGGCGCACATCACGCAGGCTGCACGCGACACCCTGAACGTCCGCCGGGTCTTCGGGGATTCCTACGAGCGGGACGGGACGCTCGTCATCCCCGTCGCGACCGTCTGGGGAGGGACCGGCTCCGGGTGGGGCGCGGGGTCCGGCGAGATGTCGGGCAAGGGCGCGGCCGGCCTGCCCCACCTCCCCCGGCGCGGCGACGCCCCCGAGGGCGGACCCGGCGAGCCCGGCTCCGGCAACGCCGACGGCAACGCCGGGGGCGAGGGGTCGGGCGGCGGCGGAGGTTTCGGTGTCCGGGTCAAGGCGACGGGTGTCTACGTCGTCGACGCGCAGGGCGTGCGTTGGCAGCCCGCCGTCGACGTCAACCGCGTCGTGCTCGGCGGCCAGGCCCTCCTCGCCGTCGTGGGCGTCGCGGCGTCCCTCGCATGGGCGATCGGCCGCCTGCGCCGCTGAGACGGTCGCCCGGCCGCGTCAGCCCGCGCGACCGATCCGCAGCTCGAGGCCGTCGACACGTCCGGAGATGACGTCGTCGGCCGCGAGCGCGGCGTTGACCTGTGCGAGGACCGCGTCGAGCCCGGCGCGGTCGAGCCCCGGGTCGATCCGCAGCACGACGGCGACCTCGGCCCGGCGGCCGGGCTCGGCCCAGCCGCGGGCGACGTGCGGCACGCCGGTCACCGCCGCGGTGACGGCCTGTTGGACGGCGTCGTCGACCGTGCCGTCGACCACGGCCGGGTGCCACTCCTCGCCCTGGGCGAGAGCCCAGACCGCGGGCCGCGGGACGAGCGCGGTGACCGGGCCCGCGGGGTCGACCACGAGCAGGGCCCAGTCCTCGCTGACCGCGGACAGCGCGGCACGCCGGGCGTCCACGGGGACGGGCCGGGCGTCGGCCCGCCACGCGGCCATGGCGGCGACCGAGGTGAAGACGGGCAGCGCGCGCCGGCCGTCGGGGGCCTGGAGGGCGACGACGCCCGCCGACGCCTCCTTGTCGACCGTGTGCCCGTGCTCCCCCTCCTCGGCGGCCTCCAGCTCGGCGAGGATCGGGACCAGCACCCGGGTCGCGGCGAGCCGGCTCACCACGTCCCGCAGGGGCGCCTGGCCGGCGTGGAACGCGGTGAGCGTCGCCGCGAGCGCGGGGTCCGCCGACCCGTCGTCGCCCGAGAACCCGGACGAGGGCGGCAGCGCCTTGCCCCCGCCCCCGACCTGCCCGCCGTCGCCCGTCACGGGCGCCCTGCGACGTCGAGCGCCTGGGGAAGCGTGAAGGCCCCGGCGTAGAGCGCCTTGCCGACGATCGCGCCCTCGACGCCCGCCGGGACGAGCCCGCGCAGTGCCTCGAGGTCCGCCAGGCTCGAGATGCCGCCCGACGCGACGACGGGGGCGTCGGTCCGCGCCGCGACGTCGCGCAGGAGGTCGAGGTTCGGGCCGCGCAGCGTCCCGTCCTTCGTGACGTCCGTGACGACGTAGCGCGAGCAGCCCGCGGACTCGAGGCGGTCGAGCACCTCCCACAGGTCGCCGCCCTCCTGGGTCCAGCCGCGGGCGGCCAGGGTCGTCCCGCGCACGTCCAGCCCGACGGCCACCTTGTCGCCGTGCTCGGCGATGACCTTGGCGGTCCAGTCCGGGTTCTCCAGGGCGGCCGTGCCGAGGTTGACGCGGCGCGCGCCCGTGGCGAGCGCACGGTCGAGCGACGCGTCGTCGCGGATCCCGCCGGAGAGCTCCACCTGCACGTCGAGCCGGCCGACGACGTCGGCGAGCAGGTCCGCGTTGGAGCCGCGCCCGAACGCCGCGTCGAGGTCGACGAGGTGGATCCACTCCGCCCCGCCGGACTGCCAGTCGAGGGCCGCGGCGAGCGGGTCGCCGTACGAGGTCTCGGAGCCCGCCTCGCCCTGGACGAGGCGGACGGCCTGGCCGTCGGCGACGTCGACGGCGGGGAGCAGCACGAGGCGGTCGGTCACGAGGTTCTCCATCGGTCGTGCGCGGTCGCCCGCGCGGGTGGGGTGCGGTCGCGGCGGACGTGCGGCGCGCCGGCAACGGGTCAGAGCGAGCGGACCCAGTTCTCGAGCAGGGTGGCGCCGGCGTCGCCGGACTTCTCGGGGTGGAACTGCGTGGCGCTCAGCGGCCCGTTCTCCACGGCCGCGACGAACCGTCCGCCGTGGTCGGACCACGTGACGAGCGGGCGCCGGATCGGCGAGTCGGCGGGCAGGTCGTCACCGAGCGTGAACGAGCGCGCGGCGTAGGAGTGCACGAAGTAGAACCGCTCGTCCTCGACGCCGCGGAACAGGGTGCTGCCCTCGGGGACGTCGACCGTGTCCCAGCCCATGTGGGGCACGACCTCGGCCTCGAGCCGGTCCACGAGCCCCGGCCACTCGCCCAGCCCGTCCGTGCGGGTGCCGTGCTCGTCGCCCTCGGCGAACATGACCTGCATGCCGACGCAGATGCCGAGCACGGGGCGACCGCCGGCGAGGCGCCGGCCGACGACCTCGTGCCCGCGCACGGAGGTCAGTCCCTGCATGACGGCGGCGAACGCGCCGACGCCCGGCACGACGAGGCCGTCCGCCTCCTGGGCGCGCGACCGGTCGGCGGTGAGCTCGACGTCGGCGCCCACGCGCTCGAGCGCGCGGACCGCGGACCGGACGTTGCCGAAGCCGTAGTCGAGCACGACGACGGCGGGTCGGGCGGCGCTCACTGCTTGCGCGCCCGTCGGGCGGCCGAGGTGAGCAGGCGCATCGCCTTCCAGCGCGAGATCGACGTGCTCGCGACGACGCCCGGGAGGTCGGTGAGCGCCGTCGTGCCGACGAGCAGGTCCTCGAGCTCCTCGGGCGCACCGCCCAGCACGAGCCCGGGGGCGAGCACGTCGCCCTCCGCGCCGTCGGCCCACCGGCGCATCGACAGCTGCTCGCCCCGGCGCTCGACGAGGATGAGCGGGACGCCCTTGACGAGGGTCGTCAGGGCGGCCGCGGCGTGCGCGGGGGCGTCCCCGGCGCGGTCGCGCAGGACGGCGACGGCACCGACGTCCGTCGCGACGACGTCCGCCTCGACCTGGGCGAGGGAGCACGCCGCCGCGAGCGGCTCGGCGCCCGCGATCTGGGTGACGAGCGCCACGAGCTCCGGCGCGGAGCCCGACGTCAGGCCGGAGAGGTCGTCCGGGATCTCGACGCCGTCGAGGGCGGGCAGGTCGTCGTCCGACGGGGGCGTCGGCGCAGGGTCGGTGCTCACAGGGCCCCCTTGGTCGACGGGATGCCCTCGACGCGGGGGTCGGGGGCGACGGCGGCGCGCAGCGCACGGGCGAGCGCCTTGAACTGCGCCTCCACGACGTGGTGCGGGTCGCGACCGGCGAGCACGCGCACGTGGAGGCAGATGCCCGCGTGGTGCGCGATCGACTCGAGCACGTGGCGCGTGAGGGACCCGGTGAAGTGTCCGCCGATCAGGTGGTACTCCTGCCCCTCCGGCTCGCCGGAGTGCACGAGGTACGGCCGGCCCGACACGTCGACGACGGCGAGCGCGAGCGCCTCGTCGAGGGGCACGGTCGCGTCGCCGAAGCGGGAGATGCCGCGCTTGTCGCCGAGCGCGACGCGCAGCGCCTCGCCGATCGTGATCGCGACGTCCTCGACGGTGTGGTGCGCGTCGATGTGGGTGTCCCCGGTCGCCTCGACCCGCAGGTCGATGAGCGAGTGCTTCCCCAGGGCGGTGAGCATGTGGTCGTAGAACGGGACGGTCGTCGAGATCTCGGTGACCCCCGTCCCGTCGAGGTCGAGCTCGACGAGCACGCTCGACTCGGACGTCGCGCGCTCGATGCGCGCGGTGCGCTTCACAGTCCTGCCACCTCCACGAGGGCGTCGCGGAACGCCCTCATCTCCTCGGGGGTGCCGATCGACACCCGCAACCAACCGTCGGGTCCAGTCTCGCGGATGAGCACGCCCCGCTCCAACAGGCCGGCCCAGACCGCGTGCCGGTCGGCGAAGGTGCCGAACAGCACGAAGTTCGCGTCGGAGTCGGCGACGTCGAGCGGGCGGCCGTCCGGGTGGCGCAGCGAGCGCAGCCACGCGACGGTCGCGTCGCGCTCGGTGCGCAGCGCGTCGACCTGGGACAGCAGCTCGGCAGAGTGGGCGAGCGCGCCCCGCGCGACCGCCTGCGTGACGGCCGACAGGTGGTAGGGCAGGCGCACGACGCGCAGCGCGTCGACGAGCTCGCGCGAGGCGGTGAGATATCCCACGCGCGCCCCGGCGAGGGCGAACGCCTTGGACATCGTGCGCGTCACGGCGAGGTTCGGGTACCGGTCGAGCAGCTCGAGCGCGGACGGCGTCCCGCTCCGGCGGAACTCCCCGTACGCCTCGTCGACGACGACGACGGCGGGCGCCGGGCCCGCCGCGGTGGGCACCCGGACCGCGAGGGCCGCCTCGCAGACCGCCTCGACCGTCGCGGCGGGCAGGGCCGTGCCGGTCGGGTTGTTGGGGCTGGCGAGCAGGACGACCGACGGCTGCTCGCGCGTGACCACCTCCCGCGCGTGGTCGGGGTCGAGCGTGAAGTCCTCGGCGCGGCGGCCCACGACCCACGCGGTGTGCGTGTCCCGCGCGTACTCGGGGTACATCGAGTACGTCGGCGCGAACGAGACCGCGGTGCGCCCGGGACCCCCGAAGGCCTGGAGCACGTGCAGCATGATCTCGTTGGACCCGTTCGCCGCCCACACCTGGTCGGCGTCGCGGTGCACCCCGGCCTCGGTGAGCAGGTAGGCGGCGAGGTCGGCGCGCAGCGCGTCGAAGTCGCGGTCGGGGTAGCGGTTGAGGCCGCCGGCGGCCTCCCGCACGTGCTCGGCGATCGTCTCGACGACGGCCGGCCCCGGCGCGTAGGGGTTCTCGTTGACGTTGAGCAGGACCGGCACGTCGAGCTGCGGGGCGCCGTAGGGCTCGATGCCCGCGAGCTCCGGGCGCAGCGGCAGCCCGGACGTCCCGGCGAGGGTGGGTGGGGTCACCCGCACAGTCTACGAACCCCGGGCGACGGAGGTCGTGCCGTCCGGCACCCGGTCAGGACGCGGTGATCTTGCCCTCGGCGACCGTCACGGGCACCTCGGGCAGCGGCGAGGGCGCGGGGCCGCCGAGCACCTCGCCCGTCGCGAGGTCGTAGCTCGAGGCGTGGCACGGGCAGCGCAGGTCCCCGTCGCCCGACGCGACGACGCACGCCTGGTGCGTGCAGATCGCGCTGAACGCCGCGTACGTGCCCTCCTGGGGCTGGGTGACGAGGAGCTGCGCGCCGCCCACGGTGACGCCGAGCGCACCGCCGACCGGGACGTCGTCGGCCCGGGCGAGCACCTGGCCGGGCTCGACGGCGACCTCGTCACCGGGCGTGCCCGCGGACCGGTCCGGGTCGCCGGTGCCCGACGGCGGGTCCCCGCCGCACGCGGCGAGGACCGCGAGCGCCGCGCCCGCGCCGGACCCGGCGAGCACCGCGCGGCGGGTCGTGCCGTACCTCTGCGACCCGTCCGTGATCCGGGGTGCGCCCATGCTCTCCGCCTCCGACGCCGTCGACGACCGGGGCCCGCCCCCGGGCCGCCGGCGCGCGGTCCGCACCCGACGGCGGTTCAATTGAAGCACCGGGGCCCGGGTCGCGCGCCCCGGGCCGGCACCGGGCGGACGGCGTCGTCCGACCCCGACCGGACGTGACGGCGTACGTGCCTGGAGGCACCGATGACCTCGTCCCCACCGGGCCCTCCCCCGCCCGGACCGCGTTCCCGTGGCGCGTGGACCCTGCGCGGGCTGACAGCCGCAGGCCTCCTCCTGTCCGCCGACGTCCACCTGGTGCTCTACGCCGAGGGCTACGACGACATCGAGGTGGTCGGGCCGCTGTTCCTCCTCAACGCCGTCGCGGGCCTCGCGCTGGGGATCCTGGTGCTGGTCTGGCGCCACTGGCTGCCGGTGCTCGGCGCGATCGGCTTCGGCGCCCTCACCCTCGCGGCGTTCTACCTCTCGACGACCGTGGGGTTCTTCGGCGTGAACGAGTCCGTCGGCGGAACCCAGCAGGTCCTGGCCGCCGTGAGCGAGTGGGTCGCGGTCGTCGGCGGGACGCTCGTCCTGCTCGTCGAGAGACGAAGGTCCCGGGCGGGTGCGCCGTGAGTCATCGAAAGGTCATCGATCCGTCCGTACCCCGCGACGGCGCACCCCGGCGCGCGTAGCGTCGAGAGCAGGACACCATCACCGACCCAGGATCGAGGAGAACGCGATGACCACCATGCGTGCCGCCGTCGTCCACGACTTCACCCGCCCGCTGTCCGTCGACGAGATCGACGTGCCGGCCCCCGGCCCGCACGAGGCGCTCGTCAAGGTCGACTACACGGGCGTGTGCCACACGGACCTGCACGCCGCGCACGGCGACTGGCCCGTCAAGCCGAGCCCGCCGTTCGTGCCCGGGCACGAGGGCGTCGGGCGGGTCGTGGCCGTGGGCGACCAGGTGACGCGCGTCACGGAGGGCGACCTCGTCGGCAACGCGTGGCTGTGGAGCGCGTGCGGCGAGTGCGAGTACTGCGAGACGGGCTGGGAGACCCTGTGCCCGAACCAGAAGAACGGCGGCTACTCGGTCGACGGGTCGTTCGGCCAGTACATGCTCGTCGACTCCCGCTACTGCCCGGTGGTCCCGGACGGCGTCGACGAGTCCGCGGTCGGCCCGATCCTGTGCGCCGGCGTCACCGTGTACAAGGGTCTCAAGGTCACCGACACGAAGCCGGGCGAGTGGGTGCTGATCTCCGGGATCGGCGGCCTCGGCCACATCGCGGTGCAGTACGCCGTGGCGATGGGGCGCCGGGTCGCGGCGGTCGACGTCGACGACGCCAAGCTCGAGCTGGCCCGCACGCACGGCGCGGAGGTGACCGTCAACGCGGCGACGTCCGCCGACGCCGCGGCGGAGCTCCAGGAGAAGACCGGCGGCGGGGTGCACGGTGCGCTCGTCACCGCGGTCAACGCCCACGCCTTCCCCCAGGCCGTCGGTGCGCTGCGGCGCGGCGGCACCGTGTCCCTCGTCGGTCTGCCGCCGGAGAAGTTCCCGCTCGACATCTTCACGACGGTGCTCTTCGGGCTGACGGTGCGCGGCTCGATCGTCGGGACGCGCAAGGACATGGCGGAGGCCCTCGACTTCTTCGCCCGCGGCAAGGTCACGCCGACGTACACGGTGCGCCCCCTCGACGACATCAACGACATCTTCGGGGAGATGGAGGCCGGCGCGATCGACGGCCGTGTCGTGATGGACATGCGCGGCTGACACCCGCACCCGGGCCCGGTCGTCCCCACCTGGGGACGACCGGGCCCCCGTACGGGCGGGTGCGCCTACGATCGGGCGGGTGAGCCCCACCGACCCGTACGCGGACCTGCCCTTCGACCCGGCCGACGAGCCGCCGCTGGACGAACCCGGCGGGGACCCCTGGGCCGCGACCGACCCCGTTCCCGACGACGCCGCGGCTGCCGCGCCGCCCGACGCGCCCGAGGTCGGTGCTCCGGCGTCCGCCCCCGGTCCGTCGGGCGACGCGGACGCCGTCCGTCGCGCGAAGCTCGCGATGCTGCGCGGCCTCCTCGACGGCGAGTCCCTGCGCGAGGACGCCGAGACGGCGCTGCGCGCGCTCGTCGGTCGCGAGAACGCCCGCCTGCGCGACGACCAGTGGCGTGCCATCGAGGCGCTCGTCGCGTTCCGCCGCCGCGCGCTCGTCGTGCAGCGGACCGGATGGGGCAAGTCGGCGGTCTACTTCGTCGCGACCCGCCTCCTGCGCGACCGCGGCGCCGGGCCCACCGTGATCGTCTCGCCGCTGCTCGCGCTCATGCGCGACCAGGTCGCCGCCGCCGCGCGCGCGGGCATCCGCGCCGTGACCATCAACTCGTCGAACGTCACCGAGTGGGACGAGGTGCACGCCGCGATCGCCGCCGGCGAGGTCGACGTGCTCCTCTGCTCCCCGGAACGGCTCAACAACCCCGGGTTCCGCGACGAGGTGCTGCCGCGGCTCGCCGCCGACGCCGGCCTCGTCGTCGTCGACGAGGCCCACTGCATCTCCGACTGGGGCCACGACTTCCGGCCCGACTACCGCCGCATCCGCACGCTCCTCGCCGACCTTCCGGCCGGCATCCCCGTCCTCGCGACCACCGCGACCGCCAACGCGCGCGTCACCGCCGACGTCGCCGAGCAGCTCGGGGTCCGCGCCCAGGCCGTGACCGGGACGGGGACCGCGTCGAACGACGAGGTCCTCGTGCTGCGCGGCGGGCTCGACCGGGAGTCGCTCCACCTCGCCGTTCTCCCCCTGCCCGACCAGCCGTCGCGCGTCGCGTGGCTCGTCGAGGCGCTGCAGGACGTCGACGGGTCGGGCATCGTCTACTGCCTCACCGTCTCCGCCGCCGAGCAGGTCGCGAGCCAGCTGCGTGCGGCAGGGCTCGCCGTCGCCGCCTACACCGGCCAGACCGACCCCGCCGAGCGCGAGCGTCTGGAGGAGGACCTCAAGGAGAACCGCGTCAAGGCGCTCGTCGCGACGTCGGCGCTCGGCATGGGCTTCGACAAGCCCGACCTGGCGTTCGTCGTGCACCTGGGCGCACCGAGCTCGCCCATCGCGTACTACCAGCAGGTCGGGCGCGCCGGGCGCGGCGTCGACTCCGCCGTCGTGGTGCTCCTCCCCGGCGAGGAGGACCGCCGCATCTGGGAGTGGTTCGCCTCCACGGCGTTCCCGCCGCAGGCGCAGGTGCGCGCGACCCTCGCCGCGCTCGACGGCGGCGGCACCCAGTCCGTCGCGCAGCTCGAGACCCAGGTCGACCTCAAGCGGTCGCGCCTCGAGGGGATGCTCAAGGTCCTCGACGTCGACGGCGCGGTCCGCCGCGTCAAGGGCGGGTGGGAGGCGACGGGCCAGGCGTGGGAGTACGACGCCGAGCGCTACGCCCGCGTGGAGCAGACCCGGGCCGCGGAGCAGCGCGCGATGCTCGACTACGAGGCGACGACCGGGTGCCGCATGGCGTTCCTGCGCGCCACCCTCGACGACCCCGAGCTGGAGCCCGGCTGGGAGTGCGGGCGCTGCGACCGGTGCGGCGGGGTCACCCTGCCCGCCGTGCCGGACGCCGACGCCGTCGCCGCGGCCCGCGCCGACATGGACCGGCCCGGCGTCGAGGTCGTCGCGCGCCGCCAGTGGCCGAGCGGCATGGACCGTCTCGGCGTGGAGGTGCGCGGCCGCATCCCCGCCGACGAGCAGGCGGAGCCGGGGCGTGCGGTCGCGCGGCTCGACGGCCTGGGCTGGTCGGGGCCCCTGCGCGAGCTCTTCTCCCCCGGTGCCCCGGACGGCGAGACGCCCGTCGCGCTCCGCCGCGCCGCGGCGCGCGTGCTCGACGAGTGGACCGACCTGTACGACGTGCCCGAGGGGGGCGACACCGCCCAGGAGGTGCAGGGGCCCGGTACCGCCGTCCCGGAGCGCCGGCTGCTGGTCGACGGGGTCGTGGCCGTCCGCTCGGTGACCCGACCCCAGCTCACGTTCCACCTCGCGAACGGTCTCGCGAGCTACCTCGGCCGCCCCCTCGTCGGCGCGATCGGGCCCGTGCCGGGTCGTGAGGAGCCGGGCCGGCACGACGTGAACTCGGCGACCCGTCTCGCGGGGGTCACCGGCCGGCTGCGTCTCGAGCTGTCCGACGCCGCGCGCGCCGGTCTCGCCGGACGACGCCTGCTCCTCGTCGACGACTGGACGGAGTCGGGCTGGACGATCACCGTCGCCGCACGGCTCCTGCGGCTGGCCGGGGCCGAGGCCGTGCACCCGTTCGTGCTCGGCGTGCGCTGACGTGGCTCCCGACGCCCACCCGCGCGATGCCGACCGCGGGTGGGCGCGGTCCCCTCACCAGCGCAGCCTCAGCTCGGTGTAGGTCGTGTCGGTGAACCCGAGCGCACGGTAGAGCCCTTCGCCGGCGGGTGTGGCGTGCAGCGCCACCGAGTCCGCACCCGCACCCCGCGCCCAGTCGACCGCAGCCACCACGCACGCGCGGGCGTGCCCCCGCCCACGCGCCGGAGGGAGGGTGCAGACGTTGGACAGGTGTGCCGTGACACCGCGGGGGTTGCGCGCGGACGGCGCGCCCCGGCCCAGCGTCACGAGCGCGCCCGTCACCACGGCGCCGCCGTCGTCGACCACGAAGGCCGCCGCGTCGTCGCCGGCGAGCGCGTCCCGGAACCAGGTGAGGGCGCGGTCCTGCCACCCGCGGTCCTCCGCCCCGTCCTCCCCCATCGCGCGCATGAGCTCGACACGCAGGCCCACGAGCGCCGAGGCGTCCGCCGGACGCGCCCGGCGCACGCCGTGGTCTCCCGGCACGACAGCCTCGCCCCGCGACACAGAGCCCTCCGTCAGAGGAAGCGGGCCCGCACGGCCTCGCCGTGCGCCGGCAGGTCCTCGTCCACCGCGACCGCCACGATCCGCTCCGCGACGTCCTCCAGCGCGTCCCGGTCGTACTCGATCACCTGGACCGCCTTGACGAAGCTGTGCACGCCGAGCCCGCTCGCGAAGTGCGCGCACCCGCCCGTCGGCAGGACGTGGTTCGACCCCGCCATGTAGTCGCCCAGCGACACCGGCGACCACGGACCGACGAAGATCGCCCCCGCGCTGCGGACGCGCTCGGCGTACGCCGCCGCGTCCCGCGTCTGGATCTCGAGGTGCTCCGCCCCGTAGGCGTCCACGACCGCGAGCCCCTGCTCGAGGTCGTCCACGAGCACGACCGCCGACTGCGGCCCGGCGAGCGCCTGCGCGACCCGCTCCGTGTGCTTCGTCTCCGGCACCAGGTCGACGAGCCGCGCCTCGACCGCGGCCGCGAGCTCCACCGACGGCGTCACGAGGACGGCCGCGGCCAGCGGGTCGTGCTCGGCCTGGCTGATGAGGTCCGACGCGACGTGCCCCGGGTCAGCCGTCGTGTCCGCGAGGATCGCGATCTCCGTCGGCCCCGCCTCGGCGTCGATGCCGACGACGCCCCGCACCAGCCGCTTGGCCGCCGCGACGAAGACGTTGCCCGGGCCGGTCACGACGTCGACGGGCTCGCACAGCACGTCGCCGTCCTGGGGCTCGCTGCCCACCGCGCCGTAGGCGAACATCGCGACGGCCTGGGCGCCGCCCGCCGCGTACACCTCGTCGACGCCCAGCAGCGCGCACGCGGCGAGGATGGTCGGGTGCGGCAGGCCACCGGCGTCCTTCTGCGGCGGCGACGCGACCGCGAGGCTCTCGACGCCCGCCTCCTGGGCCGCGACGACGTTCATGACGACCGACGACGGGTACACCGCGAGGCCTCCCGGCGCGTACAGACCCACGCGCCCGACGGGCACCCAGCGCTGGCGCACCTGCGCACCCGGGGCGACCTGCACCGTGAAGTCCCGCGGCCGCTGCGCCGCGTGCACGAGCCGGACCCGGCGGATTGCCTCCTCCAGCCCCGACCGGACGGCAGGGTCGAGCTCGGCGAGCGCCGTGGCGAGCGCCTGTGCCGGGACCCGCAGGTGCTCGGGCCGGACCCCGTCGAACCGCTCCGCGTACTCGCGCAGCGCCTCCGCCCCCCGGGAGCGCACCGCGTCGAGGATCGGGGCCACCCGATGCGCCGCGTCCTCCACACCGAGCTCCGCCCGGGGCAGGGCCTCGACGAGCTCACGCGCGGACAGGGTGCGGCCTCGAAGATCGATGCGGGTGATCATGGGTCGAGTCTAGGAGCGCGAGGCCGCGCCGGACGAGAGGATTCCGCCTGCCGGGCGCCGCGCCTCTGCTGCCGTGGCCGGTGTCGGGTGCCCGTCGCGGGATGGGACGATGGGCGCATGGACGCAACGGACGCCACCCCCGTCGAGATCTCCGACGACGTCATCCGGCTGGGGCAGTTCCTCAAGCTCGCCGGGCTCGCCGAGTCCGGCGCCGAGGCACGCGAGCTCGTCGCCGAGGGCGAGGTGCGGGTGAACGGCGAGATCGACACCCGACGAGGCCGCCAGCTCCGCAGGGGCGACGTCGTCACGGTCGACCACCCGGCCGGGACCCAGGCCGCGTCCGTCGCCTGACCCGATCGTCTGACCCCGGGCACCGGACTGGTCGCCCGACGTCAGGCCATGTAGGTCACGTCAGGCCATGTAGGTCGAGGCCATCACGCGGTCCGGCGTGAGCCGCAGCACCACGCGCTCCGGGTTCGGACCGAGCTGCCGGTAGCGACGGCCGTACCGCTCGACGGCGTCCGCGATCTCCGCCTCGTCCTCGACCACCTCGACCGTCCCCTCCAGGGTGATCCAGCGGCCCCCGTCGACCTGGCACACCGCCGCACGCGGCAGGGCGCCCTCCGCGCCGACGCGCCGCGCGTTGCGGGCCTTCACCGACCCGCGGTTGCACGTGATCCGCACGACACCCGCCTCGTCGTCCCACGTGAACGCCACCGGCACCACGTGGGGCGTGCCGTCGGCGCGCAGGGTCGTGAGGGTGGCCAGGTGCCGCTCGGTGACGAACACGCGCTGCTCAGGGTTGAGTCGCATCACGCGCCGAGTCTAGGCGCGGCCGTGGGGACGCCCCTCACACGAGGCACGACGGCCCGAGCAGCGCCTTGAGGTCGCCGAAGAGCGCCGGGGACTTCTCCACGCGCAGGGCGTCGCCCGCCCGCACCACCGTCGTCTTGCCCGGTTCGAGCACCTGGACGTGCACCTCGGCGGAACCCGGGTGCGTCGCGAGGACGTCCCGCAGCCGGGCGACGACCGGCTCGACGCACCGCGTGTGCGGCACACGGACGGCGAGCGGCGACTCGGCACCGACCGTGACGTCCGGCAGGGAGACCTCCATCGCCTGGAGCTGCATGGTGTCGTCCCGTCGGCGCACCCGGCCGCGCAGCACGACGACCTGGTCCTCCGCGAGGATCGTCGAGTACGCGAGGTACGTCTCGCCGAAGAACATCACCTCGACGGCCCCCTCGAGGTCCTCGATCGTCACCGCCGCCCACGGGTTGCCGTTCTTGCTCATCTTGCGCTGCAGCGAGGTGACCAGACCCGCGACCGTCACGGTCGACCCGTCAGGGCGTCCTTCGTCCGCGATGAGCGCGGCGATCCCGGTGTCCGCCGCACGGGTGAGCACGTGCTCCAGCCCCGACAGCGGGTGGTCCGACACGTACAGACCGAGCATCTCGCGCTCGAACGCGAGCCTCTGCTTCTTGTCCCAGTCCGGCAGGTCCGGCACGTCCACGCTGAACGACATCGACGGGTCGTCCTGCGCGGCGAAGTCGGCGAAGAGGTCGAACTGCCCCTCCGCCTCCTTGCGCTTGACGCTGATGACGGAGTCCACCGCCTGCTCGTGGACGACGAGCAGCGCGCGGCGGCCGTGCCCGAGGGAGTCGAACGCCCCGGCCTTGATCAGCGACTCGATCGTGCGCTTGTTGCACACGACCGCCGGGACCTTGTCGAGGAAGTCCGTGAAGGACGTGAACTCGCCCTTCGACTCGCGCGTCGCGACGATCGCGTCCACGACGTTGCGGCCCACGTTGCGCACCGCGGTGAGACCGAAGCGGATGTCGTCCCCGACGGCCGTGAAGTTCGCCGCTGACGAGTTCACGTCCGGAGGAAGGACGGTGATGTGCATCCGGCGGCACTCGTTGAGGTACAGCGCCGACTTGTCCTTGTCGTCGCGCACGCTCGTGAGCAGCGCCGCCATGTACTCGGTCGGGTAGTTCGCCTTGAGGAACGCCGTCCAGTACGAGACGAGGCCGTAGCCCGCCGAGTGGGCCTTGTTGAACGCGTACCCCGCGAACGGGACGAGCGTGTCCCACACCGCCTGGATCGCACCGTCGCTGTAGCCCCGCTCCTTCATGCCCGCGTGGAAGGGCACGAACTCCTTGTCGAGGATCTCCTTCTTCTTCTTGCCCATCGCACGCCGCAGCAGGTCGGCCTGGCCGAGCGAGTACCCGGCGAGCACCTGCGCGGCCTTCTGCACCTGCTCCTGATAGACGATGAGGCCGTACGTCTCGTCGAGGACCTCCGCCAGAGGCTCCGCGAGCTCCGGGTGGATCGGCTCGATCTTCTGCAGGCCGTTCTTGCGCAGCGCGTAGTTCGTGTGCGAGTTCATGCCCATCGGGCCCGGCCGATACAGGGCGATGACGGCGGAGATGTCCTCGAAGTTGTCCGGACGCATCTGGCGCAGCAGGGCGCGCATCGGACCGCCGTCGAGCTGGAACACGCCCAGCGTGTCACCACGCGCCAGCAGCTCGTACGCCGCACGGTCGTCGAGCTCGAGCGCCTCGATCTGGATGGGTTCCTTGCCGTTCATCTCGATGTTCTCGAGCGCGTCCTCGAGGATCGTGAGGTTGCGCAGCCCCAGGAAGTCCATCTTGATGAGGCCGAGCCCCTCGGACGTCGGGTAGTCGAACTGCGTGATCACCGCGCCGTCCTGCAGGCGCCGCATGATCGGGATGATGTCGATCAGCGGGTCGCTCGACATGATGACGCCCGCCGCGTGCACGCCCCACTGGCGCTTCAGGCCCTCGATACCGCGCGCCAGCTCCACCACGCGCTGCGCCTCGGGGTCCGTGTCGTGCAGCTGGCGGAACTCCCCCGCCTCCGCGTACCGCTCGTGCTTCGGGTCGAAGATGCCCGACAACGGGATGTCCTTGCCCATCACCGCCGGCGGCATCGCCTTCGTGAGCTTCTCCCCCATCGCGAACGGGAAGCCCAGGAGGCGCGACGAGTCCTTGAGCGCCTGCTTCGCCTTGATCGTCCCGTACGTGACGATCTGCGCCACCCGGTCGTCCCCGTACTTCTCCGTGACGTACCGGATGACCTCACCGCGCCGGCGCTCGTCGAAGTCGACGTCGACGTCGGGCATCGACACGCGCTCCGGGTTGAGGAAGCGCTCGAAGATCAGACCGTGCTTGAGCGGGTCGAGCTCCGTGATCCCCATGAGGTACGACGCCATCGACCCCGCCGCCGACCCACGGCCCGGCCCCACCCGGATCCCCTGCTCCTTCGCCCAGTTGATGAAGTCGGCGACCACGAGGAAGTACCCCGGGAAACCCATCTGGACGATGACCTCGGTCTCGTACTCCGCCTGCTTGCGCGACGCCTCCGGGATCCCGCCCGGGTAGCGCCGGTGCAGGCCGCGCTCGATCTCCTTGACGAACCAGCTCGTCTCGTCCTCGCCCTCCGGCACGGGGAAGCGCGGCATGTAGTTGGCCTTCGTGTTGAAGGACACCTCGCACTGCTCCGCGATGAGCAGCGTGTTGTCGCACGCCTCCGGCAGCTCTGCGAACACCCGCCGCATCTCGGCCGCCGACTTCACGTAGTACCCCGTGCCGTCGAACTTGAACCGGTCCGGGTCGTCCAGCGTCGACCCCGAGTTGATCGCGAGCAACGCCTCCTGGCTCGACGCGTCGTCCTCGCGCACGTAGTGGAGGTCGTTCGTCGCGACGACCCGCGCGCCGATCGTCTCCGCGAGGCGCAGCAGGTCCTTCGTGACCCGCGTCTCGATCTCCAGCCCGTGGTCCATGAGCTCGACGAAGAACCCGTCGCGACCGAAGATGTCCTGCAGCTCGCCCGCGGTCCGCACCGCCTCGTCCCACTGCCCCAGCCGCAGCCGCGTCTGGATCTCGCCCGACGGGCACCCGCTCGTCGCGATCAGGCCCTTGCCGTACCGCTGCAGCAGGTCGCGGTCCATCCGCGGCCACTTGCCCATCTGCCCGTCGAGCGACGCGAGCGACGACGCCCGGAACAGGTTGTGCAGGCCCTCGTTGTCCTTCGCGAGCAGCGTCATGTGCGTGTACGCGCCGCGCGCCGACACGTCGTCGGACTCCTGCCCCTTCTCCCCGAACCGCACACGCGTCTGGTCGAACCGGCTCGTCCCCGGCGTGACGTACGCCTCGACGCCGATGATCGGCTTGATGCCCTTCGCCTGCGCCTTCGACCAGAACTCGAACGCGCCGAACACGTACCCGTGGTCCGTCGTCGCGATGGCCTTCTGGCCGAGCCGCTCGACCTCGTCGAACAGGTCCCCGATCCGCGCCGCACCGTCCAGCATCGAGTACTCGGTGTGGACGTGGAGATGGACGAAGTCCTCGGTCGTGCTCGGCATGCGTCGATCCTAGGCGCGGGCACGGACATCGGCGGCCACCGCGCGCGACGCGTCGGTCACGTCCCCCCGGGTCGCCCGAGGATCCGTGTGGTCGCCGCCGCGGGGTGGTGGATGGTGTCGCGGCTCTCCCTCCGCGCCTCGTTCCTCGGCGCTCCCGCCAGGCCCGCCACGAGCCGCGACACCACCCACCACCCCGCTCTTCCCGTCCGTCGCCTCTGCACGGTGCACGGTGCACGGCTCACGGTGCACGGAGATCCCGCGCGGCGTGCGTGCGTAGCGCGCGGGGCCGTTCACAGGGCCAGGTCCCGACCGGCGGGAGAGGCGCGACGAGGACGAGCGCGCGGGGTCGGGGCCGTGCGAAGGGCCGTGGTCGGGCCTGGCGGGAGCGCCGAGGGACGAGGCGCGGAGGGTAGGCCCGAGCGCGGCCCCGGCCCCGCGCGCAGAGGCGACCGCCACGCCAGGCCGTCAAGCCGTCAAGCCGTCAAGCCGTCACGCCTGGAGGGTCTTCGTGGCGTCGCGGTGGTCGATGCCGGCGTCGAGGTACACGGGACCGGAGACGGTATAGCCGAGGCGTTCGTAGAAGCCGACCGCCTGGACCTGGGCGGACAGCTCGACGTGGACCGTCGGACGACCGTCGGGGCCGGGCACGGCGTGCTCGGCGAGCGCGATCGCCTCCAGGGCGCGCATCACCGCGGCGCCGGCCCCTGTGCCCCGGGCGGTCGCCGCGACGGCGACCCGGCCGACGTGGACCTCGCCGGGGTGCGCGGGGTCGGTGAGGAGGCGGCCCGTCCCGACGACGGCGCCACCGGCGTCGCGCACGAGCACGTGCGTCGTGGTGGGGGCGGTGTCGAGCGCGTCGATCTCCTCCTCGACGGGCACGTGCTGCTCGTCGACGAAGACCGCCAGCCGCAGCGCGTGGGCGGCGGCGAGACCCGCGGCGTCCTGCACGCGCTCCGCCATGAGCGGCGGCGGCCCTCCGGCAGGTGAGGTCTCGGGTGTGCCCGGGCCGTGGGGACCGGTCACGAGTAGGCCGCCCGGACGACGTCGAGCGCGTGGGACAGGTCGTCGGGATAGTAGCTCTCGACCTCGAGCCACCGGCCGGTCCCGGGGTGCTCGAACCCGAGGCGCACGGCGTGCAGCCACTGGCGGGAGAGCGCGACGCGCGAGGCGAGGACCGGGTCGGCGCCGTAGGTGAGGTCTCCGACGCAGGGATGGCGCACGGCGGAGAAGTGGACACGGATCTGGTGGGTGCGCCCGGTCTCCAGGTGCACCTCCACGAGGGACGCCGCGGGCAGCATCTCGAGCACCTCGTAGTGCGTCACCGACGGCTTGCCGTCCGCGGTGACGGCGAACTTCCAGTCGGCGCTCGGGTGCCGGCCGATCGGTGCGTCGATGGTCCCCGTCGTCGGCTCGGGGTGCCCCTGCACGAGGGCGTGGTAGACCTTGTCGACCGTGCGTTCCTTGAACGCGCGCTTGAGGGCCGTGTAGGCGTGCTCGCTCTTCGCGACCACCATGAGGCCCGACGTCCCGACGTCGAGCCGGTGCACGACCCCCTGCCGCTCGGCCGCGCCGGACGTCGAGATGCGGTAGCCGGCGGCGGCCAGTGCCCCGACGACGGTCGGCCCCGTCCATCCGGGCGAGGGGTGGGCGGCGACGCCGACGGGCTTGTCGACGACGACGAGGTCGTCGTCGTCGTGGACGATGCCCATGCCGGGGACGGGCTCGGGCACCACCTCGGCGGCGGGGGGCGCGGCGTCGGGCACGTCCACCTCGAGCCACGCGCCGGCGACGAGCCGGTCGGACTTGCCGACGGGGCGACCGTCGAGGAGGACCGCACCGGCGCCGGCGAGCTCCGCGGCCCGCGTTCGGGAGAGGCCGAGGAGGCGCGACAGACCGGCGTCGACGCGGTCGCCGGCGAGCCCGTCGGGGACGGGGAGCGATCGCAGGCTCATCGTCCGTCCCTCGCCTCGTCCGTCCGGTTCGCGTCGTCCGGGCGGACGGCGTCGTCGTCGGTCGTGCCGTGGCGCGTCCCGTCGAGCGCGATCCCGAGGATCGAGAGCACGGCGATCATCACGGCGGCGGCGACGATCGCGATGTCCGCGACGTTGCCCACGAAGAAGCCGGCGTAGTCGATGAAGTCGACGACGTGGCCGCGGGCGAACCCGGGGTCGCGGAACAGCCGGTCGAGCAGGTTCCCGACGGCGCCGCCGAGGAGGAGGCCGAGGGCGACCGCCCACCCGCGCGAGCCGATGCGACCCACCATGCGGACGATCACGACGACGACGGCGACCACCACGATGGTGAGGAGCCACGTCATGCCGGTGGCGATGGAGAGCGCGGCACCCGGGTTGTAGAGCAGGCGCAGCCCGAGGAGGGAGCCCAGCAGCGGGATCGGCTCGTCACCGAGCGCGAGCGTGGACTCGGCCCACCACTTCGTCAGCTGGTCGAGGGCGAGCACGAGCGCCGCGAGGCCGACCGTCCAGGCGACGAGCCGCCGTCGGGGGCCTGGGTGCCCGGGTGCGGGCGCGGTCGACGGCGGGGTCGAGGGGTCGACCGGTTCGGGGCGGGAGGACGTGGACATCGGCCGCAAGTCTGCCACGTGCTCAGGCCCGCCGGGCTCGGCGGGACCGTCCCGCGTGGTTCAGCGCCGCTCCTCGCGCTGCTTGGCCTCGACCGAGAGGTTGGCGCGCGGGAACGCCTGGAGGCGCGCCTTGCCGATCGGCAGGCCGGTCGCCTCGCAGGTGGCGTACGTCCCCGCGGCGATGCGGTCGAGGGCGTGCGTCGTCTGGGCGAGAAGGTCGCGCACGTTGTTCACGAGGGTGAGCTCCTGCTCACGCTCGAGCGCGCTCGACCCGGAGTCGGCCTGGTCGTCGCCGGCGCCGTCGCCCGAGTGGCGGAGCAGGTTCGAGAGCTCCTCGTCGGCCGCGGCGAGCTCACCCTCGAGGCGGTCCTTCTCCTCGAGGAGCTCGGCGGCGAGCTCTTCCGCCTCACGCAGCGTCCAGGGCTCCTCCCCGTCCCGCACGGGGAAGGACTTCACGTCCTTCGTGAGGTTCGGGAACCGTTCGCGCACGGCCGACCTGGCCGCGGTGGTGAGCTTGGTCATGACGCCCCTCCTGGATCGAGTGCCGCGAGAGTAGACGCAGCGGCCGGTACGCACAACACACCACGCCGCACCCCGGAGGGCGTTCGGGCGGGCGGGTCGGCGTACCGGCCGCTGCCGGACGGTCGACGCGAGAGGTCAGAGACCGGGCGCGAGGTCGCTGGTGCGGCCCGCACCGGCGACGTTGCTGCGCGGCGGCAGCGCGCTGCCCCGGTTGTCCACCTCGCCGAGGAGGTTCTGCAGGTAGCTCTTGAGGCGGGTCCGGTAGTCGCGCTCGAACAGTCGCAGCTCGTCGATCTTGCGCTCCAGGAGGGACCGCTCCTGCTCCAGCTGGGAGAGCGTGCGGTGCGACGTCTCCTCGGCCTCGCTCACGATCCGCGAGCCCTCCTCCTTCGCCTCGGCGATCAGGCGGTCGCCCTCCTCCTGGCCGGAGCGCACGTAGTCGTCGTGCAGCTTCTGGGCCAGCTGGAGCATCCCGGTGGCAGACTCGGGCTCTGCCGAGTTCTTCGCCACGACGGCCTGCGAGATCGGCGCGGCGGGTGCAGGCTCGGGCTCCGCCGGGGCGTCGACGACGGCGGGCTGCACCGCGGCGGCGGAGGAGGCGTCGGCACGGCTGAGCTCCGCGACGCGACGCTCCGCGGCGGCGAGCTTCGACTTGAGGTCCTCGTTCTCCTCCTGGACGGAGTTGAGGGTCCTCACCACCTCGTCCAAGAAGTCGTCGACCTCTTCGACGTCGTACCCTTCGCGGAACTTCGTCGCCGAGAACTTCTTGTTCAGGATGTCTTCTGCAGTGAGCAGTGCCATCGGTTCACCTCGTTGCTTCTGCGTGTCGGTCCGGGCGACCTCGCGATCACCAGAGTCCAAAGTAGCGGAGATTGCCCCGCAGGGGCGGGAGCGGGGCGCACGAGCGCGCCGCGAGCGACGACCCTGCCCGCCCTGACCGCGGGGATCGGGGAGGACACGCGGAGATACCGTGCAGGTCGGACGCCCCGACCCGGACGAACCGGGCGCGCCCGGCGACACGCCTCGACGCCGGTGACGTGCGTCTCAGCGTGCGCTCAGATGCTCTGCACGACCTGGAGGGCGATCGTCACCGCGAGGAACAGCACGACGAAGCCGAGGTCGAGGCGGATCTGCCCGAGGTTGAGCGGCGGGATCACCCGGCGCAGGAGCCGCAGGGGTGGGTCGGTCGCGGTGTAGATCACCTCGGCCAGCACGAGGACGATCCCCTTGGGTCGCCAGTCGCGGGCGAACACCTGCACCCAGTCGAAGACGAGGCGACCGATGAGCAGCAGCAGGTAGAGCCACAGGACGAACGCGAGGATGCCGGTGACGAGGTCCAGGATCACGGGGACAACTGTGCCAGACGCGGCGGGCCTCGAGGACCGCCGCGACACGCTCTCACGGACTCCGGACGGGCGGCGGGCGGGCGACGGGCACGAACGCCTCCGCCCGCGCACCCGGTGAGGGGTGCACGGGCGGAGGTGGGCGCCGTGGGCGGGGAGTCAGCTCTGGTTGTAGAACCCCGCGCGCGTCTCCGCCGGGGCCGCCTGCTCCTCGCCCGTGACCTCCACGTGCTCCGGGGACAGGAGGAAGACCTTGTTGGTGACGCGCTCGATCGCCCCGTGCAGCCCGAAGATCAGGCCGGCGGAGAAGTCGACGAGGCGCTTCGCGTCCGCGTCGTCCATGTCGGAGAGGTTCATGATGACCGGGGTGCCGCCCCGGAACGCCTCGCCGATCACGCGCGCGTCGTTGTACGAGCGCGGGTGCACCGTCGTGATCCGCCGCAGCTCCGCGGCCGACATGGTGGTCTGCGGCACCTCGCGCGGACCGAGCGCGCGGTGCAGCGGGGTCACCTGGGCCTGGTAGTCCTGCGGCACGTCCGCCCCCGTCTCGTCGTAGTCCTCGACGTACTCGTCCTGCTCGACCTCGCCACGATCGTCCGCGAGGCCCAGATACAGCATGGTCTTGCGCAGCGCTCCCGCCATGGGCCTTGGCTCCGTCCTCACTCGTCACCGTCGGACACCGGTCGTCGGACCAGTGGATCCACGCTAAACCGCGCGGTCGGCGAGCGTCGGGAGCGACACGCCCGGGCCGGGTGAACCGGGACCGGTCGCGTCAGGCCGCGTCGAGCGCGACGACCCCGGCGAAGCGGCCGGTCGTCGCGCCCTCCCGGACGGCCCGGCGGTGGGAGAAGAAGCGCGCGTCCTCCAGGGTGCAGGCGCCGGACCGCTCGACCACGGGGACACCTCCCGCCCGCAGGTCCGCCTCCACGGCGGCGGGGAGGTCGAGCGCCGCGGTCCCCCACCGCGTCGTCGACCACGCCGCCGGGCGCGACGCGGCGAGGGCGTCGCGCATCGGGGCGGGAACCTCGTAGCACCGGCCGCAGGCCGACGGGCCGACGGCGGCCCGCACCTGCCCGAGGTCGGCCCCCACGGAGACCAGGGCGTCGAGGACGTGCGCGACCACGCCGTCGGCGACACCCCGGCGGCCGGCGTGCGCCACCGCCACGACCCGCGCGACGGGATCCGCCAGCAGAACCGGGACGCAGTCCGCGACGAGCACGCCCAGCCCGGCGCCGCCCCGGGTGACGAGGGCGTCGGCCTCGCCCACCGAGTCCGGCACGTCGGCCGACCCGGCCGGCCACGCGGCGTCGACCACGTGCACCCGCGTCCCGTGGACCTGCGTCGCGAAGGCGACCCGCCGCCCCAGCCACTGCGCCACGCGCGCACGGTTGCGCCGCACCCGCTCCGGCTCGTCGCCGACCCCCAGCCCGAGGTCGAGGCTGTCCCACGGGACCGGCGACACGCCTCCGGCGCGGGTCGTGAACCCGGCGCGGACGCCGGGACCGAGGTCCGCCTCGAGCACGGGCAGGACCGCGCCCTCGGCGGGCGCCGGCCGGGCCGTCACTTGAGGAAGTCGGGCACGTCGAGCTCCTCGACCTTGCGACGCGCGGGCTCCTCGTCGTAGATGCGCGGGGGCACCTCGACGCCGGGGTTCTGCCCGCCCGCGGCCGGCTCGGCGTTGTGGTTGGCGGGCTGCTCGGACCCGACGACCGTGAACGTCGGCGCGGGTGCGGGCGGCTGGACGGGGACGGGCCCGCTCCCGCCGTCGAGCGTCACGGGGACGTCGTCGCCGTCGGTCGCGATCGGCACGACCGGGCGGGGCAGGGTGTGCGCGCCCGTGGTCGCCCCCGGCACCGTGGCCGGGCGGGCGCCCGGAACCACCGGGACGGCGCTCGTGGCGGGCCGCTGCGGCGACCCGGCGACCTGGCCGAGACCTCGGCCGTCCGCACGCACCTGGGGCGCGCCGCCGTCGAAGCCGGCCGCGATCACGGTCACCCGGACCTCGTCGCCCAGCGCGTCGTCGATCACTGCGCCGAAGATGATGTTCGCCTCGGTGTGCGCGGCCTCGTGGACGAGGCGGGCGGCCTCGTTGATCTCGAAGAGGCCCAGGTCGGAGCCGCCCTGGATCGACAGCAGCACGCCGTGGGCCCCGTCGATGCTCGCCTCCAGGAGCGGCGACGAGATCGCGAGCTCCGCGGCCTGCACGGCACGGTCCTCGCCCCGCGCCGACCCGATGCCCATGAGCGCGCTGCCGGCGCCCTGCATGACGGACTTCACGTCCGCGAAGTCGAGGTTGATGAGACCGGGCGTCGTGATGAGGTCCGTGATGCCCTGCACACCGGACAGCAGCACCTGGTCGGCCTGGTGGAAGGCCTGCAGCGCGCTGACGTTGCGGTCGGACATCGACAGGAGGCGGTCGTTGGGGATGACGATGAGGGTGTCGACCTCGTTGCGCAGGTTCTCGATGCCCTGGTCCGCCTGGACCGAGCGGCGGCGGCCCTCGAACGTGAACGGACGGGTGACGACACCGACGGTCAGCGCGCCGAGCGACCGCGCGATCCGGGCGACGACGGGCGCGCCGCCGGTGCCCGTGCCACCGCCCTCGCCCGCCGTGACGAAGACCATGTCGGCGCCCCGCAGGACGTCCTCGATCTCCTCGGCGTGGTCCTCGGCGGCCTTCTTGCCCACCTCCGGGTCGGCGCCCGCCCCGAGCCCGCGCGTCAGCTCGCGGCCGACGTCGAGCTTGACGTCGGCGTCCGACATCAGCAGGGCCTGCGCGTCGGTGTTGATGGCGATGAACTCGACGCCCTTGAGGCCGACCTCGATCATCCGGTTGACGGCGTTCACGCCACCGCCGCCGATGCCGACCACCTTGATCACGGCCAGGTAGTTCTGCGGAGTTGCCACGTCGATGCCTCTCGATCTGTCAGACCCTGAACCTTCACCCTCAACTAGAGGGTTAGAGTTATGTCAGGTGGTGCCATGTGTCGACGGTAGGGGCCGACATTCCCTTCATCAACGACCCGCCCGCGCGTGTCGGCGATCGTGCTCGCGCCGGTTCTCCGGTCCGGTCCCGGTCCGGCGCACCACGCCCGCTACCGCGTCACCGGCAGCGTGGGCGCCGAGACGTCGAAGACCGTCGCCTCCGCGTTCTCGGGCACGCTCCGCAGCGTCTCCAGCACCCGCACCTTGAGCGCCGCGTCCTCCGCGCTCCCCCACTCCACCGTCGCCCCGTCGCGCAGGCGCATCACCACCGCGTCCCGCGTCTCCGCCGACACCTCGGCGACCTCGGCCCCGAGGTCCGGGGGCAGCGCGTTGAGCAGCACGAGCGCGGCGTCGAGCGCGTCCACGTCGTCGAGCGGCACCTCCACCTCGGGGAGCTCGTCGGGCACCGCCGGGTCCGTGCGGACCCGTACGCCGTCCGCGTCGAGGAGCGCGAACCCGTCGTCGACGGGCACCGCCGCGACCGGCTCGCGCGACTCCAGCCGCACGTCCAGCCCGTGGGGCCACGTGCGCCGGATCTCCACGTCCCGGACGCCGTTGAGCGCGAGGACCTCGTCGCGCAGCGCCACGGTGTCCAGGCGCGGCAGCGGCGTGCCCTCCTCCGCCGCCACGAGGGCGGCAACCTGCACCGGGTCGACGACCGTGCCCTCCCCGCTGATCGTCACGTCCTGCGTCCGCAGGCCGAGCACCGGGGAGAAGAAGGCCACCCACACCAGACCGGCCATGACGACAACCCCGGCGGTCCACCAGGCGACGAGCCGCAGCGCGCGGTGGCGCCGCATGGCGTCGCGCTCGGCGAGGCGCCGGGCCATCCCGTGCGAGACCACGCCGCCGTCGGCCGGCCGCGGCACCGCACCGGTGGTCCGTGCAGTCACTCGCGGGACCGTGCCCGTCCGCCCGGGGGCCGCCTTCCGCGTGGGAGCGACGCGCGGGACCGACGTCGTCACGACGTCCGTCGACGCCGTCGCGCGCGGGACCGCCCCCGTGCGCGGCGCACCGCCCTCTCCCGTCGCGTCCCGTCCCTGACCGCCATGCGCCGCCGGGCCGGCGTCGGACGGGCCACGGGTACCGGCCACGGGCGCGCCCGAGGACACGCCGGGCGTCGCGCGCGGAGGGCGGGGCGGGCGGGGACGGGGCGGCGGCCGCATCAGCGCACGTCCGACCCGGCGAGCGTGTCGAGGATCACGGGCCCGAGCTCCGTCACGTCGCCGGCCCCGACGGTGAGCACGAGGTCGCCGGGCCGTGCCAGACCTGTGACGTGGCGCGCCGCGGCGAGCCGGTCCTCGACCGCGTCCGCGACCCCGGGCCGGACGAGGTCGGCGATCGTGCGGGCGTCCACCTCCGGGTCGAGGTCCTCGCGTGCCGCGTACACGCCCGTGACCACCACACGGTCCGCCGCCCCGAGGGCGTCCGCGAACTCGCGCGCGAACGCCCGGGTCCGCGAGTACAGGTGCGGCTGGAAGAGCACGAGGACGCGCCCGTCGCCCGCGACCGGGCGCGCCGCCGCGAGGAGCGCGGCGATCTCCGTCGGGTGGTGGGCGTAGTCGTCGACCACCCGCACCCCGCCCGCCTCTCCGCGCGGCTCGAACCGGCGCCCGGTGCCGAGGAAGTCGTGAGCGGCGGACGCGGCAGCCGCCGGGTCGACGCCGAGCAGCACGGCGGTGACCACCGCGGCCGTCGCGTTGAGCGCGTTGTGGGCCCCGGGGACGCGCAGGACGAGCTCGACGGTCCCGAGCCCCACGCCCCCGACCGCACCCGAGAGCACGGCACGCACGCCCCCGCGCGCGCCGTCGGCCCCGACGGCCTCGACGTCGGCCACCCGGACGTCGGCGTCCGCGGACGTCCCGTAGGTGACGACGGCGCCGCCCGCCGCGACGTGGGCGGCCGCCAGGGCGCGGGACCCGGGGTCGTCGGCGCACGCGACGAGCGTCCCGCCCGGGCGGATCCGGGCGGCGAAGTCGACGAACGCCTGCTCGAACGCCTCACGGGACCCGTAGTGGTCCAGGTGGTCGGGCTCGACGTTGGTCACGACCGCGACGTCGGGCGCGTAGTTGAGGAACGACCCGTCCGACTCGTCGGCCTCGGCGACGAGCACGTCGCCGCTCCCGAGGTGCCCGCCCGGGACCGGGCCTGCGGCGGTGAGCACGGTCCCGCCCACCGCGAACGACGGGTCCTGCCCCGTACCCCGTAGCGTCGTCGCGATCATGGCCGACGTCGTCGTCTTGCCGTGCGCCCCGGCGACCGCGACGGCACGCCCGTCCGCCATGAGCGCCGCGAGCGCCTGCGACCGGTGCAGGACGCGCAGTCCCCGCGAGCGCGCCTCCGCGAGCTCGGGGTTCGACGCGCGGACCGCGCTCGACACGACGAGCGTGTCCGCCCCGGTGACGTGCGCGGCGTCGTGCCCCACCCAGGTGCGCACGCCGTCGGCGCGCAGCGCTGCGAGGGTCTCGCCGTCCCGGGCGTCGGAGCCCTGGACGTCCAGCCCACGCGCGACGAGCAGCCGCGCGACGACCGACATCCCGGCCCCGCCGACGCCGACGAGGTGCACGGTCCCGAGGTCCGCGAGGCGCGGGACGTCGGACGGCCTGCTCACGACCGGTCGCTCTCGGCGACGGCCTGCGCGACGAGGTCGGCGACCCGCGCAGCCCCGTCGCGGACCCCCGCGGCACCGGCCGCGTCGGCCATCGCCCCGAGCCGGGAGGCGTCCTGGAGGAGGGCGGGGACGTGGTGCGCCACCCACCCGGCGTCGAGCGCGGCGTCGTCCACGAGGAGCCCGCCGCCCGCGTCGACGACCGGTGCGGCGTTGAGACGCTGCTCCCCGTTGCCGATGGGCAGCGGGACGTACACGGCCGGGATGCCCAGCGCCGCGAGCTCGCCGACCGTCCCGGCACCGGCCCGGCACACGACCAGGTCGGCGACGGCGAGCCCGAGCTGCATCTCGGGGAGGTACTCGAGGACCTCGTAGCGGGCACCGTTCCCGCCCGCGGACGCGACCGCGTCGCGCACGGGCCCGTCCTTGCCCTTCCCGGTGAGGTGGAGCACCTGTGCACCGGACCCGAGCAGGTCGGCCGCCGCGCCCGACACCGCCGTGTTGAGGCTCTGCGCCCCGAGCGACCCGCCGGTGACGAGGAGCGTGCGCACGGCGGGGTCGAGGCCGAGCGCGGACGCCGCACGTGCGCGGACGCCCGCGGGGTCGGCGGCGCGGGCCGCGACGAGGTCGGCGATCTCGCTGCGCAGCGGCAGCCCCGTGACCACGCCGCCCTTGAGCGGGGTCCCGGGGAAGGTCACGCCCACCCGTGACGCCCAGCGCGCGCCCGCGCGGTTGGCCAGGCCCGGACGGGCGTTCTGCTCGTGCACGACCACCGGGACGCCGCGGCGGTGCGCCGCGACGTAGGCCGGCGTGGACACGTAGCCGCCGAACCCGACGACGGCGCGGGCACGGGTCTCGTCGATCGCCGCGCCCGCGGCGTCGACGGCGGCCTTGAAGCGGCCGGGCAGGTTGATCCACTCGGCGCTGGGGCGCCGCGGCAGCGGCACCCGGGGCACGTGGCGCAGCGGGTAGCCGCGCGCGGGCACCAGGTCGTCCTCGAGCCCGCCCGCGACGCCCAGCGCGGTCACCACCAGGCCCGGCTCGCGCGCCCGCAGCTCGTCCGCCACCGCGAGGAGCGGGTTCACGTGCCCCGCCGTCCCGCCGCCCGCGAGCACCACCGATCCGATCGTCGTCACGTAGCTCGTCGTCCTTCCTGTGCGGCATCGCCGCGTGCTGTCGTGGTCCTGGTCAGGGGGCCCGGTCGTGGGCCGGGGCGAGGTGTCGCCCGCTCAGGTCGTGCGCCGGCGCGGTCTGGCCGCCCGCCCGACGACCGCGAGCGACCGGCGCACGACGCTGCCGCGTGCGGCGAGCGCCTCGGCCGCCCCGGGCTCCGTCCGGGCGAACGAGATGACCACGCCGAGCGCGGCCATCGTCATGATGAGGGCCGTGCCACCCGCGGACACGAGCGGCAGGGGGACGCCGATCACCGGGAGCAGCCCGATGACGACGCCGATGTTGATGAACGCCTGACCGACGACCCAGCACGCGATCGCCGCCGTCGCGATCTTGACGAACGGGTCGGGGTGGCGGCGCACGATGCGGCTCATCGCGACCCCGAGCACGACGAAGAGACCGAGCACGAGCAGGGTCCCGAGGAGGCCGAGCTCCTCCCCGATCACGGCGAAGATGTAGTCGTTGTGCGCCTCGGGCAGGTAGCTCCACTTCTCGCGGCTGGCCCCCAGGCCGACACCCGTCAGACCACCCGTCCCGAGCGCCCACATGCCGTGCAACGGCTGGTAGCACTCCCCCTGCACGTCGGTGCACTCGCCGTAGGTCGCCATGATGCGACCGAGCCGGTCGCCGCCCGTCTGGTTGAGGATGAACGCGTAGCCCACGACGAACGCCGCGGCTGCGGCGCCGAGCGCGAGCAGCCGGGTGCTCGCCCCGGAGACGAAGAGCGCGCCCGCGACGAGGAGCATGATGACGAGGGCCGTGCCGAGGTCGTGGCCGGCGAGGACGAGGCCCACGACGAGGACGGCACCCGGCACGGCCGGGACGACGACGTGGGACCACCGGCCCAGGAGGTGCTGCTTGCGTCCCAGCACGAGCGCGAGCCACAGCGCGAGGGCGAGCTTCGCGATCTCGGACGGCTGGAAGGAGAAGACACCGAGGTCGATCCACCCGGTGTTGCCGCCCCGGCTCGCGCCGACGAAGAGCACCGCGACGAGCAGACCGACGGAGACGGCGAGCAGGGGCCACGCGAGCGCCTTGTACCAGCGCACGGGCAGCCGGGCGGCCACCAGCAGCGCGGGCAGGCCGATGAGGACGAACTGGCCCTGCTCGAGCAGGACGTCGAACGGGGAGTTGCCTGCGGCGATCTGGGTGACCGCGGAGCTGGAGAACACCATGACGATGCCGATCACCACGAGCAGCGTCGTCGCCCCCACGAGGAGGTAGTAGCTCGTGACCGAGCTGTCCCACTGGCCCAGCCACGGTCGGTCGCGGGCCGCGCGGTCGCCCACCGTCCGGGGGGTGCCGCGTCCGCTCGCCGTCTGCGTCATGGGCTACCCGTCCCCGGACCGCAGGGCCCGGGCGGCCTCGGCGAACGCCTCGCCGCGCGCGGCGTAGGAGCGGAACTGGTCCATCGACGCCCCCGCGGGCGCGAGCAGCACCGTGTCGCCGGGCCGGGCGAGGCGGCGGGCGGAGTCGACGGCGCGGGTCATCACCGTCCCAGTGTCGCCAGGGTCGACGCGCACCACCGGGATATCGGGCGCGTGTCGGGCGAGCGCCCCGGCGAAGGGCTCGGCGTCGACCCCGATGAGCACGACGGCGCGCAGCCGGTCGGACCGTGCGGCCACGAGGTCGTCGAACGAGGCGCCCTTGGCGAGGCCGCCGGCGACCCACACGACCGTGCCGGGCGCGAAGGCGGCGAGGGAGGCCGACGCGGCGTGCGCGTTCGTCGCCTTCGAGTCGTCGACGTACGCGGCGCCGTCCACGACGGCGACCTGCTCGATCCGGTGCGACCCCGTGCGGAACGCCCGCAGCCCGTCGCGGACGGCGGCGGGTGCCACGCCGTGGGCGCGGGCGAGCGCCGCGGCCGCGAGCGCGTTCGCGACGACGTGCGACGGGACGCGGCCGTCCGCTCCGGCGAGGTGCCCGAGGTCGTCGAGCGTCGCGAGCTCCGCCGCCCACGTGTGCCGGTCCCGGGCGTCCGACGGCGCGTGGAAGGCCCGGTCGACGAGCACGCCCTCGATCACGCCGAGCTCGCCTCGCCCCGGCGCGCCGAGGGTGAACCCGACGGCGCGCGCGCCCTCCACGACGTCGGCGTCCTCGACGAGCGCGCGGGTGCGCGGGTCCGCCGTGTTGTAGACGCACGCGATCCGGGCGTCCTCGAAGACCCGGCCCTTGTCGGCCGCGTAGGCGTCGATGCCGCCGTGCCAGTCGAGGTGGTCGGGGGCGACGTTGAGCACCGCTCCTGCCTCGGGTGACGTCGTGTGCGTGAAGTGGAGCTGGAAGCTCGACAGCTCGACCGCGAGGACCTCCAGCGACGGGTCGAGCGCCGCCTCGACGACGGGCGTGCCGACGTTCCCGACGGCCGCCGCGCGCAGGCCCGCGGTGCGCAGGATCGTGTCGAGCATCTCGACGGTCGTCGTCTTGCCGTTGGTGCCGGTGACGGCCAGCCACGGCGCCGTGGCGCCCGTGGGACCGGCGACGCGCAGCCGCCACGCGAGCTCGACCTCGCTCCACACGGGCACGCCGCGCTCCGCCGCGGCGACGAGGAGGGGGTGGCTCGGGGCCCACCCCGGGGAGACGACGACGAGGTCGGTCGCGTCGAGGTCCACCTGGGCGGCGTCGCGCACGTCCGCGTCGTCCGCGCGGTCGTCGAGCGTGACGACGTCCGCCGCGCGGGGGCGCAGGGCCGACGCCGCGGCCCGGCCCGAGACGCCGAGCCCGGCGACGACGACGCGGGCGTCCCCGAGCGGTTCGGCGAGGTCGTGGCGGTCGCGCGCCACTACCCGACCACCCACTCGGCGTAGAAGATCCCCATGCCGAGCGCCGCGAACAGGCCGGCGATGAGCCAGAACCGGATGACGATCGTCACCTCTCCCCAGCCCGACAGCTCGAAGTGGTGGTGCAGCGGCGCCATCTTGAACACGCGCCGCCCCGTCATCTTGAAGAAGCCGATCTGGATGATGTCCGACATGACGATGATGACGAAGAGGCCGCCGATGATCGCGGCGAGGATCTCCGTGCGGGACAGGATCGACAGGCCGGCGAGCGCGCCGCCGAGGGCGAGGGAGCCCGTGTCGCCCATGAAGATCTTGGCGGGGCTGGCATTCCACCACAGGAAGCCGAAGCACGCGCCCATGATCGCGGCCGCGACGATCGCGAGGTCCTGCGGGTCGCGCACCTCGTAGCAGCTCGGCCCCGCCGACGCGATCCGCTGGCACGTCTGGTTGAGCTGCCAGATCCCCACGAGGATGTAGGCGCCGAACACGACGAGGGAGACGCCGGTCGCGAGGCCGTCGAGGCCGTCGGTGAGGTTCACGGCGTTCGACCACGCGGTGATGAGGAAGTTCGCCCAGATGACGAAGAGGATCAGCCCGACCGTGACCCCCGCGAACGCGAGGTCGAGGTTCGTGTCCCGCAGGAACGAGATGCGGGTCGAGGCCGGCGTCCGCCCGTGCTCGTTGGGGAACTGGAGCGCGAGGATCGCGAACGTGATGCCCACGGCGCCCTGACCGACGATCTTGGCCCGCGCCGTCAGCCCGAGGCTGCGCTGCTTGCGGATCTTCGTGAAGTCGTCGAGGAACCCGACGAGGCCCAGCCCGGTCATGAGGAACAGGACGAGCAGCGCGGAGACGCTCGGGAAGCGGCCCGACACCACGTAGGACATCGCCCAGCCCACGAGCGTGGCGCCGATGATGACCACGCCGCCCATGGTCGGCGTGCCGCGCTTCGTGAAGTGCGCGGTGGGCCCGTCCTGCCGGACGAACTGACCGTAGTTGCGGTGCACGAGGAACCGGATGAACAGGGGCGTGCCGAAGAGGGCGACGAGCAGCGAGACGCCGGCGGCGACGAGGACGGCGATCACGCGGCGCCCCCTGCGGCGAGCTCGTCGCCGAGACGCCAGAGCCCGGACCCGTTGGAGGCCTTCACCAGCACCACGTCCCCTTCCCGCAGCTCGTCGCGCAGCAGCGCGGCAGCGGCCTCCACGTCGGGCACGAACCGGGTCTCCTCGCCCCAGGAGCCCTCCTGGGTCGCGCCGTCGTGGATGCCGACGGCCCCCTCGCCCACCACGACGAGCAGCTTGACGTTCAATCGGACCACGAGCCGACCGATGTCGTCGTGCGCGACGCGCGAGTCGTCACCGAGCTCCAGCATCTCGCCGAGCACGGCGACCGACCGGCGGTCGCGGCCCGCGACGACGGCCAGGGCCTTGAGCGCGGCCCGCATCGAGTCCGGGTTCGCGTTGTAGGAGTCGTCGATCACCGTGATGCCGTCGGCGCGGTCCGTCACCTGCATCCGGTGCGGGCTGAGCGCGCGCGCGTCCGACAGGCGGGCGGCCACGTCCTGCGGGCGGACGCCCAGGCGCAGCGCGGCCGTGGCCGCGGCGAGGGCGTTCGTCACGTGGTGCTCCCCCACGAGCCCGAGCGTCACCGGCACGCCGCTCTCCTGCCCGCCGTCGCGCACCCGCAGGACGAACGACGCACGACCGGCGCGGTCGATCCTCAGGTCCTCGGCCCGCACGTCCGCGCTCGGGATCGTGCCGAAGCGCACGACGTCCCCGGGCGCGACGTCCGCCATCGCGGTGACCCGCAGGTCGTCGGCGTTGAGGACGGCCGTCCCGCCGGGCGCGAGTCCTTCGACGATCTCCGCCTTCGCGCGGGCGACCGCCTCGATCCCGCCGAACTCGCCGAGGTGCGCGCTGCCCACGACGAGGACCACGGACACGTCCGGCGGTGCGAGCCGGGTCAGGTAGGCCAGGTGCCCGACGCCGCTCGCCCCCATCTCCAGGACGAGGAACCGGGTGTCCTCGTCCGCCTCGAGGACGGTGAGGGGCAGCCCGATCTCGTTGTTGAACGACCCGCGGGGCACGACCGTCGGCCCCTCGGGCCGCAGCAGCTGACCGAGGAGGTCCTTCGTCGTCGTCTTGCCGACCGACCCGGTGACGCCGACCACGCGCAGCGGGCCCCGCGCCCGCAGCGTCGCCAGGACGTGGCGCGCGAGATCGCCGAGCGCCGCCTGCACGTCGTCGACGACGACGCACGGCTGGTCCAGCTCGCGGGCCGCGAGGACCAGGGTCGCGCCGTCGGCGACCGCGGCGGGCGCGAAGTCGTGCCCGTCGACGTGCTCGCCGGGCAGCGCGACGAACAGCGCACCGGGCTCGACGCGCCGGGAGTCGACGACCACCGGCCCGGTCACCCGCACGTCCGGGTCGGCGTGCAGCCGTCCCCCGGTCGCCGCGGCGACCTCGGCCGCCGTGAGGTCGATCATGCGTGGTGCTCCTTCTCGTCGTGCGCGGGCGTGCCCGCCTGCGTGTCCTGGGGTGCTCCGCGGGCCGCGAGCGCTGCGCGCGCCTCGACCCGGTCGTCGAGCGGGTGGTCGACGCCGGCGATCTCCTGCCACACCTCGTGCCCGCGACCGGCGACGAGGACCGTGTCGAGCGGACCGGCGGCGGCGACGGCCTCGTGGATGGCGCGGGCGCGCGGCGCGACCTCCCGGACGACGACGTCCCGCGCCTCGGGCCCGGCGGCGGCGGCGTCGCGCGCGGCCAGCGCGCCGGGGAGCACCTCGGCGCGGATGGCCGCGGGGTCCTCGCCGTGCGGGTCGTCGTCCGTCACGACGACGACGTCGGCACCGTCGACCGCGACGGCACCCATCGTGGGGCGCTTGCCACGGTCCCGGTCCCCGGTGGCGCCGAACACGACGACGAGCCGGCCGGGCGTCGTCGGGCGCAGCGCGTCGAGCGCGAGGGCGAGGGCGTCGGGGTTGTGGGCGAAGTCCACGACCACGCGGGGGGCGTGCGGCGGCTCGGAGACGACCTCCATGCGACCCGGCACGGCGGGCGCGAGGCCGCCCGTGGCGGCGAGCGACGCCTCGAGGTCGCGCGGGTCGGTGCCGCCCTCGAGCACCATGACGACCGCCAGGGCGGCGTTGGCCAGGTTGAAGGGGCCCGGGAGCGCGGTCGCGGTCCGCACGGACCGCCCGTCACGGTGGCGGACCACGAAGCCGGTCCCGCCGTCGGGTGCGACGTCCGTGTCCGTCACCGTCCAGTCGGCCTCCGGCCGGGCGCCGGCCGGGTCTCCCGCGACGTCGGGGCGCACCCGCAGCGTCGCGACCGGGACGCGGGCCGCCTCGACCATCCGCTCGCCCCACGGGTCGTCGACCACGACGACCCCGCGCCGGGCGTGCGCCGGCGTGAAGAGCTGCGCCTTGGCGTCGAAGTACGCGTGCAGGTCGCCGTGGAAGTCGAGGTGGTCCTGGCTGAGGTTGGTGAACCCCACGACGTCGAACACGAGCCCGTCGACGCGGTGCAGCGCGAGGGCGTGCGACGAGACCTCCATCGCGAGCGTGTGCACCCCGTCCTCGCGCATCGCGGCGAGCAGGGCCTGCAGGTCGGCCGCCTCGGGGGTCGTGAGTCGGCTCGGCAGCACGCGGTCGCCCGAACGCATCTCGACCGTCCCGATGAGGCCGCCCGTCCACCCGAGGGAGCGCAGCGCGTGGTCGAGCAGGTAGGTCGTCGTCGTCTTCCCGTTGGTCCCCGTGACGCCGAAGGTCGCCAGGCGCTCGGCGGGCTGGTGGTAGACCCAGGCGGCGAGCGGCCCCAGGAGGGCGCGCGGGTCGTCGGCGACCAGGACGGGGACCGGGCAGCCGTCGAGGAGCCGGGAGCCCTCCGCGTCGGTGAGGACGGCGCGCGCGCCGCGCTCGACCGCACGCGCCGCGAACGTCGCGCCGTGCGCGCGCGCGCCGGGCAGGGCCACGAAGAGGTCACCCTCGGCGACCGTCCGGTCGTCCGACGCCACGGACGAGACCTCGACCTCGCGCAGGTCCGCGCCGGAGCCCGTCCCCCGGACGGGCGCGAGCCCGAACCGGGCCGCCGCGTCGCCGACCGTGCGGGGTGCGGACACGGCGGGACGAATGCGGTCGATCGGGGTTGTCACGTGTAGAACCTACCGTGCCCGTGCCCGCCCCACGGCCAGGTGCGGGAGGCGCGAACGCGCTTCACCGGACCTCCACGCGCGAGGCGGGCGCCGTCGGTGACGTTCACCACGTGGTGGGGAGCGGCACGTACTCCTCCGTGCTCGGCGCGACGCCCTGGTGCTCGAGCGTGAACCCCATGATCTCGCTGAACACCGGCGCCGCGACCACGCCGCCGTAGATCGACGTGCGCGGGTTCTTGAGGAACACCCCGACGGTGTAGCGGGGGTCGTCCGCCGGGGCCACACCGATGAAGGACGCCATGATCCCCGAGAGCCGACCGTCGGCGCCCGCGGCCTCCGCGGTCCCCGTCTTGCCCGCGATCCGGTACCCCGGGACCGCGGCCGCCCCGCCCGTCCCCTCCTCGACGACCGACTCCATCATTCGCAGCACGGTGTCGGCCGTCTCCTGCGACACCACGCGCGTCGGCTCGGTGGTCTCCGCCGGCGTGAACGTGCCGTCCGTGTCGGTCGTGCCGGCGACGAGCCGCGGCGTCGCGCGCAGACCGCCGTTCGCCACCGTCGAGAACACGCTCGCGGCCTGCACGGCGTTGACCGAGACGCTCTGGCCGAACAGCACCGCGTACTCCGTCCGCCCGTCCCAGGCGTCGGCCGGGTGCAGGATGCCCGCCGACTCTCCCGGCAGCCCGAGCCCCGTGTACTGCCCGAAGCCGAACTTGTGGAGGTAGTCGTACCGCACCTGCTTCGGGATCCGCTCCCCCACCTGCACCGTGCCCGTGTTCGAGGACTCCGCGAGCACCCCCGCGAGCGTGAGGCGCTGCACGGGGTGGTCGTGCGAGTCGCGGAACGTCTGCCCGTTCGGGGTCGTGTAGAGGTACGGCACCTCGAACTGCGTCCCCGCGTCCGCGAAGCCGCCCTCGAGCGCGGCCGCCATGGTGATCACCTTGCCGGTGGACCCCGGGTCGAAGATGTTCGACACCGCCCGGCTGGGTCGGGCGACCGCGTCCGTGCTGCGGTCGTTCGGGTTGACCGTGCCCGAGTCGGCGAGCGCGACGATCTCCCCCGTGCGCGTGTCCTGGACGATCCCGATGCCGAAGTCGGCCCCCGTCTCGCGCACCGCGCGGTCGACCGAGTCCTGCGCCTTCCACTGCACGTCCCGCTCGATCGTCAGGCGCACGCTCTCGCCCGGCACCGCCGGGACCGTGTCGCACTGCCCCGTCGGGATGAGCTGGCCGCCGAGACCCGCCTCGCACTGGCGTGACCCCGGCGTCCCGGCGAGGACGTCGTCGTACGCCGCCTCGATGCCGCCCCTGCCGGTCTGCTCCGCGTCCACGTAGCCGACGAGGTTCCCCGCGACCGTCCCCGCCGGGTACGACCGCTCGCTCGTCGGGTCGCTCCGGATGTACGCCGACAGGCGCAGGTCCACGATCTCGCGCTGCACGTCCGGCGTGACCTCCTTCGCGAGCACGACGTACCCCGTCCCGTTGAGCCGCGCGGCGAGCTCGAGCGCCGGCTCCCCGAGGACCGGGGCGAGGAGCTTGGCCACGCCCAGCGCACCGTCGTCCTCCAGCGGGGTCCCGTCCTCGAGCGTGCGGCTGCCCGGCGTGAACGCCTGGATGGCGGTGCGGTCGGCCCCGATGGTGTACCGGTCGACGGACGTCGCCAGCACGACCCCGTCCGCGTCGGTCACGTCCCCGCGGTGCGCGAGCGTCGTCGAGCTGCGAAGCCGCTCGTCGCGCGCGTCGGCGGCGAGCTGCGGCCCCTTGATCACCTGGACGTTGACGAGCTGGGCGACGAAGAGCAGCACCACGAGGGTCGCGACCCCCATGAGCCACCGCTGCCGCTGCTCCGGCCTGCCCGGCTCGCGCGGCACGCGCGCGCGACGGGTCGGCCGGGACGGAGGCTGTGCCCCGCCCCCGGCCCGTCGCGCCGGCGCGGCGGAGCGCGCCGGACGCGCCGTCGCCCCCCGCGGACCGGACCGGGCGGAGGCCGAGCGCGTCGACGCGGGCCGCGGCGCCCCGGTGCGGGGCGCCGCCGTGCGAGGTGCTGCCGTGCGAGGTGCCGCCGTGCGAGGTGCCGCCGTGCGGGTCGCGGCCGTGCGGGAGGTCGTCCCGCGCGACGTCGTCGTCCGGGCAGACGCGGCGCGGGACGACGCGGAAGCGCGGGACGCGGCAGGACGGGCTGCGCGCCCGCGCTCTCCCGCGCCCCCGGTCACTGGCCGGCCCCCTCCTCGGCCGCGCCGACGACGGAACCGTCGGCGAGGCGCACCATCGCCGGGTTCTCCGCCTCGACCATGCCGAACGAGCGCGCCGTCTCGGGCAGCGCGGCCTCCGCCTCGCGGACCTGCGCCTGCAGCCGCTGGGTGTCCTGACGCACCTGTCCCACCTCCCGCCGCAGCTCCGACATCTCGTAGGAGTTCTGCGCCATCGTCGTGTTGACCAGGAGAGCACACAGGAGCGCGAGACCCAGCACCGACATGCACAGGACGAGGAACGGGACGCGCGACCGCGCCTGCAGCGGCGCGCGCACCACCTCGAGACGTGACCTGCGCTCCTCCGCGCCGCCGGGCAGCGCGGTGAGCGACGGCCGCCGGGCGTGCTCGACGGCGGGGCGAGCCGCGCGCGCGGCCGGACGGGCGGCCGCCGTGGACCTCAGTGCGCTCATCGTGTCTCCCTCGGTCGGTCGGTGCGGGCGTGGGGGCGGCGGTGCTGCGGCGTCGGTCGGGTGCGCTCCGCCGCCCGCAGACGGACGGAGGCGGATCGCGGGTTGGTCTCGCGCTCGTCGGGCGGCGCCTCCTCGGCGCCGCGGGTGAGGAGCCGCAGGTACGGCTGGGCGTCGTCCGGCACCACGGGCATCCCCGGGGGGACGTCGACCGTGGCGCCGAGCGCGAGCTCGCGCTTGACCAGCCGGTCCTCGAGGGAGTGGTACGACTCCACGACGAGGCGCCCCCCGACGGCCAGGACGTCGACCGCCGCCGGGACCGCCCGGGCCAGGACCTCGAGCTCGCCGTTCACCTCGATCCGCAGCGCCTGGAACGTGCGCTTCGCAGGGTTCCCGCCCGTCGTCCGCGTGGCGGCCGGGATGGACGCCCGGACGAGGTCGACGAGGTCCGCGCTGCGCGACCACGGCTCGGTCTCCCGGCGCCGCACCACGGCCCGCGCGATGCGCTGGGCGAACCGCTCCTCGCCGTACTCGCGCAGCACGCGCGTCAGCGCGCGCTCGTCGTAGGTGTTCAGCACGTCCGCGGCGGTGGGCCCCGTCGTCGGGTCCATCCGCATGTCCAGCGGTGCGTCCTGCGCGTAGGAGAAGCCCCGCTCGCGCTCGTCGATCTGCAGCGAGGACACACCGAGGTCCATGAGGACGCCCTGGACCGGCCCGCCCACGACGTCACCCACGACGTCCTCGATCTCGTCGTAGACGGCGTGCACGGCGCGGAAGCGCTCGCCGAACCGCGCGAGCCGACGAGACGCCCGCTCGATGGCCGCCGGGTCGCGGTCGATCCCGACGACCCGCGCGGTGGGGACCTGCTCCAGCACGGCCTCCGTGTGGCCGCCCATCCCGAGCGTGCAGTCCACGAGGACGGCCCCGGGCTCCGCCAGGGCGGGAGCGAGGAGGTCGACGCAGCGCTGCAGGAGGACGGGGACGTGGCGCTCGGCCGCGTCGTCGGGCGTCGTGCTCATCGTTCCTCCTCCGCTCGTCCCTGGTCCTCGTCGCTCTCGCTCGTCGCCCGTCCTTCGGCCGGCCGGACCGTCCGGTCAGGTCTCCCTCCGCGTCCTTTCTGGCGCCGGGGAAGTGCGCCAGACCGGGCGGGAGGAGACCTCACCGGACGGGGACCCGGTCCCGTCCTAGAAGCGCAGGTCCGGGAACACCTCCTCCGCGGTGTCGGCGTACGCCGACTCCTGCTCCGCGAGGTAGGTCTCCCAGGCCTCGGCGTCCCAGATCTCGACGCGGGTCCCCGCGCCGATCACCGCGACGTCGCGGTCCAGTCCCGCGTACGCCCGCAGGGGTGCGGGGATCGAGACCCGGCCCTGCTTGTCCGGGATCTCGTCGCTCGCGCCCGACAGGAACACCCGCAGGTAGTCGCGCGCCTGCTTGCTCGTCACCGGCGCCTGCCGGATCTGGTCGTACATGCGCCGGAACTCGTCCATCGGCAGCAGGAACAGGCAACGCTCCTGCCCCCGCGTCATGACGAGACCCGGAGCCAGCCGGGGCCTGAACTTCGCGGGGAGGATGAGCCTCCCCTTGTCGTCCAGACGAGGGGTGAAGGTCCCGAGGAGCAGGCTCGAGGAACCGCCGAGGACGTCGTCCACGAAGCCGGACATGCACCTGGCACCTCCCCTCCCGCTCCCAGTTCCTCCACGGTACTCCACATCCCTCCACCGTACGCGGCGAAATCGAGGAAGTTCACCCGTCTTCGCAGGATCTCCGCAGGTCAGCGTGCATGGAGGGCGGTGGAGGGGAGAGGGCCCCACCGCGCGTCGCGCCGCAGCACGGGCCACCGTCACGAGGGCGCCGTCCCGAGGTCGCCGTCCCGGACGACGGGCGGGCGCGCGGACCCTGCCCGCGCGTCAACTAGGCTCGTCCCCACCTGCGGCATCCCTCGCCGCAGCGAAGCGTCGTCGACGACGGAGGTCACCGTGCTGCCCGACATCGCCCCTGTCGCCCCGCCGGACGAGGGCGACGCGCTCGCCGGCCTCGACGAGCTCGTCGAGACGACCGCGCGCATCCGCTCGGGCATCGAGTCGGTGGTGACGGGCCGGCCCGACCTCGTCACGACCACGGTCGCCGTCCTCCTCGCCCAGGGCCACCTCCTCCTCGAGGACGTCCCCGGCGTCGGCAAGACGACGCTCGCGAAGGCGCTCGCCCGGACCATCGACTGCCAGGTCGGGCGCATCCAGTTCACCCCCGACCTGCTCCCGAGCGACCTGACCGGCGTGAACATCTACCGCGCGGCGAACCACGAGTTCGAGTTCCGCCCGGGACCCGTGTTCGCGAACATCGTCATCGGCGACGAGATCAACCGCGCCTCCCCCAAGACCCAGTCCGCCCTCCTCGAGTGCATGGAGGAGGGGCAGACGACGGTCGACGGCACCACCCACGCACTCCCGGACCCGTTCCTCGTCGTGGCGACGCAGAACCCCGTCGAGATGGAGGGCACGTACCCGCTGCCCGAGGCCCAGCGCGACCGCTTCATGGCCCGCCTCACCGTGGGCTACCCGGACGTCGACGCCGAGCTCCGGATGCTCGAGCGGCAGGAGGCCGACAACCCCCTCGCGCACCTGCGCCCGGTCACGACCGGCGACGCCGTCCTGCGCTTCGCCCGCGTCGTCCGAGCGGTGCACGCCTCCCTCGCCGTCAAGCGCTACGTCCTCGACGTCGTCACCGCGACGCGACAGCACCCGGCGCTGCGCCTGGGCGCGTCGCCCCGGACCTCGCTCCAGCTCCTGCGTGCCGCGAAGGCCCTCGCCGCGATGTCGGGCCGCGACCACGTCCTGCCCGACGACGTCCAGTTCCTCGCCGTGCCCGTCCTCGCCCACCGCCTCGTCATCACGACCGAGACACGTCTCGCCGGGCAGGACGCGGCTGCCGTCGTCCGCTCGGTCGTGGCCCAGACCCCGGTCCCGGCCCGGGACTCCGCAGAGCGGCGCTGACGTGCCGGCTCGCCCGGTCCCCGTACGCCGGCGCAGCCTCGCCCGGCGGCTCACGCGCGCTCGCCCCACCCGTCGCGGGACCGGCCTGCTCGTCACCGGCGGCGTCCTCGCGGCCGTCGGGATCACCCTGGGCCTTCCCGACGTGGTCGGCCTCGGCGCCGCGGCCGTCCTCGTCGTCGTCTCGGCCTGGTGCTGGATGACCGCGCACCGCATCGACCGCGGCCGGGGCGCCCTGCGGGTCGCGCGGCGCGTCCAGCCCAACCCCGCGACCCGGGGTCAGGTGACCACCGCACGGCTCACCGTGTCGGGATCACGACGGTCCGCCGGCACCGCGGGCACGCTCGCGCGCCTGCGCATCAGCGAGCAGGCGGCGCACGAGCTGTGCGACCACGGCTCCCTGCGGGCGCAGGTGGTCACCCGCGAGGACCACATCGCGGTCCGCTACCGGCTGCGGCCCCTGCGGCGCGGGCGCTGGCCGCTCGGCCCGCTGCTCACCACCCGGGTGGACGCGTTCGGGCTCGTGAGCGCGACCCAGGAGCTCGGCGACGCGACCTCGGTCGCGGTCTGGCCCCGCACCGTCGAGCTCCCGGTGCGCGGCACGCGCGCGTTCGGAGAGCAGGAGCGGTCGACGACGGGTGCCCGCCTGTCGTCCAGCGACGACTCCGTCCTGCGGGACTACGTCGCCGGCGACGACCCCCGGCGCGTGCACTGGGCGAGCGCGGCGCGCCACGGCCAGCTCATGGTCCGCGCGGACGAGAGCGCGAGCCTGCCGCCCGTGAGCGTGCTGCTCGACCGCGGGCTGCTCCCCCACCCCGGCCTCGACCACCCGGGGGCGCACGCCCTGGCCGACGGCGAGTGGGCGGTGGAGGCGGCCGCGTCGGTCGGCGTCTCGCTCCTCCAGGCAGGGCACCCGGTGCGGCTCGTGCCGACCTCCCTGGCCCCCGTCCTCGACACGACCGGGTTCACCACCAACCGTGCGGGCGAGGGCCCGGCCGACGTGCTCGACGCCACCGTCGACCTCCAGGGCCACCACGGGCTGAGCGAGACGGACCGGGCGGCGGCCGCGACCGCCGAGGCGCTGCGGGCCGCGCGCCGACCCGGTGAGGTCACGTTCGCCCTGCTGGGCCCGCTGGGTCCTGTCGCCCGCAGCACCGTGGCGTCCATGGCGGGCGACACCCTGCACTGGGCGATGGTGGTGCGCCCGCGGACCACGTCCTCCCAGCAGGCGGAGGCGCAGGACACCGTCGCCGCGTTGCGCGCGACCGGGTGGCACGTGGTGCTCGTCGACGCCGACACCCCGCTCGACCGCGCCTGGACCCGTCTCGTGGAGGGATCGCGATGAGCTCACCGAGGACCACGGGCGCACCTGGGCGCCGCACGCTGGCCACGACCGCGTGCGTCACCGTCGCCGTCCTCGCGTCCATGCACGCCCTGGGTGCCGTGATCGGTCCCGGTGACTGGACCCGCACCGGCGTGCGCACGGTCCTCGTCCTCGCCGTCGTCACCGGCGTGACGCGCTGGCTCCTCGAGCGGTCCGCGACCTCCCGCGGGGAGACGCTCGCGCCCCCCGCCGCTCTCCTCCCCTCCGCCGCCGGCCTGCTCGTCGGCGCCTGGGGCCTGCTCGGCCTCTACGGCGGACCCACCGACCGCTTCTCGGTCCTCATCGGCCTCTCCAACGCCGATCGCCTCGCCTCCCGCCTGGTGACGGCCCGCGAGCTCACCCTCGCCGAGGTCGCCCCCATCGGCCCGAGCCTGCCGATCGAGCTGCTCGCCGTGGGCGGCACCGTCGTCGTCTTCCTGGTGGCGGACCTGCTCGCCGGCGGCCTGCGCATCGCCGCGGCGACCGGGCTTCCCCTGCTCGCCCTGTGGGTCCCCGGGCTCGTCATCGTCGGCGACGTCCCCGCCGTGCCGTTCGTGCTGACGGTCGCGGCCCTCGTCCTGCTCCTCGCCGTCGACAACCCGCACCGCACCGCACGGCGCGCCGCCGCGCCGTCGTCGTCGCACCGGACGGCAGGCGGCCTCCGCGCCGCCGCCGCGGCAGCCACCGCGCTGGCGGTGGCCGTCGTCGGGCTCGGTGTCTCCGGGGCGAGCGCCAACCTCCCGGAGGTCGCGTCGTCGTCGTGGTCGAGGCTCTTCGCCTCGACCGGGGAGACCGTGCGCCTCTCCGACGACCTGGACATGCGGCGCGACCTCGCCGAACGCTCGGACCAGGTGGTCCTGCGCTACCGCACCGACGCGGCCGAGCTCGGGCCCCTGCGCGTCTTCACGCTGACCGGCTTCGACGGGACGAACTGGCGCCGCGGAGCGGATCGCTCCGGCGACCCCGTGGAGGACCCGGGCGCGCTGCTCTGGCCCGAGGAGACCGACCCGGGCGAGCCCGCCGACGTCGACGTCACCATCGAGTCGCTGCGCGACGCCAAGCTGCCCGTGCCGACCGAGCCGCGGAGCCTCGACAGCGACGGCGCCTGGCGGTACGACCCGGTCCGCGACGAGGTCGTCGGCGACCGGCCGACGTCGGCCGGCACCCGGTACGGCGTCACCGTGTACCCGCGACCGCTCGACGCCGAGACGCTGCGCGAGGCGCGCGGCGCCGACCCGGACGACCCGAACTACCTCGACGTCCCGGCCTCCGTGCACGAGCAGGAGATCCGCGAGCTCGCCGCCCAGGTGGCCGGGGACGCCGCGACCCGGTACGACCAGGCGCTGGCCCTGCAGACGTTCTTCCGGGACACGACCACGTTCACGTACTCGACCCAGGTACCCGCGGGCGAGACCGGCGACGCCGTGTGGGACTTCCTCCAGCACCGGACGGGGTACTGCGTCCAGTTCGCGACGTCGATGACGATGATGGCCCGGTCCCTCGGTATCCCCGCGCGCCTCGGGGTGGGCTTCCTCCCCGGGACCGAGGTGGGCGACGACAGCTTCGAGGTCACGGGCCAGGACTCCCACGCGTGGCCGGAGCTCTACTTCCCGGGTCAGGGCTGGGTGCGGTTCGAACCGACCCCCGCGCAGCAGACCGGTGCCGCACCCCGCTGGGCGATCCCGGTCGGGGACGCCGGGGCGCCCGGGTTCCCCCTGCCGGAGGACGCGCAGACCCCGGGCGAGGCCGTCACGCCGTCGGCGGAACCGACGCCGACGACGGCGACGACCGGGCCGTCGGCGGTGACGACGACCTCGCAGGACGACGGCGTGCCGTGGATCCTCGTCCTCGCCGCCCTGGTCGTGCTCGGCCTCGCCGTCACGGCCTGGGTCCTCGCGCGCCGCCGTTCGAGCAGGGGTGGCACCCAGGACGCGGAGGGCGCCTGGACCGAGCTGGGCGGGCGCCTGTCCGCCCTCGACGTCGGGTGGCCGGCGTCCGCCACGCCGCGGCAGGTCCCGACGGCCGTCAACGCAGCTGTCGTGGAGAGGAGCGGCGACCCGCTCGGCGACGAGGCGCTGTCCGCGCTCGTGACGCTGTGCGAAGAGGTCGAGCGCGTGCGCTACGCGCGAACGACGGCCCCGTCGCTCGCGCCGGACAGGCTGGGCGAGCTGGTCGAGGCCGTCGTCGTCGGTGCGCGGCTGGCGCTCAGCGACCGCCCTGCTCGCGACGGCGCTCCCAGCGCTCTTCGAGCCGGCTGAGGAACGCCTTGCGCGGCGGTGCGGCAGGCGCGGGCCGCACCGTCCCGTCGGCAGCGACGGTCCCGACGGGCCCCTTGCGGGACCGAGGCGCCTGGAAGACCAGCACCACGCCGACGAACATCAGGACGAAGCCGACGACGCCGAGCCACGTCATGGACGTGGCCGCGCCGAGGACGAGGAGCAGCAGGCCGCCGACGACTCCGACGCCGGCCAGGACGAAACGCAGCGCCGAACGACGGCGCGGCGACTGCAGCGTGTTCGCCAGCCGCGGGTCGTCCGAGGTGAGCGCGCGCTCCATCTGCTCCAGAACCCGCTGCTCGTACTCCGACAGAGGCATGAGCACCCCGTTTCTCCGCGGTGGTCGAGTGTCACCCTCAGGATAGATCGACATCTGCGGGCATGGTAGTCGAGCGGGCCTCGCGGGGTCCCAACGCGATGGATCTCACCCCGAACCGGCCCCGGACCGCGTCCATCGCCGCCTCCGCGCGGCGCCGGGCGTCCCCGCGCTCGTCGACCGCCTCGTCCAGCGTCGGCTGGACGGCGGTCTCGTCGCGCGGCGCGAGGCCCTCGGCCCGGACGCCGACGAGGCGCACCGCGAGCCCGTGCAGGTCCACCCCCGCGACGAGCTCGCGCGCGACGAGGTAGAGCTCGCGCGCGACGTCCGTCGGTGCACCGAGGGTGCGGCTGCGCGTCACGGTCCGGAAGTCGCTCGTGCGGACCTTGACGCTCACGGTGCGCGCCACGACCTCCTGCGCGCGCAGCCGTCCCGCGCAGCGGTCCGCGAGCTCGAGGACCTTCGCCTGGACGGCGTCCAGGTCCCGCAGGTCGTGGTCGAACGTCGTCTCGGCGCCGACGGAGCGCTCCGCCCGCTCGGGGCGCACCGGGCGTGGGTCGCGACCCCAGGCGAGGTCGTGGAGGTGGGCACCCGTGACCGTCCCGACGGCCGCCTGCAGCACGCGCACGTCGGTGTCGGCGAGCTCGGCCACCGTCCGGATCCCCCAGCGCGCGAGCACGCCCTCCGTCTTCTCCCCCACGCCCCACAGCGCCCCGACCGGCAGCTCCCGCAGGAACGGCACGGTCGCGGTGGCCGGGACGAGCAGCATGCCGTCCGGCTTGGCGTGCGTCGAGGCGACCTTGGCGACGAACTTCGTCGTCGCGATCCCCACGGAGCAGGTGATCCCGTGCTCCGCCTGGACCCGGTGGCGCAGGGCGGCGCCGATCACGGAGGGCGGCCCGACCCTGCGGCGGGCTCCGCTCACGTCGAGGAACGCCTCGTCGACGCTCACCTGCTCGACGAGGGCGGTGACCTCCCCGAGCATCGCCATCACCGAGCGCGACACCTCGTGGTAGCGCCGGTGGTCGGGCGGCACGACGACGGCCTGCGGGCAGGCCCGTCGCGCCTGGACCATGGGCATCGCCGAGTGCACCCCGTACGCCCGCGCCTCGTACGTCGCCGCGAGGACGACACCGCGCTCCGCACCGCCGACGATCACCGGCCGGCCGCGCAGCTCCGGGCGCCGCGCGAGCTCGACCGAGGCGAAGAACGCGTCCATGTCGACGTGGAGGATGGAGCACCCCTCCTCGTCGTCGCCCCAGTCCCGGCGGACGGTCGCGCGGGGGCCCCGGCTCATGTCGCCCGGCGCGGGGCGTGTCGCGGCGCGACGGCGGTCGCACGCACCGCGCCGGCCCCGGTCACGACGCCACCGTCCTCGGTACCGGGAGCACGGCGAAACCGGCGGCAGGGTCGACGAGCATCGCGACCTCGTCACGGAAGTCCTCCGCGCACGCGAGCAGCTCGTCCGCGCGCCGGGCGTCGACCGTGTCGAGCCGACCCGTGTCGAGCGCGGCGCGCACCCGCGCACCCCCCGCGAAGTACGTGGTCCACGCGGCCAACGACGGCTCGGCGTCGGCCAGCTGGTCCCACACGGCGCGGGCACGTCCCCGGCGCTGGGGACGCGCACGCAGCGCGACCACCGCGGCCGCCGCGCGCAGCGCGCCGAGGTGCGCGTGCAGGAACCGCTCCGCGGGGTCCGTCGCGGACGTCGCGGCGACGAGCTCCGCGTCCGCGCGCGCGAGCAGCCTGCCGACGTCCACCGGCACGACCGACGGAACCCTGCCGTTCGCGACGTTCGCCATGCGACACCTCCCGGACTCACTATCGAACACCTGTTCGATAGTGTCAACGTCCCGCGACCCCGCACTACGGTGGGCGCATGGCCCGCCGTTCGCGTCGACCCGTCCCAGGGTCCACCACGCCACCCACACCCGGGAGACGTCGCGGCCCGGCCGCCGCTCCCGCGCTCCCCGACGGCCCCGTCCCGATCGCCACGGGCACCGCACGCGTCGAGGCGGACCCGGACGCCCCCCGCGCCGTCACGCTCTACGTCAACGGCGTCCCCAGCTCCCACCTGGACCTCGACGACCCCGGGTTCCTCGGGTTCGAGTACATGCAGCAGATGGCGGCCGTCGTCGACCTCCTTCCCGCCGGACCCCTGCGGGTGCTCCACCTCGGCGCGGCCGGGTGCAGCCTCGCACGCTGGGTCGAGCACACCCGACCGGGGTCGGCCCAGGTCGGCGTCGACCTCGACGCCCGGCTCCTCGAGCTCGTCCGCGAGTGGTTCGCCCTCCCCCGGTCGCCCCGCCTGCGGCTGCGGACGGGAGACGCCCGCGCGGTCCTGGAGTCCTTCGGCGACGCGTCGTTCGACGTCGTCGTCCGGGACGTCTTCGCGGGCGACGCGACCCCGGAGCACCTCACGACGGCCGGGACCGCCGCCGCGGTGCGCCGCGTGCTGCGCCCGGGCGGCATCTACCTCGTGAACTGCGCCGACCGTCCGCCGCTGGGGACCGTGCGGCGCGAGCTGGCGACCCTCGCGCTCGTCAGCGCCGACGACCGGGGGGGCGCCTCGACGCCCTACGACGCCCGCCTCGCCGTCCTCGCCGAGCCCGGCCAGCTCAAGGGCCGCCGCTACGGCAACCTCGTCCTCGCGGCATCCCGGCCGGGCGAGCGGGCGCCGGACCTCGCCGGGCCCGCGCTCGCCCGCGCCGCCCGCGCGCTGCCCCAGCCCGCCAGCGTGCTCGTCGGGCACGACCTCGCGGCATTCGTGGGCACGGCGCGCCCGATCGACGACCCGCCGGCGCCCGCACGGCCCGACGACGTCCCGGACCCGTCGCACGCGCCGTCGCGCACCTCGTCGCCGCCTTCGTGACGCGTGACGCGCACGGCAGGCGGACGCACAGAAGCCGTGCACCGGACGGACCGGGCACGGCTCCTGCGGACGAGGTGCGAGGGCGGCGTACCGCCCGCGCACGCCGTCAGAGCGGGCGGACCTGCTCCGCCTGCGGGCCCTTGGGGCCCTGGGTGATCTCGAACTCGACCCGCTGCGCCTCGTCGAGCGTGCGGTACCCCTGGGTCTCGATCGCCGAGTAGTGGACGAAGACGTCGGCGCCGCCGCCGTCCTGGGCGATGAACCCGTAGCCCTTCTCGGCGTTGAACCACTTCACAGAACCCTGCGCCATGCTCTTCCTCTGACCTTCTGTCCATCCGGGGACATCTTCCGAGCGGACCCTTCGTCCACCCCCGAGCGCCGTACCGCACGTCCGGCACCCGAGAGCGTGCGCCTGGAGATCGCTACGACGCGTCACAGTCTGGCACGGCAGGTGTGTGCCACGCCACGGTGAATCGCGGTGTCCTGGGAGGATATTTCCGGACGAACGGACCGCCCGGACGGGCGGAGACGGCCTCAGTCGCCCGACTGCTGGGCGAGGAAGCGCTCGAACTCCGCACCCAGCTCGTCCGCCGTCGGGATGGGCGCGGACTCCGCCAGCAGGCTCGTGCGACCGACCGCCCGGGCGAACGCGTCGTACTGCTCCTCGAGCGCGCGCACCACCGACGCGACTTCCTCGGAGTCCCGGACCTGACGCTCCACCTCGGCGGTGGCCTCCTGCGCGGCCTCCTCCAGCCCGTCCGTCCGGAGCTCGAGGCCGGTGAGACGCTGCACGTGCTCGAGCGCCGCCACCGCCGCGGGGGCGTAGGAGGACTGCGCGAGGTAGTGCGGGACGTGCACGGTGTAGCCCACCGCGTCGTGCCCGGCCCGGCCGAGGCGCAGCTCGAGCAGGGCGGCGAGGCTCGCGGGCACCTTGACCGTGCCGAACCACGAGGTGTGCTCGCCGAGCAGCTCCGGGCGGGTGCCGTGCGCCGTCACCGAGGTCGGACGCGTGTGGGGCACGCCCATCGGGATCCCGTGCACCCCGACCGTGAGCGAGACGCCGAGCAGGTCGACGAGGTCGCGCAGCGCCGCCACGACACGCTCCCACTGCACGTCCGGCTCGGCGCCGTGCAGGAGCAGGAACCCCGTGCCGGCCGCGTCACGCACGTGGTCCACGACCAGGTACGGCTCGTCGTAGTCGGACCAGTGGTCGCTGCTGAAGGTCATCGTCGCGCGCTTCGAGCGGTAGTCGAGCAGCTGGTCGACGTCGAACGTCGCGACCCGGGTGACCTCGCCGAGCTCCAGGAGGTGCTCGACGGCGAGCTCGCCCGCGCTGCCCGCGTCCACGAACCCGGCGACGGCGTGCACCAGCACCGGACCCGCACCGGGTTCCGGCGGGCTCGGCCACAGGCGCGCCACCGCGTCCTGGTCGAGGTCGTAGAGCTGGCTGGGGTCGAGCATCCGTCCTCCTCGTGGTGTCCGGCGTCGCGCTGGGGGGCACCGTGCCGGGCCGGCGCCTGTGGTGACAACGCGCCGACGCGGGAGAACCTTCCCGTCAGCGCCCGGGCAGCCGGACGACCGAGACGAAGAAGTCGTCGATCTGACGGACCACGTCGATGAAGCGGTCGAAGTCGACCGGCTTCGTCACGTACGCGTTGGCGTGGAGCGAGTAGCTGCGCACCACGTCCTCCTCCGCCTCGGAGGTCGTGAGCACGACGACCGGGATCTTGCGCAGCGCGTCGTCCGCCTTGAGCTCGGCGAGCACCTCGCGCCCGTCCATGCGGGGGAGGTTGAGGTCGAGCAGGATGAGGTCCGGGGTCGGGGCGTCGGCGTGCTCGCCCTCCTTGCGGAGGAACGCGAGCGCGCTCACCCCGTCGGAGACGACGGAGAGGCGGTTCGTCACCTTGTGGTCCTCGAAGGCCTCGCGCGTCATGAGCACGTCGCCCGGGTCGTCCTCGACGAGCAGCACGTCGATGGGCTTGGTGCCGTGGCTCATGCAGAGGTCTCCTCGTGGTCGTGGCCCGTGCGCGAGGCACCGTGCTCGGGCCGAGCGTAGCCGACCTGGGCGTGCACGTACGCGTGCGCGAGCGTGAACCGGACCGTCGTGCCGCCCTCGCGCGGGTCGATCCAGATGCGCCCCCCGTGGTACTCGACGATGCGCTTGCACAGGGCGAGCCCGATCCCCGTCCCCTCGTAGACGTCCTTGGCGTGCAGCCGCTGGAAGATGACGAAGACGCGCTCCGCGTACTGCGGGTCGATCCCGATGCCGTTGTCCGCGACCGAGATCTCCCAGTGCGTGTCGTGCGCGAGCACACCGACGTGCACCACAGGGGCGCGGTCGGGCGAGCGGAACTTCACGGCGTTGCCGACGAGGTTGGCGAGGAGCTGCTGGAGGAGCGCCTGCTCGCCCACCACGGTGGGGAGCGGGTCGTGCGTGACGGTCGCCCCCGCGGCCGCGAGCGCCTCGGACAGGTCCGACAGGACCGTCTCGAGGGTCGACTCCAGGTCGACGTCCACCCGCTCGGTGCCCGTGCGGCCGACCCGCGAGAACCCCAGCAGGTCCTGGATCAGGCGCTGCATGCGCTTCGCGCCGTCCACGGCGAAGTCGATGTACTGGTCGGCGCGGTCGTCGAGCTCGCCCCCGTAGCGCTTCTTCAGCAGCTGCGTGAAGCTCGCGACCTTGCGCAACGGTTCCTGGAGGTCGTGGGAGGCCACGTACGCGAACTGCTCCAGATCGCGGTTGGACCGCTCGAGCTCGTTCGCCTGCTCCTCGAGGAGAGCGTGCGAACGCGCCGCGTCGGCGTGCGACGCCCGGATCTGCGCCACCTGGTCGACCAGCTCGACGCGCATGTGCTCGACGTCGTGCGCGAGGTCGGCGATCTCGGCGGGACCGGACGTGACGACCGGCTCGTCGAGCCGTCCCGAGCTCACCCGGCGGACGCGGTGCGCGAGGAGCGCGAGGGGGTCGGTGACCCACCGCTCGAGGCACACCCAGAGGATGATGCCGACGGCCAGCGCGGCGCCCACCAGGACCAGGACGCTGCCGAACAGGACCCTGCTCCACCGGTCGAGGGCCTCGACGGCCTCCGCGCGGTGCTCGCGCAGCTCGTCGACGTAGGTCCCGGCGGCGGCCCGCGCGTCCGCGAACAGCGCGAGGCCCTGCGCGCGCTCGGTGACGGTCACCGAGCCCGGGCCCTCGCGCTGCGTCGTGACGAGAGCAGGCTGGACGAACTCGTCCACCCAGACCCCGATCGCGTCGACCGCGTCGTCGACCGCACCCCGCAGCTCGGGGTCCGGGGCCAGCGCGTCGAGGCGTCCGGGGTCGGCGCCGTCGAGCAGGGTGTCGGAGCCCATCGCCCGCCCGTAGGCCTCCAGCGCCGTCTCGTCGCCGGTCGCGACGTAGGACCGGAGTGCCGACTCGGCGTCGATCAGGGCCACGAACGCGGAGTCGGCGCTCGAGACGGCCTCGAAGTACGGGCCGGTGATCTGCTCCTGGAGGGTGAGGACGCGGGACAGGGCGACCGCCGACGTCGTGACCACGCCGAGGACGATCACGCCCGCCACGACGAGCGCCCAGCCGAGCCGACGACGCAGCGTCGGGGCGCGGCGCCCCGCGCTCACCGGGCCCACTCGTCGGAGTCGGCGAGGGTGGCCGTGCGCTCGGCGGGCGTGACGGAGTCGTCGCCCGCCCAGCCGACGACGAGCAGCGCGGCGTCGTCGGCGAGCGGACCGCCGTGCAGGTCCCGCACACGCCGGAACACGCGCTCCACGACGCCGTCCGTGCCCCCGTCGCGCAGCGCCTCGTCGACGACCCGGCGCAGGCCGTCGGCGCCGATCCGCTCGGGCCGGCCCGCGGGCGCGGTGCCCGACCCGGCGAGCGTCGCCTCGACGAGGCCGTCGGTGTACAGCATGAGGGCCCAGCGCCCGCCGAGCTCGACGGGCTGAGCCGTCCACCCCCCGGTGACCGGGATCCCCAGCGCCCGCCCGCGCGCCCGGGGGACCACCTCCGTCACGGTGTCCTGGAGGAGCAGCGGCGCGAGGTGACCCGCGAGGTAGAGGTCGGCGCGGCGTCGGGCGGGGTCGACGACCACCTGGCACAGCGTGACGAAGACCTCCGGCCGGGCTCGCTCGGGCACGAGGACGCGTTCCAGGAGGGGCAGGATGTCGGCGGGCTCGGTGTCGGACAGCACGAGGGTGCGCCAGGCCGTGCGCAACGTCGCCCCGAGGGCGGCCTCGTCGGGGCCGTGGCCGGCGACGTCGCCCACGATGCACAGCACGGAGCCGTCCGGACGCTCCACGGCGTCGTAGAAGTCGCCCCCCAGGAGCCCGTTCCCGCCGGGGACGTAGCCCACCATCACCGCGAGCCGCTCGTCCTCGACGAGCGGGGTCGGCAGGAGCGCCCGCTCGAGCCGGGTCGTCTCGGCCGCCCGGACCTCGCTGCGGTAGAGCGCCCGCTGCTGCTCCTCCGACTTGCGGCGCTGCACGGCGTACCGCACGGAGCGCCCCAGCAGGTCGGCGTCGACCTCACCCTTGACGAGGTAGTCGTCGGCACCGGCCGCGACCGCCTGGACGCCGAGGTCGATCCCCGAGTGGCCCGTGAGCACGACGAGCGCGGGCGGGCTCGTCCCGGCACGCAGTCGCTCGACGCCGCCGAGCCCCACGGAGTCGGGCAGCCCGAGGTCGAGGAGGACGCAGTCGACGTGTCGGGCCGGCAGGGTCTCGATCGCCAGGTCCAGCGTCGTCGCACGGTGCAGCTCGACCTTGAGGCTCGCGTCCGCGAGGAGCTCCTCGACGAGGACCGCGTCGCCGTCGTCGTCCTCGACGAGGAGGATGTGCAGCACGTCGGTGGGGGCGAGGACCGCCGGCGAGGGGGCCGTGAGCCCCGCCCCGGCCCGGGCGCCCGACGCGCCGGGAGTCGTGCTCGCCGCGGGCACGTGCCGGTCCTGCCCGGTCACGACGCCCGCACCCCACTGGTCGCCATGGCCCCCGATCCTAGCGGGACGCGGCCGACCCGCCACGGAGCGCGGGCGGCGCGCCCGTCCGGGGGCGGGACGTCCTCGTGCGTGCCGGGGTGCGCCATAATGGACGGCCGCGTCGCGAGCCGGGGCACGCCCGGCGCGGCGGCCGAGCGCGGACGAAGGGACAGCGTGGGACGCATCGACGAGCTCCGGCTCGAGCAGGAGGTCGTGGACACCCTCTACGCACGCCTCGACGAGCTGCGGCGCACGACCCGCGCCCGGCTGGCGCAGGTGCGACGGTCCGGCCCGTCGGGGTCGCCGCAGAACCGCAGCGAGCGCGACGCGTTCGCGACGCTCTACGAGGACCGCGCCGCACAGCTCGACGCCGTGGAGGACCGGCTCGCGTTCGGTCGCCTCGACCTCGACGACGGCACCCGCCGCTACGTCGGCCGGCTCGGCCTGACCGACGCGGAGCACACCTCCCTGCTCACGGACTGGCGCGCCCCGGCGGCGCAGGCCTTCTACCGCGCGACGGCCGCGCACCCGGACGGGGTCGTGCGCCGTCGGCACCTCGTCACGGTCCGGCGCGAGGTGACCGGCGTCGAGGACGAGCTGCTCGACCTCGACGCGTCCGACGACGTGACGGCGTCGACGTTGTCCGGGGAGGGCGCGCTGCTCGCGGCGATGGCCGCGGGGCGCACCGGGCGCATGGGCGACATCGTGGCGACGATCCAGGCCGAGCAGGACGCGGTGATCCGGTCCGGGCTCGCGGGTGCGCTCGTCGTGCAGGGCGGTCCCGGGACGGGCAAGACGGCGGTCGCGCTGCACCGCGCGGCCTACCTGCTCTACGCGCACCGGCGCGTGCTGGAACGCTCGGGGGTCCTGCTCGTCGGGCCGAGCCACTCCTTCCTGCGCTACATCGACCAGGTCCTGCCGTCGCTCGGCGAGACGGGCGTGGTGAGCACGACGGTCGCGGACCTCGTGCCGGGTGTCGTCGCGAGGGCCGAGGAGGACCCGCGGTCCGCCGAGGTCAAGGGCCGCGCGGTGATGGCACAGGTCGTGCGGCGTGCCGTGCGCGCCCGCGAGCGCGTCCCGGCCCGCGACGTGCCCGTCCGGATCGACGGCCACGACCTGCTCGTGCGACGTCGCGACGTGCGGGACGCGATCGCCAAGGCCCGCCGCACCCACAAGCCGCACAACCTCGCCCGGGTCGCGTTCGTCCGCGACATGCTCGCGCGCCTGGCGGACCAGTACGCGGCGCGGCTCGGCGAGCCGCTCGTGGCCGAGGACCGCGCCCTCGTCCTGGAGGACCTGCGCGCGCACCGCGACGTGCGCGTCGCCCTCAACCTCGCCTGGTTCCCGCTCACGCCCCAGCGGCTCGTCGAGGACCTGTACACCAAGCCGCACCGCCTCGCAGAGGCCGCGCCCGAGCTCTCCGCGGCGGACCGGCGCCTGCTCGCGCGCGAGCCCGGGGCGCCCTGGTCGCCGGCCGACGTGCCCCTGCTCGACGAGGCCGCCGAGCTCCTCGGCGAGGACGACCAGGCCGCCCGGGCCGAGGCGGCGGCACGCACCGCGCAGCGCGCCCAGGACCTGGAGTACGCCCGGCAGGTGCTCGCGTCGAGCGGGGCGGGCGGGGGCATCGTCGACGCCGAGGTGCTCGCCGACCGCTTCTCGACGAGCGGCCCGCGTCTCACGACGGCCGAGCGCGCCGCGCAGGACCGGAGCTGGACCTACGGCCACGTCGTCGTGGACGAGGCGCAGGAGCTGTCGGCGATGGCGTGGCGGATGCTCGTGCGGCGGTGCCCGACGCGCTCGTTCACGGTGGTGGGCGACGTGGCGCAGACGTCGTCCCCCGCCGGTGCGCGCGACTGGGCCTCGGCGCTCGACCCGGTGCTGCGCGACGGCTGGCGTCTCGCCGAGCTGACGGTCAACTACCGGACGCCGGCCTCGGTCGCGGACACCGCACGCGAGGTGGCCGCACGCGCCGGGCTCCCCGTCTCGCCGCTGCGCTCGGCCCGGGACGTCCCCGACGCGCTGCGCGTCGTGACCGTCGGCACGCCCGAGGACGTCGGCCCGGCCGTCCGGGAACAGGCGGAGCGGGCCCGCGACGCCTTCGTCGCGGCCGGGGCCGGGCGCGTGGCCGTCGTCGCCGCGCACACGGACGTGCCCCGGCTGCGCGCGCAGCTCGGACCGCTCACGGGCGAGCGTCCCGACGACCCCGAGGCCCCGGTGGTGGTCCTCGACCCGGTCCAGGCGAAGGGCCTGGAGTTCGACGCCGTCGTGCTCGTCGAGCCGGAGCGCGTGGCCGCCGCGGTGTCGGGCGACTCGGACCTCTACGTCGCGATGACCCGGCCGACCCAGCGGCTCGTGGTCGTGCACCACGGCCCCCTGCCCGAGGGGCTCGGGAGCGCGACGGGCTGACCCCCCGACGCGGCCGCCCGGCCGCCGCGCAGCGCCGTCGGCTCGTCCCGAGGGTCAAGACCCGTTTGGTCCGCGCCCTGGGACGGGCGCACCATGGAGACGTGCTACGCGCCCTCCTCCTCGAGAACCTCCACCCGCTCGCCGCCTCGAACCTCGAGGCCGCGGGGATCGACGTCACCGTCCGCACCGGCGCGCTCGACGAGTCCGAGCTCGTCGACGCCCTCCAGGGTGTCCACCTGCTCGGCATCCGGTCCAAGACGAACGTCACCGCGCACGTCCTGGAGAACGCTCCCGACCTCATGGCTCTCGGGGCGTTCTGCATCGGCACCAACCAGATCGACCTGCGTTCCGCCGCGACGCAGGGCGTCGCGGTGTTCAACGCCCCGTTCCAGAACACGCGCTCCGTCGTCGAGCTCGCGCTCGCCGAGATCATCGCCCTGACGCGCCGGCTCACCGAGCGCGACCGCGCGCTGCACGACGGCGTGTGGGACAAGTCCGCCGAGGGTGCGCACGAGGTCCGCGGGCGCACCCTGGGCATCGTCGGGTACGGCAACATCGGCACGCAGCTGTCGGTCGTCGCGGAGAACCTCGGCATGTCCGTGGTCTTCTACGACACCGCCGAGAAGCTGGCCCTCGGCAACGCGCGCCGCATGGACACCCTCGACGAGCTCCTCGAGACGGCGGACGTCGTCACGCTGCACGTGGACGGGCGCCAGGGCAACGCGGGCATGTTCGGCGCGAAGCAGTTCGCCCGCATGCGTCCGGGCTCGATCTTCCTCAACCTGTCGCGCGGGTTCGTCGTCGACTACGACGCGCTGCGCGAGTCGATCCTCGCGGGCCACGTCGCGGGCGCGGCGGTCGACGTCTTCCCCGAGGAGCCGAAGCGCAAGGGCGACTCGTTCCACTCGGAGCTGCGCGGCCTGCCGAACGTCATCCTCACGCCGCACATCGGCGGCTCGACGGAGGAGGCGCAGGAGTCGATCGGCCAGTTCGTCTCCGCCAAGCTGCGCGACTACCTGACGACCGGGTCGACGACGCTGAGCGTCAACGTCCCCAACCTCGCGCTCGAGCACACCACGGGCATCACGCGGATCACGCACCTGCACCGCAACACCCCCGGCGTGCTCGCCGCGGTCAACGCGACCCTCGCCGAGCACGGCACCAACATCGAGGGCCAGCTCCTCGCGACGCGGGGCGACCTCGGCTACGTGGTCACGGACGTCGGCGCGCGCGTGGACCGGGCCGTCGTCGACGCCCTCGCGGGCATGGAGCAGACGATCGCCCTGCGCGTCCTCGACTGAGCAGGCCGACGCGCCTCACGGAGCGAAGGTCCCCCGGCCGGGGGACCTTCGCTCCCTGCGTCCCCGGGCCCTGCGGCGCCACGATGGAGCATGACCGGATACACGGAGGACCCCGTCGAGGTGCTGGACCAGCCCGCGTGCAGGGCGCTGGTCGCCGGGACGCACGTCGCACGCCTCGCCGTGAGCGTGCGGGGCGAGCCCGACATCTTCCCCGTGACCGTCCGGGCGCACGACGACACCCTCGTCTTCCGCATGGTGCCCGGGACCAAGCTCGCGACGCTCGTGACGAACGACCGGGTCGCCCTCGAGTGGGACGGCATTTCCGACGGCACCGCCTGGAGCGTGGTGGTGCGGGGTACGGCCCGACGCCTCGAGACGGCCGAGCAGGTCGAGGCCGAGGAGCGCGTCGGGCCGCCGCTCGTCCCCGTCGTCGACGTCCCCACGGAGGAGTGGGTGGCGGTCGCCGCGCACGACGTCACGGGCCGGCGCTTCCGGCTCGCGCCGCACGGGACGACGGACACGTGACGGAGGCTGCGACCCGGTACGGGGTCGCAGCCTCGGTCACATGTCGCCGGGGCGTGGGCTCGGCCGGACCTTCAGCCGGACTTGCGGCGAAAGGTGCGCTGGACGGGACCGACGGTCTCCGAACCGTGCACCGACCCCGTGTTGGTCTCGCCGTCGGCCGTGCGGTGCCGCGCGGCGTTCTTGCGGTCGAGCGCCTCGCGGAACTTCGCCTTGGCCTCCTCGCTCGGCGCGGTCTCGGCGGATCGTTGCTGGTCGGACGCCATGGCGTGTCTCCTCGTCCTCGGGGGCGTGGTGCGACGGGACCGCCGTGCGGGCCCTGCCGTCAGCCTCCCCTGCCGAGGCCCGGGACGCCACCTGATTCCGCCCGGTCGAGGAGCACCCTCGGGTAGCGTCGTGACCGTGCCCACGCAACCGTCGCCCTCGCCCCCCACGCCGGGGGTCCCCCAGCGCCGGCTCGGCCGGTCCGGCCTGACCCTGCCGACCCTGTCCCTGGGGCTGTGGCAGAACTTCGGCGAGGCGGACCCCGTCGCGACGCAGCGCGAGATCGTGCTCCACGCCGTGGACCGCGGCGTCACGCACCTCGACCTCGCGAACAACTACGGCCCGCCCGGAGGGGCCGCCGAGGAGTCGTTCGGTCGCCTCCTCGCCCGGGACCTGCGCCCCGTGCGCGACGAGCTCGTCGTGACGACGAAGGCCGGCTACCGGATGGGACCGGGGCCCTACGGGGAGGGCGGGTCCCGCAAGTACCTCCTCGCCTCGCTCGACGCGTCGTTGCGCCGCCTCGGCGTCGACCACGTCGACATCTTCTACAGCCACCGGTTCGACCCGACGACGCCGCTCACCGAGACCGTCGGCGCGCTCGCGACGGCCGTCCGGTCGGGACGCGCGCGCCACGTCGGCATCTCGTCCTACTCCGCGCGGCGCACCCGCGAGGCGCTGAGCGTCGCAGCCGACCTGGGCATCGACCTGGCCGTCACCCAGGTCTCCTACTCGATGCTCAACCGGTGGATCGAGGAGCCCGACGCCGACGCCGGGAGCGTGCTCGACGTCGCGGGCGAGGCCGGTCTCGGCGTCGTCGCCTTCTCCCCGCTCGCGCAGGGGATGCTCACGGACAAGTACCTGCACGGGACGCCCGACGATTCCCGCGCCGCGCGCGGCGGACCGCTGCGACCCGAGTACCTGTCCCCGGCGAACCTCGAGCGCGTGCGGCACCTCGACGGGCTCGCCCGCGCGCAGGGCCGCACGCTCGCCGCGACGGCCCTCGTGTGGGCCCTGCGCAACCCGCGCGTCACGACGGTCCTCGTCGGTGCGAGCTCCGTACGACAGCTCGACGCGAACCTCGCGGCACTGGACGCACCGCCGCTGAGCGACGAGGAGCTGCGGGCGGTCGACGCGATCCCGGTCGACACCGGGATCAACCTCTGGGCGTCACGCTCCAGCGACCTCTGAGGACGGGTCGGCGGCGTCCGCACGTCGCGCGGGCGCCGCGCCCTCCCCACGCCTGCCGTCACCGTCGACAACGCCGCCCTCGGGGCCGTCGGCCGCTGCGCCGTCGTCACCGTCGCCTGCGCGTGCCGCGTCGCGCTCCGCGTTCTCGACCCGCAGCGACGTGATCGCGCTCTCGAAGTCCTCGAGGGAGTCGAAAGCCTGGTAGACGCTCGCGAACCGCAGGTAGGCGACCTCGTCGAGCTCGCGCAGCGGTCCGAGGATGGCGAGGCCGATCTCGTAGGCGTCGAGCTCGGCGCTGCCGCTCGCGCGGATGGTCTCCTCCACGCGCTGCGCGAGGAGGGCGAGGTCGTCCTCGTTGACGGGACGACCCTGGCACGCCTTGCGGACGCCGTTGACGATCTTCTCGCGCGAGAACGGTTCGGTGACGCCGGAGCGCTTGACCACGGACAGGCTCGCCGTCTCGACCGTGGTGAACCGTCGCTGGCACTGCGGGCACTGACGGCGGCGACGGATCGAAGCACCGTCGTCGGAGGTGCGCGAGTCCACGACTCGGGAGTCCGCGTGACGGCAGAACGGGCAGTGCATGGCAGCTCTCCTCCGGGGACGGGCGCGAGCACCCGGTGCCCGGCGCGTCGAAAGTATGCCGCGGCACCGGGTGGGTGCAAGGTGGTCGACACCCCGGGCAGCAGGACGGGGGCGACCGGTTCTCCGGTCGCCCCCGCCGGGACGCCCCCGTCCCCATCACGCGCGACGACTCGCCTCGTGCGCGTCGACGTGCTCCGAGCCGCATGCAGCGGCTCACCTCTCGCCCGGCCCCCCAGCCCGGCGTGTGAGGTGACACTAACTTAGGCCCACCTCACTCGCCGTGGCAAGCCCTGGCCACGACTCCGTGAGGCACGTCACCCGCGCCCCACGCCCGAGCGCTCAGTCGCCCACGGGCAGGAGCAGGCGCTGCCCTGCCACGAGACCCGTCGACGAGAGCTCGTTGAGCTCGGCGAGCCGGGCCACGACGTCACGGACGTCCTCTCCCGGCGCGGCGACCGCACTCGCGTGCTCCCAGAGCGTCTCGCCGGCCGCGACCACGTGGACGCGCACCTCCACCGGCTCGCCGGGCTGCCCGGCGACCGCCGCGCCCACGCGGACGACGAGCAGGAACACCGCGAGGGCGAGAAGAGCGACCACGACGCGCCCCCGCCGCGTGAGGCGTAGCGGCCCCGACCCGTCGCGCCGCGGCGCGCGCGTCGACGCCTCATCCTCGCCCCGGCCTCCCGTCGAGCCGCCGTGACGCGTCCAGGGCTCGCGCGCTCGCACACCCTCGGATGCCGTGCCGCCCGTCCAGCTGTCGACCGCCGTGCCGATCATCGGTCCCTCCGTTCCACCGCGCGCGGCCCGGGCGCCTTCCCCGGTCGCCCGGACCTCGCGGGCTCGTCGTCGACCCTCGCCGGGTCGAACACGTGTACGTCGAACGTCTGTACGAAGGTCTATCACGTTTCACCGACACGGTCGAGCGTTCCTCGAACACATGTTTGATTCATGGCGCCCTCTCCCCTAGCCTGGGGGCAGGTCGGTTCGCCGGACATGTCCCGCGGCCACGTGGCGACGGCACCACGCGCACCGACGGCAGGGCGGCGGACCACGGGCCGGCGACCGCGAGGCGACGAGGCGACGAGGGCGGAGACGACGATGGCGGGACGTGGCAGGGAGTCGGGCGGCAGGCTCGCCGAGGTGCGCGAGCTCCCCGACGGCACGGCGGGCGGTGACGGGCTCACGCCGCGCCAGCGCCTGGTGCTCGAGACGATCCGCTCGTGCGTCGACCAGCGGGGTTACCCGCCGAGCATGCGCGAGATCGGCGAGGCCGTCGGTCTCACGAGCCCCTCCTCCGTCAAGCACCAGCTCACGACCCTCGAGCGCAAGGGTTTCCTGCGCCGCGACCCGAACCGCCCTCGGGCGATCGAGGTGGTCCAGCCCGACGACTCACGGACGGTCGAGCGCTCCCCCGCCCGCTCCCACGCGGCGTCCGTGGACGAGGCCCACCCGGCGCCCTCGTACGTGCCCGTCGTGGGACGCATCGCCGCCGGCGGACCGATCCTGGCCGAGCAGGTCGTCGAGGACGTGTTCCCCCTGCCGCGTCAGCTCGTCGGCGACGGCGAGCTGTTCCTCCTGCGCGTCCAGGGCGACTCGATGGTCGACGCGGCGATCTGCGACGGCGACTGGGTCGTCGTGCGGCGTCAGCCGGTCGCCGAGAACGGCGAGATCGTCGCGGCCATGATCGACGGCGAGGCGACGGTGAAGACCTTCAAGCGCACCGACGGGCACGTGTGGCTCATGCCGCACAACCCGGCGTACGAGCCGATCGTCGGGGACGACGCACAGGTCCTCGGGCGCGTCGTGTCGGTGCTGCGCAGCCTCTGACGGACGACGCACGAGGGCCGGTGGTCGACGACCACCGGCCCTCGTGCCGTCCTGCGCTCGCTACAGCCCGAACCGCCGGGCGACGGCACGCAGGGAGTCGGCGGAGGCCCGCAGGCCGGCGAGCTCCGCGTCGGAGAGCGGGACCTCGACGCGCTCCGTGGCGCCGTGACGGCCGACGAGGGTCGGCAGGGACAGGCACACGTCGTCCAGCCCGTAGTCGCCGTCGAGCAGGGTCGAGACGGGCAGCAGCCGGTGCTCGTCGTCGAGGATCGCCTCGATGATGCGCGTGCCCGCGAGCCCGACGGCGTAGTTCGTCGCGCCCTTGCCCTCGATGATCCGGTACGCGGACTGGACCACCTCGCGGGCGATCTCCTCCCGCGTGTCCGCCGAGAGCGGGGGGTGCCCCGCGATCCCGGGCCACTCGAGCAGCGGGACGCCCCCGATCGTCGCCGAGCTCCACAGCGGGATCTCGCTGTCGCCGTGCTCGCCCGCGATGTAGGCGTGGACGTTCTGCACCGCGACCCCGCAGTGCTGCGCCACGAGGAACCGCAGCCGCGACGAGTCGAGCACGGTGCCGCTGCCGAACAGCCGCTCGGGCGGGAGGCCGGAGAACGTGAGCGCCGCGTACGTGACGATGTCCACGGGGTTGGTCACCATGACGTAGACCGCGTCCGGCGCGACGTCCACCAGCCCGGGGAGGATGGTGCGCATGAGGCCGATCGTGCCCTCGGCGAGGTCGAGCCGGGTCTGGCCCTGCTTCTGCTTCGCGCCCGCGGTCACGACGACGACGTCCGCGCCCTCGCACACGGCGACGTCGTCCGACCCCTCGACGCGCGCCATCGGCATGAACTGGATCCCGTGCTGGAGGTCCAGCACCTCGGCCTCGACCTTCGGCCGGTTGACGTCGAGCATCGCGACCGTGCGCGCGGCACCGCGCATGAGGGCCGCGTACGCCAGCGTCGAGCCGACGGCGCCCGCCCCGACGATCGCGAGCTTCGTCGTGCGTGCCCCGGGTCGCGGCGGTGTGGGGTCCCCCGCCGGGCCCGCAACGGGCGAGGGGGTCGTGCCTGCGTCGGTCATCGCGCCTCCGTCTCGGTGGGTTCGCCTCAGCCTAGGGCGACGAGGCGGCGCAGCGCACCGGTGGCGACCTCCCGGTCGGTGGTCTGCCAGAAGTCCGGCATGGACCGGGTGAGGAAGGTGCCGTAGCGCGCGGTGACGAGGCGCGGGTCGAGCACGGCGACGACGCCCCGGTCGCTCGTCGAGCGCACGAGGCGGCCGGCGCCCTGGGCGAGCAGCAGCGCCGCGTGCGTCGCGGACACCTGCATGAAGCCGTTGCCCCCGGCGGCCTCGACCGCGCGCGCCCGCGCCGAGCGCACCGGGTCGTCGGGGCGCGGGAACGGGATGCGGTCGATGAGGACGAGCTGGCAGGACGGGCCCGGCACGTCGACGCCCTGCCACAGGGACAGCGTCCCGAACAGGCACGTCGCCGGGTCGTCGGCGAACTGGCGCACGAGGGTGGGAAGCTGGTCGTCGCCCTGGCACAGCACGGGCACGTCGAGGCGCTCGCGCATCGCCTCGGCGGCGGCCACGGCGGCGCGACGCGACGAGAAGAGCCCGAGCGTGCGGCCACCGGCTGCCTCGACGAGCGCGGCGATCTCGTCGAGCTGGTGCTCGGTCGCTGCCTCGCGCCCGGGTGTCGGGAGGTGCTTCGCGACGTAGAGGATGCCCTGCCGCCGGTAGTCGAAGGGGCTGCCGACGTCGAGCCCGCGCCACGGCGGCGGCTTCTCCTCCTCGGACCCCGCCGTGCCGAGCCCGAAGGAGCGCGCCACGGCGTCGAACGCGCCGCCGAGCGCGAGCGTCGCCGACGTGAAGACCCCCGTGCGCTCGGTGAGCAGGTGCGTCCGGATGAGGCCGGCGACGCCGAGGGGCGCCGCGTGGAGGCGGCTCGCTCCGTCGCCGAACCGGTCCCCGGCCCAGCCGCCCTCGCCCGGCCGCGAGCACCACAGGACGTCGTGACCGGTGGGGTCGGCCGCCATGCGCTCGGCGATCTCGAAGAGCTGGAGCATCGCGGACTGGGCCATCTTCAGGCCGGTGTCGGGCGTCGCGGGCTTCGTCGCACCGGTCTCGGGCTTGAGCCGCGAGAGGACCTCGCGGGCGCCGTCGCGCACGGCGGCGACGGCGTCCCGGGCGCCGTCGGGCAGACCGTCCGGGAAGCGCTCGGCGGGCAGCGACCCGACGACCCCGCCGAACGTCGCGGACGCGGCGTCCAGCAGGTCGGTGGTGACGCCGCCGTGCCGACGCGCGAGCCGCGCGGCTCCCTCGATGGCGGGGACCGAGAGGTCGACCGTCGCCGCGGCCGTCACGCGGTCGGCGAGCTCGTGGGCCTCGTCGACGACCAGCACGTCGTGCTCGGGCAGCACCCCCGGGGAGCCCATCGCCGCGATGCCGAGCATCGCGTGGTTCGTCACGACGACGTCGGCCTCGCGCGCGGCGGCGCGCGCCTTCTCGGGGAAGCACTCGGCGAGCAGCGGGCACCGTTGGCCCAGGCACTCCAGCGCGGTGACCGAGACCTGGCGCCACGCCTTGTCGCTCACGCCGGGCACGAGGTCGTCGCGGTCCCCGCTCGGGGTGTCCTGCGCCCACTCGCGCACGCGGACGACCTGCTCGCCGAGGGACGCCGTCGCCCCGCTCTCGGTCCGGGCGGAGGGGTGGTCGGTCGCGCCGCCCGACTCGCCGGGGAGGTCGAAGAGCGTCGGTTCGTCGACCGGGTACCCGCCGGCGACCTTGTGGACGCACACGTAGTTGTGCCAGCCCTTGAGGAGCGCGATCGACGCGGGGCGCGGGAGCTCGGTGCCGATCGCCTCGGCGACGAGCGGGAGGTCGCGCGTGATGACCTGGCGCTGGAGGGCGAGCGTCGCCGTCGAGACGACGACGCGCTCGTCCGTCGCGACGGCATGCCGCACGGCGGGCACGAGGTAGCCGAGCGACTTCCCCGTGCCCGTGCCGGCCTGCACGACGAGGTGCTCGCCGCTCCCGATCGACCCCGCGACGGCGCGCGCCATCTGGTGCTGCCCGTCGCGGCGCGCTCCCCCGAGGCGGCCGACCGCGAGGTCGAGGAGCGCGTCGACGTCCGGCACGCCCGCGAGCGACGCGGCGTCCCGGGTGCCCGCGCCCTCCTGCGGCGCGTCGTCGGGAGCACGGGCGGCGAGGGGCGGGACGGGGGGCACCCGCCGAGTCTACGGTCGGACCCCGACGTCGCCCCGGTGGCCGGGCGCCCTGTGGACGGGCGCCCGGTCGAGGTGCTCAGGCGCCGGCCGCGGCCCCGGCGAGCTCGGCGGCGAGCGCCTCGGCGACGCGTCCGCGGAGCAGGGTCCCCTCGGGCGTGTGCTCCTCGTGGTCGATCTCACCCTCGGTGTGGACGCGGTGCACGAGGTCACCGCGCGAGTAGGGGACGACGACGTCGATCGCGACGTCGGGGCGCGGGAGCTCGTCGGCGATGAGGGCGCGCAGCGCCTCGATCCCCTCGCCGGTGTGCGCGGAGACGACGACGGTGCGCCGCTCGCGCCGCCGGATCCGGTCGACGACCTCGGGGTCGGCGACGTCGGCCTTGTTGAGCACGACGACCTCGGGGACGTCCTCGACGCCCGGGATGTCGGCGAGGACGTGGCGGACCGCGGCGATCTGACCCTCGGGGTCGGGGTGGGACGCGTCGACGACGTGCAGGAGCAGGTCGGCGTCCCCGACCTCCTCGAGCGTCGAGCGGAACGCCTCGACGAGCTGGTGCGGCAGCGCGCGGACGAACCCGACGGTGTCCGCGAGGGTGTACACGCGCCCGTCCTCCGTGCGGGTGCGCCGCACGGTCGGGTCGAGGGTCGCGAACAGCGCGTTCTCGACGAGCACGCCGGCGCCGGTGATCGCGTTGAGCAGGCTCGACTTGCCCGCGTTGGTGTAGCCCGCGATCGCGACGGACGGGACCGCGTGCCGCTTGCGCGACGAGCGCTTGGTCTCGCGTCCGGGGGCCATCGCCGCGATCTCGCGGCGCAGCTTCGCCATCCGGTTGCGGATGCGCCGCCGGTCCAGCTCGATCTTCGTCTCACCGGGACCGCGCGACCCCATGCCCGCGCCGGCGCCGCCGACCTGACCGCCCGCCTGGCGGGACATCGACTCGCCCCAGCCGCGCAGGCGCGGCAGGAGGTACTCGAGCTGGGCGAGCTCGACCTGGGCCTTACCCTCCCGGGACTTGGCGTGCTGGGCGAAGATGTCGAGGATCAGCGCGGTGCGGTCGACGACCTTGACCTTGACGATGTCCTCCAGCGCGCGGCGCTGGGACGGGGCCAGCTCGCCGTCGACGACGACCGTGTCGGCGCCGCTGGCCGCGACGATCTCCGCGAGCTGCTCCGCCTTGCCGGACCCGAGGTAGGTGCCGGGGTCGGGCTTGGCGCGGCGCTGGAGCAGGCCGTCGAGCACCTGGGACCCGGCGGTCTCGGCGAGGGCGGCGAGCTCGCGCAGCGAGACCTCGGCCTCGACCGCGCTCGTCGCGGCGCCGTCCTCGCGCGGGTCGGACGACGGGCTCCACAGCCCGACGAGGACGACCTTCTCGAGCCGGAGCTGACGGTACTCGACCTCGGTGACGTCCTGGAGCTCGGTCGACAGCCCGGCGACGCGCCGCAGCGACGCACGCTCGGCGAGGTCGAGCTGGTCGCCGTCGTGCTCCGCGTGGACCGTGCCGCCCTCGGCGCGCGCCGTCCCGGCCCGTGCGAGCACCCGTGCCACGACGTCGCTCGCGATGTCCCGCGGCGCGTCGGCCGGCTCGCTCCGAGCCGTCGTGGGGTTCGCAGGGGTCTGGGTCATGTGCCGCCTTCCGTCCGGGGTCCTGGCAGGACGGCACCCGCCGTCCTCTCGTGGAACAAGCGTGGCACGCGAAATCGTCCCGCGGCCAACGGATTCCACGGTCCGGCGCCGCGACATAGGATCACGCCTCGTGAGCGACGAGCACGACCACTACTTCACCGCGCGGCCCGCCTCGGCGTCCGAGCGGCGCACGATCGCCGTCCGCCTCGCGGGGCGCGACGTCGAGGTGGAGGTCGCGGGCGGCGTCTTCTCCCCCGGCCGGCTCGACCTCGGCACGCAGGTGCTGCTGCGGACGACCCCCGCGCTGGACGACGTCCTGCCCGGCGACGGGGCGGGCGCGCACCTGCTGGACCTCGGGTGCGGCTGGGGCCCGGTGGCGATCACCATGGCGCTCGAGGCGCCCGGTGCCACCGTGTGGGCCGTGGACGTCAACGAGCGCGCGCTCGACCTCGTGCGGCGCAACGCCGACCGCCTCGGCCTCGCCGGGGTGCGCGCCGTGACGCCGGACGAGGTGCCCGACGACGTCGCGTTCGCCGCGCTGTGGTCGAACCCGCCGATCCGCGTGGGCAAGGAGGTGCTGCACGGCATGCTGCTGCGCTGGCTGCCGCGCCTCGCGCCGGGCGCGGTCGCGCACCTCGTGGTGCAGCGCAACCTCGGTGCCGACTCGCTGCAGCGGTGGCTGGTCGAGCACCTGGCCCCGGTGCTGCCGGGGGCCGAGGTCTCGCGGGCCGCGAGCGCCAAGGGCTTCCGCGTGCTGACGGTCGGGGCGCCGTCGGCCTGATCCGTCAGACGGCGGCGGGCTCGTCCTGCGCCGCGGGGGGCGGCGGGACGGGCGCCGGCGCCGGGGGCACGAGGCGCGCGAGGTCGATCTCGCCGGAGTGCACCAGCTCTGCCGGCCCGGCGAGCTCGACGTGGTCGTCGGGGAGGGCGCGCACGCGCACGGTGCCGCCGGGCACCTCGACGTACCAGGTGTCGGGGGCGTCGGAGCCGCCCCACACGCGCACGGCGAGCGCGGCGGCGCAGGCGCCGGTCCCGCACGACGGGGTCTCCCCGACGCCTCGCTCGTGGACGCGCATGCGCACGCGTCCGACGAGGGTGCCGTCGGGCTCGACGGTCTCGCCGAGCGGTACGACGAGCTCGACGTTCGTCCCGCGCGGCGGCACCGGCTCGACGACGGGGGCGGCCGTGAGGTCGGCGTCCTCGAGGAGCTCTTCGCGGGCCAGGGCGAGGACCGTGTGCGGGTTGCCGAGGTCGACGCCGAGCGCGGGCCGGGGGACGTCCCACCCGCGCACGACGACGGTGGCGTCGAACCCGGCGCGCAGCGCCTCGCGCCCGCCCGGCAGGTACCAGGCGCTCATGTCGACGGCGTACCAGCCGTCGTCCTCCTTGCGCACGCGCTTGACGCCCGCGCGCGTCCCGACGGGGACCTCGGTGCCGCCGGCGAAGCTCACGAGCCCGAGGCTCTCGGCGAACGCCGCGAAGACGCGGACGCCGTTGCCGCACATCTCCGCGACGGAGCCGTCGGCGTTGCGGTAGTCCATGAACCAGATCGCGTGCGGGTCCTGCGCGAGCACGTCGTGCGACTCGGGGACGAGAGCGGTCGGGACGAGGCGGATGACGCCGTCCCCGCCGACGCCGCCGCGACGGTCCGCGAGGGCGCGGACGAGCTCGGGCGTGAGGTCCAGCTCACCCTTCGTGTCGGCGAGCAGCACGAAGTCGTTGCGGGTCCCGTGACCCTTGGTGAACCGGGTGCGCGTCATGAGCCCAGACTACGGCGCACGCGGGCCGTGGTGTCCGCCGCGTCCGGGTCGCGCCCGTCGGGCGCGGGAGGCTCGGGCGGGCGGGTGTCCGCGGCCTCGACGTGCGCGAGCGCGTCGTCGACCAGCGTCGGCGACTGCGCGTCGAGCCAGTGCAGGCGCGGGTCCCGCCCGAACCAGCCCATCTGCTTGCGGGCCAGACGGCGCGTGTTCGCCGTGACGGCGGAGCGCGCCGCCTCCTCGGTGGCCGTGCCGTGCAGGTGCTCCAGGACCTCCGCGTAGCCGACGGCGCGCCGCGCGGTGCGGCCCATCCCGGCCGCCTCGACACGACGTACCTCGTCGACGAGCCCGAGCTCCCACATGCGGGCGACCCGGTTCTCGACCCGTGCGTCGAGGACCGCCCGGTCGCAGTCGAGCCCGATCTGCACCGTGGGGCGCACGTACGCCTCGCGCGGCAGGTTCGCGCTGAACGGCTCCCCGGTGAGCTCGACGACCTCCAGGGCACGCACGACGCGGCGGGTGTTCGCGGGGTCGATGCTCGTGGCCGCGGCGGGGTCGAGCCGGGCGAGCTCGTCGTGCAGGGCGCGCGTGCCCTCGCGCTCGGCACGCCCCTCCAGGGCGGCCCGGACCTGCGGGTCGGTCCCCGGGAAGCGCATGTCGTCGAGGAGGGCGCGCACGTAGAGCCCGGACCCGCCGACGACGACGGCCCGCGCGCCGCGCGCGGCGACCGCGTCGAGGACCGCGCGCGCCTCCTCCTGGTACCGCGCGACGGACGCGTCCTGCGCGGGGTCCAGCACGTCGAGCAGGTGGTGCACGACGCCGCGCCGCTCGCCCACGGGGACCTTCGCCGTGCCCACGTCCATGCCGCGGTAGAGCTGGTAGGCGTCGGCGTTGACGATCTCGGCGGGGGCCGTGGGCGTGCCGAGGCGCTCGGCGAGGTCGAGCGCGAGGTCGGACTTGCCGGTCGCGGTCGGTCCGACGACGGCGACGACGGTCAGCGAACGGTCGGGCAGTCGGGCGGTCTGTCCGGCGGGCGGGTGCGTCACGCGCAGCACGCTACCCGGCGCGGTGGACCACGACGGCGTACGGCGGGCCGCCGTCCGGGTGCGGCGAGGTGACCTCGTCGGTCGACCACGCGGCGTCGACCAGGGCCCGGACGGCGTGGCCCAGGGGCGCCGACCGCGGGTCGGCGGCGACGACGACGGCGGCGTCACCGGTGCGCAGGGCGTCCCCCACGGCGCGGGCCTCGCCGGGCGGGACGGCCCCGCCCAGCTCGACGAGGTCGGCGGGGCGGCCGACCCCCGCGGCGGCGAGCGCGAGCAGCGCCACGGACGCGCCGGTGCCCGCCGCGACGGAGGTCTCCTGCCCGGCGTCGGCGGGGCCGGGGCGCCACCCGTCCCCGAGCCGCGCGTCCGCGACGCCCGCCGCCGCGAGGGTCGCGCGCCGTGCGCCGCGGACCACCCCGGCCCCGTGCGACCCCGCCGCGAGGACCACGACGTCGTGACCGACGAGCGGGCGCAGCGCGGCGAGGACGTCCTGCCGCGTCGCCACGAGGACGTCGGCGCGCCCGGCGGCGCCCGGGACGAGCAGGGGCGTGGCGGGCAGCACGACGGCACGGGTGAGCACGCCCACACCGTAGCGAGCGACGCGCCGCGGGACGACGTGGCCGGGCGCCCCGAGTACGGTGGGACGGTGAGGTTCTTCGGGGAGCGAGAGGACGACCGGCGCGACGACGCGGCGGGCGGCGGGACGTCGGACGAGGACCTGCGGTCGCAGGTCGAGGAGGTGCTCGCGCGCGAGCTCGGGCAGGTCGCCACCGCGACGGGCGCCCCGGCGCCGCTCGCGCTCGACCGCGTCGTCCAGTGGATCACGGACAGCGGCTACAGCTACTTCGTGGACTCGGACGGCGACGTCGGCGGGCTGTGGCACGGCCGGCTGTTCTACTTCCTGCTCTTCGGCAACAACGACGAGATCCTCCAGGTGCGCGGCCAGTGGAACCGCGACCTCGCGATCGAGCGCCTCGAGGAGGTGCTGGAGTTCTGCAACGAGTGGAACGCCGACCGCATCTGGCCCAAGACGTACACGCGCGTGCGCGACAACGGCATGGTGCAGGTGTTCACGGAGGTGACGGTCGACCTCGAGCACGGCGTGACGGACGACCAGCTCGACCAGCTCCTGCAGTGCGGGCTGGGCACCGGCTCGATGTTCTTCGACGCGCTCGACGAGTTCTACCCGGACCCGGCGAGGCAGGCACCGTGAGCGAGGCGCGCACGGGCTGGTTCGCCCGCCTCTTCGGCAACCGCCGCCCCAAGTCCGCGGACGCCTCCCCGGCCCCGCCGGAGCTGCCGCGCACCCTGACGATGTCCCGCGTGGGCGACCACCTGACGCGCCGCGGGTACCACTTCCGCGTGGACGACGACGGGGACATCACCGGGACGTGGGACGGTCACCGCTTCTGGTTCCTCCTGCTCGGCGACCGGTCCGAGGTGCTGCAGGTGCGCGGCCGCTGGTCCACCACCCTGCCGGTGGACGCGCGCCTCGCGACGCTCCAGGCGGTCAACGACTGGAACCGCGAGCGCATCTGGCCGAAGGTGTACGTCCGCGAGGAGGCGGGGCGGCTCGCCGTCTACGCCGAGGTGTCGGTCGACTTCGAGCGCGGGGTCACCGACGCGCAGCTCGCGCAGACGGTCTCCTGCGGCCTGGGGACCGCCGTGCAGCTCTTCCACGCCGTGGGAGCGACGCTGCCGCCCGGCGTGGTCGACGACGCGGGCTGACGGTCCCCGAGGTCCCCGAGGTCCTCGTCAGCCCGTCCGCGTCAGACCGTCCGTCAGTTCGTCCGCGTCACGTGGGCCGCGTCAGGCGCGCAGCGTCGGCAGGCCCAGGACGACCGGGCCGCCCGCCGGGGCCCCGCCGCCGTGCCCGTGGTCGTCGCCCCCGCCCAGGCGCGCGGTCTCGCGCCGCACCCACGCGTCGCCCGCGCGAGTGCGCCGCACGGCGAAGGTCCCGCCCGACGCCGCGGAGTCGGCGATGAGGTGGTGCGGCGCCGACCGCGTGACCTCCACGGTGACGACGTCGCCCGGCCGCGGCAGGCGCGCGTCGGGCTGCTCGGCCAGGCGGGGGTCGCCGGCGCGCACGGGCGCGCCGCCGTCGTCGGGCACCGGCGTCACGCCGGACGGCAGGGCGAGGTGGACGAGGCGGTTGTCCGGCGCGCGGCCGGTGAGCCGGTGGGTCGCGCCGTCCTTGCGGCCCGCGCCCTCGCCGACGAGGACGTCGACCGTCCGGCCGACCTGCCGCGCCGACTCCTCGCCCGCGACGCGGTCCTGGAGCGCCTGGAGGCGCTCGAAGCGCTCCTGCACGACCTCCTTGGGCAGCTGGCCGTCCATGGTGGCCGCGGGCGTCCCCGGGCGGGGCGAGTACTGGAACATGAACGCCGAGGAGAAGCGCGAGGCCTCGACCACCCGCAGGGTCTCGGCGAAGTCCTCCTCCGTCTCGCCGGGGAAGCCCACGATGACGTCGGTGGTGATCGCGGCGTCGGGCATGACGGCCCGCACGCGGTCGAGGATGCCGAGGAACCGCTCGGAGCGGTACGAGCGGCGCATCGCCCGCAGCACCCGGTCGGAGCCGGACTGCAGCGGCATGTGGAGCTGGGGCATGACGTTCGGCGTCTCGGCCATCGCGGCGATCACGTCGTCGGTGAACGCGGCAGGGTGCGGCGAGGTGAAGCGCACGCGCTCCAGCCCGTCGATCCCGCCGCACGCGCGCAGCAGCTTCGCGAAGGCGCCGCGGTCGCCGAACTCGACGCCGTAGCTGTTGACGTTCTGGCCCAGCAGCGTCACCTCGATGGCGCCCGCGTCGACGAGCGCGCCCACCTCCGCGAGGACCTCGCCCGGACGACGGTCGCGCTCCTTGCCGCGCAGGTGCGGCACGATGCAGAACGTGCACGTGTTGTTGCACCCGACGCTGATCGACACCCAGCCGGCGTAGACCGACTCGCGCTTGGTCGGCAGCGTCGACGGGAAGACCTGCAACGACTCGGCGATCTCCACCTGCGCCGCCTCGTTGTGCCGGGCCCGCTCCAGCAGGACCGGCAGCGCGTCGAGGTTGTGCGTGCCGAACACCACGTCGACCCACGGCGCCTTGTCGACGATCGTGCCGCGGTCCTTCTGCGCCAGGCACCCGCCGACCGCGATCTGCATGCCGGGGCGCTGCGCCTTGACCGACGCGAGCTGACCCAGGTTGCCGTACAGGCGCGTCGCCGCGTTCTCGCGCACCGCGCACGTGTTGATCACGACGACGTCGGCGCGGTTCGCGGCCTCGTCGGCCGCGCTCGCGCGCGTGTACCCGGCCTGCTCGAGCATCCCGGCCATGTGCTCGGAGTCGTGGACGTTCATCTGGCAGCCGAGCGTGCGCACGACGTACGTGCGGGCCTCGCCGTCCGGGGAGGCGGCGGGGAGCGGGGCGGGAGCGATCGTGGACATCACCGTCCAGGGTACGGCGCGGCCACGGGTGTTACTGAACTGTTGCCTGGCTGTTGCGCGATTCGGTGGCGCCCGCAACAGATGCCCCCTATGTTCGAAAAATGGTCGACGACTCCCCCACGTCGTCCGACGGCGTCGTGCCGTCGGACGCCGGCACGCCCCCCGACGCCCACGACGCACCCGCGCCCGACGACGCGTCGCTGGGCGAGCCGCTCGTCGAGCTCGTCGACGTCAACAAGCACTTCGGCGACCTGCACGTGCTGCAGGACATCAACCTCACCGTGCGCCGCGGCGAGGTGCTCGTGGTCATCGGGCCGTCCGGCTCCGGGAAGTCGACCCTGTGCCGCGCGATCAACCGCCTCGAGACGATCGACTCCGGCGAGATCCGCGTCGACGGCCAGCAGCTCCCCGAGGAGGGCAAGGCCCTCGCCCGGCTGCGGTCGGACGTCGGGATGGTCTTCCAGGCGTTCAACCTCTTCGCGCACAAGACGATCCTCGAGAACGTCACGCTCGGCCCCGTGAAGGTGCGCCGCGAGAGGTCGAAGGACGCCAAGGAGCGCGCCCTCGCCCTGCTCGACCGGGTCGGCGTGAAGAACCAGGCGGGCAAGATGCCCGCCCAGCTCTCCGGCGGGCAGCAGCAGCGCGTCGCCATCGCGCGCGCCCTCGCGATGCGGCCCAAGGTCATGCTCTTCGACGAGCCGACCTCGGCCCTCGACCCGGAGATGATCAACGAGGTCCTCGACGTCATGGTCGCGCTCGCCAAGGAGGGCATGACGATGATCGTCGTCACCCACGAGATGGGGTTCGCGCGCAAGGCCGCGAACCGCGTCGTCTTCATGGCCGACGGCCAGATCGTCGAGGAGGCCCACCCCGAGCAGTTCTTCACCGCGCCCAGGAGCGAGCGCGCGAAGGACTTCCTGTCGAAGATCCTCACCCACTGACGTCCGACACTCCCCATACCGGGCGCCCCGCGAGGAACCACCTCGGGCGGGCGGCCACCACTCACGAAGGGTAGGAACGATGCGCACACGACACGCAGGTGCCACCGTCCTGGCAGCGCTCACCGCTCTCACGCTCGCCGCGTGCGGCGGCGGCGAGGTCGGCGGCGACGGCGAGGACACCGGGACCGACACGGCCACCGAGGGCGGTGGGGCCGAGGGCGGCATCACCATCGGCATCAAGTTCGACCAGCCCGGGCTGGGGTACCAGGACGGGAGCGAGTACACGGGGTTCGACGTCGACGTCGCGACCTACGTCGCCGAGAAGCTCGGCTACTCCGCCGACCAGATCGAGTGGGTCGAGGCCCCGTCCGCGCAGCGCGAGACGCTCCTGCAGACCGGCCAGGTCGACATGATCTTCGCGACCTACTCGATCACCGACGAGCGCAAGGAGACGGTCGCGTTCGCCGGGCCGTACTTCGTCGCCGGCCAGGACCTCCTCGTCGCCGAGGACAACACCGACATCACCGGCCCCGAGTCGCTCGAGGGCAAGAACCTGTGCTCGGTGACCGGCTCCACGTCGGCCCAGCGCATCAAGGACGAGTACGCCGCGGGCGCCCAGCTCCTCGAGCGCCCCGGGTACGCCGAGTGCGTCACCGCCCTCACCGCGGGCCAGGTCGACGCCGTCACCACCGACGACATCATCCTCGCCGGTCTCGCGGCCCAGCCCGCGAACCAGGGCAAGGTCAAGGTCGTCGGCGCGCCGTTCTCCACCGAGCGCTACGGCGTGGGCCTCCCGCAGGACAACGAGATCTGCGAGGACGTCAACGCCGCGATCGAGGAGATGATCGAGGACGGTTCCTGGGAGGAGGCCGTCGCGGCCAACACCGAGGGCACCGGGTACACGCCGAACTCGAGCGAGAACCCGCCGTCGGTCGACGCCTGCGCCTGACCCGGACACGCGAGGGGGGCGGCGCCCGCGCGCCGCTCCCCTCGCCCGTCCCCGACGCGGTCCCCGTCCCGACGAGGCCGCCGAACCCACCCGGAGGATGACGCACCGTGGGTGACTACCTGTCCCAGATCGGCGACCTGTTCGCGCAGTACGACGTCGTCGGCGCCTTCTGGGTCAACATCCAGCTCACGTTCTGGGCCGCGATCTTCTCGCTCCTGCTCGGGACGCTCCTCGCCCTCATGCGCATCTCGCCCATCGCGAGCCTGCAGTGGGCGGGCACGGCGTACGTCAACGTGCTCCGCAACACGCCGCTCACGGTGATCATGACGGTCATGGTGCTCGGCATCTGGACGCAGCTCCAGATCAGCCTCGCCGAGGACTTCGCGTCCAACTTCTTCCGGTTCGCCGTCGTCGGCCTCACCGTGTACCACGCCGCCTTCGTGTGCGAGGCGATCCGGTCGGGAGTCAATACCGTGCCGCTCGGCCAGGCCGAGGCGGCGCGCGCGATCGGGCTGTCGTTCCTGCCCGCCGCGCGGCTCATCATCCTCCCGCAGGCGTTCCGCGGCGCGATCGCGCCGCTCGGCAACACGCTCATCGCGCTGCTCAAGAACTCGACCGTCGCAGCCGCGGCGAGCGTGACGACCGAGACGTCGAGCCTCATGCGCACGATGATCGAGTTCAACTCGAGCTACATCTTCGTCATCTTCTTCATCTTCGCGATCGGCTACGTCATCCTCGTCATCCCGATCGGGCTGCTCACCACGTCCCTCTCGACCCGTCTGGCGGTGCGCCGATGAGCTCCCAGCAGTCCGTCCTCTTCGACGCCCCCGGCCCGCGCGCCCGGCGGGCCATCGCGATCGGCAACGTCGTCGGTGCGCTCGTCGTGCTCGGCATCGCCGCCCTCGTGCTCCTCGAGCTCGACCGCAAGGGCCAGCTCTCGTGGAACCTCTGGGGTCCCGTGTTCACCGCGAACGCGTGGGAGAACTACTTCCTCCCCGGCCTGCAGAACACGCTCCGTGCCGCCGCGTTCGCCGTCGTCGGCGCCGTCGCGCTCGGCCTGCTCCTCGGCATCGGCCGGCTGTCGCACTCACGCGTCCTGCGTTGGCTCAGCGGGACCGTCGTCGAGTTCTTCCGTGCCGTGCCGGTCCTGCTCCTCATGATCTTCTTCTGGCTCCTCCTCGGGTTCAACCAGGTCAGCCAGCCCTCGTTCCTCGCCGTCGTCATCGCGCTGATCCTCTACAACGGCGCCGTCATCGCCGAGCTCGTCCGGTCAGGCGTGGGGAACCTGCCCCGCGGGCAGTCCGAGGCGGGACTCGCCGTGGGCCTCACGCGGGGGCAGACCCTCCGCTCGATCCAGCTCCCGCAGGCCCTCATCGCGATGCTGCCCGCCCTGGTGTCGCAGCTCGTCGTCGTGCTCAAGGACACCGCGCTCGGCCAGATCATCGTCTACAACGAGCTGCTGCGCGCCGCGCAGATCTTCGGCAACGGCAACGGCAACAACCTGCAGACGCTCACGGTGGCCGCGGTGATCTTCATCGTCATCAACTGGTTGCTCACGACCGTCGCGCAGTGGCTGTCGCGCTTCCTCAAGGGCCGCACGTCGGGGACCACCACAGCCGGCGCGGGGATCGGCAACCCCGCGGCGACCGCTGCCGGAACCGCCGGACCCGCTGCCGCCTGAGAGCCGGAAGGGTTCCGGCCGCCGGAAAGGGGCCATGCTCGCTCCGGCTCACGCGTCGGGCGTGTCGGCGTCCTCACGGTCGAGCTCCTGCTGGACGACCTCGAACGCGACTCCGGGGGCGTACCCCTTGCGCGCGAGCGCGCCGACGGCCCGGCGGACGCGCACGTCGCGGTCCAGCCCGACGGTGCGCCGCAGGCGCGCGCGGGCGAGGTCGTGCGCGGCCTCGGTCTCGGAGTCGTCGTCGACCTGGTCGAGGGCCGACGCGGAGGTCTCGTCGTCGATCCCGCGGCGGCGCAGCTCGACGGCGATCGCACGACGTGACAGGCCCCGTTCGGCGTGCCGGGTGCGCACGATCATCTCGGCGTACTGGGTGTCGTCGACGAGGCCGACCTCCTCGTAGCGGTCGAGCAGGGGCAGGACGACGTGTTCGGGGTAGCCCTTGCGGGCGAGCGACTGCGCGAGCTCGGCCCGGCTCTTCGGGGCGGCGGTGAGGATCCGCAGCACCGTCTCCCGTGCCCGCTCGGCGAGCTCGTCGTCGGTGAGCTCGCCGTTCTCGATGCGTTCCTGCAGCGACGGACGCGGGCGTCGTGCGGGGCCCGTGCCCCCCGCACGACGCCCGCGGTCCCCCCGGTGGTCGCCGGTCAGAACGGCTTCTTCCCCTTGGCGGCGGCCGGGGCCTTCACCGCGGGCTTGTCCGCGACGGCGGGACCGCCGACCGGGTCGACGACCGCACCCGCGGCCGGGTCGGCCGGCGCGTCGACCCGCGGCCCGACGCCCAGCTTCTCCTTGATCTTCTTCTCCAGCTCGTTCGCGAGGTCCGGGTTGTCGCGCAGGAACGACCGGGCGTTCTCCTTGCCCTGGCCGAGCTGGTCACCGCCGTAGGTGAACCACGACCCGGACTTGCGCACGAACCCGTGCTCGACGCCCATGTCGATGAGACCGCCCTCACGGGAGATGCCCACGCCGTACAGGATGTCGAACTCCGCCTGCTTGAACGGCGGCGCCATCTTGTTCTTGACGATCTTCACGCGCGTGCGGTTGCCGACCGCGTCCGTGCCCTCCTTGAGGGTCTCGATGCGGCGGATGTCCAGACGCACCGAGGCGTAGAACTTCAACGCCTTGCCACCGGTGGTGGTCTCGGGGCTGTTGTGCACCATGACACCGTCGACGAAGTAGTTGTGGTTGCCCTCCACCTCGATGTCGAAGCGGTGCGTCGAACGGGTCGGGGGCTTGACGTGCACGTCGAGGACGCGCGCCGGGACCGGCACGGTCCGCGGCGCGACGAACTCGGGCGAGACGTCGAACTGCCCGCGGAAGCGCGGGAGGAGCTTGTACTCCATCGACGGGTGGACGAACGGCGCGATGATCTCCTGGAACCGCGCGGTCCCCGCGGTGGTGAGCTGCAGGACGTTCTGCTGCTTCGCGCCGCGGAGGGTCAGTCGCGACTCGACGCCGTGCGTGTCACGCAGGTACTCCACCAGCCGCTCGCGCGACCCCTCGCTCATCGCGTCGACGCAGATCTCCGCGCGCCCGCTGCCGCCCTCGGTCCGGGACTGCAGGCCCTTCGAGCGGATCTGGAACGAGGCGTCGTCCATGTACCAGACGGCGAGCGCGAGCGGCGTCAGGGCCTTGAGGTAGTCCCACGTGAGGTGCTTCTTGCCGCCCCCGAAGTAGACGACCTCGCGCAGCTCGGCGAGCTCGGGCAGCGGCGTGAGGTCCACGAGCACCGACCCGTTCGGGCGGACCGTGCGCGACTGCGGGACGTTGCCGAGCATCGACGCCTTCCAGTCGACGTACTCGACCTGCTTCGGCCCGTGGCCCATCCGGTACCGCACGCCACGACGCCCGCGCCTGTTGGGCGAGAGGTGGCCGTCCCCCATGAGCCCGCCGAGGACGGTCTGCCACTGCTGGTCAGACAGCCGCACCTGCTCGGCGACCATGACACGGTCCCCGGCGATGATCTCCCCTGCCTCGCGCCACCCGCCCGGGGTCCGGATGAGGTGGTTCTCGGTCGCGGCGAACTGCGCGCGCCCGTTGCCCGCCGACTTCTCGACGGTGAACTGGAGGAAGCGGTCCGTCGGCCCGTTGTCGAACCAGCTGACGATCTTGCGCGGGACGGTCTCGCCCGTCTCCGGGTCGTAGGACATCACCTCGACCGGCATCTTCTGGTTGACGATCTTGCCGATCTTCTCGGTCGTGCCGTCCGCGAGGACGACGCGCGTCGAGTAGTGGAAGCAGCCGAAGAAGACGCCGATCTTCTCGCGGAGCTGGTTGATGAAGATCGCGGTGGTGCCCGACGCGCTGAGCGCACCGGTGATCTTGCGCAGCGCCTGCGACATGAGGCGGGCCTGGAGACCGACGTGGCTGTCGCCCATCTCGCCCTCGATCTCGGCCTTGGGCACGAGCGCGGCGACGGAGTCGATGACGATGATGTCGAGCGCGCCGGAGCGGATGAGCATGTCCGCGATCTCGAGCGCCTGCTCGCCCGTGTCCGGCTGGGACACGAGGAGCGCGTCGGTGTCGACGCCGAGCTTCTTCGCGTACTCCGGGTCGAGCGCGTGCTCGGCGTCGATGAACGCCGCGATGCCGCCGGCGCGCTGGGCGCTGGCGACCGCGTGGAGCGCGACGGTCGTCTTGCCGGAGGACTCCGGCCCGTAGACCTCGATGACGCGGCCACGGGGCAGCCCGCCGATACCGAGCGCGACGTCGAGCGCGATGGACCCGGTGGGGATCACGTCGACCGGAGCACGGCCCTCCTCGCCGAGGCGCATGACGGAGCCCTTGCCGAAGCTCCGGTCGATCTGGGCGAGCGCGGCTTCCAGCGCCTTCTCGCGGTCTGCAGGTGCGGGCATGTGGGTCACCTTCGCGTCGTGTCGTCTGTTCGTCGTGCCCGACAGTACGGGTAGCCACCGACACGCGTGTCGGCGCCTGGTCCGGCCTGTGGATCGTCGTCGCGGTCCTCGGCTCCCCGCGCTCGCGCGGTCACCTGTGGACGACTCTAGCCGAACAGGTGTTCGACCCGGAACCGCGGCGCCGGGCGTGTCGCGCCTCCCGGTGCACCCGCGGGGTTCAGGCGTCCGCGAGGGACCAGGACTCCCCCGGCGCGAGGACGACCACGCGCGTCCCGGGCGCCTCGCGGTGCGCCGCCGCCTCGAACGCGGCCCCGGCGTGGTCCATCCACCCCCGCGGGAGGTTCCGCACCCCCGGCGCGTGGAGCGTGCCCCAGTGCACGGGGACCGCGACGCGGACGCCGACCTCCGCGCACGCGCGCGCCGCCTCGACCGGCCCGAGGTGCCCGCCGGACAGGCGCGGACCCCACCCGGAGACGGGGACGAGCGCGACGTCGACCGGGCCGCCCGCGAGCGCCGCGAGGTGCGCCATCGCGCCGAATCGCTCGGTGTCGCCGACGGCCCAGACCCGGACGCCCGGGGCGCGGCCGACGCGCACGAGGTGCCCGGTGGCGGCGTTGGGCCGGTGCGGCATGGGCCGGTGCCCGTGGACGGCGGGGGCGAGTCGGACGGCGACGTCGGCGTCCGGGTCGCCGACGTCGTGCCACGTGTCGTCGAGCCCGACGCCGCGCAGCCCCTTGGTGCGCAGCCACCGGGCGTTGGCGGGGGCGGTGAGGACGGGGGTGCCGCTCAGCAGCCGGAGGGAGCGCAGCTCGGCGTGGTCGTGGTGGAGGTGGGAGAGCAGGACGGCGTCGGCGTCGCGCCAGACCTCGGCGGGGCGGTCGCCGCGGCGGCGCAGCAGACCGGCGTGGCGGTGCAGCAGGGGGTCGGTCACCAGGCGGGTCGGCGGTCCCCCGGGTGCGGTCGCGTCGAGCACGACGGTGGAGTGCCCGAGCCACGTCACGGTGAGGCTCATCGGGGCGCGCCCCGGTCCGCGGGGTCGCTCGTGGTCGGTGCGTGCTCGTCGACCGGGGTCGAGGTGCGGGCGGGCGGGCGCACGTCGAGGTCGACGAGCCAGGAGACGAGGCGGCGGTGCACGGCCTCCGCGCCGACGAGGAGGCGTTCGCCGTCGACGTCCTCGAGCTCGTCGTCAGGGACGGCGAGCGTGGTGGGGTGGACGAGGACGGCGTGGTTCTGGGCGCCCCCGAGCCCGCCGTGGGACCCGACGAGCCCTTCGAACGCGTGGACCATGCCCATGTCGTCGACGCGGGAGACGAGGACGAGGTCGCCCGCGTCGTCGAGGCGGGCGACGCGCAGGAGGTCCGCGACGGCCCGGGAGCCGTAGGGCGCGAGGGGGTCGTCGCCGTCGACGGCGCCGGTGACGAGGTCGTGCGTCCCGCCGGGGCCGCGCGCGACGACGGTGCGGCCGCCCGCGCCGTCGTCCTCGTGGGCGACGACGACGCCGACCGCGGGGTTGGCGACGAGCCCGGCGACGAGCGCGGGCCAGCGCTCGTCCACCTCCGTGCCGAGCAGGCGCCGCGGCTCGCGGCAGAACCACACCATGCCGAGGTTGCCGGACCCGACGACGGCGACCTCGGGCAGCTCCGCGGCGCCGGGTGCCGCGGGCCGCCGCTCGGTGCGGTCCGGGCCGACCATCATGCGGCCCGCCTCGCCGTCGCCGGGCCGGAGCGCGTTGAGGGCGGTGTTGGCCGGGCCCCACGCCTCGCTGTCGGGCGCGGTCGCGCGGCGTCGGCCCGTCCCCGGGCCCGACGCCGGACCGGCACCCGGCCGCGGGCCCGCGCCGTCGGGCACCGGGAGCGCCATGAGGCGGCGGACCTCGGCGAGGAAGGAGCGTCCCACGACCTGCTCGAAGGTCGCACCGAGCGACTGCCCGTGGTCGGAGACCACGACGATCTCGTAGCGCCGCGGCGCGAGGGCGGCGACCTGCTCCCAGAGGCCGAGCACGCCGTCGAGCCCTTCCAGCGCGCGCATCGACTCCGGACGCAGGGGCCCGGCGTGGTGGGCGATCTCGTCGTGGTCGACGAGGTCGACGCACACGACGGGGACGCCGCGCACGAGCTGCTCGGCGACGAGGGTCGTGTTGAGGTCGCGCAGGACGACGTTCGTCACGGCCCGCAGGACGGGGTACCAGCCGAGGCGCGAGACGCGCGGCTCGACACGGCGCACGGCCTGCTGCCAGCCCTGGTAGAGCTCCTTGACGACCTCGGCGGCGGTGACGACGACGGCGCGCACGAGGACGAACGGGCTCGCGAAGAAGCGGACGAACATCTGCCCGGGCCCCAGTCCCGACGACGCGCGGCTCATGACGAGCAGGGTCGTCGCCGCGTCGCCGGAGAACATCGTCGACACGGCGGCGCCCCCGTCGGCGAGGAGCCCGGCGCCGTCGCGCGTGCGTTCCTCGACGAGCGCGGCGTCGGCGGGCCGGTTGGTCACGACGAGGCGCCCGAGGTCCCGCGACCACCACCGGAACGCGGGGACGTGCTCGGTCGAGCCGTGCAGGAGCCCGATCGTGCTCGCGGGCGTCGTGGCGGGCACGCGCGCCCACCAGGAGGTGAGGCGGTGGCTGCCGTCGCCGAGCCAGCGCGCGAGGGTCGGGGCGAGCCCGGCCTGGAGGGCGTGGTCGAGCGTCGGGCGCGCCACGCCGTCGAGCATGACGACGAGCAGCCCGCGCTCGGGGGCGGCCCCGCCGGTGCGGTCGGCTCCCCGCGCGTCGACCCCGGCGCGGCGCCGGGCCCGTCGCACGAGGTCGCCGAGCACGTACTCGCGGTCGTGGGCGCCGACCACCCAGCGGCCGACCGCCATGAGCACCCCGGCGACGACGAGGACCGCGAGCACCGCGCCCCACGTCGGCGTGCCGAACCCGGGCAGGAGCGTGAGCGCGGCCCCGACGACGAGCACCTGGGCGAGCAGGCCGGACACCAGCGCGCCGACCACGCCGGCGCGGCGCGCGACGCCGCGCAGGGCAGGGCGCAGGGCGACGTCGCCGACCCCGACCGCGAGCGCCGCGAGGAGGACCGACCAGGGGGTGGAGGCCTCCACGCCGGGGACGAGGGCGATCGCGACGCCGAGCCCGGCGGCGGTCGTCACGAGGGACCACAGCGCGCCGCGGACGTCCGCGGCCGTCACGAGGGGCGGGCGGCCGCGCCGTGTCGCCGGGTCCGTCATGCGGCCATCATGCTCGCGGTCGGGCCGGGGTGCGCGGCGGGGTCCGGGCCGGCTCAGCGTGCGGGTGGTGCCTGGCGGTGCTCGTCGTGCCCCCAGCGGCGCGCGTCGGGGACGTCGAGGGCGTCGCAGAGCGCGTGCCAGACGACGCGCGGCTCGACGCCGTCGTCGATCGCCTGCGCGGCGGTCCGGTCGCCGAGGGCGGTGAGCACCTGGTCGCGGGCGAGCGTGCGCCCGTAGGCGTCGCCGAACACCTCGTCGACCAGCTGCCAGAACTCGCGGTAGCGCACGGCCCCAGCCTCCCACGTCCGGGGCGGGCGCCCGCACCGGCGGCCGCGCGGCACGGCACGGGGGCGCTCCCGGGGCGGGCGTGGGTGGCTGCGGTGAGAATGGGCGCGTGACCGTGGACCCCCTGGAGCGCTTCGCCGCGCCCACCCGTGCGTGGTTCGCGGGCGCGTTCGACGCGCCGACCCCCGCGCAGGCGGGCGCGTGGGACGCCGTGTCGACGGACCGGCACGCGCTCGTCGTGGCGCCGACCGGGTCGGGCAAGACGCTGGCCGCGTTCCTGTGGTCGCTGGACCGGATCATGGGCTCCCCCGTCCCGGAGCGCGAGCAGCGCTGCCGCGTCCTGTACGTCTCGCCGCTCAAGGCGCTGGCGGCGGACGTCGAGCGCAACCTGCGCTCCCCGCTCGCCGGGATCCGGCAGGCGGCGGTCCGGCTGGGGCGCGACGTGCCGGACGTCGTGGTCGGCACCCGCACGGGTGACACGCCCGCGACGGAGCGCCGCCGCCTCGCGACGCACCCGCCGGACATCCTCATCACGACGCCGGAGTCGTTGTTCCTCGTGCTGACGTCGGCCGCGCGCGCCGGGCTGGCCGGGGTGGGGACGGTGATCGTCGACGAGATCCACGCGGTCGCGGGCACGAAGCGCGGCGCCCATCTCGCGGTGTCGCTCGAACGTCTCGACGCCCTCCTGGAGGAGAGCGGGCGCGGTCCGGCCCAGCGGGTCGGGCTCTCGGCGACCGTCCGTCCGGTCGAGGCCGTCGCGACGTTCCTCGGCGGGCACCGGCCTGCCGAGGAGGGCGGGCGCGAGGTGGTCGTGGTGCAGCCGCCCGCGACGAAGCGCATCGAGGTCGACGTGGTGGTCCCGGTCCCGGACCTCGCCGACCTGACGGTCCCGGCGTCCGCCCCGAGGACCCCCGACGGTGCGGGGGCCCCCGCGCCGTCGGGGGTCGCCGCGCCCGGGGGGCTCCCGGGCCTCGTGCCGCTGCCCCCGGGCGAGCCCGACCTGTCGGGGCCCGCGACGTCGCGCCCGGGCGGCGACCGGCCGGCCCGCCCGTCGGTGTGGCCGCACGTCGAGGAGCGCGTCGTCGACCTCGTCGCGGGGCACCGCTCGACGCTGGTGTTCACCAACTCGCGCCGCGGCGCCGAGCGGCTCACCGCGCGCATGAACGAGCTGTGGGCCGAGCGGCAGGGCGAGGACGTGCTCGACCCGGCCACGGTCACGGCCGCGCAGGTGCAGGCGCAGTCGGGCGCGAGCTCGGGCGTCGAGCCGGTGATCGCCCGGGCGCACCACGGGTCGATGAGCCGCGCCGAGCGCACCCGCACCGAGACCGAGCTCAAGGACGGCCGGCTGCCCGCGGTGGTCGCGACGTCGAGCCTCGAGCTCGGGATCGACATGGGCGCGGTCGACCTCGTGGTCCAGGTCGGCGCGCCGCCGTCGGTCGCGTCGGGTCTGCAACGCATCGGGCGCGCCGGTCACCAGGTCGGCGCCGTGTCGCACGGCGTGGTGTTCCCCACGCACCGCGGGGACCTCGTGCCGTCCGCGGTCGTCGCGGAGCGCATGCGCTCGGGCGGCATCGAGGAGCTGCACGTGCTCGCCAACCCGCTCGACGTGCTCGCGCAGCAGGTCGTCGCCATGGTCGCGGTCGACACGTGGTCGGTCGACGCGCTCGCCGCGCTCGTGCGCCGCAGCGCGCCGTACGCGCGCCTCGGCGACGCCTCCCTGCACGCGGTGCTCGACATGCTCGCCGGGCGCTACCCGAGCGAGGACTTCGGCGAGCTGCGGGCGCGCGTCGTGTGGGACCGCGCGTCGGGCACCCTCACCGGGCGGCCCGGGGCGCTGCGCCTGGCCGCGACGAGCGGCGGCACGATCCCGGACCGCGGCCTGTACGGGGTGTTCCTCGCGTCGGGCGCGGACGCGACGACGGGCGGGGACGACGACGCGGGACCGGCCCGCGAGCGCGCGCCCCGGGGCGGCAAGCGGGTCGGCGAGCTCGACGAGGAGATGGTCTACGAGTCGCGCGTCGGCGACACGTTCACGCTCGGGTCGAGCACGTGGCGGATCGAGGACATCACGCCCGACCGGGTGCTCGTCACGCCCGCCCCCGGCATCCCGGGTCGCCTGCCGTTCTGGAAGGGCGACTCCCCCGGGCGGCCCGCCGAGCTCGGGCGCGCGCTCGGTGCGTGGGTGCGCGAGACGGACGCGCTCGTCGCGACGGACGGCGCGGCGGCCCGGGAGCGCCTCGCGGCCGCCGGGCTCGACGCGTGGGCGAGCGACAACCTCGTCGCGTACCTCGACGAGCAGCGCGCCGCCACCGGCCGGGTGCCCGACGACCGCACCGTCGTCGTCGAGCGGTTCCGCGACGAGCTGGGCGACTGGCGGGTCGTCGTGCACTCGCCGTACGGCGCGAAGGTCCACGCACCCTGGGCTCTCGTCCTCGCCGCCCGCCTCCGCGAGCGCTACGGGGTCGACGCCGCCGCGATGCACGCGGACGACGGGATCGTGCTGCGCCTGCCCGACACCGGCGACTCGTGGCTCGACGGCCCGCCGTCGGCCGACGGGCCGGACGGGGCCCGGGTCGTGGCCGACGGCCCGGTCCCGGTGGAGGACCTGCTCCTCGACCCGGACGACGTCCTCGACGCCGTGCGCACCGAGCTCGGCGGGTCGGTGATGTTCGCGTCGCGGTTCCGGGAGGCGGCGGCCCGCGCCCTGCTGCTCCCCCGGCGCCGCCCCGACCGCCGCCAGCCCCTGTGGCAGCAGCGCCAGCGCTCCGCACAGCTCCTGTCGGTCGCCTCGGAGTACCCGGAGTTCCCCGTCGTGCTGGAGGCCGCCCGCGAGTGCCTCCAGGACGACTTCGACGTCGCGGCGCTCACCGACCTCATGCGCGACCTCGCGCACGGCCGGGTCCGCCTCGTCGAGGTGACGACGCCGACCCCGTCGCCCTTCGCGCAGTCGCTCCTGTTCGGGTACACCGCCCAGTTCCTCTACGACGGCGACGCGCCGCTGGCCGAGCGCCGCGCGGCCGCGCTGTCGCTCGACCCGACGCTCCTCGCGGAGCTGCTGGGCGGCGACGGCGCGAGCGCGCAGCTCGCCGACCTCCTCGACCCCGCCGCGATCGAGCGGACCGAGGCCGAGCTCGGCGCGCTCGCGCCCGACCGTCGCGCGCGGCACGCCGAGGACCTGTGGGACGTGCTGCGCCGCCTGGGACCGCTCACCCGCGACGAGCTCGCCGCCCGCACGCGCGAGGAGGTCCGTGACGACGTCGACGACTGGCTCGCGGAGCTCGGGACGGCACGACGCGTCATCGCCGTCCGCCTCGCCGGGGTGCCGGACGAACGCGCGCGGCAGTGGGCCGTCGTCGAGGACGCCGGGCGCCTGCGCGACGCGCTGGGCGTCGCCCTGCCCGTCGGCATCCCCGAGGTCTTCACCGAGCCCGTCCCCGACCCCCTCGGGGACCTCGTGCGGCGCCACGCCCGCACCCGCGGACCGTTCTCCGCGCACGCCCTCGCGGCGCGGCTCGGCCTCGGCGTGGCCGTCGTGCTGCACGCGCTCGAACGGCTCGAGGCCGCCCGGCTCGTCGTGCGCGGGCGGCTGCGCCCGGAGTCGCTCGGCGGGACCGGGGACGACTGGTGCGACGCCGAGGTGCTGCGCGTGCTGCGGCGACGCTCGCTCGCCGCGCTGCGCGCCGAGGTCGAGCCCGTCCCGTCCGAGACGCTCGGCGTGTTCCTGCCGCGCTGGCAGGGGGTCGGCCAGCTGCGCGGGACGGACGGGGTGCTGCGCGTCGTCGAGCAGCTCTCCGGCGCCGCCGTCCCCGCGTCGGCGCTCGAGACGCTCGTGCTCCCCGCCCGCGTGCGGGACTACGTGCCCGGGATGCTCGACGAGCTGACCACCGCGGGCGAGGTCGTCTGGTGCGGGCACGCCGCCCTGCCCGGCTCCGGCGGGGGCGACGGGCTCGTGAGCCTGCACCTCGCCGAGTGGGCGCCCCTCACCCTGCCCGACGAGGCCCCCGACCCGGACGACCCGCTCGCACGGTCCCTGCTCGACCTCCTGCGCGGATCGGGCGGCTTCTTCCTCCCCGTCCTCGCCGAGCGGGCCGGGACGCAGGTGGGCCCCACGCTCGACGCCCTGTGGGAGCTCGTGTGGTCCGGGCACGTGACCAACGACGGGTACGGCGCCCTCCGGTCGCGCCTCGGTGCCGCGGGCGGGACGCACCGGGCCCCGCGCGCACCGGCCCGCGCCCGCCCGATGGCACGGGCCCGGTTCGCCGGCCTGCGCCCGCCCGGCGCGCCCGACACCACCCTGCGCGGCGGCGGCGGGCGCTGGTCCGCGCTGCCCGAGCGCGAGCCCGACCCCACGCGGCGCGCGCACGCGCTCGCGCGCGTGCTCCTCGACCGGCACGGGGTCCTCACCCGGGCCGTGGCCCCCGCGGAGGGGGTCGCCGGGGCGTTCCGCAACGTCTACCGCGTCCTCACCGAGCTCGAGACCACCGGCGCGGCACGCCGCGGCTACTTCGTCGAGCACCTCGGCGGGTCGCAGTTCGCGCTGCCGGGCGCCGTCGACCAGCTCCGCACGGACGGGCTGGACCGCGAGCGCGCGCTCGACGCCGGCGTCGGCCCGCGGGCCGACGGGCCCCCGCCGGGGCCGGTCCTGCTCGCCGCGACCGACCCCGCCAACCCCTACGGTGCGGCCCTCGCCTGGCCCGTGCGGCCCGCGTCGCAGGACGACGCGCCGGAGGGCGCGGCCCGGGGGCACCGGCCGGGCCGCAAGGCCGGGGCGGTCGTCGTCCTCAGCGAGGGCGACCTCGCGCTCTACGTGGAGCGCGGCGGCCGCTCGGTCCTGTCGTTCGTCGACGGGCCGCGGCTCGCCGACGCGTGCGCGGCGCTCGTCGCCGCGGTCCGTGACGGACGGCTCGGCAAGGTCGTGGTGCAGCGGATCGACGGCGTGGACGCCCTCGCCGGCGCCGGGACGTCGAGCACGCCCGCGGACGAGGCCGCACGCGCCATGCTCGACGCGGGGTTCCGCGCGACCCCCCGGGGCCTGCGTGCGGCGTGAGGTGCGGGAGGTGACGCGTGCCCGAGGGTGACGTCGTGCGGATCACCGCCACCCGGCTGGGCGAGGCGCTCACCGGGCGCGCGCTCGTGCGCGCGGAGCTGCGGTGGCCGAGCGCCGCCGAGCACGACCTCGTGGGCCGCACCGTCGTCGACGTCGTCCCGTACGGCAAGCACCTGCTGACACGGTTCGACGACGGCTGGACCCTGCACACCCACCTGCGCATGGAGGGCGAGTGGCACGTCGCCCGCACCGGCACCGGTGCGGCGCGCGGCGGGGGCCCGACGGTCCGGGTCGTCCTCGCGAACGCGTGGTGGACGACGATCGGGGTGCGCATCGGCATGCTGCACGTGCTGCGCACGAGCGACGAGCACCGCGTCGTCGGCGGCCTCGGGCCCGACGTCCTCGCCGACGACTTCCTCGACGCCGGGCTCGGCACGGCCGTGCAGCGCCTCCTCGCGGACGACGCCGCGGGGGGCCTCGGTCCTCGCCACCGGCCGGAGCGGGCAGGTACGGGCGTCCCCGTCGCCGAGGCGCTGCTCGACCAGCACACGGTCGCCGGCCTCGGCACGATCTGGACCGCCGAGTCCCTGCACGCGCGACGCGTGTGGCCGTGGACGCCCGTGCGCGACGTGCCCGACCTCGAGAGCGTCCTGGTCACCGCCCGCGAGCTCATGGCACGCACCGTCCGGCACGGCTTCGACCCGCGCGACGGGTACGTGCGGCACGTCCACGGACGTGCAGGACGGGCGTGCCACACGTGCGGCACGCCCGTCGCGGTCGGGACGGCCAACGAGCCGCCCTACGACCGTCCGATCTTCTGGTGTCCCGGCTGCCAGCCGCCGCCGGGGTGAGGACTCAGCCGACCGGCTGGAGGTCCTCGCGTCGCGTCGTCCCCTCGGGGTGCTGACGCCCGAGCACGGCCGTCGCGAAGTCCGCGGGGATCGTGTCCGGGATGAGCAGGCCCTCGGCGACCGCCACCCGGTCGCTGACCTCGCGCAGCACCAGCGACAGCGGGACGTCGAGCGCCTCGCAGATGGAGCCGAGCAGCTCCGACGACGCTTCCTTCTGTCCGCGCTCGACCTCGCTGAGGTAACCCAACGAGACCCGAGCCGCGGAGGACACCTCTCGCAGGGTGCGCCCCTGACGCTGGCGAGCGTCTCGCAGCACGTCCCCGATCTCCCGTCGAAGCACAATCATCTGGCGACCCCCTTCCGTGTCCCCTGCGCCCCCGGGAGCCGGTCGGGCTCCCACCTGGGTGCGCGAATCCTTCGTACGTGCCCCGTGTGCGGGGGTCGTCCTACCGTACCCCGCCGCCGGTCCGCCCACGCCACCGGCACGAGCGCCGGGGCGGCCGGGTGCGGAGGTGCCCGGGCGTGCGCCCGGGCGCGGAGCGGTCCTGTTCGCGATCACGTGCAGTCCAACGCACCGCCCCGGGCCGTTGTTCCCCGGGGCGCGAGCCGTGCCGCGGCCCCCGCAGCGTGTTCACGACGCCTCCACAGGCCCGACGCGGCCACGCACCGCGCGCCGTGCCCGCCGGGCCCGGATTTCACCCGTGGCCTCGCGGTCCCCGCTCAGGGCCGGCCCTGGTCCACGAGCGCGAGGACGAGGTGCAGCGCGGCGTCGACGGCGGCCCGCCGGACCGCACCCCGGTCCCCCGCGACGTCGAGGTCCCGCACCGCGGACCGCTCCGGCGTGCGCACCGCAACGTGGACGAGGCCCGGCGGCCGGCTGTCCTGCGGCTCGGGGCCGGCCACCCCGGTCGTCGCCACGCCGACGTCCGCGGCGAGGGCGCGCCGCACGCCATCGGCCATCTGCTGCGCGACGAGCGGGTGGACCGCCCCCTCGCGGGCGAGCAGGCCTGCGTCGACGCCGAGCACCGACGCCTTGACGTCCGTCGCGTAGGCCACGACCCCGCCGCGCAGCACCCGCGACGCCCCCGGGACGTCTACCACCGTCGCCGCCAGGAGGCCACCGGTCAGCGACTCGGCCACGGCGAGGGTCCAGCCGCGCGAGGCCAGCGCGGCGACGAGGTCGACGGCGCCGCCGCTCACCCCGCCGCGTTCCCGCCGGACCGCTCCTCGACCCGCAGCGCGCGCAGGGCGTCGCGGCGCAGGCGCCACCCCTGGACCGCGTACTCGACACCCGTGACGACGGTGACGACGATCGCGGCGCCGAGCACGACCCACGCGACGACCTCCACCCAGCCGGGCAGGTGCGCGAGGGGCAGCAGGAAGAGCGTGATCCCGACCGCCTGCAGCACCGTCTTGAGCTTGCCCCCGCGGGACGCCGGCATCACCGCGTAGCGCAGGACCGCGAGGCGCATGAGGGTGATCCCGAGCTCGCGCACGAGGATCACGACCGGCACCCACCACGGCAGCTCGCCGAGGGGCCATGCGAGCAGGACGAGCGCCGTCCCGACGAGCAGCTTGTCCGCGATCGGGTCGAGCAGCTTGCCCAGGTCGGTCACCAGGTCGTAGCGGCGCGCGAGGTAGCCGTCGAGGCGGTCCGAGGCCGCGGCGAGCACGAAGACGCCCGTCGCGACCAGACGCCACGTCACGGACTCCCCGTCGTCGACGACGAGCGCCCACGCGAAGAAGGGGACCAGGAGGATCCGCACCATGGTGACGACGTTCGCGGAGTTCCACGGGGACGGGACGGCGGTGACCACGGGTCCAGCCTAGGCGCTCGGACAGGACGCCTGCGTCGGGTACGATCCCGCCCGTGCCACGCCACGGACGACCCGCACCCCTGCGCGGTCGCGGCGTCCTCGTCGGCACGGCCGTGGCCGTCCTCGCCGTGGGGGTCGGCGTGCTCGCCCCGCCGGTCGTCCGCGACGTCCTCGGCACGGACGCGTCCCCCGGCGCGAGCGCGGCCGACGCCCTCGCCCCCGCGGTCGTCACCGCCGAGCCCGCAGCGCCGCCGGCGCAGGACGTCGTCTTCACCATCGGCGCGACCGGCGACATCCTGACCCACATGCCCGTCACGTACTCGGCCCGCACCGACGAGGGCTACGACTTCACACCGCTGCTCACGCCGCTGGACCGGTGGGTGCAGGGCGTCGACCTCGCGCTGTGCCACCTCGAGGTGCCCCTGGCGCCCGCCGGCGTCGCACCCACGGGCTACCCGGTCTACGGGGCACCCGCTGAGCTGGTCCGCGACCTCGCCGAGCAGGGCTGGGACGGGTGCTCGACGGCGTCCAACCACTCGGTCGACCGGGCGATGCCGCGCGTCGTGACCACCCTGGACGCGCTCGACGCCGCCGGGCTGGGCCACGTCGGCACGGCGCGCACCGCCGAGGAGGCCGTCGCCCCGCAGGTCTACACGCTGGCCCGTGAGGGCCGAGAGGTGCGGGTCGCGCACCTGTCCGCCACGTACGGGACGAACGGCCTGCCTGTTCCCGCCGACGCGCCGTGGTCGGTCACGCTTCTCGACGCCGACGCGCTCGTGGCGCAGGCCGCCGCGGCACGCGCCGCGGGGGCCGACCTCGTCGTGGTGAGCGTCCACGCCGGGGTGGAGTACACGTCGGTGCCGAACGCACAGCAGGTCGACGTCGCGGAGCGGCTCGCCGCGTCCGGGCAGGTCGACCTCGTCATCGGGCACCACGCCCACGTGCCGCAGCCGGTCACGCGCCTCGACGGCGGCCCCGACGGCACGGGCACGTGGGTGGCGTACGGGCTCGGCAACCTCGTCTCCAACCAGGACGGCGACTGCTGCGACCCGCGCACCGACTCGGGGCTGTTCCTCACCGCGACGGTCACGCAGCCGACCGAGGGCCCGGCCCGGGTCACGGGGGTGGCCTGGACACCGACGACGGTGGACCGTCGCGCCGGGCACCTGGTCCGCGCCCTCGTGGACGCGGTCGACGCGCCCGAGACCGGCTCGCTGTCCGTCGAGGCGCTGGGCGAGCGCGTCGCGCGGGTGCGGGCCGCGGTCGGCGACGAGGCGCCGGAGGTGTCCGAGCCGTCGACTCCGACCGGCCCCGCCCCGGTCGTCGTGCCGCGGCGGGCGTCGGTCCCGGCCGCCGGCTGACGCGGTCCGACCTCATCGGTCACGAGACCGGTCCCCGGGAGCGCTCAGCGCAGGCCGGGCTCCGTGTCCGCGCCGTCGTGGTAGTCCGTGGCCACGGGTGGCATGTGCCCGTCGGTGCCGTCCGCGTACGCGTGCCCGCCGCCGTGCCCGTCCCCCGCCGGAGACGACGTCTCGGCCTGACCGTCGAACACCTCCTGCGGCTCGCCCCGGATGAGGGCGAGGGCACCGGGCAGCTCCTCCGGCGTGACGAGGACCTCGCGCGCCTTCGACCCCTCGGACGGGCCGACGATCTCGCGGGACTCCAGCAGGTCCATGAGGCGGCCCGCCTTGGCGAAGCCGACCCGCAGCTTGCGCTGCAGCATCGACGTGGACCCGAACTGCGACGTGACGACGAGCTCGGCCGCCTGCAGCAGCAGGTCGAGGTCGTCGCCGATGTCCTCGTCGATCTGCTTCTTCGCCGCGGCCTGCGTGACGTCCTCGCGGTACACGGGCTTGAGCTGGCCCTTGACGTGCTCGACGACCGCGTGGACCTCCGACTCCGAGACCCATGCGCCCTGGACGCGCATGGGCTTCGCGGCACCCATGGGCAGGAAGAGCGCGTCACCCTGGCCGATGAGCTTCTCGGCCCCCGGCTGGTCGAGCACGACGCGCGAGTCGGCGAGGGAGGACGTGGCGAACGCGAGCCGCGACGGCACGTTCGCCTTGATCAGGCCCGTGACGACGTCGACCGACGGGCGCTGGGTCGCGAGGACGAGGTGGATGCCCGCGGCACGGGCGAGCTGCGTGATCCGCTGGATCGACGCCTCGACGTCGCGCGGGGCGACCATCATGAGGTCGGCGAGCTCGTCGACCACGACGAGCAGGTACGGGTAGGTCGCGATCCGGCGCTCCGACCCGGGCAGCGGCTTGACCTTGCCGGCGCGCACGGCGGCGTTGAAGTCGTCGATGTGCTTGTACCCGAACGCGGCGAGGTCGTCGTAGCGCGCGTCCATCTCCCGCACGACCCACTCCAGCGCCTCGGCGGCCTTCTTGGGGTTCGTGATGATGGGCGTGATGAGGTGCGGGATGCCCTCGTAGATCGTCAGCTCGACGCGCTTGGGGTCGACGAGGACGAGGCGCACCTGCTCCGGCGTGGAGCGCATGAGGATCGACGTGATCATCGAGTTGATGAAGCTGGACTTGCCCGCGCCGGTGGCGCCGGCGACGAGGATGTGGGGCATCTTCGCGAGGTTCGCGACGACGTAGCCGCCCTCGACGTCCTTGCCGACGCCCATGACCATCGGGTGCTCGGTGCGTCGCGCCGCCGACGAGCGGAGCACGTCGCCGAGGACCACCGTCTCGCGGTCGGTGTTGGGGATCTCGATGCCGATCGCGGACTTGCCGGGGATGGGTGACAGGATCCGCACGTCCGCGCTCGCCACCGCGTAGGCGATGTTGTTGCCGAGGGACGTGATGCGCTCGACCTTCGTGCGCGGCCCGACCTCGACCTCGTAGCGCGTCACCGTCGGCCCGCGCGTGAAGCCGGTGACCTGGGCGTCGACCTCGAACTGCTCGAACGTCTGGGTGAGCGCCTCGACGACGCGGTCGTTCGCCGCGGACCGCACCTTGTGCGGGGCGCCCTTGACGAGCGAGTCCTCGTTCGGCAGGAGGTAGACGGTGTCGCCCTCGAGCATCGGCTGGACCCCGCGCGGCACCGGGGCGCCGGGCGGCGGAGGGCCGGGGACGCCGCCCGCGCCGTCGCCCGGTGCGGGTGCCACGGCGCCCAGGCCCGCCGCGGCGGTGTCCTGCGCGGCGCCGCCGACGGCGGGCACGGCCTGCGTGGGTGCCGTGCCGGGGGCGGCGGTATCGGGGGCCGCGACGCCACCCTTCCGGCCCGCGGGGCGGCCGCCGTCCTCGTGGTCGAGCATCGCCGCGGTCTCGAAGGCCTCGTCGCCGGAGAACCCGCCCTCGGGCTTCTCGATCTCCGCGGCCTCCGCGGCCCGCTGCGCCTTGGTGCGGCGCGGCTTGCGGGGACGGCGGGCGCGCGGGGCGTCCTCGCTCCCGTCGTGCCGGGACACGCCCTCGGCGAGCGCGAGGTCGTCGTCGGTCGCGTCGTCCCCCCGGTGGTTGCCGGTGAGGGTGTCGTAGAGGCCGCGCAGGCGTTCCGGGATGCGGTGGACGGGCGTCGCGGTCACGACGAGGAGCCCGAAGAACCCGAGCAGCAGGAAGATCGGGACGGCGAACCACTCGGTGAGCCCCGTCGTGACGGGTGTGGCGGCGAGGTAGCCCACGATCCCGCCGGCGTCCTGCACGGCGGCGAACCCGTCGCGCGGTGCCGGGAGGTCCTCGGCGACGTGCACGAGGGAGCACACGGACACGACGAGCAGGGTGAGCCCGATCGCGACGCGCGAGTTCGCCTGCGCGCGCTCGGGGTGGCGCATGATGCGCACGGCCAGCCACAGGAGCAGGACGGGCACCGCCACGCCCGCGAGGCCGAACGTCCCCGCGACGACGGCGTGCACCACGGTGCCGAAGGTGCCGGAGATGCCCCACCACTCCCGGGCGGCCACGACGACCGCGAGGGCGATGAGGAAGAACGCGACGCCGTCGCGCCGGTGTGCGGGGTCCAGCTCTCTCGCTCCCTTGCCGATCTTGCGGACGACCGCCCCGATGCCGTGGGCCGCACCGAGCCAGAGCCCGCGCACGGCCCGGACGGGCCAGGGTGACCGCGACGCGGGACGGCGCGCCGGGGCACGCCGAGTCGTGGTGGTCCGGCGCCCGTTCCCGGCGCGCGACGTGCCGCGGGCCGCGGAGGATCCGCCGCGCGCCGCCGTCCGGGCGGTGGTGCTGCGGTTGCTCGCGGTCCGACGCGCCTGCGGGGACGTGCGGGTCGCCATAGTGGTCCTAACCTACCCGCAGGGCACGACACGGACGCGGACCCCGGCGACGCGTGTCCCGTCGGCAGGTCGAGGAGGACGAGGAGCGCATGGGCAGCAGCGACGGTGGCGGACGCACGCTCGTCGAGGTCGTGCCCGGGGTGCACGTCTCGACGGCACGGCTGTGGGACACCACGTCGACGCTGGTGGTCGGGCCCGGCGGCGACGTCCTGCTCGTCGACCCGGGGGTGTCCGTGGCGGAGTGCGCGGCGCTGGCCCGGACGGTCGCCGACCGGGGGTGGCGGGTGACCGCGGGCTTCTCCACGCACCCCCACTGGGACCACGTGCTGTGGCACGGGTCGTTCGGACGCGTGCCGCGCTGGGCGACGGCGCGGGCCGTGGCGACCGTGCGTCGTCGGCGGGCGCGGACCCTCGCGGCGACGGAGGCCGAGGCCCCCGGGCACGACCCCTCGCTCGTGGGTGCGCTCGACCCGCTGCCCGACGGCGCGACGAGCCTCCCCTGGTCCGGCGGTGCGCGGGTGGTCGAGCACGACGCGCACGCCCCGGGGCACGCCGCGCTCGTCGTCGCGGGCGCCCTGCTCGCCGGGGACATGCTCTCGGACGTCGAGGTCCCTCTCCTCGACCCCGACGCGCCCGACGCGGTGGCCACGTACCGCGCGGCGCTCGACCTCCTCGCGGAGGTCGCGCGGGACGTGGCCGTCGTCGTCCCCGGCCACGGCGCACCGGCCGTGGGCGAGCCCGCGATCGCGGGACGCCTCGCGGCAGACCGGCGGTACCTCGACGCGCTGGAGCGCGCCGCGGCGGGCGGGCCGGACGTGGCGGACCACCGCCTGTCCGGGTACGTCGCCGACTGGCACGCGGAGCAGCTCGCCGCGCTTCGCGGCTGAGCGGCCCGGGTCAGACCACGAGCAGCCCGACCCCGAGGGTCACGACCCCCGCCGCGAGGACCGCTGCCCCGGCGGGGAGGAGCACCACGGCCCGGTTCGGCGACTCGCGCCCGGACCCGACGGCCGAGAGGAAGAACCCCGCGGGCAGCAAGATCGCGGCGACGAGGACACCCGTGCCCGCGAGCCAGCGCCAGAACCCGTCGAGCGACGTCGCCTCCGCGAGCACGAGGCACACGAGCCCCAGGATCACGAGGACGCCGGCGTGCGCGTGCCCGGCGCGGAAGAACGACGTCTGGAAGCCGGTCGCGTGCACCGTGCCCGTGACGACGCGGACGAGGAACGCGCCTCCCGACTCGATGCCGACGACGGTGAGGAGGACGACCCCCGCGGTGATGCGGGCGGCGTCGGTGAGCTCGAGCACGACGGACCTCCGGGAGCCAGGGTCGGCGCGCACGCCGGCCGGGATGTCGAGAGATGCTTGCGGACAGACGTTTCTGAACGTTGTTATAGAACACCGTTCGCGTTGCTCGGTCAAGATCTCTAGACTGCCGACGTGGCCCGACCCCGACTGCACGACGCCGCGCTGCGCGACACCCTCCTCGAGGTCGCGTCGCGCACGATCTCCGAGCACGGCGAGGCCGCCGCGACCGTCCGCAGCGTCGCGAGCGGCGCCGGCACGAGCCCGTCCGCGGTCTACGCCCTCTTCGGCAGCCGGGACGACCTCGTCGCGGCCGTGTCCGCCGAGGGCTTCCGCCGCTTCGCGGCGCACCTCGACGCGGTCGCCCGCACCACCGACCCCGCCGCCGACCTCGCGGCGCTCGGGGCCGCGTACCGCGGCTTCGCCCTCGCCGACCCGCACTACTACGCGGTGATGTTCGCGCGCGGGGTCCGCCCCGGGACGCACGCCCCGGCCCCGACGGAGCAGGCGACGTTCGTCGTCCTGCGCGACGCCGTCGCGCGCGTGGCGCCCGACGCCGCACCCGCGGCGGTCACGGACGCCGCGCTCGGGCTGTGGGGGCTCGTGCACGGGCTCGTCGCGCTCGAGCTCGCCGGTCTCGTCCCGGGCGACGAGGCCGAGCGCGACGCGCGCTGGGCGAGCGCCGCGGGCGCCGTCGGGCGCGCGCTCGTCACCTCGCTGCGCTGAGGGCACGATTGGGCCCGGCCGCCCGCACCACGACGCCCGGGCCGCCGTCCGCGAGGTGGGACGGCGGCCCGGGCGGCGGGGCGGCCTGGTCAGGCCTCGACGACCACCGGGACGATCATGGGGCGGCGGCGCAGGCGGTTCGACACCCAGCGGCCGATGACGCGCCGCATGACCTGCTGGAGCTGGTGGGTATCGGTCGCACCGCCCGCGATGGCGTCCTCGAGGGCCTTGACGACCTCGGGGTGGATGTCCTCGAAGACCTTGTCGTCCTCGGCGAACCCGCGCGCGAGGATCTGCGGCCCGGCGAGCACCTTGCCGGTCGCGGAGTCGACGACGGCGAAGACGGACACGAAGCCCTCCTCGCCGAGGATGCGCCGGTCCTTGAGCTCGGCGTCGGTGATCTCCCCGACGCTCGACCCGTCGACGTAGACGTACCCGCACGGCACGGCGCCGACGACCGAGGCGCGACCGTCGACGAGGTCGACGACCACGCCGTCCTCGGCGAGCACGACCCGGTCGGCGGGGACGCCGGTGCGGACCGCGAGCGCCCCGTTGGCGACGAGGTGGCGCACCTCGCCGTGCACGGGCATGACGTTCTTCGGCTTGAGGACGTTGTAGCAGTAGAGGAGCTCGCCGGCGCTCGCGTGCCCGGACACGTGCACCTTCGCGTTGCCGCCGTGCACGACGCGCGCGCCGAGGCGCGTGAGCCCGTTGATGATGCGGAAGACCGCGTTCTCGTTGCCGGGGATGAGCGACGACGCGAGGATGACCGTGTCCCCCATGCCGACGGAGACCTTGTGGTCGCCGTTCGCCATCCGGGACAGGGCGGCCATGGGCTCGCCCTGCGAGCCGGTGCACATGAGGACGGTCTCGTCGTCGCGCAGGGAGTCGACCTTCTTGAGGTCGATGAGCACGCCCTCGGGGACGTTCAGGTACCCGAGCTCGGACGCGATGGTCATGTTGCGCACCATCGACCGCCCGACGAGCGCGACGCGCCGGCCGTGGTGGTGGGCGGCGTTGAGCACCTGCTGGACGCGGTGCACGTGCGAGGAGAACGACGCGACGATGATGCGCTTCTCGGACTGCGCGAAGACGGTGTCGAGCACCGGGCCGATCTCGACCTCGGGCGTGACGAAGCCGGGGACCTCGGCGTTGGTCGAGTCGACCATGAACAGGTCCACGCCCTGCTCGCCGAGCCGGGCGAAGGCCCGCAGGTCGGTGATGCGGCCGTCGAGCGGGAGCTGGTCCATCTTGAAGTCGCCCGTGTGCAGCACGGTGCCCGCGCCGGTCGTCACGGCGACGGCGAGCGCGTCGGGGATGGAGTGGTTCACCGCGACGAACTCGCAGGAGAAGACGCCGAGCTTCTCGGTCTGCCCCTCCTTGACCGCGAGCGTCACGGGGGCGATGCGGTGCTCCTTGAGCTTCGCCTCGACGAACGCGAGCGTGAGCTGCGAGCCCACGAGCGGGATGTCGCGACGCAGTCGCAGCAGGTACGGCACGGCACCGATGTGGTCCTCGTGGCCGTGCGTGAGGACGATCGCCTCGATGTCGTCGAGCCGGTCCTTGATGTAGTCGAAGTCCGGGAGGATGAGGTCGACGCCGGGCTGGTTGTCCTCGGGGAACAGCACGCCGCAGTCGATGACGAGCAGGCGGCCGTCGTACTCCAGGACGGCCATGTTGCGGCCGACCTCGCCGAGGCCGCCGAGGGCCACGACGCGCAGCCCTCCGGCCGGGAGCTCGGGAGGCAGGGACAGTTCGGGATGGGGGTGGCTCACGGGGCCTCCTGTCGTGGCTGAGCCGGTGGGACGGTGTCTGGGGTCCGCGTCAGTGCGCGGCGGCTCCCTCGGGGAGCAGGTCGGCGGCCGCGAGCGCGGCACGCAGGAGCGCGACGTCCTCCTCGGTCGCGGCGACGTTGGGCAGGCGCAGGTGCCGGTTGTCGGTGACGCCCAGGAGCTCGACGGCGGCCTTGGCCATGACGGCCTGGAAACCGGCGCCGTTGATCGCGTCGATCACGGGCGTCGTGGTGAGGAACGTCTCGAGCGCCCCGGCGTGGTCGCCGGCGTCGAAGCGGCGCACCACCTCGGCGAACCGGCCGGCGACGACGTGCGCGGACACGGACACGATCCCGGCGGCGCCGTGCGCGAGGAACGGGAGCAGGAGCCCGTCGTCGCCGCTGTAGAACGCGATCCCGGTCGAGGCGGCGAGCTTGGCGGCGCCGTAGACGTCGCCCGTGGCGTCCTTCGTGGCGACGATGAGCGGGTGCGCGGCGACGCGCTCGTACGTCTCGGCGGTCAGGCGCACGCCGGCGCGCCCGGGGATGTCGTAGAGCATGACGGGCAGGTCGGTCGAGTCGGCGATCGCCGCGAAGTGGCGGTACAGACCTTCCTGGTTCGGGCGCGAGTAGTACGGGGAGACGACGAGCAGTCCGTCGGCCCCGACCTCCGCGGCCTGCTCGGCCATGCGGATCGCGTGGTCCGTGTCGTTCGAGCACGCCCCGGCGACGACGGCGGCCCGGTCGCCGACGGCCTCGACGACGGCGCGCACGAGGTCGGCCTTCTCGGGTGCGTGGGTGGTCGGGGACTCCCCCGTGGTGCCGCTGAGCACGAGGCCGTCGTTGCCGTCGTCGACCAGGCGCGTCGCGAGGCGCGCCGCCGCCTCGAGGTCCACGACGCCGTCCGGCGTCATCGGCGTCACCATCGCGGTGAGGACGGCGCCGAACGGGCGGCGCGGCGTCGGGGGAAGCGTCATGAGCACAAACTACCGTGCCCGCCACGGCCGGGACCTCCCGCGTCCGCCCGGACGGGCGCCCGCGCGGGTGCGTCCGTGAACGGTCCGGGGCGATACTCGGAGCATGTCCCGCCCCGCCGCCACGTCCGCGCTGTCCCCCGCCCTCGTCGCCCACGTGCCGACGGGCCTGCTCGTGGACGGGCACTGGGGGCCGGCGGAGGGCGGAAGGACGTTCGAGGTCGAGGACCCGGCGACCGAGGAGTCGCTGTTCGACGTCGCCGACGCCACCGGGCAGGACGCGCTGCGCGCCCTCGACGCGGCGCACCGCGCCGCTCCCGCGTGGCGCACCACCCCGCCGCGCGAGCGCGGCGAGGTGCTGCGGGCCGTCTACGAGCGGGTCGTCGCCCGGGCGGACGACGTCGCCGCGCTCATCACCGCCGAGTGCGGCAAGCCGCTCGCGGAGGCGCGCGCCGAGGTGCTGTACGGCGCCGACTTCCTGCGCTGGTACGCCGAGCAGGCGGTGCGCGCCGACGGGCTCGTGCGGACCGCCCCGGCGGGCGGCAACCGGCAGCTCGTGCACCGTCGTCCCGTGGGGCCCGCGCTGCTCGTCACGCCGTGGAACTTCCCCATCGCGATGGCGACCCGCAAGATCGGGCCCGCGCTGGCGGCGGGCTGCCCGGTGGTGGTCAAGCCCGCGCGGCTTACCCCGCTCACGACGGCGCTCGTGGCCGAGGTCGTCCGGTCCGAGCTCGCCGACCGCGACCTGCCGACCGGGGTGATCAACGTGGTCCCGTCGTCGGACGCCGCGGGGATCAGCGCGCCTCTCCTCGCCGACCCCCGGCTGCGCAAGCTGTCGTTCACCGGGTCGACCGCGGTCGGCCGCACGTTGCTGGAGGGCGCCGCGCAGCAGGTCCTGCGCACGTCCATGGAGCTCGGCGGCAACGCGCCGTTCGTCGTGTTCGCCGACGCGGACCTCGACGCCGCCGTCGAGGGAGCGGTCGTCGCCAAGCTGCGCAACGCCGGCCAGAGCTGCGTCGCCGCGAACCGCTTCCTCGTGCACGACTCCGTCGCCCGCGAGTTCGCGCGGCGCCTCGCCGCCGCGTTCGCGGACCTGCGCGTCGGCCCCGGGTTCGAGGACGGGGTGCAGGTGGGCCCGCTCGTCGAGGCGAAGGCCGTCGACGCCGTCGCGGAGCTCGTCGACGCCGCGGTCGACGGCGGGGCGCAGGTCCTCACCGGTGCCGAGCGCCCCCGCGACGTCGGGCACTTCTACGCCCCCACGGTCCTGTCGGGCGTCGACCCCGACGCGCGGGTCGTCACCGAGGAGATCTTCGGTCCCGTCGCGCCCGTGGTCGCGTTCGGCGACGACGACGAGGCGATCGAGCTCGCCAACGCCACCGAGTACGGCCTCGCCGCCTACGCGTACACCACCTCCCTCGACCGGGCCGTGCGGGTCGCGGAGGAGGTCGAGGCCGGGATGATCGGGATCAACCGCGGCATGGTGTCCGACGCGAGCGCGCCGTTCGGCGGCGTCAAGCAGTCGGGCCTCGGCCGCGAGGGCGGCGAGGCCGGGCTCGAGGAGTACCTCGAGACCGTCTACGTCGCGCTGTGACCCCGCGCCCCGACGCGGCCGACGGCACCCCGGACGAGGTCGCGGCCGCCGCCGAGCACGCCGTCGACGACGAGGTCCGCGCCGCCGCGCGCCAGGCCGTCTCCGTCTCCGTCGCGACCGGGCTCTACGGCGTGTCCTTCGGCGCGCTGTCCGTCGTCGCCGGGCTCGACGTCGCGCAGACGGCGGCGCTCAGCCTCCTCATGTTCTCCGGCGGCTCGCAGTTCGCCCTCGTCGGCGTGGTCGGCGCGGGCGGCACCGCGGCCGCCGCCGTCACCACCGCCGGTCTCCTCGGCGTGCGCAACAGCCTGTACGGCGCCCAGCTCGGCCCCCTCCTCGCGCTGCGCGCCTGGCAGAAGGTCCTCGCCGCGCAGGTGACGATCGACGAGTCGGCCGCCGTCGCGACCGCCCAGCGCTCGCGCCGCGCCGCCCGCGCCGGCTTCTGGCTGACCGGCGTCGGGATCTTCGTGCTGTGGAACCTCATGACCCTCGTCGGGGCGCTCGCGGGCGACGCGCTGGGCGACCCGCGCACCTGGGGGCTGGACGCCGCTGCGGGCGCGGCGTTCCTCGCGCTCCTGTGGCCGCGCCTCGCGACGCGCGCCGTGCAGCTCGTCGTCGCGGCCGCGGTCGCCGTCGCCGTCCTGCTGGTGCCTCTCGCCCCGCCGGGCGTCCCGGTGCTCGCGGCCGCCGCGACCGCCGTCGTCCTCGGCCAGGTCGGCACGGGCCCGCGGCGGAAGGAGGCGGCGTGATGTCGCCCGCCACGGTCTGGGTTGTGGTCCTCGCGGCGTCGACGCTGTGCTTCGCGCTCAAGCTCGCCGGCCACCTCGTGCCCGAGCACTGGCTGGCCGACGAGCGCGTGGCCCGGACGGCCGCGCTCGTCACGGCCGCGCTGCTGGGCGCGCTCGTCGCCGTGCAGACGATCGGTGCCGGGCAGGCGCTCGTCGTCGACGCGCGCCTGCCGGCGCTCGGGGTGGCGGCGGTGGCGCTCGCCCTGCGTGCCCCGTTCGTCGTGGTGGTGGTCCTCGCCGCGGCGACCGCGGCCGGGCTGCGCGCGCTCGGCTGGGGCTGACCCGGGTCCGCACGGCGTCCGTCGGGCGCCGCGCCGCGCTTAGGGTGGTGCCGTGAGCCTCTTCCGCGAGACCGCCGACGTGTCCGTGCGCCCCGCGATCGTCGGCGACGACGTCGCCATGACCGCGATCCAGGTCCGCGCGTGGCGCGCCGACCACGGTGAGGTGCTGGGCGACGACGTCATCGAGGCCCTCGACACGGTCCGCATGCGCGAGCAGTGGGCCGCCGCGATCTCCGCGCCCCCGGGCCCCGGCTTCGGGGTGCTCGTCGCGTGCGCGGGGGCCGACGTCGTCGGGTTCGCCGCGGTCGGGCCGGGACAGCTCCTCGCGCTCGAGGTGGAGCCGCGGCACCAGCGCGGCGGGCACGGGTCGCGGCTGCTCTCGGCCGCCGTGGACCGGCTGCGCCGCGACGGCGCCGAGGAGGTCGTCACCTGGGTGCTCGACGGCGACGCGGCCCGCGAGAGCTTCCTCGCCGGGGCCGGGCTCGGGCCCGACGGACGGACCCGCACGCTCGCGACGGGCGTGCGCGACGTCGCCGAGCACCGGTGGGTCGCCCAGCTCTGACACGACCCGACCCCGGGCCGTCACACGACGGTGACACCGCCGTGACCCACGGGCCGCGCGCGGCTGCCAGGATCGACGGTCATGAGCCTCGTCACCGACTACTTCGCCGCCGCGGACGACGAGCGGGCGGCGACCGTCGCGGTCGGCGGCCCGGAAGCGGTCGACCCGGTCGCCGTCCGACGGCCCTTCGTGAGCGTCCGCGTCGCGTCCATCGACCCGTTCGTCGCCCTCGGCACGCTCACCGCGCTGCTCACCGACCGCCCGTACGCGGAGGTGGTGCGCCACCCGCGCCACGGCACGCTCGTCGCGAGCGTCGGCGACGAGGGCCCGTGGGTGGTCAGCGTGTCCGAGGAGCTGGTGTCCGCCCTCGCGGGTGCCGCCCCCGGCCTGCTCGACCGGGTCGCGCGCCGGTGGGCCGGCGCCGAGGAGGTCGAGGGCGCCGAGCCCGGCGCCCTGGCGGCGACGCTCCACGCCCTCGCCTCGCTGTGCGTGCGGGCGGACGACACCGGCGAGCGCCTGTACTGCTGGACGAGCCTGTGAGGTCGGGACGCGGTCAGCGGCCCGCGCGGTAGCGCGCGGCGGCGGTGCGCAGCGCCTCGCGCGCACGGCGCCGGTCACCCGACGCGTCGTAGGCGAAGGCGAGGTGGTACCAGGCCTCCCAGCTCTGCGGGTCCGCCTCCACCGCCTCCCGGTACGGGCCGAACGCCGCGTCGGCCGCGGCACGGTCGATGCGCCCGCCCGGCGAGCGCGGCAGGTCGTCGACGGGGAGCCTGCCGTCACGCGCGAGCTCGTCCGCCATGCGCTGGACGGTCGCCGCGAGACGGAACTCCCGGGCGACGAGACCGATGACGAGCAGCGGGAGGATGAGGACAGCGGCACCGATCGCGATCGCGACCGGCTCGCCCGTGCGCACGAGCGCGAGCGCGCGGCCCGCCACCTGCCACACGTACAGGGCGAGGAGCGCCGTGACGAGGAGCGCGCCGACGAACGGCTTCCAGGGCCTGCGGCCCCGACGCCCCGACGCCGGGGCGTCGTCGTCGCTCACGCGAGGTCCAGCACGTTCTCGAGCCCGACCGTCAGGCCCGGTCGGGAGACGACCTCCCGGACGGCGAGGAGCACGCCCGGCATGAACGAGACCCGGTCGAACGAGTCCTGGCGGATGACGAGCTGCTCCCCCTCGTTGCCGAAGAGGATCTCCTCGTGCGCCACCAGCCCGCGCAGGCGCACCGCGTGCACGCGCACCCCGTCGACGTCGGCGCCGCGCGCCTCCCAGCCCGTCTCCGTCGCGTCGGGCTGGGTCGCCAGTCCCGCGTCGCCGCGCGCGGCCGCGATCGCCGCCGCGGTGTGCCGGGCCGTGCCGGACGGCGCGTCGACCTTGCCCGGGTGGTGCAGCTCGACCACCTCGGCCGACTCGAAGTAGCGGGCGGCCTTCGCCGCGAACGTCATCGCGAGGACCGCGGAGAGGCCGAAGTTGGGGGCGATGAGCACCCCCAGGCCGGGACGCCCCTCCCCCGCCGCACGCTCCAGGTGCTCGACGACGCGTCCCCGGCTCTCGTCGGTCCACCCGGTGGTTCCGACGACGGCGTGCACGCCCGCGTCGAGCAGCGCGTGGACGTTCGCCTCCGTCGCCGACGGGACGGTGAAGTCGACCGCGACGTGCGCGCCCGCGAGCGTCTGCGCCGAGAGCTCGTCCCCGGCGTCGAGGCGCGCGACGAGCTCGAGGTCGGCGGCCGCCTCGACGGCCACGCACGTGGTCGAGCCCATGCGGCCCGAGGCGCCGAGGACGGCGACCTTCAGGGGCGTCGGACGGGCGGGGGCGGTCGGGGCTGCGTCGTTCGCGGTCACCGCGCCACCCTATCCGTCACCGGCCCACCGCCCGTCGCGAGCGCGGCTCAGTCGCCGAACGGGCCGACCCGCACGACGGACCGGGGCCGGGAGGCGAGCTCGCCCGCGAGGTCGCGGACCTGGTCGAGCGTGACCGACCGGATCGCGTCGAGCGACTCCTCGAGGCTCAGCAGCTCCCCGTAGACGAGCTCCGACTTGCCGAGGCGGCTCATGCGCGAGCCCGAGTCCTCGAGCCCGAGGACGAGCCCGCCCGCGAGCTGCCCGGTGCTGCGGTCCAGTTCGGCCTGCGTGAGCCCGTCGGCGGCGAGCCGGTCGAGCTCGCCGTGCAGCAGCGCGGTGACCTCGTCGACCTTCCCCGGAGCGCAGCCCGCGTAGAGGCCGAACGTGCCGATGCCTCCGTGCCCGGAGGCGAAGGAGTACGTCGAGTACGCGAGCCCGCGCTTCTCCCGGATCTCCTGGAACAGCCGCGAGCTCATCCCGCCCCCGAGGGCGGCGCTGAGCACCGACAGCACGAAACGGCGCTCGTCCGTCGCGGCCAGGCCCGTCCCCCCGATGACGACGTTCGCCTGCTCCACGGAGCGCCGGATCGTCAGCTCGACGCCCTCGGCACCGACCCCGGCGAGCGCCGGGTCGGCCGGGTCGCGCCGGGCGCGCGGTGCGGCGGCCGCGTCGAGCGACCACCCGCCGTCGGACAGCGCCCGCCCCACCTGCTCGACGAGCACGTCGTGGTCGACGCCGCCCGCGGCCGCGACCACGAGGGTCTCGGGACGGTAGTGCCAGCGGTAGTGCTCCCACACGGCGTCGCGCGGCACCGCGGTGATGGTGTCCGGCGTGCCGCCGATCGGACGGCCGAGCGCGTGGCCGCCGAGCACCGCCGCCGCGAACTCCTCGTGGACGACGTCCGACGGGTCGTCGTCGTTCATCGCGAGCTCTTCGAGGATCACGCCGCGCTCGGTCTCGAGCTCGTCCGGGTCGAGGCGCGCCGACGTGACCATGTCCGCGATGACGTCGACCGCCATCGGCAGGTCGGTGTCCAGCACGCGTGCGTAGTAGCACGTGTGCTCCTTGCCGGTCGCGGCGTTGGCCTCGCCGCCGACGGCGTCGAACGCCTCGGCGATGTCCATCGCCGTGCGGCGCGACGTGCCCTTGAACAGCAGGTGCTCGAGGAAGTGCGTGGAGCCGAAGTGCCCGTCGGTCTCGTCGCGCGAGCCGACCCCGACCCACGCGCCCATCGTCGCCGAGCGCAGGCCCGGCATCGACTCGGTGAGCACGCGGACCCCGCCGGGCAGGACGCTGCGACGGATCGTCGCACCGTCCTGCCCGGCGCTCAGCTCCGCCCCGGCCTCACCGGCCGGGACGAGCGGAAGGTCCCACGGCACGTCAGGCGTCGCCGCCCTCGGTCGCAGGAGCGGCGGACTCCTCCGCGTCCTCCTCGACCACGGCGTGCAGCGAGAGCTTGCCGCGCGGGTCGATCTCGCCGATCTCGACCTGGACCTTCTGGCCCACGCCGAGGACGTCCTCGACGTTCTCCACGCGCTTGCCGCCCACGAGCTTGCGGATCTGGCTGATGTGCAGCAGACCGTCCTTGCCCGGGGAGAGCGACACGAACGCGCCGAACGACGTCGTCTTGACGACGGTGCCGACGAAGCGCTCGCCGACCTCCGGCACGTGCGGGTTGGCGATCGCGTTGATCGCCGCGCGGGCGGCCTCGGCCGACGGGCCGTCGGTGGCGCCGATGTACACGGTGCCGTCGTCCTCGATGGAGATGTCCGCGCCCGTCTCCTCCTGGATCTGGTTGATCATCTTGCCCTTGGGGCCGATGACCTCGCCGATCTTGTCGACCGGCACCTTCACCGTGATGACGCGCGGGGCGTTCGGGGACATCTCGTCGGGCACGTCGATGGCCTCGGCGATGACGTCGAGGATCGTCAGGCGCGCGTCGCGGGCCTGCGTCAGCGCGCCGGCGAGCACCGAGGCGGGGATGCCGTCGAGCTTCGTGTCGAGCTGGATGGCCGTGACGAACTCGCGCGTGCCGGCGACCTTGAAGTCCATGTCGCCGAACGCGTCCTCGGCCCCGAGGATGTCGGTGAGGGCGGCGTAGCGCGTCTCCCCCTCGACGGTGTCGGAGATGAGGCCCATCGCGATGCCCGCGACGGGGGCGCGCAGCGGCACGCCCGCGTTGAGCAGCGAGAGCGTCGAGGCGCAGACGGAGCCCATCGACGTCGAGCCGTTGGAGCCGAGCGCCTCGGACACCTGGCGGATCGCGTAGGGGAACTCCTCGCGGCTCGGCAGCACCGGCACGAGCGCGCGCTCGGCGAGCGCGCCGTGCCCGATCTCGCGGCGCTTCGGGCTGCCCACGCGACCGGTCTCGCCGGTCGAGTAGGGCGGGAAGTTGTAGTTGTGCATGTACCGCTTGCGCGTCTCCGGACCGAGCGAGTCGATCTGCTGCTCCATGCGGAGCATGTTGAGCGTCGTGACGCCCATGATCTGCGTCTCGCCGCGCTCGAACAGCGCGGAGCCGTGCACGCGCGGCAGGACCTCGACCTCGGCCGACAGGGTGCGGATGTCCGCGAGCCCACGACCGTCGATGCGCACGCCGTCCGTGAGGACGCGCTGGCGCACGAGCTGCTTCTGCAGCGAGCGGTACGCCGCCGAGAGCTCCTTCTCGCGGCCGTCGAAGCCCGGCTGGAGCTTGCCGACCATCTCGTTCTTGATCTCGTCGAGGCGGTTCTCGCGGTCCTGCTTGTCCGCGATGGCGAGCGCCTCGCGCAGGTCGCCCGACACCTCGGCCTCGACCGCGGCGAACGCGTCGTCCTGGTAGTCGAGGAAGAGCGGGAACTCCTGGACCTGCTTCGCCGACTGCGCGGCGAGCGCCGCCTGGGCGTCGCACAGGGCCTTGATGAACGGCTTGGCCGCCTCGATGCCCTCGGCGACGATCTCCTCGGTCGGGGCGGTGGCGCCCTCGTCCTTGACGAGGCCCCACGCGTTGTCGGTCGCCTCGGCCTCGATCATCGCGATCGCCACGTCGTCGCCCACGACACGGCCGGCCACGACCATGTCGAAGACCGCGCGCTCCTTGTCGGAGTACTTCGGGAACGCGACCCACTGGCCGTCGACGAGCGCGATGCGCACGGCGCCGACCGGGCCGGAGAACGGCAGGCCGGAGATCTGCGTCGACGCGGAGGCCGCGTTGATCGCGAGCGTGTCGTACGCGTCGTCCGGGTGGATCGCGAGGACGGTGATGACGACCTGGACCTCGTTGCGCAGGCCCTTGACGAACAGGGGGCGCAGCGGGCGGTCGATGAGGCGGCACGCGAGGATCGCGTCCGTCGAGGGGCGGCCCTCGCGGCGGAAGAACGAGCCGGGGATGCGGCCCGCGGCGTACATGCGCTCCTCGACGTCCACCGTCAGCGGGAAGAAGTCGAAGTGGTCCTTGGGGTGCTTGCCGGCCGACGTGGCCGACAGGAGCATCGTCTCGTCGTCGAGGTACGCGGCGACGGAGCCGGCGGCCTGACGTGCGAGGCGCCCGGTCTCGAACCGGACGGTGCGGGTGCCGAAGCGACCGTTGTCGATCGTGGCCTCGGCGAACTGGATCTCGGGACCCTCCACGGGTGCCCTCCCTTTCTCGAAGCGCCGCCCGGGCAGCCCTGTCGAGGCTTCCGGTCCGTGCCCGCGCGCGAGGCGCGCAGGGCTCCGGTCGCGCTCGACGCTCGGCGGTCTTCGATCGAGGTCCACGGCGGTGCCCGGTCGTCCCGCGGGGCGGGAGGCTCGGGGTCCGTGGGCCACTACCGAGGACCGAACGAGAGGCCGGCGGCGCGGTGGGTGGTTCTACGGGTACATCTCACCAGACCAGCCCGGTCCCCGCAGGGGACCGGGCTGGCGGTGGTGTGTCAACGACGCAGGCCGAGGCGCTCGATGAGGCTGCGGTAGCGGTTGATGTCGACCTTCTGCAGGTAGCCGAGGAGGCGGCGACGCTGGCCGACGAGGAGGAGCAGGCCACGACGGCTGTGGTGGTCGTGCTTGTGCTCCTTCAGGTGCTCGGTGAGGTCCTTGATGCGCTGCGAGAGGAGCGCGATCTGGACCTCGGGCGAACCGGTGTCGCCCTCGCTCGTCGCGTACTCGGTCATGATGCGCTGCTTCGTGGCAGTGTCGAGCGGCACGGTTCTCCTTCGGGTTCGTTGCGCGGCGCGTCAGGAAGGACGTCCTGAGCTCTCTGGGTCCGCGGCCGTTCAGACGGCGCATCGATCTTACCAGGTGGACACCTCCGGCCCGGACGGTGCCGGGCCGTGCCGAGCCAGAGGCGTCGGTGCGAGCTCGCGGCGGGCCTACGCGCCGTCGTGCCCCGCCGTCCCGCCGCCGCGGAACGCGCCGGCCGCGTCCGGCAGGACGCCCGCGAACCGCAGCAGGTCCGGCAGCGTGAGGACGAGCGAGCCGTCCTCGAAGTGGACGCCCTGCGCGGGCGTCCAGTGGTGCGTCGCACGCAGGTACGACCGGTCGTCCTGACGCAGCAGGTGGACGAACGTCTCCGCCAGGATGCGGCTGCCCACGTCCCCGAGGAAGCTGCCGTTCCCCTGGAGCTCGGCCTCCTTGAGCACGTAGTACCACAGCGGGGTGCCGCCACCGACCTCGCGCACCTTCCCCATGGCGTCGACGACCCCCTGCGGCGCGTTCTCCACGAGCCGCTGCGGCGACAGGGGCTCGAGGCCGAAGGCCCGCGCCACCGCCTCGCCCGTGGGCAGCCCGAGCATGTACCCGCGCAGGAGGTTGCGCTGGGCGAGCTGCTTCTGCAGCGCGCTCGCGACCGTCTGCGCGGTCGTGGGCGTCTGCCCCGGCTCGAGGTCGATCTTCCCCTCCTTGACCATCGTGCCGAGCGACGGTGCCAGGAACGTGTCGATCTTCTCCGCAGCGTGGAACGGGTTGGCGTCTCCCTTGTCCACGAACTTCGTCCAGTCGATCGGCCAGTTCGACGGGAGCACGGGGTTCGGCGGACCGCCCTGCGTCAGGCCGCCGCCGCCCGTGAACCGGAAGAGCTGCTCGAGCGTCGCGAGACCCGCCGGACCGCCCGCCGTGAAGTTGACGTTGAAGTCGTAGGACTCGCGCACCATCGAGTGCCCGAACCGGAACGCGGCGACGGCGAACTCGAGCGGCATGGCGATGGGGTGCCGGGGACGGAAGAACGGGGAGTCCCCGAGCAGCGCCGCGTCGAGCACACCGGGCTTGGTCAGCGTCCGCAGGTAGTCGTTGACGACGAGCCACTGGTAGTGCCACCGGACCAGCTGGTTCGCCCGCCGGTACACACCGCGCTCGCCCGACGCACGCACCCACGGCTCGAGCTCCGCCACCCAGTCGACGACCGCGTTGTGGAACCGGATCATCGCCACGTGGAACTGCGCCACGACGAGGTTCTCGTCGTTGCGCCCGTCCGGGATCAGGGGTCCTCGGTCGTCGCCGCGCGGCAGGTCGCGCTGCTGGTCGTGCTCCGGTGGGCAGAGCAGGAACGTGGGCCCTCCACCGGGGACCGAGAAGGGCTCCACGGGGATCCGCCCGAGCCGCAGCTTGGCCGAGCCCTCGACGAAGGCCGCCTCGCTCCGTGTCGTCCCGTGGTCGGGCTCGTCCTCGAACTTCGGGCCGCTGCCGTAGAGGGAGTCGAGGTCGAGAGCGGGATGGCGGGCGTTGCGCAGGCTGCGGACGACGACCTTCGGGTCGAACACCCGGAAGGGCACCCGGTCGACGTCCCCGAGCGCCAGGTCGCCGCCCGAGCCCGCGTCGTCGTCCGGACCGTTGGTGTTGAGCGTGATGTCGTGGTCGATGAACTGGCCCCAGTACGTGTACACGGCCGGGACGTGCGAGTTGCGCACCGCCGGACCGCCTCCCGGCGGCGCCGGAGGAGGGCTCACCATCGCGGTGCCGAGCGCCTTCAGGTGCTCCACCACGGTGGCCGTCGTGCCGTTGCCGACCGCGAGGTGGGCGTTCGGGAACGAGGCGGCGAGCTCCGGGAAGAGGTAGTCGAAGGCGGTCGTCGAGTCGTAGCGGTGCTCGCGCAGGTCGCGGTAGACCGCGGCCTGCGCGGCGGGCAGGAGCGGCGCGTTCGACGTCGCGGGGTCCTGCGACGCGTCGGTCGCGTCGCCGACGGGTGCGACGGTCGACCCGTGCCCGATGCTGCGCACGGTCCTGCCGACGGGGGTGGACGCCTGGTCGACGGCGTCGGGGGCGACGTCGTCCACCACGTCCTCGGCGACGCTCGCCGCCGGGTTCTGCTGAGCCTCCATGGCTCGACCCTTCCTGTGAGGCGGGTGTTCCTCTCGGTGCCCTCGGGGGGCCGCGCCGCGGTCCGCAGGGCCTGTGCCCTGCGGCCGGGACGCCGAAGTCCGCGCGGGCGTCCTCGGGACGCGGGGCAGGACCGGGACGGCACGCCGACGAGTGGCGTGCCTCGCTCCTGGAGGGAGGTGCCGGACGGGCGTTCGTGACCGGGGGACGTCAGGTGCGGGACGCTGGGTGTGCCGCGACCGCGCACGCGATCGCGGCGACGACGCCCTGGGCGACGACGGCGCCCGGCCCGGCGACGCCGACGACCGCGGCGACCGCGAACGGGAGCACGGAGAGCAGCGCGAGGTCCGGGCCCTGGCGTGCCGCCCGGGCCGCGTTGACGGGCACCGCACCCATCGGCGTCGCGAGGAGCGGCCCCGACCAGTCGGGCGGTGGACGCAGCTGCCCGCGCACCGCCGCCGCGCCGCAGCCGACGCCGAGGAGCACGCCGAGCGCGGGCCAGGCCGCCGACCCCGTCGCGAGCGCGAGCGGGACCAGCCCGAGGGCCACGACCGCGGCGGCCACGAGGGCCGGGACGACGGTGCGCGTGGCACGGGTCGCGCGCGCGGAGAGCGGCAGGGCGGCGTCGAGCGCCGGGACCATCTCGGCGACGCCGGTGCCCGCCGCGCCGAGGCGCGCCGCCCGGACGCCCGCGGCGAGCACGACGACCGCGAGCCCCGGGCCAGCCGCCAGGACGGGGACCTGGTGGGCGAGCACGAGGAGCGCGACGAGCCCGGCGAGCTGCGACCACGTCCACGGCGAGCGGCCGAGGAGCGCGAGGTCGGCGGCGACGAGCGCGGTGCGCGGCCCGCGCACGCCCCGGAAGCGGAGCCTGCGGCGCGGTCGACGAGGAGTCGTCTGCGCGTCGAGCGCCCGGCCCAGGTCCCGCGGGTCGACGGACAGCAGCGCGGCCCCGAGCCGGTCCATCGAGCCGCTGCGCGCGGCGAGCGCCGCGAGGTCGAGGTGGTCGACGTGCGCGACCCAGCGCGCCACGAGCACGCACGCGACCACGGCGAGCGCCCCGGTGGCCCCGAGCGCGACGGCCGGGTCCGGCGGGACGGGCGCAGAACCTGCCGCGAGGGCGAGAGCGCCCCCGACCGGGACGAGGGCGACGACGAGGTCGCCCGCGAGCCCGACCCCGCGACGGCCGCCGGGGCGGGGCTGGAGACACCCTGCGCCGGCGACGACCGCGACGCCGGCGGGGACGCCGAGCAGACCGGACAGGAGAGCGGGCCCGGTACCGGCACCCGCGAGCAGGCCTGCCAGGGCCAGACCCGCTCCCCCGGCGAGCGCGCCCCACAGCACGCCCGTGCGCACGGAGGGCACGAGGAGCCCGCGACGGTCGGCCGGGGTCGGTGCCCACCAGGACACCCCCGCCGACCCGATCCCCGCCGGCCCGGTGCGGGCCGCCGCCGACGCGGCGAGCGCGAGCACGACGACGCCGAGCAGGAGGTGCAGGAGGACCGGCGGCACCGCCTCCCCGCCGCCGGTCCACGCCGCCGCCCCGCCGGCGGTCCACGCGGCGTCGAGAGCCACCCCCTCGCCCACCGCCCGCGCGACGCCGACCACCAGGATTCCCGCGAGCACGACGGACACGACGACGTTCGCGACGTCGGTCACCACCTGGACGACCCCGCGACCGGCGCGGGCGGCCGTCGCGCGCGCGGTGAGCCACCGCAGCTCGCGGCCGGTGAGCTGCTCGTCCGGGTCGGTGCGCACCGGCGGCACCGCGGCGTGCGTCACCGCACGTCCGCGAGCACGCGCGGCAGGTCCTCGCGCGCGACGGGGGTGCACGCGTCGTCGCCGACGACAAGCCCGCGAGCGCCGGACCGCTCGGCGAGCTCGGGGTCGTGCGTCGCGACGACGACCGCGACGCCGCGCCCCGCCTCGGCGGCGAGGAGGTCCGCGACCATGCGCCGCGTGCCGGGGTCGAGGCGCTGCTCGGGCTCGTCGAGCACGAGCACGTCGCGCGGCCGGACGAACGCGGTCGCGAGGAGGAGCCGGCGGCGCTGACCGGACGACAGCTCCGTCGGGGACGCGTCCTGACGGCCCTGCAGGCCGAGGAGCTCGATCGTCGCGTCGACGACCTCGCCGGCCGCGTTCACGCCGTGGCCGCGCGCGAGGAGGACGAGGTGCTCGCGCACGCTGAGCCCGGGGAAGTACGCGTCGTCGTCGCCGACGCCCGCGACCCGCGCCCGGAACGCCCGCTCGCGCTCGTCCACCGGCCGGCCGAGGACCTCGACCGTCCCCCCGAGCGGGGCGAGGCGGCCGAGGAGGGTCCGCAGGACGGTCGACTTCCCGCTCCCGTTGGGCCCGACGACCGCGAGCACCTCCCCCGCCCCCGCGTCGAGGTCCACGGGCGCGCACACGGGCGCCTCGCCGTAGCCGACCTGCAGCCCGCGGGCGACGACCGCCACCCGTCAGCCCGTCGCGCCGGGCGCGAGGACAGACCGGGCGCGCGCCACGTCGTCGTGCATCTGCGCGACGAGCGGCTCGATCCCGTCGAACCGCAGCGTCGGGCGCAGGCGCTCGACGAGCTCCAGCACGACGTCCTCGTCGTACAGGTCGAGGTCGGTGCGGTCGAGCACGTAGGCCTCGACGCGCCGCTCGTGCCCGTCGAAGGTCGGGTTGGTGCCGATGGAGATCGCGGCGGGCAGACGGACGTCGGCGTGCCCCGGTGCGGCGGACGCGAGCTGGGGCCGGGAGAGCCAGCCCGCGTACACGCCGTCGGCGGGGACCATGCCGGTGATGTCCCCGAGGTTCGCCGTGGGGAAGCCGAGGTCGCGTCCCCGGGCGTCGCCGTGGACGACCGTGCCGCGCACGTGGTGGTAGCGGCCGAGGATGCGGGCGGCCTCGCGCACGTCCCCGCTGCCGAGGAGGGCGCGCACCCCCGTCGAGGACCAGCGGGCCTGGTGGTCGCCCGCGACGTCGCCCTCCGTGACGGGCACGCCCTGGTGCTGGCCGACGTCGTCGATCGCGACGACGTCGAACCCGTACCGCGCGCCGAGCTCGACCATCGTCGCCATGGTGCCGGCGTTGTCCCGGCCGAACCGCACGTCGTGCCCGACGACGACGGCGCCCGCCCGCAGCCCCTCGACGAGGTAGCCGCGGACGAACTCCTCGGGCGTCTGGCGGGCGAACTCGAGCGTGTACTCGACGAGCAGCACGGCGTCGAGCCCGGTGGCCGCGAGCAGCGTGGTCCGGTCGGCGATGCCGGTGATGAGCTCGGGCGCGGCAGCGGGCCGGTGCACGGCCGACGGGTGCGGGTGGAACGTCACGGCGACGGCGCGGGCGTCCCGCTCGCGCGCGAGGTCGACGATCCGGCCGAGGACCTGGGCGTGGCCGCGGTGGACCCCGTCGAAGTTGCCGATCGTCACGACCGACGGGCCGAACCCCGGGGGAACCTGGCTCAGGTCCGTCCACAGGTGCACGCGAGAACTCCTCAGGATGGTCGACGGGTGTCGCGGCGGTTCCGCGCTGCACAAGCCTGCCACGCGCGCCGCCCGGTGCCGAACCGGCGGTCAGGCGGGGGCGAGGACGAGCACGGGCCGCGCGAGGTCGACGCCGCCGCGGCGCGTGTCCTCGACGAGCGCGACGAGCTCGCCGGCCGGGGAGATCGCCGCGGTCGTCCCGGGTGCCCCGGTCGCGGGGACCCACTGGCCGTAGGACAGCGCGGTGGCCTCGGTCGCGTCGAGCTCGCGCACCGGGAAGGTCGCGCGCGCCGCGTCGGCGAGCGGCAGCGTGGCGAGCACGCCGTCGCGGTCCGCCTGGGCGGCGAGCTCCTCCAGGGTCGCCGCGCTCGCGAGCCCGTAGCCGCCCACCCGGGTGCGCCGCAGGGCGGTGAGGTGGCCCCCGACGCCGAGCGCCGCGCCGAGGTCGCGGGCGAGCGCACGCACGTACGTCCCGGAGGACACGGTGACGGCGACGTCGACGTCGAGCGCGGGGGGCGCGTCGTCGGGCAGCCCGTCCGTCCCCGGCGCGACGGGGCGCGTGCCGAGGACGGCGAAGCGGGGGACGACGACGGGGCGTGCGGCGAGCTCGACGTCCTCGCCGGCCCGGGCGCGCGCGTAGGCGCGGCGGCCGTCGACCTTGATGGCGCTGACGGTCGACGGCACCTGGAGGATCTCGCCCGTGAGCGCGGCGACCTCGCGCGCCAGGTCCCCGTGCCCGACGGCGGACGCGTCGGCACGCGCGAGGGTCTCGCCCTCCGCGTCGTCGGTCGTGGTGGCGGCGCCGAGGCGGATCGTCGCGTCGTAGTCCTTGTCGGCGCCGACGACGTACGTGAGGAGCTTCGTCGCACGCCCGACGCCGAGCACGAGCACGCCGGTGGCCATCGGGTCGAGCGTCCCGGCGTGCCCGACCTTGCGGGTCCCGGCGAGGTGCCGGGTGCGCCCGACGACGTCGTGGCTCGTCCACCCGGAGGGCTTGTCGACCACGACGAGACCGTCGGGCGCCGTGGGCCGCCGGTCCGGGCGCGGACGCCGTGCCGGCGGGCGCTCCCCCGTCACGCGGTCAGTCCCGCTCGTCGGCGGTCGCGCCGTCCGCGTCGTCGTCGTGCGCGGCCCGGTACGGGTCCGCCTCGCCCGCGAAGGACTTGCCCTCGCGCAGCGCGGCGAGCTCCGCGTCGCGGCGGCGCGCCTCGACGAGCGCGGCGTCGAGGTGCGCGGCGGTCTCGGGGACGGCGTCGAGGTGGAACTCGATGCTCGGCGTGAGCCGGATCCCCGTCTGCTTGCCGACCTCGGAGCGGATGAGCCCCTTGGCGCTCTCGAGCGCCGCCGCGGTCCCGGCCCGCTCCTCGTCCGTGCCGTACACCGTGTAGAACACGGACGCGTTCTGCAGGTCACCCGTCACGCGCACGTCCGTGACGGTGACGAACCCGAGCCGCGGGTCCTTGATCCGGCTGTCGAGCATCTGCGCGACGACGACCTTGATCCGGTCGGCGAGCTTCCTCGCCCGAGGGTGATCGACCATGACTTCTTCCTTTCGTGCCGGGGGCCCGGCGGGAGAACCTGACGACTGTACGCCCGCAGCACGGGCGGCCGGTCGTCCAGGACGAGCGTCGTGCCGTCGAGATGCCGCCGAGACCGACGAGGTTCGGGTTGCAGCACGGCGGCGGCGGGTCGTGGCGGGTCTGGCGGGAGCCGCGAGGCACGAGCGGCGGAGGGAAGACCCGCCGCCGCCGTGCTGCGACCCGGACCGGGCTCGGCCCGGATGCCCGGTGCCACCCGGTGCGGAGACGACGACCGGGGGCGGGCGAACTCGCCCACCCCCGGTCACCGATCACGTCAGGAACGCGGCTTCTCCCGCATCTCGAACGTCTCGATCGTGTCGCCGACCTGCAGGTCGTTGAACGACCCGAGGCCGATACCGCACTCGTAGCCCTCGCGGACCTCGGTCGCGTCGTCCTTGAACCGCTTGAGCGACTCGACCGTGAGGTTGTCCCCGACGATCTTGCCGTCGCGCAGGACGCGCGCCTTGGCGTTGCGGCGGATCTCGCCGGAGCGGACGATCGACCCGGCGATGTTGCCGAACTTGGAGGAGCGGAAGATCTCGCGGATCTCCGCGGCGCCCAGCTGGGCCTCCTCGTACTCCGGCTTGAGCATGCCCTTGAGCGCGGCCTCCACGTCCTCGATCGCCTGGTAGATGATCGAGTAGAAGCGGACGTCGACGCCCTCGCGCTCGGCCAGGTCCTCGACGCGCTCGCCGAACTTCACGTTGAAGCCGATGATGATCGCGTTGTCGACGGTGGCGAGGTTGACGTCGTTCTGCGTGATGGCACCGACACCGCGGTGGATGACGCGCAGCTGGACCTCCTCGCCGACGTCGATCTTGAGCAGCGCGTCCTCGAGGGCCTCGACGGCACCGGACACGTCGCCCTTGAGGACGAGGTTGAGGGTCTCGACCTTGCCCTGCTGGAGCGCCTGGGTGAAGTCCTCGAGGCTGATGCGCTTGCGGCGCTTGGCCAGGAGGGCTGCACGCTCGGCGGCCTCGCGCTTCTCGGCGATCTGGCGTGCCGTGCGCTCGTCCGGCGCCACGAGGAACGTGTCGCCGGCGCTCGGCACGGACGCGAGCCCGAGCACGAGGACCGGGCGGGCCGGGCCTGCCTCGGTCACGGCGGTGCCGTGCTCGTCGAACATGGCGCGGACGCGGCCGTGGGCCGTGCCCGCGACGATGGCGTCACCGACGCGCAGCGTGCCGGACTGGACGAGGACGGTCGCGACGGCGCCGCGGCCCTTGTCCAGGTTGGCCTCGATGGCGACGCCGCGCGCGTCCTTGTCGGGGTTGGCGCGCAGGTCGAGCGAGGCGTCGGCGGTGAGCAGGACGGCCTCGAGGAGGTCGTCGATGCCCATGTTCTGCTTCGCGGAGACGTCGACGAACATGGTGTCGCCGCCGTACTCCTCGGCCACGAGGTTGTACTCGGTGAGCTGCTGGCGGATCTTGGCGGGGTTGGCCCCCTCCTTGTCCACCTTGTTGACGGCGACGACGATCGGCACGTTCGCGGCCTGGGCGTGGTTGAGCGCCTCGATGGTCTGCGGCATGACGCCGTCGTCGGCGGCCACGACGAGGATCGCGATGTCCGTCACCTGGGCACCACGGGCACGCATGGCGGTGAACGCCTCGTGACCCGGGGTGTCGATGAAGGTGATGGCGCGGTCGTTGCCCTCGTGCTCGTGGCGCACCTGGTAGGCACCGATGTGCTGCGTGATGCCGCCGGCCTCGCCCGCGACGACGTCCGTGGAGCGGATGGCGTCGAGGAGCTTGGTCTTTCCGTGGTCGACGTGACCCATGACGGTCACGACGGGCGGGCGGGCCATGAGCTCGTCGTCGCCCTCGGCCTCGAGCTCGGCGTCGAGGTCGATGTCGAAGGACCCGAGCAGCTCGCGGTCCTCCTCCTCGGCCGAGACCATCTCGATGACGTAGCCGAGCTCGGCCGCGAGGGTGCCGAACGTGTCCTCGTCGAGCGACTGCGTCGCCGTGGCCATCTCACCGAGGTGGAACAGCACGGTGACGAGGCTCGCGGGGTTCGCGTCGATCTTGTCGGCGAAGTCGTTGAGCGAGGAGCCGTGACGCAGCCGCACGACGGTCTTGCCGTTCCCGCGAGGGACCTGCACGCCGCCGAGCGACGGCGCCTGCATCTGCTCGAACTCCTGGCGCTTCGCACGCTTCGACTTGCGCCCGCGGACCGGACGTCCTCCGGCGCGACCGAACGCGCCCTGCGTGGAGCCGCGACCGGCACCGCCACGACCGCCACCGCCGGGGCGACCGCCGAAGCCGCCACCACCGCCGGGGCCGCCACCGCCGCCGGGGCGACCGCCGAAGCCGCCGCGCCCACCTCCGCCACCGCCACCGGGGCGACCGCCGGGGGCGGGACGCTCACCGGGGCGACCGACGGACGTGCGCCCGGGCATCATGCCCGGGTTGGGGCGCTGGCCACCGGGACGGGGCGCGGGGCGCGGGCCACCGGGACGGGGCCCGCCGGGACGGTCGCCGCCACCGGGCGCGGACCCGGCGTCGGCGCGCTCGGGGCGCGACCCGGGACGCGGCATCCCCTGGCTGGGAGCGAACGGGTTGTTCCCGGGGCGCGGGGCGCCCGGGCGGGGGCCGCCGGAACGCGACCCGCCACCCTGCCGGGGCATGCCCTGGCTCGGCGCGAACGGGTTGTTCCCGGGGCGCGGGGCGCCGGGGCGTGCGCCGGGGCGCGGCGCGGGCGTGTTGGACCCGCCGCCGGGCTTCGGCGACGCGGTCGGCTTCTGCGGTGCGGCCGGAGCGGGGCGCTCGGCGGCGGGCTCCTGCGGCGCGGGAGCGGGCTCCTTCGCCGCGGGGGCGGGCTGCTCGGGCGCGGGCGCGCTCTCCTGCGGCGCGGGGGCCGGCTTCGCGGGCGCGGGTGCCGGCTTCGCGGGTGCCGGCTTGGGGGCCGACGACGCGCCCGACGGTGCGGGCTTGGCCGCCGCGGGACGGCTCGGCGCGGCGCCCCCGGCGGGGAACGCGTCGCGCAGCTTGCGGACCACCGGTGGCTCGATGGTCGAGGATGCCGAGCGGACGAACTCACCGAGTTCCGTCAGCTTGGTCATGATGGTCTTGCTCTCCACCCCGAGCTCCTTCGCGAGCTCGTAGACGCGGACCTTTGCCACAACTCTCCTGTCTCGGCCCGCCCCGGACAGGGAGGACCGTCGTTAGTGCTGGGTGCTCATCGCTGGGTACTCATCGGGTGCCCATCGGCTTCTAACCCGCTTCCTTGTCGACGTGTCGTGCAGTGCTCCTCCGGCGCGCGCCGGGACCGGGTCGTCGTGACGCACCGGTCATCCGTCGCTTTCCGCGGCGGCCTCCACCACGGCGCGGACCGCCGTGAGGTCGAGCGTGCCCGGCATGCGCAGGGCCCGCGGGACGGCCCGCCGGCGTTCCGCCACCTCGAGGCACCCGGTGGACGCGTGGAGCCACGCGCCGCGACCCGGGAGCGACCGACGGGCGTCGACCACGAGCCTCGGCTCGTGGCCGTCGGTGCCCGTCAGGTCGACGACCAGACGGAGGAGGACGGACCTCAGGTCGCGCTGCCTGCACCCGACGCACGTGCGGACGGGCCCCGGCCCCGTGCGTACGGGGGTGGGGACGGCGTCCGTGGGCATGGTCGAGGTGCGGGCCCGCGGCCCAGTCACGGACAGTCTAACGCGCCGAGGCGTCGGGCGTGACCCTCCCACCACGGCCGCTACCGGTCCGCGGGCTCGCGACCTGCGGAGGCGGCGTCCTCCACGGCGGCCGGCGCGGCGCCCGCACCGCCCTCGTCGGAGCGGATGTCGATGCGCCACCCCGTCAGCTTCGCGGCGAGACGGGCGTTCTGCCCCTCCTTGCCGATCGCGAGCGAGAGCTGGAAGTCCGGGACGACCACGCGGGCGGCCCGGGCGTCCGCGTCGACCACCGTGACGGACGACACACGCGCCGGGGACAGCGCGTTCGCCACGAACCGGGCCGGGTCGTCGCTGTGGTCCACGATGTCGATCTTCTCGCCGTGCAGCTCGGCCATCACCGCGCGGACGCGGGAGCCCATCGGGCCGATGCACGCGCCCTTCGCCCCCAGACCCGCGACGCGCGAGCGCACCGCGACCTTCGTGCGGTGACCCGCCTCGCGGGCGATCGCCGTGATCTCGACGGACCCGTCGGCGACCTCCGGGACCTCCAGCTCGAAGAGCTTGCGCACGAGGTTCGGGTGCGTGCGGCTCAACGTGATCTGCGCGCCCTTCATTCCCCGCGCGACCTCGAGCACGTACGCCCGCAGCCGCTCGCCGTGGACGTACTCCTCCGTCGGCACCTGCTCGTGCGGCGGCAGGACCGCCTCGGTGCCGCCGACGTCGACGAGGACGACGCGCGGGTCGCGGCCCTGCTGGATGACGCCGGCCAGGACCTCGCCCTCCTTGCCGCGGAACGTGCCGAGGATCTGGTCGTCCTCGGCGTCGCGCAGGCGCTGCACGATGACCTGGCGCGCCGTCGACGTGGCGATGCGTCCGAAGTCGGCGGGCGTGTCGTCGAACTCGGGGCCGTGCTCGACCGGCCCGCGGGGCGCGTCGTCGTCACCGTCCTCCGGCTCCGGGGCGGGCAGCTCCTCGCGCGCCCACACCGTGACGTGGCCCGTCTTGCGGTCGAGCTCGACGCGGGCCCGGGCGTACGCGTCGGGGGTGCGGTGGTACGCCGACAGCAGGGCCTGCTCGATGGCGGCCACGAGGACGTCGAGGCTGATGTCCCTCTCGCGCTCCAGCAGGCGCAGCGTGCTCATGTCGATGTCCATCGGTCAGTCCTCCTCGTCGTGCGGACCGCGCGGGGTCCGGTCTGCTGCGTCGCGGCCCTCGTCCCCCGGGGCGGGGTCGTCCAGGTCCGGCAGGTCGGCCTCGAGGGCGCGCTTGAGCTCGACCTCGACCCGGCCGCGCACGACGTCGGCCAGGGGCACGGCGCGCTCCTCGCTCCGTCCGCGCGGGCCCGTGACCCGCAGGTGCAGCGCGTCGTCGACGGCGAGCAGGCGCCCCTCGACGGTCCCGCCGTCGGCGAGCACGAGACGCACCAGGCGGCCGCGCGCACGGCGGAAGTGCCGGGGCTCGGTGAGGGGTCGGTCCGTCCCCGGTGTCGACACCTCGAGGGTGTACGCGCCGGGCAGGGCGTCCAGGTCGTCGAGCGCCGTGGAGACCGGCCGCGTCACCTCTGCGACCGTGTCGAGGTCGAGCTCGCCGTCGGCGTCCTCGGGGAGGTCGAGCACGACCCGCACGACCGAGCGGGCACCTGCCCGCGAGACGGTGACGTCCTCGAGGACGAGGCCCGCCTCGTGCACCACCGGTTCGATCCCCCGCCGGACCGCGTCACGCACCGTGTCGCTCGCGCCGGCGCCCCCGTCGGACCGCCCGTCAGCCTGCCCTACCATCACTTCGCTCCCGTCCGTTCCCACGCCGGGCACGGAGACGACCGGTGTGTTGTTGTGCAGCGGCCTGCTCGGCCAGGGTCAAGCCTAGCGACTCACGCACCCGGAGCATGACATCATCGCCCCCGATGACTCCCGACGCCACCGCGGCCGCCGCCCCCGGCACCGCCGCCCTGCCGACCGTCACGACCCGGCGCGCACGCCCCGTGACGTCGCGGCGCCGCGGCCGCGCAGCGCTCGCCCTCGGCCTCATGGCCGCCGTCCTGCTCACGGGCTGCGGGGTCCGCCTCGAGACGCCCGAGCCGACGGAGCCGAGCCCGGACGCGCGCGAGGTCGCGCGCCGCACCGCGGTGGACGACGCCCTGGCCGTCGCCGAGCTGGCCGAGGAGGTCGCGCCGTCGAGCACCGACGCGGCGCTGGTCGCCGCACTGGACCAGGCGGCGTCGTTCGCGCGCCTGCACGCGGACGCCCTCGGCGGCGAGTACGACTCCGGGCTGCCCGACCCGGAGGGTGCGACGGACGCCACAGGGACACCGACCGTCGAGGTGACGACGACGGCCCCCGGCGCGACGACCGGCACGGTCTCGCCGGGCGCCTCGGAGGCGCCGATCGACGACACCGACGACGAGGCGGGCGCCGGCGGGGACGGCGCCGCGGAGGCGCCGCCCACGGCGGAGGACGTGGTGGTCGCGCTCGTCGGCGCGACGCAGCGCACGCGCGCGTCCGCGGACGCGACGCGCGACGCGGACCTCGCCCGCCTGCTGGGCTCGGTCGCGACGTCGGAGCTCGTCTCGGCCCGTCGCCTCGCCGCGCTCACCGGGTCCGACGCTGCGGCGGACCTGCCGGTCGGCGCGGCCCCGGTCGCCGAGGCGCCGACGGGGGTGGGGGCCGCCGACCTGGCGACGCTCGTCGCGGCCGAGGACGCCGCCGGCTACGCGTACGAGGTCCGTGCCGCCCGGTCCGACGGCGACGCGCGCTCCGACGCGCTGGCACGCGCGGAGGTGCACCGGGCCCGTGCCCAGGGGTGGGCGCTCGCCGCGGGGACGGACGGGACCGACCAGGACCCGCGCCGCACCGCGTACGCCGTCCCGGACGACGACGCGGAGGCGACGTCCGCGCTCGCCCAGCGCCTGGAGACGGAGCTCGCGCAGTCCTACGCGTCGCTCGTCGCCACCGCGGCGGCCGGGTCGCGGGAGGACCCGCTCGCGCTCCTCGCGGACTCGTGGCTCGCCGCGCTGGGCTGGGGTGCAGAGCCGGTGCCCTTCCCGGGGATGGCCGAGCAGGCGCCCTGACGCACGCCGCCCGGCCGGGGATCGGCCGGGCGCCGCACGGAGCTCAGGCGAGCAGCGCCTGGACCTCCGCCACGGCCCGGTCGACCGCCTCGGCGACGGGGACCTGGACGGCCTCCCCCGCCCGCGGCCGAACCTCGACCACGTCGTCCGCGAGGCCACGCCCCACGACGAGCAGCAGCGGGACGCCGAGCAGCTCCGCGTCCTTGAACTTCACGCCGGGCGAGACCTTCGGGCGGTCGTCGTAGACGACCTCGACGCCGCGCGCGGCGAGCTCGGTCGCGAGACGCTCCGCCTCGTCGAACACGGCCGCGTCCTTGCCCGTCGCGACGACGTGCACGTGCGCGGGCGCGACGTGCGCGGGCCACGCGAGCCCCGCGTCGTCGTGGTTGGCCTCCGCGAGCGCCGCGAGCACGCGCGTGACGCCGATGCCGTAGGAGCCCATCGTCACGACGACCTGCTTGCCGTTCTCGTCGAGGACGGTGAGGCCGAGCGCCTGGGCGTACTTGCGCCCGAGCTGGAAGATGTGGCCGATCTCGATGCCGCGCGCGAGCTCGAGCGGACCGGACCCGTCGGGCGCGGGGTCGCCCGCGCGCACCTCGGCGGCCTCGATCGTGCCGTCGGCGGAGAAGTCGCGCTCGGCGACGAGGTCGAACACGTGCCGCCCGTCCTCGTTGGCCCCCGTGATCCAGCGGGTGCCGGCCACGACGCGCGGGTCGAGCAGGTAGCGCACCGAGTGCCGCACGGGCTCGTCCTCGCCGGGCTCCGTCTCGCGCGTGACGTTCGGGCCGAGCACCTGCGGGCCGATGTACCCCTTGACGAGCTCGGGGTGCGCGGCGAAGTCGGCGTCGGTCGCGGGCTCCACCTCGGCGGGCTCGAACGCGGCACCCACGCGCTTGAGGTCGACCTCGCGGTCGCCGGGCACGCCGACGACGACGACCTCGCGCCGCCCGTCCGGGTGCGTGAGCGCGAGCACGACGTTCTTCAGGGTGTCCGCGGCGGTCCACGCACGGTCGGCGCGGGGGTACCGCGCGTTCGCGACGTCGACGAGGGAGGCGATCGTCGGCGTGTCCGGCGTGTCCTCGACGTGCGCGGCGGGGGCGTCGGCGTGGTCGAGGGCCTCGGGCACCGGGGTGACCACGGCCTCGACGTTCGCGGCGTACCCGCCCGCGGAGCGCACGAACGTGTCCTCGCCGATCGGCGTCGGCGTGAGGAACTCCTCCGAGCGCGACCCGCCCATCGCGCCCGACGTGGCGGCCACGACCACGTACTCGAGGCCGAGGCGGTCGAAGATCCGCTGGTACGCGGCACGCTGGGCCTGGTACGAGGCGTCCAGCCCGGCGTCCGTCGTGTCGAACGAGTACGCGTCCTTCATGACGAACTCGCGCCCGCGGATGAGGCCGGCGCGGGGGCGCGCCTCGTCGCGGTACTTCGTCTGGATCTGGAACAGCGTGAGCGGGAGGTCCTTGTACGACGAGTACAGGTCCTTGACGAGGAGCGTGAACATCTCCTCGTGCGTGGGGGCGAGGAGGTAGTCGCCGTCCTTGCGGTCGGTGAGGCGGAACAGGTTGGGGCCGTACTCGGTCCAGCGGCCCGTCGCCTCGTAGGGCTCGCGCGGCAGCAGCGCCGGGAAGTGCACCTCCTGCGCACCGGCCGCGACCATCTCCTCGCGCACGACCGCCTCGACCTTCGCGAGGACGCGCAGACCGAGCGGGAGCCACGTGTAGATGCCCGGCGCGGCACGACGGATGTAGCCCGCCCGGACGAGCAGCCGGTGGCTGGCGACCTCGGCGTCGGCCGGGTCCTCGCGCAGGGTCCGGACGAAGAGGGTGGACAGGCGCAGGAGGTCGGCAGGACGGGCGAGCGAACGGGCCGCGCGCGCCTCGTCGGACGTGACGGAAGACATGCGCCCCACCCTACCGGCGGGGAGGATGGCCCCATGCCCGAGCTGCCCGAGGTCGAGGCCCTGGTCCGCTTCCTCGACGACCGCGCCACGGGGCGTGCCGTGGTCGCCGCGGACGTCGCCCAGATCGCCGCGCTTAAGACCTTCGACCCGCCCGTCACGGCGCTCGTGGGACGGACGGTGACGGGGGCGCGCCGGCACGGCAAGTGGCTCGACCTCGTCCTCGCTGCCGCGGCGCCCGACGACGAGCTCCACCTGGTCTTCCACCTCGCCCGCGGCGGGTGGTTGCGCTGGTCGGAGAAGGCGCCGACGACGCCCGTGCGGCCGCGGCTCGGCGGCGGGGGCGGAGGGAAGGTCGCCGCGCTCGCGCTGCGCGTGCGGTTCGACGACGGCTCCGGGTTCGACCTCACCGAGGCCGGGACGCGCAAGCGGCTCGCGGTGCACGTGGTGCGCCGCCCGGAGGAGGTGCGCGCGATCGAGACGCTCGGCGTCGAGCCGCTGGACCCCGCGTTCACCCCGGACGTCCTCGCCGGCCTCATGGCCGCACGCAACCAGCAGGTCAAGGGCCTCCTGCGCGACCAGTCGTCCGTCGCCGGGATCGGCAACGCCTACTCCGACGACATCCTCCACGCGGCCCGCACGAGCCCGTTCAAGCTCACGCGGTCGTTCACGCCCGACGAGGTCGCCCGGGTGCACGCCGCCGTGGGCGAGGTGCTCGCCCAGGCCGTGGCGGCGTCGTCGGGCAAGCCGGCGGCGGAGCTCAAGGACGCGAAGCGCGCGGGGATGCGCGTGCACGGGCGTACGGGTCTGCCGTGCCCGGTGTGCGGCGACACGGTGCGCGAGGTGAGCTTCGCCGACCGCAGCCTGCAGTACTGCGCGACCTGCCAGACCGGCGGCCAGGTCCTCGCCGACCGGCGCATGTCCCGCCTGCTGCGCTGACGCGCCCCGTCGCGCCTACGCGTGAACCTCGCGCGGACCGTCGGGACGTCCCGGCGGTCCGCGCGAGGTTCACGCGTAGGCGCCACCCGAGCCGGGGCAGGTCAGAACAGCACCGTCGCGTACGTGCCGACCTGCTCGAACCCGACGCGACGGTACGTCGCGAGGGCCCGCGTGTTGTAGTCGTTGACGTACAGCGACACCACGGGCGCACGACCGGTCGCGCGGGCGCCCGCCTCACGGGCCAGCGCGACGACGGCGGCGGTGCCCGGTGCGGCGAGACCCTGACCGCGGTAGCGCGGGTCGACCCAGACGCCCTGCACCTGCGCGACGTGGCGGGTCACGGCGCCGAGCTCGGCCTTGAACGCGACGTGCGCGCCCGGCCCCGTGCCCTCGACCCGCACGAACGACCGGCCGGCGGCGACGAGCGAGCGCACGCGCTCCTCGTAGGCCCGGCCCCCGCCCTCGACGGGCGAGTAGCCGACCTCCTCCGTGAACATCCGGACGCACGCGGGCAGGACGACGGGGACCTCGGCGGCCACGGAGCGTCGCACGGCGGGGTCGGGGGCGACGTCGGGGGCGCGGTCGATCGCGAGGGACGGCTGGTTCGCGCGGACCTCGCGCGGCGCGGGCCATACGGGCGCGAGGAGGGACCACAGCCCGAGGACGGCGTCGCGCTCCCCGACGACGGACGACGAGCGGCGCCCCGCACGGCGCGCGAGCGCGGCGAAGCCTGCGAGCGCCGCCTCCCGGTCCGTGCGGTCGAGCGCGGGCGGCAGCACGGGGACGACGTTGGCGCCGGCCCAGCAGACCGCGGCGAGCGGACCGTGCGCGGGGAAGCCCCAGGCCTGCCCGCCGGCGGCACGGAGACCGGCGCGCAGCGCGGCCTCGAAGCGCGCCCCGGCGAGGGTGGAAGCGACGGGGTCGGCGGCGCACACCGCGACCGCCTCGGGCAGGTCGGTGTCGCCCAGCTCGCGCGCGTCGGCCCCGGCCCGCGGCCGCAGGGCCGGGACCGACGGGCGCCAGCGGCTCACCGCGGTCAGCTCACGGTGACGACCGGCGGGCCGGCCTGCGCGTCGTTCTCGGGCGTCATCGTCTCGGCGATGCGCAGCGCCTCCTCGATGAGGGTCTCGACGATGAGGGCCTCGGGCACGGTCTTGACGACCTCGCCCTTGACGAAGATCTGGCCCTTGCCGTTGCCGGACGCGACGCCGAGGTCGGCCTCGCGCGCCTCGCCGGGGCCGTTGACGACGCAGCCCATGACGGCGACGCGCAGCGGCACCTCCATGCCCTCGAGGCCCGCGGTGACCTTCTCCGCGAGCGTGTAGACGTCGACCTGGGCACGCCCGCACGACGGGCAGGAGACGATCTCGAGCTTGCGCGGGCGCAGGTTGAGCGCCTGGAGGATCTGGTTGCCGACCTTGACCTCCTCGACCGGCGGGGCCGAGAGCGAGACGCGGATGGTGTCGCCGATGCCCTGGCTGAGCAGCGCGCCGAACGCCGTCGCGGACTTGATCGTGCCCTGGAACGCCGGGCCGGCCTCCGTCACGCCGAGGTGCAGCGGCCAGTCCCCCGCCTCGGAGAGCAGCTCGTAGGCGCGCACCATGACGACGGGGTCGTTGTGCTTCACCGAGATCTTGAAGTCGTGGAAGTCGTGCTCCTCGAAGAGCGACGCCTCCCACACGGCCGACTCGACGAGCGCCTCGGGCGTCGCCTTGCCGTACTTGGCGAGCAGGCGCGGGTCGAGCGAGCCGGCGTTGACGCCGATGCGCAGCGACGTGCCGTGGTCCTTCGCCGCCTGGGCGATCTCCTTGACCTGGTCGTCGAACTTCTTGATGTTGCCGGGGTTGACGCGCACGGCGGCGCAGCCGGCCTCGATCGCGGCGTACACGTACTTCGGCTGGAAGTGGATGTCGGCGATCACGGGGATCTGCGACTTCTTCGCGATGGCCGGGAGCGCGTCGGCGTCGTCCTGCGTGGGGCACGCGACGCGCACGATGTCGCAGCCGGAGGCCGTGAGCTCGGCGATCTGCTGGAGGGTGGCGTTGATGTCGGTCGTCTTGGTCGTGGTCATCGACTGGACGCTGATCGGCGCGTCGCCGCCGACCTCGACCTTGCCGACCTTGATCTTGCGGGTCGTGCGGCGCGGCGCGAGGACCGGCGGGGGTGCGGCGGGCATTCCGAGGCTGATGGGTACGCTCACCCGTCCAGTATCCCCCGTCCCGGTGCCCGACGGCGCACGGCGGCCTCAGGTGAGGCGGACCGGGTCGACGATGTCCGCGAGGATGAGCAGCGCGCCGACGCCGATGAGCACGACGAACATCACGTACGCGACGGGCATCATGCGCGCGACGTCCGCCGGCCCCGGTCGCGGGAGCCCGCGCACGCGTGCGACCGTCCGCTTGGCGCCCTCGTAGAGCGCGTTGACGACGTGGCCGCCGTCGAGCGGCAGGAGCGGGATGAGGTTGAAGACGAACAGCGCGACGTTGAGCGCCGCGAGCAGCGAGAGAAAGCCCGCGATCTGGGAGACGACCTCGCTGTCGCTGTCCGCGATGGCGACAGCGATCTGCCCGACACCCCAGATGCTCACGACACCGTTCGGGTCACGCTCTGCGTCGGTGAACGTCGCAGTCACCGCCTCGCCGACCTTGACCGGGAGCGTCAGGACGATGCCCGCCGTCCCGCTCACCTGCTGCCACATCTGTTCGAGACCGGACGCGACGCTCGTCGGCCGTAGCTCCTGGGTGGGGGTGATCCCCGCGAAGCCGACTGGCTTGGTCACGGGCTCGCCCGCATCGTCGACGACGGGCGTGCCGTCCTCGGCGACGACCTGCCGCTCCACCTCCACAGGACTTAGTGTGAGATCGACGCGCTGCCCGTCGCGTTCGACGACCACCGGGAGCGCCTCGCCAGCCCCACCCTGAAGTGCACCGGACAGCTGCTCCCAGGTGTCGACCTGTACGCCGTCGAGCTCGACGATCGTGTCGCCGACCTGGAGCCCGGCTGTGGCTGCAGGGGATTCGGGATCGGTCGCCGCGCACTCGCTGGACTGGGCCGTCACGGTGGCGGGCGCGCACTCGGCGACGAGACCGACGGTCGTCGTGATGGTCGGGACGCCGATGCCGACGGTGACGATGAGGGTGAGGACCACTGCGATGAGGAGGTTCATGAACGGGCCGCCGAGCATGACGACGACCTTCTTCGGCGCGGACAGGTTGTAGAACGCGCGGTGCTCCTCGCCGGCGCGGATCTCCTCCGTGCTCGCGTCGCGCGCGTCCGCGACGACCTGCGCGAAGAAGCCGTTGCCGCGCGGCCGCGCCCCGGCGGGTGCCGGCGGGAACATGCCGACCATGCGCACGTAGCCGCCGAGCGGGATCGCCTTGACCCCGTACTCCGTCTCGCCCTTCTTCCGCGACCACAGCGTCGGGCCGAACCCGACCATGTACTGGCTCACGCGCACGCCGAACCGCTTCGCGGGCACCATGTGCCCGACCTCGTGCAGCGCGATGGACACGAGCAGCCCCAGCACGAAGACGGCGACGCCGATCACGACAGCCATGCGTTCCTCACAGTCCGTTCCTGCCCCGGGTTCATCGTCGGTCGAGCAGCTCGTGCGCGCTCGCGCGGGCCCACCGCTCGGCCTCGGCCACGTCGTCCAACGTCACGCGCCCGGCCGGGGTTCCCTCGTGCGCGGCGAGCACGCGCTCGACCGTCGAGACGATCTCACCGAATCCTGCGCGTCCGCTGAGGAAGGCCGCGACGGCCTCCTCGTTCGCCGCGTTGTACACCGCGGGATGGGTCGCGCTCGCCGCCACCGCGGCGCGCGCGAGACCCACGGCGGGGAACGCCGCGTCGTCGAGCGGCTCGAACGTCCACGACGACGCCCGCGTCCAGTCGCACGGCGGCGTGACGACGTCGAGCCGCTCGGGCCAGCTCAGGCCCAGCGCGATCGGCAGGCGCATGTCCGGCGGGGACGCCTGCGCGATCGTCGACCCGTCGACGAACTCGACCATCGAGTGCACGACGGACTGCGGGTGGACGACGACGACGACGTCGTCGACCGGGACGTCGAACAGCAGGTGCGCCTCGATGAGCTCGAGGCCCTTGTTCATGAGGCTCGCCGAGTTCACGGTGACGACCGGGCCCATGGCCCACGTCGGGTGGGCGAGTGCCTGGTCGACCGTCGCGGCCTTCACGGCGTCCGCGGACCAGCCGCGGAACGGGCCTCCGGACGCCGTGAGCACGAGGCGGCGCACCTCGGTCCGCGCACCGCCGCGCAGGCATTGCGCGATCGCCGAGTGCTCCGAGTCGACGGGGACGACCTGGTCCGCGCGCTGCTGGGCCGCGCGGACCAGCGCTCCCCCGGCCACGAGCGACTCCTTGTTCGCGAGGGCGAGCGTCGACCCGCCGCGCAGCGCGGCGAGGGTCGGCCCCAGACCGACGGAGCCGGTGACGCCGTTGAGCACGACGTCGCTCCCCCGCCCCGCGAGCTCGGTCGCCGCCTCGGGACCGGCCAGGACCTCCGGCAGCGGGCCCCGACCGGCGAAGGCGTCGGCCAGGGCGTCGCGCAGGGCCGCCGCCCGGGACGCGTCCGCGACGGCGACCGCCGCGACCCCGAGCTCTGCGGCCTGGCGCGCGAGGAGCCCGACGTCGCCCCCGCCCGCCGACAGCGCCTCCACCCGGAACCGGCCGGGGTGGGACCGGACGACGTCGATCGCCTGGGTGCCGATCGAACCGGTGGAGCCGAGCAGGGTGACGGAACGGGTCATGGGCCCATCCTCCCAGGGCCCGCGGGGTCGGCCGACCCGACCCGTCCGCCGGACGACGCGCGGAGGACGACGAGGCCGACGGTCGCGAGCGCGACCACCGTCGCGGCGGGGACGGGGAGGGCGCCCGGCCCCGCCTGCGCGACCACGAGCGCGGCCAGCGCGGCACCGACCGCGATGCCGCCGTTGAAGAGCACGGGGACGAGCGCCCCGGCGAGGTCACGACGCTCCGGGCCGGCGAGCCGGAGCACCGCGGTCTGCGCGAGCGGCGGGAGCGCCCCGGACGCCACGCCCCACACGACGAGGACGAGCAGGCCGACCGCGGGCCGTCCGGGGGCGAGGGCGAGCGCGAGCAGGGCGACGCCGGTGACGGCGGCGCTGCCGGCGAGCACGTCCCGGCGCGAGTCGCCCAGCCGTCCCGCGACGACGACGCCGGCCGCGGACGCGACCCCGAACAGCAGCAGCAGGCCGCTCGTGCCGCCCGGGGCGACGGACGCCGCGTCGTCGAGCAGGCGGGTCACGAACGTGTACGCGCCGTAGTGGCCCACGAGCAGCAGGGCGACGAGTGCGGCGACGAGGACCATCGGCCGTGCGCTCGACCGCCCGGACCTCGGTCCGGGCGCCGGGACCGCGCCCGGCTCCCCCGCGACGTCGTCCGCCGAGACGCGGTCCCTCTCGGCCGATCCTCGGGCCGCCGCACCGCGCGGGACGACCACCCGCACGACGACGGCCCCCGCCAGCGCGAGCCCCGCGAGCACCCAGAACGACCCCCGCCAGCCCACGACGTCGGCGACGAGACGGCCGAACGGAGTGCCCACGACCATGCCCAGCGTCGCGCCACCGAGGACGACCGAGACGGCGCGGCCGAGCAGCCGGTCGGGGACGAGGTCGGCGGTGTGCGCGTTCGCGGTCGCCCAGAGCAGACCGACGGCCGCCGCCCCGCCCACCCGTCCGGCGACGGCGACGCCGTACCCGGGCGCCGCGGCGACCACCGCCGTGGTCAGCGCGAGGCCGACGAGAGCGACGACCAGCACGCGACGGCGGTCCCACCGCCGCGCGAGGCGCACGAGCGGGAAGCTCGCGACGACGACCACCGCCGCCCAGACGGACACGAGGAACCCCGTGCTCGCCTCGGGGACGCCGAGCCCCGCGCTCATCGGCCCGAGCACCGCCGTCGGCAGCATCTCGGCCGTCACCATGACGAACGTCGCAACGCCGAGCGCGACCAGGGCCGGCCACGGCAGCCCTGCGCGGGACGTCCCGCCGGTCGTCGGTCGTGTCGCGGCTGCCCTGGTCGTGTCCATACGGCGACGCTAGAGTTTGACACTGATGTCAATGTCAACCCCTGTCCGGGGGGCGTCACCGCGGAGGGTCCTGTGAAGATCGGCGAGCTGTCCGCACGGACCGGGGTCGCGCCGCGCCTCGTGCGCTACTACGAGCAGCAGGGACTGCTGTCAGCGCCCCGCGCGACCAACGGCTACCGCGACTACGACACCGCGCACGTCGACCGCGTCGTCCGGGTCGCCGGTCTCGTCCGGTCCGGCATCCCGACGCGCCTCGTCAAGGTGCTCCTCGACATGGAGGACGCGCGCGCCCAGGAGCACCCCACGTGCCCGCGCACCGTCGCCGAGCTCCTCGCGACCGAGCTCGTCGGCATCGAGGAGCGGATCGCGTGCCTCACGCACAGCCGCGACACGATCCGCGACGTCCTCACCCGCACCGAGCACGCGGCGCTCGTGTCCGAGGGGCGGACCGCCGAGGGGTGAGCAAGCACGGGTGAGCCGGTAAGGGAGAGCCGGCACGGGCGAGCCGACACGAGTGAGGGACCGGACCGCGGCCGACCGCAGGACCTGCCGAAAGGGCCTGCCGGGAGTGGCCTGCCAGGCGTCACTCGACGCCGAGCAGCACCTCGATGGCCCGCGAGAAGAACGCGTCGACAGGACCCTCCGCGTACCCGTCACGGCCGCGCGCACGCCCGAACGTCGCCGACCGGATCTCCGCGGCCGTGATCGGCACCTGACGGTCGAAGTACGCCACGAGCCGGTCGCACAGCTCGTCGACGTCGTCCACGTCGTACGCCGGCTTGCCCCGCTCCGCCGGCGCGAACTTCTCGCCGTCCGGACGCCCCAGACGCCCGTACAGCGTGCGCGCCCGCTCGGCGAGCGCGTTCATCCACGCCTGCTGGCCGTGCGCCGCGACGTACTCCGCACGCTGGCGCGCGATGAACGCGCCCTCCAGCCGGTCGAGCGCCGCGTCCACCTCGTGCGTGTCGTACCCGCCGCGCACGAGGTCGAAGACCGAGGTCTGGATCTCCGTGCTCGTCAGCCGGTCGGTCGCCCGCCCCTCGTACACGTCGCGCGCGTGCTCGAAGAAGTCGTCGACCTCCTCCGGGTCGTACCCGTTCCGGGTCTTGCCGACCGTGGTGAACAGCGAACTCACTCGTCCTCCTCTGCAGCGAGCTGCCCGCAGGCGCCGTCGATGTCGCTGCCGCGGGTGTCACGGATCGTCGTCGGGATCCCGTGCCCGCGCAATCGTGCCACGAACTCCGCCTCGACGGCAGGGTCGCTGGCTGTCCAGATCGACCCCGGCGTCGGGTTGAGCGGGATGGGGTTCACGTGCACCCAGCCGCGGCCGCGTGCGTTGAGCTTCTCGCCCAGCAGGTCGGCCCGCCACGCGTGGTCGTTCATGTCCTTGATCAGCGCGTACTCGATGCTCACGCGCCGGCCCGTCACCTCGAAGTAGTGCCGCGCGGCGTCCAGCGTCTCGTCGACGCTCCACCGCGTGTTGATCGGCACGAGCTCGCTGCGCAGGTCGTCGTCCGGGGCGTGCAGCGACAGCGCCAGGGTGACCGGGACGCCCTCGTCCGCGAGCTTGCGCATCGCCGGGACCAGTCCCACGGTCGACACCGTGACGTTGCGCGCCGACATCCCGAACCCGTCGGGGGCGGGGGCGACGAGGCGCCGGACCGTCCCCATGACCGCCTTGTAGTTCGCCAGCGGCTCGCCCATCCCCATGAAGACGAGGTTGTTCAGGCGCGTCGGGCCGCCCGGGATCTCGCCGTCCACGAGCGACCGGGACGCCGAGCGGACCTGCTCCACGATCTCCGCGACCGACAGGTTGCGCGTCAGGCCCAGCTGCCCCGTCGCGCAGAACGGGCACGCCATGCCGCAGCCCGCCTGGCTCGACACGCACAGCGTGCTGCGCTGCGGGTAGCGCATGAGGACCGACTCCACCTTGGCGCCGTCGAACAGGTGCCACAGCGTCTTGACGGTCGTGCCGCCGTCGGCCTCCATGCGCCGCGCCGCGTCGAGCAGCGGCGGGAAGAGCGCGCCCGCGAGGGCGTCGCGGGACGCCTTCGGCAGGTCCGTCATCGACTCCGGGTCACGGGTGAGGTGCGCGTAGTAGTGCGTCGCGAGCTGCTTGGCGCGGAACGGCTTCTCACCGAGCTCGACGACGGCCTCGCGCACCTCCTCCGGCGTGAGGTCGGCGAAGTGGCGCGGCGGCTTGCCGCGGCGCGGCGCGGACATGACGAGCGGGAGCGGCTTCGACTCCGCCGAGGGGCGGACGGAGCGTTCGGTCGGGCGGACGGTCATGAGGAGGTCCAAGCGTGGGAGGTTCCGGCGGGCAGGGAGCGCGACCGGGGCACGGTCACACCGCGAGCGTGAGGAGCACGTAGACGAACGGCGCGGTGAGGAGCATCGAGTCCAACCGGTCCAGGATGCCTCCGTGGCCGGGCAGGAGCGAGCCCATGTCCTTCAATTCTAGGTCCCGCTTGATCATGGACTCCGCGAGGTCCCCCACCGTCGCCGTCAGGGGCGTGAGGACGCCGAGCGCGACCCCCACCAGCGGGCTCGCGCCGAGCCCCACGACCGCACCCACGACCCCGACCGCGGTCGCGAGCACGAACGAGCCGGCCAGGCCCTCCCACGACTTCTTCGGGCTCACCGACGGCGCGAGCGGGTGCCGCCCGAACAGCACGCCCGCGACGTAGCCGCCGACGTCGTTCGCCACCGCGAGGAGGATGAACAGCAGGACCCGCACGCGCCCGTCGTCCTGCGCGAGCAGCAGCATGACGAAGCCCGCCATGAACGGCAGGTACGCCGTCGCGAACGTGCCCGCGGCCGCGTCCCGCACGGCAGCGGTCCCCGACCCGTCGATGACCCGCCAGACGACGACGCCCGCGACGGTGAGCATGAACGAGACGAGCAGCGCCTCGGGCCCCGAGTAGTACGAGGACACGAGGATGCCCGCCGTCCCCACGAGGAGGGGCAGCACCGGGACGTGCAGGTCGCGCCGCTCGAGCGCCTTCCCGAGCTCCCACACGGCCGCGCCGACCGCGAGCACGGCGAGCCCGACGAACGGCTCCGGACGGAACGCGAGGCTCGCGGCCACCGCGACGAGGAGCGCGAGGCCCACGGCGATGGCGACGGGCAGGTTGCGCCCGGCACGCGAGCCCCGGCCCGCCGTCGGGGCGGCTCCCGGGCCGTCGGACCGGCCGGTCGCGGAGCCGGGGTCGGCGGAGGGGAAGATGTCTGACATAGGCGGGTGCGGTCGGGTCCGAGCGGGCTCAGACCTCGAGCAGCTCGCTCTCCTTGCCGGCGAGCAGGGCGTCGACCTGGTCGACGTGCTGCTTCGTCAGACCCTCCAGCTCCTTCTCCGCCCGCACGACCTCGTCCTCGCCGGCCTCGCCGTCGCGCACGATGCGGTCCAGCTCCTCCTTGGCGCGGCGGCGCACGTTGCGGATCGCGACGCGCGAGTCCTCCGCCTTCGACTTCGCGAGCTTGACGAAGTCGCGGCGGCGCTCCTCGGTGAGGGCGGGCAGCACGACGCGGATGATGTTGCCGTCGTTCGACGGGTTGACGCCGAGGTCGGAGTCCCGCAGGGACTTCTCGATCGCCGCCATCGCGCTCTTGTCGAACGGCGACACGATGATCGTGCGCGCCTCCGGCGTCTGGAAGGACGCGAGCTGCTGCAGCGGCGTCGGGGCACCGTAGTAGTCGACCGTGATCTTGCTGAACATCGCGGGGTTGGCCCGGCCGGTGCGGATGGTGGCGAAGTCCTCCTTGGCCACCTCGACCGCCTTGTCCATCTTCTCCTCGGCCTCGAGGAGGGTCTCGTCGATCACCAGTGCTCCTTCTGTTCGGTCGGTCGTGCGAGCCGCTTGTCAGTCCGTCGTGACCAGTGTGCCAATATTCTCGCCGACCAGGGCCCGCGTGACGTTCCCCGGCTCGCCCATCCCGAAGACGCGCATGCGCACGTCGTTGTCCCGGCACAGGCTCAGCGCCGTCGCGTCCATGACGCCGAGGTCGTTGACGAGGGCGTCGGTGTACGTGAGGTGGTCGAGCTTGACCGCCGTCGGGTCCTTGCGCGGGTCCGCCGTGTAGACGCCGTCCACGCCGTTCTTGCCCATGAGCACCTCCTGGCAGTGCGTCTCGAGGGCGCGCTGCACGGAGACGGTGTCGGTGGAGAAGTAGGGCATGCCCGCCCCGGCGCCGAAGATCACGACACGGCCCTTCTCCAGGTGGCGGATCGCGCGGAGCGGGATGTACGGCTCGGCGACCTGACCCATGGTGATGGCGGTCTGGACGCGCGTCTTCACGCCCGCCTGCTCGAGGAAGTCCTGCAGGGCGAGGCAGTTCATCACCGTGCCGAGCATCCCCATGTAGTCGGCCCGGGCCCGGTCGAGGCCACGCTGGCTGAGCTCCGCGCCGCGGAAGAAGTTCCCTCCCCCGACCACGATCGCGACCTGGACACCTTGGCGCACGGCGTCGGCGATCTCCTGCGCCACACGCTGGACGACGTCGGGCGCGAGACCGATCTGGCCGCCGCCGAAGGTCTCGCCGGAGAGCTTGAGGAGGACGCGGCGCGCCACCGGGTCCGCGGTGTCCTGCGTCTGGTCGATCGTCGTCACTGTCCCCACCTGGTCCTTCCTCGTCGCCCGGTCGGGCTGGGTGGTCGTCCCGGCGTGCGCGGGACGGTCTGCGCGGCCCGCCGGGCGGGACCGCCGGGCACAGGGCCCGGGTGCGCCGTGGCCCGGCCCTCCCGCACGTCGCGGGAGGGCCGGGCCAGGCAGGGCGTCAGGCGCCGACGCGGTAGCGGACGAACTCCGTGATCGTCCCGCCGGCCTCGGTCACGACCTGGCCGACCGTCTTCTTGGGGTCCTTCGCGAGCGGCTGGTCGACGAGGACGACGTCCTTGAAGAAGCCGTTCAGGCGGCCCTCGACGATCTTCGGCAGCGCGGCCTCGGGCTTGCCCTCGTTGCGCGAGGTCTCCTCGGCGATGCGACGCTCGTTCTCGACCGTGTCCGCCGGGACCTCGTCGCGCGACAGGTACGTCGGCGACATCGCCGCGACGTGCTGCGCGACGTCCTTCGCGACGGCCTCGCCCGCGGCGTCCGTGGCGACGACGACGCCGATCGACGGCGGCAGGTCGCGGGCCGTGCGGTGCAGGTAGGCGGTGACGCGCTCGCCCGCGACGCGGGTCACGCGGCGCAGGACGATCTTCTCGCCGAGCGTCGCGGCCTGGTTGTCGATGACCTGCTGGACGGTCTCGCCGTCGGCGTCCGCGGCGAGCGCGGCGTCGGCGTCACGGGCACCGGCGTCCGCCGCGGCCTTGAGCACGCGGTCGGCCAGCCCGATGAACGTGTCGTTCTTCGCGACGAAGTCCGTCTCGGAGTTGAGCTCGATGAGGGTCGCGACCTGGCCGCCCTCCGCGTCGCGGATGTCGACGGCCACGAGGCCCTCGGAGGTCGAGCGGCCCTCGCGCTTGGCGACGCCCTTCAGGCCCTTGACGCGGATGATCTCGAGCGCCTTGTCGGCGTCGCCGCCGGCCTCGTCGAGCGCCTTCTTGACGTCGAGCATGCCGGCGCCGGTGCGCTCGCGCAGCGCCTTGATGTCAGCGGCGGTGTAGTTCGCCATGGTGATCCTCACTCGTGGGGTGTCACGGTACGTGCTGGGTGGTGCGCGGGACGTCCGCCGGGCGCAGGGCCCGGCGCGTCACCGGGTGCGCGGCGACGTCGGCCGCCGCGCACCCGGGGACGTCACTTGGCCTCGTCGGTCTCCGGCTGCGGGGCGGCCTCGACCGCAGGAGCGGCGTCGGCACCCGGCGCGACGGCCTCCTCGGCGCCGGCGGCACCCTGCGTCGGCGCGGCCTCGGCCGACTGCTCCTGGCTCTCGAGCTGCTGCTCGGCGCCCTGGAGGAGCTCGCGCTCCCACTCGGCGAGCGGCTCTGCGTCCGCGTCGGCACCGGCCTCGGCGCCCGAGCGGCCCGAGTGACGCTGCATGAGGCCCTCGGCCACGGCGTCGGCGATCACGCGCGTGAGCAGCGTGACGGAGCGGATCGCGTCGTCGTTGCCCGGGATCTTGTAGTCCACGACGTCCGGGTCGCAGTTGGTGTCGAGGATCGCGACGATCGGGATGCCGAGCTTGCGCGCCTCGTCGACCGCGAGGTGCTCCTTGTTCGTGTCGACGATCCACACGGCGGAGGGGACCTTCGCCATGTCGCGGATGCCGCCGAGCGTGCGGGCGAGCTTGTCCTTCTCGCGGCGCAGCACGAGGAGCTCCTTCTTGGTGAGCCCCGAGCCGGCGACGTCGTCGAAGTCGATCTCCTCGAGCTCCTTGAGGCGCTGGAGACGCTTGTGGACCGTCGTGAAGTTGGTGAGCATGCCACCGAGCCAGCGGTGGTTCACGTAGGGCATCCCGACGCGCGCGGCCTGCTCGGCCACGGGCTCCTGGGCCTGCTTCTTCGTGCCGACGAAGAGGATGGAGCCGCCGTGCGCGACGGTCTCCTTGACGAACTCGTAGGCGCGGTCGATGTAGGACAGCGACTGCTGGAGGTCGACGATGTAGATGCCGTTGCGCTCCGTGAAGATGAAGCGCTTCATCTTCGGGTTCCAGCGGCGGGTCTGGTGCCCGAAGTGGACACCGCTCTCGAGGAGCTGGCGCATGGTCACGACGGCCATGACACGTCCTTTCACCGCGCGGCCCGGGATCCACCCGGTGCGCGCGCGCTCTGAGCGGCCCCTGCGGGGCCGCGTGCGGTTGTCGGTGCGGACCATGGCGGTACGCACCCCTGGCGCCACCGCACCGACGCCCGCTCGCGCGGGGCGAGAGGGACCGACGAGGGTGCGGCCCGCCCGAGAGTCGGAGGGCCGGCGGGCAGGGGATGACGCGCGAAGTCGACCGGCCGGTTCCGCGCCAGCCCCGGCGAGAAGCCGGTGCGGCGCACGGTCGTGCCGATCGCGTCGACAAGTCTACCCGACGCCCCGCACCCGCGGCGCCGTCCACAGATTCGCCCGGAGGCTCCCGCTCGCACGCCGTGCGCGGCACGCTGGGGCGGTGCCCACCCCGCTCCCCACCGCGCCCCCCGAGGCCGTCGCCCGCCGCGCCGACGGACGCCGACCGGCCGCCGCCGTGCTCACCCTCGCGCTGCTCCTGCTCGTCGGCGCGCCGTACCCCGCGGACGCCCGTCAGGAGCCGCCCGTCACCGTCCGGTCCGCGGCGCCCGACGGCGCATGGCTCCCCCCGCTGGACCGGCCCGCCGGGGCGCTCGGCGTCGTCGCGCCCTTCGACGCACCCGCGCAGGACTGGCTCCCGGGGCACCGCGGCGTGGACCTCGCCGCCGCGCCGGGGGAACGGGTGCGCTCCCCCGCCGCGGGGGTGGTGACCTTCGCCGGGCCGGTCGCCGGGCGCGACGTCGTCGTCGTGCTGCACGACGGCGGGCTGCGCACCTCGCTGGAACCCGTCACCGGGACGGTCCGACCGGGCACGCGTGTGGACCGCGGCGCCCCCGTGGGCACGGTCCAGGCCCCGCCGGGCACCCCGACGTCCTCGGCGCACGGCGGGCACTGCGCTGGGGTGTGCGTCCACTGGGGAGTCCGGCGGGGCGAGCGCTACCTCGACCCGCTCGGCCTGCTCGGCGACCGCCCGCCGATCGTCCTGCTCCCCCTGTGACGCCGGGGTCCCGCGCCCCGTGACGGCACGGCTTCACGTGTTGATGACGGACGGCCTCAGGTGTCGGTGGTGGGACGGCCTCACGCGCGGGGGAAGGCCTGCTCGAACGAGCTGCGCAGCCTCTCGGCCGTCACGTGCGTGTAGCGCTGGGTGGTCGCGAGCGAGGAGTGCCCGAGGATCTCCTGGACGCTGCGCAGGTCCGACCCGCCGGCCAGCAGGTGCGTCGCGGCGCTGTGGCGCAGGTCGTGGGGCGCGACGTCGTCGACGCCCGCGGCGGCCGCCAGCCGGTGGACGGCGTCCCGGGCCTGGCGCTGTCCCCAGCGCCCACCCCGGTCGCCGAGCAGGAGGGCCGCTCCGGACCGGTCGGTGGCGAGCGCGGGCCGTCCCCCGTCCAGCCAGGCCCGTACGGCGCGCGCGGCGGGGACGCCGAACGGCACGACCCGCTCCTTGTCGCCCTTGCCGAGCACGCGGAGCGTGCGGTCCCCGAGGTCCACGTCGTCCACGTCGACGCGGACGAGCTCGCCGACCCGGATCCCCGCCCCGTACATCAGCTCGGCGGCGGCCCAGTCCCGCAGCGGCCCCGGTCCGCCCTCCTCGGCGGCCGTGCGTGCGCCGTCGAGCAGGAGCGCGGCCGCGTCCGCGGCGAGGACCGTCGGCAGGGTCCGGGGGACCCGCGGGCTCGCGAGCCGCACGGCCGGGTCGGCGGCGACACGCCCGGTCGTGCGAGCCCAGGCGAAGAAGGCACGGGCCGCCGCCCCGCGGCGCGCGAGAGTGGCTCGTGCGAGGTCGCGCTCCGCCATCGCGGTCAGCCAGGCGCGCAGGACGGCGAGGTCGACGTCGTCGAGCGACCGCGCGCCGTCGCGCGCCGCGTGCCGCAGCAGGCCCTCGACGTCGCCCCGGTACGCCCGGACCGTGTGCTCCGACGTCCCCCGCTCGACCCGCAGCGCCTCCGCGAACGCGTCGAGGGCCGTGCGGAGGGCCGCAGGAAGCTCGGACGCACCGGTCGCCGCGTCCCCGGCGTCGTCGGCCCTCGTCTGCGCGGCGTGCGCCTCGGCGACCCTCTCCTCGGCAGCCCTCGCGTCGTCGTCCACGACGCCAGTGTGCCCCGCGAGCCGGCTCGCGGGCAGGAGGCTCCCCGAGGCCAGGCACTGCGCGGTCAACCGTCCCCGACCGGCTGCGCGCGTCAGCGCTCGTCGGGCACCCGCGCGCGACGCCACCCTCCGGCGACGCGCTCGGCCAGCCCGGACACCTCCATCCCGCCGAGCGCCGCCAACGTCTCCGGCACCGCGAGCCCCGCCGCACGCGCCACGGACTCCACGGGCCGCCCCGAGCGCAGCGGCAGGGCGTCCCAGGCGCGGGTCGCGACCTCGTCGAGGCCGTCGTGGAGCGCCGGCCGCTCCTCGTGGGCCCGCGCGGCGGCGGGCACGACGTCCGTGCCGTGCACCCCCGCGAGCTCCGCCACCTCGGCTGCATCGGTCACGCACACCGCGGCGCCGTCCCGCAGCAGGCGGTGGCACCCGGAGGAGGCCGCCGAGGTCACAGGCCCGGGGACCGCGCCGACGGGACGCGAGAGCTCTGCGGCGCGGGCCGCCGTGCTCAGGGATCCGGACCGCCAGGCCGCCTCGACGACGACCGTCGCACGGGCGAACGCGGCGATGAGCCGGTTGCGCAGCAGGAAGCGCACACGGCTCGGCACCGATCCGGGCGGCACCTCCGAGACCACGGCGCCGCCCGCGTCGACGACACCCGCGAGAAGCTCTGCGTTGCCCGCGGGGTAGAGGCGGTCCACCCCTCCGGCCAGGAAGGCGACGGTGACGCCGCCGCCGACCAGCGCCCCGCGGTGCGCGACCGCGTCGACGCCGTACGCCCCGCCGGACACCACCGCGAACCCGCGGTCGGCGAGCCCGGCCGCCATCTCCCCGGTCACGTACCGGCCGTAGTCCGTGCACGCCCGGGCCCCGACCACCGCGACGGACCGGGCCGACGCCGCCGCGAGGTCGGCGCGACCCCGGACCCACAGCCCGAGCGGGGCCGCGACGCCCAGGTCGTCGACCGCCACGGGCCAGCCCGGGTCGCCCGGGACGACGAAGGTTCCTCCGACGCGCGCCAGCACCCGCAGCTCCCGGCGCGGATCGAGACCGTCGAGCCGTGGAGCCCAGCGTGACAGGGCCCGCAGGAGCCGGGGCGCCGCACCGGTCGCCGACGTCGGGGCCGCCGCCGCGAGCGCCGACCGCGCACGGGCCGGGTCGTGCGCTGCCTCGACCACCCAGTGCAGAGCGGCGGGCGCGCCCAGCTCCCGGACGAGGGCCCCGGCGACCTCGTCGCCCGGTTCCGCGAGCCGGGTCCATGCCGCACGGGCCAGGCGCGGGTCGTCGACGTCGAACACCAGCGGGTGCGGGGTCGTCCGCTCAGCCATGGTGCCCCCGGGTGCGCAGCGCGAGGCCCTGACCGACGTCCGCCCGCGACGGTGCCGCACGACCCGCGAGGTCGGCGACGGTCCACGCGAGCCGGAGCACACGGTCCGCACCGCGCAGGCTCAGCGTGCCCCGGTCGAGCGCGGCGTCGACGTCGTGCAGCAGCCCCGGGTCGGGACCGAGACGGTCGCGCAACCAGGTGCCGGGCACCTCGGCGTTCGTGCTCCATCCCGTGCCCGCGAGCCGGGAGGCCGCCGCTGCGCGCGCCGCCCGGACCCGTTCGGCGACGGTCGCGCTCGACTCCGGGGCCGTGCCGGTCGCGCGCTCGACGCGCGTGACGGGCCGTACCTCGACCTGCACGTCCACCCGGTCCAGGAGAGGGCCGGACAGGCGCGTGAAGTACCGGCGCTGCGCCACCAGGCTGCACGAGCAGTCGAGCCCCTTGCCGACCGCGCGCCCGCAGGGGCAGGGGTTGGCGGCGAGGACGAGCTGGAACCGGGCGGGGTACCGTGCGGTCCCGCCCGCGCGGTGGAGCACGACCTCGCCGTGCTCGAGCGGCTGCCGCAGCGTCTGCAGCACCCGCGCGCCGAACTCCGGGGCCTCGTCGAGGAAGAGCACCCCGCGGTGCGCGCGGGACGCGGCACCCGGGCGTGGCAGGCCGCTGCCGCCCCCGACGATGGACGCGGGTGTCGCCGTGTGGTGCGGGTCCTCGTAGGGCGGGCGGCGGACCAGTCCGCCGCCCGGGTCGAACACGCCGGCCACGCTGTGGACCGACGTGACCTCGACCGCCTCCGCCTCCGTGAGGTCCGGCAGGATGCCGGGCAGGCGGGAGGCGAGCATCGTCTTGCCCGCGCCGGGCGCCCCGACGAGCAGGAGGTGGTGCCCGCCCGCGGCGGCGACCTCGAGCGCGTGCCGGGCCTCCTGCTGGCCGAGCACGTCCAGGAGGTCCCCGGTCCGCGGTACGGACGACGTGGTCCGCGCTGCCGCCACCGGTGCCACCGGCGGGGCGTCGACGTCGGCACCGTGCAGGGCCGCCACGTCCGCGAGCGTCGCCGCGCCCGTGACCCGCGCGCCCGGGACGAGCCGGGCCTCCGCGGCGTCGGCTGCCGGGACGACGACGTCCGGGTACCCGGCGGCGACGGCCGCGGCGACCGCGGGCAGCACGCCGCGCACGGGCTGGAGCCGGCCGTCGAGCGCGAGCTCGCCCACGTGCACGACCCTCTCGACGGCGGACCGCGGCACGACGTCGGCGCCCGCGAGGATCGCCACGGCGATCGCGAGGTCGAACCCCGTGCCGGACTTCGGCAGGGCCGCCGGGGAGAGGTTGATCGTGATCTTGCGCTGCGGCCAGGACAGCCCGGTCGAGCCGACGGCGGCGCGCACTCGGTCGCGCGACTCGCTCAGCGCGGTGTCGGGCAGCCCGACGAGCACGAAGCCCGGCACGGAGGCGGCGAGGTGCGCCTGGACCTCGACGACGTGGCCGGTGAGACCGACGAGCGCGACGGCCCGCGTCGTGCCGAGCCCCATCAGGCGCTCACCCCGCGCAGGTGCTCGACGCGGGCGGCCCCGGCGCGCGGCACGACGACCGCCAGCACGTCGACGCGGACCGACGCGGCGCGCACGTCGTGCGTGGCGAGCCACTCCCCCGTGAGCCGGCGCAGCCGGGCGAGCTTGCGCGCGGTCACCGCCTCGGCCGGGTGGCCGTACCCGGTCCCGCGCCGCGTCTTCACCTCGACGGCGACGAGCACGTCGCCGTCGAGCGCGACCACGTCGAGCTCCCCGCCGGTGCCGCGCCAGTTCCGCTCGAGCACCGTCCACCCAGCCTCGACCAGGTGGGTCGCGGCCACCTTCTCCCCGTACCGCCCGACGGCGTCCTTGGCTCCCATGAGCTCACCTCCGCGCACACGGTGCGCGAGGGAGCGGGGACGGCGAAAGGGGCGGGTCACCGCCTGGGGACGGGCCCTCCGTCGCCGGGCCTGTGCACGGCCAGGACCGGCGCACGGCCACGAGTCAGAGCTGGAGCTCGGCCTTCGCGAGCTCTTCGACGTTGACGTCCTTGAACGTGACGACGCGCACCGACTTCACGAACCGGGCCGAGCGGTACACGTCCCAGACCCACGCGTCGCCGAGCCTCAGCTCGAAGTACACCTCGCCCGCCGCCGACCGCACCTGGAGGTCCACCTGGTTCGCCAGGTAGAAGCGTCGTTCGGTCTCCACCACGTACGAGAACAGACCCACGACGTCGCGGTACTCGCGGTAGAGCGCGAGCTCCATCTCGGTCTCGTAGTTCTCCAGGTCTTCGGCGCTCACGCCTCCATCATGGACCATGGAGGCCGGTCCGCCCGCCCGGCGCGTCAGCTGCTGGGCAGCGCCGCGCCCGGGTCGATCTCGAGGACGTCGACCGGCAGCGTCGCCAGGTCGTCCGCACCACGCTCGGGGAGCCGCCAGCTCCGGCGGTGCTGCGGCGTCGGGCCGTGCTCGCGCAGCGCCTCGACGTGCGCCGCGGCGGAGTAGCCCTTGTTCTGGTCCCACCCGAACGCCGGGTACTGGTGCGCCAGGCTCGTCATGAGACCGTCGCGCTCCGTCTTGGCGAGGACGCTCGCCGCCGCCACGGAGGCGCACTGCAGGTCCGCCTTGACGAGGGTGCGCACGCGGGGCTCGGCGCCCGCCTCGACGTGCGGGTCGAGCTCGAACGCCTCGAACAGGTCGACGGCGGCGGGCCGGCTCAGCCAGTCGTGACGCCCGTCGAGGAGGACGACGTCGACGTCGCCCACCGTCCGGCGGACCTGGGCCAGCGCACGGCGCCCGGCGAGCCGCAGCGCCCCGATGATGCCGTGCGCGTCGATCTCGGCGGGACCGGCGTGGCCCACCGCCCAGGCGAGCGACCAGGCCCGTGCGAGCGGCACGAGAGCCTCGCGGGCGGCGGGGCTGAGCAGCTTGGAGTCCGTGAGCCCGGGCGGGCACGGCCGGGTCGCGAGGTCGACGACCGTGACCCCGACGGACACCGGTCCGGCGAGCGCCCCGCGGCCGACCTCGTCCATCCCCGCGACGAGCCGCGCGCCGTCGCGGAGCAGCGCACGCTCCTGGCGCAGGTCGGGGCGACGTCGCCCCGCGGGTCCGCGCCGCGCGGTCCCCGCCGTCCCGGTCGTGCGCGGCTCGGCCCGGGTGGTGCCGACCGTCACGGCTCGACCTCGGGCACGTCGGCGAACACGTCGCCGGGGTTGCGCAGCAGGCCGACGTGCGAGAGCGGCCAGACCTTGACGAACGCCGTCCCCACGACGTTGCCCATCGGGACGAACCCGCCCCCGGGGTTCCCCGTGTTGTAGCGCGAGTCCTGGGAGTTCTGCCGGTTGTCACCCATGACGAAGAGCATGTCGTCAGGCACGGTCGTGTCGAACGGGTCCTGGCTGGGGACGGATCCCGGCTTGATGTACGTCTCGTCGATCGGCTCGCCGTTGACGCTCACCCGCCCCTGCGCGTCGCAGCACACGACGTGGTCCCCGGGCGTGCCGATCACCCGCTTGATGAGGTGCTCGCCCGTGTCCTGCGGCAGGAGCCCGATGAAGGTGAGTGCCGCGCGGGCCCCCTCGGCGAGCGGGCTCTCGTCCTTCTCCACGGGAGGCGGCAGCCAGCCCCCCGGGTCCTTGAACACGACGACGTCACCCCGGTGGACGTCGAACGCCCCCGGGACGAGGCGCGAGACCATGATCCGGTCGCCCTCGACCAGCGTGTCCTCCATCGAGCCGCTGGGGATGAAGAACGCCTGCACGAGGAAGGTCTTGATGAGCAGCGACAGCACGAGCGCGCTCACCACGATGATCGCGGTCTCGCGCAGCAGCGAGGACCGCTTCGGCGGCGCCTCGGCCCTCGCCGCCACCGGCTCCTCGTCCGCGCCGGCGACGGTCGGGTCGGCGGCGGCACCGTCCGTGGCGGGGTCCGGTCCGTCCGCGCCGTCCGCACGCTCCGTCCGGGCGTCGGGTCGGGGGCCGCGTGAGGGGGCGCTGTCGGTCACGCGTTCACCTTGCCACCTCGGGGGGTGATCCGGGAAACCCGACCGTGTGTCGGACGCCCCGACGACGGACGGGCGGCCGCCCCCGTGAGGGGGCGACCGCCCGTATCCGGCTGCCGAGGGTCAGCGCGAGGTCTCGCGCTTCTCCTTGATCTTCGCCTTCTTGCCGCGGAGCTGACGCAGGTAGTACAGCTTGGCGCGACGCACGTCACCGCGGGTGACGACCTCGACCGACTCGAGCGTCGGGGAGTGCACCGGGAAGGTGCGCTCGACGCCGACGCCGAAGCTGATCTTGCGGACCGTGAACGTCTCGCGGACTCCGTGGCCCTGGCGGGCGATGACGACGCCCTGGAAGGCCTGGACGCGGGAGCGGTTGCCCTCGACGACCTTGACGTTGACCTTGAGGGTGTCGCCCGGGCGGAAGTCCGGGACGTCGCTGCGCAGGGATGCTGCGTCGACGCTGTCCAGCGTGTGCATGGTGCTTCTCCTCGTCCGCCACAGGTCGGAACGCGTGCTCGTGGCCCGGACCGTCTCCGGGCTGATCTCGTCAGGACGGTGCTCGACGTGCCGTCGGACGGCTCGATCGCCCCGGCGTCCCCTGTGGCAGAGACCGGGAGTCGGCGTGCACCGAGGGTCCATTCTGCCACACGGGCGCCCGAGGGTCTCAGCCCGCGGCGGACGACGGGCCGAGGTGGCCGTCGTGCGGCGTCCAGCCCTCCTCGGCGAGCACCGCGAGGTCGTGCCGGTCGAGCGTCGTGACGTCGAGCGCGCGCAGCATGTCGGGCCGCCGGGCGGCCGTGCGCCGCAGCGCCTCGTCGCGCCGCCACCGGTGGATGCGCGCGTGGTGGCCGGAGAGCAGGACCTCGGGCACCTCCCGGTCCGCCCAGACCGGCGGCTTCGTGTACACCGGGTACTCGAGCAGGCCGGCGGCGCCGTGCGACTCCTCGACGAGCGACTCGGGGTTCCCGACGACGCCCGGCAGGAGTCGCGCCACCGCCTCGACCATGACGAGGGCGGCGACCTCTCCCCCGTTGAGCACGTAGTCGCCGATCGACAGCTCGCTCACGGGCGCGCCGGTCGCCCGGTAGTGCTCGGCGACGCGGGAGTCGATCCCCTCGTAGCGCCCGCACGCGAAGACCAGGTGGTCCTCGCGCGCGAGCGCCTCGGCCGTGCGCTGCGTGAACGTCGTGCCCGACGGCGTGGGGACGACGAGGTGGGCCCGCGCACCGGGCGCGGGGGCGTCGTCGGGCGTCGCCGGGCGGGCGACGTCGTCGATCGCGCGGCCCCACACGTCGGGGCGCATCACCATGCCGGCGCCGCCGCCGAACGGCGTGTCGTCGACGGTGCGGTGGCGGTCGCTCGTCCAGTCGCGCAGGTCGTGCACGCGCAGGTCGAGGATGCCCGCCGTGCGAGCCTTGCCGACGAGGGACAGGTCCAGCGCGGCGAGGTAGTCGGGGAAGATCGTGACGACGTCGACCCGCACGTCAGTCCTCCTCGGGGAGCGCGACGTCGAGGCGCGCGGCGTCGGCCGCGAGGAGCCCGCCGGGCGGGTCGAGGACGACGCGGCCCCCCGGCACGTCCACCACGGGCACGATCGCCCGCACGAAGGGCACGAGAGTGCGGGTGCCGCCGGGCTCGCGCAGCACGAGGAGGTCGTGCGCCGGGGCCTCCTGGAGCCCTTCGACCTCACCGAGCGGTTCGCCGTCGACCGACTCGGCGCGCAGACCGGCGAGCTCGTGCGCGTACCAGGCGTCCTCCTCGTCGGACTCCTCGACGTCGACGACGAGCTCGACGCCGCGCAGCGCCTCGGCGGCCGTCCGGTCGGCCACGCCGTCGAACCGGACGAGCCAGCGCCCCTGGTGCACGCGCACGGTAGCGACGGTCAGCGGGCCGGCCGAGACCGGCTCGGTGGGCAGCACCGTCCCGACGGCGAGGCGGGTGGTCGGGTCGTCGGTGCGCAGGTCGAGCGACACCTCGCCTCGCAGCCCGTGCGCCTTGCCGACGCGGGCGACGGTCAGCTGCATGGTCGTGCTCCTCAGGTCGTGTCGTGGGCGTCCGCGGTCGGGTCGCCCTGCTCCCGGGCCTCCGGGAGCGGAAAGACCCGGCACGCCTCGCGGCGGCCGGGTCTTTCGCGTCCCTCGCGGGACCGGTCCTTCGTGACGGCTCAGCGGCGGTCGACGTCGACGACGTCCACGCGCACCGGACCGTCGGTCGCCAGGGCCCCGACCACCGTGCGCAGCGCACGGGCGGTCCGGCCACCTCGACCGATGACGCGGCCGAGGTCGTCGGGGTGGACCCGGACCTCGAGCAGGTCACCGCGGCGCAGGGTCTTCGCCCCCACCCGGACGTCGTCCGGGTGGTCGACGATGCCCCGCACGAGGTGCTCGAGGGCCTCGGCGATCATCAGGCCTCGTCGCCGGCGGCGTCGTCGGAGGCGGCCTCGTCCGCGGCGGGCTCCGCCTTCTTCTCCGCGGCCTTGGCCTTGATCTTCTCCGCGTCGGCGGCGGCGGCCTCGATGGCGGCGGTCGGGTCGACCTTCTCGCCCTTGACCTTGAGGGTGCCCTCGGCGCCGGGCAGACCCTTGAACTTCTGCCAGTCGCCGGTGACCTTGAGGAGCGCGAGGACCTGCTCGGTCGGCTGCGCGCCGACGCCGAGCCAGTACTGCGCACGGTCCGAGGTGATCTCGATGAACGAGGGCTCCTCGGTGGGGTGGTACTTGCCGATCTCCTCGATCACTCGACCGTCGCGCTTGGTGCGCGAGTCGGCGACGACGACACGGTAGTACGGCGCACGGATCTTGCCGAGACGCTTCAGACGAATCTTGACGGCCACAGTGGTGGTCACTCCTGGTTCTGGTGTGGGTGAGCCCGTGCCCGTCCGGTGGGGCCGGACCAGGGTGTGGGCTCAGGACACGGCGGGCGCGGCGAGAGGGTCCGGGCGCACCGAGTACCGGGCCATTGTGCCAGAGGCGGGGGCCGACGACCAACCCGCGCCCCGCACGACCACCCGGCGCTCCGCGGGCCGAGGGCCGCGCGGGTCGCAGGCGCAGGACTCAGTCGCCGGCGGTCGGTCCGACGAGCTGGCCCCGCAGGACGACGGCCGTGGGCGCACGCAGCACCTCGACGTCCTCGCGCGGGTCCGCGGGGTAGACGACGAAGTCCGCCGACGCGCCCTCGACGAGCGACGTGAAGCCGAGGAACTCGCGCCCCTGCCAGCTCGCCGCCGCGACGACGGTCGAGCTCGGCACACCGGCGGCGACCAGCTCGGCGCACTCGTCGGCGAGCCTGCCGTGACCGATCGTCCCGCCCGCGTCCGTGCCCACGAGGAGCTGCACCCCGGCGTCGTGCAGCGCCCGCACCTGCTCGTACCGGCGCGCGTGCAGGCGGCGCATCCGCTCCGCGAACCGCGGGTACTTCCCGTCCGCGCGGCGCGCGATCTCCTCGAAGCGTCCGACCTGCAGGAGCGTCGGGGTGACGGTGACGCCGCGCTCGGAGATCTCGTACATGAGGTCGGGGTCGATGCCGGTGCCGTGCTCGATGCCGTCGACGCCCGCGGCGAGCAGCGACGGGACGACCTCCTCCGAGAAGGCGTGCACCGTGACGCGCGCGGCCTCCGCGTGGGCGACGGCGACGGCCTCGGCCAGCAGGTCGTCCGGCCACAGCGGGCGCAGGTCGGCGTCCGGCCCGAGGTCCCGGTCGATCCAGTCGCCCACGAGCTTGACCCACCCGTCGCCCTCGCGGGCCTCCCGGCGCACGGCCGCGGGCAGGTCGGCCACGTCCTCGAGCTCGAGCCCGTAGTGGCGCAGGTACCGCTTGGGCCGCGCGAGGTGCCGGCCGGACCGCACGAGCCGCGGCAGGTCACGTCGCGCGTGGACCCACCGGGTGTCCGCCGGCGAGCCCGCGTCGCGCACGAGCAGGACGCCGCTGTCCCGGTCCGCGACCGCCTGCTCCTGCGCGGTCAGCGTGTCGACGGCGCCGTCGGCCCCGAGGCCGACGTGGCAGTGCACGTCCACGAGTCCGGGCAGGACCCAGCCCTCGAGCTCGACCATGTTCGTGCCCTGGGCCGAGGGTCGCGTGAGGCTGACGCGGCCGTCCTTGACCCACAGGTCGCCGACCTCCCGGTCGTCGCCGACGACGACGTGACCGCGGACGTGCAGCGAGGGGCCTTCCAGGGCGGACATGCGGCTCCAGGGTGAGGACGGGCGGGACGGACGGAGGTCGCACCGGGGTCCGGAGCCCGCCCGCTCCGTCGGCGACGGCGGTCCGGGCGGGGACCTCGGGACATAACCTAGCGCGGGTCAGCGCCCGAGGAGCTTCTCGAACCCCGGCGGGAGCTGGAGGTCGTCGGGCGCCGTCGGCGGCTGCTGCGCACCACCACCGACGCCGAAGGACGAGCCCGAGGGCGCGGTGGTGCGGGGCAGCTCCCCCGCGGCGCGCGCGGCGGCCTCGCGCTCCTGGGCCGCACGCTTCGCCGGGTTGCCCGACTTGCCGCGCACCTTGCGCTGCGGCGCCTGCTTGCCGCGGGACTTCTTGCCGCCCATGCCCGGCAGGTTCCCCATGCCGGGCATCCCCGGCACGCCGCCGCCCTTGCCCATCTGACGCATCATCTTCTGCGCGCCGGCGAACCGCTCCAGGAGCTGGTTGACGTCCGCGGTCGTGCGGCCGGAGCCTCGGGCGATGCGGGCGCGGCGCGACCCGTTGATGATCTTGGGGTTCTCCCGCTCCGCGGGCGTCATCGACCGGATGATCGCCTCGATGCGGTCGACCTCGCGCTCGTCGAAGTTGTCGAGGGCCTCGCGCATCTGCCCCATGCCCGGCAGCATGCCCAGCATCTTCTTCATCGAGCCCATGTTCTTCATCTGCTGCATCTGCACCAGGAAGTCCGCGAGCGTGAAGTCCTGCCCGGAGGCGACCTTCTCCGCCATCTGGGCGGCCTGCTCGGCGTCGAACGCCTTCTCGGCCTGCTCGATGAGGGTGAGGACGTCGCCCATGTCGAGGATGCGCGACGCCATCCTGTCGGGGTGGAACGCCTCGAAGTCGGTGAGCTTCTCGCCCGTGGAGGCGAAGAGGATCGGGCGGCCCGTGACGCGGGCGACCGACAGCGCGGCACCACCGCGCGCGTCGCCGTCGAGCTTCGTGAGCACGACGCCCGTGAAGTCGACGCCCTCCTCGAACGCCTTGGCCGTCGCGACCGCGTCCTGGCCGATCATCGCGTCGATGACGAAGAGGATCTCGTCCGGGTCCACCGCGTCGCGGATGTCCGCCGCCTGCTGCATGAGCACCGCGTCGAGGCCGAGGCGGCCCGCGGTGTCGACGATCAGCACGTCGTGCTGACGCTGGCGCGCGGCCTCCAGGCCGTCGCGCGCCACGGCGACCGGGTCGCCGATGACGTCGTCGACCTCGGCACCGCTCTGGTTGCCCGGGTGCGGCGCGAACACCGGCACGCCCGCGCGCTCGGCGACCACGGTGAGCTGGGTGACGGCGTTCGGGCGCTGGAGGTCGGCCGCGACGAGCAGCGGCGTGTGGCCCTGCTCGCGCAGGTGCAGCGCGAGCTTGCCCGCCAGCGTGGTCTTACCCGCACCCTGCAGACCGGCGAGCATGACGACCGTCGGGGCGGTCTTCGCGAACCGCAGCCCCCGGCTCTCGCCGCCGAGGATCGCCACGAGCTCCTCGTTGACGATCTTGACGACCTGCTGCGCGGGGTTGAGCGCCCCCGAGACCTCCGCCGACAGGGCGCGGTCGCGGACCGTCCCCGTGAACTCCCGCACCACGGGCACGGCGACGTCGGCGTCGAGCAGGGCGCGACGGATCTCCCGGATCGTCGCGTCGATGTCCGCCTCCGACAGCCGACCCTTTGAACGCAGGTTCTTGAAGGTCGAGGTCAGTCGGTCCGACAGCGTGTTGAACACCGCGTCATCCTCATCAGTCGCCGGTCGTCTCGGGCGAGCGCGCCACCGCCTCGTGCCACCCGACCCGGGGGCACGACGGCGCGCGTCCGCGAGGGACCAGCCTACCCGGCGGCGTCCGCCCGACCGTCCGCGTCCGGCGCGGTGGCCGCGCCGCGCAGCACGCGCAGCGCCTCGCCCACGAGATCGTCGACGAGCCGGGCCCGCCACGCCGTCCACGCGCTCGGCCCGAGCGACGCGGAGTCGGCCTCCGTCAGCGCGCGCAGCACCTCGAGCAGGTCCGCCCGGTGGTCGACGGCCTCCACCAGCTCCGCGACCGTCGCCGGGTCGTCCGGGTCCTCGGTGACGGCGAGCCGGGAGAGGGTGAGGTGGTGGCGCACGAGCAGCGCGACGTCGGCCACGACGTCCGGCTCGAAGCCCATCCGCCCGAGGATCACCGGCACGAGACGCGCACCCTCCGTCGAGTGGTCGGCCGCGCCCGCGCGCTTGCCGATGTCGTGCAGGACGGCGGCCAGGACGAGCAGGTCGCCGCGCTCGACCTCCTTGCGGTCCCGCGCCGCGCGCGCCACCACCTCGACGAGGTGCCGGTCGACGGTGTGCCGGTGCACCGCCGCACGCTGAGGACGGTTGCGCACCCCCGCCCACTCGGGGATCCACGTGGTGACGACGCCCGCGAGGTCGAGCGCCTCCCACACCGCCACCTGCGCCTGGCCCGAGCCGAGGAGGGCGAGGAACGAAGCCCGCGCCGGGCGGGGCCACGGCTCCGGCAGGGGCGGGCACTGCGCGAGGCTCGCGACCGTCACCGGCGACAGGACCAGCCCGGTGCGCGCGGCCGTGGCCGCCGCCCGGAGGGACAGCAGGGGGTCCGACGCCGGGTGGGCGTCGACCGCGAGGACGAGCTCGCCGTCGTGCTCGACGAGACCGTCGCCGACGGACCGCAGCCGCGGCGCCGCCCGGCGCCCCCGGATGAGGACCGGCCGGCGCGAGACCGACGGGCGCTGCAGGGCCTGGCGCGCGCGGCGCACCGTGGTGTCGAGCGCGTACGACACCTCGCGCCCGGCCTCCGCGAGGCTGGCGAGGAGCTCGTCCGGGTCGTCGAACCCCGACAGGTCGGCGACCTCGTCGAGGTCCGCGAGCAGGAGCCGGCTCGTGTGCCTGCCCGTGACGACCTGCAGCGTGTCCCGCACGTCGAGCAGGTGGGCGTACGCCCGGTCCACGGCGCCGTGCGGCCGGTCGGTGAGCCAGGTCGCGGCGAGGGCCGACAGCACGACGGCGTCGCGGATCCCGCCGCGCGCCTCCTTGAGGTCGGGCTCGATGAGGTAGGCGAGCTCGCCGGACCGCTCCGCGCGCTCGCGCGTCGAGGACAGGAGCTCGGGCAGGCGCCGGCGCGACGCCGAGCGCCAGTCGGTGAGGACGGCGGACGACGCGCGGTGCACGACCAGCGCGTCGCCCGCGACGGCACGCACGTCGAGCCAGCCGACGGCGGCCGGGACGTCCTTCGACGCCACCTGCCGGCACTGCGACAGGGAGCGCACCGCGTGGTCGAGATCGACACCGGCGTCCCAGAGCGGGTACCAGAGGCGCTCCGCGACGCGGGCGACCTCGTCCGGCGTGTGGCTGCGCCCGTCGTGCACGAGGACGAGGTCGAGGTCGCTCGCGGGACCCATGTCCCCCCGCCCCAGGCTCCCGACCGCGGCGAGCGCGATCCCGTCCGGGGCGACGTCGTCGGTCGCGTCCTTCCACAGCGCGGCGAGGGACGCGGTCACGAGGTCGACGACGGCCGCGCGCCGTGCGACACCGCTGCGGCCGCGACCGCTCCTGGACCGGGCGAGCTCGAGCGTGCGAGCGCGGAGGTCCCGCCCCCCGGCGGGGGGCGGGACCACCGGGCCGGGCTCCGCCGCCGATCCCCCTGCGACCCCGCCCGTGGTCGGGGTGTCGGCGTTGTCGGTCATCCGTGGATCCGGCTCCTCACAGGGCGCCGGGGCCGTGCTCGCCCGTGCGCACCCGGGCCACGTCCTCGACGGGGACCGTCCAGACCTTGCCGTCGCCGATCTTGCCGGTCTGCGCCGCCTTCACGACGACCTCCGTGACCGTGGCGGCGTCGGCGTCGTCCACGAGCACCTCGATGCGGACCTTGGGGACCAGGTCGACCGTGTACTCGGCACCGCGGTAGACCTCGGTGTGGCCCTTCTGCCGGCCGTAGCCGCTGGCCTCGCTGACCGTCATGCCCCGGACGCCCGCGGCCTCGAGGGCCGACTTCACGTCGTCGAGACGGTGCGGCTGGATGATTCCCGTGACGAGCTTCATGCCCGCACCTCCCTGATGACGCTGCCCTGCTGGATGGTCTCGTACGCCGTCTCGCCGTGCACCGCGAGGTCGATGCCGCCGACCTCCGCGTCCTCGCTGACCCGCCAGCCGATCGTCACCTTGAGGATGAGGCCGATGACGAGCGTGGTGATCGCGGAGAAGACGATCGCCACGAGCGCGATGAGCACCTGGATCACGAGCTGCTGCGCACCGCCGCCGAAGAAGAGGCCGGTGTCCGCGGCGAGGAAGCCGATCGCGACCGTACCCCACAGGCCGGAGACGAGGTGGACCCCGACGACGTCGAGCGAGTCGTCGTAGCCGAGCTTGTACTTGAGGCCGACCGCGACGGCGGACAGCGCACCGGCGACGAGGCCGAGCACGATCGACGTGACCGGGTTGAGCGCGCCGGCGGCCGGGGTGATCGCAACCAGACCGGCGACGACGCCCGAGGCGGCACCGAGCGACGTGGCGTGCCCGTCACGGATCTTCTCCGTGAGGAGCCAGCCGAGGATGCCTGCGGCCGTCGCGGAGGTGGTGTTGACCCAGGCGAGCCCGGCGGTCTCGTTCGCGCCGAACGCGGAGCCCGCGTTGAAACCGAACCAGCCGAACCACAGGAGCGCCGCGCCGAGCATGACGAACGGCAGGTTGTGCGGGCGCATCGGCTCGCTGCCGAAGCCCTTGCGCTTGCCGATGAGGAGCGCCAGCACGAGGGCCGCGACACCGGCGTTGATGTGGACCACGGTGCCGCCGGCGAAGTCGATCGGCGCCACGGTGGCCGCGCCGTCCGTGACCCCGAACACCATCGCCGCCAGGCCGTTCTCGTTGCCCGAGAGGAAGCCGCCGCCCCAGACCATGTGGGCGAGCGGGAAGTACGTGACCGTGACCCAGATCGCGGTGAACGCGAGCCAGGTGCCGAACTTGGCGCGGTCGGCGATCGCACCCGAGATGAGCGCGACCGTGATGATCGCGAACGTCACCTGGAAGGCGATGTCGACGACGTTCGGATAGTTGCCCAGCGTGCTGACGACGGCGTTGCCGTCAGCGTCCGTGATCGCGTCCTGGAGGCCGAACTGGACGAACGGGTTCGCGAAGAGCCCGCCGCTCCCGGCCTCGCCGTAGGACATCGACCAGCCCCACAGCACGTACACGACGCCGACCACGGCCATGGCCCCGAACGACATCATCATCATGTTCAGCACGGACTTGGCGCGGACCATGCCGCCGTAGAAGAACGCCAGTCCGGGCGTCATCAGGAGCACGAGGGATGCTGAGGTCAGCATCCACGCGGTTGCCCCGGTGTCCCACTCCATCGGATCATCTCCCCTCGCCAGCCGGGCGGCCGGTCGGGGACTACGGTGGTGGGGCCGGGTTTCGACCGCGCTGTCGTCGTGTTACGCGGGTGTGACATGCGGCGACCGGAGGTAAACGTTCCGTTTCGGGCCCGGCTCGGGCACCCGCGGCGTCCACATCGCGACACGACCGTGATCGCGTCGTGACACGACCGTGACCTCGTCGGGCGCCGGGCGCGAACCGCGGGAACGGTGACCCGTCAGGGGCCCAGGAGGCCGTCGACGAACTGCTCGGGGTCGAACGGCGCGAGGTCGTCGGGCCCCTCCCCCAGGCCGACGAGCTTCACGGGCACGCCGAGCTCGCGCTGCACGGCGACGACGATGCCGCCGCGCGCCGTGCCGTCGAGCTTCGTGAGGACGATGCCGGTCACGCCCGCGACCTCGCCGAAGACGCGCGCCTGGTTGAGCCCGTTCTGCCCGGTCGTCGCGTCGAGGACGAGCAGCACCTCCGACAGCGGCGCCTCCTTCGTGATGACGCGCCGGATCTTGCCGAGCTCGTCCATGAGCCCCGCCTTGTTCTGCAGGCGCCCCGCGGTGTCCACGAGGACGACGTCCGCGTGCTCGGCACGACCGCGCCGCACCGCGTCGAACGCGACGGCCGCCGGGTCCGCGCCGTCCCGGTCCGCGCGGACCGTCGGCACGCCGACGCGCGAGCCCCACGTCTGGAGCTGGTCCGCGGCCGCGGCGCGGAACGTGTCGGCCGCACCGAGGACGACGCTGCGCTCCTCGGCGACGAGCACGCGCGCCAGCTTGCCGACCGTCGTCGTCTTGCCCGTCCCGTTGACGCCGACCACGAGGACGACGGCCGGGACCGGACCGCCCTCGTCCGCGCCCGACGGCGAGGTGGCGAGCGAGCGGTCGAGGTCCGGGCCGACGAGCGCCACGAGCTCCTCGCGCAGCAGCGCACGCACGCTCTCCGCGTCACGGACGCCGAGCACCCGCACCCGCGTACGCAGGGACTCGATGAGCTCGCCGGCCGGCCCCGCCCCCACGTCGGCGAGCAGCAGGGTCTCCTCCAGCTCGTCCCAGTCGTCCTCGGTCAGGTGGTCGCGCGACAGAACCGACAGCAGGCGCGCCCCCAGGGGCGACCCGGAGCGGGCCAGACGCTCGCGCAGGCGGACGAGGCGTCCGCCGACGGGCTCGGGGCGGTCGAGCGCCGGCGCGGGCTCGACGGTCGGGGGGGCCTCGCCCTCGACGCCGGCCTCCGTCCCCACCGGGGCGACCTCCGACGGCGCGGGCTCCCCCGCGACGTCGTCCACCTCCGCCGTGCCGGCCGGGGGGAGCCCGCCCGGTCCGCGGCGCCGCCGCACGACCAGGGTGCCCCCGGTGACGAGCCCGACGAGCAGCAGGGCGCCGAGGAGGATCCAGAGCAGGAGAGCGGAGTCGTTCACGGCGGAAGTCTCTCAGACGACGCCGCGACAGCGCCGCCCAAGGAGGCGGGCGTCGGCGGGTCGACGATCGTCAGGCGGTGGCGCTCGCGTCGGACGCCGACGGTGCGCTCTCCGGGTCCGGGTCCGGGTCGGCGGCGTCCGGCGAACCGGCCGTCCGGCGGTCGCCGTGCAGGTGCAGGCGCTCGCCGTACCCGTGGAGCGGCCGGGTCGCCCGCTCGCGCGCGCGGTGCAGGACGTCGGTGAGCTCCTCGGCGTCGACGTAGGCGTTGGAGCTGACCTGTGTCGCGGTGAAGAACTCGTCCATGCTCGACTCCACCGCCCGCGGGGCGCGGACCGTGCCGACGTACCGCCCCTCGACCCGGCGCCGGCGCACGGGCCGCAGGCCCGAACGGAAGGCACGCCAGAACGCGGCCATGCCCTGCTCGTCGCCCGGCACGGACTCGGCCCGGGCGACGACGCTCGCGAAGAGGAACACGACCGCAGCGACGCCGAGCGTGATCCCCAGCCACACGAACATCCACACCATGGTGACCAGTATCCGGAGCGCACGCCCCTGGGCGAGCCCAGTCGCGGCGCGTCGCCGGACGCGCACCACATCTTCACAAGCCGCAGGATTTCAACGATCCTGGACGCCCGTCCGCCTCGGCGGGGCGAACCCGGCGAAGCGGAGGAGAACGGACGTCAGGCTGGCTGCTGCGCCACGTCGCGCAACCGCTGGCTGATGACGGTCGTCACGCCGTCCCCACGCATCGTCACCCCGTAGAGCGCGTCCGCGATCTCCATGGTCCGCTTCTGGTGCGTGATGACGATGAGCTGGGAGTCCTCCTGCAGCTCGCGGAAGATCTCGAGCAGGCGGCCCAGGTTGACGTCGTCGAGCGCCGCCTCGACCTCGTCCATGACGTAGAACGGCGACGGCCGCGCCTTGAAGATCGCGACGAGCAGCGCTACCGCCGTGAGCGACCGCTCGCCGCCCGAGAGCAGCGACAGCCGCTTGACCTTCTTGCCCGCGGGGCGCGCCTCCACCTCGATGCCCGACGTGAGGAGGTCGTCCGGGTCCGTGAGGACGAGACGCCCCTCCCCACCGGGGAACATCCGCGCGAAGACCCGTTCGAACTGCGCGGCGGTGTCCCGGTACGCGTCGGCGAAGACCCGCTCCACGCGCTCGTCGATCTCGCGGACGATCTCGAGCAGGTCGGCACGGGACTTCTTGAGGTCGGCGAGCTGGTCGGCGAGGAAGCGGTGGCGCTCCTCCAGCGCGGCGAACTCCTCCAGCGCGAGGGGGTTGACCCGGCCGAGCCGGGCCAGGTCGCGCTCCGCCGCGCGCAGCCTCTTCTCCTGGGCCGCGCGGTCGTACGGCACGGTGGCCGCGTCGTCGTCCAGCGCGTCGTCCCCCGTGCCGGTCCCCGCGCCGGCCACCGGGACGGGCACGTGCGGCCCGAACTCCTCCACGAGCGCCGACGGGTCCAGACCCAGCTCCTCGACGCTGCGCGCCTGGAGCTGCTCGACCCGCAGCTGCTGCTGCGCCCGCGCGACCTCGTCGCGGTGCGCCACGTCGGTCAGCTCGCGCAGCCGCCCCGTGAGCACGTCCACGGCACCGCGCGCCGCGGTGACCTCCGCGTCCCGCGCGGCACGGGCCTCCTGCGCGGCGTCGCGCTCGGTCCCCGCGCGCGCCCACGAGCGGTCGAGGACGACGAGCGCCCGGTCGGCACCGTCCCGCACCGCGCCCGCCCGCTCCGCCTGGCGGACGCGCGCCGCCTCCCGGCGGGCCGCACGCTCGCGCGCCTCACGCTCCGCCGCCGCTGCGCGCGCCAGCGCCTGAGCCCTCCCCGCGACGGCACGCGAGCGCTCCTCGCCCGTCCGCAGCGCGAGCCGCGCCTCGGTCTCGCGAGCCCGCGCCGCGGTCGCCGTGGCCGCGCGTCGGTCACGCTCCGCGACGGCGTCCGCGGCGGCCTCCTCCGACTGCTCGGGGGTCTCCTGCGCGGCGTCGAGCCGTTCCGTCAGCTCCACGAGCTGCGCGCGGGCATCGTCCAGGCCCTCGGAGGCGCGGGCGAGGGTGGCGCGCACGCGGTCAGCCTCCGCGGCGGCGGACCGCGCGGTCGCGCCGAGGTGGCCGAGCTGCTCGGCGACCGCCGCGAGCCGCGCGTCGGACTCGTTGAGCCGGTCGAGCGTGTCGTCGTACCGGGCCCGGGCAGCGACCTGCTCCTCGCGGGCCCCGACGAGGGCGAAGCGGGCTCGCTCCGCCCGGCCCGACGCGTCGCCGTGCGCGGTGCGGGCCTCGTCGAGCGCGGACTGCAGGTGCAGGACGCTCGGCGCCGAGGCGGAGCCGCCCCACGCCCGGTCCGGTCCCAGCAGGTCCCCGCCGCGGGTGACCGCGACCAGCGCGCGCTCCGCGACGACGACCCGCGCCGCGGACAGGTCGTCGACGACGACCACCCCGGCGAGGAGGCCGTGCACCGCCGCACCCACGCCCCCGCTCGCGGTGACGACGTCGACCGCCCACCGCGCGCCGTCGGGCAGACCGCCGCCGTCGTGGTCGCCCTCCGTGACGGCCGCCCCGGCGACGAGGAGCCCGGCGCGCCCCGCGTCCTGGGTCCGCAGGTGCCGCAGCGCGTCGACGGCCGCGTCGACGGACTCGACGGCGACCGCGTCCGCCGCGGACCCGAGCGCCGCCGCGATCGCGTCCTCGTAGCCGGGCTCGATGCCGAGCAGCGCCGCCAGGGAGCCGAGCACGCCCACCTGGTCCGACGCGAGGAGCGCACCCGCGCCGTCCTTGCGGTCGAGGCTCAGCTCGAGCGCCTCGATCCGCGCGCTCCACGTCGCGCGCTCCTGGTCGGCCGTGGTGGCCTCCGCCTGCAGGGACTCGACCCGCGCGGTGGTGCGCTCGACGTCGTCCGCCGCGGCCTCGTGCTCGGCGTCGAGACCTTCCTCCCCCTCCTCGACGCCGACGACCTGGGTCTCGAGGACCGCGAACTCGGTCCCCGCCTGCGTCCCGCGCCGCTCCGCCTCCGCGAGCGACTCCTGGAGCCGGCCGATCTCCGCCTCCGCGGCCTCCACCCGGGAACGCTGCGCGGCGACCTGCCCCGCCAGGCGTGCCAGGCCCTCGCGCCGGTCCGCCGCGGCCCTCAGCAGCGTCGCGACGGCGCGCTCCGCCTCCGCCGCGCCCGCCTCCGCCTCCTCGCGCTCGGCGACCGCCGCGGCGAGGGCCTCGCGCGCACGATCCGCGTCCGCCTCCAGCTCCGCCTCCGTCGCGCGGACACGCTCGGCCTGCCGGTCGAGGTCGTCCGGGTCCTGCCCGCGTGACGAGGGCTCCGGCCGCCCGAGGAGCCGCAGGCGCTCCTCGGCGAGCGTCCGCGTCCCGCGCAGGCGGTCGCGCAGCGAGGACAGGCGGTAGAAGACGTCGGTCGCGGCCGCGAGCTCCGGGGCCGCCGCCGCGGCGGCGCGCTCGCTCCCGGCCAGCCGCTCCCGCGCGGCGGCGAGGTCCTGCTCGACCCGGCCCTGCTCCGCGCGCAGCGCCGCCTCGTCGGCGGCCTCCTGCTCGAGCGTCGCGGTGAGCTGCGCGAGGTCGTCCGCGAGCAGTCGTGCCCGCGCGTCGCGCACGTCGGCCTGGATCGTCGCCGCCTTCCGGGCGACCTCGGCCTGGCGACCCAGCGGACCGAGCTGGCGGCGCACCTCCGCGGTGAGGTCGGCCAGACGCGTGAGGTTGGCCTGCATCGCGTCGAGCTTGCGCAGCGCCTTCTCCTTGCGCTTGCGGTGCTTGAGGACGCCCGCGGCCTCCTCGACGAACCCGCGGCGGTCCTCCGGCGTGGCGCGGAGCACGGCGTCGAGCTGGCCCTGCCCCACGATGACGTGCATCTCACGACCCAGGCCGGAGTCGGAGAGCAGGTCCTGGATGTCGAGCAGCCTGCACGGGGACCCGTTGATCGCGTACTCGGACCCGCCGCTGCGGAACAGGGTCCGCGAGATCGTCACCTCGGTGTAGTCGATCGGCAGCGCACCGTCGGTGTTGTCGATGGTCAGCGCCACCTCGGCGCGACCCAGCGGCGGCCGCCCCGCCGTCCCGGCGAAGATGACGTCCTCCATCTTGCCGCCGCGCAGCGTCTTCGCGCCCTGCTCCCCCATCACCCAGGCGAGCGCGTCGACGACGTTGGACTTGCCCGAGCCGTTCGGCCCGACGACGCACGTCACCCCGGGCTCGAAGCTCAGCGTCGTCGCGGAGGCGAACGACTTGAAGCCCCGCAGCGTCAGCGTCTTGAGGTGCACGCCCCGAGCCTAGACCGGCCTCCCCACGATCCCGCGCACCCTCGGCGGGGCGGCCAGGACCGGACCGCCACACCCGGGTGCGTCGAACCTCGGGTCGTTCGGCAGAACGGACGTGCCGTGCCGAGCAACCCGGGGTTCGACGACCGGCGCAGGCGGAGCGACGAGGACGGCGGCCGGGAGGGTCAGCCCAGCTCGGGGAACCAGAGCGCGATCTCGCGGGCGGCGGACTCGGGCGAGTCGGAGCCGTGCACGAGGTTCTGCTGGACCTTCAGCCCCCAGTCGCGGCCGAGGTCGCCGCGGATCGTGCCGGGCGCGGCGTCGGTGGGGTTGGTCGCGCCCGCGAGCGAGCGGAACCCGGGGATGACGCCCTGGCCCTCGGCGACGACCGCGAGGATCGGGCCGGAGAGCATGAAGTCGACGAGCGGCTGGTAGAACGGCTTGCCCTCGTGCTCCGCGTAGTGCGCGGCGAGCAGCTCGGGCGTGGCGTCGAGGAGACGGACCCCGGCGAGCGTGTAGCCCTTCGTCTCGATGCGGCGCAGGACCTCTCCGGAGAGGCCGCGGCGCACGCCGTCGGGCTTGACGAGGACGAGGGTCCGCTCGATCGTTTCGGTGACTGCGGGTGCGACGTCGGTCATGGCGGCGAGCCTACCGGGCGTGCGACCCCGTCCCGGACGGCGGTCGCTCAGCCGACGTTGGGCGCGGTCTCGGGGTGCTCGGCGTCGTACGCGGCGCGCTCGCGGTCGATCCGCCCGCCGAGGCGGAGGGACACGACCCACAGGACGACGAAGATCCCGCCGACGACGAACATCATGGGCACGACGAGGCCGAACGCGAGGACGGGGACCTGGGCGACGGTGCCGCCGACGTAGCCGCCCGGTGTGCCCACCATGCGCGACAGGACGACGAGGACGACGAAGAGGACCCCGCCGACGACCCAGACCGACGCCGCGGTGGGGAGCTCGAGGGGGCCGCGGGAGTAGGGGATGTCGCGGAGCCCGTAGGCGACGAGCGTGGCGAACACCACGAGGAAGGCCTCGAGCAGGAGGGTCGTGGACGCGAACTGCTGCTGCGCCGACTTCTTGGGCTTGATGCGGTCGCCGGGCGACGGGCGCACCGGCCCCGCCGCGCGGCCGTGGCGGGACGGCTGCGGGGCGGGGGCCGGGGACTGCGGGGTGCTGCTCACGTCGTCAGGATACCGGCGTCCCGGCGTTCCCCCGGGTCTCGTCGCCCGCCACGGCGCGGCCGTCGGCGGTGCCGTCCGGACCCGTCGCGGGCTCGCTGCCGACGACGGCGACGGGGGCGTCGGCGTCGGTCGCCCCGGCCCGCGCCGGGTCGGCGACGGCTTCCCCGCGCGCGACCATGCCCGCGACGTCGGACAGGCGGACCTCCTTGAGGAACAGCGCGAGGACGAACCCGACGAGGACGAGCGGGACGAGGTACCAGAACGCGGGGGCGAGCGCGTCCGTGAACGCGTCGACGACGCCGGTGTGGATCGGTTCCGGCAGCTGCTGGACCACCTCGGGGGTGAGGGACGCACCGTCGGCGCCCGCGGGCGCCGCTCCCACGGGCAGGCCGGCGAGCACGCCCTCGAGGTTGTCGGTGAGGCGCGACGTGAAGATGGTCGAGAAGAGCGCGGTGCCGACGGCGGCCCCGATCTCGCGGAAGAAGTTGTTGGCGCTGGTCGCCGTGCCGATCTCGTGCGGGTCCACGGAGTTCTGCACCGCGAGCACGATCGTCTGCATGACGAGCCCCATGCCCGCCCCCATGACGAAGATCATGGCGCCGAACAGGACCATGGACATGTCGCCGGTGATGCGGGTGAGCCAGACCATGCCGAGCGCGGTGATGGCGAGGCCTGCGACGGGGAAGAGCTTGTAGCGGCCGGTCTTCGTGATGGCGAAGCCGGAGCCGATCGCGGTGAGCATGACGCCGACCATCATGGGCAGCATGAGGAAGCCCGACTCGGTGACACCGGCCCCGGTCGACATCTGCAGGAACGTGGGGAGGAACGCGAGGGCGGAGAACATGCCCATGCCGAGGACGAGGCCGATGAGCGTCGCGATCGTGAAGGTCGGGTTCTTGAACAGGTGGAGCGGGAGCAGGGGCTCCTCGGCCCGGTTCTCGACGACGACGAACGCGACGACCGACACGACGACGGCAGCCACGAGGCCGAGCAGCCACGGGTCGGACCAGTCGTAGCCCCGGGAGGACGTGAGCGACTCCCAGCTCGTGACGAGGACGATGCCGGACGTGGCGACGACCATGAAGAAGATGCCGGCGACGTCGATCGTGCGGCCCGCACGGTGCGACGGGAGCTTGAGCGCGACCCAGGCGACGACGAACGCGGCGACGCCGATGGGGACGTTGATCCAGAAGGCCCAACGCCAGCCGGGCCCCTCGGTGAACCAGCCCCCGAGAAGCGGGCCCACGACGGCGGCGATGCCGAACAGGGCGCCCATCGGGCCCATGTACTTCCCGCGCTCCTTGGCGGGGACGATGTCGGCGATGATGGCCTGGGAGAGGATGATGAGGCCGCCGCCGCCGAGTCCCTGGATCCCGCGCCAGGCCACGAGCTCGCCGAACGACTGGGCGAACCCGGCACCGGCGGACGCGACGGTGAACAGCCCGATCGCGACCAGGAACGGCCAGCGCCGCCCCCACAGGTCGCCGAACTTGCCGTACAGCGGCATGACGATCGCGATCGCGAGGATGTACGCGGTGATGACCCAGCCCTGGTGCTCCACGCCGTGGAGCTCCCCGACGATGGTCGGCATCGCGGTGCCGACGATCGACTGGTCGAGGGAGGACAGGAACATCGACGCCATGAGGGCGCCGAAGATCACCCACACGGTGCGGGGGGTGAGGACGACGAGCGGCTTCCCGCTGTCTGTCGGCGCCGCGGGCGACGCGGTCCGGGTGCTGGCCATGAGGTTCCACTTCGGTCGGGACGGCCCGCGGGCGCGACGGGCGCGGTGCGGGCCCGTCGTCGGGAGGTCGTGCGGGGGCGTGCGGAGGTCGTGCAGGACGAGCGGCGGCGCGCGCCGCCGGGTTCAGGTCGTCGGCGGCGGTTCGAGGAGCGCGCGGAGCTGGGCGACGACCGCGTCGAGGTGGTCGGCGGGGCCGCCCTCTCCGTCGTGGCGCTCCCACTCGAGGAGGCTGACCCGGAGGAGGCTCATCACGACGAGCGCGAGCAGCTCGGGGTCGGCCGGGGACGGTCGCACGGCGTGCCGGGCCGTGAACAGGCCCACCATCTCCGCCCGGTGCTCCTCGACCCAGGCGACGTGGCGCGCGAGGAGCCGCGTCTCGCGGGTGACGAGCTGCATGGTGCGGTGCATGCGGTCGGGCGAGGCCTGCTGGTGCTGCAGGACGTCGGCCACGACCCGGGCGAGGTCGTCGAGGAGGACGCCGGTGGGCCCGCCCGCGACGAAGTCGGCGGCGACGTCGGGCCCGACCTGGAACGGCTCGAGGCCGAGCACCGCGTCGTCCTTCGAGGGGAAGTAGTTGAAGAAGGTGCGCGGCGAGACGCCGACGGTCTCGCAGATCTCCTCGACGGTCACGGCGTCGAGACCGCGGTCGAGGACGAGGCGCTGCGCGGCGTCGACGAGCTCGCCGTGGCGGCGCCGCTTCTTGCGCGCGCGCAGCCCGTCGTCCGCGGACGGGGCGGGCCGCTCGACCGCGGGGTCGGCGGAGACAGATGCTGGCACCCGAGGATTATTGCAGTCGACGCAAAGTTGCATCAACTGCAACTCTGCGTGACGTCGGTCACGACGTCAGGTCTCGCCGAACCCGCCCTCGACGGCCTCGACGACCGCGGCCAGCACTTCCTGGGCCTGCGGGCCCTGCGCGCGCACGTCGAGCTCCGCGCCTCCCGCCGCGCCGAGCTTCATGAGCTCGAGCACGCTCGCGCCGTTCACCCCGTCGACCGTCACGCTCGCGTCGTACCCGGCGACGAGCCGCGCCAGGACCGCGGCCGGACGCGCGTGCAGGCCCAGCCGGTTGCGGAGCGTCACCCGGGCGCTCGCGAGACCGTCGTCCGCGGCCGCTCCCGGTCCGGGAACCCCGGCCGTGCCCCCGGGCTCCTCCGGAGCCGCCGCGGACCCCGGGCCGACCGCGAACGTGCCGCCCGCGTGCTCCGCGGACGCGACGACCTCGGCGAGCGACCCCCCGCCGTGCGCCGTGACCGCGGCCGCCACGGCCCCCTCGACGAAGGGTGCGTCCGCCAGCACGACGCGCCCGTCGAGGTCCTCCATGTCGAGCACCGTCTCGACCGTCATCACGGCCGAGCCGAGGTCGGCGAGGACCACGGTCCCCTCCGCGAGACCGAGCGACTCCTCGACCGCCGCCTGGACGCGGTCGTAGCTCGTGCCCAGGCCGCCGTCGTCCGTCCCCCCGGCGGCCAGCAGCACGACGCCCGGGGCCATTTGCGCCGCGAGCTCCACCGCACCCTCCGCGAGCCCGCGGGAGTGCGAGACGAGGACGAGGGCCGTCCGGGCGCGCGCCACCGGGACGTCGTGCGGGCCGTCCTGCACGGTCATCCGCGCCTCACCGCGACCCGGCGGCGTCGCGCGCCGCCTCCAGCAGCAGCGCGGTGGACGTCGCACCCGGGTCCTGGTGGCCCGCGCTGCGCTCGCCCAGGTAGCTCGCCCGGCCCTTCGTCGCGACGAGCGGGACGGTCGACGCCGCGCCCTCCCGCGCGGCCCGCGCCGCGGCGTCGAGCACGTCGACGGGCGCCGCGCCGCTCTCGGCGGCCGCCTCGGCCGCGTCCACCGCGGGCTGCCACGCGTCGACCATCGTCTTCTCCCCCGTCGCGGCCTTGCCCCGCGCGGTGATGCCCTCCAGCGCGCCCTCGAGGAGCGCCACGACGCCGTGGGCGTCCAGCTCGGGCAGGCCGGTCACCTTGGCCGCGCGCAGGTAGGCGGTGCCGTAGAGCGGGCCGGACGCCCCGCCGACCGACGACATGAGCGTGGTCGCCACGAGCTTGAGCACGTCGCCGATCTGACCGGGCGGCGGCGTGCCGTCCAGCTTCGCCACCACCGCGCGGAACCCTCGGTCGAGGTTCTCCCCGTGGTCGCCGTCACCGATCTGACGGTCCAGCTCGGTCAGCTCGTCCTTCGCGCCCGCGATGCGCTCGGCGCTCAGCCGAGCCCAACGGTCGGCCCAGGCCACGTCCAGCGTCATGCCCCACCTCTCCTTGCCGGTGGACCGGCGGACCGCCGGTCCGGAGACCGCACGAGCGACCGGGGCCCGCGGCCCCGGCGCGTCACCAGTGCAGCGCCGTCGTCCGGACCGGGGCGTCCCACAGCGCGGTCAGCTCGTCGTCCAGGCGCAGCACCGTCACCGAGGCCCCCTGCATCTCCAGCGACGTGACGTAGTTGCCCACGAGCGACCGCGTGACCCGCACGCCCCGCTCCTCGAGCAGCCTCCTGGCCCGACGATAGACGACGTACAGCTCCGACGACGGGGTGCCCCCCATTCCGTTAACGAACAGCAACACGTCCTCGCCGTCCGCGAGCGCGAGGTCGTCCGCGACCGGGTCGAGGAGCAACGCGGTGATCTCGTCGGCCGACGCGTGGGGGATGCGGCGGCGCCCCGGCTCCCCGTGGATCCCGATGCCGATCTCCACCTCGTCGTCCCCGAGGTCGAAGCTCGGCTTGCCGACGTGCGGCACCGTGCACGCCGTGAGCGCGACGCCCATCGAGCGCACGTTCGCGACGACGCGCCGGGCCACGTCGGCGACGGCGGCGAGGTCGTCCCCGCGCTCCGCCGCCGCCCCGGCGATCTTCTCCACCGCGACGGTGCCCGCGACGCCGCGGCGTCCCGCCGTGTAGAGCGAGTCCTCGACGGCGACGTCGTCGTTCACCACGACCGTCGCGACGTCGACGTCCTCGGCGTCGGCCAGCTCGACCGCCGTCTCGAAGTTGAGCACGTCGCCGGTGTAGTTCTTCACGATCGCGAGCACGCCCGCCCCGGCGTCCGCGGCGAGGATCGCGGGCAGCACCTGGTCCGGCGTCGGCGAGGTGAAGACCGCGCCGGGGACCGCGGCGTCGAGCATGCCGGAGCCGACGAAGCCGGCGTGCAGGGGTTCGTGACCCGAGCCGCCGCCCGAGACGATCCCGACCTTGCCCGAGACCTTCCCGCCGGCGCGCGAGACGAACGGCGGGTCGAGGTGGACCTCGACGAGGTCGCCGTGCGCGAGGCCGAACCCCTCGAGGGACTCCGTCACCGCGTCCTGCGGGTCGTTGAGCAGCTTCTTCACCGTCATCCCTCCGTCCTCGGTGGGCCGTGGGTCGGGGGTCGTTCCCCGTCGTCGCGGGACCGGCGCCACCGGGACCATCAAACACCCGGACGGCGGCCGGCGCTCCCGGAGGTCAGCCGCGGCCGAGGAGGAGGCGCGCGTCCGCGACGGTGACGACGGACCCGGTGACGAGGACACCGGTGCCGGTGCCCACGCCGACGGGGTCGGCGGCCTCGGCGAGGTCGACGGCGACCTGGATCGCCTCGTCGAGCTGCTCCGCGCTGCGCACGCGGTCCTCGCCGAACACCTCCGCGGCGAGCTCGGCGAGCTCGGCGACGTCGGCGGAGCGGTCCGAGCTGTTCCGCGTGACGACGACCTCCGCGAGCACGGGCTCCAGGGCCGCGAGCAGCGCCTCGGCGTCCTTGTCCCCCATGATCGCGACGACGCCCACGAGGTGGCGCAGGTCGAACGCCTCGTCGAGGGCGGCGACGAGCGCCTCGGCCCCGGCGGCGTTGTGCGCGGCGTCGACGAGCACGGTCGGGCTGGACCGGACGACCTCGAGCCGGCCCGGCGAGGTCACGTCCGCGAACGCCGTCTCGACGAGGGCGCCGTCGAGCGACCGGCCTCCGAGCATCGTCTCGGCCGCCGCGAGCGCGAGCAGCGCGTTGTGCGCCTGGTGCGCGCCGTGCAGGGGGACGAAGACCTCGGTGTAGAGCGCGGCGGGCGTGCGCAGGTCGACGAGCTGCCCGCCGACCGCGACGTGCCGTGCCGCGACCTCGAGGTCGACGCCCTCGCGCAGCACGCGGGCCCCGACCTGGCGCGCGCGGTCGAGCACGACCTCGAGCACCTCGGGCTCCTGCTCGGCGACGACGGCGGTCGCGCCCTCCTTGACAATCCCCGCCTTGTTCGCGGCGATGTCCTCGAGGGTGGAGCCGAGCCAGCGCTCGTGGTCGTGCGCGACGGGCGTGATCACCGCGACCTCGCCGTCGACGACGTTCGTCGAGTCCCACGTGCCGCCGAGGCCGACCTCGACCACGGCGACGTCGACCGGCGCGTCCGCGAACGCGGCGACCGCCATGACGGTGAGCACCTCGAAGAAGCTGAGGCGCGGTCCCCCGGCCTCCTGCGACTCGCGGTCCGCGACGCCGACGTACGGCGCGACGTCCTCCCACACCTCGACGAAGCGGCGCGCGCTGATCGGCTCGCCGTCGACCTGGATGCGCTCGGTGACGCTCGTCAGGTGCGGGCTCGTGAACAGCCCGGTGCGCAGGCCGTGCTCGCGCACGAGCCGCTCGACCATGCGGGCCGTCGAGCTCTTGCCGTTCGTCCCGGTGAGGTGGATCGCGCGGAACGCGTGCTGCGGGTCGCCGAGCAGCTCGAGCACGCGGCGCACGCGGTCGAGCGTCGGGTCGATGTCGTGCTCGGGTGCCCGCGCCATGATGTGGCCGTACACCTCGCGCAGCGACTCCTGCGCGGCGGCGTCCTCGGCCGCCTCGCGCGCGACGGCGCCCGCCGGGCGCTTGCGCTCGCTCATGCTCCCGCCACCTCCGCCTTCTCGACGCGCACCGCGCGCTGGTCGGTCGGTGACGTCTCGACGACGACGTCCACCGCGAGGGTCTCGCGCGCGACGAGCGCGCGGTGCTCGGTGACGGCCGCGACCCACTCCCCCGGGACGTCGAGCGCGAGCCGGATCCGGTCGGCGACGTCGAGCCCGGCGGCCTTGCGCGCGTCCTGCACGTCACGGATCACGTCGCGCGCGTAGCCCTCGGCGAGGAGCGCGTCGTCGAGCACGAGGTCGAGCACGACGAACCCGCCGCCGGGCAGCACGGCGGCGGCGACCGTCGGCCCGCCGTCGACGCCGTCGCCCGCCTCGCGGGCCGCGACGACCGTCGTGAGCTCGTACTCGGCGGGCAGCAGCGCGACGTCACCGTCGGCGGTCGTCACGACGACCTCGCCGCCGTCCTCGACGCGCCACGCCCCGGCCTTCGACGCCTGGATGACGGCCTGCACGCCCCGGCCCAGGCGCGGGCCGGCGGCGCGCGCGTTGACCGCGAGGCGCTGGGTGACGCCGAACCGCTCGGCGGCGTCCGAGTCGGTGGACCCGAGCTCGACGGCCTTGACGTTGAGCTCGCGCGCGAGCAGGTCGGTGTACGGCGCGAGCGCGTCCGGGTCGTCGACGACGACCGTGAGGCGCGCGAGGGGCAGGCGCACGCGCAGCTGGTGGGCCTTGCGCAGGCCGAGCGCCGACGACGCCACGGCACGCACCTCGTCCATGGCGACGACGAGCGCGTCGTCGGCGACGAGGCCTGCCTCGGGAACGGTGCGGACGGTCACGGCGTACGCGCCGCCCTCGCCCTCGAACCGCTCGCCGACCTCCTGGGTCGTGGCGGGCCAGTCCTCCAGGTGCACCGAGCGACCGCCGGTCAGTCCGCGCCAGACCTCCTCCGTGAGGAGCGGCGCGAGCGGCGCCATGACGCGCGTGAGCGTCTCCAGCGCGGTGTACAGCGTGTCGAACGCGTCGGCGTCCTCCGCCCAGAACCGGTCGCGCTGCGTGCGCACGTACCAGTTCGTCAGCACGTCGAGGTGCTCGCGCACCGACTCGCACGCGCCCGCGATGTCGTACGCGTCGAGCTGCTGCGTCACCCGCACGACGAGGTCGTGCGTGCGCGCGAGCAGGTAGCGGTCGAGCGCCGGCAGGCCGGGCACGCGCTCGGGTGCCACGCGCTGCGCGACGTAGCCCGCGCCGTCGGGCACACCACCGGGGACGCCGCCCCCGGCGACCTCGCGGGCCTGCGCCTTCGAGCTGTTCGCGTACAGGGTGAAGAAGTAGTACGTGCTCCACAGGGGCAGGAGCACCTGGCGCACGGCGTCGCGGATCCCGTCCTCGGTGACGACGAGGTTGCCGCCGCGCAGGATGGGCGAGCTCATGAGGAACCAGCGCATCGCGTCGGAGCCGTCGCGGTCGAAAACCTCGTTGACGTCCGGGTAGTTGCGCAGCGACTTGCTCATCTTGCGCCCGTCCGAGCCGAGCACGATGCCGTGCGAGACGGCGGACCGGAACGCCGGGCGGTCGAACAGCGCGGTCGCGAGGACGTGCAGCGTGTAGAACCAGCCGCGCGTCTGGCCGATGTACTCGACGATGAAGTCGCCCGGGTTGTGGTGCTCGAACCACTCCGCGTTCTCGAAGGGGTGGTGGACCTGGGCGTAGGGCATCGAGCCGGAGTCGAACCACACGTCGAGGACGTCCTCGACGCGGCGCATGGTGGACCGGCCCGTCGGGTCGTCGGGGTTGGGACGGGTGAGGCGGTCGACGAACGGGCGGTGCAGGTCCGGGTTGCCGTGCTCGTCGCGCGGCAGGCGGCCGAAGTCGCGCTCGATCTCCTCGAACGAGCCGTACACGTCGACGCGCGGGTGCTGCGGGTCGTCGGACTTCCACACCGGCACGGGGCTGCCCCAGAACCGGTTGCGCGTGATCGACCAGTCGCGGGCGTTCTCCAGCCACTTGCCGAACTGGCCGTGCTGGATGTGCTCCGGCGTCCACGCGATCTGCTCGTTCAGCTCGACCATGCGGTCCTTGAACTGCGAGACCGCGACGAACCACGACGACACGCCCATGTAGATGAGCGGCTGCCGGCACCGCCAGCAGTGCGGGTAGGAGTGCGCGTAGGACTCGCGGCGCAGCAGCACCGTGCCCTCGGTGACCGCGCCGACGGCGAGGTCCGGGACCTCCGCACCGTCCCGGCCGTGCAGGGCCACCGCCGCGTCGCGGCGCGTGCGGCCCTTGAGGTGGTCGATGATCAGGGCGTTCGCGTCGAACACCTGCAGGGACTCGTAGTCGACGACGGGGAAGGTGAACTTCCCGTCCGCGCCCACGGGCAGCACCGGCTCGATGCCCTCGCGGTCCGAGACGACCTTGTCGTCCTCGCCGAACGCGCCGGCTCCGTGCACGAGGCCGGTGCCGTCCGTCGTCGTGACGAAGTCGGCCTCGACGACGCGGTGCGCGTTGGTGTGCCCCGCGTAGTAGGAGAACGGCGGCGTGTACGAGCGGCCGAGCAGGTCGGAGCCCTTGAGCCGCTCGACGACCTGGCTCTCGAGGTCGCCGTCCGCGCCGTCGGCACCCGGGTCCGTGAGCTCGCGGGCGTACGCCTGCAGGCGCGCCTCGGCGAGCACGTAGCGCTCCTTCACGCCCGTCGCGGACGACTCGACGACGACGTAGTCGACGTCGGGACCGACCATGACGACGAGGTTCGACGGCAGGGTCCACGGCGTCGTCGTCCACACGAGCGCGAGCTCACCGGTCTCCAGGCGCAGGCCGACCGTCACGGCCGGGTCCTGGCGCACCTGGTAGACGTCGTCGTCCATGCGCAGCTCGTGGTTCGACAGCGGGGTCTGGTCGTTCCAGCAGTACGGCAGCACGCGGAAGCCCTCGTACACGAGGCCCTTGTCGTGGAGCTGCTTGAACGCCCACAGGACCGACTCCATGAACGTCGGGTCGAGCGTCTTGTAGTCGTCCTCGAAGTCCACCCAGCGCGCCTGGCGAGTCACGTACTCGCGCCACTCGCCCGTGTACTTCAGCACCGAGGCGCGGCACGCGTCGTTGAAGCGCTCGATGCCGAGCTCGAGGATCTCTTCCTTGGTCTTGATCCCCAGCTGGTCCATCGCCTCGAGCTCCGCGGGCAGGCCGTGCGTGTCCCAGCCGAAGCGGCGCTCGACGTGCTCGCCGCGCATCGTCCGGTAGCGGGGCACGACGTCCTTGGCGTACCCGGTGAGGAGGTGGCCGTAGTGCGGCAGGCCGTTCGCGAACGGCGGGCCGTCGTAGAAGACGAACTCGTTCGCGCCGTTCTCGCCCGCCGGGTTGCGCTCCACCGACGCCCGGAACGTGTCGTCCTCCTCCCAGTACGCGAGGATCTCGCGCTCCAGGGAGGGAAGGTCCGGCGACGCGGGGACGCCGGACGACGCCCCGGGGTGCGCGGGGTCGGGCGAGCGGTGCAGCGGGTAGGCCATGATCTTCGGCTCCGTCGGGGTGGTGGTACGCGTGTCGTTCCCTGCCGCGAGGACGACGCCCCGTGGGTGCGCCGCGGTACCACCTCGCTTGCCGGCGTCCGTCCCGTGCCCGACGCCGGGGCGCGGGTTCACGTCGAGGGTCGCCGACCGCTCGTCGGGGGCTGTGACGGGCCCTGCCCGTCCGGGTCTACTGCGGGCCCGCGCGCGGGCCCGGTTCTTCCGGAGGCTCACCGGTGATGGCCGGGTCGAAGCCGATGGGCCCGATCCTACCCGCTCCCCGCGACTTCACCCGGTCCGCCCGTCACCCCCCGTCGGGCCGCAGGTCACTCCTGTCATGGGCTACGCGCGCCTCGACGTCGACGACCAGGACCCCGTCGGCAGCTACGTCGCGGACTGCGTCGAGTCCCTGCGCCGCGTCGCACCCCTGTTCGACGTCGCGGGCGCGCTGCCCGACCTCGAACGGCTCGCCGCCGCCGAGCCCGGCCTCGGGTACGCGGACCTCGCGGGCGTCACGGCCCGGACGGGCACGGACTTCACGACCGACGTGGTCGCCGCCCTCGTCGCCGTGCACCTGGAGACCTGGTCCGAGGGCGGTGCGGACGGGCTGTGCCTCGCGCCGCTCTACGACCGGGGCCGCGCACCCGCGGGCGACGCCGGCGCGCGCGAGCTGCTCGACCGCTGGGTCCGGGCGAGCGCCGACGTCGCTCTCCTGGCGCGCCGCACGCCGGGCGTCGAGGTGCGTGCGGCCGGGGCGCTCGGGCACCTCGCCCGGGGCCTCGTCGCGGCCGACCGCGAGGCCGCCGTCGCGTGCGCGCTCGACGCCATCATGCTCGCGAGCCTCGTGGCCGACGGCGCGCCCACCGTGGACGCGGCCGCGACCCTGTTCGACGTGGCGAACGGTCACGACGAGGACCTGGCGCGCCTGGCCCTCGCGTACCGGGCGGGCGGGCTGTCCCGCCTGCCCGGGCCACGACGCGACGACCTCGCGCTGTGGGACGCCGTCGAGTCGGCGTGCCGCTACCGGCCGGAGGCACCGACCCCGCACCTCGCCGCGGCGCAGGAGCTGCTCGCCGTCCTCGACCGGGTACCGGCGGTGCGCGACCTCTCCGGCACGTTCGCGCTCGCCTTCGACCACGACCCGGACCGGGCCGAGGCGTTCGCGCCCCTGCGCGCGTTCTCCGAGCCGGTGTGGGAGTGCGGCGTCGCGGAGCTCGGCGAGCGTGTTCACGCCCTGCGCGGCGTCAGCACCGTGTTCGACGAGCGACGGCTCGCGCTCGTCCCGCCGCCCGAACACGCGGTCGCGACGGCGGACATCGACGACTGGTCGGTCGACCACCACGCCTTCCGTCACGCAGTCCCGTTCTCGACCGGCTTCCGGCGCGAGGCGGAGCGGCGCGAGATGCTCCTCGTGCTCGGGCACGAGCTGATCCACATCGACTCGACGTTCGGCTGGCTCGGGACCTCGTTCGTCGCGCTGCGGACCGCCGCGACGGCCGACGAGGTCGCCCACCACACCCGCGGCCTCGGCAGCGCGTCCCCCGAGCCCGACGCCCTCGGACGCCTGGCCGCCCTGGAGCCCGTCGGCGTGCTGCTGCCCCTCGTCGAGCGCCAGCTCGAGCTCGTCCGCAAGGCCCAGGTCCTGCGGGCGGTCTGGACGCCGTGGCTGGAGGGGCTCGCGATGTTCGGCGAGCTCGCGGCGGACCCGACGACCGACGACGAACGGACGACGAGCTTCGGCGGACCGCTCGCCCACCTCGTGGACCACCATCACGACCCGGCGACCGACCCGCCGGTGCGCGAGTGGTGGGCGGCACGCCATGCGGAGGCCGAGTCGGGCTACGCCGACGCCCTGGCCGAGCTGGGGCCGTTCCGGCTGCGGGCCTACCTGGGGCGACCGCCCGGCCGCTACCTCGCGGGGTACCTCGCCGTGCGCGGCGTGCTGTCCGCCTGGCGCGCGCACCGGCCGCTCGGCGGTGTGGACGCCTACCAGTGCCTCCTCGGAGCCACGCGGTCGACGACGCGGCACGCCGTCCCCGACCTGGCCCTCGCACCCGAGGAGTTCACGGAGCGCTCGCTCGCGCTGATGTCGACGTGGGTCGTGCGCGCGGCCGCCTCGGACGGACCCGCGCTCGACGCGCTCGACCCGTACCGGGCGCGGACCCCGCGGGACGTCATGACCGGCGGGCCCGCCCAGCCGCCGTCGACGGACGACTGCGCGCTCCTCGCCCGCGCCGCGGGCGTGCCCCGCGCGGACCGCAGCCCGGAGGTGGCCGACCTGGAACCCGGATCACGTGCCGCGCTGACGAGACTCTTCGACGTCGTCGCAGAACGCGTCCCGGCACATGACCTGGAGGTCCTGTCCGAGATCGCCCTCGCGCGCGCCCACCGCATGCAGCTCGTCCCGATCGGGCGGTTCGACGCGATGTTCTGGCTCTGGTCGGACCCGGAGAGCACGAGCGCCTCCCTGCTGCTCCAGCTGCGCGTCACGAGCGACCTCGGGAGCGACGACCACGACGAGGCGCCCGGCGACACCGGCGGCTACTCGCTCTACGGCGTCCCGCTCGACGCCGACGAGCAGTCCCGGCTGCGCGCGGAGATGGACACGAGGCGCCGGGCCCGCATGGAGGTGCACCGGTTCGCGGACCGTGCCGGGTCGCGCGAGAACGGCCTGACGGGCGGCCAGTACCTCGCGCTGCGGTACGGAGGCTTCGTCAAGGTGATGTCGGGCGGTCTCGCCTCGGGCATCGCCCCGGCGGCCTCCGTCGTCGACGCCGTCCGGACACGGCTCGTGCCGTCCCCTCTCACGCTGCTCGACCTGCGGGTCAACGACGCACCGACGCTCGCGCGTCGTGCCCTCGCGTGGCTCGACACGATCGACGCGAGCGTGTCGTCGCTCCCGGCGCTGGGCGCGTGGCGGGACAGGGTCCGCGCCCTGGCCCGGCAGGTCGCGGAGCCCGACGAGGCCGCGCTGGTCGCACGGGCGGGACACGCGCTGCTGGGCAGGCTCGGGTGGACCGCGGACGAGGTCGCCGCGGTCACGGCCGACGGTCTCGGCGCTCTCGCCGACGACGACACCACCGGGCTCGGTCCGGTGCTCGCCGCCCTTCTCGCGAGCGGCCGCGACGGTCCGCTCGAGGAGACCCCCGGCGTCGACCCCGGGATCCTCGCACGGTTGTTCCACCGCACCACCGCGGGCGTCGACGCCCGCCCGATCCCCGAGGAGACCGCATGATCGCCGTCGGAGTGCTGGACCGCCAGGGGTTCGAGGCCTCGCTCGCCCACGCCCGCCGGTTCGGGAGCACGGGTGACTACCCCGGGCTGGCCGCGCCGGCCGACGGCGGCTTCCTCGGTCGGGTGGCGGACGCCTGGGAGGCCGTCGAGCGGGCGCTGCGCACGGCCTTCGTGCACGGCCTGGAGCGGGCGCAGGAGCTGCGCGACACCGCCGTGCGCACGGCCCAGGAGTGCATGGACGGCGCCGGCAAGCGCGCGCGGGACGTCCACCAGGCCCTGCTGGGCAAGATCCAGGACTACCTCACGACCCTGGTCGACACCGTCCTCGCGCGCCTGCGGCCCACGGTCGTCGTCGGCGGCGTCACCCTGTCCCTCCGGTCGGTCGACCTCAGCCAGCGCCTGTCGCTGTCCGGCTCCCTGAAGGCCGCGATCACGGAGGTCGTGGCGCTCACCTCGTCGGGCGAGCTGGGCGTCGGCGCGAGCTACGGCGTCACACAGGCCTGACCCGTCCCGGCGACGCCGCGGCCGCTCCGGAGCGGCCCGCGGTGCGGCCGCGCCGACGGGCGCTGTACGCGTCGATGTCGCGGGCCACGAGCCACTCGAGGGTGAGCGGCGGGGCGGTGGGCGTGGCCGTCGGGACGGGTCGGGGCGTCGTCGTGCGACGGGGCGGGGCGGTGGTGCCGGGCAGGTACATGGGTTCTCGGTCCTCCGGTGACGGGCGTCAGGGGTGCAGACCGGCCTCGGGTGCGGGAGTCATCGAGGACCCTCGCGGGAAGACCGGCGACCGTCACGCCCCTGCGCGCGGACCCGACGGGAGTCGGGATACCGGGTAGGGAGGGGCGGATGCCTGCTCGCGGACACCTGGTCGGCTGCGCGTGGCGCCGCGAGCCGTCAACAACAGGACGACGCGGAGGGGACCTGCGGGCGCGCGAGGACGAGCATGCTGCTCGTCGGGCGCGCGGAGGTCACGGCGTCATGCTGCCATCAGCCGACGCGCACGTCCACCCCGTGCCACCCGCTCGCGCCGTCGGGCGCGGGCGCCGCGACCTCGGAGGTCTGGACCTGCCCGTCGGCGTCGGTGGCCCGCACGGTGAGGCGGTGCTCCCCCGGCCCCGACGCCGCGGCGTCCCACTCCCAGGACCACTGCCGCCAGGTGTCGGGTCCCACGGTGTCGGCGAGGGTCGCGGTCTGCCAGGGGCCGTCGTCGACCCGCACCTCGACCGCCTCGACGCCGGTGTGCTGCGCCCACGCGACCCCCGCGACGGTCACCTCGCCCACGTCCACGCTCGTGCCGGCGCGCGGGGTGTCGACACGCGACGCGAGCTTGATCGGGCCGCGCTCGGACCAGCCGCGCGTGGACCAGTAGGCGACGTCGTCGGCGAACGTCGTCACCTTGATCTCGGTGACCCACTTCGTCGCGGACACGTAGCCGTACAGGCCCGGGACGACGAGGCGGGCGGGGAACCCGTGCCGCTCGGGCAGGGGCTCGCCGTTCATCCCGACCGCGAGGAGGCACGCGCGCTCGGGATCGGTGAGCACGTCGAGGGGGGTGCTCGCGGTCCACCCGTCGGCGCTCGTCGACAGCACCATGTCGGCGCCGTCCTGCACGCCCGCCCGGGCGAGGAGCTCGCGCACCGGGTAGCCGAGCCACAGGGCGTTGCCGACCAGGTCGCCGCCGACGGAGTTCGACACGCACGTGAGCGTCACGTGGTGCTCGACGAGCGGGAGGTCGAGCAGCTCGTCGAACGTGATCTCGAAGGGCTCGTCGACCAGGCCGGTGACCCGCAGCGTCCAGGAGTCCGGGTCGACCTGCGGGACGCGCAGCGCGGTGTCGATGCGGTAGAACCCGTCGTTCGGCGTGACGTACGGGGCGACGCCCGGCACCCCGAGGTCGGCGCCCGCGGGCACGGCGGGCGCGGCGGTGGCGGCGCGCGGCAGCCGCAGCGCGTCGCGCGCCGCGGTCACGGCGCGGCTGCCCGCCGAGACGGCGCGCGACGTCGCGAGCGCGACCACGCCTGCCGCGGCGGCGAGGCCCGTGACGAGGAGGAACCGGCGCCGGTCGAGGCCGCGCGCGCCGTCGGGCCCGGCCGCCTCCCCGTCGTGCGCGGGCGGTCCCGCGAGCGCCGGCGGGCGCAGCGTCGACAGCGCGGCGCGCAGGAGGAGGACCGCGACGCCGACGCCGACGAGGCTGGGCAGGGCCCAGGCGACGCTCCCGCCGGGCCGCGTGGCGGCCACGACCGCGGCGACGACACCGACCGCGGCGAGCAGGACCGCGCCCGTCGGCGGGCGGCGCAGCTCGAGCCACCCCGCGAGCGCGGCGCCGGCGGCGAGCACGACGCCCATCGTCGCGAGCAGCACCACCTTGTCCGCGCTGCCGAACGTCGCGATCGCCCAGTCCTTGAGCGGCGCGGGCACGACGTCGACCACCCCGGCCCCCGCGGCGAACAGCGGGCTCGACCCAGGAGCGACGACCGCCGCCACGAGCTCGGCGACCGCGAAACCCACCGCCGCGGCGACGACGCCGGCGAGCGCCGCGAGGAGACCGGGGTGACGCGACGGGCTGCTCATGCCTCCACCCTGCTCCCCGGGCGCCGGGCTGCGCCAGCCTCCGCCCCTGACGGTCGGCTGACGGGGTGCGCGGTCACGGGGCGGTGTCGTCGAGCCCCTTGGGCACGAGCGGCGCGCGCCACAGGCTGTACGTGGACGCCTGGGCGACCGGGCGCAGGATCAGCGAGTCGATGTTCACGTGGTGCGGGCGCGTCACGGCGAACGTCACCACGTCGGCGACGTCGTCGGCGGTGAGCGGGTCCTCGACCCCCTCGTACACGGCGTCGGCCCCGGACTGGTCGCCGTGGTACCGGTTGAGGGAGAACTCGGGCGTGTGCACGAGGCCGGGGGCGATCTCGATGACGCGGATCGGCTCGCCGACCAGCTCGAGGCGCAGCGTCTTCGCGACGCCGAGCAGCGCGTGCTTCGACGCGACGTACCCCGACCCGCCGACGTACGTGTCGTGCCCCGCGGTCGACGTCATGAGCACGATGTCGCCGCGGCGCGACGCGCGCAGCAGCGGCAGGAACGCCTTCGTGACCCGCACCGTGCCCAGCACGTTCGTCTCGTACATCGCGCGCCACTCGTCGACCTTCGCCGCGTCGACGTGGTCGACGCCCAGCCCGAAGCCCGCGACGTTGAGCAGCGCGTGCACCGGCCCGCGTGCACCGGCCTCGGCGACGAGCCGGGCGACGTCGTCGTCCGACGTCACGTCCCCCACCACCGGGTGCGCGCCCGTGCGTCCGGCCACGTCGGCCAGCCGGTCCGCGCGCCGCGCGAAGGCCACGACGTCCCAGCCCCGCGCCCGCAGGTGCCGCACGCACGCCTCGCCGATGCCCGACGACGCGCCGGTCACCACCGCGCGCAGGGGTGCGGCGGGGTCGGGCGCGCCGGGCGTGCTCGGTGTGCCGGAGGGGGCGGTGGCGTCGTCGTGCGTGCTCATCCGAGCACTGTGCCACGACCGGGACGTTCCCGAGGTTCGATGCTCAGGCGAGCGCGTCCGCGAACGACTCCGCGCGGTGGCGCAGGTCGACCCACAGCTCCTCGCGGCGCTCCGCGACCCGTGCGGAGAGCGCGTCCTCCCGGTCGACGAAGTCCTGGAGCTTCGCGATCATGCCGTCCGCCATCGCGTCGAGCTGGGCACGGCTCATCGGGTTCCGTCGCGGCACCGCGCACAGGAAGGTGTCGTCGCCGAAGTAGTCCGCCGGCATGCCGCGCCGCGCCGCCATCCCGACGAACGCCGCCGGCCGGTCGAACGCGAGGAAGGGGAGCCACCCGTGCAGGCGCTTGCCGAAGGCGAACCGGCAGTCGGTGTAGCGGGCCCCGTAGGACGGGTGAGCCGCGAGCGCCTCGTTGAAGGTCCGGTGGAACTCCTTCTGCGGGAGGCCCGGGTCGAGCGCGGCCTTGAAGGGTGCCTCGTCGATCTCGACGAGGGGGAACAGGCCGAGCGAGTACCGGTTGGAGTCGCCGGAGGCGTTGACCATGGACCGCACGTCCAGACCGAGGGCGTTCGCGTAGGCAACGAACCGGCGCAGGGGGTGGTCCGCGACGTTCTCCTCCGTGAAGAGGAACGCGTCGAGGTTGACCACGACGACGTCCCGGGTGGTGCGGGGGACGTCGAGGAGCCGGTCGGTGAACAGGGACGCGCACGGCGCCCACTCGGGGCTCGTCACGGGTCCGATGCGGCGCAGCAGCTCGGCCTCCTTGGTCGCGCGCACCACGATGCGCGGCGCGCGGGACGTCACGCGCCGCACCGCGGCGAGCTCGGTCTCCGTGGGCTGCTCGAGGACCCCGGTGGACCACAGGAAGAACTTCTTGGGCTCGAAGCGGTCCCACTGCTTGGCGAGCTTCGCGTGGAGGTGGCGCGAGGAGTTGGTCTGGACGAACAGGCCGCCGGGCCCGATGACGACGTTGTCCGTGGGCCGGTCGCCGCGGCGCAGGTAGACGGGGTCGCTGACGTGCCGGAAGTCGAGGTCGACCAGTCCGTCGAAGAGCTGCTTCGTCACCTCGTACAGCAGGGCGTCCCCGGCGTTGCCGCGCGGGCCGCACGTGATCCACAGCGCGCGCTTCATGCCGCGCTCCCGGCGACCGCGGCGGCCTCGCGGTCCGTCGCCTCCAGCGCGCGGACGGGGGGGACCAGCTCGTCGAGGTGCTCGTCGAGCATCGCGCGGTAGCGCGCGGCGAACCGGTCGAGGGAGAAGTGCTCCTCGAACACGCGGCGGTTGCGTCCGCCCCAGTCGGCCCGGTCGCGCGTCTCGAGGACGCGGCACGCGTCGTCGAGGGTGTCGTCGGTGACGAAGAGCACGTTGCCGTCGAGGTCGACCTCGACGTTGCCCCCCACCGGGGAGAGCACGAGGGGCTTGCCGGCCCGCATGGCCTCGAGGGTGGCGAGGTCGAAGATCGCGGTGCGGTGGAGCATGACGTAACAGTCGGCGAGGTCGAGGAGCGCGAGGAGCCGGTCGTGGGTCATGCGGGTGCCCACGAGACGGGTCTCGTACCGGCGACCCTTCTGGCGGGCGCGCAGGGTCTCCAGCCGTCGCCCGTCGCCCGCGGCACCCACCGCGACCCACACGACCTTGCGGCCCGTCAGCGCGACGTAGCGGTCGAGCAGGGCGGGGACGCGGTCGAGACCCTTGTCGTGGTTGAAGTCGCCGACGCTGACGAACACCTCGGTGTCGTCGCCGGGGAGCCGCAGCTCGCGCGCGACCTCCTCGCGCAGCGCCGTGCGGTCCGCGGCGTCCGGTGCGTGGTCGGCGGCGGACACGGTGTTGTACAGCGCCTCGTCGGCGAACCGGACGTCCGCGGCCTCGTCGATGCGCGACGTCGTCCGGTACGCGTCGCGCGCACCCAGGCTGGGGAAGTACACGGACCGTGCGTTCTCCAGGACGAGGCGCTCGAGCCGGCCCGCGACGTGCTCCTCGTGCGCGGTGGGGGTGCGACCGAGGGAGCGCATCTCCTGCAGCGTGCTGCCCTGCTGGTGGTAGACGAGGACGTACGGGACGCCGAGGAGGTAGGCGCCGTAGGCGGCGCCGAGGTCGTGGCACACGAGCAGCAGGGTGCGGCCCTCGGCCCGGGCGGCGAGGAGGCGGGCGTCGGACGCGACGTGCTCGCCGCCGAGGACGATGTCGGCGACCTTCCCGCTGAGCCCCGCCACCATCGGTGCGACACGCTCGCGCAGGGCGTCCTTCTCGCCGTCGTCGAACAGGTACTCGAGCCGCTGCCCCCGATACCGGTCACCGAGCGCGAGCCGCTGCGTCGCGAGCACACCGGCGGGCCCGCCCGTCTTGCCCGTCGCCGGGTCGTACCGGCGGTACGCGCAGCCGACGACGATCACCTCGCCGGCCGCCTGCCCGTCGGCGGGACCCGACGCCGCGGGGGCGTCCTCGACGGCCCCGCCCGGGCGCAGGGTGCGCAGGAACGCCCCCTCGGCCGCGACGTCGTGCCGGGCACCCATGTCTCCCAGAGCGTCGAAGTAGTGCCCCGTCTCCTCGTTGCCGTCGAGGGTGGAGAAGCCGTACACGTCGACGTCGCGCAGGGAGCCGTGGGCCCGATGCAGCATCCACAGGAGCTGGGCTCCGCTCGTCGGGAGGAGCAGGCCCGACTCCCGGCGCAGGGCGAGCTTCGTCGCCGTGTCGACGTGTGCGAGCTTCTCGGGGAAGAGCTGGGCGTCGCGGTACAGGGCGTCGCCGTGGGACGGCACCTCCAGGACGTTGCGGAACAGGTCCATCTCCCACAGCACGAGGGAGAGGTCCTCGATCTCGGCGCGGTCCCGCACGTCGCGGTGCGCGCCGCGCACCCACACGTCGGTGCGGGAGCCGTAGTCCGCCTCGTACCCGGCCGGGTGGTTGTTGAACCGCACCACGACGTCGTGCGCGTCGATCTCCTCGCCACGCCCGGCACCGAGCGGCCCCGGGCCGTTGCCGACGACCGCGACGGTGCGGCCCGCGACGACCTGCCCGAACAGGTCCCGGTCGAGGTTCGCGTCGAGGACGTCGGCGACCTCGGCGGCCCGTGCCACGGCACGCGACGGCACCCCCAGCTCGCGCGCGAACCGCGCGACGGGGAGGCAGGTGGCGAGGAGGTCCGCGCCGTCGGCCTTCCTCGCGAGCAGCGTGCGGACGACCCGCTCCGCCGTCTCGCGGTCACCGGCCTCGAGCAGCGCCCCGGCGTGGACGAGCCACAGCCGCGACGGCATCACGGTCCACGCCACGGAGTTCTGGCTGAGCGACCTGGCCCGCGCGACGAGACCGGGCGTCGCGCCCTGGTCGCGCCACTCCGCCCGGGACAGCGCGAGGTCGTCGCCGGCGCCCGACCTGCCGCCGCGCGCCCGCTCGTCCCCGGTGCGCGCGCCGTGGCCGAACAGCTTCTTGTCGAGCACGCGCAGCCGCCACGCGGCGGCCCGCACGAGCCGGGTGTTCTTGAGGTTCGTGGTCATCTCACCGGAATCCGTCACGGAGCACTGGGACCCCGGATGGTAGGCGGGCGGATCCGACGCCGCGGCGAACCCCCGGTGAACGCGGCACGGCCACTGCGTGGCGATGTGACGACCGTCGTCCCGACGCCACGGGACGGCCACCGACGTCTGCCACGATGACCGGACACCGCGGCCGCCCACGGGCCCGCAGGTACCGTCACGACTCGGAGGACACGGATGCCGGCACGCTCCACCTCGCTGTACGTCGAGCACCACGAGCACTGGCAGGACGTCGTCACGACCGACCGGACCCTGCCGGGACCGTTGCGGGTCCGCACGGTCGAGGGCGCGACCGTCCTCCCGCTGCGGCCGTCGACCGACGGACGGCACCGGTGGGAGGGCGGCGTCGTCGACGCGCACGGCGAGTTCGTCGCCGGGCACCGCACCGGGTACCGGCACGCCACCTCGCGCAACAACGTCGTGGGCGCGTACCCGGTGCCCGCGGACGTGGTCCACCGGCCCGAGGTGGTGATCTGGGGCGGCGGGCGCGACGCGCGCCACTTCGGCCACTTCCTCACGGAGAACCTGACCCGCCTGTGGTTCTGGGTCGAGAACCGTGGGCTCGGCCTCAGGGTGGCCTTCGTCAACAACGGCCTCGGGCACGACCACCCGAACGTCGAGCTCTTCCACCGGCTCGGCCTGCGCCGCGAGGACCTGCTGTTCGTCGAGGAGCCGACCCGCTTCGACGCGGTGGTCGTGCCCGACCAGGCGCTGTACCTCTCGGGCGAGATGCACCTCGGCCACTCCCGCTCCACGTACGACGCCCTCCGGGCGAGCGTCCCTCCGGCGGGGGTCGACAAGGTGTACCTGACACGCCGCCACCTCACGCCGAAGGCGTGCGTGCGCGACGTCAACGAGGAGATGCTGGAGGACTTCTTCGCCGCACAGGGGTACGAGGTCGTCGCCCCGGAGACCCTGCCCCTGGGCGAGCAGATCGCGCTCATGGCGGGTGCGCGGGAGGTCGCCTGCACCCTCGGCACGCTGTCCCACCAGGTCCTGTTCTGCCCGGACGGTGTGCGGCTGTCCGTGGTCCTGCGCGACCCGCACGAGCCGCTGCCCGTGCAGTGGTCCATGAACGCGTTGCGCGGCGCGCGGTGCAGCGTCGTGGACGCCTCCCTGTCCTTCCTCCCGTCGTCGCACACGGCAGGCGTGCGCTACTTCACGTCGACTCCCGGGTGGTCGCGCTTCGTCGCCGAGCAGTTCGGCGCCGTCGCCCCGGCCGCACCGCCGGACGAGCACCTCCTCGACTACGTCCGGCACTGGACGCAGGTCGTCGCGGGCACGCCGGCCCGCGACCTCTGGCGCTTCCCGTCGTGGACGGTCGCCGACCTCGTCGCGAGCCTCAGCACCTCCGTCGTCGGGGCACCGCTGCGCCCGGCGACCCGGGCGAAGCTCACCGACCGCTTCGGGACGAGCGGCTAGGCTGGTCCCGGACCACGGGCCGCACTCCTCTCGGCCGACGGGGCGACCTCGACTCTGGGTCGCGGGGTCCACGGGCGCGAGATGACGCGCCGTCCTCGCAGCGACGCCGTCGCACGCCCCGGTGTGCACGCGTCGTCGGCTGCGCTCGCCCCGACCCTGGGAGGCCCCGCGTGCCCGTCCGTCGTCCTCGACGTGTCCCGACCCTCGCCGTCGCCGCCACGGCGCCGCTCGTGCTGCTGCTCGCCGCGTGCTCGTCCGGCACCTCCACGGGCGGTGGCCCGACGGCGGGCGGCGAGCCCGCGCCGTCGGGCACCACCGAGGGGGCCGCGACCGCCACCACCTATCCCCTGACGCTCGACGACTGCGGGGTCGAGGTGACGTTCGACGCGGCCCCCGAGCGCGTGGTGACGATCAAGTCGAGCACCACCGAGATGCTCCTCGCGCTCGGGCTGGGCGACCGGATCGTGGCGAGCGCGTTCCTCGACGGCCCGGTGCCGGAGTCGCTCGCGGACGCCGCGGCCGAGGTGCCCGCCGTGGCCGAGCCGATCGCGGACCAGGTGCCCGGCGCGGAGGCGGTGCTCGCGCTGGAGCCCGACCTCGTCTACGCGGGCTGGGAGTCGAACCTCACGGCCGAGGGCGCGGGCGACCGCGGGACACTCGCGCAGCTCGGCGTCGCGACGTACGTCTCCCCGGCCGCGTGCAAGGCACCGGAGTACATGCCGAACCCGCTGACGTTCGACGACGTGTTCGCCGAGATCACCGAGGTCGGCAAGATCTTCGACGTGCAGGAGGCCGCCGCCGACCTCGTGGCCGACCAGCGCGCGACGCTCGACGGCGTCGAGGCGGACGACCGCGGGCTCACCGCGCTCTGGTACTCCTCGGGCGACGACATCCCGTACGTCGGCGCCGGCATCGGGGCGCCGCAGATGATCATGGACGCCGTCGGCCTGGAGAACGTCGCGGGCGACGTCGAGGACACCTGGACGTCGTTCGCGTGGGAGGAGGCCGTCGCGGCCGACCCGGACGTGCTCGTGCTCGTCGACGCCGCGTGGAACACCGCCGAGTCGAAGATCGAGCGCCTGGAGTCGAACGCCGCGACCGCCGAGATGACCGCGGTGCGCGAGGGCCGCTACCTGCGCATCCCGTTCCCGGCGACGGAGGCGGGCGTGCGCAACGTCGACGCCGTCGTCGACCTCGCGGCCCAGCTGGAGGCGCTCGACCTGTGACCGCCCTGCGCAGCCTGCCCGACGTCGCCCCCGCACCGTCCGCGGGCGGGCGACCGGGCGTGCGCCGCGGCGCCGCGTGGTGGCTGCCCGTCGCGGTGGTCGCGCTCGTCGTCAGCGTGCTCGTCGCGGTGACGATCGGGCCGGCGGAGCTGTCGGTCGGCGACGTGTGGCGGTCGATCGCCTCGCACCTCGGGCTCGGTGGCGTGCTCGGCGTGGAACCGCTCGGCGCGCTGCAGGACGGGATGGTGTGGCAGCTGCGCCTGCCGCGCATCCTCACCGCCGCCGCGGTCGGCGCGGGTCTCGCCGTGTGCGGGGTGGTGATGCAGTCGCTCACGCGCAACCCGCTCGCCGACCCCTACCTGCTCGGTCTGTCGTCCGGGGCGTCGCTCGGGGCGGTGCTCGTGCTGGTCGTCGGCTGGACCGTGCTGCTGCCCGTCGCGGCGTTCGGCGGCGCGGTGCTCGCGCTCGTCGCGGCGCTCGCGCTCGCCGGTGCCGTCGGCACCATCACGCCGAGCCGCACGGTGCTCGCCGGGCTCGCCGTGAGCCAGCTCGCCGCCGCGGCGACGAGCTTCGTCATCTTCTGGTCGGCGACCGGCGACTCGTACCGCGAGATCCTCTCGTGGCTCATGGGGTCGGTCGCGGGCGCGACGTGGACGTCGGTCGCGGTCGCCGGGATCGCGACGCTCGTCCTCGGGACGGTGCTCGCGTCGACCGGGTCCGTGCTCGACGCGTTCACGTTCGGCGACACGGCGGCCTCCGCGCTCGGCGTGGACGTGTCCCGCGTGCGGTGGCTCCTGCTCGTCGGCGTCGCGCTCCTCACCGGCGCGCTCGTGTCGCAGTCGGGCTCCATCGGCTTCGTCGGGCTGATCCTCCCGCACGCCGTGCGCCTGCTCACGGGCGCGCGCCACCGCCTGCTCCTGCCGCTGTCCGCGCTGTTCGGCGCGTCGTTCCTCGTCTGGGCCGACACGCTCGCCCGCACGGTGTTCGCGCCGCGCGAGCTGCCCGTGGGGATCGTCACCGCCGCCGTCGGGGCGCCCGTGTTCGCGCTGCTGCTGTGGCGCGGGAGGAGGACCGCGTGACGGACCTGCGCACCACCGGCCCGACGGCGCCCGGTCGCACGTCGTCGGACGCGGGCCATGACGCGGGCCTCGACGCCACGCGGGTCTCGTGGGCCGTCGACGGGCGCCTGATCCTCGACGGCGTCGACGCCACTGCACCACCCGGCGCCGTGAGCGGCCTGCTCGGGCCGAACGGCTCCGGGAAGTCGACGCTGCTGCGCGTCCTCGCCGGCGTCCAGGCGCCGACCGTGCCGCACGACGTGACGCGGGAGCCCGCGACCGTGCGGTTCGGCGGCGACGAGCTGCTGGGGCTGCCACGGCGCCGTCGGGCGAGGGTCCTCGCGCTCGTGGAGCAGGACGCGACGACGGACCTGCCGCTGACGGTGCTCGACGCCGTCCTGCTGGGCCGCATCCCGCACCGCTCGCTCCTCGCCGGGGACTCCGCGCGCGACCGCGACGTCGCGCGCGCCGCGCTGCGCACGGTCGGGATGGAGGCGTTCGCCGACCGCGAGGTCGCGACGCTGTCCGGCGGCGAGCGCCAGCGCGTGCACATGGCGCGCGCCCTCGCGCAGGAACCGGCGCTGATCCTGCTCGACGAGCCGACGAACCACCTCGACATCGCCGCCCAGCTCGACGCGATGCGCGTCCTGCGCCGTCTTGCCGACGACGGCGTGACCGTGCTCGCCGCGCTGCACGACCTCACGCTCGCCGCGCAGACGTGCGACCACGTCGTGCTGCTCTCCCAGGGTCGGGTCGTCGCGGCGGGCGACGTGCGCGACGTCCTCGTGCCGCACGTGCTGGACCCGGTCTACGGCGTGCGCACCGACGTGCTCACCCACCCGCGCACCGGGCGGCCGGTCCTCACGTTCTCCCCGCCGGACCCGCCACCGGGCTGACGAGGTCCGACAGGCACCGCGCACGGACGCCGGGCGACCGGACGCCGTCGTCAGAACCCGCGCAGGCGTTCCGGGCGGAACCGCACGGTGACCGAGTAGTCGGCGTGGAACCCGTCGGGCGTCATGCCGAGCCCGCGGATGTCGTCGGCGTACTTCGCGTCGTAGGCCGCGCGCTCCGCCGCGCTCAGACCGGCGTCGTCGATCGCCGCCGCGCCCGTGAGCACCGCGACGTCGCCGCCCGACCGGGTGCTGTTGAGGTGCACGGCCCCGCGCGGGTTCGCACGCAGGTTGCGCAGCTTCGCGGTGCGCGGCTGGCTCTGCAGCACGACCTCCCCGGCCTCGTTCCAGAGGAACCACACCGGCGTCGGCTGCGGCGTGCCGTGCGGGTCGACGGTCACGAGCCACACGACGCGCTCGTCACCCAGGCGCTCGGCGGCGCGGCGGCCGAGGTCGGTCCCGGTGTCGACGACGGCGCTCATGCCGCGCTCCCGAGCCGCGGCAGCTCGATCGCGGGGCAGCGGTCCATGACCATGTCGAGACCGGCGTCGCGCACGCGCCGCGCGGCGTCCTCGTCGATCACGTCGAGCTGGAACCACACGGCGTTCGCGCCGATCGCGACGGCCTGGTCCGCGACCTCGCCCGCGAGCTCGGAGCGGACGAACACGTCGACGACGTCGACGGGGAACGGGATGTCGGCGAGCGTCGCGTACCCCTGCTCGCCGTGCACCGTCTCGGCCGACGGGTGCACGGGCACGACCCGCTTGCCCGCCTGCTGGAGCACGCGCGCCACGCCGTACGCCGCGCGTGCGGTGTTGTTCGACAGACCGACGACGGCCCACGTCTGCGTGTCCCGCAGGACCCGGCGGATCGTGTCGTCGGTCGCCTCGCTGTCCACGTGCTCTGTGCTCGTCATGCTGGCCACAACCGCCACCCCGTCGCGGGCATTCCGGCCGGTCGACCGACTCGTGCCTGGCCCGACCGGCGGTCCTGCGGCCTCAGGCGACCGCGACGACGAGAAGCGCCGTCGCGACGGCGCCGGCGACGGTGCGGACGTGGTTCCACGCGAGCCACCGGGGCACGATCCGCAGCCACTCGGCGGCGGGTTCGGCGCTCGCGTCGAGCCGGTTGTTCAGCGGGACGTTGCCGACGCCCGTGACGCCGAGGATCCCGACGAGCGCGACGACCGCGCCCGCGAGCGCCCAGCCGGCGCCGGGTGTGTCGCCGACGAGCCCGACGACGGCCGCCGCGGCGGGGAGCAGCACCGACGCCGCGAGCAGGAGCATGAGGGGCGGGCGCAGCGCGGTGACGTTGACGGACCGCATCGCGGCGGCGCCGACCGCCGGGTCGAGGCGGCGCAGCCCGGCCATGACGAACGCCGAGAAGGCGTAGAGGACGCCCCCGGCGAGGCCCGTCGCGACGGCCGCGAGCACGACGAGCCACGCGAACGCGGTCATGACAGCACCCGGGACCAGGCGCCCGCCTCGCGGCGCGCGAACTCGGCGACGTCCCGTGGTTCGCGGCCGAGCGCGCGGTGCACGCCGTCGGACACGTGGGCGCCGCGCCCGTCGAGCACCTCGGTGAACAGGTAGCGCAGGAGGTCGACGGTGTCCCCCGGTAGCCCGGCGGCGGTGAGGCCGGCCGTGAACTCGTCGAGGGCGATCGGGACGAAGGCGACCTCGTGCCCGCTCGCGGCGGTGATCTCGGCGGCGAGGTCGGCGAACGTGAGCAGCCGCGGGCCGGTGAGCTCGTAGACCTGGCCCGCGTGCGCGTCGTCGGTCAGGGCGGCGACGGCGACCTCGGCGACGTCCTCCAGGTCGACGAACGGCTCCGCGACGTCGCCCACGGGCAGGGCGATCGTGCCGTCCAGCACGGCGTCGAGGAGGAAGCTCTCGCTGACGTTCTGCGCGAAGAACGCGCAGCGCACCACGACGCGCCCGGGGAAGACGGCGGCGACGGCGGCCTCGGCGCGCTGCGCCTCGACCTCGCCCCGCCCGGACAGCAGCACGAGACGCCGCACACCGACGTCGTGCGCGAGCGCCGCGAGGCGCGTGACGGTCTCGGGCGCGCCGGGGACCGCGAGGTCGGGCGCGTACGCGACGTAGACGGCCTGCGCGCCGTCGAGCGCAGGCCGCCACGTGGACTCGTCGTCCCAGGCGAAGGGCACGGTGCCGGGCGCGCCGCTGCGCGAGGCGCGACGCACGGGCACGTCGAGCCCGTCGAGGCGGTCGGCGACGCGTCGTCCGGACTTGCCCGTCGCGCCGAGCACGAGGACGGGACCGAGCGCGGTGGTCGGGGCGGTGGCCGGATTGGTGGCCGGGTCGGTGGTCGGGGAGGTGTCGTGCGGGAGGTGCGCGGTCATGGTCGTCTCCTGGTTGACGGGGGTGTCGAGATCAGTCAACTCCGCGCCCGACGAGACGATCCATGGCCGAGACGCTCGCACGCATGCGCGACCGTCTCGACCTGCCCGGCGTCACAGGGTTAGCCTGGCCGCGTGGACGTCGTCGCCGGGCTGCTCGACGGACCCCGTGCGCGGGGCGCGTTCCTCCTGCGCAGCCACCTGCGCGCGCCGTGGGCCATGCGGATCGAGGACGAGGCGCCCCTGACGATCGTCCCGGTGCTGCGCGGCTCGGGCTGGGTCGGTCCTGTCGGCGACGCGCCGGCCCGCACCGACGACCCCGGCGTCGTCGTCGAGGAGGGCGACGTCGTGCTCCTCCGCGGCCCGGACCACTACGTCGTCGCGGACTCACCCGGCACGGCGCCGCAGGTCGTCGTCGGTCCGGCGTCGGACATGTGCCGATCCGTCGACGGCGGGCCCTCCCCCATGACCGTGCTCGGCGTGCGGTCGTGGGGCAACGATCCCGACGGCGAGACCGTCATCGTCACGGGCACGTACCCGCTCGACGGCGAGGTCGGTCGCCGCATCCTGCGCGTCCTGCCGCAGCGTGTCGTGCTGCGGCGCGACGAGGTCGACGGCGGCCTCGTCGAGATGCTCGCGCGCGAGGTCGTGCAGGACCTGCCCGGACAGGAGGCGGTGCTCGACCGCCTGCTCGACCTGCTCCTCATCTCGTGCCTGCGCACGTGGCTCTCGCGCCCCGAGGCCCCCGGCTGGTACCGCGCGGACGCCGACCCGGTCGTCGGTGCGGCGCTGCGCCTCGTCCACCACGACCCGGCGCGCGCGTGGACCGTCGACTCCCTCGCGCGTGAGGTCGGGCTGTCCCGCGCGGCGTTCGCACGACGGTTCACCGCGCTCGTCGGCGAGCCGCCCATGACGTACCTCACCGGGTGGCGGCTCGACCTCGCCGCCGACCTCCTCCTGACCGACGGCGCGACGCTCGCCTCCGTGGCGCGCGCCGTCGGGTACGGCACGCCGTTCGCCCTGAGCGCCGCGTTCACGCGCGTGCGCGGCGTGAGCCCGTCCGCGCACCGCGAGCGCGCCGCGAGGGTGGCGGGTGGCGTGGCCTGAGGGTGGGTCAGCGCTCCACGGGCACGAGCTCGACGTCGTGCAGCGCGCCGTCGTCCACGGTCGCGGTGAGGTAGGTGCCGACGGGCTGGCGGCGCCGGTCCGTCGGCGAGCCGGGGTTGAGCAGCCGCATCCCGGCAGGGGTGACGGTGTCCCACGGGATGTGGCTGTGCCCGAACACGAGCAGGTCGGTGACCGGGTAGGCGGCGTCCGCGCGCCGCTCGCGCCCGTCCTTGCCGCCGGTCTCGTGCACGACGGCGACCCGAAGCCCGTCGATCGTCGCGCGCGCGACCTCGGGCAGCCGGGCGTGCAGGTCCGGGCCGTCGTTGTTGCCCGCCACCCCGACGAGCCGCGCGGCGCGCGCCTCGAGCGCGTCGAGGAGGTCGACGGTCACCCAGTCCCCCGCGTGCACGACGACGTCCGCCGCGTCGACCGCGCGCCACACCTGGTCCGGGAGGGCCCGGGCGCGCGCCGGGACGTGGGTGTCGCTGATCAGCAGCAGTCGGGTGGGCACCGGCTCACGATAGGCCGCGCTGCCCGGGCCGGCCGCGCGTCCCCGCGTTGCGTCCCGACGCGGGCGCGCCACGATGGACGGATGCCGATGCCGCACTGGGTCACCCGGACGAACAAGCTCGTGCTCAACCCCGTGATGTTGCGCGTCGCGACCGGCGTGGGGCCGATGGCGGTCGTGCGGCACGTGGGACGGCGCAGCGGCCGCACGTACCGCACACCGGTGTTCGCGTTCGCGTACCGCGAGGGCGACGAGGTCCGCACGGTCCTCGCGCTCACCTACGGGCCCGACGTCGACTGGCTGCGCAACGTCGAGGCGGCCGGGTCGTTCGTGCTCGAGCGCCGCGGTGAGGACTTCGTCGTCGACGACGTGCGGCGCGTCACCGGCGAGGCCGGGCTGCGGCTCCTGCCCGGGTGGACGAGCGCCGTCCTGCGCCGCACCGGTGTCGACGAGTTCCGCACCGGCAGCCTGCGCCGCGCACCCGGGCGGCCCGACGACGCGGCCCGCGCCGCGCCGTCGGGCACACCCTGAGAGGATGGGTCCATGGCACGCGACCTGTGGCTCACCGGCGACCCGGAGGCCGACCAGCTCCTGTCCAGCGACCCGTTCGCGCTGCTCGTCGGCATGCTGCTCGACCAGCAGGTGCAGATGGAGACCGCGTTCGCCGGGCCGGCGAAGATCGCGTCGCGCATGGACGGCTGGGACGTGCGCCGCATCGCCGACGCCGACCCCGAGCAGTTCACCGCGCTCGCGTCCACGCCGCCCTCGATCCACCGCTACCCCGGCTCGATGGCGGGCCGGGTGCAGGCGGTGGCGCGCGCCGTCGTCGACGACTACGACGGCGACGTGACGCGCCTGTGGACCGACCCCGGCCCGGCGGGCGACGCCCCCGACGGCGCGCTCGTCCTCAAGCGTCTCAAGGCCCTGCCGGGGTTCGGCGACCAGAAGGCGCGGATCTTCCTCGCGCTGCTCGGCAAGCAGTACGGCGTACAGCCCTCCGGCTGGCGCGAGGCCGCGGGCGACTACGGCGAGGACGGGTCGCGCCGGTCCATCGCGGACGTCACGGACCAGGACTCCCTCGACGCCGTGCGCGCGACGAAGAAGGCGGCGAAGGCCGCCGCGCGCGCCGCGAAGGGCTGAGCGGGCCCATGACCGTGGAGCCGACGGACGCGACGCCCGACGAGCCGACCGACGAGCAGGGCGAGCGCGAGGAGCACTCGCGCGGTGGCACGTACTCCGTGCCGGGCAAGGACTTCCGGCGCGACACCCGGTACATCACGACGCGCGTCACCGCGGACGGCCGCGACGGCTTCCCCGTCGAGCCAGGCAGGTACCGGCTGATCGCGGCCCGCGCGTGCCCGTGGGCGAACCGCGCGATCATCGTGCGCCGGCTCCTCGGCCTGGAGGACGCGCTGTCGATGGGCCTCGCCGGGCCCGTGCACGACGAGCGGTCGTGGACGTTCGACCTCGACCCGGACGGGCGCGACCCCGTGCTCGGCATCGAGCGCCTCCAGGAGGCGTACTTCCGCCGGGACCCGCACTACCCGCGGGGCATCACGGTCCCCGCCGTGGTCGACACCACGACGGGCGCCGTCGTGACGAACGACTTCGCGCAGATCACGCTCGACCTGTCGACGCAGTGGCGTCCCTACCACCGCGACGGCGCGCCCGACCTGCTGCCCGCCGCGCACCGCGACGAGCTCGACGCGGTGATGCAGGAGGTCTACACCGAGGTCAACAACGGGGTGTACCGGTGCGGGTTCGCCGGGTCCCAGCGCGCCTATGACGCCGCGTACACCCGGCTGTGGGCCGCGCTCGACCGGCTGGAGGGACGGCTCGCGGACCGCCGCTACCTCGTCGGCGACACGATCACCGAGGCCGACGTACGCCTCTTCACCACGCTCGTCCGCTTCGACGCGGTCTACCACGGGCACTTCAAGGCGAACCGGCAGAAGCTCGCCGAGATGCCCGTGCTGTGGGCCTACGCGCGGGACCTGTTCCAGACCCCCGGCTTCGGCGACACCGTCGACTTCACGCAGATCAAGCAGCACTACTACGTCGTGCACCGCGACCTCAACCCGTCCGGGATCGTCCCGCAGGGACCCGACCTGTCGGGCTGGCTCGACCCGCACGGTCGCGAGGCCCTCGGCGGGCGGCCCTTCGGCGACGGCACGCCGCCCGGACCCGTCCGCGACACGGAGCGCGTCCCGCCCGACCACGCACCCCAGTAGGGTCTGCGGGGTGACCACGCCCCAGACGCCGGCAGCGCTCGCCCCGGCCACCCGGACGCTCCTCGCGCTCGCCGCCGGGATCGTCGTGCTCGCCGGCCTGCACGCGGCGCGCGAGGTCGTCGCGCCGATCCTCCTCGCCGCCGTCATCGTCATCATCTGCCACCCCGTGCGGTTCGGGCTCGAGGCCCGCGGCTGGCCGCGCTGGGGGGCGACGACGGTGGTGATCGTCGTGGCGTACCTCGTCCTCGCGGTCCTGCTCGCGATGCTCGTGTTCGCCGGGTTCCAGTTCGCGGCGCTCGTGCGGGAGTACCTGCCCCAGCTCGAGGCGTCCGTGCTCGACGCCGTCGACCGGCTCGCGGCGCTCGGGATCGACACCGACCTCGCCGCCGCCGTGTCGTCGTGGCTCGAGCCGTCGCGCGTGCTGTCCCTCGCGGGCGGGATCAGCGGGACCGTGCTCGGCATCGCCACGGCGTTCTTCTTCGTCCTCGCCTACGCGATCTTCATGGCCGCCGACGCCGCGCGGTACTCCACGGCGTCGCGCGTCTTCGGCGCCGGGCGGGCGGACGAGATCGGGCGCGCCACCCGCTTCAGCGGCGGCGTCCGCCGGTACTTCGTCGTCAACGCGTCCTTCGGCGCCGTCGTCGCGGTCGTGGACGGGATCGCCCTCGCGCTCCTCGGCGTCCCCGCACCCGTCGTGTGGGCGATCCTCGCGTTCGTCACGAACTTCGTGCCCAACATCGGCTTCGTCCTCGGCCTCGTCCCGCCCGCCGTCATGGCGTTCGTCGTCGGCGGCTGGCCGCTCGCCCTCGCGGTGGTCGCCGTGTACTGCGTCGTGAACGTCGTCCTGCAGGTGCTCGTGCAGCCCAAGTTCGTGGCCGACGCCGTGAACCTCAGCCTCACCCTGAGCTTCGTGTCCGTCGTGTTCTGGACGTTCGTCATCGGCCCGCTCGGCGCCATCCTCGCCATCCCGCTCACGCTCCTCGTGCGTGCCGTCCTCCTGGAGGGCGACCCGCGCTCCGGGTGGCTGCGCTGGCTCTCGGGGGACGACGTCGCGGCGCCGCCACGGACCGCCGACGACCGGCCGGGCGACGTCGGGGACCGCGCGGACGACCCCGCCGACCGCGCCGGCGTCCGCGACGGCGCCGACGACCCGGCGGGCGAGGCCCGGGACGCCCCCGAGAGCGCCCCCGCGGACGCGCCGGAGGACGGGCCCACCGCGAACGGTGGTGCTGCGCACGCGCCAGGCCTAGTCTGACGGGTGGCGGGCGGTCCTGCCCGACCTCGACACGGGAGGAACCATGCCGCACGGCGACATCACGCACATCGACATCCCGGTCACGGACCTCAAGGCCGCCGCGGAGTTCTACGGCGGGCTCTTCGGGTGGCAGATCGCGGAGGTGCCCGGGTTCGAGGGGTACCCGATGTGGCAGGCACCCAACAAGATCAGCGGCGGCGGCCTCGCCCCGCGCTCCGAGGGCTTCACCCAGCCCCGCAGCTACGTCGAGGTCGACTCCATCGACGACACGCTCGCGAAGGTCCGCGAGAGCGGCGGGACAGTCGTCATGGAACGCTCCGAGATCAGCCCGACCTCGTGGTGGGCGATCTTCACCGACCCCGACGGCAACGTCGTCGGGCTGTACGAGGGGTCGACCGACGCCGGGTGACGCGCACCGTTCGTCAGCGCACGCCCAGCACGCGTCCGTCCGGGTCCGTGGCACGGCGCGGCCGCAACGCCGCCGGCGCCGGCCACGGCAGGGAGTACCGGGTCACCGGGGCGTCGATCGCCCCGAAGTCGTCCGTCTGGACCACGACGCCGTCGGGGGTCACCTCGACGATCCGCACCCGCACCGGACCGGCGTCGTCCTGCTCGAGCGTCCAGGCGTCCGCGAGCCACGACAGACCCGTCTCCTCGAGCGCCTCCTCCGCGGCGAGCCAGTCGACCGGTCCGGTGAGGTCGCGGCCCAGGAGGGACACGGCGACCCAGTCGTCACCCTCGGGGCGGATCCATCCCACCGGCTCGCGGTCGTCGGGGCGGCGGTGCTCGATCCAGGACTCGGGAAGCATCCGAGCACCGTAGCCGCGCGCGACGCGCAGCACCAGAGCCCGCGCCGCCGTCACTCGTCGGGCACGGTCTCCGGCTCCGCGTCCTGGCTCGCCTGCCGGTACCCGTCGCTGAACCCCTCGCGGTACCCGTCCTCGTACCCTTCGTCCGCACCATCTCCGCGGCCGTCCTCGACGCCGCGCGCGTACGCCTCCGCGCTGCCTTCGCGGAACAGGTCGTCGGCCGACGCGCGCACGAGCGACCGGGCCCCCGGACCGTCGTCCTCCGTGACGTGGGCGCCCATCCCGCGCACCACGGCGACCGGTCGACCGCCCGTCTTGCCGCGGACCAGCTCGCTCGCGGACGCGACCTCGTCGGCGACGGCCGTCACCGTGACGGAGATCGGGCGCCCGTGGGCGTCGACACCCCCGCGCAGGTCGTCCGCGACCCTGATCCCCGCCGCGCCGATCGCGACGTCCACGAGGCCCTCGCGCCACGGGCGGCCCGCCGTGTCCGTGACGACGACGCCGAGCCGGTCGAGCCCGAACCTCGCCCGCAGCGCCGCACGCAGCGCCCGGGCGCTGGCGTCCGGGTCGAGCGGCAGCAGCAGCACGGTCCCGTCGGGCGTGTTGGACGCGTCGACGCCCGCGGCGGCCATGACCAGACCGAGGCGGTTCTCGACGATCCGCAGCGGCGGCAGGCCCGGCCGCTCCCGCGTCGCGACGACGCGGACCGTCTCGTCGGTGATGGCCTGCTCCCGGTCGTCGGCGTCGAGCACACGCCCCTCGGCCTTCGACACGACCTTGCTGGACACGACGACGACGTCACCCTCGGCGAGCTGGTCGCCCTGCGCGAGGAGGTCGCCGACGAGGCGTGCGAGGTCGTCCCCGGGCCGCACCTCGCCCAGGCCCGACGGCGCCCACACGGCCAGGCGCGCGTCGTCGGGCTCGCGCTTCCCGCTCGTCGGTCCGCTCATCGCGAGAGCTTCGGCAGGACGTCGCGGCCGAAGACCTCGATCCACTCGCGCTGGTTGCGCCCCACGTTGTGCAGGTAGACGCGGTCGAAGCCGAGGTCGACGAACTTCTGGATGTACGCGCGGTGCTCGTCCGGGTCGGAGGAGATCACCATGCGCCCCTCGAAGTCCTCGGGGCGCACGAGCTTCGCCATCTGCTCGAAGTCGTGGGGGGAACGGATGTCGGCCTTGGGGAACTTCATGCCGCCGTTGGGCCACTCGGTCATCGCGTTCGTGAGCGCCTCCTCGTCCGTGGGCGCCCACGACAGGTGGAGCTGGAGAACCTTGGGCATCGCGTCGGGGTCACGGCCCGAGTCGCGGACGCCGTCGTCGAACTTGCCGAAGAGCATCGAGATCTTCTCGAGCGGGGCGCCCACGGTGATGAGGCCGTCGGCGTGCCGGCCCGCACGCTTCGCGGTCACCGGGCCGGCGGTCGCGACGAGGATCTCGGGGGCGACCTCCGGCATGGTCCACAGCCGCGTGGACTCCAGCTTGTAGAACTGCCCGGAGTGCTTGACGTCCTTGTTGTCCAGGCCGGACTGGAACAGCTTCTTGATGACGTCGATCGCCTCGAACATGCGGTTGATGCGCTCGGGGGCCTCGGGCCAGTACCCGGCGACGACGTGCTCGTTGAGCGCCTCGCCCGAGCCGAGACCGAGCCAGTGGCGCCCGGGGTACATCGCGGCGAGCGTCGCCGACGCCTGCGCGACCATCGCGGGGTGCCAGCGGAACGTCGGCGCCGTGACACCCGGCCCGAGGTCACCGCGCGTCCGCTCGCCGAGCGCCGTGAGGACGTTCCACACGAACGACGACTCGCCCTGCTGCGGGACCCAGGGCTGGAAGTGGTCGGCGGCCATCGTCCCGGAGAAGCCGTGCTCCTCGGCGTAGGCGGACAGCGCGACGGCCTCGGTCGGGTGGAACTGCTCGAGCATCGCGGCGTAGCCGATCGTCAGACCCATGGGACCGACCCTAGTACCCGGTCGGCCAGGGTCGCAGGCCAGCTACCCTCGCGTCGTGAGCGCCACCCCTGCGGACCGACCGCCCCTGGACACGAGCGCGCTCGTCGACACCGTGGACGCCGCGGCCGTGCGCGCCTTCCGTCGAGCGCGGCGGCGCGAGACGACACAGTCCCGGACGCCCGGCACGACGTCGGCCGGGTCGCGCGTGCTCGCGGTCGTGCTCCGCGTGGTCCTCCTCGCGCTCCTGCTCGCCGTCGCGGCGGTCTGCCTGGGCACCGTCTACACCCTCCTGCTGCTGGGACTGCGTGCCGCACCCCTCGCCGCCGCGCTCACCACGGCCGGCACCGCCGTGGTGGTCCTCCTCGTCGTCGTGGGGGTCCGGCGGTCCTCCGCGCACCAGCACGAGCAGGCCTACCGGCTCAGCCGGTTCGCCGCGGCGAACGGGTTCGAGCACGTGCCCCGCGTCGACGACCCGCAGCACCCGAGCAGGGCGTTCGACGTCGGCATCCTGCGGCGCGCGACCGACGTCGTCCGCACGCCCGGCCCCCGACCCGTCGAGGTCGCGACCTACCGGTACAGCGCGGGGTACCGGTCTGCCGAGCCGTTCGCCTGGACCTACGCCACGACGTCGCTCGACCGGTCGTGGCCGCACGTCGTCGTCGAGACGCTGCCCGCCCGGGGGACGTACGGCGCGCGGGCACCGCGCGGCGTCCAGCGTGTGTGGGAGCTGCCGCTCGACGGGCCGTTCGGGGACCGCCACCGCGCCTACGGGCCGCCGCGGTCCCCGGCGAGCACCGCGCAGGACGTGCTCGGGCCCGACGTCGAGCTGCTCGTCCGCGGCCGGGTGCCGCTCGCCGCGGAGGTCGTCGGCGACAGGCTGTTCCTCTTCTCCGAGCGCCCGCTCGACCTGCTCGACCCCGTCGTCTGGGACCGGCTCCTCGGCGCGACCGAGCACGTGGCCGCGCGCCTGTCCCGGGCCGACGGGCCGACTCTTCCCGAGGCGGACGACGCCGAGGGATGACGGGCCCGACCGGCGCGCGAGACGCCGTCGGGCACGGCCCGCGCATCTGGGAGAATGGGCGACCATGAGCGACTTCCCGACGAACGCGCCCGCGGGCGCGGCAGACCCCGCTGCAGCAACGACCCCCGCCACCGGCACGGTAGGCGTCGTCCGCGCGGTGGTCGCGGGAGTACCGGACCGCGTGACCATCGACGGTCTCGAGGACGTGCACGGGGCCCGCTGGGCCGAGCAGGGCACCTACGCGTTCGACCGGACGAGGACGCGCGAGGAGGTCTACTCGATCGACACCCCGCCCCCCACGGCGTCCGGCTCGCTGCACGTGGGTCACGTCTTCTCCTACACGCACACGGACGTCGTCGCGCGCTACCAGCGCATGCGCGGCCGCGAGGTGTTCTACCCGATGGGCTGGGACGACAACGGCCTGCCCACCGAGCGCCGCGTGCAGAACTACTACGGCGTGCGCTGCGACCCCACGCTCGCGTACGTCGAGGGCTTCGAGCCGCCGCGCGAGGGCGACCAGGGGAAGTCGTCGAAGGCCCCCGACGTGCCCGTGAGCCGCCGCAACTTCATCGAGCTGTGCGAGCGCCTCACGGTCGAGGACGAGAAGCAGTTCGAGGCGGTCTGGCGCCGCCTCGGGCTGTCGGTCGACTGGGCGCAGACGTACCAGACCATCGACGCCCGCTCCCGCACCGCCGCCCAGCGCGCCTTCCTGCGCAACCTCGCGCGCGGCGAGGCGTACCAGGCGCAGGCGCCCGGGCTGTGGGACGTGACGTTCCAGACCGCCGTCGCGCAGGCCGAGCTCGAGGCGCGCGAGTACCCGGGCCACTTCCACAAGGTCGCCTTCCACCGCACCGCGGACGGCGCCCCCACGGGCGAGGTCGTGCACATCGAGACCACGCGCCCCGAGCTCCTCGCCGCCTGCGTCGCCCTCGTCGCGCACCCGGACGACGAGCGGTACCAGCACCTGTTCGGCACGACCGTGCGCTCCCCCCTGTTCGACGTCGAGATCCCCGTCCTCGCGCACGCCGCCGCCGAGCCCGACAAGGGCGCCGGCATCGCGATGTGCTGCACGTTCGGCGACCTCACCGACGTGCAGTGGTGGCGCGAGCTGCAGCTCCCGACGCGCTCGATCATCCAGCGCGACGGCCGCATCGTGCGCGAGACGCCCGAGTGGGTCACCTCCCGCACCGGTCAGGGCCTGTTCGCCGAGATGGCGGGCAAGACGACGTTCTCCGCCCGCCAGGTCGTCGTCGACGCGCTGCGCGACTCCGGCGACCTCGCCGGCGAGCCCGTCCCCACGCAGCGCATGGCGAACTTCTACGAGCGCGGCGACAAGCCGCTCGAGATCGTCACGTCCCGCCAGTGGTACATCCGCAACGGCGGCCGCGACTGGACCACCGCGGACGGCACGCGCCGCGACCTGCGCGGCGAGCTGCTGCAGCGCGGCAAGGAGCTCGACTTCCACCCCGACTTCATGCGCGTGCGCTACGAGAACTGGGTCGGCGGCCTCAACGGCGACTGGCTCATCTCGCGCCAGCGCTTCTTCGGCGTGTCCATCCCGCTGTGGTACGCCGTCGACGACGTCGGCAACGTCGACCACGACCACCCGATCGTGCCCGCCGAGGACACCCTGCCCGTCGACCCGTCCTCCGACGTGCCCGCCGGGTACACCGAGGACCAGCGCGGCGAGCCGGGCGGCTTCGTCGGCGAGAACGACATCATGGACACGTGGGCGACGTCGTCGCTCACCCCGCAGATCGCCGGCGGCTGGGAGTCCGACCCGGACCTCTTCGAGCGCGTCTTCCCGATGGATCTGCGCCCCCAGGGCCAGGACATCATCCGTACCTGGCTCTTCTCGACCGTCGTGCGCTCGCACCTCGAGCACGGCTCGCTGCCGTGGAAGAACGCCGGGATCTCCGGCTGGATCCTCGACCCCGACCGCAAGAAGATGTCGAAGTCCAAGGGCAACGTCGTCACGCCCATGGGGCTGCTGGAGGAGCACGGGTCCGACGCCGTCCGCTACTGGGCAGCCTCCGCCCGCCTCGGCACCGACGCGGCGTTCGAGGTCGGCCAGATGAAGATCGGGCGTCGCCTCGCCATCAAGATCCTCAACGCGTCCAAGTTCGCCCTCTCGTTCGGGGTCGACCCCGCGACGGGCACCGGGGAGGTCGTGCTCGACCCGGCCGCGGTCACGCAGCCGCTCGACCGCGCGATGCTCACCGGGCTCGCCGACGTCGTCGCGAAGGCGACCGACGCGTTCGAGACGTACGACCACACGCGCGCCCTCGAGGTCACCGAGACGTTCTTCTGGACGTTCTGCGACGACTACCTCGAGCTCGTCAAGGACCGCGCGTACGGTGCGGGTGCCGCCGCGTCCGAGGTCTCCGACGAGACCCGGTCCGCGCGCGTCGCTCTCGCGATCGCGCTCGACACCCTGCTGCGCCTCTTCGCGCCGTTCGTGCCGTTCGCGACCGAGGAGGTCTGGTCCTGGTGGCGCGCGTCCGAGGGGTCGATCCACCGCGCGCCGTGGCCCACGCCCGACGTCGCCCGGTCGGCCGCGGGCGACGCGGACCCGACGATCCTCACGGCCGCCGGGCACGCGCTCGCCGCGCTGCGCAAGATCAAGTCCGAGGCCAAGGTGTCGATGCGCACCCCCATCCTCGCCGCCCAGGTCGCCGTCCCGGCCGCCTCGCTGCCCGGGGTCGAGGCCGCCGTCGTCGACGTCCGCAACGGCGGCCGCGTCACCGGATCGCTCGACCTCGTCGCCGCGGCGGACGGCCAGGGCGACCCGGCCGTCCAGGGCGGCATCGTCGTCGTCTCCTCCGAGCTCGGCGAGCCGGAGCAGCGCCGCAAGGGCTGACCCACCGACCGCACGACGACGCCCTCCCCCGAGCCGATCGGGAGGAGGGCGTCGTCGTGC
>NZ_JAJBZH010000005.1 GCF_020551945.1 Cellulosimicrobium marinum | reverse complement strand
CGTGTCAGGGAAGCGCGCTACCGCTGCGCCAATCGCCCGGGGTGCTGCTGCGAGGTGGAGATGGGATTCGAACCCACGTATACGGCTTTGCAGGCCGCTGCCTCGCCTCTCGGCCACTCCACCGTGAAGCACGACCTCGCCCGCGCTCCGGGGGGAGACGGGCGAGGAGTGGGCCTCGAGCGGATGACGGGACTCGAACCCGCGACCCTCACCTTGGCAAGGTGATGCTCTACCAACTGAGCCACATCCGCGTGCCCGGACCGACGTGAGACCTCTGGTCGAGGCCCGGCGTTCCGGTGCGTCCCACATACTAGCCGACTTTTCGGTCGGAACCCGCATCCGCCGGGCGGTCTCCCCGGGGACGGGTGAAGGCCGCCCTGGACGTGGTCCAGGACGGCCTTCGTGGGGTGGGCGATACTGGGATCGAACCAGTGACCTCTTCCGTGTCAGGGAAGCGCGCTACCGCTGCGCCAATCGCCCGGGGTGCTGCTGCGAGGTGGAGATGGGATTCGAACCCACGTATACGGCTTTGCAGGCCGCTGCCTCGCCTCTCGGCCACTCCACCACGACCTGCTCCGCCGCTCCGAGGAGCGGATGGAGTGGGCCTCCGAGCGGATGACGGGACTCGAACCCGCGACCCTCACCTTGGCAAGGTGATGCTCTACCAACTGAGCCACATCCGCGTGGCCGGAGCGTGTCGGTGGACCACCTCGCGGTGTCCCCGGCGTTCCGGCGCGTCCCAGACATTAGTCGACTCCGGCGCCCGACGTCCAACCGGCCTCGCCGGACGTGGCGCAGGCCACCTGCCGGGCGGCACGGCCCGCCGCCCGGCCGTCGGTAGCGTGGTCCCGTGCCAGGACCAGGGAGGACGCCCGCCGGGACCGGTGCGGCCCGGTTCGCCGGTCGCGCCGCGCGCCACGCCGTCGAGTGCGTCGACGTGGCCCGGTCGCCCGAGCGTCTGCTCGACGACGGGCCCTGGTTCGTCGTCGCCGACTTCGACGCGCCCGAGCGCGGGCGGGTGCGGGCGTGGCGGTTCGCCGAGCGTGTCGAGCCCGGCGCCGCGTGGCCCGACCCCGGCCGCGCGCACCCCTCCGACGACGGCTGGCACGGTCCCGACCCTGCCTCCTGGTCCAGCTCGCTCGACCGCGAGCGCTACGAGGCGGCCGTGGCCCACGTGCGCGCCCAGGTGCGCGAGGGCGAGGTCTACCAGGCGAACGTGTGCCGGGTGCTGGCCGCACCGCTCGCCGCCGACGGGCCCGGGCCGGGGGGCGAGCCCGACGCGCAGGCCCTCGCGCGGCGTCTGGCACGGGGCAACCCGGCCCCGTACGCGGGCGTGCTGCACGTCCCGGCGGGCGGCGACGTCGACCCGGTGTGGGTGGTCAGCGCGTCCCCGGAGCTGTTCCTCGAGCTGTCCGACGGCGTGCTCACCTCGGGACCCATCAAGGGCACGGCGACCACGGCGGACGGGCTCACCGCGAAGGACCGCGCCGAGAACGTCATGATCACCGACCTCGTGCGCAACGACCTGCAGCGCGCGTGCCGGCCCGGCACGGTCGAGGTGACCGACCTGCTCGCGGTCGAGGAGCACCCCGGTCTCGTCCACCTCGTGAGCCGGGTCGCCGGTCGGGTGCGCGACGACGTGCTCGACGCCCCCGACCGCTGGGCCCGGCTGCTCGGCGCGACCTTCCCGCCCGCGTCGGTCTCCGGGGCGCCGAAGTCGTCGGCGCTGCGCCTCATCGCCGAGCTCGAGACGGTGCCGCGCGGCCCGTACTGCGGTGCGGTCGGCTGGGTCGACGGGGACGAGGCCGTGCTCGCCGTCGGGATCCGCACGTTCTGGTGGTCGGACGGCGTGCTGCGGTTCGGCACCGGCGCGGGCATCACGTGGGGGAGCGACCCGGCGCGGGAGTGGGAGGAGACGGAGCTCAAGGCCCGCCGCCTCGTCGCGCTCGCCTCCGGCACACTGGACCCATGACGACGCCGTTGCCCACGCCCGGAGCCCCGACCGCACCGCCCGAGAACCTCGTCGTGTGGGCGGACGGGCGCGTCGTCTCCCCGGGCGAGGCCGCGCTGAGCGCGGTCGACCACGGGATCACGGTCGGGGACGGCGTCTTCGAGACGTGCGCGGTCTTCGACGACCAGGCGTTCGCCCTCACGCGCCACCTGCGGCGCCTCGCGCGCTCCGCGGCCGGCCTGGGCCTCGAGGCGCCCGACGACGCGGCGGTGCGCGACGCCGTCGCGGCCGTCCTCGAGGAGGCGCGCACCCGCGCCGACGCGGGTGCGGGCGCGGTCGGACGCCTGCGCATCACCCTCACCGCCGGCATCGGCCCCCTCGGCTCGGGCCGCACGCCGGGCGCGCAGACCCTCGTCGTCGCGGCCGGCCCGGCGACGATCGTCGCCCGCGGCCGGGCCGTGCGGTCCCCGTGGACGCGCAACGAGCGCTCCGCGGTCGCCGGGCTCAAGACGACGTCGTACGCCGAGAACGTCGTCGCGCTCGCCGACGCCGTCGCACGGGGCGGGGACGAGGCCCTGCTCGCGAACACCCGCGGCGAGCTCTGCGAGGGCACCGGCGCGAACGTGTTCGTCGAGCGCGACGGCGAGCTCGTCACCCCGCTGCTGACCACCGGCTGCCTCGCCGGGATCACACGCGAGCTGCTCCTGGAGTGGGCCGCCGAGGACGGGCTGCCCGTGCGCGAGGCGCGCCCCGGCGAGCTGCCGTTCGACGTGCTCGACGAGGTGAGCGACGGTCGCGCCCAGCTCCTGCTCACCGGGTCCGTGCGCAACGCCCAGCCCGTGACCTGGATCGACGGCGTCGACGTCCAGGCGGGGACCGTCTCCCTCGCCGCGCGCGAGCTCTTCGAGCGGCGGCGTCGGGAGCGGATCGACCCGTGACGTGGTCCTCCGGCGGCGCGCCCGACAGGTGCGCGCAGGCCGGTTTTCCGATCCGGTCCGGTCCAGGCTAGTATCGACCTCGCACTCGGGCGATTGGCGCAGTGGTAGCGCGCTTCGTTCACACCGAAGAGGTCACTGGTTCGAACCCAGTATCGCCCACCGAGCACGAAGGCCCCCGACCGCGTACGCGCTGGTCGGGGGCCTTCGTCGTGTCCCGGGAGAGCGACCGAGGGCAGGCTCAGGGCTCCAGGACGACGAGCTGCCGGGTCGCGCGGGTCATGGCGACGTAACGGTCGACGGCACCTGCCGTCCCGGTGCCGAGGCCGTCCGGGTCGACGAGGACGACGAGGTCGAACTCGAGTCCCTTGACGAGCGCGGGCTCGAGCACGCGGAGGCGGCCGTCGCTGTCGTCGGTCAGGGTCTTCGCGAGGCGGCCCGTGGCGGCGGGCGGGCCGATCACGCAGGCGGTGCCCTCGTGGTCGGCGAGCCACGCCTCGACGACGGCCGGCAGGTCGGCCGCGCGGCCGTGGGTCACGGGGACCCCGGCGGTGCGCACCGAGGTCGGCACGTTCGCGTCGGGCAGCACCGCGCGGACGACGGGTTCGGCTGCCGCCATGACCTCCGCGGGCGTGCGGTAGTTGACGGTGAGGCCGCGTTCGGTGACGACGTCGACCCCGACGCGCGCGAGGCGTTCGCGCCAGGTCTCCGGGAAGCCGCGCCGGGCCTGGGCGCGGTCGCCCACGACGGTGAGGCTGCGGGACGGGCAGCGTGCGAGGACGGTCAGCCACTCCGCGTCGGTGAGCTCCTGGGCCTCGTCGACCACGAGGTGCGCGAACGGTCCGGCGAGCGGGTCCGCCGTGGCGTCGCCGAGCCCGGGGTCGGCGTCGAGCGCGTCGCGCAGGTCGTCGACGCGCAGCATCGACATGAGGGACATCTCGCTGTCGTCGCTCGCGACGAGGTCGGCGACGACGTCGTCCATCCGTGCGCGCCGCGCGGCGACCCCGGCCGCCCGGCGGCGGCGACGCCGGGACGTCTCGGGGTCGCCGAGGCGTCGTCGGGCGGCGTCGAGGAGGGGCAGGTCGGAGCGGGTCCACGCGGTCGGGTCGTCGCGCTGCAGGGCGGCGACCTCGTCCGCGGTGAGCGAGGGGGCGCACAGCCGCAGGTAGGCGGGGACGGACCACAGGTCCGCGACGAGGTCGGTCGCCTCGACGAGGGGCCACGCGCGGTTGAGCGCGGCGCCGAGGTCGCGGTCGGCGCGCAGGGTGGCGAGGACGTCCGCGGCGGGCACGTCGGGCGCGGAGTCGGCGTGCTTGTCGGCGAGGACCGCGACGAGGGCGTCCCACACGTCGTCGCGCGCCTCGTTGTGCGGGGTGCCGGGCTCGGGGGACGCGAACGCCTCGGCCCAGTCCGTCGTCGACAGCCACAGGTCCGCCCACGGGGTCGAGACCTCCATGCCCTCGGTCGGGGGCCGTTCGGAGAACGCGACGGCGGGCTCGATCGCACGCACGAGGTCGGCCGACCCCTTGAGGCGCGCGACGGCGGCGTCCGCCTCGGGCCGCGCGGTCGCGCCCTCGGGGACGAGGTCGGCGACGGTGCAGGTCCGCACCCCGTCCTCGCCGAGACCGGGCAGGACGTCGGCCACGTACGCGAGGTACGGGCGGCTCGGCCCGACGACGAGCACCCCGCCGCGCCCGGGGCCGAGGTGCGGGTCGGCGTAGAGCAGGTAGGCGGCGCGGTGCAGGGCCACGACGGTCTTGCCGGTGCCCGGCCCGCCGTCGACGACGAGAGCGCCCGCGGACCCGGCCCGCACGATCGCGTCCTGGTCGGCCTGGAGCGTGGCGAGGACGTCGCGCATGCGGTCGGTCCGGCGGGTGGCGAGGCTCGCGAGGAACGCCGAGTCGTCGTCGAGCGCCAGGTGGGTGTCCGTGCCGCCGTCGGCGAGGAACGCCTCGTCCCAGTAGTCGGTGACGCGCCCGTCGGTCCACCGGTAGCGACGCCGGCTCGCGAGGCCGAGAGGACGCGCGGTCGTCGCGGCGAAGAACGGTTCGGCCGCGGGGGAGCGCCAGTCGACGAGGAGCTGGCGCCCCGCGGCGTCGTGCAGCCCGACGCGACCCACGTAGAGCGGGTCGCCCCCGTCCGCCGGGACGCACCGGCCGAGGCACAGGTCGGGGCCGTGGCGCCGCAGGGTGCGCAGCCGCGCGGTGAGCCGGTGCACCTCCTGGTCGCGGTCGAGCGCGGCCTGCCCGTGCCCGGCGGGGGAGCGGCGTGCGACGTCGAGCCGGTCGGCGAGGACGGCGACCTGCGCGGCGACGGCGTCGGCGACGGCGGCGAGGTGGCGGGCGTCGTCGCCGACGAGAGCGGGGTCGGCCTTGGCGGCCTGCCCGTCGGGCAGGTCGAACACTGCGGTGGTCAGGGTCACGAGGTGTGCTCCGCACGCTGGGGGGGACGGGAGACCGGCCGGGTCCGACGGCGCGTGGCGGGCTCTCCCTGCGCACCGTGGGCCGGTCCGGACCGCGATTCTGCGCCCCTCGGGGGGCGTTGCCGCACGACCCCCCGGGCGCTATACGTTGAGACGGGCGAGCCGATGGCTCGCCCTTCCCCGTGCCCCCGTGCCCCCGTGCCCCGGTGCGTGGTCGCCCACCCGCTCGTAACCTCGGACGAGGCCGGAGCGAGGGAGGCCGGGGTGTCGTACCGCGAGGTCGAGCGCACGCTGCGCGTGCCGGACGGCTGGCGCGTGCCGCCGGTTCGGCTCGACGGCCTGACGACGCGCCTGCTCGACCCGGTCGACCTCGACGCCGTGTACCTCGACACGGTCGGCCTGCGCCTGCTCGCCCGCGGCGTCACCCTGCGGCGTCGCAGCGGCGGGAAGGACGCCGGGTGGCACCTCAAGCTCCCCCTGCCCGGCGGGGATCGCGAGGAGGTGCGCCGACCGCTCGGCGGCGACGCGCCGTCGGACACCACCCACGAACCTGCCCACGAGCCCACGGTGGACGGCGGCCCGGTGCCGCCGGACGAGCTCGCCGCCCTCGTCCGCGGGCTGGCCCGGGGCGCACCGCTCGTCGCCGTCGCACGCGTCCGCACCCGACGCGGGGTGACGGTGATCCTCGACGCCGCCGACCGCGTGCTCGTGGAGGTCGCCGACGACCGCGTGACGGGCGAGCGCCTCGTCGCGCCGCGCGGGCGCACCGGCGCGTGGCGCGAGGTCGAGGTCGAGCTCGCACCGGACGGCCTCGACGCCGCCGACCCCGCCGGCCTGCTCGACGACGTCGTCGACGCCCTCGTCGACTCCGGTGCCCGGCCCGGACCCGCCGCGCCGAAGCTCTCCCGCGCCCTGGGGGACCCGGACCTCGGGCCCCGCGGCGACGCCGGGCCGCTGCCGGACCACCCCACGGCGGGGGACGTCGTCGTGCACCACGTGCGCGAGCAGGTCGCGGAGCTGGTCCGGCTCGACCCGGCGGTCCGCCGGGACGTGCCCGACGCCGTGCACAAGGCCCGCGTCGCCGCCCGCCGCCTGCGCAGCGCGCTCGCGACCTTCCGCCCGCTCCTCGACCGCGAGCGCACGGAACCCGTCCGCGACGCCCTGCGGTGGTGGGGGCAGGTGCTCGGCGAGGCCCGCGACGCGGAGGTCGCGCGCGACCGGGTGCGCACGGTGCTCGACGCCCTGCCCGCCGAGCTCGTCGTCGGCCCGGTGCGCGCCCACGTCGTCGACGAGCTCGACGCGCGGTACCGGGCCGCGCTGCGCGACGCCGTCGGGCAGATGGACGGCGCGCGCTACCTGACCCTCCTCGACACGCTCGACGCGCTCGCCGAGGCACCGCCCCTGTCCCCGCGCGCCGACCGCCCGGCCGCCGACGAGCTCCCGCGGCACGTGCGCAGGGCCTGGCGGCGCACCCGCCACCGGGCGGAGGCGGCGCAGGCGCTCGCGGGCGACCCCGGGGCGGGGGACCGGTACGACGAGCTCCTGCACGACGTGCGCAAGGCGGCCAAGCGCGCCCGGTACGCGGGCGAGGTCGTCGCGCCCTCGCTGCCCGGCCGGACCGGCAGGCACGCGGCGCGCTTCGCCCGGCGGCTGGAGGCCGTCCAGGACGCCCTCGGCGAGCGCCACGACGCCGTCGGGCTCGGCCGCGCCCTGCGCACGCTCGGGATGCAGGCCCACCTCTCCGGGGAGAACGGGTTCAGCCACGGGCTGCTCGTCGGGGTCGAGCGGCAGCGGGCGGACGCGGCCCTGGAGGGCTTCGCGGCGGCGTGGGAGCGCGCGAGACGACCGCGGATGCGGCGGTGGACGTCGTCGTGAGGCGCGAGCGCCGCGGCCTGGGTAGCGTCCGAGGAGCACGGTGCCACCGCGCGACGGCGCGGGGCACGACCACCGGAGGGAGCAGCCATGAGCGAGACACCGAAGAGCCAGGGCGGCCTGGGCGACCTGCTCGGCAAGGCCAAGGAGCAGCTCACGGACGAACGGATCGACCAGGTCGCCGGCGCGATCAAGGGGGTCGCGCCGGACTCGGTCGACAAGCACGTCGACACCCTCGCCGACAAGGCGAAGCAGGCGAACGACCAGTAGCCCGCCGACGCGCCGGGCCCGGAACCCGGTTCGTCCCCCCTGCGGGGGTCGGTACGATCGAGGGGCGCCGTCGACGACGGCGCCCCTTCGAGCGCCCGGACCTGCGCGGCGTCTCGACGAACCCGCTCACGAGGACGCCGCGACGGCGCCCTCCCGCCCTGCAAGGAGCAGCACGTGTCGGACGTCGTCCAGCCACCAGTCACCACCGCCCCCGAGACCGGGACGGCCACGGTGGAGACGGCCACGACGGGCACGGAGCTGTTCGCCGACCGCCGCGACGTCGTCGTCGTGCGCGTGAACGGCGTGCTCAAGGACCTCGACACCGCGCTCGCGCCCGGCGACGAGGTCGAGGGCGTGACGATCGACTCGCCGGACGGTCTCGCGGTGCTGCGCCACTCGGCCGCGCACGTCCTCGCCCAGGCCGTGCAGCAGGTCAACCCGGACGCGAAGCTCGGGATCGGCCCGCCCGTCACCGACGGCTTCTACTACGACTTCGACGTCGAGACGCCCTTCACCCCCGAGGACCTCAAGGCGCTCGACAAGGCGATGGCGCGCATCGCGCGCGAGGGGCAGACGTTCCGCCGCCGCGTCGTCACGGAGGACGAGGCGCGCGCCGAGCTCGCCGGCGAGCCGTACAAGCTCGAGCTCATCGGGCTCAAGGGCGGTGCGTCGGACGACGACGGCAGCTCCGTCGAGGTCGGCGGCGCCGAGCTGACGATCTACGACAACGTGCGCGGCGCGGGCCGCGAGTCCGAGACCGTGGTGTGGAAGGACCTGTGCCGCGGGCCGCACCTGCCGTCGACGAAGCTCCTCGGCAACGGCTTCCAGCTCATGCGCTCGGCCGCCGCCTACTGGCGCGGCAGCGAGAAGAACCCGCAGCTGCAGCGGATCTACGGCACCGCCTGGCCCACGAAGGACGAGCTCAAGGCGTACCTCGAGCGCCTCGCCGAGGCCGAGCGCCGCGACCACCGCCGTCTCGGCAGCGAGCTCGACCTCTTCTCCTTCCCCGAGGAGATCGGCTCGGGCCTCGCGGTCTTCCACCCCAAGGGCGGCATCATCCGCATGGAGATGGAGGAGTACTCGCGCAAGCGGCACGTGGAGGCGGGCTACTCGTTCGTCAACAGCCCGCACATCACCAAGGCGAAGCTCTTCCAGACCTCGGGCCACCTCGACTGGTACGCGGACGGGATGTACCCCCCGATGCACCTCGACGAGGAGGTGGACGACGACGGCAACGTCAAGCGCGCGGGGCAGGACTACTACCTCAAGCCGATGAACTGCCCGATGCACAACCTCGTGTTCGACGCGCGCGGCCGCTCCTACCGCGAGCTCCCGCTGCGGCTGTTCGAGTTCGGGACGGTGTACCGGTACGAGAAGTCGGGAGTCGTGCACGGCCTGACCCGCGCGCGCGGGTTCACCCAGGACGACGCGCACATCTACTGCACGCGCGAGCAGATGCGCGACGAGCTCACCTCGCTCCTGACGTTCGTGCTCGACCTGCTCAAGGACTACGGCCTCGACGACTTCTACCTCGAGCTGTCCACGCGCGACCCGGAGAAGTCCGTGGGCGACGACGCGACGTGGGAGGAGGCGACGCGCACCCTCGAGGAGGTCGCCACCGCCTCCGGCCTCGAGCTCGTCCCGGACCCGGGCGGCGCCGCGTTCTACGGCCCGAAGATCTCCGTCCAGGCCAAGGACGCCATCGGCCGCACGTGGCAGATGTCGACCATCCAGCTCGACTTCAACCTGCCCGAGAAGTTCGACCTCGAGTACACGGCGGCGGACGGCTCGCGCCAGCGGCCCGTCATGATCCACCGTGCGCTCTTCGGCTCGATCGAGCGGTTCTTCGCCGTCCTGCTCGAGCACTACGCGGGCGCGTTCCCGGCGTGGCTCGCCCCCGTCCAGGTCGTGGCCGTGCCCGTCGCGGAGCCGTTCAACGACTACCTGGCCGACGTCGTCGCGCAGCTGCGCGCGCAGGGGATCCGCGCCGAGGTCGACTACTCCGACGACCGGTTCGGCAAGAAGATCCGCAACGCGAGCACGCAGAAGGTCCCCTTCACGCTCATCGCGGGCGGCGAGGACGTCGAGGCCGGCGCGGTGTCCTTCCGCTACCGCGACGGCCGCCAGGACAACGGCGTGCCGGTCGCCGAGGCGATCGAGCGCATCGTCACCGCCGTGCGCGACCGCGTGCAGGTCTGAGCGCCCGTGAGCGAGGAGCAGCCGGGCGCCGCTCCCGGGCCCGTCGTCGAGCCGCCGGAGGACCACCCCCGGTTCGACGACGGGCTCGAGCGCCTGTGGACGCCCCACCGCATGGTGTACATCGGCGGGCAGGACAGGCCCGCCGACGACACGGCGGGCGCGTGCCCGTTCTGCCGCGCCCCGGAGCGCAGCGACGAGGACGGGCTGGTCGTCGCGCGCGGCCGGGCGGCGTACGTCGTGCTCAACCTGTACCCGTACAACCCCGGCCACCTCATGGTCGTGCCCTACCGGCACGTCTCCGACTACACGGACCTCACCGACGCGGAGACGGTCGAGGTCGCGCACCTCACGCAGACCGCGATGCGGGTCGTGCGGGCCGTGTCCGCCCCGCACGGCTTCAACCTGGGCATGAACCAGGGCGCGGTCGCCGGGGCGGGGATCGCGGCGCACCTGCACCAGCACGTCGTGCCGCGCTGGACGGGCGACGCGAACTTCCTGCCCGTCGTCGGGCGCACGAAGGCCGTCCCCGAGCTCCTGGCCGACACGCGGGCGAAGCTCGCCGCCGCGTGGCCCGCGCCCGCGGGTCCCGGCCGGACGGAGGGCGGCGCCTGATGTTCGGACGCCTGCGTGCGCTCACCACCCGGCTCTTCACCCCGCTCGCCGCGCTCCTGCTCCGGCTCGGCGTGAGCCCCGACGTCGTCACCCTCGTGGGCACGCTCGGCGCCGTCGCCGGCGCGCTGTGGCTCTTCCCGACCGGGCACCTCTTCGCGGGCACCATGGTCGTCATGGTCTTCGCGTTCGCCGACGTGCTCGACGGCGTGATGGCCCGCCGCGCCGGGCGGTCCGGGCCCTGGGGCGCGTTCCTCGACTCCACGCTGGACCGGCTCGCCGACGCCGCGATCTTCGTCGGCCTCACGCTGTGGTTCGTGCGCGCCGACGACGACCGCCTCACCCCGGATCTCGCCGCGTGGGGGACCGGGGCGGCGCTCGCGTGCCTCGCGCTCGGCGCCGTCGTGCCCTACGCGCGCGCCCGCGCCGAGAGCGTCGGCATGACGGCCCAGGTCGGCATCGCCGAGCGCGCCGACCGGCTCGTCGCCGCGCTCGTCGCCACCGGGCTCGTCGGGCTGGGCGTCCCCGCCGTCGTGCTCGTCGTCGTGCTCGGGCTCCTCGCGCTCGCGAGCGCCGTGACGATCGTCCAGCGCGTCGCCACCGTGCGCCGCCAGGCCCTCGCCCTCGCCGGCGCCGCCGGTCCCGACGACACGGAAGGTGCCCGCTGAGCATGGGGTTCGACTCCGGGAAGGCGTTCACGTTCGCGTGGCGCCACGCGCACAAGGTCCCCGACCCGGTCCTGCGGGGCGTCTTCACCGCCGTGGCCGACGTCGCGTGGCTCGCCCGCGGGGGCGGGGTGCGCCAGCTCGAGAAGAACCTCGCGCGGGTCCGCCCGGGCCTGCGACCCCGCGAGCTGCGCCGCCTGTCCCGCGCCGGGATGCGCTCGTACATGCGCTACTACCGCGAGGCGTTCACCCTCCCGGCCTGGAGCCCGGAGCAGGTGACGGCCCGGGTGCGGCTCGTCGACTACGACAACCTCACCGTGCACCTCGACGGGGACCGTAGCCCCGTGCTCGCGCTGGCCCACCAGGGGAACTGGGATCTCGCGGGCGCGTTCGCGACCCCGAACATCGCGCCCGTCCTCACCGTCGCCGAGCGCCTGGAACCGCCCGAGCTGTTCGAGGAGTTCCTCGCGTTCCGCACCTCGATCGGGCTGGAGATCCTCGCCCTCGGCGACGGCGACGTGTTCCGCGACCTCGTGCGCGGCGCGAGCCGACCGGGCCGCATCATCCCGCTGCTGGCCGACCGCGACCTCACGGCCCGCGGCGTGGAGGTCGACCTGTTCGGCCGTCGCGCACGCGTGGCCGCCGGGCCCGCGGCGCTCGCCGTGAGCACGGGCACGCCGCTGGTCCCCACCGGCATCTACTACGAGCGCCTGCGGGGCGAGCGCCGGCGGGCGGCCGGGACCGCGTGGGGCCTGGTCATCCGGTTCTTCCCTCGCGTCGAGGTTCCTGCGGGCGTGCCGCGCGCGGAGCAGGTCGCGGCCCTCACGCAGGGCTGGGTGGACGCGCTGTCGGTCGCGATCCGCGAGCACCCCGAGGACTGGCACATGCTGCAGAAGGTGTTCGTCGAGGACCTCGACCCCGAGCGCTACGCCCGCACCAAGGAGGCCGCGGGCGAGGCACCCGGGGGTGCGGCATGAGCCTGCGCGTCGGGATCGTGTGCCCGTACTCGTTCGACGCGCCCGGCGGCGTGCAGTTCCACGTGCGCGACCTCGCCGAGGCGCTCATGGCGCAGGGCCACCACGTGTCCGTCCTCGCCCCCGCGGACGACGACACCCCCGTCCCCGACTACCTCACCCCGGTCGGCGGGGCGATCCCGGTCCGCTACAACGGCTCCGTCGCGCGGGTCTCGTTCGGTCCCCGGACCGTCGGGCGGGTCCGGCGCTGGCTCGACGCGGGACGGTTCGACGTCCTGCACCTGCACGAGCCGGTCAACCCGTCGCTGTCCATGAGCGCGCTGTGGATCGCCCAGGGGCCGATCGTCGGGACCTTCCACACGTCGCTCGTGCGGTCGCGCGCGCTCCAGGTGGCGTACCCGCTCGTGCGCCAGGGGCTCGAGAAGATCGACGCGCGCATCGCGGTCTCCGAGGACGCGCGCCGCACCCTCGTCGAGCACCTCGGCGGCGACGCGGTGGTCATCCCGAACGGCGTCTACGTCGACACGTTCGCGGACGCCGCGCCGCAGGCACGCTGGCAGGGCACCCCCGACGCCCCGACGATCGCCTTCCTCGGCCGCCTCGACGAGCCGCGCAAGGGCCTGCCCGTCCTCACCGACGCGATCCCGCGCATCCTCGCGCGCGTGCCCGGCGCACGGTTCCTCGTCGCGGGCCGCGGCGACACCGGCCGCGACGAGGCCGTCGCCGCGCTGGGGGAGCACGCCGCGTCCGTCGAGTTCCTGGGCGGCATCAGCGACGAGGACAAGGCGAGCATGCTCGCGTCCGTCGACCTCTACGTGGCGCCCCAGACCGGCGGGGAGAGCTTCGGCATCGTCCTCGTCGAGGCCATGAGCGCCGGCGCGTGCGTCGTGGCGAGCGACCTCGGCGCGTTCCGTCGCGTGCTTGACGACGGCGCGGCCGGCGCCCTGTTCGCCGTCGGCGACGGCGCGGCGCTGGCCGAGACCGTCGTCGAGGTGCTCGCCGACCCGGCGCGACGGGCCGACTACCGCGAGCGGGCCTCGGCGTTCGTCCGGCGGTTCGACTGGTCCACCGTGACGGCCGAGGTGCTGGCCGTCTACGAGACCGTCCTCGCGGCGTCGGAGGCCGTGATCCCCGTGCACGAGGACCCGCGCTCCCTGCGCGGCGGCCGCCTCGTCGGCCGAGGACGCCCGGAACGCCGCGAGGAGGAGCGCCCGTGACCTGGTCCGAGATCGCGGTCGTCGTCGTGGCCGCCGTCGCCCTCCTCGGGTGGCTCCTGTGGGTCGCGGCGTCACGCCTCGACCGCCTGCACCGCAAGGTCATGGCGTCCCGGCTCGCCCTCGACGCCCAGCTCGTGCGCCGCGCGTCGGCCGCCGTCGACCTCGCCGCGTCCGGCGAGCTGGACCCGGCGACGTCCGTCCTCGTCGCCGAGGCGGCGCACGCCGTGCTCGACGACGACGCCGACTCCCGCCGCCTCGTCGGCTCCGTCCCGGGCCTGGGGGAGACCGTCGAACCGCGCCCGCGACGGCTCCTGGGAGGGATGGCGCCCTCCCGGGCGCTCGCCGAGTCGGACCTGTCCGCGACCCTGCGGTCCGCGTTCGAGGACCCCGACGACGTCCTCGAGCTGCGCGCGTCCGGCGCCGACGAGCTGCTCGGCAACCTCGCGGCCGCGTGGTACCGCGCCCAGCTCGCGCGCCGGTTCCACAACGGCGCCGTCGCCCAGGCGCTGCGGGTCCGGGCGAAGTGGTGGGTCCGGCTGTTCCGGGTCGCCGGGCACGCCCCGATGCCCGCCACGGTCGAGCTCGACGACGCGTGGCCCGTCGGCCTCGGGCGCCCGGTCGAGCTGGCCGCAGGAGCGGCCTGAGGCGGGACGCGCCGCAGTACGATGGACCAGGTGTGCGAGCATGTGCCCGCCACCGCGCACGCCCCCTGCCCGCCCGTCGGGTACGGTCGGCGCGACCGCGCGGAGGTCCGGCCGTCGACTCGTGGCGGCCGTACGCTCCCCCGAACCGAACGTGTGAGGTACCGGTGACCAACGTGTCCGAGCAGAACGTCCCCGCCGAGAGCGCCGCGACCGGCACCGCGAAGGTCAAGCGCGGCATGGCGGAGATGCTCAAGGGCGGCGTCATCATGGACGTCGTCACCCCCGAGCAGGCGAAGATCGCCGAGGACGCCGGCGCCGTCGCCGTCATGGCGCTCGAGCGCGTCCCCGCCGACATCCGCGCGCAGGGCGGCGTGTCGCGCATGTCCGACCCCGACATGATCGACGGCATCATCGAGGCCGTCTCCATCCCCGTCATGGCGAAGGCCCGCATCGGTCACTTCGTCGAGGCCCAGGTGCTGCAGTCCCTCGGCGTCGACTACGTCGACGAGTCCGAGGTGCTCACCCCCGCGGACTACGCCAACCACATCGACAAGTGGCAGTTCACCGTGCCGTTCGTGTGCGGGGCGACCAACCTCGGCGAGGCCCTGCGCCGCATCACCGAGGGCGCCGCGATGATCCGCTCCAAGGGCGAGGCCGGCACGGGCGACGTGTCGAACGCGACGACCCACATGCGCACCATCCGCGCCGAGATCCGCCGCCTCACCTCGCTGCCCGAGGACGAGCTGTTCGTCGCGGCGAAGGAGCTCCAGGCGCCCTACGAGCTCGTCAAGGAGGTCGCCGCGACGGGCAAGCTCCCCGTCGTCGTGTTCACCGCCGGCGGCATCGCCACCCCGGCGGACGCCGCCATGATGATGCAGCTCGGCGCCGAGGGCGTCTTCGTCGGCTCCGGCATCTTCAAGTCCGGCAACCCGGCCCAGCGCGCCGCCGCGATCGTCAAGGCCACGACGTTCTACGACGACCCCGACGTCGTCGCCAAGGTCTCGCGCGGCCTCGGCGAGGCCATGGTCGGCATCAACGTCGACGACATCCCCGTCCCGCACCGGCTCGCCGAGCGCGGCTGGTGACGACCACGTCCCACCCGGCGACCGCGACGCCCCGGGTGCCGCGGTGACCGACCGCACCGACGCGCCGTCGTCCCTGGGCCCCGACTGGGTGCTCGGGGACGACGGCCTGTACTTCCGGCGCGGCGCCCGCGTGCTGCTCCTCGACGACGCCGACCGGCTGCTCCTCGTGCGCGGGCACGACGTCGACCAGCCCGAGCGGTCGTGGTGGTTCACCGTCGGGGGAGGCATCGACGACGGCGAGGACGACCTCGCCGCCGCCGTGCGCGAGGTCCGCGAGGAGACCGGCATCGAGCTCGACCCCGCCGCGGTCGTCGGGCCCGTGTACACGCGCAGCGCGATCTTCGACTTCTCCCGCCAGCACTGCCGCCAGGACGAGGTCATCTACCTCGCGCGGCTGCACGGCGCCGTGCTCGCCGGGCACGACCTCAGCCGCGAGGGCTGGACCGACGTCGAGCTCGACGTCGTCGACGAGGTGCGCTGGTGGGACCTCGACGCCCTCGCCCGCGTCGAGATCGAGGTCTTCCCCGACGGGCTCGCCGACCTCGTGCGACCGCTCCTCGGCGGCTGGGACGGCACCACGCGCCACCTCGGGCTCGCGCGCGAGCACTGACGCGCGGCACCACCGAACCCCCGAGGGCCCGGGGGAGGACGCCGGGACCTCAGCGACGGGCGACCACGCGCCACAGGATCCCGCCGACGAGCAGGCCGAGCCCGAGCAGACCTCCCCCGATCGCGACGAACCACAGCAGGATCGTCCCGCCCACCGTCGCGAAGAACTCCCCGAAGCGCCACCCGTCCGTCACCACGAACGTCGTGCCCGCGCCGACGGACCCGCCCGACACCGCCACCGTGCACGTCTGCGACGCGCCCGGCGTCACCTCCGCCACCGTCGTCGCCTCGAACGACCCCGCCCCCGAGCTCCCCGACACCGACGGACGCCCCACCGTCAACGCCCCGTCCGGGCACGTCACCCGCACGTCGTCCGCGCCGAACGGCGCACCGCCCGCCGGCACCACCGCCCACACGCTGTACGGCTCACCCGCCACGACCGACACCTGCGCCTCGCCGGGCACACCACCCGACGCCAGGGCGTCCGGACCCGGCCCGCCCGCGCCGTCGACCACGCCCGTCGGCACCGCGCGCAGGAACGTCGACACGCCCAGCGCGCCCGCCCCCGTCGCCAGGACCAGCAGCACCGACCCGACGACGATCAGCACCGTCGCACCCCGCGTGCTGCGCCGCACGGGCGGCGGAGGCGGGTACCCGCCCCCGGGTGACGGGAACGGGGCGGACGGTCCGGCGCCAGGAGGGAAGGTCACGGCGCCGAGGCTAGCAACGGCCCGACGTATCATCACCCCTCGTGACGATCACGATCGGTGTCCTGGCCCTGCAGGGCGACGTCCGCGAGCACCGCGCGGCGCTCGAGAGCGCGGGAGCACGCACCGTCGGCGTGCGGCGCCCCGAGGAGCTCGCGCAGGTCGACGGCCTCGTGCTCCCCGGGGGCGAGTCCACGACCATCGACAAGCTCCTGCGCATCTTCGAGCTCGACGCACCGCTGCGCGCCCGCATCGCCGACGGGCTGCCCGTGTACGGGTCGTGCGCCGGCATGATCCTGCTCGCCGACCGCCTCCTCGGCGGCACCGCCGACCAGCGCACCCTCGGCGGCCTCGACGTGACCGTGCGGCGCAACGCCTTCGGCCGCCAGGTCGACTCGTTCGAGACCGACCTCGCCCTCGCCGGGCTCGGGGACCACGCCGTCCCCGTGCACGCCGTCTTCATCCGCGCGCCCTGGGTCGAGGACGTCGGACCCGGCGTCGAGGTCCTCGCCAGGATCCCGGACGACGGCACGCCGGGGATCCCCGACGCGGCCGCCGGTAGGATCGTCGCAGTCCAGCAGGGACCGCTGCTCGCCACGTCGTTCCACCCGGAGATCTCCGGCGACGCGCGCGTGCACGAGCGGTTCGTCCAGATCGCGAAGGGGTAGGAACGCATGTCAGGGCACTCCAAGTGGGCCACGACCAAGCACAAGAAGGCGGCGATCGACGCCAAGCGCGGCAAGCTCTTCGCGAAGCTCATCAAGAACATCGAGGTCGCCGCCCGCACCGGCGGCGGTGACCCCGCCGGCAACCCGACGCTCTTCGACGCCATCCAGAAGGCCAAGAAGTCGTCCGTCCCGAACGACAACATCGACCGCGCCGTCAAGCGCGGCTCCGGCGAGGGCGCCGACGCCGTCGACTACCAGACGATCATGTACGAGGGCTACGGCACCAACGGCATCGCCGTGCTCGTCGAGTGCCTCACCGACAACAAGAACCGCGCCGCCGCCGAGGTCCGCACCGCGTTCTCCCGCAACGGGGGCAGCCTCGCCGACCCCGGCTCCGTGTCCTACCTGTTCTCCCGCAAGGGGCTCGTCGTCGTGCCCAAGGCCGACGGCGTGAGCGAGGACGACGTCATGCTCGCCGCCCTCGAGGCCGGGGCCGAGGACGTCTCCGAGGCCGGCGACGTCTTCGAGGTGCTGTGCGAGGCCACCGACCTCGTCGCCGTGCGCACCGCCATCCAGGACGCCGGCATCGAGTACGACTCCGCCGACTCCGTGTGGCACCCGTCCATGCAGGTCGAGGTCGACGCCGACGGCGCCCGCAAGATCCTGCGCCTCATCGACGCGCTCGAGGACAGCGACGACGTGCAGAACGTCTACGCGAACTTCGACGCGTCGGACGAGGTGATGGCGGAGCTCGAGAACGACGAGTGACGTCTCGCTCGACCGGTACCTCGCTCGACCCACGGCGTGGTCGGTAGGCCGGACGGGCGGGGCGCGCGCGGTCTACCATCCGCGCCCTCGTTCCTCGGGCGCTCCCGCCAGGCCCGCCACGACCGCGCGCACCCCGCCCGCCCGTCCCCGCGTCCGGCGGGCGGTCGGCCCGGAGCCGCGTCGTCTCGTCGGTCCCGCCGCGTGCCTCGACGGATGTGGCGGCAGGTCGTGAAAGGCTGAGCGCGTGCGCGTGCTCGGAGTGGACCCTGGACTGACCCGGTGCGGGGTGGGGGTCGTGGACTCCCTGCCGGGGCGGCGCGCCGAGATGGTGGCCGTCGGGGTGCTGCGGTCCGACCCCGAGACGAGCGTGGACCTGCGCCTGCTGCGCATCGCCGAGAGGCTCGACGCGTGGCTCGACGAGCACGTGCCGGACGTCGTCGCGGTCGAGCGCGTGTTCGCCCAGCACAACGTCGGGACGGTGATGGGCACGGCGCAGGTCGCCGGGCTCGCCATGGTCGCGGCCGCGCGGCGGCGCGTCCCCGTCGCCCTGCACACCCCGTCCGAGGTCAAGGCCGCCGTCACGGGCAGCGGGCGCGCGGGCAAGGAGCAGGTGCAGCGCATGGTCGCCGGCATCCTCGGGCTCGCCGAACCGCCCCGGCCCGCCGACGCCGCGGACGCCCTCGCGCTCGCCATCTGCCACCTGTGGCGCCCCGCCGGGGCGCTCCAGGGGGGCGAGCGGCACGAGCTCACCCCCGCCCAGCGCGCCTGGGCCGCCGCCGAGCGGACGGCGCGCCGCGGGCGTGCGTAGGGCGCGTCGGGGGCCCGGGCTAGAGTGACCCGTCGTACACCTGTTCGTATCGCCCGGCCACGCTCGCAGGCGTGCCGGGGGCACCCGTCCGGCGCGCCCGCCCGGGCCGTCGGCCGACGATCGGAGGACCCCCCGTGATCGCCTCGCTCAGCGGGACCGTGACGAGCGTGCACCTCGACCGGGCCGTGCTGGAGGTCGGCGGCGTGGGGTACCTCGTGCACGCCACCCCCGCGACGCTCGCCGGCCTGCGCGTCGGCGAGAGCGCACGGCTCGCGACCAGCCTCGTCGTGCGCGAGGACTCCTTCACGCTCTTCGGGTTCGCGGACGACGACGAGCGGTCCGTCTTCGAGACCGTGCAGACCGTGAGCGGGGTCGGTCCGCGCCTCGCGCTCGCGATGCTCGCCGTGCACACCCCCGACGCCCTGCGCCGCGCCGTGGCCGGGGCCGACATCGCCGCGCTCGTCCGCGTGCCCGGCATCGGGAACAAGGGCGCCCAGCGCATCGCCCTCGAGCTCGGGGACAAGCTCGGCGCCCCCACCGGCAGCGACGCTCCCGCCGGTGCCGCCGCCGTCGGCACCGCCCCCGCCGCTGAGGACCGCCGCGACCAGGTCGTCGAGGCGCTCGTCGGGCTCGGGTGGAACGTCAAGGCCGCCGACGACGCCGTGGCGACCGTGCTCGCCCAGGCGGGCGTCGACGTCGTCGAGGCCGCGGACGTCGCCGGGGCGCTGCGCGCCGCCCTGCGCGTCCTCGGCGGGCAGAGGGGCTGAGCATGGCGGACTTCGACCGCGTCGGCACCGACGCCTACGGCACCGAGGGCTTCGCCTCCGAGCGCATCGTGGCCGCGGGCGCCGACGACCTCGAACGGGCGGCCGAGGCCGCGCTGCGTCCCCGCCGGCTGGAGGAGTTCGTCGGGCAGCGCGTCGTCCGCGACCAGCTCTCGCTCGTCCTCCAGGCGGCGCTCGCGCGTGGCAGCGCCCCCGACCACGTGCTGCTCTCCGGCCCGCCCGGGCTCGGCAAGACGACGCTCGCCATGATCATCGCGGCCGAGCTCGGCACCTCGCTGCGGGTGACGTCGGGGCCGGCGATCCAGCACGCCGGCGACCTCGCCGCCGTCCTGTCCTCCCTCGAGGAGGGCGAGGTCCTGTTCATCGACGAGATCCACCGCCTCGCACGCCCGGCCGAGGAGCTCCTCTACATGGCCATGGAGGACTTCCGCGTCGACGTCGTCGTGGGCAAGGGCGCCGGCGCGAGCGCGATCCCGCTCAGCCTGCCGCCCTTCACCGCGGTCGGCGCGACCACCCGCGCGGGGCTTCTCCCGGCGCCGCTGCGCGACCGCTTCGGCTTCACGGGACACCTCGACTTCTACTCGGGCGACGAGCTCGAGAAGGTGCTGGTGCGCTCCGCCGGTCTGCTCGGCGTCGCGCTCGACGCCGACGCCGCCCGCGAGATCGCCGGGCGCTCGCGCGGCACCCCGCGCATCGCCAACCGGCTCCTGCGCCGCGTGCGCGACTGGGCACAGGTCCGCGGCGACGGCAGCCTCGACCTGCGCGCCGCGCGGGCCGCGCTCGAGGTCTACGAGGTCGACCCGATCGGCCTCGACAGGCTCGACCGCGCCGTGCTCACGGCGCTGTGCACGCGCTTCAACGGCGGTCCCGTCGGCCTGACCACGCTCGCCGTGACGGTCGGCGAGGAGGCCGAGACCGTCGAGACCGTGGCCGAGCCGTACCTCGTCCGCGAAGGGCTCGTGGGCCGCACCCCGCGGGGCCGGGTCGCGACCCCCGCGGCCTGGGCGCACCTCGGGCTCACGCCCCCGCGCGAGACGGGTACCCTCTTCGACGGGTGACCGTGGTCACAGGCTGCTCCGGGCAGGGCCTAGACTGGTCGGGACCCGCGGGGAACTCCACGGCCTGACGGCACGTTGGGGTCCGTGTGCGCGAGCCCAGAACTGCCGCGCAGCTCCCCGCCGACGAACAGGACACGTGAGACCCCGTCATGGATATCAGCTTCATCCTCATCCTCGCCCTCGCGGCCGGTGCGATGTTCCTCATGACCAGCCGCACCCGCAAGCAGCAGCGTGAGGCCCAGAACTTCCGGGCCAACCTCGCACCGGGCCAGGAGGTCATGACGGGGTCGGGCATGTTCGGCACGATCGTCGAGGTGGACGAGGAGGCCGACGTCATCACCATCGAGTCGACCCCCGGCAGCCGGACCCGGTGGCTGCGCGCCGCGATCGCCAAGCGCATCGACGAGCCCGTCGAGGAGACCCCCGAGGAGTCAGAGGAGAGCGTCGCCACGGACGGGACCGGTGCGGCCTACGGCAGTGCGGCTAGCATCTCCTCCGGTGCGTCGAAGGACGACGGCGACGACGTCGTCGTCCCGGACGACCTGTCGGGCCTCACGGACGAGCGGGTGGACAACGACCGCGACCGCCGCGACGAGGGCACCGACGGCAAGTGACAGACGCCGGCCGCCGCGGCGGCCGGCATGACGCGGCGGGTCCCGCGAGGGGCCCGTCGCACGCGCACGAGAAGAGACGGACAGTTGGCCAGCAGCAGCACACGAGCGAGGCCCGTACGGACCCTCGTCTTCCTGGGCGTCCTCGTGGTCGCCCTCTTCGGCAGCCTCTTCGCAGGGACGAAGCTCGACCCGCAGACGGCCGACGACCCCGGCGGTGCGAGCCTCTTCCCGGGGCTCGCGCTCGACCTCGAGGGCGGCACCCAGATCATCCTGCGCCCCGTGACGACCGACGGCTCCGAGCCGACGTCCGAGGACATCACCCAGGCGATCAACGTCATCCGCCAGCGCATCGACGCGCAGGGCGTCTCCGAGGCGGAGATCACCAGCCAGGGCGGTCAGAACATCGTCGTCGGCATCCCCGGTGAGCCGAGCCAGGAGACGATCGACCTCGTCAGCACGTCCGCGCAGATGCGCTTCCGCCCCGTGCTGGCCGTCGCGGCGCCGACGCCGACGACGACCGAGGAGGACGCCGCGGCCGAGGACGACGCGGCCACCGAGGACGGCGCCGAGGACGCGGCCTCCGAGGGCCAGTCGGCCGACGCGTCCGCGGACGCCGCCACCGACGAGGCGACGGACGCCCCGGCCGACGACGCGACGTCGGACACGACGGAGGAGCCCGCGGAGCGCCCGGAGAACCCGAGCGACCTCGCCCAGATCACGCCCGAGATCCAGGAGCAGTTCGACGCGCTCGACTGCACGCTCCCGGAGAACCTCGTAGGCGGCGACTCCGGCCCCACGGACAGCGCGTTCGTCACGTGCTCCGCGGACGGGTTCGCGAAGTACGTCCTCGGCCCCGTCGAGCTCGAGGGGACCGACATCGAGAACGCCAGCTCGGGCCTGCGCGTGGGCCAGAACGGCGTCGTGACGAACGAGTGGGTGGTCAACCTCGAGTTCGACTCCGAGGGCACTGCCGCCTTCCGCGAGGTCACGACCCGCATCACCCCGCTGCCCACGCCGCAGAACCAGTTCGCGATGGTGCTCGACGGCCTCGTCATCTCCGCGCCGGTGTCGAACCAGGCGATCCCCGACGGCAAGGCCGAGATCTCCGGGTCCTTCACGCGCGACAGCGCCGCCACGCTCGCGAACCAGCTGAACTTCGGCTCGCTGCCGCTGACGTTCGAGGTGCAGAGCCAGGAGCAGATCTCCGCGACGCTCGGCTCGGAGCAGCTCCAGAAGGGTCTGCTCGCCGGGGCCATCGGCATGCTGCTCGTCGTGATCTACTCCCTGTTCCAGTACCGCGTGCTCGGTCTGGTCACGGTCGCCTCGCTCGGGGTCGCCGGCCTCATCGCCTACGGCGTGATCACGCTGCTGTCGTGGACGATGGGCTACCGCCTGTCGCTCGCCGGCGTCGCGGGTCTCATCGTGGCGATCGGTATCACGGCCGACTCGTTCATCGTCTACTTCGAGCGCATCCGCGACGAGCTGCGCGACGGTCGCACGCTCAACTCCGCGGTGGAGAAGGGCTGGCAGCGCGCACGCCGCACGATCCTCGCGTCGGACGCGGTGAACTTCTGCGCCGCGATCGTGCTCTACTTCCTCGCGGTCGGCGGCGTCCGTGGCTTCGCGTTCACGCTGGGTCTCACGACGCTCATCGACATCGTCGTGGTGTTCCTCTTCACGCACCCGCTGCTCCAGCTGCTCGCCCGGACGAAGTTCTTCGCGACGGGCCACCCGTGGTCCGGCCTCGACCCGCGCCGTCTCGGCGCGCGCAGCATCCGCTACGCGGGCCGCGGCAGGGTCGTGACCCCCGCGACGGGCACGGGCGACGGCGCGGAGGCCACGGCCTCGGCCGTGGAGGACGAGCCGGTCGCCCCGGCACGGGAGACGGTCGGCGCCGGTGTCGGCTCGTCGAGCGGCACCGCCCGCATGACCATCGCGGAGCGTCGGGCCGCGGAGCGCCGCGCCGCGGCCGCTCCGGGCACCGTCGAGGACCAGCCGACGGACGCCGAGGCGTCCGAGGGCGAGAACGAGGAGAAGCACTGATGGCCAGCGGTTTCGCCCAGTGGGGCAACGACCTCTACACCGGCCGCCGGTCCTACGCGATCGTCGGGCGTCGACGCCGATACTTCGTCGCCGCGATCATCGCGGTGGTCCTCTCGCTCGCGGTCGTGGGCGTGCGGATCGCGGGCGGCGGCCTCAACCTCGGCATCGAGTTCCGTGGCGGCTCCCAGTTCACGGTCTCGGGCGTGGCGGACGCGTCGCAGCAGCCGGCCATCGACGCGGTGGCCGAGGTCGCCCCGGACGAGGTGCCGCGCATCTCGACCGTCGGCGGCGACACGGTGCGCGTCCAGACCGCCGAGCTCGACAACGACGAGGTCGAGGAGCTGCGGGTCGCCCTCGGAGCCGCGTACGACGTCGAGACCGGCGAGGTGACGAGCTCCTTCATCGGCCCGACGTGGGGTCAGGACGTGTCGCAGAAGGCGCTCGTCGGCCTCGTCGTGTTCCTGCTGCTCGTCAGCCTTGTCATGACGATCTACTTCCGGAACTGGCGCATGGCGCTCGCTGCGGTGATCGCGCTGTTCCACGACCTGATCGTCACCATCGGCATCTACGCCCTCGTGGGGTGGGAGATCACGCCCGCCACCGTGATCGGCGTCCTGACGATCCTCGCGTACTCGATCTACGACACCGTCGTGGTCTTCGACAAGGTGCGCGAGAACACCACCGGCATCCTCGACCAGACCCGCAGCACGTACGCGGAGCGCGCGAACCTCGCGATCAACCAGACGATGGTGCGCTCGATCAACACGTCCGTGGTGGCCCTGCTGCCCGTCGCGGCGATCCTGTTCATCGGCGCGTTCCTGCTCGGGGCCGGGACGCTGCGCGACATCGCGCTCGCGCTGTTCGTCGGCATGGCGGTCGGTGCGTACTCGTCGATCTTCCTCGCGACGCCGCTTGAGGTCACCCTGCGCGAGCGTGAGCCGGCGATCGCCGAGCACACGCGCAAGGTCGTGGACCTGCGGGCGGACCGTGTCGCCGAGCTCGGCGACGAGGGGGCCGACGACGCGGTGCTCGCCGCCGCCGGGGTGGAGGGCCGTCGCCAGCTCCAACCGGGTGCGCACCAGGGGAACAAGGCGCAGCCGCGTCGCCGTCGCGGGTCGCGATGACGGCCGAGCACATCCTGCCTGGCGAGGCCGACGGACTGCGTGCCGTCGGCCTCGCCGGTCTCCCGCCCGAGCAGGTGGCCCGCGTGCTGGACCTCGTGCGCGCGGTGCCGGACTACCCGCACCCGGGCATCACGTTCCGCGACATCACCGGCCTTCTCGCCGACGGCGAGGCGTTCGCGTCGGTCGTGTCGGCGCTGGCCGCCGTGGCCGCGTCGTCGGGCGACGTCGACGTGGTCGCCGGGATGGAGGCCCGCGGGTTCCTCCTCGGTGCGCCGCTCGCGACGCACCTGGGTGTCGGGTTCGTCCCGCTGCGCAAGGCCGGCAAGCTGCCGCCACCCACGGAGCGGGTCACCTACGACCTCGAGTACGGCACGGCCACCATCGAGCTGCGCACGGGAACACTGACGCCGGGTGCGCGTGTTCTGGTGGTGGACGACGTCCTCGCGACCGGCGGCACGGCCGCGGCGGGTGCCGAGCTCGTGGAGCGCAGCGGGGGAGTCGTCGCCGGGATGGCGTTCCTGCTCGAGCTCGTCGGGCTCGGGGGGCGCGCACGCCTCGCGGGACGCGAGGTGACGACCCTCCTGCACGTCGAGTCGTAGGATTGCCACTCGGGTCGGTGCGTCGTGGTGCGTACCGGCCGACGCAGCAGACGACGGACCGCGGGAGGAGGGCGCATGAGCGAGGACACGCGCACGTCGCGCCCGGGCGGGCAGGCGCCGTCCGCCGCCCCGGGGCAGGGAAGCGGCACGCCGAACCGTGGGGTGCGGTCGCGGCTCGTCCGCTTCGGCACCCGCACCGGGGGTGCGAGCCCGGCGCTCGAGCCGTTGCTGCAGGCCGTCCGGACGAACCACCCGCGCGCGGACCTGTCGGCGATCGAGCGCGCGTACGCGACGGCGGAGAAGGCGCACCGGGGGCAGCTGCGCAAGAGCGGCGACCCGTACATCACGCACCCCGTCGCGGTGGCGACGATCCTGGCGGAGCTGGGCTTCGACGGGTCGACGCTCGCCGCCGCCCTTCTGCACGACACGGTGGAGGACACCGAGTACTCCCTCGACCAGCTGCGCGGTGAGTACGGCGACGAGATCGCGATGCTCGTCGACGGCGTCACCAAGCTCGACAAGGTCACGTACGGCGACGCCGCGCAGGCGGAGACCGTCCGCAAGATGGTCGTCGCGATGGCGCGGGACATCCGGGTGCTCGTCATCAAGCTCGCCGACCGCCTGCACAACGCCCGCACGTGGAAGTACGTGTCGTCGAAGTCCGCGGAGCGCAAGGCGCGCGAGACGCTCGAGATCTACGCGCCGCTCGCGCACCGGCTCGGCATGAACACGATCAAGTGGGAGCTGGAGGACCTGTCCTTCCAGGCCCTGTACCCCAAGGTGTACGACGAGATCGTGCACCTGGTGGCCGAGCGCGCCCCGGCCCGCGAGGAGTACCTCGCGGTGGTCCGCGAGCAGGTCACGGCCGACCTGCGCTCGGCGAAGATCAAGGCCACGGTCACGGGTCGGCCGAAGCACTACTACTCGATCTACCAGAAGATGATCGTGCGCGGCCACGACTTCGCGGAGATCTACGACCTCGTCGGTGCGCGGGTCCTCGTGGACACCGTCCGGGACTGCTACGCGGCGTTGGGTGCGCTGCACGCACGGTGGAACCCTGTGCCGGGGCGGTTCAAGGACTACATCGCGATGCCGAAGTTCAACATGTACCAGTCGTTGCACACGACGGTCATCGGCCCCGGCGGCAAGCCCGTCGAGATCCAGATCCGCACGCACGAGATGCACCGTCGCGCGGAGTACGGCGTGGCCGCCCACTGGAAGTACAAGGAGACGGCGAAGTCGGGCGGGAAGACCGCCAAGGACGACACCGCGGCCAACGACATGCGCTGGCTGCGCCAGCTCGTGGACTGGCAGCGCGAGACGGCGGACCCGGCGGAGTTCCTCGACTCGCTGCGCTTCGAGATCGGCGGCGCGGAGGTCTACGTCTTCACGCCGAAGGGTGACGTCATGGCGCTGCCCGCCGGCTCGACGCCGGTCGACTTCGCGTACGCGGTGCACACCGAGGTCGGTCACCGCACGATGGGCGCGCGGGTCAACGGCCGTCTCGTCCCCCTCGACTCGACGCTGGAGAACGGCGACGCGGTCGACGTCCTGACGTCCAAGTCGGAGAACGCCGGACCGAGCCGTGACTGGCTCGCGTTCGTCAAGAGCCCGCGGGCCCGGAACAAGATCCGGCAGTGGTTCTCGAAGGAGCGTCGCGAGGAGGCCGTCGAGCACGGCAAGGACGCCATCGCCAAGGCGATGCGCAAGCAGAACCTGCCGATCCAGCGGCTCCTGACGCACGAGACGCTCGTCGCCCTCGCGAACGAGATGCGCTTCGCGGACGTCACCGCGCTGTACGCGGCGATCGGCGAGGGTCAGGTCTCCGCGGCGAACGTCGTCTCGAAGCTCGTCCAGTCGATGGGCGGGGACGAGGGCACGGTCGAGGACGTCGCGGAGACGGCCCGGCCGGGTCAGACCGCGCGCCGTGTCCGGACCGGGGACCCCGGCGTCATGGTCAAGGGCGTCGACGACATCTGGGTCAAGCTCGCCAAGTGCTGCACCCCCGTACCGGGCGACGAGATCATCGGGTTCGTGACGCGCGGGCAGGGCGTGAGCGTGCACCGCACCGACTGCAACAACGTGGTGGGGCTGCGCAACCAGCCGGAGCGCATCGTCGACGTGGCGTGGACGACGGGCTCCAACACGATGTTCCTCGTGCAGATCCAGGTCGAGGCGCTCGACCGCGCCCGCCTGCTGTCCGATGTCACGCGCGTGCTGTCCGACCACCACGTGAACATCCTGTCGGCCACCGTGTCGACGTCGAACGACCGCGTCGCCATGTCGCGGTTCGTGTTCGAGATGGCCGAGCCGGGCCACCTGGCGCAGGTCCTCAGCGCGGTCCGCAAGGTCGACGGCGTGTTCGACGTCTACCGGATCACGGGGTCGCGCGCGGACCAGCACGCCCCGCCGCTCCCGGCCTGACCCCTCCGGCCGGCGACCGGCCGCGACGCCCACGCACGGCCCGGGCCGGGGCGCGCCGTCGGGCGGCTGTCACCGCCCGGTGGCAGCATCGGGGCCATGGATCTGCCCGTCCTGCCGCCCGTCCTGCCCATGCTCGCGAAGTCCGTGCCGCACGTGCCGGAGGCGGACGCCGTCCCCGGCGGGTACGTGTACGAGCCGAAGTGGGACGGGTTCCGCGCGATCGTCTACCGCGACGGCGACGAGGTGCGCATCGACAGCCGCAACGCCCGCCCCATGGAGCGCTACTTCCCGGAGGTCGTGGAGGCGGCGCGCCGTGCGCTCCCGCCGCGCTGCGTGGTCGACGGCGAGATCGTCGTCGCGCAGGACGGTCGCCTCGAGTTCGAGGTGCTCCAGCAGCGGATCCACCCCGCCGCGTCCCGGGTGCGGCTCCTCGCCGAGTCGACGCCGGCGAGTCTCGTCGTGTTCGACGTCCTCGCGCTCGACGACGAGGACCTGACCCGCGAGCCGCTGTCGCGTCGGCACGAGGTCCTCGACGCGCTCGGCCTCGACGGTCCGGACGTCCACGCCACCCCGCGCACCCGCGACGCGGAGGTGGCGCGCGCCTGGTTCGACACGTTCGAGGGGGCGGGTCTCGACGGTGTCGTCGCGAAGCCCCTCGACGGGGTCTACCAGCCGAACAAGCGGGCGATGCTCAAGATCAAGCACGGGCGCGAGGCCGACGTGGTGCCCGCGGGGTACCGCCTGCACAAGACGTCGACGCCGCAGGAGCCGTTGATCGGCTCGCTCCTGCTCGGCCTGTACGACGACGCGGGGGCGCTCCAGTTCGTCGGGGTTGCCGCGTCGTTCCCCACGGCGCGCCGTGCCGCGCTCGTCGCGGAGCTCGCCCCGCTCGTCGTCGAGCCCGGCACGCCGGAGGCAGATGCGCACCCCTGGGCGGGGTGGGAGAACCCCGCGGGCGAACGCATGCCCGGGGCCGTGTCGCGGTGGAGCGCGGGCAAGGACCTGTCGTTCACGCCGCTGCGCGCCGAGCGGGTCCTCGAGGTCGCCTACGACCACATGGAGGGCACCCGCTTCCGGCACACCGCGCAGTTCCGGCGCTGGCGCGAGGACCGTGACCCGGCGTCGTGCACGTACGACCAGCTGGAGGAGCCCGTGTCCTACGACCTGACGGAGATCCTGCCGGGAGCCCCCGGCGCCGCACCCGCGCCGTCGCGCTGAGCCGGGGTGCGCCCGCGCGCATGCGTCGTGTCCGGGACCGGGGTGCGAGCGCTCTCTCCTCCTGCGGGGGCGTGACAGGAGGAGGCGTCCCATGAACGACAGGTCGGACCAGCGGCGCCTGACGCCCGGCAAGGTCGCCGGAGGTGTGGTCGCAGCCCTGGGCCTGCTCTTCGCGGCCTGGGCGGTCCCGGAGATCCGGGACGGGGCGTGCACGCGCTCCGTCGTCTCGTGGGACTGGCACCCTCCCCTCTGCGGGGCGGAGTTCGCCCCGGTCTCCGACGCGGAGGCGGTGTCGTCGCTGCGGGACTTCTACGGCCGCAGCGGGGGAGCCGAACCCGAGCGGGGCTGGCGGTTGCTCAGCGCCGAGGCGCAAGGCCAGTACCCGCTCGACAGCTTCGAGGAGGACTGGGCTCCGTACGCCTGGGCCGAGCTGATGGGAGCGCCACGGGCGACGGGCCACGGGCTCAACGAGTTCATGGTCACGTACCGCACCTACACGGAGGACGGGTGGGTCGACCTGCGGGAGACGCGCGTGGTGCTCCAGAAGAGCGAGCGCGGCACCCTCGTCGCGGACTGGGACCGTGGGGACCGGACGGCAGAGTCGGAGCGCCACACCTACACCCGCGTCACGCTCCGGGAGGAGTCGGGGACGTGGCAGGAGCCGTCCGCCGACGCCGCGCCCGCCGCGCCCGCGTCCCACCTGTCGGTCGGCGGGGGACTGACCGCGCTGTGCGTCCTTCCTGCCGGGGCGAGTACGGACGGCGAGACGTGGTTGCGCACGACGATGGGGTGGCTCCCGGCAGACAGGGTCACGGGTCACGAGGCGGTGACCATCGTGTGCGACCCCCGCGAGACGCCGCCCACATGACCTGCTCCCCGGTCAGTCCTCGCCGTCGCGCGGGCGGTCGCGGTCCTTGCTCGGCTGGACGCGCTTCGGCTCGCCCGGCATCTTCGGGTACTCGGGCGGGTAGGGCAGGTCGCCGAGCCCGTGCTCGGCCTCGTCGCGGCGCGAGAGCTCGAGCGCGGGTTCCAGCGACGCCCCGGGCGCGGTACGGTCGGCGCGCAGCGGGGCGAACAGGTCGCCGACGTCGGCGAACCGCGCGGGCATGGTCCGCACGTCGAAGTCGTCGGGGTGGGCGTCGGCGAGCTCGTCCCAGCGCAGCGGCGCGGAGACCGTCGCCCGCTGGTTGGCGCGGATGGAGTATGCCGACGCGATGGTGCGATCCCGGGCCATCTGGTTGTAGTCGACGAAGATCTTGGCGCCGCGCTCCTCTTTCCACCACTTCGTCGTGACCTGCTCGGGCAGTCGTCGTTCGAGCTCTCGGCCGATCGCGATGGTCGCGCGGCGCGCGGCGACGAAGTCCCACTCGGGCGCGACGGGGACGAAGACGTGGATGCCGCGGCCACCGGACGTCTTGGGGTAGCCCGGGAGGCCGAGCTCGTCGAGGAGCTCGTGCAGGTGCGGGGCGACGCGCACGGCGTCGTCGAAGTCCGTGCCGGGCTGCGGGTCGAGGTCGATGCGGAGCTGGTCGACGGCCTCCACGTCGCCGCCGCGCACCGGCCACGGGTGGAAGGTGAGCGTGCCGAGGTTCGCCGCCCAGGCGACCACCGCGAGCTCGGAGGGGCACACCTCGTCCGCCGTCCGGCCGCTCGGGAACGCGATCCGGGCCGTGCGCACGTACTCGGGTGCTCCCTTCGGGATGCGCTTCTGGTAGAACGCATCGCCGCTGTTGTCCGTCCGGGTGCTCATCCGGGCCCCCTCGAACACGCCCTTCGGCCACCGTTCGAGGGTCGTGGGGCGGTCCACGAGGGCGCCGAGGACGCCGTCCCCAACCGAGACGAAGTACTGCACGACGTCGAGCTTCGTCACCCCGAGGGCGGGGAACACGACACGGTCGGGGCTGGTGACGCGCACCGTGCGCCCGTCGACGTCGAGCTCCACCGGCGGAGCCTTCGCTGCGGCCATGCCGCCCAACCTAGCCCGGCCCGCCGACGTCGGCGAGCAGGGCCGCGAGGGTGGTCCGCGCCCTCTCGCGCGCCGGCCAGCGGTAGCGCAGCTCGAGCGAGCGGGCCGCCACGGCAGGGTCGAGCCCGTGGTCGTCGCGCAGCCGGCGCAGTGTCACGAGCGCCTCGTCCGGGTCGACGCGCGTCGCGACGTCGAGCGCGGTCCGGACCACGCCCGTGACACGGACGTCGCCGATCCGCAGCACCTCGCCCTGCAGCACCGCCGCCTGCCGGGCGGTGCGTCCCGGACGCGGTGCAGGGCGGTGCGTGCCCGGCGGGTACAGCAGCTCGAGACGCGCGGGAGCGGGGCCGCCGCACAGGAGCCAGGCCGCGCTCGCGCCACCCACGACGCAGTGCGACGGGACGACGTCGCGGACCGCGGCCGCGCGCAGCAGAGGCGTCCGCGGGACCTGGACCGGGGAGGCCACGTCCTCCCAGACGTGCACGAGGGCACCACGCCGCAGGAGATCCTGGAACGCAGCGCCGCCGCCCACGTCGGCGGCGCGCACGAGCCGGCCGACCTCCGGGTCGCGAGCGACGAGGAGCCGGGCGAGCGGCGGGTAGCCGGTGGCGGGGGACGGACCACGCGCGGCGGGCGTTCCGGACGGGGCGGCGGCGAGGTGTGCGGTCATGGGAGACCACCGTGCCGCACCCCGGCGCCGCACGACAGAGGCCGGTGCCCGTCTGTGGACGGACACCGGCCCCTGACCTGCCGAGAGGGTCAGCCGCGGGAGTCCTCCGCGGCACGCACGACCTGCTCGAGCCACGAGCGTCGCGCGGCGAGCGCCGTCTCCAGCTCGGACACGGCCCGGGCGTCACCCCGGCCGCGCGCGGCCTCGAGGTCGTCCTCGAGACCGCTGATCGCGGCCTCGAGCTGGGCCGCAGCCCCCTCGGCGCGCGCACGCGTCTCGGGGTTGGTCCGGGTCCACTGGGCCTGCTCGGCGTCGCGCACCGCGTTCTCGACCGCACGGAGGCGGCCCTCGACGCGCTGGAGGTCGCCGCGCGGCACGCGCCCGGCCTCCTCCCACCGCTCCTGGACGTCGCGGAGCGCGGACTTGGCGGCGGCGAGGTCCTTCACGGGCACGATGGCCTCGGCCTGCGTGAGCAGCGCCTCCTTGACCTCGAGGTTCGCCGCGTACTCGGCGTCGGTGGCGGAGTTCGCCGCGTCCCGCGCCTGGAAGAACGCGTCCTGCGCCGCGCGGAAGCGCGCCCACAGGGCGTCGTCGTCCTTGCGGCTCGCTCGCCCGGCCGCCTTCCAACGGGCCATGAGGTCGCGGTACGCGCCGGCGGTGGGGCCCCACTCGGTGCTCGTCGAGAGAGCCTCGGCCTCGGCGACCAGCTTCTCCTTCTCCGCCTTCGCGGCGGTGTTGCGCTGCTCGAGCTCGGCGAAGAAGTGACGGCGCTCGCGGTCGAACGCGGTCCGCGCGTGGCTGAACCGCTTCCACAGCGCCTCCTCGCTCGTCCGGTCGATGCGCGGACCGCTGCGCTGCGCCTCCTTCCAGCGCTCGAGCAGACCGCGCAGCTCCTCGCCGGCGGGACGCCACTGCATCCGGCTCGGGTCGGTCGCCGCGATCCGCTCCGCCGCCTCGATGATCTCCGTGCGGGCGGCGAGCGCGGCGGCCTTCGCCGCGGCACGCTCGGACTCGAGCTGGGAACGGCGCTCGGCCGCGACGCCGCGCAGCGTCTCCACCTGGGTGCGCAGCGCGTCGAGGTCGCCGACGGCGGGCGGCTCGGCGGTCTCCTCGGCGAGGCGGGCCAGCGTCTGGTCGATCTCCCGCACGGACAGGTCCGTGCCGGACAGCCGCGCCTCGAAGAGCGACACCTTGGCCTGCAGGTCGAGGTAGCGCCGCACGTACAGCGTCAGGGCCTCGTCGGCGTCGCCACCGGGGAACTGCCCGACGGCGCGCTCGCCGGTGCTCTCGCGGACGTACACCGTGCCGTCCTCGTCGACGCGACCGAACTCCGCCGCGGCCTTGGCCGCCGCCGAGTCGTCGGAGAGCGCGGGGACGGCCGGGACCTCCGGCGCGGCTGCGGGCGTCGCCGCGGCGGGGCGGCGCGGCGGGTGCGGGACCGCGGAAGGCTTCGGGCGCGGGCCGGGCCGCGGCGCGGGGCGCGGGGCCGGGGTGGGCGCCGGCGCCGCCTCGGCGCGGGTCTCGGCCTCCGCCTCGACCTTCGTCTCGGCCTCCGCCTCGACCGTCGTCGTGGCGTCCGGCGTGCCCGCGGACTCCTCGGCGGCGGCAAGGGCGTCGTCGGCCGACGCTGCCTCGGTGGCCTCGGTGGCCTCGGTGGCCTCGGTGGCCTCGGTGGCTGGCGTCTCGGCGCTCTCCACCTCGGTCGTCTCGACCCGTTCGGTCGCGTCCGACTCCGCGGGCTGGGCAGCCTGCGTGCTCGCCTCGTTGTTCGCGGGATCGCTCACTGGGTCTCAACTCCTTCGATGGTGACCGGGGTGGCGGGGGAGCCGTCGCCGGCTCCGTCCGCGGTCCCCGCGTCAGCGACTGCCTGGACGACGTCCAGGCCGGATGTGATGGTGCCGAACACGGTGTATCCACCCGCCGCGTCGGACGGGATGGTCGAGTCCTCGTAGACGAGGAAGAACTGGGAGCCCATCGACTCGGCGTTCCCGCCCTGGCGGGCCATGGCGACGGTGCCCGCGGGGTACACGTCGTCGGCCGGGGCGTTCTCGATGGGGCCGAAGCCGTAGCCGGGGTCGCCGGTGCCCGTGCCGGTCGGGTCGCCGCACTGGAGCACGTAGATGCCGGAGGTGGTGAGGCGGTGGCACGACGTCTCGTCGAAGTAGCCCGCCTCGGCGAGGGCGACGAAGTTCGCGACGGCCTGGGGTGCGGCGGCTCCGTCGAGGGTCAGCTCGATGTCGCCGACGCTCGTGGTGAGGGTCGAGGTCCACTCGCGGCCCTCGGCGGCGGACGCCGGGGGCAGGGTGTACGTCTGCGTGTCGCCGCCGCCCTCTCCGCCTCCGGCGTCGGTGCCGGTGTCCTGGGCGGCGGACAGCGCCCACCACACGACGAGGCCGACGAGGAGCAGGGCGACGACGACGCCGACGACGGACCACGCGCGCTGGCGCCGTGCGCGCTGCTGCGCCTGGTGCAGCTCCCACTTCTCCTGGCGGCGGCGCGCCTGCTCGCGCTCCTTGCTCTTCGTCGACACCCCAGCTCCTTCGGTCCGCCGTGACGGCGCGCGCGGTCGACCCCGGTGCGCCCGTGGTCGGTACGGGACAGTCTAGGCACCCGGAGCGCTGCAGCCCCGTGGATTCTCGCGCCGCAGGTCACGTTCCGGTATCGACCGGGGCGCGGCTAGCCTCGGGGCATGGACGCGGCGACGACGGACGACGGCTCGCACGAGGACGGGAGCACGGGCTCGGAGGTGCGGGTCGAGGTCGTGGTCGCGCCCGTGTTCGGCACGAACTGCGCGGTGGTGAGCGCGCCGGGCGGCGACTGCGTCGTCGTCGACCCGGGCGCCGGCGTCGCGGACGACGTGGTGGCGCTCGTCCGTCGCCGGGGTCTGGTGCCGCGGGCCGTCCTCGCGACGCACGGCCACGTCGACCACACGTGGGACGCCGCGGTGCTCGGCGAGCGCCTGGGCGTCCCGTTCCTCCTGCACGCCGCGGACGCCTACCGGCTCGAGGACCCGTTCGGCACGCTCGAGCGGCACGGGGCGCCGCGCGCCGGGGCGGACGGTCCGGTCGTCTCGGGACCTCTCGGCGCGGCGCTGCGGGCGGCGGGAGCGCGGCCCGAGGACTACCGGCGGCCCGACGACGTGACGACGTTCGACGCCGGCCCCGGGGCGGAGCGGGTCCTGCGTCACGGCGGTCTCGTCCTGCGGGCGGTGGGCGCGCCGGGGCACACCGAGGGCTCGACGCTGTACCTGGTGGGCGAGCCGGGGCGCGGCGTGGTCCTCAGCGGGGACGTGCTGTTCGCTGGGTCGGTGGGGCGCACGGACCTGCCCGGCGGCGACGGCGTCACGATGGCCGCGACCCTGCGGGACGTCGTCGGCCGGCTCGACCCGGGCTGGGACGTGCTGCCCGGTCACGGTCCGGCGACGTCCGTGGCGCGCGAGCTCGCGACGAACCCGTTCCTCGCCGCCTGAGATCCGCGAGTCCCTCCGATCTCCCCCCGACACCCGCCGAGACCCCCGCCGAGACGTCGGCGGCGCCGATTGCGGCGTGCGCCGCGGCGTCTGGAAAGATCGGGCCCATGGCCAGGCCCACCCCCCTCTCCGGTTTCCCCGAATGGCTGCCCGACGGACGCGTCGTCGAGCAGCACGTCCTCGACACGCTGCGCCGGACGTTCGAGCTCCACGGGTTCGCCGGGATCGAGACGCGCGCCGTCGAACCGCTCGACCAGCTGCTGCGCAAGGGCGAGACGTCCAAGGAGGTGTACGTCCTGCGCCGGCTCCAGGAGGAGCCGGGCGCGGACACCGGGGCCGACGCCGCGCCGTCGGGCCGGGGGGACAAGCAGCTCGGCCTGCACTTCGACCTGACGGTGCCGTTCGCGCGCTACGTCCTGGAGAACGCCGGGCACCTCGCGTTCCCGTTCAAGCGCTACCAGATCCAGAAGGTGTGGCGCGGCGAGCGCCCCCAGGACGGGCGGTTCCGCGAGTTCGTGCAGGCGGACGTCGACGTCGTCGGCGCGGGGGAGCTGCCGTACCACTTCGAGGTCGAGCTGCCGCTCGTCATGGCCGAGGCCCTCGGCGCGCTGCGCGACATCGGCGTGCCCGAGGTCCGCGTCCTCGTCAACAACCGGCGCGTCGCCGAGGGGTTCTACCGCGGGCTCGGGATCGACGCGGTCGACGACGTGCTGCGCCAGATCGACAAGCTCGACAAGGTCGGCCCCCAGAGGGTCGCCGACCTCCTCGTCGCCGAGGCGGGCACGACGCGCGAGCAGGCCGACGCGTGCCTCGCGCTCGCCGCGATCAGCGGCGACGACGCGGGCGTCGTGGACCGCGTCCGGGCGCTCGCGGCCGAGCACGACGCCGCGACCGACCTGCTCGAGACCGGCCTCGCCGAGCTCGGCGCCCTCCTGGACGCCGCGAGCGTGCGCGCGCCCGGCGTCGTCGTCGCCGACCTGAAGATCGCGCGCGGCCTCGACTACTACACGGGCTCGGTGTACGAGACGGTCCTCGTGGGCCACGAGCAGCTCGGCTCGATCTGCTCGGGCGGGCGGTACGACACCCTCGCGTCCGACGGCACGCACACCTACCCCGGCGTCGGCCTGTCCATCGGCGTGTCGCGGCTCGTGTCGCGCCTGCTGTCCGCGGGCCTGGTGCGCGCGACGCGCGCCGTGCCGAGCGCGGTCGTCGTCGCCGTCACGGGCGAGGACTCGCGCGCGGCCTCCGACGCGGTCGCCACGGCCCTGCGCGCACGCGGGATCCCCGTGGAGGTCGCGCCCGCCGCCGCGAAGTTCGGCAAGCAGATCCGCTTCGCCGACCGGCGCGGCATCCCGTTCGTGTGGTTCCCCGGCCGGGTCGACGACGACGGCACCCGCACGCCCGACCAGGTCAAGGACATCCGCTCCGGCGAGCAGGTCGAGGCCGACGCCGCGACGTGGGCCCCGCCGGCCGAGGACCTGTGGCCCCGGGTGGTCCCCGCGGGCGACTGACGCGACCGCGCGGCCCGGCCCGCGCGCAGGAGGGAGGGCGGCGTGCCGGACGACGTCGAGCTCGCCCTGCCCTTCACGGGCACGTGGCTCGTGCGCAACAGCCCCGCACGCCGCGTCCCGAGCCACGGGACCCACCTGTTCGCCACCACGTGGGCGATCGACTTCGTCGCGGTCGAGGGGCGGAGCGCGGCGACCGTGCGCGACTGGCGCACCGCCCTCGCGACCGAGCCGCCCGAGCGGTTCCACGCCTACGGGCGCCCCGTGCTCGCCCCGGCCCCGGGCACCGTCGTCACCGCGCACGACGTCGAGCCCGACCACCGGGCCCGGCGCTCGCCCCTCGCGCTGCTCGGCTACGCCCTCTCCCAGGCCGCCCGGGCGCGCGGCGGCGCCGCGGCGCTCGCGGGCAACCACGTGGTCCTCGCGCTGGACGTGCCGGGTGTCTTCGTCGTGCTCGCCCACCTGCGCGCCGGCTCGCTCGGCGTGCGGGCCGGTCGTCGGGTCGTGACGGGGGAGGAGCTGGGCCGGTGCGGCAGCTCCGGCAACTCGACGCAGCCGCACGTGCACGTCCAGACGATGGACGGTCCCGACGGCACGACGGCGCGAGGACTGCCGCTCACGTTCCGCACCTTCCGGGAGACCGGGCGGGGCGGCGTCGTGCGGGAGGTCGAGCGCGGCGTGCCCGCGGAGGGGGCGGTCGTCGCCCCGGCCTGAGCGACGGCCCCCGCGGCGCTGTCCCTGCTGGGCGCCTCATGCGGTGAGCCGGCCGAGACCCGTGACCCAGCCCGCGTGCACGCCGACGACCATCACCGCGGCGGCGAGCAGCAGCACGAGGACCGCGGCGGCGACGTCGGCCGTGCCGAGCGGGACGGGCCGCGACGTCGTGCGCGGGCCGGAACCGAGGCCGCGCGACTCCAGGGCGATCGTCATGCGCTCGGACCGTCGGACCGCGCCGACGAGGAGCGCGAAGGCGGCCGCCCCGAGGGCCCGCGGGGAGCGGGGGAGCGTCCCGGGGGTACGCCGAGGGTCGCGGACCGCCTGCGCGCAGCGGATCGTGTGCCACGTGCCCGGCAGGTCCGCGAGGAGGCGGTGCGCGGCCAGCACGGCGAACGTCCACGACGCGGGCAGCCGTGCGTGCTGGTGCAGGCTCGTCATGAGGCGGACCGGCTCGGTGGTGAGGACGAGCGTGAGCGAGAGCGCCCCGACGAACAGGGTGCGCAGCGCGAGCGACGCGCCGATGCCCAGGCCGTCCGCGCCGACGGTCACCGGTCCGAGGTCGACCGGCGCGCCGCCGGGCCGTGTCGCGACGTTGACGACGAGCAGGCTCGTCGCGAAGCCCAGGAACGGCACGTGCGCGAGGGCGAGGGTGCGCAGGCGGACGCGCCCGAGCACGAGGAGCGCGACGAGCACGAGCACCCACCCGACCGTGGGCGTCACCGGGTCGGTGACGAGCAGGACGGCGGTCCCGAGCGTGAGGAGCGTCGCGAGCTTGACCGTCGGGTTCCACCGGCCCAGGACGGTCGGTCCGGGCGCGCTCATGCCGCGGTCCCGGTCGCCGCGCGGGGCGGGCGCACGGTCGTCGGGGCGCGCCCGGCGGCGCGCGCCTCCGCCGCGTCGAGGGCGCGGACGAGGGGCCGAGGGTGGACGCCGAGGGAGCGGCCCGTCGTCGCCCACCAGTCGAGCAGGGGCGGGAGGCGCAGCGCCGCGTCCGCGCGCAGGCCCGCGTCGGCGAGCACCTCGGGCGTCGCGCCGAGCGCCCGGAGCCGTCCGCCGACGACGACGGCCACCCGGTCCGCGACGTCCGCCACGAGCGCGAGGTCGTGGGTGACGAGCACGACCGCACCGCCGGCGTCGGCCCGTGCGCGCAGCACCCGGCCCGTGGCGGCGGCCTGGGCGCGGTCGAGGCCGAACGTCGGCTCGTCCGCGAGCAGGAGGTCCGGGTCGAGCACCGTCGCCGTGGCGAGGGACAGGCGGCGCTGCTCCCCGCCGGACAGCCGGAACGGGTTGGCGTCGGCGAGCGCCACGAGCCCGAACGCGTCGAGGGCGTGCGCGACGCGCTCCTCGGCGTCGGGCAGCGCCGCGAGACGGGCCGACCACGCGACCTCCTCGCGCACGGTGCGGGCGAGGAGCTGGTGCTCGGGGTCCTGGAACACCATCGCGACGGGACCGCCGGAGGACGTGACGACCTCCCCGGTGGTGCGTTCGAGCGCCGCGAGGCCGCGCAGCAGGGTCGACTTGCCGCCGCCGTTCGGCCCGACGACCGCGAGTACCTCGCCCGCCCGCACGTCGAGGTCGACGTCCCGCACGACCGGCGGCGCGTCGTCGCGGCGACGCCGGCGCGGTGCCCCGCCCCGGTGGACGGCGAGGCCCCGGGCGCGCAGGACGACCGGCGCGCCGGCGCCGTCCCGGGTGCGCGTGGTGCTCGGGCTCCGGTCCGGGTACAGGCGGGCGAGGTCCGTGAGCCATGCGTCGGTCGCGGGCGTGCCGAGCGGGCCGGGCGCGCCCGCGGCGTCGAGCCGGACGGCGAGGGGGAGCCAGCACCCGAGGGCGGCGATCTCGTGGGCGTGCGCGCGCAGCACGTGGTCGGTGGGTCCCTGGGCGACGACGCGACCGTCGTGCCCGAGCACGAGGGTGCTCCCCGGCAGCGTCCCGAGCTCGTCGAGGCGGTGCTCGACGAGGACGACGGTGCGTCCCGTCGCCGGTGCGGCGTCGTCGTCGGGCGCCACGCCGCTGTCCGTGCCGTTCGTGCCGTTCGTGCTGCGGATGCCGCCCGTGCCGCTCGCGAGCGCGGCGATCAGCGCGCCGACCTCGTGCGCGGCCGCGGGGTCGAGGAGCGCCGTGGGCTCGTCGAGGACGACGAGGGACGGGTCGGCGACGAGCGCGGCGGCGAGCGCGACGCGCTGCGCCTCGCCGCCGGACAGCGCGTGGGTCGGGCGGTCGTGCAGGGCGCCGGCACCCACGGCGGCCAGCGCGCCGGCGGCGCGCTCGTCCATGCCGTCCGGGTCGGCGCCGCGGTTCTCGAGCGCGAACCGCAGCTCCTCGCCCACGTGGTCGAGGCACAGCTGGTCGCCGGGCCGCTGCTGGACGAGGCCCACGCGGGCCGCGAGCGCGGCGGGCGTGACGTCGCGCGGGTCCTGCCCGACGACGGACAGCTCGCCCGTCACCGCGCCGGGCAGGGTGTGCGGCACGACGCCGACGATCGCGCGCAGGAGCGTCGACTTGCCGCACCCGGACGGGCCGAGGACGAGCAGCGCGCCGCCCGCGGGCACGGTGGTGGTGACGTCGTCGACGACCCGCGTGCCGTGGTGGCCGACGTCGACGCGCAGGCCGACGGTACGGACGGCGTCGGTCTCCTGTCCGCCGGTCCGACGGTCGTGCGCGCGGCCGGGTGCGAATGCGGGTGCGGGTGCGGGCTCACGCACGGCGCGCCGCCCCGATCGCGAAGGCGTCGAGCGCGCCGGTGCGGGCGAGCGCGTCGCCGAGCAGGCGGGCGGCGATCCCGCACAGCACGACGCACGAGACGACCTGGATGCCGAGCCGCAGCATCGCGTAGTCCTGGCCGAGCCAGCCGAGGCGCACGGCGTTCAACGCGAACGTCACGAGCGCGGCGCTCACGCCGGACACGACGAACACCCACCACCCGTAGCGGCGGTAGCGGGTGGCGGCGAACGCGACCTCGGCCCCGGCGCCCTGGACCAGCCCGACGAGGAGGAGGAGGGGCCCGGCGGGGGACGCGAGGAAGACCACCTCGACGAGCGCGGCGAGCGTCTCCGTGAGGATGCCGACGCCCGGCTTGCGGACGATGTAGGTGGCGAGCGGCCCGACGACGATCCACGCGCCGGCGAGGACGTTCGAGGCCAGGTCACCCAGCGGTCCCATGGCGATCTGCAGCGGGGCCCAGAGCTGCACGAAGACCCAGTACACGAACCCGAACACCACGCCGAGGACCGCGACGAGCACGGTCTCGTGGAGCGTGAGGCCGCGTCGGCCGCGGCGGCCGGTGGCTGGTGCTGCGGGCTCGGGCGTCGTCCGCGTTCCGGTGGTCATGCGTGTCCCTTCGTCGGGCCCCCGGGGCGAGGGGTGCACGACGACGCGCCCCGGCCTCCCGCGCGACCGGCCCGCGCGACGGCGCGGGCGCGAGCGCGCAGAGGACGGTGACGTCGGCCCTGCTCCCTTCGCTGGTACGAACCAGATCAGGTTCCACGGGTCTGCAGGAGGGACGGGTGTCCGGCCTACACTCTCAGCGCTCGTGCGCTCCCCGGGGGCGTTCGCGCCGACCCTAGGCCCTCCGGGGCGACGGGACAATCCCGGCGTCTCACGCACCGGACGCCTCCTGTCGTGATCGCGTGCGGGTTGACCGTGGTTCGAACACGTGTTCGACTGAGGTGGTGCGATGGGACGGGCAGGCGATCGGGGCGGACGACGGCGCGCTCCCCGGGCTCGAGCGCGCCGGGCTCGTGCGCAGCGTCCGCACACCCGAGTTCGCGGGCATCACCTTCCACGAGGTGACGGCGAAGAGCGCCTTGTCGAAGGTCCCCGCGATGTCACGCATGCCGTTCCGGTGGACCGTCAACCCGTACCGCGGCTGCTCGCACGCGTGCTCGTACTGCTTCGCCCGCCCGACGCACCAGTACCTCGACCTGGACGCGGGCGACGACTTCGACCGCGAGGTCGTCGTCAAGGTCAACGTCGACGAGGTCCTGCGCGCCGAGCTGTCCCGACGCACGTGGGCGCGCGAGCCCGTCGCGCTCGGCACCAACACCGACCCGTACCAGCGCGCCGAGGGCCGCTACCGCCTCATGCCCGGCATCGTCACGGCGCTCGCGGACTCCGGCACACCGCTGTCCGTGCTCACCAAGGGCACCCTGCTGCGCCGTGACCTCCCCCTCCTCGCGGACGCGGCCCGGCGCGTCGACGTGGGCGTCGGCGTGTCCCTCGCCCTGCTGGACCCCGAGCTGCAGGCGTCCGTGGAACCGGGGACCCCCTCGCCGCGGGCACGCCTCGACCTGATCCGCGCGGTGCGCGACGCCGGGCTGCCCTGCGGCGTCATGGTGGCCCCCGTCCTGCCGTGGCTCACCGACTCCACGCGCGCCCTCACCGACCTGCTCGACGCCGTGAAGGACGCCGGCGCCACCGGCGTCACCGTCCTGCCCCTGCACCTCAAGCCCGGCACCCGCGAGTGGTACCTCGCGTGGCTCGCCCGCGAGCACCCGCACCTCCTGCCGGGGTACGAGCGCGTCTACGGCCGCGGCTCCCACGCGACGAAGGCCTACCGCTCCTGGCTGTGGGACCGGGTCCGGCCTCTGCTCGTCGCGCGCGGGTTCGCCGTCTCCGGCCACCGCGCACCCGCGGGCGTCGGCGGGCGCCACCGGCGCGGCGAGCACGCTCCCGTCGACGGCGCGTACCCGACCGGGAGCCTGCCGTCCGCCACGACCCCACGCAGGCACACCGGGGCGCTCGCCGGCATGCCGACCGACGGCGACGGGCTCGACGTCGTCGGGAGCGGGGTCGAGCAGGTGCTCTTCTGAGCCGTGGTCAGAGCGTCGGGGGAGCACCCGCGTCGCGCAGCGCCCACACACGGACCGACGCGCCGTCGCGCGGGTCCGTCGCCTCGTCCACGAGAACGAACCCCGCGCGTCGCGCGACCGCCTCGCTCGGGCCGTTGCCGAGACGCGTCACCAGCCGCACCTCCTCCGCCCCGGCGGCGAGGGCCCACGCGCCCAGCGAGGCGACGGCTCGTGTCGCGAGCCCGAGACCCCGCGCCCGCGGCAGGAGGGCGTAGAACACCTCGGGTGCGGCGCCGTCGATCCCCGACAGGCCGGCCGTGCCGACGGCGCGCCCGTCGAGCTCGACGACGTAGCGGGCCGAGCTGCCGTCCCGCGCGCGGGACACGGCCCGTGCGGCCCACTCGTCCGCCTCGACGGCAGACATGCGAGGAGGGACGAAGGTCCAGCGCGGGACGTCGTCGACGCGCGAGAGCTCGACGCCCAGTGCTGCGTCCTCGCGGCGGAACGTCCGGAGCAGCGCCGCAGCACCCGGCAGGGCGAGCCACGGCGGGGGGAACGGGCCCTCCCGCGCGGCACCCGTCGTCACGTCAGCCCTCGGCGCGTCACGTCACCCCTCGGCGAGACGGGCCGGGAAACCGCCCGTCGCCACCGGGCCCCACCGCGTGATCGTCACGCGCAGCAGGCACTTGCCCTGCTCGACCATCGCCGCGCGGTACTCGTCCCAGTACGGGTGCTCGCCCGAGATCGCCCGGTAGTAGTCGACCAGCGGCTCGACCGCGTCCGGCAGCTCGATCACCTCCGCCGCGCCGTCCACCTGCACCCACGGGTCCGAGAAGCCCGGCGCGAGCGACAGCAACGACGCCTGCGGACGACGCCGCAGGTTCACCGCCTTCGCCCGCTCCGGGTACGACGACACGACGACCCGGCCCTCGCCGTCGACCCCGTACGTCACCGGGCTGAGCTGCGGCGAACCGTCCGAGCGGGTGGTGACGAGCACGCCGTCGTGACGCGAGCGCAGCAGCTCGAGCAGCTCCTCGCGGTCGATCCGGCGGGTGGTGGCGATCGTGCGCGGCATGGGCAGGCTCCTCCGAGGTCGACGACGTCACCGACTAGACTCGCACGGGCGCCTGCGCGCCCCGACCCCCACGCACTCCTGGAAGGACGAACTCCGTGCTCCGCACCCACACGGCCGGCTCACTGCGAGCCGAGCACACCGGTCAGACCGTCACCCTCACGGGCTGGGTCGACCGTCGGCGCGATCACGGGGGAGTGGCCTTCATCGACCTGCGCGACGCGTCCGGTATCGCCCAGGTCGTCATCCGCGACGAGTCCGTCGCCCACCCGCTGCGCAGCGAGTTCGTCCTCCAGGTCACCGGCGAGGTCTCCCGCCGCCCCGACGGCAACGAGAACCCCAACCTCCCCACCGGCGAGATCGAGGTCCTCGCGAGCGACGTCGTCGTCCTCAACACCTCCGACGCGCTGCCCTTCCAGGTCTCCACCGCGCTCGCCGACACCGAGACCATCGGCGAGGAAGCGCGCCTCAAGCACCGCTACCTCGACCTCCGCCGGCCCGCACCCGCGCACGCCCTGCGCCTGCGCGCGAAGGTCAACCAGGCCGCGCGACGCGTCCTCGACGCCGAGGACTTCGTCGAGGTCGAGACGCCCACCCTCACCCGCTCCACGCCCGAGGGCGCGCGCGACTTCCTCGTCCCCGCACGCCTGTCGCCCGGCTCCTGGTACGCCCTGCCGCAGTCCCCCCAGCTCTTCAAGCAGCTCCTCATGGTCGCCGGCATGGAGCGCTACTACCAGATCGCCCGCTGCTACCGCGACGAGGACTTCCGCGCCGACCGCCAGCCCGAGTTCACCCAGCTCGACGTCGAGATGAGCTTCGTCGAGCAGGACGACGTCATCGCTCTCGCCGAGAAGATCCTCGTCGCCCTGTGGGAGCTCATCGGGTACACCGTCCCCACGCCGATCCCGCGCATGACCTACCACGAGGCCATGCGCCTCTACGGCTCCGACAAGCCCGACCTGCGCTTCGGCAACCCCCTCGTCGAGCTCACCGACTACTTCGCCGACACGCCCTTCCGCGTCTTCCAGGCCGAGTACGTCGGCGCCGTCGTCATGGCCGGCGGGGCCTCCCAGCCCCGCCGCCAGTTCGACGCGTGGCAGGAGTGGGCCAAGCAGCGCGGCGCTCGCGGCCTCGCCTACGTGACGTTCGGCGAGGACGGCGAGCTCGGCGGCCCGGTCGCCAAGAACCTCTCCGACGCTGAGCGTGACGGCCTGCGCGAGGCCACGGGCGCGCAGCCGGGCGACGCGGTGTTCTTCGCCGCGGGCAAGACGTCGGACTCGCGTGCGCTGCTCGGCGCGGCGCGGCAGGAGATCGCGAAGCGCACGGGTGCCATCGACGAGAGCTCGTGGGCGTTCGTGTGGGTCGTCGACGCGCCGCTGTTCAAGCCGACCGGCGAGGCCGCGGCCGAGGGCGACGTGACGCTCGGCAGCTCGGCGTGGACCGCCGTGCACCACGCCTTCACGTCCCCGACGCCTGACTGGGCGGACACGTTCGAGCAGAACCCGGGCGACGCCCTCGCCTACGCGTACGACATCGTGTGCAACGGCAACGAGATCGGTGGCGGCTCCATCCGTATCCACCGCCGCGACGTGCAGGAGCGGGTCTTCGACGTCATGGGCATCGGGCCCGAGGAGGCGCAGGAGAAGTTCGGGTTCCTCCTCGACGCGTTCAAGTTCGGCGCGCCGCCGCACGGCGGGATCGCGTTCGGCTGGGACCGCATCGTCGCGCTGCTCACGCAGTCCGACTCGATCCGCGACGTCATCGCGTTCCCGAAGTCGGGCGGCGGCTACGACCCCCTCACGCAGGCGCCCGCACCGATCACGCCCGAGCAGCGCAAGGAGGCGGGCGTCGACGCGAAGCCCGCGGCGCCCGGCGAGCCCGGCAACCTCCCGGCGGCCGCCGCGGAGTGACAGGTCGTACGACGCGCGAGGGCGCGCCGCCCCGGGGAGACCGGGACGGCGCGCCCTCGCGCGTGCGGGACGCGGGCGTCAGTGGGTGATCGCGAGCCGCCGGTGGACGCGGCGCAGGGGCCCGGGCGCCCACCAGTTCCACCGGCCGAGGAGCGTCATCGTCGCGGGGACGAGCAGGAGCCGCACGATCGTCGCGTCGATGACCACGGCGACGGCGAGCGCGAACCCGACCTCCTTGATGACGAGGAGGTCGCCGAGCACGAAGCCCGCGAAGACCACGACGATGATCGCGGCGGCCGACGTGATGATGCGTCCCGACCGTTGCAGGCCGAGCCGCACGGCCTCGTCGTTCGACATCCCGGTGTCGTACAGCTCCTTGACGCGTGAGAGCAGGAACACCTCGTAGTCCATGGCCAGGCCGAACGCGAACGCGACGACGAGCGCCACGACGTACGTCTCGATGCCGCCCACGGACGTGAAGCCGAGCAGGCCCTCCAGGTGGCCGTCCTGGAACACGAGGACGAGCACGCCGAGGGACGCGGCGAGGGACAGCGCGTTCGTGAGGAGGGCCTTGACGGGGATCACCACGGAGCCCGTCATGAGGAACAGCAGGAGGAACGTCGCGACGACGACGACGCCCACGGCCCACCACACGCGTTCGCCGAGGGCGTCGACGAAGTCGACCTGGCCCGCGGCCTGACCCGTGACCCACACCTCGAACGGCGCGTCGGTCGCGCGGACCTCGCGCACCACCGACGCGGCCTCGGGGCCGCCCGCTTCGCCGCCCTCGACGTGGATCCCGACGACCGAGAACCCGTCGAGGGACGCCGCGGGGTCCACGCTCTCGACCCCGTCGAGCGCTGCGACGTCGTCGGCCCACGCCTGCGCGTCCTCGACGCCCGCGTCCACGACGGCGACGACCTGGGCGCTGTCGCTCGTGGGGTACTCGGCGGCGAGCACGTCCACGAACTCGCGCTGGGGCGAGTCCGTCGGCAGCAGCTCGATGCCCGAGTTGCGCATGTGCAGCCCCAGGACCGGCAGGGCGAGGACCACGAGCACCACGGACGTCGCGACGAGCACCCACGCCGGGTGCCGCTGCACCCGGCCCGCCAGACGGGAGAACACCCCGACGTCGGACTGCACGTCCGCGGTCCGGGCGAGGACGCGCCGCAGACCGGGGACCCGCCCGAGCAGGCCGGGCCGTGCGAGCCGACGCCCCGACCAGACGAGCAGCGCCGGGACGAGGGTGAGCGCCGTCGCCACCGCCACGAGGACGACGGCGAGCGCACCGGCCCCGATCGCCCGCAGGATGTCCGGCCGGAACACCATGAGACCCGCGATCGAGATGCCCACCGTCAGCGCCGAGAACGCCACGGTGCGTCCCGCCGTCTCCATGGTGCGCACGAGGGCCGCGTGCACGACGCCGTCCCCGCGCCGGCGCCGCAGCGCCGGGTCATCGCCCGCCTCGATCAGCCGGTGCAGCTCCTCGCGGTAGCGCGACACGACGAGCAGGCCGTAGTCGATCGACAGCCCCAGCCCCAGCACGGTGACGACGTTGACCACGGACGCGTCGACGTCGAGCACGTACGTGAGGCCGAGCAGCGCACCCAGGCCCGTGCCGATGGACGCGATCGCCCCCGCCATCGGCATCGCCGCCGCGAGGAAGCCCCCGAAGACCAGCACCATGACGACGAGCGCGACGGGCAGCGCCACGGCCTCGCCCGTGCGCAGGTCCTGCTCGACCTGGTCCGTGATCGCCTCGACGATGAGGTCGTTCGACCCGACCAGCCCCTCCGCGTCCCCCGCGGCCCCGGGCGCCGCCTCGGCGAGCGCACCCGGCACGGCCCGCAGCTCCTCGACGACCTGCGCCGCCACCTCGTCGGAGCGCTCCGCGTCGAGGTCGGTCCGCAGCGTGACCACGGTGAGGAACCCGTCCCCGTCCTGCGCCACGAGGGGCTGCGCCGCCTCGTCCTCCACGCCGCCCGGCAGCACGTACGGGTTGATGACGCTCTCCACGCCCTCGATCCCGACGAGGTCCGCGCTCAGCCCGCCCATCGCCTCGACGACCTGCTCGTCGGCCGGCTCGACGCCCCGGACGAGGAGCGTCACCTCCGGCCCGCTCGTGTCGTTCGCCGCGAGGACCTCGTCCGCGCGCTCGCTGTCCGAGCCGCTGATCGTCGGCGCGCCCGTCGTCACCCGGTCGAACACGCCCTGACCGCCCACGCCGAACAGCGCGAGCGCCAGGCCGAGCGCGGTGAGCACGACCCACACGAGGACCGTGAGACGCGGGTGGCGGGCGACACGACGACCGAGGCTGGAGAACACGAGCGTCAGCATCCCATCCGCGCTCGCGCCCTGTCAGATCACCCCGCACCGTGGTCACGACCTTCACCCGACCTCCTCGCGGCACCGCCGGTGACGGGGGGCGTGGTGAGGGGGTGGGCGGCGGTGCGTAGGCTCGGCCCATGCCCACCGCGCCCACCGGCGACCTGTTCGGCGGCGACCTGTTCGGCGCCGCGACCTCCGGCACCTCCGGGACCCCGCGCCCCGGACCCGGAGCCCCCCTCGCCGTCCGGATGCGCCCGGCGTCGCTCGACGAGGTCGCCGGCCAGGCGCACCTCCTCGTCCCCGGGTCGCCCCTGCGCCGCCTCGTCGAGCCCGGCGCCCGCGGCGCCGAACGCGCCGCACCCGGGTCGGTCGTCCTCTGGGGCCCGCCCGGGACCGGCAAGACCACCCTCGCCTACCTCATCGCCACCGCGTCCGCCCGCCGCTTCGTCGAGCTCTCCGCGGTGACCGCGGGCGTCAAGGACGTGCGCGCCGTCGTCGAGGACGCCCGCCGCCGCCTCGCCACCGGCGGCGAGGAGACCGTCCTGTTCATCGACGAGGTGCACCGGTTCTCCAAGTCCCAGCAGGACGCCCTCCTGCCGAGCGTCGAGAACCGGTGGGTCACCCTCGTCGCCGCCACGACCGAGAACCCCAGCTTCTCCGTCAACTCGCCCCTGCTGTCCCGCTCGCTGCTCCTCACCCTCCAGCCCCTCGGGGACGACGACGTCCGCGCCCTCGTGCGCCGCGCCGTCACCGACGAGCGCGGGCTGGGCGGCGACGTCGTCCTCACCGAGGAGGCCGAGGCCCACCTCGTGCGGCTCGCCGGCGGAGACGCGCGCAAGGCCCTCACCGTCCTCGAGGCCGCCGCCGGCGCCGCGCTCTCCGCGCTGGACGCGCACGAGAGTGCCGCGGACGCCAGCACCACCGCCACCGACACCGACACCGCCACCGCCACCGCCACCGCCACCGCCACCGCCACCGCCACCGTCGACGTCGACGTCGTGGAACGAGCCGTCGACGTCGCCGCCGTGCGCTACGACCGCGACGGCGACCAGCACTACGACGTCGTCTCCGCGTTCATCAAGTCCGTGCGCGGCTCCGACGTCGACGCCGCCCTGCACTACCTCGCCCGCATGATCGCGGCAGGGGAGGACCCGCGGTTCATCGCCCGCCGCATCGTCATCTCCGCCGCCGAGGACGTCGGCATGGCCGACCCGTCCGCCCTCCAGACCGCCGTCGCGGCCGCCCAGGCGGTCCAGCTCATCGGCATGCCCGAAGGGCGCATCGTCCTCGCCGAGGCCGTCGTCCACCTCGCCACCGCGCCGAAGTCCAACGCCGCCTACCTCGGGATCGACGCGGCCCTCGCGGACGTGCGGGCGGGCAGGGCGGGGTCGGTGCCCGCGCACCTGCGCGACGCGCACTACCCCGGGGCGCGCCAGCTCGGCCACGGCACGGGCTACCGGTACGCGCACGACGCACCGCACGCCGTCGCGCCGCAGCAGTACCTGCCGGACGCGCTGGACGGCGCGCGCTACTACGAGCCGACCGACCGCGGGTACGAGCGGCAGGTGGCCGAGCGCCTCGCGCGTGTGCGGGAGATCCTCGCGGACCGGGACGGCCGGCCCGTGTGAACGCCCCGGGCGACCGGCCCGTGCGACCGGCCCGGGCGACCGGCCCGTGCGACCGACCGGGCGAGGGGAGCGGTCCGGCGGTGCGGTAGACTTCTCAGGTTGCCTTCTCGGCGACCACCTGGGACCTCGGCCCCCGATCGCTCGCGACCCCGTCGCGACGCGGTCCCTCGGCTGGTCCCGCACCCGGGATCTCGACGCCCTCGCGGCGTCGCCGGGTGTGACGTCAGCACACGACACGACAGGAATGAGATACCGCTGTGACCGCTGTCAAGCGTTCGCGCCGCCAGGTCCGCCTGAGCCGCGCCCTGGGCATCGCCCTCACCCCGAAGGCCGTCAAGCACTTCGAGAAGCGTCCGTACCCCCCGGGTGAGCACGGCCGTGCCCGCCGTCGCACCGAGTCGGACTACGCGGTCCGTCTGCGCGAGAAGCAGCGTCTGCGCGCGCAGTACATGCTCCGCGAGAAGCAGCTCGCCCGTGCGTACGAGGAGGCCCGCAAGGACAAGGGCCTGACCGGTGAGGCGCTCGTCGAGAACCTCGAGACGCGCCTCGACGCGCTCGTCCTGCGCGCCGGGTTCGGCCGCACGATCCTCCAGGCGCGCCAGCACGTGACGCACCGCCACATCCTCGTGGACGGCAAGATCGTCGACCGCCCCTCGTTCCGCGTGAAGCCGGGCCAGACCATCCAGGTCAAGCCGAAGAGCCAGGCGACCACGCCGTTCCAGGTCGCCGCCGCGGGCGCGCACCGCGACGTGCTGCCGGCCGTCCCGGGCTACCTGGACGTCCAGCTCGAGAAGCTGAGCGCGGTCCTCGTGCGCCGCCCGAAGCGCGCCGAGGTCCCCGTGACCTGCGAGGTCCAGCTCGTCGTCGAGTACTACGCTCGCTGAGTCTCGCTCCGGACGCCTCGCTCACCGCTTCGTCGGCGAGCGAGGCGTTCGTGCGTCCGGTGCGGGTAGTGTTTCGCGCAGCCCCCGTGCCCGGAACGTCCCGGACGCGGGTGGTGCGCACCGTCCGTCAGGCACAGGAGGAAGAATGTCCCTGGGAGATGTGGCCGGCCTCATCGCGGCGGTCGCGTTCGTGCTGCTCGTGGGCCTGCTCGCGGTCCCGCTCCTCAAGCTCGGGCGGGTGCTCGACGAGGCGCGCGCCAGCATCAAGGAGGTCACCGACCACTCCGTGCCCATCCTCGACGAGGCCGCGACGACCGTCGCGACGACGAACAGCCAGCTCGTCAAGGTCGACACCATCACGACGTCGGCCGCGCAGGTGAGCGAGAACGTCTCCGCGCTCACCGGGCTCTATGCCGCCACGTTCGGCGCCCCGCTGGTCAAGGTGGCGGCGTTCACGTACGGCGTCCGCCAGGCGTTCGCGCGCTCGTTCGGGCGCCGCGGGACCGGTCCGACGGGGTCGCGCTGATGCGGCGCGTGTTCTGGGTCGGCGTCGGCGTCGCGATCACCGTCGTGGTGGTGGCGCGCGGCCGCCGCGTCCTGGCGCGCTACGCCCCCGCCTCCCTCGTCGACCAGGCGACCGCGCAGGTCAACGGGCTCGGTGACCGGGTCGTGCACCTCGCGCGCGACTTCCGCACCGAGTTCGCCGAGGCCCGCGACGCGCGCGAGCGCGAGCTCATGGCCGCGCTGCTCGCCGAGGGTCAGGAGGACCCGGCCCAGGTGCGCGAGCGCCGTTCCGGACGCCACGCCGCCGACGACACGGACGACGTCGAGGACCTCCTCGGCTACTCCTTCTAGCCCCGCACCCCGCACGGCCTGGACCCGCAGGCCGCACAGCCCCCGGCCGCCGCACCCGGCGCCCCCACGAAAGCCCGAAGGACAACATGCGCACCGCCGAGATCCGCAAGCGCTGGCTCGACTACTTCGCCGACCGTGACCACTCCGTGGTCCCGTCGGCGTCCCTGGTCTCCCCGGACCCGTCGACGCTGTTCACCATCGCGGGCATGGTCCCGTTCATCCCGTACATGACGGGCGAGCAGACGCCGCCGTGGGACCGGGCGACGAGCGTCCAGAAGTGCGTGCGGACCCTCGACATCGACGAGGTCGGCAAGACGACGCGGCACGGCACGTTCTTCCAGATGAACGGGAACTTCTCCTTCGGCGACTACTTCAAGGAAGGCGCCATCTCCTACGCGTGGGACCTCGTCACGGGGTCGCGCGACGAGGGGAAGTACGGGTTCGACCCGGAGACCGTGTGGGTCACCGTCTACCACGACGACGACGAGGCACGGCAGCTGTGGAAGCGGATCGCCGGCCTGCCCGACGAGCGCATCCAGGCGCGGGGGAAGAAGGACAACTACTGGTCGACCGGGCAGCCCGGCCCCGCCGGACCCTGCTCGGAGATCTACATCGACCGCGGTCCGGAGTACGGCAAGGAGGGCGGGCCCGTCGTCGACGAGGACCGTTACCTCGAGATCTGGAACCTCGTGTTCATGCAGTACGCGATCGACGACGTGCGCTCCAAGGAGGAGTTCCGCATCGTCTCCGAGCTCGCGCGCAAGAACATCGACACGGGCATGGGTCTCGAGCGCGTCGCCTACCTGCTGCAGGGCAAGGACAATCTCTACGAGATCGACGAGGTCTTCCCGGTCATCGCTGCCGCCGCGGAGCTGTCGGGCAAGCGGTACGGCGCCGTCGGCGAGGACGACGTGCGCCTGCGCGTCGTGGCGGACCACGTGCGCTCGGCGCTCATGATCATCAGCGACGGCGTGCGGCCGTCCAACGAGGGCCGCGGCTACGTGCTGCGACGCCTGCTGCGCCGCTCGGTGCGCGCGATGCGCCTGCTCGGTGTCGAGGACCAGGCGCTGCCCGCGCTGCTGCCGGTGAGCCGCGACGCCATGGCGGCGTCCTACCCGGAGGTCGAGACCGACTTCGAGCGCATCTCCTCGATCGCGTACGCGGAGGAGGACGCGTTCCGACGCACGCTCACCGCCGGGACGACCATCCTCGACACGGCCGTGTCGAAGGCGAAGTCGTCGGCGGGGACGAGCGTGCCGGTGCTCGGCGGGGACCAGGCGTTCGCCCTGCACGACACGTACGGCTTCCCGATCGACCTCACGCTCGAGATGGCCGCGGAGCAGGGCGTCCAGGTCGACGAGAAGGCGTTCCGGTCCCTCATGGCCGAGCAGCGGCGTCGTGCCCGCGAGGACGCGCTCGCCAAGCGGTCCGGCGGCGTGGACACGGCGGCGTACGAGTCGCTGTCCGCCGAGCTCAGTGCCCCCGTCGAGTTCCTCGGCTACACCGAGTCGACGGCGGCCGTGTCGATCGCCGGCCTCCTCGTCGACGGCGTCCCCGCACCGGCGGCCACCGCGCCCGCCGACGTCGAGGTCGTGCTCGACCGCACCCCGTTCTACGCCGAGGCCGGCGGGCAGCTCGCCGACCACGGCACGATCGTGCTCGACGGCGGTGCGACGATCGAGGTGGACGACGTGCAGCGCCCGGTCAAGGGCCTGTCCGTGCACCGCGGCCGCCTCGTCGAGGGCACGGCCGCCGTCGGCGACCCCGGCACCGCGACGATCGACCGCGACCGCCGCAAGGCGATCAGCCGTGCCCACTCCGCGACGCACATGATCCACAAGGCGCTCCAGGAGTCGCTCGGCAAGGACGCGACGCAGGCCGGGTCGGAGAACGCGCCGAGCCGGATCCGGTTCGACTTCCGCCGCTCGTCGGCGGTCCCCGCGGGCGCGCTCGCGGAGATCGAGGAGCGGGTCAACACCCAGCTTGCCGAGAACCTCGACGTCACGGACCAGCTCATGCCGATCGCCGAGGCGCGCGAGATGGGCGCCATGGCGCTGTTCGGCGAGAAGTACGGCGACGTCGTGCGCGTCGTGTCGATCGGCGGCGACTGGTCGCGCGAGCTGTGCGCGGGCACCCACGTGGCCCGCACCGGCCAGCTCGGTCTCGTCACGCTGCTCGGCGAGTCGTCGATCGGCTCGGGCGTGCGTCGTGTCGACGCGCTCGTCGGGGACGGCGCCTACGGCTTCCAGGCCAAGGAGCACGCACTCGTCGGCCAGCTCACCGGGCTGCTCAACGTGCGCTCGGAGGAGCTGCCCGACCGCGTCGGCTCGCTCGTGTCGCGCCTGCGCGACGCGGAGAAGGAGCTCGCCCAGCTCCGTCAGGCCCAGCTGCTCGCGGTGGCCGGGACCCTCGCCGCCGACGCCGAGCGCGCGGGTGACGTGCGCGTCGTCGTGCACGACGCCGGCGAGGTCTCCTCCGCGGACGACCTGCGTGCGCTCGCCCTCGACGTGCGCGGTCGCCTGGGCGAGGCCGAGGCCGCCGTCGTCGCCGTGGGTGGCGTCGCGAAGGGCAGGCCCCAGGTGGTCGTCGTGACGAACGCGTCGGCGCGCGCCGCCGGCCTGCGCGCGGGCGTGCTCGCCAAGGGCGCCGCGCAGACCCTCGGCGGTGGCGGCGGCGGCAAGGACGACATGGCGCAGGGCGGCGGCACCGACGTGACCGCGCTGCCCGCGGCGCTGCGCGGCGTGCGCGACGGCGCAGCGGCCGCCGCGTGACCCTCGCCGACGGGCCGGGGACGCCCGGGCCCGCTCCGCTCCCTCGGGGCGCGCGCCTCGGCGTCGACGTGGGCAGCGTGCGCGTCGGGGTCGCGGCGAGCGACCCCGACGGCCTCGTCGCCACGCCGGTGGAGACCCTCGCACGCGACACGGCACCCGGTGGTGCGGTCCCGCGTGACGTCGCCCGGATCGCGCAGGAGGTCGCCGAACGGGGGGCGGGCGTCGTGTACGTGGGCCTGCCCCGGCACCTGTCCGGTGCCGAGGGCGCCGCCGCCGACGTCGCGCGGGCGTACGCTGGTGCGGTGGCCCGGGCCGTCGCGCCCGTGCCGGTGCACCTCGTCGACGAGCGGATGACCACCGTGAGCGCCCACCAGGCCCTCCACGCGGCGGGACGCGCCGGGCGCAAGCACCGGAGCGTGGTCGACCAGGCCGCGGCCGTTATCATTCTGCAATCTGCTCTCGACGCCGAGCGTGGCGCGGGAGCACGCGCCGGAGAACCTGTAGACCCGACAGGAGACCACCGCCCGTGACCGACCTGTTCGACCGGACCGCCGTCCACGGCGACCAGCAGCTCCCGCGCTCCTCGCGCTCCGAGCAGCGAGCCCGGCGCGCCGCGAAGAAGCGCAAGGCGCGGCGTCGTCGCCGCGCCGCCCTCGTCGTGCTCGTCTCGCTGCTCGTCGTCGGCGGCGCCGGACTCCTCGTCTACACGAACGCCCCCAGCCTGCTCGGGTTCGACAACCCGATCGAGGCCAAGGACTTCGAGGGCCCCGGGACCGAGCCCGTCGACGTGACCATCGAGCCCGGCTCGACGGGCCGCGACATGGGCGCGGCCCTCTACGACGCCGGCGTCGTCGCGAGCACCGCCGCGTTCGTGCGGGCCTTCGAGGAGAACGGCGAGGCCGGCACGATCCAGGCCGGCACCCACACGCTCCTGCGCGGGATGCCGGCCAAGGACGCCGTCGCGCGGCTCGTCGCGAACGACAGCCGCGTCGAGACGCGCATCACCATCCCCGAGGGGTGGACGGTCGACCAGGTCCTGGAGCGCGCGTCGTCGGTCACGGGCATCTCGGTGGCCGAGTTCGAGGCCGCGATGGAGGACACCGAGACGACCGGTCTCCCTGCCGAGGCCGAGGGCAACTACGAGGGCTGGCTCTACCCGACCACGTACGTGCTCGAGCCCGACGAGACGACCGCGTCCGGCATCATCCAGCGGATGGTGAGCCAGACGCTCCTGGAGCTCGACGAGCTGGGGGTCGCGCGGGAGGACCGCGAGAGGGTTCTCACGATCGCGTCGATCGTCGAGCGGGAGGGTCAGAACCCCGAGCAGTTCGGGCAGGTCGCACGCGTCATCGACAACCGTCTGGAGGACGGCATGCCGCTGGGCATGGACGCCATCGACTCCTACGGTCTGGGCAAGCCCGCGTCAGAGATCACGCGCGCCGAGTTCCAGGATCCCGACCTCCCGTACGCCTCGCGCGTCCATCAGGGGCTGCCCCCGACGCCGATCGGCAATCCTGGTCGGGCAACCGTCGAGGCCGTCCTCAACGCACCCGAGGGGCCGTGGTTGTGGTACGTGACGGTGAATCTCGACACCGGCGAGACCAAGTTCACGGACACCTACAGCGAGTTCGAGCAGTACAAGCAGGAGTTTAAGCAGTGGGAAGCGGAGAACGGGTGACGTCCTCGTCCCGTCGCGCCGCGGTCCTCGGGCACCCGGTCGCGCACTCGTTGTCACCGGTGCTGCACCGGGCCGCCTACGCGGCGCTGGGGCTCGACGACTGGCGTTACGACGCCGTCGACACGACCGAGGAACAGCTCCCCGCGTTCGTCTCCGGCCTGGACGCGTCGTGGGCGGGCCTGAGCCTGACCATGCCGCTCAAGCACGCCGTCATCCCGCTGCTCGACCACGTCGACCCGCTCGCGAGCGTCGTGGGCGCGGTGAACACGCTGGTGGTGCAGCCGACGGGCGGGCGTCGTCCGACGTTCGTCGGGACGAACACGGACGTGCACGGCCTCGTCGCGGCGCTGCGCGAGGGCCTCGGGGAGCGGACCGTGCGGTCGGCGGTCGTCCTCGGCGCCGGGGCGACGGCGGCGTCGACGCTCGCCGCTCTCGCCGAGCTGGGGTGCGTGTCGCCGACGGTGCTGGTCCGGTCGCTCGGGCGCACGGGCGGTCTGCAGCGTGCGGCGCACCGCATGGGCGTCGAGCCGCGCTTCTCGGTGCTGGACCCCGCGGACGCCACGGTGCTCGAGCGGGTCGCCGCGGCCGACGTCGTCGTCGCGACCCTGCCGTCGCGCGCCGCCGACCCTGTCGCCGACGCCCTCGCCACGGCGTTCGCCGGACCCGTCGCGGCACCCGGGGGAGTGCTCCTCGACGTCGTCTACGACCCGCGCCCCACCGCGCTGTCCGCGGCCTGGGCGGCCGCGGGCGGGACCGCGGTGGGTGGCGAGCGGATGCTCCTGCACCAGGCGGCGGAGCAGGTCCGTCTCATGACGGGGCGACCGGCACCGCTCGGCGCGATGGACCACGCTCTCGAGGACGCGCTCGTCCGCGCCTGACGCCTGTTCAGGCGAAGGCGTACGCCCCCACCACGACGTCGGCGGCGACGGCGGCGAGCGCCGCGCCCACCACCATGAACGGCCCGAACGGGACGGCGGTCGAGCGGGTCGCCCGGCGCAGGGCGAGCAGCGCGACGGCCCAGAACCCGCCGAGGACGAACGGCGCGACGAGCCCGACGACGAGCTCGGACCACCCGAGCCACGCGAGCGCCGTGCCCAGCAGGCCGGCGAGCTTGACGTCCCCGAACCCGAGGCCGGGCGGGTGGGCGAGCCGCAGCAGGGCGTAGGACGTGAACCCGGCGGCGGCCCCGCACGTCGCGCGGACGAGGGCGTCGGTGTCGCCGGTCGCGAGCGTGGCGCACCCCAGCAGGACGGCGCACGCGGCCCAGGCGGGGAGGAGGATCGCGTCGGGCAGGCGGTGGGTCCGCGCGTCGACCACGGCGAGCAGCACGCCCGCGGCGGCCACGAGCGCCAGCGCCGGGGCGTGCGCGGCGGGCGCGGACCACCACAGGGCGGCGCACCCCGCGAGCACCGCGAGCACCACCCCCGCGCGCCCCGCGAGCGCGACCTCTCCCGGCAGGCGCCGCCACCACGGCGGGCGCGCTGCCTCCGACCGCGTGGTCACGTCACGTGCCGGTCCCGCCCCCTGCTCGACCATGGGACGCACCGTAGCCGGGCGTCCCGGGCGCGCGCCGCCGTCGTCCACAGGGCCCTGGGCCTCCGGACGCGTCCGGGCCGGCGTCCGGGCCGGCGTGGTGCCGGGTGGGCGACGTCGTCCGCACTCCGGTCGGCCGCCGGGCGGTGGGACGTGACGTGGGAGGATGACGCCCATGCTGCGTTGGTTGACATCGGGTGAGTCGCACGGCGAGGCGTTGGTCGGGATCCTCGACGGGCTCCCCGCGGGGGTCGAGCTCACGACGGCCGACGTGCAGGCCGCGCTCGCGCGCCGCCGCCTCGGGTACGGGCGGGGCTCGCGCCAGAAGTTCGAGCAGGACGTGCTGCGCGTCGTCGGCGGGCTGCGCCACGGCGTGACGCAGGGCGGCCCGCTCGCCCTGGAGATCGCGAACTCGGAGTGGCCGAAGTGGGTCGACGTCATGTCGGCCGACCCGGTGCCCCCGGAGGCGCTGCTCAAGGACGCGGGCACGGGCGACCAGCGCGAGATCGCGCGCAACCGCCCGCTCACCCGCCCCCGCCCGGGCCACGCCGACCTCGTGGGGATGCGCAAGTACGGGTTCGACGACGCGCGCCCCGTCCTCGAGCGGGCGTCCGCGCGCGAGACCGCGACGCGCGTCGCGCTCGGCACCGCCGCGGCGAAGTTCCTCGAGCAGGCGCTCGGCGTCCGCCTCGTGTCGCACGTCGTCGCCATCGGGCCCGTCCGGGTGCCCGACGGCGCGCCCGCGCCCGGGCCGGACGACGTCGCCGCGCTCGACGCCGACCCGGTGCGCTGCTTCGACCCCGCGACGTCCGCGGCGATGGTCGCCGAGATCGACGACTGCCAGAAGGCGGGCGACACGCTCGGCGGCGTCGTCGAGGTGCTCGCCTACGGCGTGCCGTCCGGCCTCGGGACGTACGCGCAGTCCGACCGTCGCCTCGACGCCCGCCTCGCGGCGGTGCTGATGGGCATCCAGGCCATCAAGGGCGTCGAGGTCGGCGACGGCTTCCGCACGGCCGCGCGTCGTGGGTCGGCCGCGCACGACGAGATCGAGCGCGACGCCGACGGGCGCATCCGTCGCCTGAGCAACCGCGCCGGCGGCGTCGAGGGCGGCATGAGCAACGGCGAGGTGGTGCGCGTGCGCGCCGCGATGAAGCCGATCTCGACCGTCCCGCGCGCGCTCGCGACCGTCGACGTCGCGACGGGCGAGCAGGCGAACGCCCAGCACCAGCGCTCCGACGTGTGCGCGGTCCCGCCCGCGGCCGTCGTCGCGGAGGCGATGGTCGCGCTCGTGCTCGCCGAGCAGGCGCTGGAGAAGTTCGGCGGCGACTCGGTCGCCGAGGTGCGGCGCAACGTCGAGGCCTACCTCGCCGCGATCCCGGAGCTGCAGCGCTGATGACGCCCGTCGCTCCCGGCACGCGCCCGGTCGTCGTCCTCGTCGGGCCGCCCGGCAGCGGGAAGTCGACCGTCGCGCGTCACCTCGCGGACCGGCTCGGTGTGGCGCAGCGCGACACCGACTCCGACGTCGAGCAGCTGGCCGGCACGTCCGTCGCGGACATCTTCGTCGAGCACGGCGAGCCGCACTTCCGCGCGCTCGAGCGCGAGGCTGTGACCACGGCGCTCGCCACCCACGACGGCGTGCTCGCGCTCGGCGGCGGCGCCGTGCTCGACGAGCACACGCAGGCCGCGCTCGCCGCCTACGCCGCCCAGGGTGGGACCGTCGTCTTCCTCGACGTCAGCCTCGCGCACGCGGCTCCGCGGGTCGGGTTCAACCAGTCGCGACCGCTCCTGCTCGGCAACCCGCGCGCCCGGTGGGCCTCCCTGATGGAGGCGCGCCGCCCGGTGTACGAGCGGGTCGCGACGGTGCGCGTGCTCACCGACGCGCGCACCCCGGCCCAGGTCGCGGACGAGCTGCTGGGCGTGCTGCGTGCCACCACCCCCGCCGCCACCGCCCCTGGCGCGACCGCTCCTGACGCCATTGCTCCTGACGCCAGCGCGCACGACGGCGCCCGTACCCCGGAGGACCCCGCGTGACCGACGACACCACCCGTCCCGCCCCGTCGCGCGTGCGCGTCTCTGGGGACCAGCCCTACGACGTCGTCATCGGCCGGCACCTCCTGGGCGAGCTGCCCGCGCTGCTGGGCGACCAGGTCCGGCGCGTGCTCGTCGTCTACCCGGCGGCGCTGTCCACCACGGCCGAGGTGGTCCACGAGGACCTCAAGGCCTCCGGGTACGACGCGTACGTCGCCGAGGTGCCCGACGCCGAGGAGGCGAAGACCGCGCAGGTCGCCGCGTTCCTGTGGGGCGTGCTCGGCCAGGCGGACTTCACGCGGTCCGACGCGATCGTCACCGTCGGCGGCGGCGCGACGACGGACCTCGGCGGGTTCGTCGCGGCGACGTGGCTGCGCGGCATCCGCGTCGTGCACGTCCCGACGACGCTGCTCGCGATGGTCGACGCCGCGGTGGGGGGCAAGACCGGTATCAACACGGCGGAGGGCAAGAACCTCGTCGGCTCGTTCCACCCGCCCGCGGGCGTGCTGTGCGACCTCGCCGCGCTCGAGTCGCTCGGCCGGTGGGACTTCGTCGCCGGGCTCGCGGAGGTCGTCAAGACCGGGTTCATCGCCGACGGGCGCATCCTCGAGCTCGTCGAGGAGCACGCCGCCGCGCTGCGCGAGTGGGGGGTACGGGAGACGACGCCGCGGACGTGGGACGTCGTCGCCGAGCTCGTCGAGCGGTCGGTGGCGGTGAAGGCCCGCGTCGTGGGGGAGGACCTCAAGGAGTCCGGGCTGCGCGAGATCCTCAACTACGGGCACACGCTGGGCCACGCGGTCGAGCTCACCGAGCGCTACCAGTGGCGCCACGGCGCCGCGGTGTCGGTCGGGATGGTGTTCGCGGCGGAGCTCGCGCGGCTCGCCGGCAAGCTCGACGACGACGTCGTCGAGCGGCACCGCGCGATCCTCGGGTCGCTCGGCCTGCCCCTGACGTACCGCGGCGACCGCTGGGAGCAGCTCGTGTCCGCGATGCGGCGCGACAAGAAGTCGCGGGGCGACCTGCTGCGGTTCGTCGTGCTCGACGGCGTCGCGCGCCCCACGCGCCTCGAGGGCCCCGACCCGACGCTGCTCGCCGCGGCGTACGCCGAGATCAGCGCGGACGCACCGACCGGGCGCGGCCCGGTCGCGCTCTGAGGCGCGGGGCGGCGTCGTGCCACGGGGCGACGGTCCGGCGGGTCCCGTCGAGGACGCCCCGCCGCACGATCCCGACCTCGCGCTGATCGTCCGGTCGGAGCAGCGCCTGCCGCGTGCGCTGGCCGTCGGCCTGGGCGCCCTGGGGTGCGCGGCCGCGGTGACGGCGGCGGTCGTGCCGGGCGCGGCGCGCTGGGCGGCGGCGTTCTTCGCCGTGCTGCTCCTGGCCGCCGCGGTCGGCGCGGTCGTGGCGCTCCTGCGGGTCCGACGCCGGTGGGCGCCCGCGGTCGGGACCGTGCCCGTCGCGCGCTGGACCGGGACGGGGCGGGGAAGTCCGGAGACGACGTCGCGCGAGACCGTGGTCGAGCTCGCCGCCGAGCTCGTGCCGGTCCCCGCCGCGCGGTTCCTGCACGTCGCGCTCGCGCACCCGCGCGCGGTCCGCGGGCCTGCGACCGTCGAGGTGTTCCGGCTGGCGCCGGACGGACGCTCGGGCGGACCGGTGCGCGTCGCGTGGGGAGGTCGGGTCGCGTGGGGCGCCACCGCCGTGCTGTCCGACGAGTCCCGTCCTGCCCGCCGCGCGCCCCGGAAGGTCACGCCGGACCTGTCGCCTCACTGACCGTCGTCGGGCCTCCACCGGCCGCGACGGTCGAGGACGTCGCGCAGCACGTCGGCCCGGTCGGTGACGATCCCGTCGACGCCGAGGTCGAGCAGCCGCTCCATCGCGGCCGCGTCGTTGACGGTCCACACGTGGACCTGGCGGCCCGCCGCGTGCACGGCGCGCACGGTGCGGGCGTCGACGACCCGCACGCGACCGGTGCGCTCGGGCACCTGGAGGCAGTCCACGGACCGCAGGGCCGCGCGCACCGCGCCCGGGCGGCGGAGCGCCGCGCGGACGCCGAGGACCACCGCCGTCACCTCGGGGGTGCCCGCCGACGTCGCGACGCGCCGGGTCAGCCGCGCGAGCGTGGCCCGACGGCGCCGTGTCGAGAACGACGTGACGCACACGCGGTCGTGCGCGCGCGTGCGCTCGATCGCGGCGGCGACGGGCGCCGCGGCCGCCGCCGACTTGACGTCGATGTTGACGCGCAGCGCGGGCCACGTGCCGAGGACGTCCTCGAGCGTCGGCACCGGTTCGACGCCGCCGATCCGGGCGTGCCGGACGCGCCGCCACGGCTGCGCCGCGATCGCGCCCGTGCCGTCGGTGGTGCGGTCGAGGGTCGCGTCGTGCAGGGCCACGGCGACGCCGTCGGCGGTGGCGTGCGCGTCGGTCTCCACGTAGCGGAACCCGAGGTCGGCCGCGGCGCCGAAGGCCGTGAGGGAGTTCTCGAGGCCGTCGAGCGAGAAGCCGCGGTGGGCGAGCGCGAGGAAGCCGGCCGGGGCGCTGAGGTAGGGGTGGCGCCGGGGGCCGGGGACGGGCGTCGTGGTCGTCACGCCCTCAGGGTGGCCCGGTTCCGCGGACGTCGCGCGGCGAGGCGGTCCGGGGCGGCTAGGGTCGGGCGCATGGAACGCGTGCTCGTGCTCAACGGACCCAACCTCGGCCGGCTCGGCGTGCGCGAGCCGGAGATCTACGGCTCGGCGTCGATGGCCGACCTGCGGGTCGCGGCGGCGGCCTGGGCGCAGCGCCTCGGGCTGGAGGTCGACGTGCGCCAGACCGACGACGAGTCCGAGCTCGTGGGGTGGCTGCACGAGGCGGTCGACGCGCGGGCGCACGTGGTGCTCAACCCGGCCGCGTTCACGCACTACTCCTACGCCGTGCGCGACGCCGCGGCGCAGGTGACGACGTCGGGCCTGCTGCTCGTCGAGGTCCACCTGAGCAACCCGGCGGCGCGCGAGGCGTTCCGCAGCCACTCCGTCGTGGGCGCGGTCGCGACGGGGACGGTCGCGGGCTTCGGCTTCGACTCCTACCGGCTGGCGCTCGAGGCGGTCGGGGCGCGCCTGGGGGCCGGCTCGCCCGAGGCTTGATCGGCGCCTATCAAGCCTGGGGGGTTGATCACAACAGATCAAGCCCCTAGCCTGGATGGATGTTCGTGCTCACGGTGGACCAGCGGGCGAGCACCGGGCGGCCCGACCGGGTGCCCGAGCTCCTGCGCCGGATGCGGGCTCTCCTCGCGGACCGTCCGGGCGTCGTCGTCCCCTTCGACCGCACGGTCGGGGACGAGGTGCAGGGCGTCCTCGACGACCCGGCGACCGTGCTCGACGTCGTGCTCGACCTCCTGCGCGACGGCGGCTGGAGCGTCGGCGTCGGGGTGGGGGCGGTGGACGAGCCGCTGCCCGCCGTCTCCCGCGAGGCGAGCGGCGAGGCGTTCGTGCGGGCGCGGGACGCCGTCGAGCAGGCCAAGTCCCGGGCGGCGACCGCGCCCGTCGCGGTGCGCGGAGGGCGGCCCGGGCGTGCCGCGGAGGTCGAGGCGCTCGTCCGGCTCCTCGCGGCCGTGGCCGAGCGTCGCAGCGGGCCGGGCTGGGAGGCCGTCGACGCCCTCGCGCGTGTGGGCGGCACCCAGAAGGATGTGGCCGGGCTGCTCGGCATCAGCGAGCAGGCCGTGAGCCAGAGGCTGCGTTCCGCGCTCTGGCCCGAGGAGGCGGCGGCGCGGCCCGTCGTCGTGAGACTGCTGGGGGAGTGCGACGCATGACGATCGACCCGGTGACGGTCCTGCTGACCGTCGCGGTCTGGGTGCTGGCGCTGGCCGCGAGCGTGCTCGGCGGCGCACCCGTGACGCAGGGGGTGCTGCGCGCCGCGGCGCGCCCGCAGCGGCCGGCGCGAGGCCGCGCGGCCGACCCGGCGTCCGTCCCGGTGCCGCCGCCGCCCGCGGCGGGCACGATCGGCACGGAGGCCGTCCGGGCGCTGCGCGGCGGGACGTGGATCGGTTTCCTCGAACGCTTCGCCATCACGGGGTGCCTGCTCGCGGGGTACCCGTCCGGCATCGCGTTCGTCGTAGCCGTCAAGGGCCTGGGCCGGTACCCCGAGCTGCGCGAGCACCCCGTCGCGTCCGAGCGGTTCGTCGTGGGCACCCTCGCGTCGATGTCGTGGGCGGCCCTCCTCGGGGTGGTCGCCGACGCCGCGCTCGGTGCGCTCCGGTAGACTCGTCCAGGCCCGTCTGCGGCCCGGGCCGCTCGCGCGGTCGTCCGGGCCGTGACCGCCCGGTCCCCGGCGGACCGGCCCGCGGCCCCCGAAGACCCTGCGACAGGAAGACGAACGTGGCGACGACCAACGACATCAAGAACGGCACCGTGCTCCGGATCGACGGCCAGCTGTGGAGCGTCATCGAGTTCCAGCACGTCAAGCCCGGCAAGGGTGGCGCGTTCGTCCGCACGAAGATCAAGAACGTGCTCACCGGCAAGACCGTCGACAAGACGTTCAACGCGGGCATCAAGATCGAGACGGCCAACGTGGACCGCCGCGACTTCCAGTACCTGTACATGGACGGCACGGACTTCGTCTTCATGGACACGTCCACGTACGACCAGATCACCGTCCCCGCGGAGGTCGTGGGCGACGCCAAGGACTACCTCCTCGAGAGCCAGAACGTGCTCATCGCGTCGAACGACGGCCAGCCGCTCTACGTCGAGCTGCCCGCGTCCGTCGTGCTCGAGATCACCTACACCGAGCCGGGGCTCCAGGGCGACCGCTCCACGGGCGGCACGAAGCCCGCGACGCTCGAGACGGGCGCGCAGATCCAGGTCCCGCTCTTCCTCGAGCAGGGCACGAAGGTCAAGGTCGACACGCGTGACGGGTCGTACCTCGGCCGCGTGAACGACTGACGGCCGCGTCGTGGCCGCTCGCACCAAGGCGCGCAAGCGCGCGCTGGACGTCCTCTTCGAGGCGGAGCAGCGCGAGGTCGACCCCGCGACCCTCCTCGCGGAGCGCGTCGCCGACCCGGGCGTCGCGCAGTCGCCCGTGCCGCAGTACACCGTCGAGATCGTCGAGGGCGTGCTCGCCCACCGCGACCGCATCGACGAGCTCCTCGAGACGTACTCGCACGGCTGGACCCTGGACCGCATGCCGGCGGTCGACCGTTCGCTCCTGCGCATCGGCGGCTGGGAGATCCTCTTCAACGACGACGTCCCGGACGTCGTGGCCGTCGACGAGGCCGTGGACCTGGCCCGGTCCCTCTCGACGGACGACTCGCCGTCGTTCGTCAACGGGCTGCTCGCGCGCATCGTCGAGATGAAGCCGACCGCGACGGCCTGACGCGCACCCCGCGACACCCACGACCCGCCCGCAGGACCGCACCCCGGTCCCGCGGGCGGGTCGTCGCGGTGTGACGGACGCCGCGTCCCACCGGGCGGACGACGCCCGGTCGCGCACCCGCGGGCCCGGTAGGGTGGTGCCCGTCAGACATCCTTTAAGGCCCGTCCCGTGAGGCGGGGAAGGAGGTCGCCGGACATGAGCTCTGGCCCTGCTGTGCCCACACCGTTCTCCTCCGAGAACCCCTCCGCGGACACGTCCCCCGTGGACCTGTCCGACGGGACCGTCGTCATGACGGCCGCGGACATCTCCCGCGCCCTGACCCGGATCGCCCACGAGATCGTCGAGCGGAACAAGGGAACGCACGACGTCGTCCTCCTCGGCATCCCGACGCGCGGCGTCCCCCTCGCGGACCGCCTCGCCGAGCGACTCGCCGCGATCGACGCGCCCGGGACGGACGCCCCGAGGGAGCCCCGCGACGTCGTCGGCGAGCTCGACGTCACGATGTACCGCGACGACCTGCACCGGCACCCCACGCGCACGATCGGCGCGACGCGCCTGCCCGCGTCGGGGATCGACGGCAAGGTCGTCGTGCTGGTCGACGACGTCCTCTTTTCCGGGCGGACCATCCGCGCGGCGCTCGACGCGATCAGCGACCTCGGCCGCCCGCGTGCGGTCCAGCTCGCCGCGCTCGTCGACCGGGGGCACCGCGAGCTGCCGATCCGCCCCGACTTCGTCGGCAAGAACCTGCCGACGTCGACGAGCGAGCGCGTGAGCGTCCGGCTCGCCGAGGTCGACGGCGACGGTCCGGCGGGGGCGACGGACGCCGTCGTCATCCGCGCCGCGCGGACGGAGGGGGACGCATGAGGCACCTGCTGTCCACCCAGGACCTCGCGCGCGAGGACGCGATCCGCATCCTCGACACCGCGGCGCAGATGGCCGCGACGCAGTCGCGAGAGATCAAGAAGCTCCCGACGCTGCGCGGCCGGACGGTCGTCAACCTGTTCTACGAGGACTCCACGCGCACCCGGATCTCCTTCGAGACGGCCGCCAAGCGGCTGTCGGCGGACGTCATCAACTTCTCGGCCAAGGGGTCCAGCGTCTCCAAGGGCGAGTCGCTCAAGGACACGGCCCTGACGCTCCAGGCGATGGGCGCGGACGCGGTCGTGGTGCGCCACCAGGCCTCGGGAGCGCCGCACCTGCTCGCGCACGCCGGGTGGCTCGACGCCGCCGTGCTCAACGCGGGCGACGGCATGCACCAGCACCCGACGCAGGCGCTGCTCGACGCGTACACGCTGCGCCGGCACCTGTCCGGTGCCGCCCTCCTGGCGCCGGGCGCCTCGGGTCCGGACGACACGGCCGCGCGCGGCGCGGACCTCGCCGGACGGCACGTCGCGATCGTCGGGGACGTCCTGCACTCGCGCGTGGCCCGCTCCAACGTCCACCTGCTCCACACCCTCGGGGCGCGCGTGACGCTCGTCGCGCCGCCGACGCTCCTGCCCGTGGGGGTCGGGACGTGGCCGTGCGCGGTGTCGTACGACCTCGACGCAACCCTCGCGGGGCACGGGGAGCACGGGCCCGCGGACGCCGTGATGATGCTGCGCGTCCAGCGCGAGCGCATGAGCGGGTCCGGTGCCGGCGGGGGCGCGTTCTTCCCCAACCCGCTCGAGTACTCGCGCAAGTACGGGCTCGACGCGCGACGCCTCGGCCTGCTGGCCGAGCACGCCGTCGTGCTCCACCCCGGCCCGATGAACCGTGGGCTGGAGATCTCCGCGCAGGCCGCGGACTCGCCGCGCGCGGTCATCGTCGAGCAGGTCGCGAACGGCGTGGCCGTGCGCATGGCGGTCCTCTACCTCCTCCTCGCCGGCTCGGACGACGCGGTCGCGTCACCGGCCGTGCCCGTCCCGTCCGCCGTCCCCGCCGAAAGGGTCGCCACCTCGTGAGCAGCACCGAGACCACCACGTACGTCCTGCGCGGTGCGCGCCCGCTCGGCGGCGAGCCCGTCGACCTCGTCCTCGACAACGGGGTGATCGCCGCGATCGAGCCGGTCGGCACGGCGGCCGCGAGGCGCGAGGGTGCCGACGTGGTCGTCGTCGACGCGAGCGGGCTCGTCGCCCTGCCGGGTCTCGTCGACCTGCACACGCACCTGCGCGAGCCGGGCCGCGAGGACGCCGAGACCGTCGAGTCGGGCACCCGCGCCGCCGCGGCGGGCGGCTTCACCGCCGTGCACGCGATGGCCAACACGACCCCGGTCGCGGACACGGCGGGCGTCGTCGAGCAGGTGTGGCGGCTCGGTCGCGACGCCGGCTGGGTCGACGTCCACCCCGTCGGCGCGGTGTCGGTGGGGCTCGCGGGCGCGCAGCTCGCCGAGCTCGGCGCGATGGCCGACTCCGCGGCCCGCGTGCGCGTGTTCTCGGACGACGGCAAGTGCGTGTCGGACCCGATCCTCATGCGCCGGGCGCTGGAGTACGTCAAGGCGTTCGACGGCGTCGTCGCCCAGCACGCGCAGGAGCCGCGCCTCACCGAGGGCGCGCAGATGAACGAGGGCGTCGTGTCCGCCGAGCTCGGGCTCGCGGGCTGGCCCGCCGTCGCGGAGGAGGCGATCATCGCGCGCGACGTGCTGCTCGCCGAGCACGTCGGCTCGCGGCTGCACGTGTGCCACCTGTCCACGGCGGGCTCGGTCGAGATCGTGCGCTGGGCGAAGGGCCGGGGGATCGACGTCACCGCCGAGGTGACGCCGCACCACCTGATCCTCACCGACGAGCTCGCGCGCGGCTACGACCCGACGTTCAAGGTCAACCCGCCGCTGCGCACGCAGCGCGACGTGGAGGCCGTGCGCGAGGGGCTGGCCGACGGGACGATCGACATCGTCGCGACCGACCACGCACCGCACCCGGTCGAGGACAAGGACTGCGAGTGGGCCGCCGCCGCGTTCGGCATGACGGGCCTGGAGACGGCGCTGAGCGTCGTGCAGCAGACCATGGTCGACACGGGCCGCATGACCTGGGCGGACGTCGCGCGCGTCCTGTCGGCGAACCCGGCCCGGATCGGGCGCATCGACACCGGCCCGACGGCGCAGGGCCGCCCGCTGGAGGTCGGGGAGCCCGCGAACGTCACGCTCGTCGACCCGGCGGCCACCCGGGTCGTGGACGGCGCCGAGCAGGTCACGGCGAGCACGAACACCCCGTTCCGCGGGACCGAGCTGCCGGGCCGCGTCGTGGCGACGTTCCTGCGCGGGCGCGCCACCGTGCTCGACGGCGCGCCCGTCGCCCGGGGGGTGCACGCGTGAACCTGCCCCAGCCCGTCGCGGTGGGCATCTGGGTCGTCCTCGGCGTCGTGCTCCTCACGCTCGTCCTGCTCGGCCGCCGCCGTCTCGCGGACCGGTCCGTCGGCGTCGTCCCCACCCCGCCCGCCGCGCCCGCACCGGACGACCGGGGCGCCGTCGTCCTCGACCCGGTCGACGCGCTCTACGTGTCGAGCACCCTCGCGGGCGACTGGCTCGCGCGCGTCGGTGCGCACGGGCTCGGGGACCGGTCGCGCGCCGTCGTCACCGTGCACGACGCCGGTGTGCACGTCGCGCGCACCGGCGCACCGGACCTGTGGGTCCCCGCGGGAGCCGTGACCGGCGCCGCGCTCACCCCCGGCATGGCCGGCAAGTTCGTCGGCAAGGACGCGATCGTCGTCGTCTCCTGGACGGTGGCGGCCGAGCCCGTCGCCCCCGCGGACGGCACGCCGGGCGCGGACGAGCCCGCGCCCGTCGCGCTCGACACCGGACTCATGCCGCGCCACGACGAGGACGTGGCGCGCCTGCTCGCCGCGGTCCAGGACCTGGCCCCCACGGGGACCGGGCGACGACCCGAGGGGCCGCAGGCCGCCGGTGCGGAGCCTGCCGACCCCGCCGACCCGACTCCCGACCCGGAGCCCGCGCACGACGACGCGGCTCCCGGTGCCGACCAGAACGACAAGGAAGACTCGTGACCACCACTGACACCCCGCGGTCCGACCGGGCCCTGCTCGTCCTCGAGGACGGCACCGTGCAGGTCGGCCGCGCCTACGGCGCGCGCGGCACGACCGTCGGCGAGATCGTCTTCAACACCGGCATGACCGGGTACCAGGAGACCCTCACCGACCCCTCCTACCACCGGCAGATCGTCGTCATGACGGCCCCCCACATCGGCAACACGGGCGTCAACGACGAGGACCCGGAGTCGCGGCAGATCTGGGTCGCCGGCTACGTCGTGCGCGACGCGGCGCGCCGCGCGTCGAACTGGCGCTCGGTGCGCACCCTCGACGACGAGCTCGCCGAGCAGGGCGTCGTCGGGATCAGCGACGTCGACACGCGCGCCCTGACCCGCCACCTGCGCGAGCTCGGCGTGATGCGCGCCGGCATCTTCTCCGGCGACGACCTGCTGCGCGACGGTCACCCGCGTACCACCGAGGACCTCGTCGCGCAGGTGCAGGCCGCGCCCGCGATGGCCGGTGCCGACCTCGCGCGAGAGGTCAGCACCGCCGAGACGTACGTGGTGGAGCCCGTCGCGGGGTCCGCCCCGGGCGACGAGCCGGTCGCGACGGTCGTCGCGGTCGACCTGGGCATCAAGTCCATGACGCCGCAGCGACTGGCCGAGCGGGGCGTGCGCGTGCACGTCGTGCCCGCGAGCACGGGCATCGAGCAGATCGAGGCGATCGCGCCCGACGGCGTGTTCTTCTCCAACGGGCCCGGCGACCCCGCCGCGGCGACCCACGAGGTCGAGCTGCTGCGCGAGGTCCTGGACCGCGGCACCCCGTTCTTCGGGATCTGCTTCGGCAACCAGATCCTCGGGCGGGCCCTCGGCTACGGCACGTACAAGCTCGCGTACGGCCACCGCGGCATCAACCAGCCCGTGATGGACCGCCGCACCGGCAAGGTCGAGGTCACCGCGCACAACCACGGGTTCGCCGTGGACGCGCCCGTCGAGGGCGAGTCCACCGCGCCGCACGACGGCGGCCGCTACGGGCGCGTCCGCGTGTCGCACGTGGGGCTCAACGACCAGGTCGTGGAGGGCCTCGAGTGCCTCGACCTGCCGGCCTTCTCCGTCCAGTACCACCCCGAGGCCGCGGCCGGACCCCACGACGCCGCCTACCTCTTCGACCGCTTCGTCGAGCTCATGGGCACCCGCCGTGCGGACGGCTCCGCAGCCCCTGGCTCCGAGGCCGCCCCGCAGACCAGCAAGGAGAACTGACCCGTGCCGCGCAGAACCGACATCTCGAGCGTCCTGGTCATCGGGTCCGGCCCGATCGTCATCGGGCAGGCCTGCGAGTTCGACTACTCCGGCACCCAGGCGTGCCGGGTGCTCAAGGAGGAGGGCCTGCGGGTCGTCCTCGTGAACTCGAACCCGGCGACGATCATGACCGACCCGGAGTTCGCCGACGCCACGTACGTCGAGCCGATCACGACCGAGGTCCTCACGTCCATCATCGCCAAGGAGCGCCCCGACGCGCTGCTGCCGACCCTCGGCGGTCAGACCGCCCTCAACGCGGCGATCGCGCTGGACGAGGCGGGAGTGCTCGAGGAGTACGGCGTCGAGCTCATCGGCGCGAACATCCCCGCCATCCAGAAGGGCGAGGACCGCCAGCAGTTCAAGGACGTCGTCGACAAGTGCGGCGGCGAGTCCGCCCGCTCGGCGATCATCCACACGGTCGACGAGGCGATCGTCGCCGCCGAGGACCTCGGGTACCCGATGGTCGTGCGTCCGTCGTTCACGATGGGCGGTCTGGGCTCGGGCATCGCCTACGACGAGGCGGACCTGCGCCGGATCGTCGGCCAGGGGCTGCACTACTCGCCGACCACCGAGGTGCTCCTCGAGGAGTCGATCCTCGGCTGGAAGGAGTACGAGCTCGAGCTCATGCGCGACAAGAACGACAACGTCGTCGTCGTGTGCTCGATCGAGAACGTCGACCCCGTCGGCGTGCACACGGGCGACTCGATCACGGTCGCCCCCGCGCTCACGCTCACCGACCGCGAGTACCAGAAGCTGCGCGACATCGGCATCGCCGTCATCCGCGAGGTCGGCGTCGACACGGGCGGCTGCAACATCCAGTACGCGGTCGACCCGGCCACGGGCCGCGTCGTCGTCATCGAGATGAACCCGCGCGTGTCGCGCTCGTCCGCGCTCGCGTCGAAGGCGACCGGCTTCCCCATCGCGAAGATCGCGGCGAAGCTCGCCGTCGGGTACACGCTCGACGAGATCCCCAACGACATCACCCAGGTCACGCCCGCGTCGTTCGAGCCCACGCTCGACTACGTCGTGGTGAAGGTGCCGCGGTTCGCGTTCGAGAAGTTCCCCGCCGCGGACCCGACGCTCACGACGACCATGAAGTCCGTCGGTGAGGCGATGGCCCTCGGGCGCAACTTCACCGAGGCGCTCGGCAAGGCGCTGCGCAGCATCGACAAGGGCGGCTCGGTGTTCCACTGGGACGGCGAGCCCCTGTCCGGGGACGCGCTCGACGCGCTCCTCGTCGAGATCGCGCGCCCCACGGAGAACCGGCTCATCGGCGTGCAGCAGGCGCTGCGCGCCGGGGCGAGCGTCGAGCAGGTCTTCGAGGCCACGAAGATCGACCCGTGGTTCCTCGACCAGGTCCAGCTCGTCAACGAGGTCGCCGCCGCGGTCGCCTCGGCGCCCGCGCTCACCGAGGACGTGCTGCGCGACGCGAAGAAGCACGGGCTCTCGGACGCCCAGGTCGCCCGCCTGCGCGGCATGGGCCCGGCCGGCGAGGCGACGGTGCGCGAGGTGCGCCGCGCCCTCGGCGTGCGCCCCGTCTACAAGACGGTCGACACCTGCGCGGCGGAGTTCGCGGCGCGCACGCCGTACCACTACTCGTCCTACGACCTGGAGACGGAGGTCGCGCCGCGCGAGCGCGAGGCCGTCATCATCCTCGGGTCGGGCCCGAACCGCATCGGCCAGGGCATCGAGTTCGACTACTCGTGCGTGCACGCGGCCCTGACGCTGCGTGAGCGGTACGAGACCGTCATGGTCAACTGCAACCCCGAGACCGTCTCGACGGACTACGACACCTCGGACCGCCTGTACTTCGAGCCGCTGACGTTCGAGGACGTGCTGGAGGTGTACGAGGCCGAGCTCGCCGCGGGGCCCGTCAAGGGCATCATCGTGCAGCTCGGCGGGCAGACGCCCCTCGCGCTCGCGCAGCGCCTCGCCGATGCCGGCCTGCCGATCCTCGGCACGAGCCCGGAGGCGATCGACGCCGCGGAGGACCGCGGGGAGTTCGGCCGCGTCCTCGTCGAGGCCGGCCTGCCCGCGCCGGCGTTCGGCACGGCCCGCACCCTCGAGGCGGCGAAGGACGTGGCCGCGGGGATCGGCTACCCGGTGCTCGTGCGTCCGTCGTACGTGCTGGGCGGCCGTGGCATGGAGATCGTGTACTCGGTCGACCAGCTCACCGAGTACGTCGAGCGCGCGCTCGCGGCGGCCGCCGCGGACGAGCGCACCGCGGGCGGGCTCCTGCCCGCGCCGCTGCTCATCGACCGGTTCCTCGACGACGCGATGGAGATCGACGTCGACGCGCTGTACGACGGCACCGAGCTGTTCCTCGGCGGCGTCATGGAGCACATCGAGGAGGCGGGCATCCATTCGGGCGACTCGGCGTGCGTCCTGCCGCCGGTGTCGCTGTCGGAGGCCGAGATCGAGCGGATCCGCCGCTCCACGGAGGCGATCGCCCGCGGCGTCGGCGTGCGCGGGCTGCTCAACGTCCAGTACGCGCTGGTGTCCGACGTGCTGTACGTCCTCGAGGCCAACCCGCGCGCGTCGCGTACCGTGCCGTTCGTGTCCAAGGCGACGGGCACGTCGCTCGCCAAGGCCGCGGCGCGCGTCATGGCCGGGGAGTCGATCGCGGACCTGCGGGCCGCGGGCGTGCTCCCGGCGGAGGGCGACGGCGGCGACCTGCCGCTCGACGCGCCGATCGCCGTCAAGGAGGCCGTGCTGCCGTTCAAGCGGTTCCGCACCGCGGACGGCACGGTCGTCGACACGGTCCTCGGCCCGGAGATGCGCTCGACGGGCGAGGTCATGGGCTTCGACCGCGACTTCCCGCACGCGTTCGCGAAGTCGCAGGCGGCGGCCTTCGGCGGGCTGCCGACGTCGGGCCGCGTGTTCGTGTCGGTCGCGGACCGGGACAAGCGCTCGATCGTGTTCCCGGTGAAGCGTCTCGCGGAGCTCGGCTTCGAGATCCTCGCGACGGCGGGCACGTCGAGCGTGCTGCGCCGCAACGGCATCGCGTCGCGGGTCGTGCGCAAGTTCTCCTCGGGGCGTGGCGCGGACGGCGAGCCGACCATCGTCGACCTCATCTCGGCCGGCGAGGTGGACATGGTGATCAACACCCCGTCCGGCCAGGGTGCGCGCGCGGACGGCTACGAGATCCGTGCCGCGACGACGGCGGCGGACAAGCCGATCGCGACGACGGTGGACCAGCTCGCCGCGGCGGTGCAGGGCATCGAGGCGGTCCTCGCGGGCCCGTTCGACGTCGCGAGCCTCCAGGAGCACATGGCCGGCGAGGGCATCGCGGCGCGGGCCGCCGCAACGGCGGGTGCGCACGGGGCCGGCGCGTGACCGGGTTCGGCGCGCGCCTCGCGGCCGCGATGGACGACCACGGGCCGCTGTGCGTGGGGATCGACCCGCACCCGGGCCTGCTGGACGCCTGGGGGCTGCCCGACGACGCGAGCGGCCTGCGGGACTTCGGGCTGCGCGTCGTGGAGGCCGTGGGCGGGCGGGTCGCCGCGGTGAAGCCGCAGTCGGCCTTCTTCGAGCGGCACGGGTCGCGCGGCGTGGCGGCCCTGGAGGACGTGCTCGCCGCGGCGCGCGCGGCCGGGACGCTCGTGGTCATGGACGCCAAGCGCGGCGACATCGGCTCGACGATGTCCGCGTACGCCGAGGCGTATCTGCGTGACGGCTCGCCGCTGGCCGCGGACGCGCTGACCGTGTCGCCGTACCTCGGGTTCGGTTCGCTGCGGCCCGCGGTCGACCTGGCGCTCGCCACGGGCCGCGGACTGTTCGTCCTGTGCCTGACGTCCAACGAGGAAGGCCCGGAGGTCCAGCACGCGCGCCGCGGCGCCGGGGCCGGCGTGGAGAGCGTCGCGGCCCAGGTCGCCCGGGAGGCCGCGCTGCTCAACGCGCCGGCGGTAGAGGCGGGCGCGGCGCTCGGTCCGGTCGGGCTCGTCGTGGGCGCGACGGTCGGCGACGCGGCCGCGCGCACGGGCACGGACCTCGTCGCGACGCACGGCCCGCTCCTCGCGCCTGGTGTGGGCGCGCAGGGTGCCGGGGCGGACGAGCTGACCGCGGTCTTCGGGGCGGCGCGGCGCCAGGTGCTCGCGTCGAGCTCGCGCGGCGTGCTGCGTGCGGGCCCGGACGTCGCGGCGCTGCGCACGGCGGCGTGCTCGGCCTCGGACGAGGCGGCGGCGGCGCTGCGCCCCTGACCGGCGCGGGGTGGTCGTCGCGGGTCGTGACCTGCGAGACTGCGCGCATGACGAGCCACGACGCCGTGTCCGCCGTCCCGTCGACCCCGGGGGTCCTGGACGTCGACGGGACGTGGAACGCGCGCGACGTCGGCGGCCGGGCGGTCCCCGTGGGCGCCTCGGCGCCGCTGCGGACCGGGGTGCTCCTGCGCACCGCGAGCCTGTCCCGGCTCACCGCGCAGGGCCGGGCCGTGCTCGGCGGGCTCGGGGTGACGACGGTGCTGGACCTGCGCGGTGCGGACGAGGTGGCGCGCGACGGCGCGGACGTCGTCCCGGACGGTGCGGCGGTGCTGCGGCGGGCCATGGATCCCGCGGCCGGGCTGTCCGGCGCGGGTCCGGACGGCGCGGGTCCGGACGGCGCGGGTCCGGACGGCGAGGATCCCGACGGTGCGGGTCCGGACGGTGCGCCGGGTGCTCGGCCGGTCGGCGGGAGCGGGTCGGCGGACCCCGCCGCCCTGGTCGCGGGGCTGGTGTCGGCCCCGGACCCGGCGGCCGTCGCGCGCCGCATGATGCTCGGCGTCTACGAGACGTTCGTCACGGACCCCGGGATCCGTGCGACGGTGGGCCGGGTTCTGGCGGACGTCGCGACGGCACCGGGCGCGACGGTCGTGCACTGCTCGGCGGGCAAGGACCGCACGGGGTGGGTGGTGGCGCTCGTGCAGCACGTCGTGGGCGTGGACGAGCAGGACCGGATGACGGAGTACCTGGCGAGCGCGGCCGCCGCGGAGGGTCTCGCGGCCGCGATCCCGCCCGTCCCCGGGCTCGACGCGGCCGCCCTGGCCCCGCTGCTCACGGTCGAGCCGGACTACCTCGCGAGCGCGTGGGAGCGTGCGGCGACGCAGTTCGGGAGCGTCGACGGGTACCTCGAGGCGTGCGGCGTGGACGGCGGCGTGCGCGACGCGCTCGTCGCCCGGCTCGTCGGCTGAGCGCCGTGCGTGAGCGACGCGCGGGCCCCAGTCGTTGCCTGCCGGGGGCCGGGTCGCTACGTTCGAGGGGTCGGTTCCCGCACGTCGGTGCAGGTCGGCCGCCCGGGGACGGGTGGCCGGACCCGTCCCGGGCACGTGCAGGGACCGCGTGTGTGGGCCCATCCGCCTGACGACGAGTAGGTGACTTGCGTGGCACTTCCACCCTTGACCCCAGAACAGCGCGCGGCGGCGCTCGAGAAGGCCGCGGAGGCCCGCCGGGTCCGCGCCGAGGTGAAGAACCGCCTGAAGTACTCCCAGGGCTCGTTGAAGGAGGTCATCGAGCGCGGGCAGAAGGACGACATGATCGGCAAGCTCAAGGTGGTCTCGTTGCTCGAGTCCCTCCCCGGCGTGGGTAAGGTGAAGGCTCGCGCGATCATGGAGGAGATCGGGATCGCCGAGACACGTCGTGTCCGCGGCCTGGGCCCTCACCAGTCGGCGGCGCTCATCGAGAGGTTTGGCTGACATTTCCGCGTACCCGCCCGAGCCGGCGTCGGGGGAGCCCGCTGCGGGCGTCCCGGCACCGGACCCCGCTCCTGCTCGTCTGACCGTCCTCGCCGGGCCGACCGCCGTCGGGAAGGGCACGGTGTCCGCGGACGTCCGTGCCCGGTATCCCGAGGTGTGGTTGTCCGTGTCGGCGACGACGCGTCGGCCGCGGCCGGGCGAGGTGGACGGGGTGCACTATCTGTTCGTCGGTCCCGAGGAGTTCGCCCGCATGGTCGCGGACCGCGAGCTGCTCGAGTGGGCGGTCGTGCACGGCCGCAACAGCTACGGCACGCCCCGCCGCGCGGTCGACGAGCGGCTCGCGGCGGGGGTCCCGGCGCTGCTCGAGATCGACCTGCAGGGCGCGCGCCAGGTGCGGGCGTCGATGCCGGAGGCGCGGTTCGTGTTCCTCGCGCCGCCGAGCTGGGAGGAGTTGGAGCGCCGGCTGGTCGGCCGGGGCACGGAGGACGCGGAGGAGCGGGAGCGTCGGCTCGCGACGGCGCGCGTCGAGCTCGCGGCCGAGTCGGAGTTCGACCACGTGATCGTCAACGACGAGGTGCACCGCGCGACCGACGAGCTCGTGCGCGTCATGGGGCTGCAGCCGCGCCCGGTGGCGGACGCCGGCCCGGACGACGCGGGGTCGGACCCCGGGGACCGTCCGTCCCCGGCGAGCTCGGAGCACCCGGCGGACCCCGCGGTGCGGGTCAGCGAGTAGACTGGTGTGCTGGTGCGCGCGGCCCCGGCCGGGCCGCCACCCCTGAACCTGCTGCAGCGATCCGGCTGCAGGACCCGAGAACCCTACGGAGCGAACTGTGTCCGGAACCGTCGCCGCCCCCGAGGGCATCACCGACCCGCCGATCGACGACCTGCTGGAGCACGTCGACTCGAAGTACGCGCTCGTCATCTACTCGGCGAAGCGTGCGCGGCAGATCAACGCCTACTACTCGCAGCTCAGCGAGGGCCTGCTGGAGAACGTCGGCCCGCTGCTGGAGACGCGCAACCAGGAGAAGCCGCTGTCGATCTCCATGCGGGAGATCAACGCGGGCCTGCTGACGATCGAGAGCGTCGAGCCTGCCGAGGACGCGCAGGACTGAGCCACCGAACGCCCCGCCCGGCCGTCGCCGGGCGGGGCGTCGTGCGTGAGGAGCCCGGATGAGGATCGTGCTCGGTGTCAGCGGCGGGGTCGCGGCGTACAAGGCGGTGCTGCTGCTGCGGCTGCTGCGCGAGCAGGGTCACCGGGTGCGGGTGGTCCCGACCGCGGCGGCGCTGCGGTTCGTCGGCGCCCCGACGTGGGAGGCCCTGTCCGGGGAGCCGGCCACCGACCGGGTGTTCGAGGACGTCGAGCACGTGCCGCACGTCGCGCTGGGCCAGGAGGCGGACCTCGTGGTGGTGGCCCCGGCGACGGCGGACCTGCTGTCGCGGGCCGCGACGGGCCGGGCGGACGACCTGCTGACGTCGACGCTGCTGACGGCGCGCTGCCCCGTGGTGCTGGCGCCCGCGATGCACACGGAGATGTGGGAGCACCCCGCGACGGTCGCGAACGTCGCGACGCTGCGCGCCCGCGGGGTGCACGTGGTGGAGCCGGCGTCGGGCCGCCTCACGGGGGCGGACACGGGCCCGGGGCGGCTCCCGGAGCCGGAGGAGATCGCGCGGGTCGCGCTCGCGCTGGCGCAGGAGGCGGGCGCAGCCGGTCCGGCCGCGGGCCAGGATCTCGCGGGGCGCCGCGTGGTGGTGTCCGCGGGCGGGACGCGCGAGCCCCTCGACCCGGTCCGCTTCATCGGCAACCGGTCGTCGGGTCGGCAGGGCGCGGCGCTCGCGCGCGCGGCGCACGCCCGGGGGGCGCACGTGACGCTCGTCGCCGCGAACCTCGCCGGGGACGTGGACGTCCCGGAGGTGGCCGAGGTGGTGTCCGTGGAGACGACGGCGCAGCTGCGGGACGCGGTGCGGGCGGCGGCGCGGGACGCGGACGTCGTGGTGATGGCGGCGGCGGTGGCGGACTTCCGCCCGGCGTCGGCCCCGACGACGAAGATCAAGAAGACGCCCGGGCAGGGTCCGGAGCCGATCGTCCTCGTGGAGAACCCGGACGTGCTCGCCGAGCTCGCGCACGAGCGGCTGCGGTCGCGTCAGGTCGTGGTCGGGTTCGCCGCCGAGACGGGCGACGGGACCGCGTCGGTGCTCGAGCACGGCCGGGCGAAGGCCCGGCGCAAGGGCGCGGACCTGCTCGTCGTCAACGCGGTGGGCGACGGGCGCGGGTTCGGGGTGGACGTGAACGAGGTGACGCTCCTCGACGGGGCGGGGGACGTCGTCGGGCAGGCGGAGGGCTCGAAGGACGCGGTGGCGGACGCGGTGTGGGACGCCGTCGTCGCGCGTCTGCACGGCGGGTGAAACCTCGTCTCGTCTCGTGGTGCGGATGGTGCTGACCACCTGGCGGGACAGTAGGCTGTGCGGCATGGCTGATCTGCGTCTGTTCACCTCCGAGTCCGTCACCGAGGGGCACCCGGACAAGGTCTGCGACCAGATCTCCGACTCGATCCTCGACGCGCTGCTCACGCAGGACCCGACGTCGCGCGTCGCGGTGGAGACGATGGTCACGACCGGTCTCGTGCACGTCGCGGGCGAGGTGACGACCGACGCGTACGTCGAGATCCCGCAGATCGTGCGGGACGTCGTGCGGCGCATCGGGTACACGTCCTCCGCGATCGGGTTCGACGCGGACTCGTGCGGCGTGTCGGTCTCGATCGGCCAGCAGTCGCCGGACATCGCGCAGGGCGTGGACAAGAGCCTGGAGGAGCGCGACGACGCGGGGTCGGGCGTCGACCCGCTGGACGCGCAGGGCGCGGGCGACCAGGGCCTCATGTTCGGGTACGCGAGCGACGACACGCCGAGCCTCATGCCGCTGCCGGTGTGGCTCGCGCACCGCCTCGCGGAGCGGCTCGCGCTGGTGCGCCGCGACGGCACCGTGCCGGGGCTGCGCCCGGACGGCAAGACGCAGGTGACGATCGGGTACGACGGCGAGCGGGCCGTGTCCCTGGACACGGTGGTCCTGTCGACGCAGCACGACCCCGACGTGGTGCAGGAGAAGCTGCACCGGCACGTCGCGGACGAGGTCGTCGCGCCGGTGCTCGAGGCCGCGGGGGTGGACCTGGACACGCGCGGGATGCGCCTGTTCGTCAACCCGACGGGCACGTTCGTCATCGGTGGCCCGCGGGGGGACGCGGGCCTGACGGGCCGCAAGATCATCGTCGACACGTATGGCGGCATGGCGCGGCACGGCGGCGGGGCGTTCTCGGGCAAGGACCCGTCGAAGGTGGACCGCTCCGCGGCGTACGCGACGCGCTGGGTGGCGAAGAACGTCGTGGCCGCGGGGCTCGCGCGCCGCTGCGAGGTGCAGGTGGCGTACGCGATCGGCAAGGCGCACCCCGTGGGCCTGTACGTGGAGACGTTCGGGACGCACACGGTCCCGGTGGAGCGCATCACGGCGGCGATCCGCGAGGTGTTCGACCTGCGCCCGGCCGCGATCATCCGCGACCTGGACCTGCTGCGCCCCGTGTACGCGGCGACGGCGGCGTACGGGCACTTCGGGCGCGAGCTGCCCGACTTCACCTGGGAGCGCACGGACCGCGTCGCGGCGCTGCAGTCCGTCGTGTGACGCCTGCCGCCGGGCGCCCACGGAGTGCCCGGGTGCGGGTGGCGCGTGATGGGATGAGGGCGTGAGCAGCGAGGATCCGGGCCCGGGCGGTCCCGACGGCAGGCCTGCCCCGGTGCAGGGGATGCTCCCCGGCGTGGACGTCCCGACGGTCCCGCACGGGTCCGCCGCGTCGCGCTCGACCCGTTCCTCGCGGGAGACCGGTCCGGGTCCTGCGCTCGCGGCCCACGACCCGGTGGCGCGCCTCGTGCTCGACCTGGCACCCGCGCACCTCGACCGGGTGTTCGACTACGCGGTGCCGGCGACGATGGCCGACGACGCCCGCCCGGGCGTGCGCGTCAAGGTCCGGTTCGCGGGCCGCGAGGTGGACGGGTTCGTCCTCGAGCGGGCCGCGGGCTCCGACCACGACGGCAGGCTGCTGCCGCTGCGGCGCGTGGTGTCGCCCGAGCAGGTCCTGTCGCCCGCGGTGGCACGGCTCGCGCGCACCGTCGCCGACCACTGGGCGGGCACCCTGCCCGACGTGCTGCGCCTGGCCGTCCCGCCGCGTCACGCCCGTGCCGAGCAGGCGCTCGCGGCGACGCCCGACCCGGACGAGCCGGAGTCCGCCCTTCCCACCACCACCGCCACCGCCACCGCTACTGCCGACGCTGCGCGGAGCGCTGCCGCGGGCGGGTCGGCCTGGGCCCCGTACCGCGCGGGTGCGGCGTTCCTCGGGCACGTCGCCGCGGGGGGTGCTCCCCGGGCGGTGTGGACCGCCCTGCCGGGTCTCGCCCCGCCACAGGCCGACCGCGTCAGCGACACAGCCGACCACACAGCCACCGACGCTGCGAGCGACACCGTAAGCGGCACCGTGAGCGGCACCGTGAGCGACACGGCTACCGACGCTGTTACAGACTCCGCCAGGGCGGCCGGTGCGCCCGCGCCCGTTGCCGTGGCGCGGGCCCGGGGGCGGCGCACGCGCCGTGACGCCGTTCCCGTGACGCACTGGGCGGCCGCGGTCGCCGAGGCGGTGCGGGCCGCGCGGTCGGGCGGCCGGGGTGCGCTCGTCGTGGTGCCGGATGCCCGTGACGTCGACCAGGTGTGCGCCGCGCTGGACGCGGTCGGCCTGGTGGGGTGGGAGCAGGGGGCGGGGGGCGACGTCGTGCGCCTCACCGCGGACGAGGGCCCGGCGCCCCGGTACCGCGCGTTCCTCGCGGTGCTGCACGGGCGCGCGCGCGTCGTCGTGGGGACGCGCGCGGCGGCGTTCGCGCCCGTGGCGGACCTGGGGCTGGTCGTGTGCTGGAACGACGGCGAGGCCACCCTCGCGGAGCCGCGCGCGCCGTACCCGCACGCGCGGGACGTGCTGGCGCTGCGCAGCGAGCAGGAAGGTGCGGCGTTCCTCCTCGGCTCGCACGGGCGCACCGTCGCCGCGCAGGCGCTCGTCCGGCGTGGGTGGGCGCACGAGCTCGGGGCGCCGCGCGACGTCGTGCGGGCGCGCGCGCCCCGGGTGCGGGCGCTGACGTCGGTCGAGCTCGCGGCCGAGGGGCCGGGGGCCGCGGCGCGCATCCCCACCGCGGCGTGGCGTGCCGCGCGGTCCGCCCTGGAGGACGGCCCGGTCCTCGTGCAGGTGCCCCGGTCGGGGTACGTGCCCGTCGTGGCGTGCGCCCGGTGCCGCACGCCCGCCCGGTGCGGCACGTGCCACGGCCCGCTGGCCCTGGCGGGCCCGGGGGCGGCTCCGCAGTGCGCGTGGTGCGGGGCGCTCGCGGGGGGCTGGTCGTGCGACGAGTGCGGGTGGACGGGCCTGCGCTCGGTGCGGGTGGGGTCGGCGCGCACGGCCGAGGAGCTGGGGCGCGCGTTCGCGGGGGTGCCGGTGCTGGTGTCGGGGGCCGCGGCGGCGGGCGGGGTGCTCGCGGCGGTGCCGTCGCGTCCCGCGCTGGTGGTCGCGACGCCGGGGGCCGAGCCGGTGGCGGACGGCGGGTACGCGGCCGCGCTGCTCCTCGACGCGGCGGTGAGCACGGCGCACGTCGGCCTGGACGTCGCGCAGGACGCGCTCGCGCGCTGGCTCGCGGCGGCGGCCCTGGTGCGGCCCGCGTCGTCGGGCGGGCAGGTGCTGCTCGTCGGGGACGCGGCGCCGGCGCCGACGAACGCGCTCGTGCGCTGGGACCCGGCGGGGCTCGCGGACCGGGAGCTGGACGAGCGGGCGGAGCTCGCGCTGCCCCCGGCGGTACGGGTGGCGGCGGTGACGGGGGACCGGGCGGCGGTGGCGGCGGTGCTGGGCCGGGTCGGGCTCGCGGGCCCGGACACGGTGCTGGGGCCGGTGGAGGTCGCGCCGACCGTCCGCGCCCGCGGGGCCGGGCCGGAGGGTGCGGCGGGAGAACCGGGGGTGTCCCTCGTGGACGCGCCCCCGGTGCGGGCGGTGGTCCGCGTCCCGGTGCACGACGGGCGTCGCCTCGCGCGCGAGCTCGCGGGCTCGCTCGCGGTGCGCTCGGCGCGCCGCGAGGCGGGTAGCGTGCGGGTGGAGCTCGACCCGAAGGAGATCGTGTGACATCCCACCCCGTTCCCGCCGACCAGGGGGAGCGCCGCGCCGTGGACGCGGTGCTCTACGACTTCGGCAACGTCCTCGTGGGCTGGGACCCGTACCGCGCGTACGACGGTCTCGGGCGCGACGTCGTCGACGCGTTCTTCGCGGACGTCGACTTCCGCACGCTCAACCACGAGCGCGACGCCGGGGCGACGTGGGACGACGCGCGCGCCAGGGTCGCGGCGACGCACCCGCAGCACGTGCCGCTCCTCGACCGGTACCTGGACCGGTTCCCGGCGACGCTCACGGGCCCGGTGGACGGTTCGGAGGAGCTCGTGCGCGAGCTGGACGGCCTCGGGGTGCGCCTGTACGGGCTGACGAACTGGTCCGCGGAGCTGTACCCGCACGCCGCACCGGCCGCGCCGGCGACGACGCTCATGCGGGACGTGCTCGTGTCGGGGCGCGAGGGCCTCGCCAAGCCGGACCCGGCGATCTTCTCCCTCGCGATCGCGCGCTTCGGCCTCGACCCGGCGCGCACGCTGTTCACCGACGACAGCCCGGCGAACGTCGACGCCGCGGCACGCCTGGGCCTGCGCACGCACCTGTTCGAGCACACCCCGGGCCTGCGGGCGGCGCTGCGCGACCTGGGCGTGCCGGTGTCGCCGGCGAGCGCGTGACCGGCTCCGGGACGACCGGGAGCCCGCGTCCGTTGACCGTGCGGGAGCGGGACGTGCTGGTCCGCATGATCCGGTCCGGGACCCGTGACGAGCCGGTCGACCCCGAGCGTGACGCGCTGGACCGGCGGCGGTGGCTCGCGCAAGTCGCCGACGTGCGCGTGCACGGCACGTGCGGGTGCGGGTCCTGCCCGACGGTCGACCTCGGGGACGCGACCGGCCCGGCGCCGACGGGCGGCCCGCGCGTCGTGCTGGGCGCCGAGCTCGACGACGCCCTCGTGCTGCTGTTCGTCGACGACGACCGTCCCTCCTGCCTGGAGCTCGCGCCGCTCGACGACGCCACCTACCCGGAGTTCCCCCCGGTCGCCGACCTGCGGACCTGACCCGGACGACGTGCTCCAGGACGTGCCGGCCACGGCGCCGGGGTCACGCCCGGCGCCGCCCGACCCGGGACGCGCCACCTAGACTCGGGCCTATGCGCCTGCTGTTCGCCGGGACCCCTGACGCGGCGGTCCCGTCCCTCGACGCCCTCCTCGACTCCCGCCACGAGGTCGTCGCCGTCCTCACGCGTGCCGACGCGCCGTCGGGCCGGGGACGGCGCCTGACCCCCAGCCCGGTGCGGGTCCGCGCCGAGGAGGCGGGGATCCCCGTGATCACCGACCGCCCCCGCGGGGACGACTTCCTCGCCCGCCTGACGGAGCTCGACGTCGACGCCGCACCCGTCGTCGCCTACGGGGAGATCCTGCGCCCCGACGTCCTCGCGGTGCCACGGCACGGGTGGGTCAACCTGCACTTCTCCGTCCTGCCCGCCTGGCGCGGCGCGGCGCCCGTGCAGCGCGCGATCATCGCGGGCGACGAGGTCACCGGCGCCACGACGTTCCTCATCGAGGAGGGCCTGGACTCCGGTCCGACCCTCGGCACCACCACCGAGACCGTCCGGCCGCGCGACACGTCCGGCGACCTTCTGGGCCGCCTCGCCGTCTCCGGCGCGGGCCTGCTCGTCGCCACCCTCGACGCGCTCGAGGACGGCACGCTGCGCCCGCAGCCCCAGCCCGCCGACGGCGTCTCCCACGCCGCCAAGCTCACGCCCCCCGACGCGGAGGTCCGCTGGGACCACCCGGCGCTCGCGGTCGACCGCCTCGTGCGGGGCTGCACCCCCGCGCCGGGCGCCTGGACGACGCTCCCCGGGTCCGACGACGCCCCCGTGCGCCTGGGCCTCGGCCCCGTGACCCTGCGCCCCGACGTCACGGACCTCGCCCCCGGGCAGGTCCGCACGGGCAAGAAGGAGGTCCTCGTCGGGACGGCGACGCACGCCGTCGCGCTCGGCGACGTCGCCCCCGTCGGGAAGAAGGCCATGCCCGCGCCCGACTGGGCCCGCGGCGCGCGCCTGCCCGAGGCGCTCGTGCTCGGTGCGGAGGTGGCCCGGTGACCGCCGACCAGCACCCCGGCGACGACACCGGTTCGAACGCCCGTTCGAACCGCACGGGCTCCGTCGCGCGCGGCAGGTCGAACGCACGGTCGAACGACGCCTCGACGGGCGCGCAGGACGACCGCCGACCCGACCGACGCGACGCCCGCGGCCGCCAGCGCGGCGCCGCCCGCTCCCGCGGCGAGACTCACCGCAGCAGCACCGCCCCCTCGCAACGCCGCAAGGGCACCGACCCCGCACGCGCCGCCGCGTTCGACGTCCTGCGCCAGGTCGACGGCTCCGACGCCTACGCCAACCTCGTCCTCCCGCCCCTCCTGCGCGAACGCGGCATCCGCGGACGCGACGCCGGGTTCGCCACCGAGCTCGCCTACGGCACCCTGCGCCTGCGCGGCCGCTACGACGCCGTCCTCGCCCAGTGCCTCGACCGCCCCCTCGACCGCCTCGACCCCCCCGTGCTCGACGTCCTGCGCCTCGGTGCCCACCAGCTCCTCGGCATGCGCGTCCCCCAGCACGCCGCCGTCTCCGAGACCGTCGGACTCGCCCGCGAACGCACCGGCGCCGGCAGCGCCCAGCTCGTCAACGCCGTCCTGCGCCGCGTCGCCCGCACCCCCCTCGACGACTGGCTCACCACCCTCGCCGACACCGCACCCGACCCCCTCACGGCGCTCGCGGCCACCCAGAGCCATCCCCTGTGGATCACCCGCGCCCTGCGCGACGCCCTCGCCGGCACCGGCCGCCCCGTCACCGAGCTCGACGCGCTCCTCGCCGCCGACAACGACGCCCCCCGCGTCACCCTCGTCGCCCGCCCCGGCCTCGCCGACCCCCACGAGCTCGCCGACGGCGACGACCGCGTCACCCCCACCCGCTGGGCACCCACCGCCCTGCGCCTCGACGGCGGCGACCCCGCCGCCTTCGCCGCCGTCCGCGACGGCCGCGCCGGCGTCCAGGACGAAGGCAGCCAGCTCGTCGCCCTCGCCCTCGCCGCCGCACCCCTCACCGGCCCCGACGCCCGCTGGCTCGACCTGTGCGCCGGCCCCGGCGGCAAGGCCGCGCTCCTCGCGGCGCTCGCGGCCGAACGGGGCGCCCGCCTCGTCGCCAACGAGGTGCAGCCCCACCGCGCCCGCCTCGTCGAGCGGGCCCTCGCCGCCGTGCCCGACGCCGCGGTGGAGGCCGTGCGCACGGGTGACGGTCGCGCCGTCGGGCAGGACGAGCCCGCCGCGTACGACCGCGTGCTCCTCGACGCGCCCTGCACGGGCCTCGGCGCCCTGCGCCGCCGCCCCGAGTCCCGCTGGCGCCGCACCCCCGGCGACCTCGCCACGCTCACCGGCCTGCAGCGCGAGCTCCTCGCCTCCGCGCTGGACGCCGTCCGGCCCGGGGGAGTGGTCGCCTACGTGACCTGCTCGCCCCACCTCGCCGAGACCCAGGTCGTCGTCTCCGACGTGCTGCGCCGCCGCGACGACGTCGAGCTCCTCGACGCCCCCGCGGTCGTGCGCGACGTCGTGCACCCGGACGCGCGCGACACCCTCGACCTCGGGACCCGTCGGGACGTCCAGCTCTGGCCGCACGTCCACGGCACCGACGCCATGCACCTCACGCTCCTGCGCCGCACGGACGGGGAACACCCGCACGTCGCGTGACGCGATATCCGGATGCCCGGCTCGGTGTCGTGGTAACCTGACAAGCGAACCGTGTCAGGAAAACACGATGTCGAGCGGAGTCCCCATGACCGACGGCTGGACAGCACCCCGCAACCCCCGAGACCTCGGCACCTACCTCGCCCGCGTCCGACGCACCCGCGGACTCACCCAGGCACAGGTCGCCGACGAGCTCGGCATCACCCGCCAGTACCTGTCCGAGCTCGAGAACGGCGTCGAGAACCTCTGGGTCCAACGACTCTTCGAGCTCCTCGACACGCTCGACGTCGACCTCCGGCTCCACGACCGACGATGACGACCACCGTCACCGCCTGGCTCTACGGCACGCCCGTCGCCCGACTCGCACCCGACCCGCAACCCACCGGCAGCGGCGCCCACCGGGTCCACCTCACCTGGACCGACGACGCCCTCGCACGATGGGGCCACGGCGCACGGGTGCTCTCCCACCTGCTGCCCATCACCCCCACCGGCGACACCCCACCCCACCCCGCCCGCGTCGCCGCCTGGCTCGACGGACTCCTGCCCGAAGGCCGCACACGCGACACCCTCGCCCTCGACGCAGGCATCGACCCCGACGACACCCTCACCTTCCTCGCCCACTACGGGCACGACACCGCCGGCGCCGTCCTCCTCGCACCCGACGACCAGACGCCCCCGACACCCGGCACACCCGAACGACTCGACGACACCGACGTCGCACGCCTCCTGCGCGCCAGCATCTCCCGCGCCGGCGGCCACGGCCGCAGCGAGCACCTCACCAGCTCCCTGCCCGGCATGGAACCCAAGATCACCCTCCTCCACGACGGGTACGGCTGGGCCCGACCCCACGGCTCCGCGCCCACCACCCACATCCTCAAGGTCGCCCGCCCCTCCGACTCACCCACCGCCGACCTCGTCAACACCGAAGCAGCCAGCCTCGACCTCGCCCGCCGCACCGACCTCACCACCGTCCACGCCCACGTCACCGAGTTCGACGGCGAACGCGCCATCGTCGTCACCCGCTACGACCGCGTCCCCCACCCCGCCGACCCCACGCGAACCGCCCGCCTCCACCAGGAGGACACCGCGCAAGCCCTCGGCATCAACACCCGCGACCCCGAACGCAAGTTCCAGCACGGACGCGCCCTCCCCTCCCTCGCCCGCATCGCCCGCGTCCTGCGCGACGACGGCACCCGCCCCGACCCCCTCCTCGCCCTCACCACCTTCAACCTCGCCATCGGCAACACCGACGCCCACGCCAAGAACATCTCCCTCCTCCGCCACGACGACGGCACCGTCCGCCTCGCCCCCGCCTACGACGTCTCCATGCACCTCCACCACCCCCACGCCTCCCGCACCTTCGCCATGGACGTCGCCGGAGAACGCGACATGGACCACCTCACCGCCGAGCACCTCGTCACCGAAGGCACCACCTGGGGACTCCCACGCCGCCGCGCCCAGCGCGCCGTCGCCCAGACCCTCGACGGACTCCTCACGGCGCTCGCGGAGATCGACCGCGACGCCCACCCGGGCGTGAGCCGGCACGCGTGGCGCACCGTCGAGCAGCGCACGACCGACCTGCGCCGCGGCCTCGTCGTCTGAACCTCCGGGGTGCTCGGCGCGGTCAGAGGGTCCGCTGGAGCAGGATCGTGTCGACCCAGCGCCCGTGCTTGAAGCCGACGGCGGTGAGGCGCCCGGCCTCGGTGAAGCCGAAGCGGCGGTGCAGGGGCACGGACCCGGCGGCCTCGGGGACGTCGGCGACGACGGACACGACCTGCCGCACGCCGACCGACGCGCACGCGTCGAGCAGAGCCCGCAGGAGCGCCGTCCCGACGCCGCGTCCGGCGTGCCGCGGGTCGAGGTAGATCGTGTCCTCGACGGTGTGGCGGTACGCGGGCTTGGGGCGCCAGGGCGAGGCGTAGGCGTACCCGGCGAGGGCGGTGCCGGCCGGGGACGTGCCGTCCGCGGCGTCGACCTCGGCGACGAGGAAGGGGAGGCCGCGCGCCGCGACGTCGTCGAGCTTGCGCTCCCACGCGGGGACGTCCCAGGGCTCCTCCTCGAACGTCACGCACGTCTCGCGCACGTAGTGGGCGGCGACCTCGGCGACACGCTCGAGGTCGCCCCGGGTCGCGGCGCGGACACGGACGCCCGCCTGCGCGCTGCGCTCGGGTCGGGACGAGGGCGCGGTGCCGGGGGAGGGGAGCGGGTTCACGGCCCGAGCCTAGGAGTGCGCCGCGCGGACGCGCACCTAGGCTGTGGCTCATGGCAGCCCTCATCGCCCCGAGCATCCTGTCCGCCGACTTCGCGAACCTGGAGCGCGACCTGAACGCGATCGCGACGGCGGACTACGCGCACGTCGACGTCATGGACAACCACTTCGTGCCGAACCTCACGCTCGGCCTGCCCGTCTTCGAGCGGCTCGCGCAGGTGTCGCCCGTCCCGATCGACGCGCACCTCATGATCGAGGACCCGGACCGGTGGGCGCCGGCGTACGCGGAGGCGGGCGCGGCGTCGGTGACGTTCCACGTGGAGGCCGCTGCTGCCCCTGTACGGCTCGCGCGCGAGCTCCGGCGCCTGGGAGCCCGGGCAGGGCTCGCGCTGCGCCCTGCGACGCCTGTGGAGCCCTTCCTGGACCTGCTGGCCGAGGTGGACATGATCCTCGTCATGACGGTCGAGCCCGGCTTCGGCGGTCAGTCGTTCATCGAGGGGACGCTGCCGAAGATCCGCAGGGCCCGGGAGGCCGTGAGCGAGTCGGGCCTGGACGTGTGGATCCAGGTCGACGGGGGAGTGTCGCGCTCGACGATCGAGCGGGCCGCCGACGCGGGCGCGAACGTGTTCGTCGCGGGGTCGGCGGTGTACGGCGCCGAGAGCGTGCCGGGGGAGATCGAGGCGCTGCGCACGCTCGCCACGGCGGCCCACGCGCACTGACCGCACCGGGCAGCACGCGCTGCAGACCTGCTGCTCGTCCGTCTAAAATAGTGTGCCAAGCGCTCATCCACCCTACCCACCACCGAGGACACGCGACCCGGCCCAGACAGCGGGGGGGGGGGGCTGCGAGGTCGGCGGCAATGGACGAGATCGGCACGACCGGTCTGCCGATCTCGACCAGGACCGCCGATCTCGCCTCGCGCCCGCTGGCGCGGGTAGCATCGGCCACTGCAGAACGCAGTACGCACGAACGTGCTCCGGGGTCGGTGCAATTCCGAGCCGGCGGTGACAGTCCGCGACCCGCGCCCACGCGCGGTTGACCTGGTGGAACTCCAGGACCGACGGTGACAGTCCGGATGGGAGGAAGCACGTGCGGCGCGGCCGTCCCCACGGCGTGCGCCCGCCGACCCGTCGGCGAGCCCGCACACCGAGGCGACCGGCCCCGCCGTGGTGAGCGGCACGCGGTGAGCCCTGTCGGGCTGCCCCGTCCAGGCCGCCCACCCTCACCCCGGAGCACCCGTGCCCGGGAGGAGGACGATGGGCGAGCGACCCCGCACCCTGACGATCGACGACGCGATGTCGCGCGCGCTCGAGCTCGCGGCTCGTGGACCGGCGCACGGGCCGAACCCGCGCGTCGGCTGCGTCCTCCTCGGCCCGCCCACGGGCGCGCCCGCACTGCCCGACGGCGCCGCCCCGGGTTCCCTCGACCCGCACCCTCGCCGCGCGCTCGCCGAGGGGTACCACCGCGGCGCCGGGACGCCCCACGCGGAGGCGGCCGCACTCGCCGACGCCCGCGCGCGGGGGGTCGACGTCGCGGGCGCGACCGCCGTCGTGACGCTCGAACCGTGCGCGCACACCGGCCGGACCGGCCCGTGCGCCGACGCGCTCGTCGCCGCGGGCGTCGCGGAGGTCGTGCACGCCGTCGACGACCCGAACCCGGCAGCCGCAGGGGGCGCCCGGCGGCTGCGCGCCGCGGGCGTCCGGGTCGTGCGCGGCCTGCGCGCCGCAGAGGGCGAGGAGCTCCTGCGCGTCTGGCTCACCTCGGTACGCCGCGGGACGCCGTACGTCACGCTCAAGACCGCGACGACCCTCGACGGCTACGTCGCCGCCGAGGACGGTACGAGCCGGTGGATCACCGGACCGGCGGCCCGCGAGCACGCGCACCGCGTCCGTGGCGAGGTGGACGCGATCGTCGTCGGCACCGGCACGCTCCTCACGGACGACCCGTCGCTCACCGCACGGGTGCGGCCGCACGGCGCCGCGAGCGCCGAGGGCCTCGCGGATCACCAGCCGGTGCGGGTGGTGGTGGGGATGCGGGGGATCCCGCCGGGTGCGCGGGTGCGCGGCGAGGGCGGGGAGCTGGTGCACCTGCTGACGCGCGACGTCGGGCAGGTGCTGGTGCGGCTCGGGGAGCGGGAGGTGCGGCACGTGCTGCTGGAGGGAGGTCCGACGCTCGCGACGGCGTTCCTCGCGGCGGGCGCGGTGGACGAGCTGCACGCGTACGTGGCGCCGGTGCTGCTGGGTGGTGGTCGTCGGGCCGTGGACGGGCTGGGGGTGTCGACGATCGGGGACGCGCACCGGTTCCGCACGGTCGAGGTGAGGCGTGTCGGGGACGACGCGCTGGTGGTGTCGAGAAGGTTCGTGGAGAGGCAGGACGGCTGATGTTCACGGGGATCGTGGAGGAGATCGGGACGGTCCGGGGCGTGGAGCTCCCGGGGGGTGCCGGGCAGGACGCGGTGCTGACGGTCGAGGGGCCGGTGGTGACGTCGGACGCGGGGCTCGGGGACTCGATCGCGGTCGACGGCGTGTGCCTGACGGTGACGGGTCTCGGGGGGGACGGGTCGTTCACGGCGGACGTCATGCCGGAGTCGTTGCGTCGTACGGCGCTGGGCGACCTGGTGGCGGGATCGCGGGTGAACTTGGAGCGGGCGGTGCGGGCGGACGCGCGGCTGGGCGGTCACGTGGTGCAGGGGCACGTGGACGGGGTCGGGGTGCTGGTGAGCCGTGCGCCGGGGGAGAGGTGGGACGACCTGGTGTTCTCCGCGCCGGCGGGGCTGACGCGGTACGTGGCGGAGAAGGGGTCGATCGCGGTGGGCGGGGTGTCGCTCACGGTGACGCACGTGGACGAGGGGACGTTCGGCGTGTCCCTCATCCCGACGACGCTCGACGCGACGGTCCTCGGCGGTCTGGTGCCGGGTGGGCGCGTGAACCTCGAGGTGGACGTCCTCGCGAAGTACGTGGAGCGGCTGCTTGTCGCGACGGGTGCCGCGGGGGTCGTGCCGGGGAGCGCGTCGTGACGCGCGAGGGCGCGCCGGCCGCGAGCGCCGCGGTGCCGGGCGGTGCGGTGCCGGGCGGTGCGGGGGACGTGCGGCTGGGGTCGGTGGAGGAGGCGTTGGCGGCGCTCCGGGCGGGTCGTCCGGTGCTGGTGGCGGACTCGCCGGACCGCGAGAACGAGGCGGACGTGGTGTTCGCGGCGCAGGGGGTGTCGGCGGAGTGGGTGGCGTGGACGATTCGGCACTCGTCGGGGTACCTGTGCGCGCCGATGCCGGCGGCGCGGGCGGACGCGTTGGAGCTGCCGTTGATGGTGCCGCACAGCCAGGATCCGCGGCGGACGGCGTACACGGTGACGGTGGATGCGGCGGCGGGGGTGTCGACGGGGATCTCGGCGGGGGACCGGGCGCGGACGTTGCGGGTGCTGGCTGATCCGGGGTCGGGGGCGGTGGATCTGATCCGGCCGGGTCATGTGCTGCCGTTGCGGGCGGTGCCGGGGGGTGTGCTGCACCGTGCGGGGCACACGGAGGCTGCGGTGGACCTGGTGCGGCTGGCGGGGATGGGTGAGGTGGGGGGCATCGCGGAGCTGGTGCGTGACGACGGGTCGATGATGCGTCTGGGTGATGCGGCGGCGCTGGCGGAGCGTGACGGGTTGGTGCTGATCACGATCGCGGACCTGGTGGCGTGGCGGTTGGTGCACGACCCGGCGCCGGCGGGTGCGGCGGAGGTGCCGGATCGTGAGGCGCTGGCGCGGCGGGTGTACCGGACGGCGGAGGCGGACCTGCCGACGGCGCACGGTCGGTTCCGTGTGGTGGGGTACCGGGACCTGCGGACGGGGGCGGAGCACGTGGCGCTGGTCCCGGCGGTCCCTCGGGCTGGCGGGACGGACGGGGGTGGGTCGGTCGCGGTGGCTGCGAGCGCCGTCGGGCCGGGGGGTGTCCCGGTGGTGCGGGTGCATTCGGAGTGCTTGACGGGGGATGCGTTTGGGTCGTCGCGGTGCGACTGCGGTCCGCAGCTGCAGGCGGCGATGGGTCGTGTGGCGGCGGAGGGGGGTGCGGTGGTGTATCTGCGGGGGCACGAGGGTCGGGGGATCGGGTTGTTGGCGAAGCTGGGGGCGTACGAGCTGCAGGACGCGGGTCTGGACACGGTGCAGGCGAACCTGGAGCTGGGGTGGCCGGTGGATCGTCGGGAGTACGGGGCGGCGGCGGCGATCCTGGCGGACCTGGGGTTGTCGCGGGTGCGGGTGCTGACGAACAACCCGGCGAAGGTGACGGGTCTGGTGGCGTCGGGGATCGACGTGGTGGGGTCGGAGCGGATCGAGGTGGGTCATGGTGAGCACAACCGGGCGTACCTGGTGACGAAGAAGGTGGCGATGGGTCATCTGTTGGACACGGTGGCGGTCCCGGGCGGGGCGGTCGTGGTGGAGTCGGACGAGACGAAGGAGGACGAGGGATGAGCGGGGCGGGTGCGCCGTCGATCCGTGTGGACGGGTCGGGGCTGCGGGTGGTCGTGGTGGCGGCGAGCTGGCACGAGAAGGTGATGGACGGGTTGTTGGCGGGGGCGCGTCGGGCGTTGGCGGCGGCGAACGTGGCGCACGTGACGGAGGTGCGGGTGCCGGGGTCGTTCGAGCTGCCGGTGGCGGCAGCGCGTGCGGTGGAGCGTGGCGCGGACGCGGTGGTGGCGCTGGGGGTGGTGGTGCGTGGGGGGACTCCGCACTTCGAGTACGTGTGCCAGGCGGCGACGCTGGGTCTGACGGAGGTGAGCACACGGTCGGGGGTGCCGGTGGGGTTCGGTGTGCTGACGTGCGACGACGAGGCGCAGGCGGTGGACCGTGCGGGGTTGGAGGGGTCGCGGGAGGACAAGGGTGCGGAGGCTGCGGAGGCGGCGGTCGCGACGGCGGTCGCGCTGCGCGGGCTGTGAGCGGGCCGGGTGCGGCGGGTGGCTCGTGGCCTGCTCGCGGTGGTGCGTGTGACCGGTGGGCGGACCCGGGGCGGGCCGTCCGCCGGTCGGCGGATACGCTGGGCGGTGTGAAGACGTTCGAGTCCCTGTTCGCCGAGCTGTCGGAGAAGGCCACGACGCGACCTGCCGGTTCGGGCACGGTCGCCCAGCTGGACGCCGGGGTGCATGCGATCGGGAAGAAGGTCGTCGAGGAGGCGGCCGAGGTGTGGATGGCCGCCGAGTACGAGGGCGACGTGAAGACGGCGGAGGAGATCTCCCAGCTGCTGTACCACCTGCAGGTGCTGATGCTCGCGAAGGGGCTGAGCCTGCAGGACGTGTACGAGCATCTGTGAGCGGCCCCGCCGCCGGGAGGGGTGTCCTCCTGGTGGCCGTGGGGTCCGCTGCCCGCTCGTCCCGCCCCCGCACCGCCCGTCCGACTGAACGAAGGTCCTGTCATGCTGCGTATCGCCGTCCCCAACAAGGGGTCCTTGTCCGAGCCTGCCGTCGAGATGCTGCGCGAGGCGGGGTACCGCCAGCGTCGTGACTCGCGTGAGCTGGTGCTCGCGGACCCGGACAACGACGTCGAGTTCTTCTTCTTGCGGCCGCGCGACATCGCGGTGTACGTGGGGTCGGGGACGGTGGACGTCGGGATCACGGGCCGTGACCTGCTGCTGGACTCCGGTGCGGACGCCGTGGAGCACATGCAGCTCGGGTTCGGCGGGTCGACGTTCCGGTACGCGGCGCCCGTGGGGTCGGTGTCGTCCCTGGACGAGGTGCAGGGGCTGCGGGTCGCGACGTCGTACGAGGTGCTGGTCGAGGGGCACCTGCGCGAGCACGGCGTGGACGCGACGGTGGTGCACCTGGACGGTGCCGTGGAGTCCGCGGTGCAGCTCGGGGTGGCGGACGTCGTCGCGGACGTGGTGTCGACGGGCACGACGCTGCGAGGCGCGGGCCTGGAGGTGTTCGGCGACCCGATCCTCGTGTCGGAGGCCGTGCTGATCCGGCCGCGGTCCGTCGCGGAGGCGGACGTCCCGGCGGGTGTCGAGGTGCTGACGCGTCGCCTCCAGGGGGTGCTCACGGCCCGCCAGTACGTCCTCATGGACTACGACGTGCCGGTGTCGCTCGTGGACGCGGCCGTCGCGATCACGCCCGGCCTGGAGTCGCCCACCGTGTCGCCGCTGCACGACCGCGACTGGGCCGCGGTCCGGGCGATGGTGCGCCGCGACCGCACGAACCAGGTCATGGACGCGCTGTACGACGTCGGGGCCCGCGCCATCCTCGTCACGAGGATCCACGCGAGCCGGCTCTGAGAGGTCTCCTGTGACGGCGCACGCGGACGACCCCTACCGGGTGTTCCGGCCCCAGTTCGGACTGTTGTCCGCCTGGGGTACGGGGCTCGTCGTCGTGGGCGGGTGCCTCGTGGTGGGGCTCGTCGCGACGGGCCCGCTCGGGTCGTCGTGGGTGAACCGGGGATCGCTCGCGGTGTTCGCCCTGTTCGCCGCCTGGCTGCTGTGGCGCCTCGGCGGCGTGCACGCCGTCCCGTCCCCCGAGGGTCTGCGGGTGCGCAACGTCATCTACACGCGCCACCTCGACTGGGCGCAGGTCGTCTCGGTCCGCTTCGGCCGCGACGACCCGTGGGTGCGCCTGGACCTCGCGGACGGCTCCACCCTCGCCGTCATGGGGGTCCAGCGGGCCGACGGCGCCCGCGGCGAGGAGGAGGCGCGCCGCCTCGCCGCCCTCGTGCAGGCCCACGGCGAAGCACCGGACACGGCACCCGGCACCTGACACGACCCCCTGCCCTGACCGCACCCCCGCCACGGGACCGTGGCGCAGCGGGGCACGGGGCCGCGGGGCACACCCTCTCCACGACGTGAGGCCCCCGCCCGGACAGGGCGAGGGCCTCCCGTGCACCACCGGCAGGGCCGGCGGCGTGGTCAGTACGCGGCGCGGTGCCGGGGCTTGCGGTCGCCCCGGTCGTCGTGGCGACCGGACGGCCCGTGACCACCGCGAGGACGGTCACCCGTCGGGCGCGGGCCACGACCGCGCGCCGGCGGGGCACCCTCGTCCACGCGGATGCGCAGGAACTTCCCGGCGACCCGCGCACGGGAGATGCGGTCCATCGTCGCGTCGTCGAGCGGCGCCGTGATGTCCACGAGGGAGAACGACCCGAAGATGTCGATCTTGCCGACGTCGGACCCGTTCAGCCCGCCCTCGTTCGTCAGCGCACCGACGATCCCGCCGGGCTGCGCACCGTGCGTGTGCCCCACCGCGACGCGGTACCGCGTCCCCACGGCGTCCCGACGGATCCCGCGCTCAGCCGCGTCACGGCCGGACCGCTCGCGCGCAGGACGGTCCGTCCCACGCTCCGCACGACGCGCCTTCGCCTGCTCACGGGCCTGCGCCCGCTCCGCCTCGAACCGCTCCTGCTCCTCCCGGGCGCGCGGACCGTCGTCGCCCACCGCGAGCGCCACGAGGGCGGACGCGAGGTCGACCGGGTCGACGTCGTGCTCGGCGACGAACGTGCGGACCATGTCGGCGTACATCGCCAGGCGCCCGGCCTCGCGACGCTCGGGGATCTGCGTCAGGAGGCGGCGGGCCTTGTGCGCGGACACGTCCGCGGGCGAGGGGATCTCGACCTCCTCGAGCGGCGTGCGCGTGGTGCGCTCGATGCCGCGCAGGCGTCCGCGCTCGTGCGGGGTGACGAAGCTCAGGGCCTCGCCCGTGCGGCCCGCGCGACCGGTGCGGCCGATGCGGTGCACGTACGCCTCGGGCTCGCCCGGCAGGTCGAAGTTGACGACGAGGCCGATGCGGTCGACGTCGAGGCCGCGGGCGGCGACGTCGGTCGCGACGAGGACGTCCAGGGCGCCGGAGCGCAGCCGCTCGACGATCTTCTCGCGGTCCTTCTGCGCGACGTCGCCAGAGATCGTCGCGGCGGAGATGCCGCGCTCGACGAGGGCGGAGCCCACCTCCTCGGCGGCGCCGCGCGTGCGGGTGAACACGATCGCGGCGTCCGCGTCGGACGTGGCGAGGACGCGCACGAGCGCACCGGTCTTGTGGCGGAACGGGACGACGGCGTACGTCTGGCGCACGCTCGTCACGGTGGAGGACTGGCGGGCGACGGCGATCTCGACGGGGTCGACGAGGTGCTCGGCGGCGACGCGGCGGATCGGTGCGGGCATCGTCGCGGAGAACAGGGCGACCTGACGCTGACGCGGAGCGCGGGAGAAGATCGTCTCGACGTCCTCCGCGAAGCCCATGCGCAGCATCTCGTCGGCCTCGTCGAGCACGAGGAAGCGCACGTCGTCGAGCACGAGGGTGCCGCGCTCGATGTGGTCGATGACGCGGCCCGGGGTGCCGACGACGACCTGCGCGCCGCCCGCGAGCGCCCGCTGCTGGGGCTGGTAGGGGGAGCCGCCGTACACGGCGACGACGTCGACCTTGGGCAGGTGGCTGGCGAACGACTCGATCGCGTCCGCGACCTGCATGGCGAGCTCGCGCGTGGGGGTCAGGACGAGGGCCTGGACGTGGCGCTGCGCGGGGTCGATCGCGGCGAGCAGGGGAAGGCCGAACGCGGCGGTCTTGCCGGTCCCGGTCTGGGCGACGCCGGTGATGTCGCGGCCGGCGAGGAGCGCGGGGACGGCCTGCGCCTGGATGGCGGAGGGGGTGACGAACCCGAGGTCGGCGACGGCGCGCTGCAGCGGGGTGGGCAGCCCGAGGTCGGTGAACAGGGGGCCGGTCGGCGCCGGGGTGGCGGCGGGGGAGTCGGCGGTCGAGGGGTCGAGGGCGCGCGAGGGCGCGACGACGTCAGCAGTCATGGGGCGGTGAGGACCGTTTCGTGTCGGGGTGGGGAGTGGCGTGCGGTCGCCAGGTCGGCTCTCGCAGGTCGCGCTCCCGAACACACCTGGCCGGGTGATCCGGCCAACTCACGCAGGACATCACGCTGAACAGCGGGACGAGCGACGAACTCCACAGGTCCCCCCATCCTAGCGGAGGGCCGCGCCGGCCGGTGGGTGGGTGGTGGTGACGTCCCTCACCGGGGACGACGGCCGACCGGCACGGGGGCGGTCACGGGGCTGGGAACGGGACGGGTACGGGCGGGCATGCCGGACGGACGGGTGATTTCGGGCGCGGTCGGCGCGGAGGGTGCGCGGCGCCCGCCCGGGGGACCGGTCCGCGTACGTAGGATGGGCCCACGCGGCGAGGGCCGCGGCACGTCGGCGCGCCCGGCGGGGACGGAGCAGGGGCGGTGATCGTGGCACCAGGGCAGCAGGTCAGCTCTCGTGTCCTGACCGTCCCGAACGTCATCAGCTTCCTGCGGCTGCTGCTCGTACCCGTGTTCGCGCTCCTCATCGTCGCGGGGCACGACGTGTGGGCACTGGTCGTGCTGGCCGTGTCCGGGGCGTCGGACTGGCTGGACGGGGTGCTGGCGCGACGCCTGGACCAGGTGAGCCGCGTCGGGCAGATGCTCGACCCGGCCGCGGACCGGCTGTTCATCCTCGTCACGCTCCTCGGTCTCGCGTGGCGCGACATCATCCCCGTGTGGCTGGTCGTCGTCATCGTGGCCCGGGACGTGCTGCTCGCCGGCCTCCTGCCCTGGCTCGCCCGGCACGGGTACGGGCCTCTGCCGGTGAGCCTGGCGGGCAAGGCCGGGACGTTCGCGCTGCTGTACGCGTTCCCGCTGCTGCTCCTCGCCGGCGCCCCCGGGTGGCTGGGCGACGTGGCCGCCGTCACCGGGTGGGCGTTCACCTGGTGGGGCATCGGCCTGTACTGGCTCGCCGGGGCCCAGTACGTGGTGCAGGCCCGCGCGCTCGTCGCCGCGGACCGGCGTGCCGGGCCGGCGTCGGCACGCACCCCCGGGCGGCAGGCGTCGTGAGCGAGGACCGGACGAGCGAGGGCCGGGCCGGCGACGAGCGGGCCGGCGACGAGCGGACCATGGCGCGGCGCGGTCCCGTCGACGCCTCCATGACGCTCCTCAACGAGGTCATGCACCGACCCCTCGACCCCGGGTACGCGGCCGCGGCGGCGCGGCGCGCCGAGGCGGGCGCGTCCCGGCGCGGGCGTGGCGGGACCGTCCTCCTCGTGGTCGTCGCCGCCGGCCTCGGGATCGTGACCACGGCCGCCGCGGTCGACCTGCGCGCGCCCGAGCCCGCCGTCCTCGCCGCCCGCCAGACGCTCGAGCAGGAGATCACCGACCGGCAGGCGGACGCCGACGCCCTCGCGACGCGCAGCACCGAGCTCTCCGGCGAGATCGAGGGCCTGCAGGACGAGGCGCTCGGCGACCTCGGGGGAGACGTCCTCGCCGACCTGCAGCAGGAGGGTGTCCTCACCGGGTCGCAGGCCGTCGAGGGGCCCGGCGTCGTCGTCACCCTCGACGACGCGTCCGCGAGCCTCGACTCCGACGTCGAGACGGGCTCCCTCGTGCAGGACCGTGACCTGCAACGGGTCGTCAACGCGCTGTGGTCCGGCGGCGCCGAGGCGGTCGCGATCAACGACCAGCGCCTCACGGGCCTGTCCGCGATCCGCAGCGCGGGGGACGCGATCCTCGTCGACCTGCAGCCCCTCGTCCCGCCCTACCACGTCGAGGCGGTCGGCGACGCGGACGCGATGCGCACCGCGCTCGTGCGCAGCGGCGCGTCCGACTACCTGCGCCTCATCGGCACCCAGTACGGGATCCGGTCGTCCGTGACCGCGCAGAGCCGCCTCGACCTGCCCGGCCGGGCCACCCCCACCCTGTACTTCGCGCACGTGCCGGGCTCGACCGTAGACTCCGAGGCGCCGTCCACCGGCGAGGACGTCGCACCCGACGACGTGCCCGCCGACCAGGGCAGCACCAGCACGCCGCAGTCCACCCCCGAGACCCCGCAGGAGAGCGTCAAATGATCGCAGTCGTCGGACTCGTCGTCGGGGTCGTCGCCGGTCTCGTGCTGCAACCGACCGTGCCCGTCTCCCTGCAGCCGTACCTCCCGATCGCCGTCGTCGCCGCGCTCGACGCCCTCTTCGGTGGCCTGCGCGCGATGCTCGACGGGCTGTTCGACGACAAGGTCTTCCTCGTGTCGTTCCTGTCGAACGTCGTCGTCGCCGCGCTCATCGTGTTCCTCGGCGACCAGCTCGGCGTCGGGTCCCAGCTGTCGACCGCGGTCGTCGTCGTCCTCGGCATCCGCATCTTCTCCAACGCCGCCGCGATCCGCCGGCACATCTTCAAGGCGTGACCATGGCCCGCGACCCACACGACCCCGAGGACGCCCCCGAGGCCGAGGCAACCCCCACGGCGCGGCAGGACCCCGCCGAGTCCGTCGTGCCTGGAGAGGTCGCGAGCGCCGCGGGGAACCCGGACGACCCCGCGACCGGCACGACCGCGGACAGTGCGGTCGGCGACGTCGCGGTCGACGCACCCCGGGACCACGCCGGCCGCGACGAGGCCCACGAGGACGCCGGGGCCCCGGACGACGACAGCACGCCGGACGCTACGGACGCCCCCTCGCCCGACCGCTCCGAGGGCAAGGACGGCGCGGAGGGTGCGGAGGTGCCCGACACCACCGACGCCGCGAGCGAGGACACCCCCGCGGCTGGCGACCCGGCGCCGGACGATGCCCCCGACGACGCGCCGGACCAGGTTGCGCCCGCGCCGTCGGGCACCGAGCACGAGTCCGTCCCCGAGTCCGTCCCCGAGTCCGGACCCGAGCCGGAGACGGAGACCCCGACGGCCACCCCGGCAGAGCGCACGGCGGCGGGTGCGGCGCCGTACGGGCGACACGGCAGCCCGGGCGTGCCCGAGCCGGGCGGTCTGCGCGCGCTCGGCCGTGCGCTGCGGCCGCGCGCGAACCGGTCGCAGGTCGTCGTGGGCGTGCTGTGCGCCCTGCTGGGCTTCGCGCTCGTCGCCCAGGTCAGCCAGACCCAGGAGGACCAGCTGTCCTCCCTGCGGCAGAGCGACCTCGTCCGTCTTCTCGACGAGGTGACGCAGCGCTCCGGCGAGCTGGAGGACCAGGTGTCCTCCCTCGAGGCCACCCGCGACGAGCTGCGCTCCGGCACGGGCCGTGAGCGCGCCGCCCTCGAGGTCGCCCGCGAGCAGGAGCAGACGCAGGGCATCCTCTCCGGACGGCTGCCCGCCGAGGGGCCCGGGGTCGAGGTCGAGGTCGTGGAGGGCTCGACCCCCCTCGACGCGTTCTCGCAGTTCAACGTCCTCGAGGAGCTGCGCAACGCCGGCGCCGAGGCCATGGAGGTCAACGGGGTGCGGCTCGTGGCCAGCAGCTCGTTCGAGGACGGGCCCGACGGGATCGTCGTCGACGGCACGACGATCTCCTCGCCGTTCCGGTGGACCGTCATCGGTGACCCGTCGACGATCGAGACCGCGCTGGAGATCCCCGGTGGCGCCATGGCGTCGCTGCGCTCCGACGGGGCGCGCACGGCCATCACGCAGCGTGACTCCGTGACCGTCGGCACGACGCGCGAGCCCGGCACGCCGCAGTACGCGACGCCCGTGCCCGCGGACGAGTGAACCCGTCTTCCGGCGGGCGCCGGGCCCGGGGTAGGTTGGGACGACCGCGGCGCGTGCACCACATGACCTGCGGGTGTAGTAGTTTTCCGCAGAAGGAGCAGATGCTCCCGAAGCGTGACGTTCGGGCGCACGGCACCGTCGACGGTGCCGTGCGCACGACCCGCCGAGTGCCCGAGGAGGCGAGATGACAGTCCCAGGTGGTCCTGAGGTGCCGCACCGGGCGGGGGGCGACACGACGATCAGCTTCGGCCGGATCGAGGCGCCCATCGAGGAAGGTGTGCAGCCGGGCGGTCTGAGCCCCGAGGAGCAGGCCGCCGTCGCCGCGCTCCCGCGCCACTCCGCGCTCCTCATCATGCAGCGCGGCCCCGGCCAGGGCTCCCGGTTCCTGCTGGACTCCGAGCGGACCGTCGCCGGTCGCAGCGAGCACGCGGACATCTTCCTCGACGACGTGACCGTGTCCCGCAAGCACGCCGAGTTCGTGCGCGAGGACGACCGGTTCGTCGTGCGGGACGTCGGTTCCCTCAACGGGACGTACGTCAACCGCAGCCGCATCGACGCCGCCGCGCTCGGCACGGGCGACGAGGTCCAGATCGGCAAGTACCGGCTGACCTTCCACGCCAGCCGCCAGGCCGGCGCCCCGACGGACGGCCCGGCCGCCCGGTCGTGAACGCGTCGACCGGCGCAGCCCGCCTCCCGGAGCCCGCACCGGAGCCGGGCGAGGCCGAGACCCCGGGGGCGTGGCCGCAGGGCATCTCCCGGCGCGCGACCATGCGCATCTCCGACGTCCTGCGCGCCCTGCGCACCGAGTTCCCCACGGTGAGCCACTCCAAGCTGCGCTTCCTCGAGGAGCAGGGCCTCATCGACCCCGTGCGCACCCCGTCCGGGTACCGGCAGTACAGCCCGGCGGACGTCGAGCGGCTGCGCTTCGTCCTCGTCGAGCAGCGTGACCGGTACCTGCCCCTCAAGGTCATCAAGGACAAGCTCGCGGCGCTCGACGCGGGGGACGACGCCGAGCCGCTCGCCCCCCGGCTCGCCACCACCGACGGTGCCCCCGGCGCCGCGACGGTCCGGCAGCGGTACACCGTCGACGCCCTCGCGAGCGCCGCCGGGGTGGACCGGACCCTCGTCGACGGGCTCGTCGAGGTCGGCGTGCTGCGACCCACCCCCGCCGGGCAGCTCGACGCCCACGCGCTCGACGTCGTCGTCCTCGCGGCCGGCCTCGCTGAGTACGGCATCGAACCCCGGCACCTGCGCTCCCTGCGGACCGCCGCGGAGCGCAACGTCAGCCTCGTGCACCAGGTCGTCGCCCCGTGGCGCAGCCAGCAGACCGCGTCCGCGCGGGCGCACGCCGGCACCGTCGCCGCCGAGGTGGGCGAGCTGTGCGTGCGGCTGCACACCGTCTTCGTGCGCCAGGGCGTCGACGACCTCACCCGCTGACCCCCGCCGGGTCGCGCCTCCCGGTCCTCGCCCGCCGCCATCCCGCGCCCCGGGTCTGCGGCTCGCCCGGCCGAACCGCGGATCGAGTCGTACCGTGGACGGGTGACCGGCGACGACGTGCCGATGGTCCCCGTGGAGGTTCTCGGCGTGCGCCAGCAGCACCGCGACCAGGAGATCGTCGTGCTGCTGCTCGACGGCGCGTCCGACCTCGTCGTCCCGATCGTCATCGGCCCCCGGGAGGCCAGCGCGATCGCCATGGCCCAGGCGGGGCTGCCCACGCCACGACCCATGACGCACGACCTGCTGCGCGACCTCCTCGACGCCGTCGACGTGCGGCTCGAGGCCGCGGAGATCGTCGCGCTCGACGGCGGCATCTTCTTCGCCGAGCTCGTCCTGAGCAACGGGGTGCGGCTCGACTCCCGTGCGTCCGACGCGATCGCGGTCGCGGTCCGCACCGGCAGCCCCGTGCTGTGCTCGGCCGAGGTCGTCGCGACGGCGGGGGTCGAGGTCGTCGACGTCGCCCAGCAGGAGGAGGTCGAGAAGTTCCGCGACTTCCTCGATCACGTCACCCCCGAGGACTTCTCGACCGACGAGTGACCCGCAGCCGCCGTCCCCGTGCACCGGGAGGAACCGTGACAGAACAGACCTTCGACCTCAGGTCGAGGGTGAAGCGCGTCGTGGCCCACCCGACGGCGCACGACACGCCCGCACCGCACCGGCGTCGGTCGTTGACGACCCCCCGACCCGCCCATAGCGTGGACGACGACACCACACCAGGAGGCGACAGTGAACAGCAGCGGTGAGGCGAGCGTCGGCTCCGGTGCGACGATCCCGCAGGGCGCGCAGGGCCTCCTCTTCGGGGAGGACATCACCGAGCAGGACACCACCACCGGGTACCGCGGACCCACCGCGTGCCGCGCCGCCGGCATCACCTACCGCCAGCTCGACTACTGGGCACGCACCGGGCTTGTCGAGCCCACCGTGAAGCCCGCGTCCGGCTCGGGCTCCCACCGCCTCTACAGCTTCCGCGACATCCTCGTCCTCAAGGTCGTCAAGCGCCTCCTCGACACCGGGGTGTCCCTCCAGCAGATCCGCACCGCCGTCGAGCACCTGCGCGAGCGCGGCGTGGACGACCTCGCCCAGATCACGCTGATGAGCGACGGCGCGAGCGTCTACGAGTGCACGTCGCCCGACGAGGTCGTCGACCTCGTCCAGGGCGGCCAGGGCGTGTTCGGCATCGCCGTGGGACGCGTGTGGCGCGAGGTCGAGGGCACCCTCTCCGAGCTGCCCACCGAGAGCCTCGACGACGACACCGCCGAGGCCCACCCGCAGGACGAGCTCGCGCGACGCCGCCAGGCCCGCACCGCCGGCTGACCGGCCCCGCGCGGGGGCTGTGGACCTCGTCACACGCCCTGCAGCAGGCGCCCTGCGCGCCGCGTGGGAGGATCGGCCGCAAGCGTGGCCTCGCCGCCCGCGAGCGCCGTCACCCACCTGACGGCCCGGGCGCGGCGCGACCGCTCGGCCCGACGGATGGAGTCGCCCCGTGTTCTCGAAGGTCCTGGTCGCCAACCGCGCGGAGATCGCCGTCCGGGCGTTCCGTGCCGCGTACGAGCTGGGGGCGCGCACCGTCGCGGTGTTCCCGCACGAGGACCGCAACTCCGAGCACCGTCTCAAGGCCGACGAGGCGTACCTCGTGGGGGAGCCGGGGCACCCGGTGCGGGCGTACCTCGACATCGAGGAGATCGTGCGGGTGGCGCGCGAGGCGGGCGCGGACGCGGTGTACCCGGGGTACGGGTTCCTGTCGGAGAACCCGGACCTGGCGCGGGCGTGCGCGGACGCCGGCCTGGCGTTCGTCGGGCCGCCGGCGGAGGTGCTGGAGCTCGCGGGGAACAAGGTGCGGGCGCTGAAGGCCGCGCGGGAGGCGGGCCTGCCGGTGCTGGCGTCGTCGGAGCCGTCGGCGGACGCGGACGAGCTCGTCGCCGCCGCCGACGCGATCGGGTTCCCGGTGTTCGTCAAGGCCGTGGCGGGTGGGGGCGGGCGCGGGATGCGTCGCGTGGACACGCGCGAGGACCTGCCGGAGGCGCTGGCGGCGGCCATGCGGGAGGCCGACGGCGCGTTCGGCGACCCGACGGTGTTCCTCGAGCAGGCGGTCCTGCGGCCGCGGCACATCGAGGTGCAGGTCCTCGCCGACGGCGCGGGGAACGTGGTGCACCTGTACGAGCGGGACTGCTCGTTGCAGCGACGCCACCAGAAGGTCGTGGAGATCGCCCCGGCGCCGAACCTCGACCCGGCGGTCCGGGACGCGTTGTGCGCGGACGCGGTGCGCTTCGCCCGGCACATCGGGTACCAGAACGCGGGGACGGTGGAGTTCCTCGTCGACACCGTCGGCGAGCGTGCCGGGCAGCACGTGTTCATCGAGATGAACCCGCGCATCCAGGTGGAGCACACGGTGACCGAGGAGGTCACGGACGTCGACCTGGTGTCCGCGCAGATGCGGATCGCGGCGGGGGAGACGCTGGAGGACCTGGGGATCCGGCAGGAGGACGTGCGCGTCAACGGTGCGGCGCTGCAGACGCGCATCACGACGGAGGACCCGGCGAACGGTTTCCGGCCCGACACGGGGCGGATCATCGCCTACCGGTCGCCGGGCGGGGCGGGCGTGCGGCTCGACGGCGCGACGGCGACCGCCGGGTCGGTCGTCTCGGGCCACTTCGACTCGATGCTCGTCAAGCTCACGTGCCGCGGCCGGGACTTCCCGACGGCGGTGCGTCGTGCGCGGCGCGCGCTCGCCGAGTTCCGCATCCGGGGCATCCGCACGAACATCCCGTTCCTGCAGGCCGTCCTCGCGGACCCGGAGTTCGTCGCGGGGAACGTCGCGACGTCGTTCGTGGACGAGCGGCCCGAGCTGCTCGCGGCGCGCGAGAGCGCGGACCGGGGGACGCGGCTCCTGACGTACGTGGGGGACGTGACGGTGAACCGTCCGCACGGCGAGCCGCGCGCGGTGCCCGACCCGTCGCGCAAGCTCCCCGCACTCGACCTGGCGGTCGCGCCGCCTCCGGGGACGCGTCAGGAGCTGCTCGCGCTCGGCCCGGAGGGCTTCGCGCGCGCGTTGCGCGCCGAGGAGCGCCTGCGCGTCACCGACACGACGTTCCGCGACGCGCACCAGTCGCTGCTGGCCACGCGCGTGCGCACGCACGACCTCGCGGCCGTCGCGCCGCACGTGGCGCGCAGCACGCCGGGCCTGTGGTCGGTCGAGGCGTGGGGCGGGGCGACGTACGACGTCGCGCTGCGGTTCCTCGGGGAGGACCCGTGGGAGCGGCTCGCGACCCTGCGCGAGGCCATGCCGAACCTCGCGATCCAGATGCTGCTGCGCGGGCGCAACACGGTCGGGTACACCCCGTACCCGACGCAGGTCACGCGGGCGTTCGTCGCGGAGGCCGCCGCGACGGGCATCGACGTCTTCCGCGTCTTCGACGCCCTGAACGACGTCGACCAGATGCGGCCCGCGATCGAGGCCGTCCGTGAGACCGGGACGACGGTCGCCGAGGTGGCGCTGTGCTATACGGGCAACCTGCTCGACCCGGCCGAGGACCTGTACACGCTGGACTACTACCTGCGGCTCGCCGACCGGATCGTCGACGCGGGCGCGCACGTGCTCGCCATCAAGGACATGGCGGGCCTCCTGCGCCCCGCCGCCGCCGCCCGGCTCGTCGGGGCGCTGCGGGAGCGGTTCGACCTGCCCGTGCACCTGCACACGCACGACACCGCGGGCGGGCAGACCGCGACCCTGCTCGCGGCGGCAGCGGCGGGCGTCGACGCGGTGGACGCCGCGAGCGCCGCGATGGCGGGGACGACGAGCCAGCCGTCGCTGTCGGCGCTCGTCGCGGCCCTCGAGCACACGGAGCGGGACACGGGCCTGTCGTTGCGGGCGGTCGCGGACCTGGAGCCGTACTGGGAGTCGGTGCGGCGCGTGTACGCGCCGTTCGAGTCGGGCCTGCCGGGTCCGACGGGGCGCGTGTACGAGCACGAGATCCCGGGCGGGCAGCTGTCGAACCTGCGTCAGCAGGCGATCGCGCTGGGGCTGGGGGAGCGGTTCGAGCAGGTCGAGGCGATGTACGCGGCGGCGGACCGCATCCTCGGGCGGCTGGTGAAGGTGACGCCGTCGTCGAAGGTCGTGGGTGACCTCGCGCTGCACCTCGTGGCGGCGGGTGCGGACCCGGTGGAGTTCGCGGCGAACCCGCAGGCGTTCGACATCCCGGACTCGGTCGTCGGGTTCCTCGGGGGCGAGCTGGGCGACCCGCCGGGCGGGTGGCCGGAGCCGTTCCGGTCCCGTGCGCTGCAGGGGCGTGCGGTGCGGGGCGGGGTGACGCCGCTGGGGGCGGAGGACGAGGCCGAGCTCGCGCAGGAGGGTGCGGTGCGCCGGCGGCGGCTCAACCACCTGCTGTTCGCGGGGCCGACGAAGGAGTTCGAGCAGGTCCGTGCCGCGTTCGGCGACGTGTCGGTCCTCGACACCACGACGTACCTGTACGGGCTGGAGCCGGGCCAGGAGGTCTCGGTGGGTCTGGACAGGGGCGTGCGGCTGCTCGTGGGCCTGGAGGCGATCGGCACGCCGGACGAGCGGGGGATGCGGACGGTGATGTTCACCCTCAACGGTCAGCTGCGCCCCATCCAGGTGCGTGACCGGGGGGTGGACGTGGACGTCCGCGCGGCCGAGAAGGCGGACCCGACGCAGCCGGGGCAGGTCGCGGCGCCCTTCGCGGGCGCGGTGACGCCCGTCGTCGCCGCCGGGGACGTCGTCGAGGCCGGGCAGACGGTCGCGACCGTCGAGGCGATGAAGATGGAGGCGGCGATCACGACGCCCGTCGCAGGCACGGTGCAGCGGGTGGCGATCGGCGCCGTGCAACAGCTGGAGGGCGGCGACCTGGTCCTGGTCGTCGGCTGAGACGAGAGCGAGGGACTCGTATGCGCGTCATCTTCCACGGCCACGCCTGCGTCGGCGTGGAGCACGGCGGCCTGGTCGTCGTGATCGACCCGGGCACGTTCAGCGACACGGCCTCGGCGCTGCACCGCGCGGACGTCCTGCTCCTCACCCACGAGCACCCGGACCATGCCGACCCGGCGGCGATCGGGGCGGCACTTGCACGACGGCCGGGCCTGACGGTGCGGGCGCCCGAGGCGGCGGTCGCGACGCTGCGCACGCACCTGCCGGAGGAGGACGGGGACCGTGTCCAGGGGGTCGCCCCGGGGGAGCACCTGCACCTGGGCGCGCTGGACGTGGTCGTCGGAGGAGGCCGGCACGCGGCGATCCACCCCGACATCGACCCGCCCGCCCACGTCACCTACCTCGTGCGCGGCGACGGCGCGACGCTGCTGCACCCGGGCGACTCGTTCGACGTGACCGTCCCGGCCGCGCCGCAGGAGGCGCGCCTCGACGTGCTCCTCGCGCCCGTGAGCGGACCGTGGCTGCGGCTCGGCGAGACGATCGACACCGTGCGGGCCGTGGACCCGCACGTCGTCGTGCCCGTCCACGACGCCCTGCTGAGCCCGGCCGGTCGCGCCCTCGTCGACCGGCTCCTGGGCGAGGGGCGCACGGGCGGGACGTACGCGTACCGGCCGCTCGCCGTCGGGCAGGCCCTGGACGTGGCGGCCGGCGGTCTCGACGGCACCGCCGGGTCGGTGGCCGCCGCCGTCCTCGCCGAGCACCCCGAGTACGCCGAACCGCCTCACCTGGAGCAGGACGAGAGCGTGCCCCCACGGCCCGAGGAGGAGGCGGCGGAGACCGGTCGGACGGAGGTCGGGCACACGTGACCCCCGCGCACCCGCCGGGGTGGTACCCCGACCCGTGGGGCTCGCCCTCCGAGCGGTGGTTCGACGGCCGCGCGTGGACGCCCCAGCTGAGGACAAGGCCCCACCTGAGGACCGGGCCCCGCCCGCAGGGGCGGGCCGTGCTCCTCACGGTCGTCGCGCTCGTGCTCGTGCTCGCCGTGGCCGCCCTGACGACCGTGCTCGTCGCGCGGGTGGTGCAGGACGTCCACGGCGGGCTGCGGGACGTGGTGTGCGGGGAGTCGCCGCACGTCTGCGAGTAGCGGGACTACAGCAGCGGTCGGAGCGGGGTGAGCAGCACCTCGCCGAGCTTCGCGACGACGGACCGCTCGTCCCACTCGGCGAGCGTCAGCTCGCGCGTGTTGGTGAGGTCGACGTCGAACACCTTCTCCATCTGCTCCGCCACGCCCCGGTCGGTGATCTCGAGGTTGACCTCGTAGTTGCCCGTGAGCGACAGCCGGTCGATGTTCGCCGTGCCGATCGTGGTCCACCGGCCGTCGATCGTCGCGGTCTTCGCGTGCACCATGGCGTTCTCGTACAGGTGGATCCGCACGCCGCCGCGCAGCAGGGCGCTGTAGAGGCCGCGCGAGAGCCAGTCCGCGACGACGTGGTTGGACCGCTCCGGCACCAGGACGCGCACGTCGACGCCGCGCGCCGCCGCCGTGAGCAGCGCCGCGAGGATCTCCCGGTCGGGGATGAAGTACGCCTGCGTGATGTAGACGTGCGAGCTCGCACGGTCGATCGCGTCGAGGTAGATCCCGCGGATGGGGAACACGAGGTGCGCCGGGGCGTTGCGCGCCGCGCGCAGGCTCGGCTCCCAGTGCACCGACCCTGGGTCGGACAGCAGCGGCTGACCGGACGCCCGGTTCGCGTTCCAGAAGTCGACGAACGCGTTGCGCAGCTCCCACACGCCGGGCCCTTCGACCCGCACGTGCGTGTCACGCCACTGCGTCGCGTACAGGGCGCCGATGTTGTACCCGCCGACGAACCCGACCTCGTCGTCCACGACGAGGATCTTGCGGTGGTCCCGCCCCGACTTGCGGACGTTGAGCAGGAGGATCCCCGGCCGGAACACGGGGTAGCGGATCACGTGCACCGCGGGCGGCAGGTCGTAGAAGTCGCGGGGGACGACGAGGTTCGCGAACCCGTCGTACACGACGAACACGTCCACGCCGCGCGCGCTCGCCTCCACGAGCGCCTGCCGGAACTCCTCCCCGACGCTGTCCGCCTTCCAGATGTAGGTCTCCAGCAGGATGCAGCGCTGCGCCCCACGGATCGCGGCGAGCATCTCCCGGTACACGTCGTCGCCGTACGTGAAGACCGTCGTGGTGGTCCCGGCGACCTCGACCGGGTCCGGCGAGGACCGGGGGAACGACGCCTCGACGGTGTTGCGACGCTTGCGGATCGCGTCCGTCACGACGAGGGCGGCCGCGACCGTCGCGGGGACCGCGACCGCGGCGACGACGGCGCGCGCGAGGACCCGCCGCGCGTACTGCCAGGGGGAGTGGTTCGGGGAGCGCACGTGCTCACCGTAGCCGTCGTACCCGCGGCCGCGACCCGAGCGGCGCCCGCGCCACGGCCGGACCCGATCAGTGGGACCGCAGGGCGTCGATCAGTGGGACCGCAGGGCGTCGATCAGCTCGGCCTTGCGCATCGAGGACCGGCCCTCGATGCCGATCTCCGCGGCACGCTTCCTCAGCTCGTCCACGGTCCAGTCGTCGTAGTCCCCGGCCTTGCCGCCCTTGCGGCCGACGGCCTTGCGGGACGACCCGGCGGCAGCGTTCGCGACGCGTGCAGCCTTCTCCTTCGAGCTGCCCTCGTCGCGCAGCTTCTCGTACAGCTCCGGGTCCTTGACGCTGGGCCCGGGGGAACGGCGTGGCATGGCGACCTCCTGTGGTCCGGTGCACGACGACGCGCGCGACGGTGGCGTGCGTCCCTACCCGTCCAGCGTGGGGGCACCCCCGTGGCCTCGCACCCGCGGAGGACCGGGCGCGGCCGGGTGCGCGGTGTCGTCACCCGTAGCCGACGAGCGTGCCCTGGACCGTGTCGAGCCGCAGCAGGCGCCCGTCGAGAGCGACGAACCCCGACCCGTCGCCCTCGACCCGTGTATCCCACGCGACGCTGCCGTCGTCGAGGTGCAGCCCGACGACGCGAGAGGTCCGCGGGTCGGCCGGGGACGCCACCACGAGGGCGGCGACCTGCCCGTCCGTGAACGCGCCCACGACGGTGTCCCGGGTGCCGAGCTCGTGACGCGCCCACGTCCACCTCTCCTGGCCCGACGCGAGGTCCACAGCCGCGACGACGTACCCCCGGTCGAGCACCGCCGTGCCGTCGGCGACGACGAGGACCTGGCCGACGTTGCCGCTCAGGGTCCACCGCTCGTTCCCGCGCGGGTCCACCGCCTGCAGCCCGCTCGGCACGGCGAGCAGGCGGGTCGGGTCCGCGGTGCCGTCCGACGAGCGCGCGACCAGAGGTCGGCCCGGCAGGAACCGCTCGACGGCGCCGTCCGGGTCCACGAGCTGGGTGAGGAGCACCGTCCCCGACGTCGACGCCGTCGTCGTGCGCAGGAACCTGCCCGCGGGGGCGGGCAGCACCTGGACGGTCACCGCCTCCGACGGGTCGTCGACGCGCACCCCGTCGAGCGTGAACGCCGCGCTCACCCGACACCCCTCGAGCACCACGAGCCCGTGCTCGACGCGCGCCGCGGCCGTGCCGGCGACCTGAGGGCGGCACACGTCCGCCATTGGGATGTCGTCCGGCCCGGAGGTGGCACGCCAGCGCACCGTGCCGTCGGTCGGGTCCTGCACCGCGACCGACACGACGCCGCCCGCACGCTCCCAGCGCAGCACCGCGTCCTCGCGCGCCACCAGCGCCCGGCCCAGCCCGTCCCCGAGGGTGGCCCGCGCGACCACCCGGCCGTCCGCGTCCACGACCCACGCGTCCGGGTCGTGCTCCGGCCCCGTGAGGCACACGAGCGTCCCCGCCCCGGCACGGCCGGTGGTCCCCGGAGCGGGACCGCACCGCGGGGTGTCCGCGAGCGCCGTCGTCCAGGTCCGGGTGCCGTCCGCGGGGGACAGCCCGACGAGGTCCTCACCGTCCGTGACGGCGAGGACGTCACCCACGGACCACACCTGGGGGCTCGTCGTGGCCACGCGCCACTGCTCGCCGGGGGCGGTCGCGAGGGAGGTGACTCCTCCGGCGGCGTCGCGCAGCGCCGTGCGGTCCGACCATCCCTGGCCGAGGCTGCTGACCACGAACGCGCCCGCCACCGCGGCGACGCCCGCGACGGCGAGGACCAGGTGGCGCCGGCGCGGGTGCCGTGCCCGACGGCGGGGCGCGGGCGGGTCGTCCGGGCCGGCCTGGTCCGGGGCGCCGTCGTCCGGTGCGGCGTCCTCGTCCTCGACGAGCTCGAGCCGCCGCAACGCCTCGTCGTGCCGGTTCACGGCCATGCAGCGCAGACTACTCCGGGCCGTCCTGCGTCCGGTGGTCCTCGGCGGGGCCGGCGAGGGCGCCGCTGAGCGGGTGCGCACGGATCGCGGCGGCGAGCTCGCCCTCGATCCGGTCGAGGTAGACGCCCGTGGTGGCGATGGACGCGTGCCCGAGGAGCTCGGCGACGACCTTGACGTCCCAGCCGTCGGCGGCGAGGAGGGTCGCGGTGGTGTGGCGCAGCGCGTGCGGGGTGGCCTCGCGCCGGTACTGGTCCGGCATGCGGGCGACGCACCGGCGCAGGAGGGCGCGCACGGCCTGGGCGTCGATGCGGCGCCCGCGCCACGACAGCAGGAGCGCGCGCCGGGCGTCGGCGTCGTCGGGGCGGCGCGCCGCGAGGCCGGGGCGCTGGCGGGTGACGTACTCCTCCAGCGCGGCGGCCAGAGGAGGGGAGAGGGTGACCGTGCGGACGTGGCCCCCCTTGCCCTGGATGCGCCACCGGGTCGTCCCGGGTTCGCGCGAGAAGTCGTCGAGGTCAGCCCGGACGAGCTCGGACACGCGCGGGCCGAGGACGAGCAGGAGGGCGACGACGAGGCGGTCACGCACGCGCAGGTCGTGGTCCTGGCGCGCCACGGTCCCCGAGGGGACCTCGTCCGTGGCGACGGAGAGCAGGGACGCCGCGGACCCGGCGGACAGCGCCGTGCGGGCCACGCGCAGACCCTCGCGCAGCGGCGCGGGGGGAGCGGCCCACTGCATCGGGTCCGCCTGGACCCACCCCTCCCGGGTGGCGTGGGAGAAGAACCGGGTCACCGACTGCCGGAAGCGGTTCACGGTCGCGGTCGAGCGGCCGACGGCGCCCGGCTTGCGCGCGGGGTCCTGGTAGCGCCGGTCCGGGGTGACCTGGTAGCGCACGAGGACGTCGTCCACGTCCTCGCCCGTCACGTCGTCGAGGATCCGGGAGGGACCGACGAGGGTGGTGAACTCGCGGACGTCACGCTCCCAGCTGCGCCGCGTGGTCGCGGAGAGCACGCCACGGACCGTCTGCGCGGCGACGCTCGCGAGGTACCGGTCGGCGGCCTCCTGCACCGTGACGCGCTCCAGCCGGGGCGGGGCGACCATCCCTCTCGTGCTCCTCTCGATGCCGGGTAACGTCCCTCCGGATCCTAGGTCGCGGCACCGACATCGCAGGTCAGAGCGGGTGCGGTCCGTCCGGGTGGCGTCGGGGAGGGATTGCCGGGGACGGCGACGGGCACCGTCGGGGGAGCAGCAGCCAGGACAGGGGACGGGTGCCGTGGGACGCGTCCGGGAGAGGGAAGAGTCGCGGTGCGACCTCGTCGGGCGCTGTGCTCACGGAGGCTGCGTGGGGAGGAGGGCGGGAAGGAAGGTGGGAACGAAGGTTGGGAGGAGGCCCGGACGCACGTCCGCGAGGTTGGGGTCGGCGACGGCTTGCACGACTGTACGACAGCACGCTGTTGACCTAAACACAATGGTTTGGGCCCTATGTCCGATTCTAGAGATCGTAGCCGAGTTGACGATCCCTGGCCAGGCTCGGACGGGCGCCGGTCGGCCGAGGTCTCGGGCGCTCGTTCGTGGTGCCGGGTCGGGTCGCCGGTGTCGACGGCGGGGCGGCGGGCGGTTGGGCGCGGACGGGGGATGTCGTGCGCCATGCCCATGTCGCAGCGGCCGCCAGGGCGACGCCGCCGGCGGCGACGAGGAAGACGGCCACGGTCAGCGTGCCGAGCAGCACCGAGGCGGCGAGCCGGGCGGCGGCCAGGATGTGCCGAGACCAGTCATGCCGGAGCTCGCCAGGTCGAGACCCGGCACGTCGGAACCTCGTGCCGCCGCCCGGTACGGTGCGGAGTTCCCGTACCGCCTCGACCGTAGGTGCGCCGAGCAGGTGCACGGACCGTCGGTGCGACGCGACCTGTCGAGGCGCCTGCAGGGCGAGTGTTGTCGTCATGTCTCGGGGAGAGGGTGCGAGGCGCTCCGGTGATGCGTCACGCGCCCGTCGCCAGGGCGAAATGACATAATGTACATTATCGGCGGGCAAGTGGTGCAAGTTGCATCAGATGCAAGAGCTCGCACCCCAGGTGCGATGACAGCGTCGCTGCAGGTCAGCGGCACCTTCCCGTCGCCGTTGGCGCGCAAACGCCGATCGACCCTTTCCGCCTCGCCGCAGGTCACGCTGCCGTCTCAGGAGCCGACTACGGAAAGTACATCTCCGACCTGGCTCGGGCATAGAGCACCTCAGGCATCGTGAACACTGCGGTCAACTGGCAGTCACCTGACGAACCGCTTCGCCTCGTCCTCCGGAAAGGCGAACACGGAGCAGGCAGGTACGCACGTTGGGTGCTCGCACGGAGGGTGAGCCACGTCGAGGGCTTTCAGTTGGAAGTGTAGAAACTCCCGTCCTAGAAAGCCTCGTCCTCTACTTGGTGGCAGCCACGCCCGAGCGTTCAACTGGCGAGCGGTCTGGGAGGATGCGAGCGTGCTGCTGCTGCGAGCCATGGCCACCCGATGGGTAAGCGACGACCCCCAGCCCGGAGTTGTCCAGATCGAGTTCACCGATGCCGACGGCCACACCCATCACCTTCAAGAGAAGCCGACGGTCATAGACGCGGCCGGTGTAATGAACCGGCACGCGAAGTTCCCGATCGAGGTCCAGATCGCGTGCCGGCCCCGCCATCAGGCCTACCGGCCACGCGAACGACGCACGTTCAACGTCGTCGACCTGTCGCCGTGGGGAGTCGATGATCCTGCCGTGCTGTATCCGGTGGACCGGGGCAATCTCTCCTGGTCGACGCCGGCGGCACACTCGGATCTCTCGATTCGAGCGAGGCAGGCAGTCGCCCTGGTGACGTTCCGTCGTTGGCGCGAGTCCGTCGGCCTGGACTGCGTCGAACTCGCGACTCTCGAGGACCATCTGTGGCAGTACGCCACGGTCACCCCCGACACCTTCAATGCCTGGCACGACGGTCACCCCCTCGTCCACGTCGGGCCCGATGGCCCGCTACCGAACGCAGTCCACGATCAGCTCCTCGCACACGGGCTGGATCCGAGCGACGTACGAAGCGCGATCCTTGCCCTCACCCAGATCACTTACGGAGGGCTGTTCGGCAGAGTGGAGAGCGAATGGTCACTCGCAGATCTTCGCGCGCTCGGCCGATTCACAGAGCGAGATGGCACGCCACTGGTCACCGCCGACGGCTTCGTCGACAGCCTCTGGGTCGACGGCGACTGGGGCAACCCGAGTGAGGAGCTCGTCCGCCGATGGCGCGCCGCGACGTAACCCTGACGGCGGTCACCCCTCCCCGAGCGTTACGGCACCATCCCCGCACACCGTCACCGTCGCCGGCGTTCCCCTCCGTTTGAAACTCCTGCTCGGCGCCCGTCGCTCGTGGCGTCGTCCGTGGTCGCCCAGCGCCGGTCCGCGTAGACCAGTGGGTACCCATGGAACGTTGCCGGCCAAAGCGGACCTTCGACGACGTCGTCGACGCTGAGCCCGATCACCCAGTTCCCGTGCTCGCGGTCAGCGGTCGTCCACGCGACGGTGCCGGGTTCGAGCTCGGCAACGAGGGCTGAATGCGTGGCGCCGGCAACTCGGTAGGACCTTGCGGACAGCCCGGCTGTCCGGAGGTGTCGTTTTGCCGTCGAGAGGTTCTCCGCGGCAACGACCGCTTCAGTGGGGAACAGATGCCCGGTGGATGCCTCTGGACTTGAGCCATGGCTCTTGAGGTCATGGAAGTGGAAGGCTTTCACGGCGCAGGCTCCTGATCCATCGCATTCCAATAGTTCATGGTCCTCGGTCCGCGGGCGCGCATCAAGGCCAGCCGCAGCGAGCGCACCGCGGTTCGCCGTCGAGATCCCCGTGGATGCACGACCGGTGGTCTGGCACGGTGTCGACGGTGGAGATCCTGCACCTGGCTCATCGTGAGGACTGGGAGGCGGCGCTGCGCGGCGGTGCCTACCGAGTCTCGACCCGCGGGGCGAGCCTGGACGACGTCGGCTACGTGCACGCGTCCTACCCGCACCAGCTCGCCGCGGTCGCCGAGGCCGTCTACGCGGGCGACGAGGCCGACCTGTGCGTCCTCGTCCTGGACACGGCCGCGATCCGGGCGGCCGGCACGCGCGTCGTCGACGAGGACGGCGGGCACGGCGAGCTGTACCCGCACGTCTACGGCCCGATCGAGCCACCATTCGTCAGGTCGGTGCTCCCAGCAGGGTTCGACGACGCCGGCCGGCTCCGGTGGTGACGTCTCCCGGATCCTCTACGCGGTCGACGGTCGGACCACAGCGTGGGCAGAGTGGACCTCTCCCCCGGCGGTCATCTCCTCGTGCTCACGGGGCGACGTAGGCGGCGAGGTGCTCGCCGGTCAGGGTGGACCGGGCGGCCACGAGGTCGGCGGGTGTTCCTTCGAAGACGACGCGGCCGCCGTCGTGCCCTGCTCCGGGGCCGAGGTCGATGATCCAGTCGGCGTGCGCCATGACGGCCTGGTGGTGCTCGATGACGATGACGGACGTGCCGGAGTCGACGATGCGGTCGACGAGGGCGAGGAGGTTGTCGACGTCGGCGAGGTGGAGGCCGGTGGTGGGTTCGTCGAGCACGAGGACGGTGCCCTTCTCCCCCAGGTGCGTGGCGAGCTTGAGGCGTTGCCGCTCTCCCCCGGACAGGGTGGTGAGGGGCTGGCCGAGGCTGAGGTAGCCGAGGCCGACGTCGTCGAGGCGCGCGAGGATCGTGGCCGCGGCGGGCGTCCTGGCGGGGCCGTCGGCGAAGAAGGCGCGCGCCTGGGTGACGGGCAGGTCGAGTACCTGGGCGATGTTGAGGTCGCCGAGGCGGTAGTCGAGCACCTCGGCCTGGAAGCGGGTGCCGCCGCAGTCCTCGCAGGGCGTGGACACGGTCTCCATGAAGCTGAGCTCGGTGTAGATGACGCCGGCGCCCTTGCACGTGGGGCAGGCGCCCTCGGAGTTGGCGCTGAACAGGGCGGGCTTGACGCCGTTGGCCTTGGCGAAGGCCTTGCGGATCGGGTCGAGGAGGCCCGTGTACGTGGCGGGGTTGGACCGGCGCGAGCCGCGGACGGCGCTCTGGTCGATCGTGACGACGTCGTCGCGGCGGGCGATGGACCCTTCGACGAGGGAGCTCTTGCCGGACCCGGCGACCCCGGTGACGACGACGAGCACGCCGAGGGGCACGTCCACGTCGACGTCCCGGAGGTTGTGCGAGGACGCGCCGCGAACCTCGAGCGTTCCGGTGGGTGTGCGGACGGCGTCCTTGAGGGTGGCGCGGTCGTCGAGATGACGACCGGTGGTGGTGCCGCTGGTGCGCAGCCCGTCGACGGTGCCCTGGTAGGTCACCTCTCCCCCGGCTCGTCCGGCGCCGGGGCCGAGGTCGACGACGTGGTCGGCGACGGCGATCGCCTCGGGCTTGTGCTCGACGACGAGGACGGTGTTGCCCTTGTCGCGCAGGCGGATCAGGAGGTCGTTCATGCGGGCGATGTCGTGGGGGTGCAGGCCGATGGTGGGTTCGTCGAAGACGTAGGTGACGTCGGTGAGGGACGAGCCGAGGTGGCGGAGCATCTTGATGCGCTGGGCCTCTCCCCCGGACAGCGTGCCGGAGGGGCGGTCGAGGCTGAGGTAGCCGAGGCCGAGCTCGACGAAGGAGGCGAGGTTGTCGCCGAGCGCCTGCACGACGGGGGCCATGGCGGGGTCGTCGAGGTTCCGGATCCAGTCGGCGAGGTCGGTGATCTGCATGGCGCACAGGTCGGCGATGGTGACGCCGCGGATCTTGCCGGAGCGGGCGGACTCGGACAGGCGGGTGCCGCCGCAGTCGGGGCACGCGGCGAACGTCGCGGCGCGCTCGACGAACGCGCGGACGTGAGGCTGGAGGGAGTCGACGTCCTTGGAGAACATCGACTTGGTGATCTTGGGGATCAGGCCCTCGTAGGTGACGTTGATGCCCTTGGCCTTGATCTTCGTCTGCTCCTTGTGGAGCAGGTCGGCGCGCTGCTGCTCGGTGAACTCGCGGACCGGCCGGTCGGGCGGGAAGAAGCCGGACTCGACGTAGGTGGCGACCATCCAGCCGTCGGGGGTGTACCCGGGGACGGTGATGGCGCCGTCCAGGAGGGACTTGTCCTCGTCGAGGATCTGCGTGAGGTCGAGGTCGGAGACGGTGCCCCTCCCCTCGCAGCGCGGGCACATGCCGCCGTGGTAGATCGCCTCGCGCACGATCGTCTTCTCCCCCGTGGCGGACGTCATCACGCCGCTGGCCTTGCGCGCGGGGATGTTGAACGAGAACGCGGGCGGCGGGCCGACCTGCGGCTCGGAGAACCGGCTGAACAGGATGCGCAGGATGGCGTTGGCGTCGGTGACGGTGCCGACGGTGGAGCGGGGGTTGGCGCCGAGACGTTCCTGGTCGACGACGATCGCCGTCGTGAGGCCTTCCAGCCGGTCGACGTCGGGCCGCTCCAGGGTGGGCATGAAGCCCTGGAGGAACGCGCTGTACGTCTCGTTGATGAGGCGTTGCGACTCGGCGGCGATGGTGTCGAACACCAGGGAGCTCTTCCCGGACCCGGAGACGCCGGTGAACACGGTGAGGCGCCGCTTGGGGATGTCGACGCTGACGTCCTTGAGGTTGTTCCCGCGAGCGCCGTGGACGCGGATGACGTCGTGGGTGTCGGCGGTGTGGTGGCCGGTGCCGGGGGGCGGGGTGGTCATGGGTCTCCGTCGGTCTGCGGTGCGGTCGGGGTCGCGGTCCGGTGGCGCGGTGGTGGTGCGTGGGGTGGGCGGGTCAGGCGACGCCTTCGTCGGCGATGCGCCAGGGGGTGTGGGGGGTGTCGCGGACGAGTCGGTAGCCCCAGGTGGTGGGGGCTTCGTCGAGGGAGCTGTCGTCGCGGAGGGGTCGCCAGGTGGGGGTGAGGGTGACGGGGACGTGGACGACCTGCTGGTGGGGTGCGTGGCCGCTGAGGGCGGGGTCCTCGGGGACGGGGGTGCCGATGTGGATGTCGGTGAGGGTGGCCAGGGCGTCGCACCAGGTGGCGTCGTCGGGGTGGGTGCGGAGTGCGGCTGCGGTGGTGCAGTCGTGGCCGGCGAGCGCCTGGGTGTAGGTGTGGACGACCTGGGTGGGGGTGGCGTCGTCGGGGGGTGGTGTGACGGGGGTGGTGGGCAGGGGGGCGAGGAGGGCGACGGCGCCGGTGGTGAGGAGGGCGAGCGCGGTGAGGGTGCCCGCGGTGGCGAGGCGGCGGGTCGTGGTGCGCGCTCGGGGCACGGTGGTCCTTCCGGGGCTGTCGGGTGGGGTGGTGGTGCGGGTGGGTCAGCGCTGGTCGATGCGGACCATGTTGCCTGCGGGGTCGCGGAAGGCGCAGTCGCGTACACCCCAGGGCTGGTCGGTGGGTTCGGAGACGACTTCGGCGTCGGCGGCCTGGAGGCGGGCGAAGGTGTCGTCGAGGTCGTCGGTGGCGAGGATGATCGACTGGTAGGCGCCTTTGGCCATGAGCTCGACGACGGTGCGTCGTTCGTCGTCGGTGACGCCGGGGTCGGCGGCCGGCGGGGTGAGGACGAGGCGCACGTCGGGCTGGGTGGGGGCGACGAGGGTGAGCCAGCGCATGGTGCCCTCGCCGACGTCCAGGGTCAGGTCGAACCCGAGGAGGTCGCGGTAGAACGCGAGGGACGCGTCGGGGTCGGTGTGCGGGAGGAAGGTGGTGTGGAGGGTGATGTTCATGGGGCTCACGCTAGGTGCACCCCGACGGCGGGCGCTTCTCGATTCCTGACGGGTCGGGTGGCCTGCTTGGTGACGCAGGAGGGGAGCTCTGCGGTGCCGGCGTCGTGGGCGCGGCGGGCGTACTCGCTGGGCGGCATGCCGACGAGCTCGGTGAAGCGGGTGCTGAAGGTGCCGAGGGACTGGTAGCCGACGGTGAAGCACACCTCGGTGACGGTGAGGTGGCCGTGGCGCAGGAGCGTCATGGCGCGTTCGACGCGGCGGGTCATGAGGTAGGAGTAGGGGGACTCGCCGTAGGCGGCCTTGAACTGGCGGCTGAGGTGCCCGGCGGACATGTGGACGCCGCGGGCGAGGGCCTCGACGTCGAGGGGGCGGGCGTGCTCGCGGTCGATGCGGTCGCGGACGCGGCGCAGCAGGGCGAGGGCGCGCAGGTGGGCGTCGTCGGTGGCGCGGTGCGTTCCGCTGGTCACGGTGTCGATCCTAGGGTGCTGTGCGGCTGTGCGGGGTGGGCGGGCCGGGGTGACGCCCCCCGCCCGGGTCGGGCGGTGCCGGGCGAGGTGGCGCGTGCGACGGTGCCGGTCGGTGTCACTCGAGCAGGCGGGTCTTGGCCTGCTCGAACTGGGCGGCGGTGAGGTCGCCGGCCCGGCGCAGCACGGCGAGGCGTTCGAGCGCGTCGACGAGGTCGGCTCCCTCGTGCCGTGGGCCGGTGCCGGTCGCGGCGCGCACGCGCCACAGGGTGCGGGTGAACACGCCGGGGCGTCGTCGGGTGCCCGGTGCGTCGGGTCGCAGCCGTGGGGTGCGGGGGGACGGCACGGTGCGGTCGTCGAGGGTGACGGTGCCGGGGTGGGCGGCGTGCAGGGCGCGGGCGAAGTCGACGAAGCGGGTGGCGGAGCGGTCGAGGACGACGACGCGGGTGGTGGCGCTCGCGGGCGCGGTGGTGGCCGGGCGTGGTGGGTGCAGGTGGACGACGACGGTGTCGGTGACGGTCACGGTGACGTGCGCGGCGGCCGGTGGTGCTGTGGTGGGGACGGGGGTGTGCGGGGTGGCGAGGCGCAGGTGGGCGCCGTCCCAGACGAGTCGCCCTCCGGCGACGTGGAACATCGCCGGGTAGCGCAGGTCCGTGGTGCGACGCGTCGGGGCGGTGACGGTGGGCGGGCGCACCAGGCCGACGCTGCGACGCACGGGCCCGGGCGCCTCGACGGCGGGTGCTCCGGTGGCGGGCGCCGATGTGCGGAGCGCGTCGGTGCCGGTCGGGTCGGTGTCGGTCGGGTCGGTGGCGTGCCCGGTGTGCGGCGCGGTCATGGCTGCTCCCCCGTCCTGCCCGGCGCGGCGGGCGTCGTCGGCCGGCGCGTCCCGGCGCCTCGATCCTCGCGGACGGGCGGGGCCGGTGCAAGGGCCCTGTGCGGGGCCTGGTCGGCCGTCGGGACGGTCGTTCCGACGACGCTGCCGCAGGTCAGGCGCGCGCGGAGGTCACAGGCCGCCGAGGAGCGCGGTGAAGTCGGGGGTGCCGGCGAACGGGTCGGCGGGGCCGTCGTTCGCGCGCAGCGCGACCTTCTCGGCGAGCTCGCGCCCGGCGCGCGCGACGCGGCGGGGCAGGGCGCCGCCGTCGTCGGACTCCCCCGCCGCCCAGTCGTCGGTCGCGGCGAACACGGACGTGGTGGCGACGTCGGCCCGCAGGTAGGTGAACAGGGGGCGCAGGGAGTACTCGAGCGCGAGCGAGTGGCGGGCGGTGCCGCCGGTGGCGCCGAGCAGCACCGGTGTGCCGGTGAGGGCGTCCTTGTCGAGGACGTCGACGAAGGACTTGAGGAGCCCGGAGTACGTGGTGGTGAACAGCGGGGTGGCGACGACGATCCCGTCTGCCGCGTACAGGCGGTCGAGGACACCGGCGAGGTCGCCGGTGGGGAACCCGGTGAGCATGGCGTCGACGACGGCGTGCGCGTGGTCGCGCAGCTCGACGGTCTCGACGTCGGCGCTCAGGCCGAGGGCGCCGAGCTCGCGCACCGCGGCCTCGCCGAGGCGGTCGGCGAGCAGCCGGGTGGAGGACGGCTTGGACAGCCCCGCGGACACGACGACGAGGTGCCGGTCGGTGCCGCCGGGGGTGGTCTGCTGGGTCATGACGTGCTCCTGGTCCTGCGTGCTGCGGGTGTGCTGCTGGGGTGGGTGGTGCGGGGTGCCCGACGGCGCCGGGCCGGGTGCGGCGCTCGCGCCCCGGCGCCCGTACGCCGTCGGGCAGGTGCTCGCGGGTCAGAGGCCGAACGCGGCGCCGGCGCGGGCGGTGTCGTCCTCGGCGGTGCGACCGGTCCAGCGGTCCTCGACGGGACCGACGTGGCCGGCGTGCTCGTCGCCCGCGGCACGTGCGGCGGCGACGCGCTCGGCGTGGCTCGGCGGGCCGGCCGGGACGTGCGCGGGCCGGGCGGACTCGGCCTCGGCGCGCAGGACCGGCACGACCTCGCCCGCGAGGAGGTCGATCTGCTCGAGCACGGTCTTCAGCGGCAGGCCGGCGTGGTCGATGAGGAACAGCTGGCGCTGGTAGTCCCCGACGTGCTCGCGCATCGCGCCGTACCGGTCGATGACCTGCTGCGGGGACCCGACGGTCAGGGGCGTCTCGCGCGTGAAGTCCTCCATGGACGGGCCGTGCCCGTAGACGGGCGCGTTGTCGAAGTAGGGGCGGAACTCGTCCCACGCCTTCTGGGAGTCCTTGCGCATGAACACCTGCCCGCCGAGCCCGACGATCGCGGTGTCCGCGGGGCCGTGCCCGTGGTGCTCCCACCGCTGCCGGTAGAACTGCACCATCTGCTGGGTGTGGCGCATGGGCCAGAAGATGTTGTTGTGGAAGAACCCGTCGCCGTAGTAGGCGGCCTGCTCGGCGATCTCGGGGCTGCGGATCGACCCGTGCCACACGAACGGCGGCACCCCGTCCAGGGGGCGCGGCGTGGACGTGAAGCCCTGCAGCGGGGTGCGGAACGTGCCTTCCCAGTCGACGACGTCCTCGGTCCACAGGCGGCGCAGCAGCGCGTAGTTCTCCACGGCGAGCTTGATGCCGTTGCGGATGTCCTGCCCGAACCACGGGTACACCGGGCCGGTGTTGCCGCGGCCCATCATGAGGTCCATGCGGCCGTCCGCGATCACCTGGAGCATCGCGTACTCCTCGGCGAGGCGCACCGGGTCGTTCGTCGTGACGAGGGTCGTCGAGGTGGACAGCACGACGTTCTTCGTCACGCCCGCGAGGTAGCCGAGCATGGTGGTCGGCGAGGAGGGCACGAACGGGGGGTTGTGGTGCTCCCCCGTGGCGAACACGTCCAGGCCCGCCTCGTCCGCGTGCCGGGCGATGGTGAGCATGGAGCGCACGCGCTCGGTGTCGTCGGGGGTCCGGCCCGTCGTGGGGTCCGTCGTCACGTCGCCGACGGTGAAGATGCCGAACTGAATGGTGCGCTCCCGGTGTCCTGAAACCGACCTGATGTTCATGCGTTTGCATGTACAGGCGGGTCAACCCGGGGTCGCGGCCGTTTGTTCCCGCCCACCCCCGCCGCGCCCGGGAGCGGCGAACGTCACGCCCCGACGAGTTGCGCGGGGCACCGAAACCCGGAAGCCTAGGACGGCGACGCGCCGTGGCGGACCCCGGCCCCGACGTCGCGCGACCCGCCCCGGCGGGACGCGTCCCCGACGTTCACCGGACCTTCACCCCGCGCCGGAACACCCCGCCACGACCACGCGTTCCGTACACGTAGACCGGGCGCCCGCGCACCCTCGCCGGCGGTGCCCGACCTCTCCCCGACGACCCCTGGAGGACACCATGGCCGACCGTTCGCTGCGTGGTATGAGCATCGGTGCGAAGAGCATGGAGTCGGACGAGGGCGTCGACTTCGCCCCCCGCTTCCAGGCGCACTACGACTGCCCGAACGGCCACACCATCATCCTGCCGTTCTCCACCGACGCCGAGGTCCCCCCGGTGTGGGAGTGCCGCTGCGGCGCCGAGGCGCTGCTGCGCGACGCCGAGCGCCCCGAGCCCAAGGCCGGCAAGCCCGCCCGCACCCACTGGGACATGCTGCTCGAGCGCCGCACCATCTCCGAGCTCGAGGAGCTCCTCGACGAGCGCCTCGACCTGCTGCGCGCCGGCAAGCTGCGGCGCTCGGCCTGACGCCCGACAGCCACGGAGGCCCGGACCCATCAGGGTCCGGGCCTCTCGTGCGCCCGGGACCCTCCGGGGCGCGCTCGTGCGTCAGCCTCGGACGGCGCGGCGCTCGCGGACGGTCGTGACCGCGCCGGCCGTGACGGCTGCGAGCGCGAGCAGGCCGATCGTCAGGGCGGGCCAGCCGCCGGCCCGCACGGCGGGGGTGAGGTCGGTGCGCAGGGGCAGGGACGCGACGAGCTGGTCGGCGGTGAACAGGGTGGTGTCCTGCAGGAGCGTGCCGTCGGGGGCGACGATGCCGCTGACGCCGACGGTGGAGACCTGCACGGCGGCGCGGCCGGTGGAGATCGCGCGCAGGCGGGTCATCGCGAGCTGCTGGGTGGACTCGGCGGTGTACCCGAAGGAGGCGTTGTTCGTGGGGACGACGAGGACCTCGGCCCCTGCCTGCACCGCGTCGCGCACGAGCACGTCGTAGGCGACCTCGAAGCAGATCACGACCCCGAGGGGGACGGTGCGTCCGAGGCGGTCGGAGTCGAGGTCGACGACCCCGGTCCCCTCGCCGGGGATCATGTCGATGCTGACGCGGTCGACCTGGTCGGAGAAGAGGCGCACGAAGGAGCGCAGGGGGATGTACTCGCCGAACGGGGCGGGGTGCTGCTTGGCGTACCGGTCGACGACGCCGACGCCCGGTTCCCACAGCAGGGACACGTTGTACCGGCCGCCGGTCTCGGGGAACTCCTGCGCGCCGACGAGGATCGGGGCGCCGACGTCCTGCGCGGCGGCGTCGATGGCGGCGGCGACGTCGGGGGCCTCCTGCGGGTCGAGGTCGGACCCGTTCTCCGGCCACAGCACGACGTCGAGCTCTCCGGGGTCGACGGTGTCGAGGAGCGCCCGGGTGCCGTCGAGGTGGTTGTTCAGCACCTCGGCGCGGTTGGCGAACGACCCGAGGCCGGGCTCGCCGACGTTGCCCTGGACGGCCCCGACCTCGAGGGTGCCCGCCTGGGCGCGGACGTCGAGCGGCAGGAGGGCGGGTGCTGTGACGAGGGCGCCGCAGGCGAGGAGCGCCGTGCCCGCGGGCAGCAGGGCGCGGGCCGTGCCGTGCGCGGGGCGCGGCGTGCGGGCGGGCAGGAGCGTGAGCAGGGCGGTGGCGAGGAGCGCACCGACGAGGGCGACGAGGAGCGAGACGAGGACCTCCCCGCCGAGCCAGGCCGCACGGCCCAGCGGTGCGTCCGCCTGGGAGAACGCGAGCCGGCCCCAGGGGAACCCGCCGAACGGCACCTCGGTGCGCGCCTGCTCCGCCCCGACGAACAGCACCGCGAACGTGACGGCCTGCGCCCAGGGGCGGGTGCGCAGCCACGCGCCGCGGCGCGCCCACACCCAGCCCGCGCCGAGCGCGGCGACGAAGCACGCCTCCATGACGGACAGCGCGAGCCACGGCAGGGTGTCCGTCGCCTCGTTCGCCCACCACAGGTGCGGCAGGAAGAACGCGAGGCCCCACGCGAGCCCGACGAGCGCGCCCCACCGGGCGTCGTCGCGCCGCAGCGCCCACAGCAGCAGCGCGACGCCGACGAACGCGGCAGGCCACCACCCGCGGTCCGGGAACGCGGCGTCGGTGAGGAGGCCGCCCGCGACCGCGAGGAGCAGGGTCGTGGCCCGCGCGGGGACGTCCCGCCCTGCGGGACCGGGGACGGGGTGGCCGACCGGGTCGGACGTGGGGGCGGGGGCGGGCACGGGGGCAGACTACGCCACGGACCTGCCCGTACCGCCCGGCCCGTCAGGCGTGACGACGGGGGTACGGCCGGCCCGCGCGCCCTTCGGCCCGTCCCCGCACCGCCACCGGTCGGGGCACGTTTTCTACTGAGCGCGCGGGTCCGGCCTGCCACCCGGCGCGACACACGCCGCGGGGGTCGTCGACGGTGGCTGACCCCCGGGGCGGCCGCGAGGGCCGGAACACCCTGTCGAACCTACTCCCGTGCCCCGGCCTGTCAAGCGGTACCGGTCGCCCCGCCCGCGCACCGGGGCCGGACGCGGGGCGACGTCTCAGGCGAACGTGTCGAACAGGACGACGCCGTCGCGCACCGTCTGCAGGCACGTCGGCCGGGGCGCGTCCCCGCCGAGCTCGGGCAGCAGGGGCGAGCCCGCCCGCGCGTCGGTGCTCCACGAGGACACGGACCGACCGGGCGTGCCCTGCACCACGAGGTGCTCCGCACGCCAGACCGCGAGGTGCGCGGGGGCACCGACCCGCAGCTGGCCCGCCCCCGAGTGGTCCAGCCCGGCGATGCGCCACCCGCCGCGCGTGTGCGCACGGAACGCCGCCCGCGCCGACACCCGCTGGTCCGGGTCCGCGTGCGACATCGCGGCCAGCACCCCCGCCCACGGGTCCAGCCGCGTCACGGGCGCGTCCGACCCGAACGCCACCGGCACGCCCGCCCCGGCGAGGTCGGCGAACGGGCTCAGGCCCGCCGCCCGCGTCGCCCCCACGCGCGCCGCGTACGTGCCGTCCGGGCCGCCCCACGCGGCGTCGAACGCGGGCTGCACGCTCAGCGACACCCCGAACAGCAGCAGCGTCGCGAGCGCCGTCGCGTCGACGAACAGGGCGTGCTCCACGCGGTGGCGCCCCGCCCGCACCGACGCCGCGCCGTGCACCTCCGCGGCCGCCTTGAGCCCCAGCACGAGCTCGTCCATCGCACGGTCCCCGATGACGTGGAAGCCGCCCTGGGTGCCGGCCGCCGCGACGGCCGACAGGTGGTTCGCGACCTGCTCCGCCGACAGGTACAGCGCCCCTCGCTCCCCCGGCGCGTCCTGGTAGGGCTGGCGCAGCGCCGCGGTGCGCGACCCGATCGACCCGTCCACGTTGAGGTCGCCCGCGATCCCCGCCAGGCCCGGGACGTCGGCCAGCAGGGCACGCGCGTCGTCCACGGACGCGCACAGCTCCCCCCGGTACCCCACGACGTGCGGCAGGGCGCCGCCGGCGTCCCGGGTGAGGTCCAGCACCTCGCGCAGCCCCGCCCGCGTGTCGATGTGCGGGGCGCTCATCTCGTGCACCGACACGATGCCCTGGCGTGCCGCGGCGTCCAGCGCCGCCCGGTACAGGGCGGTGCGCCGCGCGGGCGACACCTGCCGGGCGACGTCGCGCGCCACGTGGTGCGCCTCGCCCGTCACCCAGCCCGACTCAGCCCAGCCGGGCCGACCCTCCAGGCCCGCGCGCCGCGCGAGCGCCGTCGACACGACCGCGGAGTGCACGTCCGCGCGGGCCGCGTACACCTCGCGCCCGCCCGCGGCCGCGTCGAGCTCGCCCGCCGTGGGCGGGCGGCCCTCCGGCCACGCGCGCTCGTCCCACCCGAACGCCAGCACCACCTCGTCGCCCGTCGCCGCCGCGGCGGCCGCCGCGACCGCGTCCAGGGCCGACGCCAGGGACGTCACCCCCGCGGTCACGGACAGGTCGGTCCCGGCGAGCGCCAGCCCCGTCTCGAACAGGTGCACGTGCGCGTCGACGAACCCCGGGGCGACGAGCGCGCCGTCGAGGTCGACCACCCGGTCCGCGCGGGCGGCGAGGCCGTCAGCGGTATCGTCCGCGCCGATCCACGCGATCACGCCGTCGTCGACGAGCAGCGCCTCCGCGAACGGGTCCGTCGCCGAATGGATCACGCCGCCGCGGTACAAGGTCGAGGTCACGGACCGTCACGATACCGCCACCGTTCACCACGGCCGCCCGGCGCTCGCGGTCGTGCGGCGTCACACGCTCGAGTAGGCGACGACGCCGCGCCGCAGCCGGTCGATGGCCTGCACGGCGGTGCGGCGCAGCGCGGGCGTGGGTGCGGCGGTGGCGAGCTGGTCGAGGACGTCGATCACCTGCTTGCACCAGCGCACGAAGTCGCCCGCGGCGATCTCGGAGCCGCGCAGCACCGTGTCGAGGCTGCGTCCCACGGCCCAGCGGTGCACGGCCGTGACCAGGCCGGCGTCCAGGTCGCCGGTGGCGTCGAGGCGGTGCGCGCTCTCCAGGTCGTCGACCTCGGACCACACGCGCACGGTGGCGTCGAGGGCGCGCGCGAGCGGCCCCTGCGGACCGCCCGGCACGGCCGGGTCCGTCGCGTCGTCGCGGCGGCCGGAGTACACGCACGTCGACACGACCGCGGCGAGCGCGGGCGCGTCGAGGTCGTCCCACACGCCGCGGCGCAGGCACTCGGCGAGCAGCAGGTCGTTCTCGGCGTACAGGCGGCGCAGCCACTGCCCGTCGCGCGTGACCCGCAGCCCGGCCCCGCCGGTGTCCCCGGCGTCCCCGGCGTCCGCGGTGTGCGTGGGTGCGAGGTACCCGAGGGTGGTGAGCACGTCGCAGGTGCGGTCGAACAGCTTCGCGATGGACCCGGTGCGGCCCTGGACACGGCGCACGAGCTGGTCGTGCTCCTTCTTCAGCCGCGCCCACCGCTCCGCCCAGCGGGCGTGGTCCTCACGGTCCGGGCACCCGTGGCACGGGTGCGCCCGCAGCTCGGCCCGCAGCCGGGCCAGCTCCGCGTCGTCGGCCGCGCCCGAGCGGGCGCGCCCGGCCCGGCCCGGACGGGTCCCCGGCTCTTCGAGCGCGCCGAGGGCGTTGCGCAGGGACGACGCGAGGTCGCGGCGCGCCGCGGGCACTCGCGGGTTGAAGGACTTGGGGATCTTCACCTTCGCCACGGTGCGGATCCCGCCGGGCGCGTCCGCGACGGTCAGCCTCTTCACGGCCCGGTCCTGGGTGAGGACGGTCGGTCGGGGACCGTCGAACCCGGCCCCCTCCCCCGGGTCGAGGACGACGACGTACCCCGCCCGCCGCCCGGACGGCACCTCGACGACGTCGCCGGGCCGCAGCCGCTCGAACGCCGCCACGACCTCCGCGCGCCGGGAGCGGCTCGCCGCCCGCGACAGGTCCGCCTCCCGCGCCCCGATGCGCCGCCGCAGGGCCGCGTAGCCCGCGAAGTCGCCCCGGTCGCACGTCATCGCCCGCGCGTACCCCTCGAGGGCCTCCGCGTGCGCCTGCGCCTGCTTCGCCAGCCCCACCACGCCCCGGTCGGCCTGGAACTGCGCGAACGACGTCTCCAGCACCTCCCGGGCCCGGTCGCGCCCCACCTGCGCGACGAGGTTGACGGCCATGTTGTACGTCGGGCGGAAGCTCGACCGCAGCGGGTACAGGCGCTTGGACGCCAGGCCCGCGAGGTGCACCGGGTCCAGGCCCGCGTGGTCCACCACGACGGCGTGCCCCTCCACGTCGATGCCGCGCCGCCCCGCCCGCCCCGTGAGCTGCGTGTACTCCCCCGGGGTGACGTCCACGTGCGCCGACCCGTCCCACTTCACGAGCCGTTCCAGCACCACCGACCGTGCGGGCATGTTGATGCCCAGCGCCAGCGTCTCCGTCGCGAACACCACCTTGATCAGCCCCCGGCTGAACAGGTCCTCCACCGTCTCCTTGAACACCGGCAGCATGCCCGCGTGGTGCGCCGCGACCCCCCGCGCGAGCGACTCGCTCCACGTCCAGTACCCGAGCACGTCGAGGTCCTCCGGCGGGATCGTCGCCGTGCGCTCCTCCGCGACCCGACGGATCTCGGCCTCCTCCTCCGGCGTCGTCAGCCGCAGCCCCGCCGACAGGCACTGCGTCACCGCACCCTCGCACCCCGCGCGGGAGAAGATGAAGTAGATCGCCGGCAGCAGCCCGTCCTCGTCCAGCGCGTCCACCACCGAGAAACGCGACGGGGTGCGCCGCACCGTGCCCGAGCGGTCGGGCCCGGGGCGCCGACCGCCGCGCCCCCGGTACCCGCGGTCACCCGGCCCGCGCCGTCCCCCCGAACCCCCCGGGCCGCCCGAACGGGGCGCCGCCCGGAACGCCGCGAGCAGGTCCGGGTTGATCGGCGGGTTCACCCCCGGGTCCGTCGGGTCGACGTGCCCCGCGTACAGGTCCAGCAGGTCCGCCCCCAGACCGTGCCGGACACCACCGTGGCGCGCGTCCGCCCGCTCCGTGCCCGAGGACACCAGCACGTGCTGCCACAACGGCACCGGTCGGCGCTCGCTGACGACGACCGTCGTGTCGCCGCGCACCATCTCGAGCCAGTCGCCGAACTCCTCCGCGTTGGACACCGTCGCGGACAGGGAGACGAGCTGCACATCGTCGGACAGGTGGATGATCACCTCCTCCCACACCGGCCCGCGGAACCGGTCGGCGAGGTAGTGCACCTCGTCCATGACGACGTACCCGAGACCGTCGAGCGTCGCCGAGCCGCCGTACAGCATGTTGCGCAGCACCTCGGTCGTCATGACGACGACGGGCGCCTCGGAGTTGATGGTCGTGTCGCCCGTGAGGAGCCCTACCGCGTCGGTGCCGTGGCGGCGCACCAGGTCGGCGTACTTCTGGTTCGACAGGGCCTTGATGGGGGTCGTGTAGAACGCCTTGCGCCCCGTCGCGAGGGCCAGGTGCACGGCGAACTCCCCGACGACCGTCTTCCCGGCGCCCGTGGGGGCCGCGACGAGCACACCACGGCCCTCCTCCAGGGCCTGGCAGGCACGCTCCTGGAAGTCGTCGAGGGGGAAGTCGAGGAGGTGGCGGAAGTCGGCGAGGCGGGTGCGGGCCGCGGCCGCGCGGGAGCGGGACGCGGCGTACCGCTCGGCCGGGCTGCCGGCGGGGGTGTCAGCGGCCGTCATGCCGCTCAGCCTACGGTCCGCGACGGTGCCCGCCGCGCGGGCGTGCCGGGCGGGGCCGGCCCCGTCAGCCGGTGAGGACGCGCAGCGCCCCGTGGACGACCTCGGCGCGCAGCGGCAGCGCCCCCAGGTGCTCGCCGTCGGCGAACGCGTGGGGCGGCGCCGCGCCGTCACCGGCCGGCTCGACGGTCACGGCACGGGCACGCAGCACCCCGACACGCGCATGGTGCAGGTGCCGCCCCGCGTACATGCCGGGGAAGATCCGGGTGGCGCCCCACCGGGTAAACGGCCCCGCGACGACGACGTCGAGGAGCCCGTCGTCGAGGACGGCCCCCGGCGCGATGCGGATGCCCCCGCCGATGCGGGCCCCGTTGGCGACGGCGACCAGCGCCCCGGGGGTCTGCCACACGACCCGCGGGCCCATCGGGCCCGTGCCGTGCTCCACCGGCACCCCCGCGAGCATCTCCGGCAGGTCCCCGTGCGGTGCCGCAGCGGGGCCGTCGCGGACCACGGTGTCCTCGGGAAGCACGGTGTCCTCGGGAAGCACGGTGTCGTCGGGGAGGGTGGCACCGTCGAGGGTGACGCGGTACCCGTACGGGCGGTACCGGGAGATCTCACGCAGCGCGGACCGGGCGTACCGGGCCCGGCCCCGCGGCCACGTGGCCGCGTTGGCGTGGGCGTTCACCGCGGCGTCGACCCCCGCGGACAGCACCCCCGCATACCAGCGCGTGCGACCGCCGGGCGGGGCGGCCACGTGGTCGCCGGTGACGCGCACGGCGTCCACGGCACGCACCCGCGCCGGACCGCCGTCGAGCGCACCCACGAGGGCGTCCGTGCACGCCCCGACCGCACCCGAGGGCAGGCCTAGGGCGTGCGCGAAGTCGTTGCCCGTGCCGACCGCGACGACCGCGAGGGGGACGTCCGTGCCCGCGACGGCGTTCACCCCGAGGTGGACCATCCCGTCCCCGCCCACGACGACGAGCGCGTCCACGCCCGCGGTGGCGCCGTCGCCGCGGACGGCGCTCGCGGCGGACTCCTGGGCGAGGGCGAGGCTGGGTGCGGACAGGTCGAGCACGTCGTGCCCGGCCGCCCGCAGGGCGTGCGTGACGTGCGTCCCCGCGGTGCGCCCGCGCCCGCGTCCCGCGGTGGGGTTGACGACGAGCCCGAGGGTGCTCACCCCCGGTCCTCGCGCCGCGGCGGGCGCGGGGGTGCCGGGCGGGTCACAGGGCGAGCCGGGCGGCGTCGCGCTTGTCGACGCGCCGGTCGTGCAGGTAGCTGATGCCGAGGGCGCCGAAGTACAGGCCGCAGATGGGCAGGGCGACGAAGATCATCGTCAGGGCGTCGGGCGTGGGCGTCATGACCGCGGCGAACACGAACGCGATGAGCACGGCCCAGCGCCACCCCTTCGCCATGGTGGACGCGCGCAGCAGGCCCGCGGAGTTCAGCACGACGAGCACGACGGGCATGACGAACGCGAGGCCGAACGCGAGGACCAGGCGCATGACGAACGACAGGTAGCCCTGCGCGTCGGCGAGGTTGGTCGCGCCCTCGGGCACGAACCCGGCGAGGATGTCGACGGCGTGCGGCAGGACCCACCAGGCGAGGAACGCGCCGCCGAGGAACAGCGGGACGGACGCGCCGAGGAACCCGACGGCGTACCGCTTCTCCTTCGACGTCAGCCCGGGCGTGATGAACGCCCACAGCTGGTACAGCCACCAGGGGCAGGACACGATGACGCCGAGGAAGAGCGCGACCTTGACCTTCATGTCGAGGGCGGAGGCCAGGCCGGAGAAGTTCAGGCTGATGACCTTGCCCTGCTCCTCCGCGGCCCGCTGCAGGGGTGCCTGGAGGGCGTCGAGCAGCGGTTCGTAGAGGAACCAGCCGAGCACGGCGCCGACGACGAGTCCGCACGCCGCGAGGAACAGTCGTTTGCGCAGCTCCAGGAGGTGCTCGCGCAGGGCCATGCGCCCCTCGGGGTCACGACGGGTGGTGCGTGCCACCGATCACCTCGGGGAGGTGTCGTCCGGGGCGGTCGACGACGTGCCTCCGGGGACCGTGGTCGAACCCGGGGTCGTGCTGGTCCCGGTCCCGGTCGCGGGCCCCTGCTCGGGGGTGTTCTCGGTCTTGTCGTCGTCCGTCAGCTCCTTGACCTCCTTCTTGAAGATCTTGAGCGACTGGCCGACGCTGCGCGCCAGGTCGGGAAGGCGGCGCGCCCCGAAGAGCAGCAGGATCACGACGACGAGCACGATGATGTGCCAGGGCTTGAGCATGCCCATGGTGCTACTCCTCCTCGAGGAACTGTCGGACAGGTCTTGAGTCTACGCGTTGAACCGGCGCCACCGGGCCCACACCTGCTCGTCGCGTCGGCGGCGTGCGGCACGGCGGTCGACCCGCTCGGCTCGCAGGGCTGCGACGCGCTCGTGCAGCACGTCGGGGTCGTCGAACAGAGTGGGTGCGGTGGACGGCTGCTCGGACTCGATGCGGCGGGCGAGCTCGTCGGCCTTCGCCCCGAGGTCGGCGGCGACCTGCGACGCCCGTCCCAGCTCGCGCCCGAGCTCCCGCACGGACCGCCACAGCCGACGGGCGAGGAAGAAGGCGCCCACGACCGTGCCGACGACGAGCAGCGCCCAGACCCAGAACCACATGGCGCCCACCCTAACCACTGGCGCGAGACCGTCAGGGGGTGAACGCGTCGTAGGCGGCGAGGGCGGCGGTGGCGGCCCGGCGCACGTCGTCCGCGACGTCCGCGGGCGCGACGGAGCGCACGTGCCGGGCGCGGGCGAGGAGGAGCTGGCGCAACCACACCGGGTTGGTCACACGCAGGCGGACCTCGAAGTCGCCGTCGGGCAGGTCGCGGACCTGTTCCACGGGGACCTGCTCGGCGACGGCGCGGGCCTGGCTCGCGAGGACCAGCGTCGCGAGGGGTGCGTCGCCGGCGGGGGTGAAGTCGACGTCCGGGTCGACGTCGTGCCCTTCCACGGGCGCGTCGAGCTCGACGGCGTCGAGCACCCGGTCGACGCGGAACGTGCGCCGCCCCTGGGCGCGGTGGCACCACGCGAGCAGGTAGGCGTGCTCGTCCTGCGTGTGCAGGGACACGGGGTCGACCTCCCGCTCGGTCGCGGTGTCGGCCGCGGTGACGTAGCGGATGCGCAGGCGGTGCCCTGCCGCGAGGGCGCTCGACAGGGTGGCGACGACGCGCGGGTCGCCCTCGGGTGCCAGGCGCACGTCCAGGGCCGCGGCGGCCTCGCCGGTCGCGTCGGTGAGCTTCGCCAGGACGGACCCGACCACGCGTGCCCGTTCGGGGTCCGCCTGCACGGCGCCCGTCTCGGCCATGGCGCGCAGCGCGGCGACGAGCGCGACGGCCTCCCGGGTGCCGAGGCGCAGGGGGCGTGTCATGCCGCGCGCCTCGGTCAGGCGCACGACGCCCCGTTCGATCGAGTCGGCGTCGAAGTCGATGAGGTCGTCCGGCCAGTAGCCCGGTGTGCCGGAGACCCACAGGGCGTCCACGTCGTCCAGGACCTGCCGTTCGCTCACCCCGAAGTGCCGCGCCAGCTCGCCCACGGGGACGGGGCCCGCGCCGTCGAGGTACGCGACGATGCCCAGGAGCCGCACGAGGCGGTCGTCGGCCCGCTCAGCCACGGGCCCCCACCTCCGTGCCGCCCAGCCCGGCCGCCTCGCGCAGGCGTCGCACGACGACGTCCCGCAGCTCGGGCGGGTCGAGCACCACCACCGCGTCCCCGTACCCCACGACCTCGTCCGCGAGGGAGGAGCGGGCCTCGAACGGCACCTCGAGCACGTCCCGCCCGGCCCCGGACACGCCCGCGGGCGTCACCGACCCGACGACGGTGCCACGGGCCCGCAACGCCGCCGCCCGCTCCGGCACCACCGCCAGCCGCGCGGTCCCGCCCGCGCCCCCTGCCCCCAGGAACGCGTCCACGTCCACCTCGTCCGGCACGTCGAACGCGTCCCGCGGGCCCGTCGCCCGCACCCGATCCTCGACCCGGCTCAGCCGGTACGACCGCGGCGCGCCCCGGTCCACGTCGAACCCCACGAGGTACCAGCCCCCGCGCCGGGCCGCGATCCGCCACGGCTGCACCCGCCGCGCCCGCACCTCGCCCGTGCTCGCCGCCCGGTACGTGAACGACACCGCCCGGCGCCCCGAGATCGCGTCCAGCAGCGTCGAGTACGCGTCCCCCACCGCGCGCACCCGCGGCACCAGCCCCGCCACCGCGTCCATCGCCGTCTCCCCCGCCCCCGCCGCCCGCAGCTTCGTCAACGCCCGCGAGATGTCCGTCCGCAACGACTTGTCCTGCCAGAACTGCGCCGCCAGCGCCAGCACCCCCAGCTCCGCCGGCGTCAGGTCCACCGCACCCAGCGCGTACGCCTCCTGGTCGATCCGGTACCCCACCTCGTCCGCGTGACCCCCCGCGTCCACCGTGACGATCGGGATCCCCAGGTCGCGCAACGTGTCCTTGTCCCGCTCGAACATCCGCTCGAACGCGTCCGGCGACGGCGCGTCCCCGTACCCCGCCACCCCCGCACGGATCTGCTGCTTCGTCATCGACGCGTTCGTGTTCACCAGCGCGATCACCAGGTTCAGCAACCGGGCCGCCGGGTTCGCCACCGAGGACGACGACGACCCGCCCCCGGTACGCGACGCACCAGGGACGGGACCGGACACGGAGGAGGAGGACTCGGACATCGGCACCACGCTAGCGCTCTGTAGGGTGAGCGGCGTGATCACGTGGCGAACCGGCAAGGTGGTGTCGCGCGGCCGGGCCTGGACCGGCGCGCAGGAGCTCACGGTCGACCTCGACCACCCCCTGCCCACCGCACCGCCGCGCACCACCGTCCGCGCCCTCGCCTACACCCACCTCGTCGGCACCCCCGACACCGGCGACACCGTCCTCCTCAACGTCTCCGCCCTCGCCCGCGGGCTCGGCACCGGCGGCTACGCCCTCGTCGTCGGGCCCGCCACCCCCGGCACCCCCCTGCCGCCCGACCCCGCGCCCGGCCCCGGGCACCTCGTCAAGGCCCGCTACACCCCCCTGCAGGCACTCGTCCTCGGCGTCGACGAGCAGGAGTCCCCCCACCACGACACCCTGCGCGACGCCGACACCCTCCACGGCATGCCCGTCGTCGTCGCCGACCTCCACTCCGCCCTGCCCGCCGTCGTCGCCGGCGCCCGCCACGCCGCCGCCCGCGCAGGCAGCCCCGCCCCCCGCGTCGCCTACGTCATGACCGACGGCGGTGCCCTGCCCGCCGCGTTCTCCCGCACCGTCGCCGCGCTCCGCGACACCGGGTGGCTCCACACCTGCATCACCGTCGGCCAGGCCTACGGCGGCGACCACGAGGCCGTCACCACCCACACCGGCCTCCTCGCCGCCCGCCACGTCACCGACGCCGACCTCGCCGTCGTCGCCCAGGGCCCCGGCAACCTCGGCACCGGCACCCGCTGGGGCTACTCCGGCGTCGCCGCCGGAGAAGCGCTCAACGCCACCGCCGCCCTCCGCGGACGCCCCGTCGCCTCCCTGCGCGTCTCCGGAGCCGACCCCCGGGACCGCCACCTCGGCGTCTCCCACCACTCCCTCACCGCCTACGGACGCGTCGCCCTCGCCCCCGCCGACCTCGTCGTCCCCGCCCCCACCCCCGACGTCGAGAACCTCCCCGGCTGGGGACCCGCGCTCACCGACCGCATCACCACCCAGGCCGCCGCCCTCACCGCCCCCGCCGGGCACCACCGGCGCGTCGACGTCACCACCGACACCGCCCTGCTCGACGCCCTGCGCGCCACCCCCGTGCCCCTGTCCACCATGGGCCGCGGACTCGACGACGACCCCGCCGCCTTCCTCGCCGCCGCAGCAGCCGGCATCCACGCCTGGGAGACCGACCAACCATGACCACACCGCAGGGGGCACCGCAGCAGGCACCGCGCACCACCCACCCCGGCCCACGCCGCTTCCTCACCACCACCGCCCTCGCCACCCTCACCCTCCTCGCCGCCGCCACCGCCCCACCCCTCACCTGGACCCCCACCGCCTGGCTCCGACGCCTCGCCCAGGACCCCAGCAACCCGTACGAGCCACCCCCCGTCACCCCCGCACCCACCCCCACCGAACCCCCGCCCGACCTCACCGACCAGAGCGGCTTCGGACTCGGCGACTACCTCCTCGCCCTCGCCGCCGTCGCCCTCCTCGTCCTCCTCCTCGCCCTCGCCCGCCACCTCGCCACCCGCATCCGTCGCGGACGCCCCACCCACGACCCCGCCCACGCCACCCCCGGCGACACCCTCACCACCACCGACGACGACACCCTCCTCCCCCGGCTCCGCGACGCCGTCCACCACGCCCACCACACCCTCGACCCCGCCCTCCCCCCACGCGACGCCGTCGTCGCCGCCTGGGTCGCCCTCGAGGACGCCGCGGCGCTCGCGGGCACGCAGCGCGACCACGCCCAGACCCCCACGGAGTTCACCGTCGCCGTCCTCGACCGCACCCCGGCCGACCCCGCCGCCGTCCGGGCGCTGCGCGACCTCTACCACCGGGCCCGCTTCCGCGACGGCGACGTGGGCGCGCACGACGTGCACCGCGCCCGCGAGGCGCTCGCCCGCCTCGCGACGACCCTCGACGTCACCGCCGACGCCAGGCCCGACGTCCTGCCCGACGGCGCCACGTCCGACGGCGAGGTCCCGGCACCGTGAGGCGCGCCACCCGGGCGCTCCTCGACGCCCTGCCCGCACCCCTGCGCCGCGCCGCCGCCCCCACCGTCGTCGTCGTGCTCGCCACGATCGCCGCCGTCGTCCTCGGCGCCTCGCCCGCGCACGCCGCCGGGTACGGCGCCGTCGTCCTCAGCGCCGTGTGGCTCTGGTACGGCAACGGGTACACCGGCGACGCGACCTGGCCCCGGCTGCCCGCACCCCAGCGCCACGGCGCACGCCGCGACGTCTCCGACCTCGGCTGGGCCATCCTCGGCAAGGACGGGCGCGTCAACGACCGCGCCGCACGACGCACCGTCGCCCTCGTCGACCACCAGCTCGCCCGCCACGGCCTCCGCACCGACGCCGCCGCACCGGACGCCGTCGCCCGACTCACGCCCCTGCTCGGCGCCCACGCCGCCCGCACCCTGCACACCTTCGCCCAGGGCGGCGACCGCCCGACCCCGCACGACCTCGAGACCTGGATCGACGCCGTCGACCGGCTCGCCACAACTCCACCCGACGAAGGGACAGCCCGTTGACCACCCGCCAGGACGCCCACCCCCACGCCCCGGTCGACGCGCTGCCCGTCGCCGACGTCGCGACCCACGGCCAGCGCGTGCTCGACGAGGTCGCCACCGCCGTCGTCGGCATGCGCGAACCCCTCACGCTCGCGCTCGCGGCCGTCCTCGCGGGGGGGCACGTGCTGCTCGAGGACGTCCCGGGACTCGGCAAGACCCTCGCGGCCCGCAGCCTCGCGCGCGCCCTCGGCCTCGACTTCGCGCGCCTGCAGTGCACGCCCGACCTGCTGCCGTCCGACATCACCGGGTCGAGCGTGTTCGACCCTGCGACGCGCACGTTCGAGTTCCGCCCCGGCCCGGTGTTCACCGGCATCTTCCTCGCCGACGAGATCAACCGCACCGCGCCGAAGACCCAGTCCGCGCTCCTCGAGTCGATGGCGGAGCGACAGGTCAGCGTCGAGGGCACGACCCACCCGCTGCCCCGCCCGTTCCACGTCATGGCGACGTCGAACCCCGTCGAGTACGAGGGCACCTACCCCCTGCCGGAGGCGCAGCTCGACCGGTTCATGGTGCGGCTGTCCGTCGGGTACCCCGACCGCGACGAGGAGCGCGACGTGCTCGCCCGGCGCATCGCCCGCCGCCACGAGGACGCGCCCGTCGCCCGCGTCGTCGACGCCGCGACCGTCCTCGCGATGCAGGCCGGCGTCGAGGCCGTCGACATCGACCTCGACGTCGTCGGCTACTGCGTCGACCTCGCCGCCGCGACCCGCACCCACGACGCCCTCGAGGTCGGCGCCTCCCCCCGCGGGTCCCAGAACCTCGCCCTCCTCGCGCGCGCCGTCGCCGTCCTCGACGGCCGCGACTTCGTGCTCCCCGAGGACGTCAAGCGCGTCGCCGTGCCCGTCCTCGCCCACCGGCTCACCCTCACCCCCGCCGCGTGGGCCGCCGACCTGCGCCCCGAGTCCGTGGTCCGCAGCCTGCTCGGGACCGTGCCCGGACCGGCGACCGTCGCGACCCGCGCAGGCGGGAACGGGTGAGCGACACCACCCGCACCGCGGCCCCACCCGTGGTGTGGCGCACCACCACGGCCCTCACGGCGGGCACGGCCGTCGGCGTGATCCTGCTCGGCCTCGGCCTGCTCGCCCGCCGGGCCGACGTCGCGCTGCTCGGCCTCCCCGCGCTCCTCAGCGCCACCTGGGGCTGGACGCACCGGCCCGCCGCACCTGTCACCGCCACCGTGACGATCGACCCCGACGCCCCCGCCGGCACCCTCGGCGCCCGGCTGCGCCTCGACGGCCCGCCCGGCGCCCAGCTCGCCCGCTTCCGCGTCGCGACCACCGGAGACCTCACCGCCGAACGCGTCGTCGACCTCGCACCGGGCCACCGCGAGCTCGCGGTCCGCACCGCCTCGTCACGCACCGGCCCCCAGGAGTCCTACCGCGTCGACCACGTGGCTTACGGGCCCGAGGGCGTCGAGGAGCTCGTCGTCGCCACCACGACCGGACCGCGCCTCCTCGTCCTCCCGCGCCCCGTCCCGCTCGGCCGCGTCCCCCTGTCCTCACGCCTGCGCGGCCTCGCGGGCCCCCACACGTCCCGACGCCCCGGCGACGGGAGCGAGCTGCGCGACGTCGCCGCGATCACCCCCGGCGACGCCGCCCGCCGCGTCGACTGGCGCACCACCGCCCGCCGGTCACCCGCCCTCGACACGCTGTACGTCCGCCGCACCTTCGGCACCGCCGAGGCCACCGTCGTCCTCGTCCTCGACTCCCGCGACGAGGTCGGCCCCGACCTCACCACCTGGGGAGGCGTCGGCAGGCAGCGACGCGACGAACCCACCTCCCTCGACCTCGCCCGGCACGCCGCCGCCTCCGTCGCCCGCGCCGTCCTCGACGCCGGAGACCGCGTCGCCCTCGACGACCTCGGCCAGCTCCGCCGCCCCGTCCGCCCCGGCGGCGGACGCCGCCACCTGCGCCGCATCCTCCACGGCCTCGCCCTCGCCCGGCCCGTCGGAGACCCGTCCGCACGGCTCCGCGCACCCCAGGTCCCCGCCGGGTCCGCCGTCTACCTGTTCTCCACGCTGCTCGACGACGAGGGATCCCGCCTCGCCCGGCAGTGGCACGACGCCGGCCACGTCGTCGTGGTCGTCGACACCCTGCCACCCGTCCACCTCGTCGACGCCACGCGACGGGTCGACCTCGCCTGGCGGATCACGCGGCGCGAGCGCGACGACCGCGTCGCCCGGCTCCGCGCCGCAGGGGTCGACGTCGTCCGGTGGGCCGAGCCCGCCGCCCTCCGGGCCACGTCCCCCACGGGCGGGTCACCGGCCACCGCGCTCGAGCTCGCGGCACGACGGCACGACCAGCGCCGCTCACGGGCACCCCGTCCCGCGCACGGAGGACACCGATGAGACTCCCCGCCCCTCGTCGCACCGACGCACCCGCCCGGCCCCGAGAACCCGTCATCGACGTCGACACCGGCAGGACGTTCAACGGCGTCGCCGTCCGCGCGCTGCTGGCGCTCGTGGCGACCGGCTTCGCCCGGGTCGCGCTCGAGCTCGTCGGCGGGACCCCCGAGGTCCTGTGGGCGGTCGCCGCGACGGCAGGGGCCGCCGTGACCCTCTTCTGCGCGCCGCCCGGCCCCCAGATCCTCCTCGTCGCCGGCGGGCTCGCGCTGCTCAACGGCGACGCGCCGTTCGACCCCCTCGCGCTCGCCCTCGTCGCCCTCGGGCACCTCACGACCCGGCTCGCGTGGTGGTCCGCGCACGTCCCGCCATCGGCCCGCGCCGAGCTGCGGGCCACCGTGCCGGACCTGCGCCGCTTCGCGACCATCCAGGGCGTCGTCCAGGTGGCCGGCGTTGGCCTGCTCGTCCTCGCGGGCACCGACGGCGCGCCCGTCGGGGTCGCCCTCGGCGGTGTCGCGCTCGCCGCGCTCACGGTGCTCGTCCTGCCGCGGCGCTGACCGCACGACGCACGGCCGGGGTGCCCGACGTCACGCCGGGACCGGGCCGCTCGACCTGCGAGGCCAGGGCGGCCCGGCCAGGATGGGTGACGACGGAGCCGTCGGCCCGTCCGCCGCCGCAGCGGCGTGCGCAACCGACCCGAGGAGGCGCCCCATGGCCGCATCGAAGTCCCTGCCCAAGTACACCGTCCCGTCCCTCACCCCCGAGGAGGGCGCGAAGGTCGCGGCGATCCTCCAGGAGCGCCTGCACGCCCTCAACGACCTCCAGCTCACGCTCAAGCACATCCACTGGAACGTCGTGGGCCCCCACTTCATCGCCGTGCACGAGATGATCGACCCGCAGGTCGACGCCGTCCGGGCGATGGTCGACGCGATCGCCGAGCGCATCGCGACCCTCGGCGTGTCCCCGGTCGGTACCCCCGGCGCGCTCGTCACGGCCCGCACGTGGGACGACTACGGCCTCGGGCGCGCGACGACGATCGCGCACCTCGGCGCCCTCGACGAGGTGTACGTCGGCGTCATCACCGACCACCGCGAGGCCGCCGCCGCCACCGAGGAGCTCGACGACGTCACCAACGACCTCCTCATCGGCCACCTGCACGACCTCGAGCTCTTCCACTGGTTCGTCCGGGCCCACCTGGAGTCCACCGGCGGCGACCTGTCCACCGCCGGTGCGGACAGCGAGGCGTCCGCCGCCGCGGACGCCGAGAAGGGCGCCGTCGGGCAGCCCTGACCACACCCTCGCTCCCCCGACGACGAAGCCCTCCCCGAGCGGGAGGGCTTCGTCGTTCCCGTCGCAGGCTCGCCTCGCACGGCCCGTCGCTCGTCTGCGCCGGACCTGGGGTCTCGGTAGTAGCGGAACAGGATTGAGCGCCAAGGCTGGTGTCAGGTTGGGGTAGACCCGTACGCCACGCGTCATGGCGGCCGCTTGACGTGTCAGGATAGGGTCAGGATTGGTGTTGCCTGACGCGTGTCCGGCAGGGTCTATGAGTTCTTCTGGACGTTGGGGGATGGTGTGCGAGTCGGGTACGTGCGGGTGAGCACGGTGGAGCAGAGCACGGCGCGCCAGCTTGAGGGGGTCGAGGTCGAGCGTGTCTTCGAGGACCGGGCCTCCGGCCGGGACGCGAGCCGGCCCCGGCTGGTCGAGCTGCTGGCGTTCGTGCGCGAGGGCGACGAGGTGCTGGTGCACTCGATGGACCGCCTGGCGCGGAACCTGGACGACCTGCGCCGACTCGTGCGGCAGCTGACGGACAGGGGCGTGGCGGTCACGTTCGTCTCCGAGCGGCTGACGTTCACCGGGCAGGACACCCCGATGGCGACGCTGCTGCTGAGCGTGATGGGCGCGTTCGCGGAGTTCGAGCGCGCGCTGATCCGTGAACGTCAGGCCGAGGGCATCGCCGCGGCGAAAGCCCGCGGCGCCTACCACGGCCGTCGACCGGCGCTGACGCCCGAGCGGGCGAGCGAGCTCGTCGCCCGCGCCCGCGCCGGGGAACCCAAGACCGTCCTCGCGACCGAGTACGGCATCAGCCGCGAGACCGTCTACACCTACCTGCGCGCCGCGACCACGGGAGCCGTCGGTCCTGCGCAGCCCGGAGGCTAGATCTCCTCGGGCGGCAGGCCCGCGACCGCGCGGGACCAGTCTTCACCCAGGACGGCCTCGGCAGTCGGTGCCGGTGTCGTGTCTGAGGCGCCCGATATGGTGCCGGCGTCGCAGCTCACAGGGGGCGGCGAGCTCAGAGGCAAGGGAGCGAGCATGAGCACGAAGAGCAAGAAGATCCGCGCAGTGTGAGCGGTTGGGGCCGTCCTCGCCATGGTCGCCGTGGGGGCACCGGCCGCGGCCGCCAACACCGGCGAAGGTGTCGACGATGGCACCCAGGAGGTGACGTTCTCGGTGATCGGTGACGTCCCCGAGGGAGTCTCGTTCCCGGTCGCCGAACTCGCCGAGGTCGGGGTGTCCGGCGCGGAGATCGAGATGATCCAGAACGGGCAGGTGCCGGGCGGCGTCGTGCCACTGCCCGGGCGCGAGCTCCAGGCAGCAGGCGCCAACAACCCGTACCAGCTGATGTCGCGCTGGAACGACAACAAGGGCAAGCCGGTCGCGATGCGCTGGGGAAGCTCGACTTGGGGCTGGCTCAAGGTCACGAACAAGCACAACCTGACGACGGCCGTGGCCAAGACGACGACCCAGCACCCGAAGGAGCGGATCGTCGAGAGCGCCAGCTCCTACGTCTAACGGACGCCGGTGCACAACGTGAAGTGCAATGTGTTCGGGTTCTGCAGCGTCGCTGCGACCAGGACTGTGCGGGTCGTGGTGAACCCGGTCAAGCTCAACGACGGGGCGCCCAAGGGTGTCATCACGGCCTACTGTGAGGGCATCACCTGGTGTGAGAGCTGGGTCAAGAACGCGATCAACGTGTAGCCACCCTCCGGTGGTGGCCGGGTCTGCCCGGCCGCCACCGGGGGTCTCGTTCAGGATTGGTGGGAGGTACCCGTGACGGTCGAAGCCGACGAACTCGTCGAGATGGTCCGTGACGTGTTCACGACGATGCCCTCCGGCCAGGAGGTCCGCTTCCTCGACGCGCGGGCCGTGGATGACGACCTTCAGATCACCGTCGCCGGGCGCCCAGGCGACAACGCCGGCCCCTACGGGATCAAGATCGAACTTCCCCAGGACGAGGACTATGCAGCAGCGTCCGACCACGCGGCATCCACCCGCCGCGAGTGGTGCGAGTACGTACTCACGATCACCGTCGAGGCATACCTCACCAGGTCCTTCGCCGCATCGGACCCGAGCACGCCGATCACCTGGCTCCTGCCCTGAGCAACGCCGCGGCGGCCAGGGGGACGAGGGCTCAGATGTCGTCGACAACCGTCCGGGCGTCGGGCTGGCGTAGTGGTCGCAGGCCTTCGCGGACGGTGGGGGTGAAGGCGTAGCGGCCGAGCACGTTGATGTGGGTGTCGCCGAGCGGGGACAGGCGGGCGACGTCGGCCGGGCGCCGGCATCGCTGTGATGGATGAGCCCGCTCAGGTCCGCGACCCCGGCCCGGCCCCGGGTCCAGGCAGCCATCTCCAGGGTGGCGGTGACCAGTGCCGCGCGCATGTTCGTGTCGGCCTTCCAGCCGATGATCGTCCGCGAGAACACGTCGATGACGAACGCGACGTAGCAGAACCCCGCCCAGGTCCGCACGTAGGTGAAGTCCGCGACCCACAGCTGGTTCGGCGCCGTCGCGGTGAACGCGCGGTTGACCAGGTCCTGGGCCCTGCACCCGTCTTTGCCGGGGATCGTCGTGCGCTTCGCGCGGCCGCGGACCGCTCCGTGCAGGTCAGCGGCCCGCATGAGGCGTTCGACGCGGCAGCGCCCGACCGGGTGGCCGAGGCGGTGCAGGTGCTTCCACATCTTCCGCGCCCCGTAGACGCCGTAGTTCGCCGCGTGCTCGGCGGCGGTGGTCGTCGATGAACGCCACTACCTGCCGGACGGGCGGTCGAGCTCCGCGATGCTCCTATGTCAATTGCCCTCTCCTCACGCCGCCGCGGGCAGGGCGGTGAGCGCGTGATTATCGTCGCGTGGTCCGCACTCTGGGGCTGCTGCGCGTCCTGCATCGAGTCGTGTCTCATCGGCGCGCATGGCGATGATTACCCGGTCGGAGATGCGCCTGCGCAGTAGCCGCAGGGCCTCGGTGCGGGTCTTGCCGGCCGCGATGAGCTTGGCGTAGTAGACGGACCCCTCGGCACCGATCCGGACCTGGGTGACGGCGGCCATGTGTAACGCGGTGTTGATGGTGCGGTTGCCGCCGCGCGAGAGTCTGACGCGGACCTTGTTGCCCGACCAGACCGGGATCGGGGCGGTGCCGTTGAAGCGGGCGAAGGAGTCCTTGGACTTGAAGCGTCGGGCTCCGGCGGTCTCGCCGACGATCATCGCCGCGCCGAGCACGCCCATCCCGGGCACCTCGAGCAGGCTGGGGTGGCTCACTGCGACGAGGCGGGCCAGGCGCTTCTCGATGTCGTTGATCCGGCGGGTCAGCGATCGGATGTCGTCGAGCAGGTCGCGGGCGATCTCGGCCACGGCGCCGGGACGCCCGTCGAGGTGGTCGATCAGCTCGTCCAACAGCTGGTAGCGGCGCAGCGCGCGGGAAGGAACGCGCAGGTCAGGGTCGAGCTCGTGCAGGAACCAGCGCACCTTGGACTGCATCGCGGTGCGGCGCGCGACGAGGGTTCGGCGGTGGTCCGAGAGCAGCTTGACCTCCCGCATGGGGCCGGGGAACTTGGCGGTCGGAAGGTCGTCCTCCCGCTACGCCACCCGCGCCACGGCCTCGGCATCGATGGGATCGGACTTGCCCGGTTCACGGCCCGAGCGACGCATGCCCGCCATCAACCGGGTGTGGACCCGCACGACCCGGTGGTCGGCGTTGATCAGGTCCGCCTCGAGGCGGCGAGTGAGGTGACGACAGTCCTCGACGGCCACCTGCACGGACTCGAACTGCTCCAGCCAGGACAGAATCTGCCGGTGACCGGCTGCGCGGGCTTCGACGGTCAGGACCGCCAGCCGCTTGCCGACATCGTCGACCGCCACGAGCGTGTGCCAGTTCTTGTGGGCGTCGATCCCGACGACCGTCATCTAGGGCCTCCCGAGCTCCATCGCGTCTACCAGGGCGGCGGCGATGATCGAGGGCGGGCACGCCTCAGTCGGGCAGGATGAGCGAGCAGGCTCCTATCAGGCCACGCCCGCGACCACCGACGCCGGTCCGGCGGAGCGGCACATCGCGGAAAGGCCACACGGGCAGCGAAGAAACGAGCCAGCCCCGCCGGACCACCCTCAGTCTGGTACTGACGCGAAGAAAGCCGAAGCACTGCGCAGGATCGCGTTCGACCGCCGCAGCTCGCGGTTCTCGCGCTCAAGCTCGGCCAGCCGTTGCGCGTCAGAGGTGGTCGTCCCCGGCCTGTCACCGGCGTCGACCTCGGCCTGCGTGACCCAGTTGCGCAGCGTCTCGGGGTTGATCCCGAGTTGCTCACCGACCCGCGCCAATGCGCCCTTGCGGGTCGCCGGGTCACGCCGCAGGTCGACCGCCAAACGGATCGCCCGCTCCCGGAGCTCGTCCGGGTACTTCCTCGGTGCTTCCATGACTCTCATCCTCCGTGCATTGAGAGCCTCCATGGAAGCCGGGGCGGTTCAGTTCGACGTAGCGACCCGCTCCGCGTACCGCTTGACGACCGACGGGTCCGCGATCCCCAGCTGCGCCGCGAGGTAGTCCACCACGCCCCACGGAACATCCAGAGGGTCGGCCAGAAACGACCCCAGAAACCGCACCGTCCCCAGCTGTACCGCGAATCCCAACCGGTTGTGCTCACCACGACGGTCCGCGATCAGACACCGGTCCGAGTCGTCCAGGTAGAAGAACCGCTCCAGATCAGCACCCGACGGCTCACCCCCGAACCGCCCGAACCCGGGCGCCTGCCCACCACTGAGGTACTCCACCGGCACGTCCTACACCCTGCCCACCAGCGCGGGGACCAGCCCTAACGCTCAATCCTGTTCCGTTACTACCGAGACTCCGACCCGTCCCTCGCGGCTGCGGTGGGTCGATGTTCTCGGGTGAGTGCGATGTGTTGGAAGCGCTTGGCACACTATTAATTCTCGTGACTAGACTTCGGCGATGGCCGACCCCACGCCGCCCCGTGTCCGGCAGCTCCGCCTGGTCGTCGAGGCCGACGACTACGACGCCGCCCTCGCCTTCTACCGGGACGTCCTCGGGCTGCCCGAGCGCATCGCCTACGCCGACGGTGAGGACGACCGGGTGGCGATCCTCGACGTCGGTCGGGCCACGCTCGAGATCGCCAACCCCGCGCACAAGCGCGCGATCGACGACGTCGAGGTCGGCCGGCAGGTCGCACCGCACCTGCGCGTCGCGTTCGAGGTCGACGACGCGGCAGCCGCCACCGCGCGCCTCGTCGACGCCGGAGCGAGCCTCGTCGCTCCCCCGACGCGCACGCCCTGGGGCTCGCTCAACTCACGGTTCGACGCCCCCGCCGGGCTCCACGTGACCCTGTTCGAGGAGCTCGGCGGCGAGGAGGGCGTCCCGCCCGGCGTCCGCGCCGAGTCCGGGCCCGATGATCGACCCTCCGGGCCCGGCGGGGCCTGACGCCTCCACCCAGGCCCGCCGCACCTGCTCGAAGCGCGTGGGCAGCGGCGAGCGCACCGCGCCGTAGCGGGCGTTCGTCCGGTGCACGAACCGTCGCCACGACAGCACGAGACCCTGCTTGGTGATCGGCAGACCGCTCGAGACCGTGACCCCGTTGTCGTGCGTGTGGTGCACGGTGAGCAGCAGCGCCCGGGGCACCGAGCCCTCCAGGGGTGCGGCGAGCTCCTCCCGCACCTCCATCCACCGTCGGAGCACCACGACGACGCTCGCGCTCAGCACGTGCTCGCGCACCACCCGGTGCTTGCCGTGCGCGAGCACGACCCTCCCCTCCCCCGCCCGCGCGGTGCGCGGGCCGAGGTCGATCGCGTCCGCCGTGCAGCGCAGGAGGTCCGAGTAGCGCGCTCCCGTCGCGCGGGTGAGACCGGCGACGACGGCGAGCCGCACGGTCTCGGGCTTCGCGGCCTGGGTCAGCGCCTCCGTCGCGAGGAGCCGCCACACCCACTCCGCCTCCGTCAGGGTCACCGTCGGGCGGGGGTACCGGGCGGTGGCGGTCGTCGTGGGCCGGGGTGCGTCCTGGGTCACGCGACGACCCTACGGCGCTTGGCACACTTTTCCTGTCCCGACACGCAGGCCGTACGCTCGGGACGTGCCGACGCCCGGAAGACCGCTCCCCGCGACCATCGCCCGCGTCGTCGAGCACGAGCTCGCCGTCAAGCGGTCCCGGTTCCTCACCCGCCTCGTCCCGGTGCCCGACGTCGCCGCGGCCGACGCGGCCGTCGCCGCCGTGCGCAAGGAGCACTGGGACGCCCGGCACCACTGCGTGGCCCTCATCGTCGGGACCCACGCGGACCAGCAGCGCTCGTCCGACGACGGCGAGCCGTCGGGGACGGCGGGCGTTCCCATGCTCGAGGTGCTGCGCCAGCGCGACGTGACCGACGTCGTCGCCGTGGTCACCCGCTGGTTCGGCGGGGTCCTGCTCGGTGCCGGCGGACTCGTGCGCGCCTACTCCACCTCCGTGAGCGAGGCCCTCGACACCGCACCCCTCGTGCGGCGCGCCGTCCGGACCGAGGTCACCCTGGACGCGCCGCACGCCGAGGCCGGGCGCCTGCACGGCGTGCTCCAGTCCTGGGCGGACGCCCACGACGCCGTCCTCGCCGGGGTCGGGTACGCGGACACCGCACGCTTCACCCTCCTCGTCGCGCCCACCGACCTCGACCGGTTCGACGCCGACGTCGCCGCGGCCACCGCAGGGTCGCTCACGGCCGAGCGCGGCGCGGACCGCGTCGTCGACCTCGACCGCTGACCCGCGCCGCGACACCCCGGGAGGCCCGGGACGCGGTCAGCTGCTCGCGCCGTCGGGCCCGACGACCGCGCCGTCGTCGACCCGCGCAGCCCCGCCCGGGTCGGGCAGCACCGCGTCGCCCGTCACCGTCACCCCCGACCCGAAGGACCAGTCGCCGCGCACCGTGAGGGACCGGGCCCCGACGAGCGACGGCGTGCCGCCGTCGAAGCGCGCGTCGAACCCGGCGACGGTCTTGTAGTGCGCCGGGTCGAGGTCGACCAGCGGCGCGTCCGTGCGCGCGACGAAGCGCGCGGCGTCGTCCAGGTCGTACACGTCCGAGCGCAGCACCAGCAGGTCGTTCGTGGTCTTCACGGGCAGGAACCGGTCACGGCCCACCTCGATCGCCACCGCGCCGTCGAACACCTCGACCGCGGCACCCATGGCCGACTCGATCTGCACCACCTCGGGGGACGACGGGTCCGTGGGGTCGACCGTCTTCGTGTTCCGGATGAGCGGCAGCTCGAGCACGCCCCCGGTCCGGTCGAGCTCGGCGGCCAGCGCCTCGAGGTCGAACCACAGGTTGTTGGTGTTGAAGTACCGGTGGCGGGAGATGTCGGAGGCGGCGTCGAGGTCCGCCTCCGGCGTCTGGGCCGTCTCGCGCAGCACGAGGCGGCCGTCGGAGCGACGCACGACGAGGTGTCCGCCCTTGCGGTCCGCCGGCGTGCGCCGGGCGACCTCGGCGGCGAACGGGGCGCCGGAGGCGGCTAACCAGCCAGCCATGGCGGCGTCGGGCGCGGCACCGAGGTTGTCGGAGTTGGAGACGCTGGCGTACCGGAACCCGGCGTCCAGCAGGGCGCGGACGACGCCCGAGGCGTGCAGCGCCGTGTACAGGTCGCCGTGACCGGGCGGGCACCACTCGAGCTCGGGGTCGGCGGGCCAGTCGACCGGCGTGAGGTCGTCGGCACGCAGCTTGGGCTCACGGTTCTGCAGGAAGTCGAGGGGGAGCCCGTCGACGCGCAGGTCCTCGTAGGGCGCGAGCGCCGCGAGCGTGTCCGTCCGGGTCCGGAAGCTGTTCATGAGCAGCAGCGGCAGGCGCGCCCCGGTGGCGTGCCGGGCGGCGCGAACCTGGGCCACGATGACGTCGAGGAACGTCAGGGGCGCGGTACGGCCGCTGTCGGGGTCGGCGTCGCGCACGGTGAGGAGCGACTTCGCGCGGTCCATGCCCATGGAGGTGCCGAGACCGCCGTTGAGCTTGATGATCGCGGTCCGTTCGAGGGCGGCGCGGGCGTCGGCGGCGGGGACGTCGAGCGCGTCGCGGTGGGCGACGTCGGTGAGGGGCGCGACGTCCGCCTCGGGGACGAGGCCCGTCTCGCCGGACTCGAGGAGCCGGTAGAAGCGGGTGAAGACGTCGACGGCGGCGGGGGCGACCCCGGCCGCGCGCATGCGGTCGATCGAGAGGGCGAGGCCGGTGCCGGGCGTCGGGCTGCTCATGAGCCGATGCTAGGGGCGAGCGGGCTCCCGCGGCTCGGCCGGGCCGGTGAGACGCGGGTCACACGCCGCGTGACGGCCGGGGGATCACGCGAAGCGCGACGGGTCCCCCGCTCCCTCGCGCACGACCTCCGGCACGCCGTCGGACGCGTCGACGACGGTGGTCGGGGCGCTGCCGCGCTCCCCGCCGTCCACCACGGCGTCGACGACGTGGTCGAGCTCCTCCTTGATCTGCCACCCGTCGGTCATCGCCTCCGTGGCGCCCGGGAGGATGAGGGAGCTCGACAGGAGGGGCTCGCCGAGTTCCGCGACGATCGCCTGCGCGACCCGGTCCGCGGGGATGCGCACGCCCACCGTCCTCTTCTTCGGGTGCGCGAGGCGGCGCGGCACCTCGGACGTCGCACGCAGGACGAACGTGTACGGGCCGGGGGTCGCGGCCTTGATCGCCCGGAAGACCGCGTTGTCCACCATGACGAAGTGGCCGAGCTGGGCGAAGTCCGCGCACACGAGGGTGAAGTGGTGCTTGTCGTCCAGCCGGCGGATCCGGCGGATGCGCTCGGTGCCGTCGCGCGCGTCCATGCGGCACCCGAGCGCGTAGCCCGAGTCGGTCGGGTAGGCGACGAGGCCGCCCTCGCGCAGCAGGTCGACGACCTGCGCGACGGCGCGCGGCTGCGGGTTGTCGGGGTGCACGTCCAGGTACCGGGCCATCATCCGAGCCTAGGCGCCGCTGCGGTCCCCCGCCGTGCGGGTGGACCGGCGGTCAGGTGGGGACCGTCGCGAGGACGCGGTGCAGCTCGGCGGGGCTCGCGTTGCCGCCGGTGCACGCGACGGCGACGCGGCGGCCGGCGAACCGACCGGGGTCGGCGAGGACCGCGGCGAGGGCGGCGGCGCCGGCGCCCTCGGCGACGGTCCGCGCGCCGGTGAGCAGGAGCGCGGACGCCCGGTCGAGGGCGTCGTCGTCGACGAGGACGAAGTCGTCCAGGTGCTCGCGCATGACGGCCTGGGTGAGCGCGAAGCCGCACCCGGTCGCCAGTCCCTCGGCGCGGCTGGTGTTCCGGGCGGTCCGCAGCTCGCCGGTACGCCAGGACTCGTACGCCGCGGGCGACGCGGACGACTGCACCGCGACCACCTCGACGTCGGGCGCGAGCGCGCGGGCGACGAGGCACGCGGCCGCCGCCCCGCTGCCCCCGCCGACGGGCACGACGAGGGCGTCGAGGTCCGGTGCCTGCTCGAGGAGCTCGAGGTACGCCGTCGCGACGCCCGCGACGAGGAGCGGCTCGTTCGCGGCGCTCACGAGGCGGGCGCCGGAGGAGTCTGCGAGGGCCTCGGCGTGCGCGCGGGCGTCGTCGAACGTGGTGCCGGCGAGGACGAGGTCGGCGCCCAGGGCGCGGACGGCGCGGGCCTTGGCGGGGTTGGGGTCGGTGGGCATGACGACGGTGCAGGGGGTGCCGGTGGTGCGGGCGGCGTGGGCGACGGCCTGGGCGTGGTTGCCGGTCGAGAAGGCGACGACGCCGCGGGCACGGTCGGCGGGCGTGGCCCGCAGGAGGAGGTTGAGCGCGCCGCGGACCTTGAACGCGCCGGTGGGCTGGAGGTTCTCGTGCTTGACGACGAGCCGGGCGCCGGTGGTGGCGTCGAGGGGCTCGTAGGTGCGCACGGGCGTGGGGTCGAGGTGCGGGGCGATCAGGCGCCGGGCGTCGAGGACGTCCCGGAGGGTCGGGGGCGCGAGGGGGTCGGGGGGCGTCGTGGCGGTCATCCCTCCACGGTGGCGCGTGCCCACGCATCGGTCCAATGCCAGTTCCCGGCCGACCGATAGGTCTCGTCGATGCGTAGGCTCGGAGCATGGACCTGACGAGGTTGCGCGTGCTCGCCGCCGTGGCGCGGGAGGGATCGGTGACGGGGGCGGCGCGGGTGCTGCACTACGCGCAGCCGTCGGTGAGCCACCACCTGGCGCGCCTGGAGGCGGACGTGGGGGTGCCGCTGACGGAGCGGGCGGGGCGGGGCGTGCGTCTGACGGAGGCGGGCCGGCTGCTGGCGGCGCGGGCGGAGGAGATCCTGGGGCGCGTGGGCGCGGCGCGTGCGGAGGTGGAGGCGCTGGCCGGGCTCGCGGCGGGCCGGGTGCGGCTCGCCGCGTTCCCGTCGGCGCTCGCGACGCTCGTGCCCGACGTCGTCGCGCGGCTCGGTGCGGAGCACCCCGGTCTGGCGGTGGGCCTCGTGGAGGCCGAGCCGCCGGAGGCGCTCGGTGCCCTGCGCCGCGGGGAGGTCGACGTGGCGCTGGTGTTCGAGCACGACCGCTCCCCCGCGGACCTGGACGGGCTCGCCGCGGTCCCGGTGCTCGACGCGCCGCTGTCGGTCGTGACGCGTGCCGGGGACGACGGCGCGGTCGACCTCGCCCGGTTCGCCGACGAGCCGTGGATCGCGGGGTGCCCGCGCTGCCGCGCCGACCTGGTGGGCCGGTGCGAGCGGGCGGGCTTCACGCCGCGGATCGCGTTCGAGACGGACGACTACGTCGCCGTGCAGGCGCTGGTCGCCGCCGGGGCGGGGGTCTCCCTGCTGCCGGACCTCGCGCTGCGGGCCCACCGCGACGCCCGGGTGGCGACGTCGCCCCTGCCCGGGGCGTCGCGCCGGGTGCTGGCGGTGACGTACGGCCGCCGCCCGCCGCCCGGGGCGCGGGCGGTCGTCGCCGGGCTCGTGGCCACGGGCGGCACGCGCGAGGGGCACGACGACGCGCCGTCGGTCATGGCGTGAGGGCCACCTCGGGCGCGGCGAGGACGAGCAGGACGACGCACAGGGCGGCGACGGCCATGGACAGCGCGAACGGGGCCCGGGACGCGGGACGCGTCGCGCCGAGCACGCCGGCCGCCGCAGCGGTCACGAGCGCCGCCGCGCCGACGCTCCACGCGACGGAACCCGGGGGTCCCGCGGGCGCCGTGACGACGACGGCGACGGCCCCGCCGAGCAGCGCCGGGGCGAGGACGCTCGCACCGCGACGCCCGAGCCGGTGCGGCAGCCCGCGGACGCCGGTCGCCGCGTCGTCGTCGAGGTCGGGCAGGGTGTTGGCCACGTGCGCTCCCGTGCCGAGCAGGGCTGCGGCGAGCAGCGCCCACGGCGCCGGGACGGCGGGACCGGGCGCGGCGAGGACGACGAATACGGCGAGGAGGGCGAACGACACGGCGTAGGGCACCCAGGACCAGGGTGTCGACTTGAGGCGGGCGTTGTACGCCCACGCGCCCCCCACGGCGGCGAGGTGCACGAGCCCGGGCAGGAGCCCGGTGGCGAGGGACAGCACGGCGCACACGGCGAGAGCGGCGAGCGCGGCCGTCCGCAGCGTCGGCGCGGTGACGAGACCCGCCACGACCGGCTTGTCGGGGCGCCCGACCGCCCGGTCGCGCGCGGCGTCGAGCCAGTCGTTGGACCAGCCGACGGAGAGCTGCCCGGCGAGGACGGCTCCCGTCACGAGCGCGACCGTGCCGGCGCCGGACCCGACGCCCACGGACAGGGCGCACGCGAGGCCGGTGACGAGCGCGGCCGGGGCGGCGTGCGCGGCGACGACGAGCCCGCGCACGGTCGCGGCGGCACCCGGCCCGCCGGACCCCTCGGGCCCGGCGGAGCCCCCGGGCGCGTCGGGCGCGGACGGCGACGGCATGCGGCGAACCTAGCAGCGGGGCCGAGACAGGGCACGGGGCACGGCACGGGACGCGGCACGGGTGCCGCTCCCCCGCGCGGGCGACCGGCCCCGGTGGGACGATGCGGACATGTCGCGCGTCGTCGCGGTCGGGACCGCGCTGCCGGACCGCCGCCACACCCAGACCGAGATCTCCGACGTCATCGCCCCGCTCGTCACGACCGACCCGGTGCGGGCGGCTCTCGCGCGCCGCCTGCACGCCCACGCGGGCGTCGGGTCGCGCCACCTCGCCCTGCCGCTCGACGCGTACGGCGACCTGCGCACGTTCGGGGCGGCGAACGACGTGTTCCTGCGCGTGGCGACGGACCTCGCGGAGCAGGCGTCGCGGGAGGCGCTGGCCGGGGCGGGGCTCGCGGCGTCGGACGTGGACCACGTGCTCCTCACGTCCGTGACAGGGCTGGGCGCCCCGTCGGTCGACGTGCTGCTCGCGCAGCGCATCGGCCTGCGGGGCGACGTGCGGCGCACGCCCTCGTTCGGGTGGGGGTGCGCCGGCGGCGCCGCGGGTCTCGCCCGCGCCGACGACGTGCTGCGCGGGCGCCCGGGCGACGTCGCGCTGCTCGTCGCGGTCGAGCTGTGCTCGCTCACGCTGCAGCACGGTGACGACTCGACGGCGAACCTCGCGGCGACGGGCCTGTTCGGCGACGGCGCCGCGGCGGTCGTCGTCGTCGGCGACGAGCACCCGCTGGCGCGCCCCCGCCCCGGGTCGCCGGCCCCGGAGCACCGGCCCGCGCGCGTCGTGGACTCCCGCTCGACCCTGCACCCGGGCACGACGGGCGACCTCGGCTGGCACGTCGGGGACACGGGGTTCGAGATCGTGCTGTCGGCGCGGCTCCCGGAGCTCGTCGGGGCGCACCTGCTCGGCGACGTCAAGGCGCTGCTCACGGAGCACGACCTCGCACCGTCGCAGGTGCCGACGTGGGTGGTCCACGCGGGCGGCCCGCGCGTCCTGGACGCGGTGCGCGACGCCGTCGGGCTCGACGAGCAGGACCTGCGACACAGCCGCGCGAGCCTGCGGGAGGCGGGCAACCTGTCGTCGGCGTCGGTGCTGCACGTGCTCGCCGCGACGCTCGGGGCGTCCACGGCGCCGCCGGGGTCGCCCGCCGTGCTCGTCGCGTTCGGGCCGGGGGTGAGCACCGAGCTCGTGCTGCTGCGCCTGGAGGGGCCGCCGCGGTCCGGCCCCGTGCGTGCCCGCACGGCGGGGGCGGTGGGATGAGCCTCGCCTGGTACGTCGTGCTCGTCGGCGCGACCGCCGCGGAACGGCTCGCCGAGCTCGTGGTCTCGGCCCGCCATGCACGGTGGTCGTTCGCGCGCGGCGGCGTCGAGACGGGCCGGGGCCACTTCCCCGCGATGGTCGCCCTGCACACGGGTCTGCTCGTCGCGTGCGTCGCGGAGGCGTGGCTCGCGGACCGCCCGTTCCTGCCCTGGCTCGGGTGGCCCATGCTCGCCCTCGTCCTCGCGAGCCAGGGCCTGCGCTGGTGGTGCATCGCCACGCTCGGGGAGCGCTGGAACACCCGCGTCATCGTCGTGCCGGGTCTGCCCCTCGTGGACCGCGGGCCGTACCGGTGGCTGCGCCACCCCAACTACGTCGCGGTGGTCGTGGAGGGGTTCGCGCTCCCCCTCGTGCACACGTCGTGGGTGACCGCCCTCGTCTTCACCGTGCTCAACGCCGTCCTCCTCGTGCGGTTCCGCATCCCCGCGGAGGAGCGGGCCCTCGGGCTCGTCGCCCGCGGCGCACCGTGACCGAGCACGTCGACGTGCTCGTCGTGGGCGGCGGGCCCGTCGGGCTGGCGGCCGCCGTGCACGCGCGCGAGGCCGGGCTCCACGTGCTGGTCGTGGACCGCCGCGCCGCGGTCCTCGACGGCGCGCTCGACAAGGCGTGCGGCGAGGGCCTCCTCCCCGGTGCGCTCGACGCCGTGCGCGCGCTCGGCGTCGACCCGCCCGGCCACCCGCTCGCCGGGATCAGCTACCGCGCCGCGGACCGGCACGGCGGCGTGCGGCACGCGGACCACGCGTTCGCCGCGGGCCCCGGGCGCGGCGTGCGACGCACCGCCCTGCACGACGCCCTGCGGGCCCGCGCGCTCGCGCTCGGCGCGCAGGTGCGGCACGCGACGCTGCGCGACCTGCACCAGGACCCGTCCGGCGTCGACGCCGCCCTCTCCCCCCGCACGCACGGGGAGGCGCCCGACGACGCGGGGCTCGTCCGCGTGCGCGCGCGCCACGTCCTGGGCTGCGACGGGCTGCACTCCACCGTGCGCCGCCTCGCCGGGCTCGACGGCGCCCCCTACCGTGCGGCCGGCGACCGCTACGGCCTGCGGACGCACTACCGCACGGCGCCCTGGACGGACCTCGTCGAGGTGCACTGGTCCGCCCACGCGGAGGCGTACGTGACGCCCGTCGCGCCGGACCTCGTGGGTGTCGCGGTCCTCGCCTCCCGGGGTGGGCGGCGCAGCGGTTCGTCCGCCCCGGCAGCAGACCTCGACGCGTTCCCCGAGCTCGCGGCACGTCTCGCGGGTGCGGGCACCGTCGGCCGGGTCCTCGGCGCCGGCCCCCTGCGGCGCCGTGCCCGACGCCGTACCGCGGGCCGGGTGCGTCTCGTCGGGGACGCCTCGGGGTACGTCGACGCGCTCACCGGCGAGGGGGTCCGGGTCGGTCTCGCCCAGGCCGAGGCCGCGGTGCGGCACCTCGACGACGCCGACGCCTACGAGCGGGCGTGGGAGCGGGCCACGCGCGACTACCGGGTCCTCACGACCGGGCTCCTCGCCTGGGCGTCCGGCCCGGCGCGCGGCGCGATCGTCCCTCTCGCGGCCGCCGTCCCCCCGCTGTACGCCGCGGTCGTCGAGCGTCTCGCCCGCTGAGGGCCGAGGACCAGGGTGCGAGCGGCTCCGCGAGCTCCCACGCTGAGGGCATGACGAACCCGGACCCCGACCCCACCGGCGCCCCGCGCCGCTCCCCCGCCGCCGACTTCTCCGCGAGCGGCGACGTGCAGCCCGGCGAGACCCCGCCTGCCGAGGACCAGGTCAGTGCCCCGCAGGGCCACGAGGAGCACGGCCCGGCCCGCGCCGTGCCGTGGGTGTGGATCGCCGTCATCGGCGGTGTCGCGCTCGTCACCGCCCTGTTCTTCGTCGGCTACGCCGTCGGGCTGCTCGACTGAGACGTGTCCCCGGCCGCGCGTGGGCGCCGGGCGTTACCGTGCGCCCATGCCTGCTCCCTGCGCCCTGCGTGTGCTGCCCGACCGCTTCGTCCTCGGCCACGACCCCGGGGCGACGTTCCCCGAGGACGACGAGTGGGTCGCGCTGGTGCGCGCGCCGGAGGGCCTGACCGTGGTGCGGCACGCGTCGCCGTTCGGGGGCGACGGGGACCGGTGGGCCGGGGTGTACGGCGACCCGCACGCCCTCGACGAACCGGGCGTCCTCGCCTCCGTCCTGGTGCCCCTCGCCGACGCCCGCGTCCCGGTGTTCGTCGCCTCGACGTTCCACGCCGACCTCGTGCTCGTGCCCGAGCAGCGTCTGGGGGAGGCGACGGCCGCGCTGCGCGGTGCGGGTCACGCCGTCGACGCCCCGTCCTGACCCCGCGTCAGGTGAGCGGGGCGACCGGGAACGGGGCCGCGGCGAGCGCACCCGCGGCGCGCTCGCGGGTGAGGAACGCGAGGAGCGCGTCCTTCTCCCCGACCCGCACCGGCTCGGTCGTCTCGAAGCCCATCGCCCGCATCCGCCCGTGCGCGAGCGCGTTCGCGACGTCCGGCTCCACCACGACGCGCCGTACCCGCTCGTCCGCGAAGAGGAAGTCGACGAGCACAGCGCCGAGGACACCCCACAGGTGCGTGCCGCGCGGCCCGCGACCACCGAGGAACAGGTGCATGCCGACGTCGCCGGGCAGCACGGCGTACGCCTCGCCCACGGGGTCGTGCGCCGGCTCGTAGGTCTGCAGCAGCACCACGGGCTCCTCGTCCCACCGCACGAGGAACGCGTGGTGCGTGGCCAGCGAGCCCACGTACGCGTAGAGGTCGCGCAGCTCGGTGCGCGACAGCTCGCCGAGGCCCCAGAACCGTGCCCGTGGCTGCGTGACCCACGCGTGCAGCACGTCGAGGTCGAGGTCCGGGTCGAGCACGCGCACCGTCACCCGCCCCCCGCCGGGCAGGTCGTGGGCACGCAGGAGCTCGCCGGGTGCACCGGTGGGCAGCCACCCCGTGACGACGTCGTCCGGGGCGCCGTCGGTCGTCGAGGTGCGGGTGGGTTCGGCGGTCATCGGGTCTCCTCGAGGCGGAGGCGGGTCCAGTCGGTGACGACGGGCACCGTCGTGGCGTCGGCCCACGCGGCGTGCTGGTCGGCGAAGTGCGGCGAGCGCGGGTCGCCGCTCGCCCCGAAGGGCACGCCCCAGCGGCTGGCGTCCCGGTCGGCGAGGTCCCACACCCACCGGGCGACCGAACCGCGCACGCACGTGTCGGTGACCCCGGGCGTGCTGGCGGTGCAGCGCACGGTGTCGGTGTCACCGGAGAGCGGCACCGCGGGCACGCGCGGCGCGTCGGCGCCCGGGACGTCGAGCAGCACGTGCAGGCCGAGGACGCGGTGCGCGTCGCCCCAGGTCGGTACCCGGGCGCCCGCCCCGTCTCCTGAGCGGCCTACCGAGCCGTCGCCCGCCTGCGAGCCCGTTGTCGTGCGCGTGGTCGTGACGGTCTCCGCGAGCGCCGCCCACGCCTCGGCCCGTCCGTCGATGCCGAGCCACGCTGCTCCGAGGAGCGCGGGGAGCGCGTCGCCGACCCGGGCGACGACGGAGAGCCAGGGGGCGAAGATCTCGTCGAGGCCGTGGGGTGCGTGGAGGGGCGTGAGCGCGGGGTGCGCGGCGACGCGGCGGACGAGGGTGGCGCGCCAGGCGGCGAAGAGCGCGGCGTCGGGGCTGTCGGCGTCCATGTGCCGGTCCCAGGCGCGCAGGCGAGCTGCGGCGCGCAGGACGTCGGGGTCCGGGGGTGCCGTGGTGCCGGTGGTGCCGGTGGCGCCGGTGTCCGGGGGGTCGGTGAGCCGGGCGAGGAGCGGTTCGGCGCCGAGGAGGTGGGTGTCGCCGTGCACGCGCTGCTGGTCGAGGGGGCCGAGCGGGCCGTCGGTCGTCGCGAGCAGGGCGCGGATGCGGCGCGCACGGTGGGGCGGGGCGTAGACGTGCCCGAGCGCGATGTCGGCGCGTGCGGGTCGCTCGTTCGCGTCGACGGCGACGTCCTCGACCACGACGGGTGCGGGCAGGTCGGTCTGCGGCCGGGGGCGCGCGGCGTCCGACCACGCCGGCACGGGCAGCGCCCGCTCCGCCTCCGTGCGTCGGGGCACGCGGCCCGCGGTGAGGCTCAGGGCGGTGCGGCGGTCGGCGGCGAGGACGCGGTTGACGGGGTCGACCCAGCCGGTGAACGCGTCGGTGACGTCGTGCGCCGAGCGGGCGTGCAGCAGCCGCCGCCACGCCCCGACGCCGAGGTCGGCGTCGACGCGTGCGGGCAGCCGTACGGCGTAGGTGGGTGCGGCCCCCGGGCCTCCGGTCACGACGACGCCGCGCGCCGTCTCGAACGTCTCGACGCGCTGCTCGACGGGACCCCCGGCCGTGCGGACGCGCACGGTCGCCTCGACGACGTCCACGGGCTCGGGCCCGTCGGGACCGTCCGCCTGCACGCCGCCGTCCGCCGTGCGGGTCAGGCGCTCGGCGAGCACGTCGACGTGGTGGGCCATGGCGTTGGTGATGCCCCACGCCGCGTCCCCGGCGTGCCCGAAGTGGGGCACGCCGGGGACGCCGGGGAAGGCGAGTCCCACGACGTCGTAGGCGTCGCACGCGAGCCGGACCTGCTGGTAGACGCCGGGCAGCTCGAGGAGGCGGTGCGGGTCCCCGGCGAGCAGCGGGGCTCCGCTGCTCGTGCGCGCGCCCGCGAGCGCCCACGCGTTCGACCCGGACGTGGGCCCGCCGTCGACGGCGAGGACGTCGAGGATCGCGGTCGCGTGCTCGGGCGGGACCGCGGCGCCGAGGGTGCGGGCCACGTGGTCGCGCCACAGGAGGTGCGGGAAGCCGGAGAACAGGACGTGCGCGACGAGGAAGACGCCGAGCGGCGCCCAGGCGGGCCAGGGTTCGTGCGGGGGCAGGTCGCCGCCGCCGGGGAAGGCGGGGTCGGCGAGGGCGTGCATCTCCGGGACGTCGCGCCCGCGCACGAGGCCCTCCTCGACGCCGGCGGTGTACGCGTCGACCCACGCGCGGTCGTCGTCCGCGAGCGCCGCGTAGGCGCGCCGCGCGGTGTCGGCGAGGCGCACGCGGTGGGCGAAGCGGTCCCACGCGAGACCGGGGGCGCCGATCCGCTCGGCGAGCCGCCCCTCGGCGCGCCACCGGTCGACCTCGATCTGCCAGCCCCGGTCGAGCGCGGTGACGTAGCCCTGGCCGCGCGCGAGCGTGAGCTCGTCGGCGGCCCGCACGTGCGGCACGCCCCAGGCGTCGCGGTGCACCGTGAACCCGCCCGGCGGCGGACCGCCGGGCGCAGGACCGGGTGCCTCACGCACGGCGTGCCGCGGGGTTGGCGAGGGTGCCTGCGTAGAGCAGGGACGCGGACTGGTCGGCGAGGTCGACCATCTGCAGCGTGTTGCGCAGCTGGAGGCGGTTGAGGCACGAGTGCGCGAACCGCTGGGCGCGCAGGTCGACGCCGGTCTCCAGGTCGGGGTGGTCGGCGCGGTGGGTGTCGAGGCACTCCCCGACGAGGGCCCAGAACCGGTCCTCGGCGAGCACGCCGTCGCCGGCGAGGATCGCGGCGAGGTGGCGCAGCACGCCGTCGTACACGTCGGTGAAGATCGCGAGCGCCTTCTCGGTGTCGTCGACGACGGCGCGCACGCGTTCGACGCCGGGTGGCAGGGCGCGCTCGCCGAGCACGGCGACCTCCTCGCCGACGTCCTTCATGAACGCGCGCACCACGACGTGGTCGCGCAGCACGAGGATGAGGTTCTCCCCGTGGGGCATGAAGGCGAGGTCGTGCGCGAGGAGGGCGTGCGCGAGGGGGCGCAGGTAGGCGCGCAGGTAGGCGCGGACCCAGTCCTGCGGGTCGACGCCGGACGCGCGCACGAGGGCGGTGGCGTAGGCGGCGCCGTGGGCGTCGCGGTGCAGCAGGGACGCCATGGTGGCGAGGCGTTCGCCGGGCGTGGTGCGTGGCACGGGGCTCTCGCGCCACAGGGCGGCGAGCATCTTGCGGTGCGCCGAGGGGGTGGCGGTGTGGTGGTAGACGTCGCCCGTGTACCCGACCGAGGCGAGCTCGCGCAGGACGGTGAAGCCGCTGCCGCCGAGCTCGGGGTCGTCGGCGACGAGGTCGGCGACCCAGTCGTTGATGCGGGGGGTCGCGCGCATGTAGGCGGGCGAGAGGCCGCGCAGGAAGCCCATGTTCTGGATGGCGAGCGCGACCTTGACGTAGTGGCGCTCGGGGCGGGTGAGGTTGAACAGGGTGCGGATGGACTGCTGCGGCTGGTACTCGTCGGCGCCGAGCCCGACGGGCACGAGGTCGCCGCGCGCGACGTCGGCCGCGAACGTGATGGGGACGCGGTGCTCCCACTGCCAGGGGTGCACGGGCAGGTAGAGGTAGTCGGCGGGGTCCAGGCCGCGGGCGGCGAGGCGGTCGGCGAACGCCGCCCGCTCGTCCGCGGTGAGCTCGGTGCCGTAGTGCCCGGCCTCGTCGAGGCCGGCGCCGAGCGCGAGGTGCGTGTGCTCGCGCCGTGCGGCGAGCCAGAGCAGGCGCAGGCGCCCCCCGTTCTCGGGTGCGTAGGCGCGGTAGTCGCCGAGGCCGAAGCCGATGCGTCCGTTGTTCGCGACGAAGCCGGGGTGCCCCTCGGTCATCGCGGCCTCGACCTGCTGGAAGGTGGCGTCGAGCAGGTCGGTCGCGCTCGGACCGCCGTGCCGTTCGGCACGGTCGAGCTTCGCGGTGGCGCTGGCGAGGGTGGAGGACACCTCCTCGAGGTACGTCGCGAGGAGGTCGTCGGGGATGCGCAGGTCGGGCTGCAGCTCGACGACGAGGTCGAGCACGTCCACGGGGGCCTCGCGCCAGGGGGCCTCCGCGTCGTCGTGACCGCTCCCGGTGCGCACGAGGCGGCGGATGGAGGTCTCGTCGAGCACCCAGTGCTCGAGCGCGTACCGCCGCGCGGTGAACCGGTACTCGACGTCCCCTCCGGCGACCTCGAGGACGTGCTCGCCCGGTCCGCCGGGCACGGTCGGCTCGACGAGGGTGCGCGGGGCGAGGAGCCGCTCGTGCGTGAGCTCGGCGACGGTCTTGGCGACGAGGTGGCGGTGCGCGCGGTCGGCGAGGTCGGGGCGCAGGTGCGGCGCGGGGTCGACACCGTCGCCGAGGGGGCTGGCGTCGAGGTCGGCGCGCGTCGCGACGGCGAGGTGCGCGCGCTTGTCCGGCAGGTCCAGCTCGCGCAGGACGCGGAACCCGGCGGCGGCGTTCTTCGCCGCGATCGCGGCGTTGCGCACGTCGGGCTCGACGACGACGCGGCGCCCGCCACGGCCCTGCGGGTCGAGGCAGAACCGCACGACGGCGCCCATGACGGCCGAGGTGAGGCCGCTCACCCGGACGGGCGTCCCGGAGTCGTCGGGGGTGGGCGGCGCGACGAGCAGGTGCATGCCGACGTCGCCCGGTTCGAGCAGCGCGACGGCGTCCGGCACGTCGGCGAGGGTGACGCGCGCGGGGTCGTACGTCTCGACGAGGAACAGCGGCTCCCCGTCGACGCGGCCGAGCCAGGCGTCCTGGTGCGGGTCGGCCACCACCCCGGTCAGGTAGTCGCGCACGCCGGTGACGTCGAGGTCGCCCATCTGCCAGAACGCGGAGCGGGGGTGGGCGAGCCAGCCCTGCACGAGCGCGGCGTCGCGCGGCGGGTCGACGGGCTCGACGGTCACGTCGGCGTGGCGCGCGCCGAGCCGTACGCGCAGGGCGTACGCGCCCGTCGCCGGGCGGGCGGTGGTCAGGGTGGGGGTGCTCATCCGTGCTCCTCCCCCGCGCGCGCCGACGTCGCGGCGACCGCCGCGTCGGCCGGGCGGGTGTGCTCGTCGTCGGGCAGGCCGAACTGCTGGAACGCGATCCGTTCCTCGACCGGGTAGACCTCGCGGCCCGTGACCGTGCGCAGCACCACGGAGTTGCGCCACGCCGCGAACCCGAGGTCGGGTGCGGTGACGCCGTGCGTGTGCTCCTCGCCGTTGAGCACGTGCACGCGCCGCGCCGCGTCGACCGTGTAGTCGCGCGCCACGTCGAGGCGACCGAGCTCGTCGAACCGCAGCAGGTGACGCACCGGGTCGAGGAACGCGGGCACGGACGCGGCGTACCCCGTCGCGGCGACGATCGCGCGCGTGCGTCGCTCGACCTCGCGGCCGAGCTGCGCGTGCCGCAGCCGCAGCACGTACTCGCCCGGCGCGTCGTCCGCCCCGGGTGCGTAGCGCGCGGCCACGACCTCCGTGTCGGTGAGGAGCGTCGTCGGTACCGGGGCGTCGAGGCTCAGCCGGTACAGCGCGTCGTAGATCTCGTCGACGAGGTCGCCGCTGATGCCCTTGTAGAGGGCGCGCTGCTCGCGGCCGAGGAGCTGGCGCAGCTCGAGCGGCAGGGCGTGGAAGTGGTCCGTGTACTCGGGCGACGTCATCTCGAGCGTCAGCTTGGTGTACTCCATGGGGAAGAACCGCGGCGAGCGCGTCACCCAGTCGAGGCGGTAGCCCGCGTCCCCCGGGCCGCCGTGCACGCCTCCGTGCACCCCGTCGAGAAGGTCGCGGTACACCTCCGCGGCGGACTGCCCGCTGCCGACCACCGTGACCGACCCGCTCGCGGCGAGCGCCTCGCGGTGCGGCACGTACCGCGCGCTGTGCACGAGCGGCCCGGCACCCGGGTGCTCGCCCGCGTCGACCTCGTCCGCGAGCGCCCGCAGGGCGGGCGGGAGCACCGGGCTCGTCCCGACGCCGAGCACGAGGTGGCGGCCCCGGTGCTCCTCCGTCCCGACGACGGCGCCGTCCGGGCCGAGGACCTCGGCCCGCACGACGAACGCGTCGGCCGCGTCGTCGTGCGTCACGGCGACCACGCGCCGGCCCCACCGCAGGGACGGGAGCCGGCCGGCCACCCACCGGCAGTACGCGTCGTACTCGGCGCGCAGCGGGTAGAACGACTCGCGGATGTAGAAGGGGTAGAGCCGCCCGGTCGCCTTGAGGAAGGCGAGGAACGAGTAGGGCGACGTCGGGTCGGCCATCGTCACGAGGTCGGCGAGGAACGGGACCTGGATCGTCGCGCCCTCGATCATCATGCCGGGGTGCCACCGGAACTCCGGGGCCTGGTCGACGAACACGGCGTCGACGTCCGGCAGAGGTGCCGACAGGGCGGCGAGGCCGAGGTTGAACGGACCGATGCCGACGCCGACGACGTCGTGCACGGCGGTCATCGGGCCACCGCCGGTGCGTCGTCGGCCAGCAGCTCGTCGGTGTCGACGAGGGCCTGCGCGGTGGTGCGCACGAGGTCGAGGACGCGGCGCACGTCGTCGAGGGTGGTGTCGGGGTTGAGGAGGGTGAGCTTGAGGCAGGGCACGCCGTCGAGGACGGTCTTCGCCACGGACGCGCGACCCGACTCGAAGAGGACGCGGCGCACGAGGGGGACGAGGCGGTCCGCGTGGCCCGCGGCGAGCCCCGCGGGCTCGTACCGGAACAGCACCGTCGACAGGTCGGTGCGCCCGACCACCCTCAGGTCGGGGTCGTCGGCGAGGTCGGCGTGCACCGCCGCCGCGAGGTCGCACACCGTGTCGACCATCGTCCCGACGCCGTCCGGCCCGAGGGCGCGCAGCGTCGCCCACAGCTTGAGCGCGTCGAACCGGCGCGTGGTCTGCAGGGACTTGTCGACCTGGTTCGGCTCGGCGTTCTCCAGCGGGTTGAGGTAGTCGGCGTGGTGCGCGACCCGCGCCAGGTCGTCGGCGTCGCGCACGAGCAGGGCGCTGGCGGACACGGGCTGGAAGAACGCCTTGTGGTAGTCGACGGTGACCGACCGGGAGCGGTCGATCCCGGCGAGCAGGTGGCGGCGCGTCGGGGAGACGAGCAGCCCGCACCCGTAGGCGGCGTCGACGTGCAGCCACGCGTCGGCGGCGTCGCACGCGTCGGCGACGGCGGCGAGGGGGTCGACGCAGCCACGGTCGGTGGTCCCGGCGGTCGCGACGACGGCCATCACCACGTCGCCGGTGGCCGTGACGTCGGCGAGGCCGCCCGCGAGCGCCGCGGGGTCGAGGCGGCCGTCGGCGTCGGTCCCGACCGCGACGACCGCGTCCTCGGCGAGGCCGAGGAGGAACGCGGACCGCGCGACGCTGAAGTGGCTCGACGCGCTCGCGAGGACGCGCAGGCGGGGCAGGACGTCGGCGCGGGCCCTGCCGCGGGCGCGCTCGCGGGCGACGGCGTGCTCGCGGGCGAGGAACAGCGCCTGCAGGTTGGACTGGGTGCCGCCGGAGGTGAACACGCCGTCGCCCGACGCGTACCCGACGCGGGCGGCGGTCCAGGCCACGAGGCGGCGCTCCATGAGGGTGGCGACGGTCGACTGGTCGTAGGTGTCGACGGAGGTGTTCACCGCGGCGAGCATCGCCTCGGCGCCGACGGCGGGCAGCACGACGGGGCAGTTGAGGTGCGCGGCGTACGCGGGGTCGTGGAACCAGACGGCGTGCGTGGCGTACAGCGCGGCGGTCTCGCGCAGTGCGGCGTCCGTCCCGGCGCCGGGGCCGTCGAGGTCGACGGCGTCGACGAGCGCGGCGAGCTGGTCGCGGCTCGCGCCGGACCAGGGCTGGGTGACGGCGGCGAGGCGCGCCGCGACGTCGTCCACCACGCCGTGCAGCGTGCGGGCGTAGGTGGCGGCGCTCGCGCTCGTGAGCAGGGCCGACGGCGCGTGGCCGGCCGCGGGCGGCCGGGTCGCGACGGTGGGTCGTGCTGAGGGCATGACGAAGCTCCTCGGGGCAGGGGTGTAGGGCCGGGTCCGCACAGCGCCCGGCAAGGATCCTGAGGTATGGCTTGCCTAACCTAGCGTACGACGACGTGGCGTCAAGACCGCCTCGGGGCCGTCCCGCACGGTGGACGCCGCGGCCACCGCCCGGCACCCGTGGACGGCGCGGCGCGACGGCGGGAGGATGGCACCCGGCCCGTCCGGGGCCCGCCGAGGAGGACGCGTGGACACCACCGCACCGCCGTCACGACCCGCTATCGTCACCGTCGACGACGACCCCGGGGTCTCGCGCGCCGTCGCGCGCGACCTGCGCCGACGCTACGGCGACCGGTACCGCATCGTGCGGGCCGAGTCGGGCGCGGACACGCTCGCCGCGCTGCGCGAGCTGGCGCTGCGCGGCGAGGAGGTCGCGGTGATCCTCGCCGACCACCGGATGCCGCAGATGACGGGCGTCGAGCTGCTCGAGCAGGCGATGGACCTGTTCCCCGCGGCCCGGCGCGTGCTGCTGACGGCCTACGCGGACACCGACGCCGCGATCGAGGCGATCAACGTGGTCGACCTCGACCACTACCTCCTCAAGCCATGGGACCCGCCCGAGGAGAAGCTCTACCCCGTCGTCGACGCGCAGCTCGAGGCGTGGGAGCGCACCGACCGGCGCCGCCCGGCCGAGGCGGTCGTCGTCGGGCACCGCTGGTCCGCGCGCTCCTCCCAGGTGCGCGAGTTCCTCGCCCGCAACCGCGTCCCCTACCGGTGGTACGCGTCCGACTCCGAGCAGGGAGCGCGCCTGCTCGCAGCCGCCCAGGCCGACCCGGGCACGCTCCCCCTCGTCGTCACCCCCGACGGCGAGCCCCTCGTCGCGCCCGACGACGCGACCCTCGCCGAGACCGTCGGGCTGGCGACCACGCCCACGGAGGAGTTCTACGACCTCGTCGTCGTCGGCGGCGGTCCCGCCGGCCTCAGCGCGGCGCTGTACGGCGCGTCGGAAGGGCTGCGCACGGTGCTCGTCGAGCGCACCGCGACCGGCGGGCAGGCCGGGCAGAGCTCACGCATCGACAACTACCTCGGGTTCCCCGACGGCATCTCCGGCGCCCAGCTCGCCGAACGGGCGCGCCGCCAGGCCGTGCGGTTCGGCGCGGAGATCGTCACCACGCGCGACGCGATCGAGCTCGACGTCGCGGGGTCGGCCCGCAGCGTCCGGTTCCCGGACGGCACGTCGATCGACGCGCACACCGTCATCCTCGCGTCCGGCGTCTCCTACCGGCTCCTCGACGGGCCCGGGCTCGGCGACCTCGTCGGGCGCGGCGTCTACTACGGCTCGGCGCTCACCGAGGCCGTGGCGTGCCACGACCAGGAGGTGTACGTCGTCGGCGGCGCCAACTCGGCCGGCCAGGCCGCGCTCTACCTCGCGCGGGAGGCCCGCCGGGTCACCCTCGTCGTGCGGGGCGACGCGCTCGAGCGGTCCATGTCGGCCTACCTCGTCGAGCAGGTCGTCGCGCACCCGCGCGTGCGGGTCCTCGCGCGCACCGAGGTCGCGGCCGCCGTCGGCGACGAGCACCTGGAGCACCTCGAGCTGCGCGACCTCGACACCGGCGGCACGACGCGCGTCGACTGCGGCTGGGCGTTCGTGTTCATCGGGGCGGCGCCCCGCACCGACTGGCTCGACGGCGTCGTGGCGCGCGACGGGCGCGGCTACGTCCTCGCCGGGCCCGACCTGCCCCACGACGGGCCGCTGCCCGCCGGGTGGCCCCTCGACCGGCCCCCGTACCACCTGGAGACGTCCGTCCCCGGCGTGTTCGTCGCGGGCGACGTGCGCGCCGAGTCCGCCAAGCGCGTCGCGTCCGCCGTCGGCGAGGGCGCCATGGCCGTCATGCTCGTCCACCGCTACCTCGACCAGGTCTGACCGGACCGCCCCGCACCCCCGGAGGTCGCCATGACCGGTACCGACACCCACGCCGCTCCCACGGACGGCCGCGACGGGTGGCTGCCCTGCGACGTCGACGAGCTGCGCACCCTGTTCCTCTTCGAGCACCTCACCGACGACCAGCTCGCCTGGCTGTGCCGCACCGGGCACGTCGAGCACGCCGAGCCCGGGTGGCTGTGCCGCGAGGGCGAGCCCGCGGAGCGCTTCGTCGTCCTGCTCGACGGCGGCGTCGCGCTGTACCGCCGGGTCGGCACCGACGACGTCGAGATCAACCGCACCCGCCAGGTCGGGGTGTACATGGGCGCGTGGAACGCCTACCTCGGCGACCGGCTGCCCCAGACCTACCTGCACAGCGTCCGCGTCCTCGAGCCGTCCCGCCTGTTCGTCCTCGCCGCGCCCGACTTCGCCAAGCTCATGACCGAGTGGTTCCCCATGGCCGTGCACCTGCTCGAAGGGGTGTTCTGGGGCACGCGCGACGCCCAGCAGCTCGTGGGACAGCGAGAGCGGCTCCTCGCGCTCGGCTCCCTGTCCGCGGGCCTCACGCACGAGCTCAACAACCCCGCCGCCGCCGCCGTGCGCGCCACCGGCACGCTGCGCGAGCGCGTCGCCGCCATGCGGCACAAGCTCGCCCTCATCGCCGACGGCCCCTACGACCGCGCCACCCTCGCCGACCTCGTCCGGCTCCAGGAGGAGGCCCTCGAGCGGTACGCCGCCACGCGCGAGGCCGACGCCGTCGGCGCGCTGGAGACCTCCGACCTGGAGGACCGCCTCACGGACTGGCTCGACGACCACGGCATGCCCGAGGGGTGGCGCGTCGCCCCGGCGCTCGTCCAGGCCGGCATCGACGAGCCGTGGCTCGAGCGCGTCGCCGAGCGCGTCGACGCCGGCGCCCTCACGGGGGCCGTGAGCTGGCTCGCCTACACCATCGAGACGGAACAGCTCATGGCCGAGATCGAGGACGCGACCGTGCGCATCTCCTCCCTCGTCGGCGCCGCACGCCAGTACTCCCAGCTCGACCGCGCGCCGTTCCGCCCCGTCGACCTGCACGAGCTCCTCGACTCCACGCTGGTCATGCTCGACCACGCGCTCGACGGGGTCGACGTCGTCCGACGCTACGACCCGTCCCTGCCGCCCGTGCCCGTCTACGCGGCCGAGCTCAACCAGGTGTGGACCAACCTCGTCGAGAACGCCGCGCAGGCCATGGGCGAGCCCGGAGCCCGGTCCGGGACCCTCACCCTCACCACGCGACGGGCGGGCGACACCGTCGAGGTCGAGGTCGCGGACACCGGCCCCGGCATCCCCGACGACGTGCGCCCCCGCATCTTCGAGCCCTTCTTCACCACCAAGCCCGTGGGGCAGGGCACCGGTCTCGGCCTCGACATCTCCTGGCGCATCGTCGTGAACAAGCACCACGGCGACCTGTCCGTCACGTCCGTCCCCGGTGACACCCGCTTCCTCGTGCGCCTCCCCCTCGACCCGGCGACGCCGGACGCGACCTGACCTCCCCGACCGGTCCGTCACGCCTCGGGAGGGCGGGCGACGCCCGACAACCAGCGGTTCGGGAGGTACGTCAGCGCCACCGGGTCCGTCGTGACGGCTCCACGTGCCCACCTCTCGGTCGTGCCCGCGCGGCCACGCTCGCGGGACCCGCGACGACGTGCCGCGCTAAACCGTGGACGCGGGGCCGTGACGGGCATAGCCTGCTGAGCGTCCGGTCGAACCCGCCCGGACGCTCGACCGTGACGACCGACGAGAGGCAGGTGGACCGCGTGCCGCACGAGTGGTCCACCGACCCGTCCCGAAGGGCGCTCCCCAGGTAGACGACGTGCGTCGTCCACCTGCCGAGCCGTCCCGGGGCACACCGCTGCGGGGCGGCTCTCGTCGTCCGTACCACACGACGACATGGAGGAGCGCCGATGAGCGAGGTGGTCATCTACAACCTCGGCGGCAGCCAGGTGATCGGGCGCGTCTCCTTGCGGCACGCCATCCGGATGCTGCACCGGCGTGTGGCGGAGGTCCTGGAGGCGGTCGAGGGCGAGACCTTCGGGCCGTACCAGCGGCCTCGGTCGGTCGAGCTCGTGCGGTACGTGCACGCGCGCTGGGTGTACGAGCGCCAGGGCCGGGTGCCGTACTCGCGGGCGGCGCTCCTGCGGCGGGACCGGTACCGGTGCGCCTACTGCGGGGGCTCGGCGACGACGATGGACCACGTGGTGCCGCGCTGCCAGGGCGGGACGACGACGTGGCTCAACGCGGTCGCGGCGTGCGAGCCGTGCAACGCGCTCAAGGGCGGGCGGACGCCCGACGAGGCGGGGATGCGGCTGCGCAGACCGGCGTTCGAGCCGACGTTCCGCGACATCTACCCGAGCGCGCCGCCCCCGCGGTCGCGCTGACGGGTCACGAGCGGCTCGGCCGGTGGCGGTGACACCGGCCGGGCCTTCGCCCGCGCGCCGGTGCCGGTACAGGCGCCGGGGCGTCGGGCGCGACCGGGACGTCCCGGTCGCGGGGCGCGGCCCTCTCCCCTGGTAGGGCGCCGACGTCCCGGCGTCCTGCCGGGCCCGGCGCGCCGGGCCGTGCGAGGGAGGCCGTCATGCCGCTGCGGGTGGGCGCGTTCAACGTCGAGAACCTCTTCGAGCGCCCGCGCGCCATGCGCGGGCCGATGGACGCGGGCGGCAACGACGTCCTCGCGGCGCACGCGCGCGTCAACGCGCTCCTCGCTCGCGAGGAGTACACGGACGCGGTGCGCTCCGAGGTCCTGGGTCACCTCGAGACGCTGGGGCTGCTGCGGTCCGACGCGGCGCAGCTCGCCGTCCTGCGGCAGGTGCGGGGGAGGCTCCTGCGCCGGACCGGCTCGCTGTCCGCAGGGACGGCCCGCACCGAGGTCGTCGCGACCGGCCGCGCCGACTGGATCGGCTGGGTGGACCTCGTCAAGGAACGCGTCGACGAGCTCGCGACGCAGCATGCGGCGCGCGTCATCGCGGACGTGGAGGCCGACGTCCTCGCCGTCGTGGAGGCCGAGAGCCGTGTCGCGCTCAAGCACTTCACCGACGCCGGTGTGGTGACCCGCACGGGCCGGCCGGTGTACCCGCACGTCATGCTCATCGACGGCAACGACGACCGCGGCATCGACGTCGGGCTGCTCACCGGGCGCCGGGCGGGGATCGGGGAGATCCGCTCCCACGTGGACGACCGGGACTCGAGCGGGCGGCTCGTGTTCGGGCGCGACTGCCCCGAGTACACGGTGCGGCTGCCGTCGGGCGCGACGATCACCGTGCTCGTCAACCACTTCAAGTCCAAGGGGTACGGCACGCAGGCCGACAGCGACGCGACCCGGCGACGCCAGGCCCGGCGCGTCGCAGACATCTACCGCCGCCTGCGCGAGAGCGGCCAGGACCACGTGGTCGTGGCGGGCGACCTCAACGACACGCCCGACAGCACGCCGCTGCGCCCGCTCCTGGCCGGGACGGACCTGCGCGACGTGAGCGAGCACCCCGCGTTCACGGGGGACGACCGGCCCGGCACGTACGGCAACGGCACCGCCTCGCAGAAGATCGACTACGTGCTGCTCTCGCCGGCGCTGTTCGAGCGCACCGTCGGGGGGTCGGTGTTCCGCCAGGGCGTGTGGGGCGGGAAGAACGGCACCCTGTTCCCGCACTACGACACGATGACGTCCCCCGTGCACGCGGCGTCCGACCACGCGGCGCTGTGGGCCGACCTCGACGTGGCCTGACACCGGCCGGGCGAGCCGTGGGGCCGTGCTCACCCGGCGTCCTCCACGCGTTCGCCGACGGTGTGCACGACGACGACGTCCGGCCGCCACGGGACGAGCTCGTCGACACGGTCCTCGAGCTGGTCGACCGGCGGGAGGGCGTCCGGGGAGCGCACGGAGACGACGAGGTCGTGCCCGTGCCACGAGACGTCCTCGACGAGCCCGTCCTCGCCCACCCAGTCCTGCGCCACCGCGCGGGCCTGCCCCGCCCACAGCTCGGCGAGCGCCGCCTGGACGGTGTTGGCGACCATCGGGATCGCGACGACGACCAGCGCGAGCGCCGCGACGACGTAGGCGCGCCGCACCCGCGGCCCCCGCCTCTCCTCGGCGGCGCGCTCGCGGCTCGCCTCGGCGGCGTACCCGGCGCCCGTGAACACCACGGTCGAGGCGATGACGAGCGCGACCGCGTTGGAGGCGAACAGCAGGAGCGCGCCGAGCGCGAGCGACGGCGCAGCCGCGCCGAGGCACACGCCCACGACGCCGAGCGGGGGCACGAGCGAGATGGCGATCGCGATGCCGGGCAGCACGTCGCCGAGGTCGCGGCGAGCGAGCGCGATCGCGCCGGCGAAGCCGGTCGCGAACGCCGCGACGAGCTCCGGCAGGCCGGGCGACGTGCGTCCCGTGACCTGGGAGTTCGCGATGACGTGCGCGGTGTCCGGCAGGACGAGCGCCACGACCCAGCCGAGCACGACGACCACGCTCAGGCCGAGCACCACGGTGATCGCGGACCGGGCCACCAGGCGTCCGCTCACCATGACGACGCCCAGGCCGATCCCGAGGATCGGGGTGGACAGCGGCGCGATGATCATGGCCCCGATCACGGTGGCGGTGGAGTCGGTGATCACGCCGGCGACGGCGATCAGCCCGGACAGCACGAGCATCGTCCAGAACGCCGACGCCTTGGCGCGGGTGTCGCCCGACCCCAGGTCGAGCCGGTCGACGAGGTCGTCGAGCGGGCGGCGCTGGCGCGGGGGGACGAGGGCCGAGAGGAACGACCGGGGCGGGGCGACCTGCCCGGCGTCGTGGGATGCCTGGTCCGACATGCTGCCTCCCGGGGCGCGAGACCTGCGCGTGGCGGCGGGACCTGCCCCGCCGCCACGCCAGTATGGGACGCCAGTATGGACCGCCGGGCGGCGCCGGGCGCGCAGGTCGGACCGGCGCCGCCGTGTCGGGCGGGCGCCGGTCCGACGGGTCGGGGTTAGCGCAGCCCGGCCCTGGCCGTCGCCAGCGGGCGTCCGCGTCGCTTAGGGTAGCCAAGCCTCACCCTTTCGACCGAAGGACCCGACGTGCGCACCCGCCTCTCCCTCGTCGCCGCCACCGCCGCGACCGCCCTCGTCCTCACCGGCTGCTCCGGCGCCGACGGCACGGACGCCGACACCGGCGCGACGGCGTCGGGCGACGCCGACACCGCCGGGGCGCTCCCCGTCACCGTCGAGCACGCGCTCGGCTCCACGACGGTCGAGTCCGCCGACCGGCCAGCGTCGGTGGGCTGGATCAACCACGACGTCGCGATCGCGCTCGGCGTCGTGCCCGTGGTCATGCCCACCCAGGCCTACGGCGACGACGACGGCGACGGCGTGCTGCCGTGGGTCGAGGCGGGCCTGGAGGACCTCGGCGTGACCGAGGGCGCGGACGACTACCCGGTGGTCTTCGACGACACGGACGGCGTGGCGTTCGCGACGATCGCGGAGGCGCAGCCCGACGTCGTCCTGGGCTCGTACTCGGGGCTCACCCAGGAGGAGTACGACCAGCTCACGGGCATCGCCCCGACGGTCGCGTACCCCGAGGTCGCGTGGGGCACGGCGTGGCGCGAGATCGTCACGGGCAACGCCGAGGCGCTGGGCGTGCCCGAGGAGGGCGACGCCCTCGTCGCCGAGATGGAGGAGACCATCGCCGCGGCCGCGGCCGAGCAGCCGTCGCTCGAGGGCCGGACCGTCGCGTTCTTCTACGTCGACCCCACCGACCTCGGCACCATCGGGTTCTACACGCCGCTCGACCCGCGGGTCTCCTTCCTCGAGGACCTCGGCCTGCAGATGCCCGCGAGCGTCGTCGAGGCGTCGGCGGACGTCGAGGGCTTCTACACGACGGTGAGCGCCGAGAACGCGGACCTGTTCATCGACGTCGACATGATCGTCACCTACGGCGACGACGCGCTGCTCGCCACGATGCAGGACGACCCGCTGCTCGGCACGATCCCCGCGATCGAGAGCGGTGCCGTCGCGCTCCTCGAGGACGGCTCGTCGCTCGCGGGCGCGTTCTCCCCGCCGAGCCCCCTGTCCCTCGACTGGGGCCTCGACGAGTACGTCGCGCTGCTCGGCGCCGCCGCCGACGACGCCTCCTGACCGGGGCGGCCGCCGTCCCATGACCAGCACCGCGGTGCGTCCCCCGGACGCCCCCTCGCCGCGGACGACCACGCGGGCACGGCTGGCCCGACGGCGCGCCGTCGGGCTGGTCGTCCTGCTCGCCGTCCTGCTCGCCGCCGTCGCGGCATCGGTCGCGTTCGGGTCGCGGGTCGTCTCGGTCGGCGAGGTCGTCACCGGGCTGACGGACCCGTCGAGCACGGACGTGGCGAGCATCGCCGTGCGCGAGCGCCTGCCCCGCACCGTCCTCGGCCTCCTAATCGGGGCGGCGCTCGGCCTCGCGGGGGCCGTGATGCAGGCCGTGACGCGCAACCCTCTCGCCGACCCAGGCATCCTCGGCATCACCACCGGCGCGTCGCTCGCCGTCGTGTGCGGCATCGCGTTCCTCGGCATCTCCGGCCCCGGTCAGTTCGTGTGGTTCGCGTTCGCGGGTGCCGCCCTCACGGCGGTGGGCGTGTACGCCGTCGGGTCCCTCGGGCGCGGCGGCGCCTCGCCCCTCAAGCTCGCGCTCGCGGGCGCGGCCACCACGGCCGCGCTGTCCGCCCTCGTCAGCGCGGTGCTCCTGCCCCGCGTCGAGATGCTCACGACGTTCCGGTTCTGGCAGGTCGGCGGGCTGTCCGGCGCCGAGCCCGCGGCGATGGCCCAGCTCGCGCCCCTCGCGCTCGTCGGGGCGGCGGCGTGCCTGCTGTCCACGCCCGGGCTCAACGCCATCGCCCTCGGGGACGACCTCGCCACGGGCCTCGGCGCGCACGTCGGCTGGGTGCGCGCGATCTCCGCGGCGGGCGCCGTCCTGCTGTGCGCCGTCGCGACGTCGCTCGCCGGCCCCATCGCGTTCGTCGGCCTCGTCGTGCCGAACGCGGTCCGGGCGCTCGTCGGACCCGACCAGCGCTGGGTCCTGCCCTACTCGCTGCTCGCGGGCGCCACCCTGCTGCTCGCCGCCGACGTCGTCGGCCGGGTCGTCGCCCGGCCCACCGAGATCGACGTCGGCATCGTCACCGCCTTCCTCGGAGCTCCCGTGTTCATCGCGATCGTGCGCCGCGCGCGCATCCCCGAGCTGTGACGGCCCCCGTCACGGCTCACCCCGAGGCCGCCGTCGCCCGCGCCACGGACCGGCTGCGCGCCGTCCGCCGGCACGGGTCCCGCCGCCGGGCCGCGGTCGTCGCCGCCCTCGCCGTCGCCCTCGTCGTCGCCGCCGGCGCGGCGCTCGTCGTCGGGACGCCCAGCCACCCCCTGCCCGACGTCCTGCGGGTCCTCGCCGGGCAGGACGTCCCCGGCGCGAGCTACACCGTCGGCCAGGTGCGCCTGCCGCGCACGGTGACCGCGGTCCTCGCGGGCGCCGCGTTCGGCGTCTCGGGCGTGATCTTCCAGACCATGCTCCGCAACGCGCTCGCCAGCCCCGACATCATCGGCATCACCGCGGGTGCGAGCGCCGCCGCCGTCACCGGCATCACCGTCCTCGGCCTGTCCGGCCTCGCCCTGTCCGCCTTCGCGACCGTCTCCGGTCTCGTCGTCGCCGGGCTCATCGCGGCGGTCGCGGGCACGGGACGCACCGCGGGAACCCGCCTCATCCTCATCGGCATCGGCATCGCCGCGATGTGCGACGCCTGGGTCTCCTACCAGCTGCTGCGCGCGGACCAGTGGGAGGTCCAGGGCGCCATGCGGTGGCTCACCGGCAGCCTGTCGACGGCGTTCTGGCCCGGCGTGCCCCCGCTCGCGCTCACCGTGGCCGTCGTCCTGCCCGCGCTCGCCGTCGTCTCCCGGCGGCTGCGCGTCCTGCCGCTCGGGGACGACGCCGCGACCCAGCTCGGCGTGCCCGTCGCCCCCACGCGTCTGCTCCTCGTGCTCGGCGCGGTCGCGCTCGCCGCCGTGGCCACGGCCACGACGGGACCCATCGCGTTCGTCGCGTTCCTCGCCGGGCCCATCGCCCACCGCCTCGTGCCCGGCGGCGGGACGCTCCTCGCCCCGTCGGCGCTCGTCGGCGCCCTGCTCGTCGTCCTCGCGGACGCCGTGGGTCAGCACGCGTTCTCCACGACGTTCCCCGTGGGCGTCGTCACGGCGGCGATCGGCGCGCCCTACCTCATCGTGCTGCTCGTGCGCAGCAACCGGAACGGAGGCTCCCTGTGAGCACGCCCCCCACCACCGGGCACACCCTTGCCGTCGAGGACGTGCGTCTCGCGTACGGCGAGCGCGTCGTCGTCGACGACCTGTCGATGGTCGTGCCGAGCGGCGCGATCACCTGCGTCGTCGGCGCGAACGCCTGCGGCAAGTCCACCCTGCTGCGCGCCATGGCGCGCCTGCTCGTCCCCCGCTCCGGCCAGGTGGTGCTCGACGGGCGTGCCGTGACGCGCACGCCGACGAAGGAGCTCGCGCGCGTCCTCGGCCTGCTCCCCCAGACCCCGGTCGCGCCCGACGGCATCGTCGTCGCCGACCTCGTCTCGCGCGGCCGGCACCCGCACCAGGGGTTCCTGTCGCGCTGGACCGCGGCCGACGAGGAGGCCGTCGCGGAGGCGATGGTGCTCACCGGCGTCGACGAGCTCGCGGACCGGCCCGTCGACGAGCTCTCCGGCGGCCAGCGCCAGCGCGTGTGGATCGCGATGGCGCTCGCCCAGCGCACCGACGTGCTCCTGCTCGACGAGCCGACGACGTTCCTCGACGTCGCGCACCAGGTCGAGGTCCTCGACCTCGTCGTCGACCTCAACCGCCGCCGCGCGGTCACGGTCGTCATGGTGCTGCACGACCTCAACCTCGCCGCCCGCTACAGCGACCACCTCGTCGCCGTGCGCGAGGGCGCCCTGTACGCGGCCGGCGCGCCGGAGGAGGTCGTGACGGAGGAGATGGTGCTCGACGTGTTCGGGATGCGCTCGCGCGTCGTGCCCGACCCCGTCTCCGGCACCCCCATGGTCGTGCCGATCGGGCGGCACCACGCGCCCTGAGCCCGGCCGCCCGGCAGCGGCGGGACGGCCCCGGTCGGCCCGGGCACCTCGTGTCGCGTACCCCACACGGGCGAGGCCGTCGTTCCGGCGGGGGCGCCCCGGGAGCGGACTAGGCTCGTCGGGTGGCTACCTTCTCCGCCGTGACCCGCCAGCACATCCTCTCCGCGATCGCCGAGTACGACGACCGCGGGGCAGAGAACTTCCTCGGGGTCTACGGGTTCACCCGCTCGGTCCGCGAGGTCCTCGAGCACGAGGGGCGCGAGTACGACGCGAAGGCGGTGCTCGGTGTCGCGCACCGGCACGCCACGGGTCGGGTCGCCACCGCCGACGAGCTCGCGGGCGGCAAGGTCGACGCGGTCACCATCCTCCGCAAGCGGGGGTTCGAGGCGTCCGGCCCAATCACCGCGGCCCCCGCGCCCGCCGCCGCGACGCGGCGCGCGGCCGCCTCCTCGGCCGCCCGCTCCACCCCGCGGACGCGCACGACGACGCGGCGCGCGCAGGAGCCGGAGCGCCCGGCCCCGGTGTGCCCGTCGTGCTTCATGACGCTCCCCGCCACGGGGGTCTGCGACAGCTGCGGCTGAGGCGTGCGGGAGGGCGTCCGAACTCGACGCCCTGGCCCTGCATCGCGCGGCCCCCCGCGCGCTCTCTCCGGGTAGGGACACCGTGCCCCGCCCGCACCGGGGACGCCCCGGCGCGGATCTCCCCGAGGAGACGTCATGGTCGAGAAGAAGGCTTCGTCGGGCGGTCGGTCCGGCACCACCCGGAACCGCCGCACCACCCCGGGCAAGCCGTCCGGGCCGGGCGTGCACCTGTCGTGCGAGCAGGCTGCCGGGCCTGTCGGCGGGACGGCGCTCGTCGACGGCTACGGGTTCGCGTCGCTGCCCGTGGTGTGGGCGGAGGTCGACGGGCTCGCGATCGTCGAGGGCGACATCGTCATCGGCACCGTCGAGGAGGCGCAGGCGCGCGACGTCGCGACCCTCACCTCCGACGAGGACGGCGGCCAGGTCGCGCACGCCGTCGGCATCAGCGGCCAGCAGTTCCGCTGGCCGAACGGCGTGGTGCCGTTCGAGATCGACGGCGCGCTCGACAACCCGTCGCGCGTGCACAACGCGATCGCGCACTGGCACGCGAAGACGCCCCTGCGCCTGGTCCCCCGCAACGGCGAGGCGGACTTCGTGCGGTTCGTGGGCGGCGGCGGGTGCAGCTCCGCGGTCGGTCGCCGCGGCGGGCAGCAGAACATCACGCTCGGGCCGGGCTGCACGGTCGGCAACACGATCCACGAGATCGCGCACGCCGTCGGCCTGTGGCACGAGCAGTCCCGCGAGGACCGCGACGCGTTCGTGCAGATCAACTTCGCGAACATCGAGGCGGGCAAGGAGCACAACTTCACCCAGCACATCAGCGACGGCGACGACCTCGGCGGGTACGACTACGGCTCGATCATGCACTACCCGACGACGGCGTTCTCCAAGAACGGTCAGCCGACGATCGTGCCGATCGGGACGGTCCCCGCCGGGACCGTCATCGGCCAGCGCACGTCGCTGTCCGCGGGCGACCTCGCCGGGCTCAAGCTCATGTACCCGGGCCTGGCGTGGCCGAAGACGGCCATCAAGGACGTCGTGAAGGAGCCCGTCGGCGACGTCGGGGAGATCACCACGATCAAGGAGCCGCTCAAGGACGTCAAGGAGCCGTTCAAGGAGATCGTCAAGGAGCCCCGCGACGAGGTCCTCAAGCCGCTGCGCGACCCGATCAAGCAGCTGCGCGACCCGATCAAGCCCGTGCTCGACCCGGTGAAGGGCCCGCGCGACCCCCAGCCGACGCTGCGCGAGGTGGTCGGCCCCGTCCGGCCCGAGATCCCCGTGGTGAACCCCGCGCTCGGCCGCTCGGTCCCGTTCGTCCTCGGCCGCGACAGCGACTTCGTCAGCCGCTACCAGGCGGCGATGGCGCAGCAGGCCGGTGTGGCCGGCACGGCGGCCGACGCCGGGCAGGGCACCTCCGCGGCCGACCTCGCCGTGGTCCTCGCCGAGGTCGTCACCGCGCTCGACGCCCTGCGCGAGACCGTCGCGGGCCTCGCCGAGCAGGCCGCCGCCGAGGCCGGGCTCTGAGGGGCGGGCCGATGATCCTCGTCGTCAGCTGGCCGGACGACGACCACACGGCCGTCGTGGTCGAGCGCCTGCGGGCGCTCGGCCACGAGGTCGTCGTCCTCGACACCTCGACCCTTGGCACCACGAGCTCCCTCGAGCTGGGGTACGGCACCGGCGAGCCGGCCGGGATGCGGCTCGTCGTCGACGGCGTCGAGCACGACCTCGCGCACGCCACCACGGGCTGGTGGCGCCGCCTGCGCGGGCTCCCGCCCGACCCGGCCGTCGCCGACCCGTCGGCCGCCGGGTTCGTGAGCAGCGAGCTCGCCGAGGTGTTCGAGGGCGTCGTCGCGTCCCTGCCGCTGCGCTGGGTCAACGACCCTCGCGCCGACGCCGACGCCCACCACAAGCCCTGGCAATGGGCCGTCGCCGCCGACCTCGGCCTCGCTCTCCCCCGCACCGCCGTCACGCGCGACCCCGAGCGGGCCCGCGAGGTCGTCGCCGCGCTCGGCGGGCCGGGGCACGTCGTGACGAAGGCGTTCATCGCGCGCCTCGACGCGTGGCGCGAGACCCACCTGCTCGACGCCGACGACGTCGCCCGCCTCGACCAGGTGCGCTACGCCCCGACGATCCTCCAGGAGTACGTGCCCGGCGTCGACCTGCGCGTCACCATGGTCGACGGCACCGCCTACACGACCGAGATCGACGCCACCGCGACGAGCCTGCCCAGCGACATGCGCATGGTGCTCGACGAGGCGGCCGTGCGCGCCGTCGAGCTCCCCGCCGACGTGCTCGCACGGCTGCGGGCGCTCATGGACCGGCTCGGCCTCGTCTACGGCGCCGTCGACCTGCGCCGCACGCCCGCGGGCGAGCACGTGTTCTTCGAGGTCAACCCGGCCGGCCTGTGGCTGTTCTGCGAGGAGCTCACGGGACTGCTCCTGACCGACGCCGTCGTCGAGGCGCTCGCCGTCCGGGACCGTGTCACAGTGGTCGCATGACCACCCTGTACGGCACCGTCGCCCTCCCCGACGACGCACCCGGCGCCGTCGCGACCGTCCGCGTCTCCGTCGAGGACACCACCCTCCAGGACGCCGCCTCCGTCCGGCTCGCCGAGGCCGTCCTGCCGGGCGTCGACGTGGCGCCCGGGGGCCGCGTGCCCTTCGCCGTCGACGTCGACGACGCGCCCGTCGGCGCGACCGTGCGCGTGCACGTCGACGTCAGCGGCGACGGCGACGTCGCCCCCGGCGACCTGCTCACCGTGCAGTCCGTCCCGGTGGACGTCCTCGGCCGGACGGCGCAGGTCGCCGGAGAGGTCCCCGTCCGCACGATCTGACGTCGCCGGTGACGGCCCGTGGTGCGAGCCGACGCGCCGGATGTGACGCTGACGGCCCGCCGTCACCGTCGCAGAGGACCGCATGAGCCGCACCACCGCCGAGCGCCACGTCGCCCTCGTCCCTGCCGACGCCGTGCGTGCGGCGGCGCTGCTGAGCCTCGTCGTCGCCGCGCTCGTCCTCGGCGGCGTCGCCGGGGCGCTGTTCCTCCTCGTCCTCGGCGGCGTGACGCTCACGCGCGGCCTCGACCTGCCGCCCGCGCTCGACGTCGCGTACGGCACGTCGCTGCTCGCGGCGGGCTGGGCGGCGCAGCTCGGCTGGTACGACGCCGTGCCCGGGCTCGACCTCGTCGCGCACGTCGTCTGCACCGGCCTGATCGCCGCGGTCGCGCACCTCGCGCTCGTGCGCTGGCGGCTGCTGCCCCCGGCGCCGGCAGAACCGTCCGCACGCGCCCGTGCGGGGCTCGCCGTCACGACCACCGCGCTCGGCGCGCTCGTCGCCGTGCTGTGGGAGGTGGGCGAGTGGGCGGGGCACACCTTCCTCGACGACGGCATCGGCGTGGGGTACACCGACACGGTGCTGGACCTCGCCGCCGGGGTCGCCGGGGCCCTGCTGGCCGGCGCGCTCCTCGCCCGTCGCCGGGCCGGGACGGCGGGCCGCTCGTGACGGCCCGCGTCGCGGGGAGCCTGCGCGTCTCGGTCGTGGTCCCCGTCCGCGACGACGCGCAGCACCTCGACCACCTGCTCGCCCTCCTCGCACGCCAGACCGTCCCGCCCTACGAGGTCGTCGTCGTCGACAACGCGTCGACCGACGGCTCGGCGACCGTCGCGCACCGGTGGGGCGCCGTCGTCGTGCACGAGCCGGAGGTCGGCATCCCGGCCGCCGCCGCGGCGGGCTACGACGCCGCGAAGGGCGAGATCATCGGCCGTCTCGACGCGGACTCGCGCCCCGACGAGCGGTGGGTGCAGACCCTCATGGAGCGCATGGGCGCCGACCCGTCGCTCGACGCCCTCACCGGGACCGGCCGCTTCCACGACCTCCCGCGCGGCACCCGCACGGCGGCGTCGCTCGCCTACCTGGGCACGTACTACGTCCTGTGCCACCTCGCGCTCGGGCACGTCGCGCTGTGGGGGTCGTGCATGGCCCTGCGGGCGACCGCCTGGGAGGCCGTGCGGACCGCGGCCGTCCGCACCGGCGCCGACGTGCACGACGACCTCGACCTCGCGTTCCGGCTCGGGCCGGCACGGCGCACGCGACTCGACCGGACCTGGCGCGTCGGCGTCTCCGCCCGCTCGCTGCGGGGCCGGCACCAGCGTCGCCGTCGGCTCGACCGCGCCTGGCGCACGCTGCGCCTCAACTGGGCGGTCTCGCCGCCCTGGGAGCGCTGGCGCGCACGCTGGACCGTCCGGGGGACCGCGGCGTCCTGACACGGGCACCGTCCGCGACAGCCGGTGCCGCCGACGGTCACGGCGCCGCGAACACGTGCGCGAAGGTCCGGTCGGCGTTGGTGAGGTAGGCGCGGCGCGCGTGCGGGTCGTGCAGCCCGTGCTCGACGTCCTCGAGCCACGCGCACCGCGCGTGGAACCGGACGCGTTCCTCGTCCGCCGTGCCGAGCTTCCCGTCGAGACGGTCCGCGACCTGGCGGGCGGCCTCGGGTCCGAGGTCGCGGTAGATCCGGCCGAGGTCGCGCGCGGGGTCGGTCACGGCGGCGTCGGTCCAGTCGATGACGCCCGTGAGGGCACCGTCCGCGTCGACGAGCAGGTGCTCGGCGCCGAGGTCGCCGTGCTGCGGCCGGAGCCGGGTCGGGCCCTCCGGAGGAAGAGCGGCGAGACGGGCCGCCACGACGTCCGCCCGTCCGGGCGACAGGTGGCGCCGGACCGCCTCAAACACCCGGAGGGCTTCTGCGTGCCAGGCGTCGACCGGCTCGTCGTCGACGACGGGCGGTGGGTCGGGGCGCACGGCGCGCAGCGCCGCCAGGACGTCGACGAGCCCGGCGACGACCGACGGGTGCGCGCGCCCGGGGCGCCGCAGCAGCGGCGTGCCGGGCAGGCGCCGGTAGACGACCAGGCCGCGCCCCGCGTCGTGCACGAGCGGCACGGGGACGGGCACGTCGGTCGCGGGCGCGAGAGCACGCAGCAGCGCGACCTCCCGGGCCGCCGCGTCGAGGTCGGCCGTGCGCCGCAGCACGTGGTGCCCGACGGCGATCGTCGTGTTCTCGGGTCCGCGCGCCTCGACGCGGGCCGGGGTGCCGGGCGCCCACAGCCCGTGGCGGGCCCCGACCTCGTCGACCACCGCGCGCTCGGACGCACCGGGCGCCGCGTCGTGCGTCATGACGGCGATCCTAGGCGGCTGTCGTGGCAGCGCACCGCGGACGGACCCGTCGCGCGCAGGCCGTCCCGAGCGGCGAGCGCTCGTCGTGCTCCCTACGGTGGGACGGCCTCGCCCCACCGAGCGGACGGACCGATCATGGCTTCTCCCCCCACCCACGACGTGCTCGTCATCGGCGGCGGCAACGCCGGTCTGTCTCTCGCGGGACGGGTGCGGCGCGACGGGTGCCGCGACGTCGCCGTCATCGAGCCACGGGACGTGCACCTGTACCGCCCGCTCCTGTCGTACGTCGCGTCGGGCATGGCGACGCTCGACGACCTGACGCGCCCGCAGGAGGATGTGCTCCCTCAGGGGGTGCGCCGGTACGCGAGCGCCGTGGTCGCGGTGGACGCCGAGCGCTCGGTCGTCCGCCTCGCCGACGGTACCGAGCTCGGCTACGGCGACCTGGCGGTCTGCCCGGGGTCGGAGGTCGACTGGGACGCCGTTCCCGGCGCCGAGGAAGCCGTCGCCGGACCGTACGCGTCGACGAGCTACCTCCCGGAGCACGCCGCGGACACCTGGGCGATGCTGTCGTCCCTGACGTCCGGGCGGGCCGTGTTCGTCCTCGCGGACCGGCACGTCCCCTGCTACCCCGTCGGGCTCAAGCCGATGTTCGTCGCGCTCGACCACTGGCGCCGCACCGGCGTGCTCGACGCGATCGACGTCGAGCTCGTCGTCGCAGCGCCGCGGCTCGTCGACGACCCGCGCGCCGAGCCCGAGCTGCTCGACGCGGCGAGCGCCTCCGGCGTGCGCGTCCGCACGGGCACGACCGTGGAGTCCGTCGACGCCACGGACCGCACGGCCCGGCTGCGCACCCCGCACGGCCCCGACACGACGCACTACGACGCGCTGTTCCTCGCCCCGCCGCACCGCGCGCCGTCGTGGGTCGCGGCGAGCGGGCTCTCGACCGAGGACGGCGACGGCTTCGTCGCCGTCGACCCGCGGACGCTGCAGCACGTGAGGCACCAGCGCGTGTGGGGGCTCGGCGACGCCGCGACCGTCCGGACCATGCCGTCCGGTGGGGCGCTGCGCCGCCAGGTCCCGGTGGTGGCGCGCAACATCCAGGCACGTCGGACCGGCGCGCCCCTGCGGCGCTACGACGGCTACACGGTCGCGCCCGTGACGACGTCGCGCCGCGCGCTGCTGCTCGCCGAGCACGACCGTGACGGTCAGCCCGCGCCGACGACGCGCCTGGTCGACCTCGCCAGGCCACGCCGCAGCCTCCTGCTGTTCGACCGGTACCTCCAGCCGCGGATCTACTGGCGCCGTCTCCTCCAGGGCAAGGTGTCCTGACCCTCAGCCCGCCGGGACCGGCCCGCGCCGCATGAACCAGCAGGGCACGCCGAGGACCTCGGCGGTCCGGACGACGTCGTACCCGTGCCGCCGGTAGAAGCCGACCGCCTCGGGACGGTCCGTCTCGAGGTAGCCCACCGCACCGAGGGCGTCGAGCCGGCGGGTGTGCCGCGCGAGGAGCAGCCCGCCGATCCCGCGCCCGCGCAGACCACGGGCGACCGAGACCGGCCCGAGGTGGACGTGCTCCTCCGCGAGGTCGTGGGCGGCCCACGCCTTCGTCCAGGCGAGGAGGCGTGCCGTCGTGCGGGGCCCGAGGGTCGACGCCGTACCGAGCAGGCGCACGCGTGCGGCGCCCGTGGGCCGGCAGCGGCCGACCGGTGCCGCGGCCGCGAACCCGACGAGCGTCCGACCGAGCTCGGCGCCGTCGACGTGGAGCGCGGGTGACACCGCCAGGAGGGTGCGGACGACCCGCGCGTGGGCGCGCGCCGCGCCGTCCTCCCCGCCGGGGTACACGACGCGGTGCAGCGGGTTGTCGGCCATCCCGAGCCCCGCGAGGGACGCGGCCGCGCTGAGGTCGGCCCGCCCCAGCCGACGCACGTGCGGGGTCACGACCCGCCGCCCCGCGCCACGGCACGGGCGAGGAACCGTGCCCGGTCCACCCGGAGGAAGCCGACGAACGCCGCCACGGCCGCCACCGTGTTGAAGACCATCCGTGACAGCCAGTGCCACGTCTCGAACTCGCGCGCGACGTCCGCGAGGTGCTCGGGCGAGTGCTGGGCCAGGCCCTCGACGAACATCACCTCGTTGCGCGGCCAGAAGTACACGACAGACGCGACGCCCTCCGCCACGATCGCCGCGACGCTGAGCACGAGCCACCACCGCGCGTCGCGGCGACGCCAGCACAGCACCACCGCGGCGGCGCCGAGGACCCAGGACGTGAACCCGAGCGGCGGGAAGACGTCGGACGGTCCCCGGACGGCGAGGAAGTCCATCGCCAGCTCGAGCGACGCGGGCGGGTCGTGGAACACGTTCGGGTACACCATGAGCGTCTCGAGCACGATCGCGCCGAGGACGATCATGACGACCCACGCGTACCCGAGCGCGGCGAACCATCCTGCGCGCTCGCCCTTTCCGAACCTGCTGTCGTCTCTCATGAGGGCGACGCTAGGGAGCGGCTCTCTCCCGCGCGTCGGCCGCGGGGCGACGACCGGGTCGTTGCGGGACGACGGCCCGGTCGTCGCGAGGCGACGCCGACCCCTAGGAAGCCTCGGCGCCCTCCACGGCCTCGACGCGTTCGTCCGCCCGGCGTGGTTTGGGGCGGGCGAAGCGGGCCGGCAGCTCGGGACCGTCCCACACCTGGATGGCGCGCCAGATCGACGCGGCGATCGGGACGGCGAGCACTGCGCCGGTGATGCCCGCGAGGACCGTCCCGGCGGTGAGCGCGACGAGGATGACGAGGGGGTGCAGGCGCAGCGTCCGACCCATGACGACAGGTTGCAGCAGGTCACCCTCGAGCTGGTTCACGGCGACGACGATCGCGACGACGATGATCGCCTCGACCGGCCCGAGGGCGACGAGGGCGACGAGCGCGGCGAGGATTCCGGCGAGCGTCGCGCCGACGAGCGGGATGAACGCGAGGAGGAACACGAGCACGGACAGCGGGATGACGAGCGGGACACCGACGATCGCGAGGCCGATGCCGATGGCGACGGCGTCGACCACCGCCACGATGGCCGTGCCGCGCACGTACCCGCCGAGGGTCGCGACCGTCGTCGTGCCGATGCGCCTGCCCCGTTCGTAGCGCTCCCCCTCGAACGGGCGCAGGAGGAACTCCCAGATCTGCGGGCCGTCCTTGAGGAAGAAGAACAGGATGACGATCATCACGACGAACCCGGCGATGAAGTCGACCGTCTGGGACACGCCCGCGAGCGCCCCGGAGCCCACAGCGTCGGACTGGAGGAAGCCGACGACGGCGTCCTGCACGGACTGAAGCTGTTCCTCGGTGATCTCGAACGGCAGCCCCTCAACGAAGGTCCGCAGCTCCTCGAAGCCGTCGATCGCCTGGTCGCGCAGCGTGGGCCACTGGTTGACGACGGCCGCCGCGACGAGCCACACCACGCCCGTGAGGAGCGCGACGAGCGCGAGCAGCGCGATGATCGTCGCGAGTCCCGAGGGGACGCCCTTGCGGCGCAGGAGCACGACGAGCGGGGAGATCGCGGCGGCGAGCACCAGCGCGATGAGCACGGGGATGACGATGAGGGTGAGGCGCGTGATCGCGAAGACCGCGACGGCGAGCAGCCCGAGGATCGCGAGGACCTGCACCGACCGGGTGCCGGCCCGCCCGACGCCGTCCGACCACAGGGCGGACGCCCCGCGCGGCGTGGTCTCCGCGCTACCCCGCGCGTCGTGGGGCCCACGGTCCCGCGACGTCCCGTCGGGGTGGTCGGTGCCCTCGAGTTCGGCGCCCTCGGGGTCGCCGCCGTCGGCGCGGTGCGGTCGCCGGGTGAACAGGCCCATCGTGTGCTTCCCTCTCGCCGGTGTCGTGCCAGCGTGCCAGCGTTCCGCGTCGCTCGCCCGGGACGACGGCATGATGAGGGGACGCACGTCCCGACGGTCGAGGAGGAGCACCATGACGGACGACGTCGCCCCCCACGGTCCCGACGACCGCGGGCCGTTCTTCCACGGGACGAAGGCGGTCCTGCGTCCCGGTGACCTGCTCGGGCCGGGCTACGGGTCGAACTTCGGTCGGCGCAGGACCGCGCGCTTCGTCTACCTCACGGCGACGCTCGACGCCGCCGTCTGGGGCGCCGAGCTCGCCGTCGGGGACGAGCCGGGACGCGTCTACCGCGTCGAGCCGACCGGGGCGTTCGAGGACGACCCGAACCTCACCGACACGCGCTTCCCCGGCAACCCGACGCGGTCGTACCGCACCCGTGAGCCGTTGCGGGTGCTCGGCGAGGTCGCGGACTGGGAGGGCCACCCGCCCGAGGTGCTCCAGCGCATGCGCGGCCACCTCGCCGAGCTCGACCGGCAGGGTGTCGAGGCCATCGAGGACTGACCGGGACGTCGCCCGGGCCGGGCCTGGGCCCTCACACGGTCGTGTACGGCCGGATGGTGCTCCTCGACGGCAGCGTGTCCTCGGGCGCCGTGCCGTCGATGGCCGTGCCGTCGGACGCCGCGTCGTCGGCGGACGTGCCCTCGCACGTCGTCGGGACGCACAGGTCGGCCGGTCCGCCGAGCGGCGGGGAGAAGGTCCCGCCCGCCGGGCACGGCGTAACCGCGACCCACGGCGCGGGGTCGCCGGCCCACGCCGACGCTCCCCCCGCGCCCAGGACGCCGCAGGCTGCTGCCGCCACGGAGGCGACCGCGCGGCGTCGCGTCCGGGACCAGGTCGTGGAGGTCATCGCTCTCACCGCTCTCGCCGAGGCGCCGGGGTCCGGCGCGTGTGCTCCCAGCGTCCGGCCCGGTCGACGGCCCCGGCCATACGACGTTCGTCGTATCCGGGCCGTCCGTGGGCGCCCGCGGGCGGATCGGCCTTCCTCGGCGGGCTCGGCGGTCCTATCGTCGAAGGACGGAACACGGGAGGCTCCCATGACACGTTCCACGCCGTCGAGCGCCGACATCGTCGTGCTGCGCGACGTCCTCGACCTCGCTCAGGTGTCCCGGCACGCCCCGAGCACGGCGGTCGTCGCCGAGATCCTCCGACGTCTGGAGCGGCTGCTCGACAGCGACGGGGTCGCGTTCCACGCCATGGACGCGCGTGACTTCTCCCTCCAGCACGAGCAGGGCGTCGAGGCGGGCCAGGAGTACGAGGTCGCCCCGTCCGACGTGGAGCAGTGGTCGCCGGACGACGGCGACGACGGCATGGGAGTGCTGGTCGACCACTGGTGGGTGAGCCCGTGCAGCCTCATCGAGCGCACGGGGACGGCCGTCGCCACGAGCATCCGCTCCTGGTACGGCGAGCGACGCTGGTCCGAGCACCCCGTGCACCGCGAGTACCTCGTGGTCGACGACGAGCTGATCCTCGGCTACCCGCTGGGCGGGGCGAGGTCACTGCGCCTCCTCGCTCCCCGCGCGTCGGGGTCACCGTTCGGCGAGCGGGAGCTCACGATCTGCCGCCTGCTCCTGCCGCACCTGCGCGACGTCCTCACCGCCGTCGCCGCACCGTCCACGGACCGTGCCCGCACGCCGGACGCGCTCACCGGGCGGCAGCGCGAGATCGTGCAGCTCGTCGAGATCGGCATGAGCAACAAGGAGATCGGCGCCGCGCTGGGGATCTCCGCAGCGACGGTCCGCACGCACCTCGAGCACGTCTACGCCCGACTCGGCGCGACGAGCCGCACCGCCGCGGTCGCGTCGGCAGGGCTCGCGCCCACCGCCGTCCCGGCGCTGGACCCGGTCTGAGCCCGGTGTGAACCCGGTGGCCTGGGTCCGTCACCGGGCTCACTCGTCGCCGTCGAACAGACCGCCGTCGAGCAGCCAGTGGTAGCGCAGGCGCAGCGCGCGCTCGGTGCTGGCGAGGACCGTCGCGACGACGAGCGCGACGTTGAGCGTCCCGGAGAGGTGGACCGGTGACGTGAAGGTGCCGAGGTTCTCCGCCACGGGCGGGATCTGCGAGACCTGCTCGACGATCTGCGGGACTCCGAGCACGAGCGCGACGACGAGGACGCCCCAGGAGACGACCCCGACCGCGCGGCTCACGCCGGGCCGGTCGCGCTCGAGGCGCGCCCGCCGCCCCTCGGCGGACGCCGGGTCGGGCACGAGCTGACGGGCCGGCCCGCCGTCGTCGGGCACGTAGTGGCAGCGCTTGAGGCCGTACCCGCTCGCCTCGACCTCGATGGTGCCGCCCGGCACGGGGAAGGCGGCCGGCAGCCTGGACGTCGCGTCGTGGCGGCCGTCCCGGTAGAGCCGGGCCCGCACGTCCCCGTCCTCGGAGTCGCCCCAGAGCCGGACGTCGACCGACCACGTCTCCTCGCGACCGTCGGGCCCGACGAGCCGCACGTGCAGCAGCGCGCGCGACAGCGGCTGCCACCACCGGTAGCGGGCGAGGGCGTGACCGTCGCCCGGTCTGAGCCGCCGCGCGGCGCGTCGTCTCTTCGAGAACACCCACGGCACGCTACCAACCCCGGCATACCGGGCGCCGCTACCTCTCGACGCGGTACCGGTGCAGCACGACGCCGTCCGGGAACGGCCGCGTCTCGACGAGGCGCAGTCGGACCTGGCGACCGGCCTGCGCGAAGAACGGGGTGCCGCCGCCCACGAGCACGGGGTGGACCATCGCGCGGTACTCGTCGACGAGGTCGAGCGCCGCGGCGTCCGCGGCGAGGCCTGCGCCGCCGATCGCGATCTCCCCCTCTCCCGGCTCCGCGCGCAGCCGCGCGACCTCCTCCGCGAGGCCGTCCGTCGCCAGCCGGGCGTGGGACCCCTGGACCTCCGTGAGCGTGCGGGAGAACACGACCTTCGGCAGCGCGTTCCACAGCCGCGCCCAGTCGCGCTCCGCCTCGCTGAGCGCCGGGTCGTCGTCGCGCCCGTCCCAGTAGAGCATCGTCTCGTGCAGGCGTTGGCCGAGCAGGTGCGTCCCGACCCGGCGGATCTCGTCCGTCCAGTGCTGGAACGCCTCCGGCGACGGCCCTCCCCAGGCGAAGTCCCCGTCCGGCCCGGCGATGTAGCCGTCCGCCGACGTGCTCATCGAGTAGGTCACGTCACGCATCGTGGTTCTCCTTCGGTCGTCGTGTACGAGGTCACAGACTGTCGAGGGAGGCAGAACTCGTCGCTCCCACTACGCGAGTGCCGACCGTCTCGGTCAAGTCGGCGCGGTCCTGCGTGCCGAGCACCGTGAGCAGCCTGGCCTTCTCCACCGACCGGCTACCGGGCGGTGGTCAGCACGAGCAGCGCCCAGAGTTGGTCCTCGGTTAGCAGCGCCTGACAGTACCGGCCCGACTTCGCCTGCGGCAGGGGCTTGTGGGGCGGCGAAGGGGTTCCGCAAGCGCGGCACGGTCCATGCGTCGATCGTCCGGCCTCGCCGCGGGCGGTGCCAGGGATTGCCGGTCCCTGTTCGGCCGTCTCTCCTGCGCCGCCCGCACGCGCCGAGCATCGAGGCATGGATATCCCGACCAGCACGGTTCTCGTTCCCTGGCGCGCCGAGCGCCATCGGCCTCGGCTCGCCGTCGCTGTCCACTACCAGGGCAGCACGGTCATCGTCGGCGGGCGCCGCACCGAGCGGCTCGAGCGGATCGCCGCCAAGCGCCCCGGCATCGACACTGGTCGCACCGACACGACCGACCCCCGAGCGCAACGCGTCCGCAGCGAAGGACGAGCGCTCGGGGCACCCGACCTCGATACGCTCGTCGCCATGTCCGAGATCGAGTGCGTCGAGGACTCGCACCAGCCCGAGGGCTTCGCTCCACGGCTGAGGAGACGATCACCACCAACGCGCTCGGGCCGATCCGCATCATCGACGCCTTCGTCGAGCGCGTTCGGACTGCATCATCGTGACGGTGTCGTCCGAACTCGCGTACGCGCCCCGGAGGGCGACCCAGAGTTACGATCTCATCCAAGGCGGCGACCGTCATGCTCAGCGAAGCACTGCTCTTGCAGCTCGCCGACAAGTCCGTGCCCGTCACCAGGCACGTAACTCCACCGGTCGCTACGGACCTCGACTACCGGGGCAGCGCGAGAGCACCATCACGACGCCGATCGACAAGTTCGTCATAGAGATGGCCGCGTACCTCCGCACGCAGCCCGATGGGCGCGAGGTCCCTGTAGAGCGCGTGAAATTCCTGCGCCACGGCGAGGCGCGCGCCAACGAAACCGAGGCGTCCCACGCGCAACGCCTCGGATCCGAACGGTCGCTGAGTCAGAATTTCGATCAGCAGAAGGCCGGTGAGCGTTAGCCTAGAATTCTCGAAACTCCGTTCCGCAACCTTCCTCCGACGACTGAATCCATCGACGTGAACCAAGGTAGCGCTAGGACAACGAGAGACAGGGCGGTAATTGAAATCGCAATGGCATGCGACGCGCTGGCTTGATAAACTCCGAGACCTAGGCCGAGACATCCTGCCAGGGCAAGAATCGCTGTAAATACAATCGATGGCTGGCCAAGGGCACTCAGCACCATGTCGACCCGCCACAGCACCCAGGCGTCGCCCGCGCGCCGTTCAGACGGGCGCCTCTTCGCGATTCTTCGCTTAAAGAGCCGCGACCGCCGCTCTGGCGAAAGATGTCCGCTCATCTCCCACAGACGATCTTCTAGGCGAAGATCATGGTGGAGGCGCAGTTCGGTAGGCACTCCGAAATGATCCTCATAAGCACCCAACAGTTGTCGATCAAGCATCGAACTCAGTTCCGTATAGCGGATTGCCAAGATCGAGACGACGCTCACGGCGAGCGCGCCCAGGCCAATCAACAGATAGAAGGCGGCACTGAGCGATTGCCCCAGACCGATCCATAACGCCACCTCCGCCGCAATGGCAATTCCAACCAACTGCCAGGTGCGCGAATCGGAACTCTGATGGCGGGCCACGAGTGCGGAGTACATCGCGAGTAGTACTTCTGAATCGCCCGCTGGCTGTGGCGCAGATCCGGCCGTCATGTAGGGCATTGTGACACAGATCGACCATCCCGGTAGCGAGCTGCTGAGTTTCGGACGACGATCAACTGCAGGCTCGCAGCCATCGATGCCGGCTGACCTCTGTGCGCGACTTGCGCAGAATCCCCGAGTAGGTGCCGCAACAAACGATCAGCCTCGCCACTCGCACGCGACCTTCCCGAAGCGCACTGTTCGCCCGAAGTGTCTGTTCTGCGCCCGACGCATGCAATGGCAACAATTTCAGAACAGCGGCCACGGGACGGCGGGCATGTCTCCCGACGGTGCGGGGAACCGCGCCGCGGCGAGCAGCCCGTCGCACCGTTCCGCGAGCGCGGCGACCTCGTCCGCCGTGAGCAGACCACTGAGGCGGCCGCCGAGGTCCCCGTCGAGACCGGTGCCGAGGTCGTCCCGGACCCGTGCGACACCGGCGAGCTCGTCGGCGTCGAGGCTCGCGCCGAGCCAGCCCCACAGCACGGTGCGGACCTTCGGCTCGACGTGGAACGTCACGCCGTGGTCGACGCCGACGCGTCGCCCGTCCGCGAGGGGCAGCACGTGCCCGCCCTTGCGGTCGGCGTTGTTGAGCAGGACGTCGAGCACGGCCATCCGGCGCAGCGCCGCCGAGTCCTCGTGGACGAGGGTGACGGGCCGGTCGTCCTCGTCGACGCCTTCCAGGACGGTCTGCACGCCGTCCGGGACCTCGGGGGTCGGCACGACGTCGACGGGCGACTGCGCCGGGTCGACGTCCTGCCAGAACTGCACCATGCCGGGGCCGTGCGGCCCGTCCCGCAGCCACGTACACGGGACGACGCCCCAGCCCGTGGACTCCGAGACGAGGTACGCGGCGACCTCCCGGCCGGCGAGCGTGCCGTCGGGGAAGTCCCAGAGCGGACGCTCGCCGGCGATCGGCTTGTAGACGACGTCGACGTCGCCGATGCGCGCGAGGAACGTCGCGTTGGACGCCGTGCGGATGCGGCCGACGACCTCGAGCGGTGCCGTGTCGAGGTCGTCGTGCGGGGTCGTCACGCCTCGTCGGTCGGGGCGCACTCGTGCCCGTCGGGGTCGACGGGGCGGCCGCAGAGCGGGCAGGCGGGACGCCCGGACTGCACGACGGCGCGGGTGCGCTGGACGAACGCGCGCGCCGTCCCGACGGGCATCCGCACGAGCAGGACCTCCGCGGGCTCGGCGTCGTCCTCGTCGGTGGCCTCGTCGTCGTCCACGAGCGGGTACGCCTCGACGACGACCTGTGCCGTGCGGGGGTCCCAGGCGAGCCGCATCGAGCCTGTGCGGAACTCCTCCTCGACCGGCTGGTCGAGGGGGCCGTCGTCGACGAGCTCGGCGGGCACGTCGGTGGGGATGCTGTACTCGTTGTCGGGCGCCGCCATCAGCTCGTCGAGGACCCGTTCGATCGCCTCGGCGAGGACGGCGGACTGCTCCTTCTCCAGGACGACGCTCGCCGTCCTGCTGCCCTCACGGGCCTGCAGGTAGAAGGTGCGTGATCCGGGCTCCCCGACGGTGCCGACCACGACGCGGTCAGGCCAGTCGAACGCGTGCACGAGGGTGGGCATGTCCCCACTCTACGAGCGCACCCCGTCACGACGTCGAGTCGTCGCCCTCATCGCCCGGCTGGGGGTGCCCTGCTCCCCCGCCGACGGGCGCGTCCCCGGCCGGCGCGGTCGCGCGCAGCCAGGACAGGTCACCGGCCTCCGTGTTGGTCGCGATGACGTCCGTTCGGTGCGGGCCGTACCGCACGATCGAGACCGACGCCGGGCCGACGACGATGCGCTGGAACAGGTCGAGGTGCATGCCCAGCGCGTCCGCGAGGATCGACTTGATGAGGTCGCCGTGCGAGACGGCCGCCCAGACCGCGTCGGGCCCGTACCGTTTCGCGACCTCGGCGTCGTGCCGCCGGACCGCCTCCACCCCTCGCGCCTGCATCGCCGCAAGCGACTCCCCGCCCGGGAACGTCGCCGCCGACGGCTGCGACTGCACGACCGACCAGAGCGGCTCCTTCGCCAGGTTCTTGAGCTCACGCCCCTGCCATCGCCCGTAGTCGCACTCCGTGATGCCGTGCTCGGCCACCGTCTCCGGCACGCCCACCTGGTGGTCGAGAAGGGTCCGCGCGGTCTCCCGGCACCGTTCGAGCGGGCTCGTCACCACACGGGCCAGCGGCACACCGCCGAGCCGCTCCGCGGCCCGGAGCGCCTGCTCACGCCCCACGTCGTCGAGTCGGACGCCGCCCGCCCGGCCGGCGAGGATCCCTCCCGCGTTCGCGGTGGTGCGGCCATGGCGGACGAGGAGGAGCGTGGGCATGGAGCGAGCGTAGGGGTTCCCCGCGACCTGCGAGGTGCGGCTGTTCGCCCGTCGCCCGGTACCGGCGCTCGTCCCGTCGAGGTCAGGCCGGTCGTGAGCGGCGGAACAGCAAATAGGCCTTGCAGCCCAGGCACACGCTTGTGGCCGCGTTGATCGCCGAGACGCCGAGAGCGACCAGCGTCAGGATGTGGCCGGCGACGTCGAAGCCGGTGATGAAGAGGAACAGCGCGACAGCGGTGAGCACGAAGCCGACGAACTGAGCGAACCTCGGCGGCCGAGCGTCCTCCAATCTGGCCGGCAGTCCCATCCGCGGCCAGATAATGCGGGCGTAGATCTGTGCCCACAGCGTCCACTGGAAGCTGACGGACGCGGTGAACGCGAACACCGCGACTTGAGAGGCCAGCAGGCCGATGCTCAACGGCCGAACGACGTCGAGGACGAGCAGCGCGACGGCAAGAACGCCGGTAGTCGCCCCAGCGCTGAATCGCAGGAGCCGCGGATCGACCTGCCCACGGAGCGGGCACGCGGTGATGCTGGAGCCGGGCATGAAGGCCTCCGCGAGGTAGGCACCGACTGCTCCACCTCAGCCTAGGCCGCCCGCCCCACGGCATCGAGTCCGACGCCGCGCGCCCGACCGGCGACGATCCCTCCAGCCGTCCTCTCGCGACCTCGCGACGGCTCGGTTCGTTGCCCGGCTCGCTGGATGGGGTTTGCGGATGCGTGGGCCAAGGATCGACGAGAGCGGCGACGTCGAGCATGCCGAGGTGGCGCTGCGGTCGGTCCTCGCGGTGCTGCGGTCGGGCGATCTCACCGACCGCTCGGCCCGGATGAGGGCCGAGCAGGTCACCGTCGACGCGCTGAACACACCCGACGGGCGGCGCTCAGGAGGGCCCGCGCCCTCGAACCGGCGATCGAGGCGTTCGAGCGCCTGCGCTCCGAACTACGGACGCTGACGCGCTAAGGCTCTCTGACGATTCGCTTCGTGCTGCCGCCCGCCAACGGGCGCGCCGTGCCGACCTCCATCGCGGAGAGCGCGCGCTCGTGCGTCCGCGTGGCGCTCCTCGGGCAGATGGGGCTGCGACGGGACGAACCTCCTGGTCGACGTCCACGACAACCGTCACCGCAGCGCCAGCCGCGAGGACGACCGCTTCCGGCCCATCGCGCAACGGGTCGAGCAGCTCCAAGGCGACTGGAGGGTCGGGCGACCCCCGGGGGGCGGCCACCTGCACCTGCGATCCCCGCTCGACGCCGCCGACCCGGCGGCGATCGCTAAGGACAGCATCGGCGCAGAACTGAACGCCAGCAGAACCAGATCCGCACCCTCATCGCGCAAGGCGGACCAACCGCGAGATCGCCGACGCGCTGGCCATCAGCACCAACAAGGTGAAGTACTACGTGTCGGCCATGGTGCCCGTCGTCGCGGTGCGACGCCGCGCCCAGCGCGTCTCCGGTGCGGGGGACGACTCCCACTCTTTGCTACCCGTCCGGGAAGGCCGATCGCCCTCGCGGGTGAAGCTCCGCACGTTGCGCGACGTCCGTACGTTCGAAGCAGCCGAACGCAACGCGGTCCACTCGACCGGGCTACCGGTGAGCCGAGCCCGACGCGCACAACATCTCATCAGAACCGAAACAGCACCGAGCGAGAAGGCAATGCGCGATCTCGATGGGACGTGTTGCCACGCCCCATCGAGACTGAGCGCTAAACCGGGCCTCGCGCTCCGCGCTGGTGTGTGGTCTGCCGAAACAGTTGCCCGGACGCTTGGTCAGTATACCTCGTACAGACGCTTCCGCTGCAACGCATCATAAAGATCAAACCCCGTCCAGCTGACGTTACCTAGAGGGCCATCGCTTCCGAAGCGGCTTACCGACACCGAGGACGACGACACCCCGTAAGCTCCTGCGACCCGCTGCTTCAACTCGTCGTCCACGAAAGGGCACGAGAGCAAGTTCAGGCTCACGATAGCGCGCTCTGCGTCATTCGGCTCTCTCTCCAGAAGCCCGGTCGCCCAACGCAGCGACGACTCGACAATCGATGAATATGACTGAGCGCCTTGAGTGTGCATCAGTATACTGAAAAGCAGAAAGGCGTTCATACTCCCGGGCGGCTCTAGCCTCGTCCCGGCCTCCCTGAAGCCGAGGAGTTGGATCATCGTTACCTCGTCCAGAACGTGCTCCGACCCGAGAAACGACACGCAATCCAATAACGTTGCAGTTACGGCGTCGGGATCCGAACCAGCCAGGCGCCTCATCTGCGCCACCACCTCGGAACCCGCAGCCGCTTCGATGCGCTCGCGGTCGTGCGAAAGAACAAACCCTTCACGGCCGAAGCGAACAATTGAACTCATGATCCGCGCGATCTTGACGGTTGGGCTCATACGAGGAGCACCCGAGTATGCGAAGAACGCGAACTCCATCACTCCAAGGAGCGCATCCACGACTGCGCCTACATGCTCCACTCGCTCAGTGGGCGACATTCCGGCCGCACGCTCGACCTCACTCTGAGAGAATCTGATAAGCCGCTCCACCGCCCACTCGACCTGCGCAAGAGTATAATTCGCGAGCTCGTGGTGCCCGACTCCAGTGTCGATGAGCACAGCCTTGTAGCCAATGCTAAGGCGTTCCACGTCGGCGCGAGGACGCGCAAGAGCGTCTTTCCCCGCGGAACCCCGACCCCTCTTTACCGACTTACGTACTAGCTTTGCAACTCGTTGCTTTGCCACCGTCAGTGGCGAAAGCCAAGGAGTGTACTCACCCTCTTGTTTCGCAGCATTCAAGTGCAACTTGTAGCGCCGGAGATGCCGCGCGAGTGTATCGAGCACGCGGCTCTTGTTGTGTTCATCCGCCAGGAAAATAAAGTAGTCATCTACATATCGAAGGACATCATAGTCGACGCCGAATCGTAACCCGTGGGAGTCAAGTTCTCTTTCGACGTCGACGTCGACCGCTTGAAGGACTATCTCAGCGAAGATCCGGGACAACTCAGAACCTATGGTGATCCCGCTAGTCTCGCGATGATTCAGCCGCTGCATTAGGCGGTCGAAATCGTCACCGAAGGTGCCCTCCAATCGATTGAGATTGGACTTGACGAGGTCATGTCCGTGGACCGCCCAAGCAACTGAGTGCGTGTATATGCTGTCAAAGCACTTGGCAACGTCCGCACGGACCAGATAGCCGTACCTGCGTTCGCGCTCGCGATACTCCCGCGAATCGTAGAACTTGAAGATACTTGAATACTTCTCGTACGTGAAATAGGAGCGAATCCAATCGTACTCCCGGTGATCCTCCTCTACAGGATCGAGACCACCCCTTTTTGACTCGAACACACGATCACGCACCACGCTATAACGTGCGACGCGAGCCGGTCGACGAAGGGAAAAATTGCTACGCGACGTATGATAGAGGATCAGATCGGCATAACGTGCGTAGAATGCAGATATCTCCAATTGTGCTGCGGGATGCGGCACCGTGAGGGTTCGATAGTCGTTCCGATTGTGCCGTATTGTGAACTGGAACGGCACCGTGAATGGGTGCGGGTTTCCCAGAAAGCGCTGCTTGCCGGAAGTCCCCTGGCCTTTCGCTAGCTTCGGGCCATCCTTCCATCCCATGATTACCCGCAGCAGCAGTTCGGTCCCGGCCCCGACCATACGCGCCTCTGCCACGCCTTGCGAGACGGACAGCTGGGTTGCGTTCAAGAAGTCGTACAGCCCTCGATTAGAGAAACTCGGAGGGATCTCGTACGGCAGAACTTCGCTAAGCAGCACGCGCGCGTCACGTTTACGGATATTGCGCCGCGCCTTAGCCATTCCAGACACCTTTGATTCGACTTAAGTGGCGGGGCTCGAAGACGTACACTGTTCTATGTTGGAAGCCGTCAACGAAGGAGAGGCTCTCGAGCACTTTCATGAGTTCAGCCGGAAGACTGGCCTGCGACACCTTGTGCGCGAGGTAATTGTCGAGACCGCGGTACTTCTTCAAGCTTGTGATCAGGGGATTTGTGAAATACACGCCGGCCATCGCATTGCGCTTGTTGTTTGTCAGGCGAACGTTTCCCGTGAGCATTCGGCATCGGTCTAGAAGTAGTCGGCGCTTCCCATGGTTCGACGAGTTAGCATTACTCCATGCGGCGAAGGTGCGGTCGATCCGCTTGCGGAGCCGCTGTCCGCGCTCATGCGTGATGTCAACGCTGAGTTTGTCCTTCATCGAAATCTCATAGCCGAGAAAATTGAACTGCGTAGCACCGGCGCCGCGCGACGGGTGCAAGATTGCTTCCTTCTTTGGGTGGGACCTCAGTCTTATGGCGCCAAGTTCGCTTGCGATCATGTCTCGAATAGCATCATCGCTCAAGGAGCCGCGAATGCCGTCTGCGAGCACCATGACGACATCATCGACATATCGCGCATAGTACAGAATGTTCGGCAGAGACCGGAAGCGCGTGTCCACGACGCTTAGCAGAAGGTCGCCTAGCGCGGCGCTCATGCCGATACCTGCGGGAAGTCCGACGGGCACGCCGAGCAATGCCGCGGATTCATCGAGGAACCCATCGATTAGTCGACGCGGCGTCGCATTCATAGCCGTGCGACCAAGTTGTGCCCGAAGTACGTCGTGATCGACGCTTTCGTAGAATGCGGAAACGTCGAATCTGACGACCGTTTTTGGCAAGCGATTGTCAAGCGTCCTGAGCAGCCCCGAGGTTGATTGGTGGCGCGAAACCGATCGAGACTCGGTGGCAGCGCGGATTACGCGTTGCAGGTGCTTATCAGCAAAGTAGACTTCTGCCGATTGACCGTATCTGAATATGGATCGCCCATTTGCGTGGCCGTTTTGGGCTATGCCCCATGGGAACGCGCCATTCTCCAGCATTCCTAGCAGGCTTATACTAGTACCATCGAGCGCTCCGACAAGAGTGTTTTCGGCCGCCTCTCTCGCGCCGTGGAGAGAGGCTTCCAACTGTTCCACGCTTAATGGTATCGGTCGCGCGAGTTTGCCAGACTGGGCCTCGCGGAGTTGAGCACGAAGATCCCGTACGATCGCCTGCTCTTTCTCGACCACTGGGAACAGCGGAAGGAGGTCCTTTCCCTTTCGCGTCTCAAGGTCCCACAAACGTCGCAGGCCTGACGGCGAGAACCCCTGCTCCATCGCATCCCCTAGCGTCATTACAATGAGGATCTTTCAATCTGCGAAATCGTCCCAGAAACTGCGAAATCGTCCCAGAAAACAACAACTCGACGAGCTCACGCTCATCGAGTTGCTTGTCGGGCTGACAGGATTTGAACCTGCGACCCCCTGACCCCCAGTCAGGTGCGCTACCAAGCTGCGCCACAGCCCGTGGCTGGATCACCGGGCCGGAACCGAGCGGTCCGGACCCCGTGAAGCCTCGGATACTCTACCCCATCCGCGCCTCGTCGAGCGCACCGTTTGCCCCGGTCGGGGCTGTGCGGTCCGTCTCCTCGGCGGCATCGACCGCGACGTCGGTCTCCCCCGTCGGCAGGTGCGCGCGCCACGCGCAGGCGACGACCACCAGGCACAGCGCGGCGACGACCAGCCCGCCGAGGAACATCTGCGTGTAGGCCCACCGCACGGAGAGCGCGGCGAGCGCCACGGGCACGAAGAACCCGAGGTAGGTGAGCGAGTAGTACACGGCGGTGAGGCCGGCGAGGTCGTCGGGTGTGGCGATGCGCTGGACCTCGCTGAGCCCGGCGACGAGCGCGAGCCCGTACCCGGCGCCGAGGACGGCGGCCGCGGCGAGCGCGGTCGGGAGGTCGAGGCGTGCGCTCGCGAGGGCGCCGAGTCCCATGCCGAGGACGACGATCACCATCGCCACGACGGATGCCCGCGCGCTGCGCCGGGTGTCGATGAGCCGGCCGAGCACCTGGATCCCGACGCCGCACCCGAGCCCCAGGACGGTCATGAGCCCGGAGAAGGCGATGGGTGCGCCGTCGGCGGTGTCGGCGACAAGTCCGGGGAGCACGGCATAGGCGCTGCCCGCGCACCCGAACACCCACGGCGCGACGGGGACGACGACGCGCAGGAACCGCCGGTGTGCGACCGCGGGGACGCGGAGGTCGTCGAGCAGCCGGGCCGGCCGGGCGCCGTCGGGCACCATGGGGAACCGGGTCTCGGGGACGCGCAGCACCCACACCCCCGCGACGGCCGCGAGCGCCGCGTGCAGCACGTAGGCGAGGTGCGTGGGCCAGTGCGCCCACTGCGCGAGCACGGCGGCGACGCCGGCGCCGACGAGGAACCCCAGCGTGAGGGCGAGGCCCGCGCGCCGGGGGGCGGAGCCGCCGTCGGGAACGCCGGTCGCGCGCGCGGTGGCGTCGCCGAGCTCCTTGACCCAGGTGGTCCCGACGGCCATGACGAGCCCGATCGCCACCCCGCACAGCACGCGCCCGACGGCGAGGAGCGCGGCCGACGACTCCCCCGCCGCGAGCACGAGCGACCCAGCGAGCGCGACGGGTGCCGCGGGCAGGAGCAGGGGGCGGCGTCCGTACCGGTCGGACAGCGGCCCGCCGAGCAGCAGCGCCGGGACGATGCCGAGCACGTACGCGGCGAGCAGGGCGTCGACCGTGACGGCCGAGAAGTGCCCCACCTCGCGGTACATGACGAGCAGGGGCGTGAACTCGTTCCCGCCCCACGCGACGGCGAACATCGTCAGGGCGACGGGCAGCCAGGCCCGGTGCCCGACGCGCGAACCCCGCCCGGTCTCCTCGCTCGCCTCCTCGCTCGCCTCGGTCCCGGCGGCGGTCGGGCGCCTCACAGCCCGGCCCGCGCGTCGTCGAGGTGGCGCTGGACGCGGCGCTTGTAGGTGCGGGTGTCGCGCGCCTCGAGCGCGTCGACGAGGCCGCGGTGCCCGGCGACGAACGTCGCGGCGCGGCCCGCGTCCCACCGGACGCTGTGGGCGACCATGCGCTGCTGGCGCTCGCGCAGGGTCGCGTGGAAGGTGGTGAGCAGGGCGTTGCCGCCCGCGGCGACGATCTCGGCGTGGAAGCGCGCGTCGAGCGTGGCGTACTCGGCGACGTCGCCGTCCGCGACGGCCGCCTCCTGGGCCACGACGAGGTCGCGCAGGAGTGCCACGAGGGCGGTGAGGTCGGTGTCGGGCAGGCGCACGACGCTCAGCGCGGCGTGCGTCTCGACGAGCAGGCGGGCGTCGAGGACGTCGTCCGCCTCACCGGGCGCGACCGGCACGACGAGCGCCCCGCGCTTCGGGTACAGGCGCAGCAGACCCTCCGTCTCGAGCCGCAGGAACGCCTCGCGCACCGGCGTGCGGCTCATGCCGAGCTGGTCGGCGACGTCCCCCTCGCTCGTCATCGAGCCACCGGGCAACGTCCCTTCGAGGACGAGCCGCTTGACGTGCCGGTAGGCCTGCTCCGTGGCGGAGCCGCTGGTAGTTCGAGGCATAGATACATGATGCATCCATGTCGTCCTCCACTCGTCACGAGCACCTGCGACCGACGTGTGTCCCTCGCCACCCCTCTCGACGGCTCGATGACGTGTCACTGCGCGCGGCGCTTACTCACACTTTCGCGGAAGCTGTCAGTCGGCGGGCCGTGAGCCGTCGACGGCGCGCTCGACCGTTCTCACGTGCGCAGCAGGTCGTCGAGCAGCCGCACGAGCTCACCCACCCGACCGCCGCCGGGCGGGGCCGCGGGGTACCGACGGAGAACCGTCACGACCGTGTCGGGGGCGTTCTGGCGAGCCCACTGGACCGAGCGTTCACCGACGGCCGGGTCGCCACCCTCGACGAGCTCCACGGCGCGGGCCGCGTACGCCGCCGAACCGACGACGTGCTTCACCTGGGTGGCCTGCGCGAGCGGGTGGAGGAACGCCGCGCCCGCGGCATGGCCCGCGGCTCGAGCGGTCTCGGCCGCTGCGGGTGTTCGCGCTCCGGACGCGGCTCGGAGCGCCGCGAACGCCGCGGTCCGCAGCGCGGTCGTCCGCCGCTCCCCGTCGGCGAAGGCACGCGCGGCGTCGACCGCCGCGCGCGGTCGCACGTCGTCCGGGTGCTCGTCCTCGAAGAGCGGGAGCACCCGCTCCGCGCACCACGCCGCGTAGCCCGCGACCGCCCGGATCTCGTCCAGCGTCAGGTCCACGGGGCGATCGTGCCAGATGTACCGACGGGGACGTCGTCACGACGACGCGGGGTGCAGGTCCTCGGCCACCGCGACCACGGGCGGACCAGTCAGGTCGTGGAAGCGGCGCGCGCCGGCCTCACGAGCGCGCCCCGGCGCGCAGCGGTCGGTCGAGCGCGGCGCCGAGGCGCGCGACCTCCGCGGACACCGTGTCCGACGGCGCGGGGTCGCCGAACCACGTGATCGCGGCCTCGTCGCCCGCGAGCGCCCACGTGCCCGCGACGGTGCCTCCGGCGACGACGAGGTTCGCCCCGCGGCTCACGGCCTGGCGGTGCGCCGCGGGCACGACGTGCGGGTCGGCGGTGCCGGGGCCGAGCACCCACTGGTCGTGCCCGGGCAGGAGCCGGACTGCGGTCGACGGCACGGCCGCCGCCAAGGACTCGGTGTCGTCGTGCAGCACGACCCGGGGTTCGCCGTCGATGTCGACCTCCACGAACCGGTCGGCGAGCTCGGCCCACCAGCGCCGGATCCGGGCGCGACCGGCCCCGAGCCCTTCGCCGAGCCAGTAGTGGGCGTTCGCCTCGGTGACCGGGCCGTAGGTGCCGACGTAGTGGAGCAGGGCGTGGTGACCGGCCTCGTCGAGGTCGGGCCACGGCCGCCAGCGGGGGTGGGTGTCGAGGCGCTGGAACGTGGGTTCCTGGCCGCGCGACGGCCCGAAGGACAGGTCGCCCTGCCACCCGAACGGTTTGAGGAAGGTGTGGGACGGGTCGGCGAACGCGGCACGCAGGTGCGCGTACGCGGGGTCGCGGGCGACGGCGTCACCGAGCTCGGCGCGCGTCAGCGGACCGGACGAGAGCGCGTCGCGCACGGCGGCGCGCAGCGCGGGCCAGTCGTCGGGTTCCAGCCGGTAGTACTCGCGCCACGACGACCGCTCCCACATGCGCCCGGCCGCGCGCAGCGCGAGGTAGGCGCCGCCGTCCTCGGGCGTCACGAGGTGCGTCGCGCCGCGGAACGCGTACACGGCGAGGAGGTTGCCGTCGGCGAGCGCCCGCGGGATCTCGTCGGGCCCGGCGGCGTCACGCCGCGTCGGACTCTGCCGGCTGCGGACGGCGAGCGCGGCGTCGGACGCGGCGGGGACCGCGCCCAGCCGTCGGACCACGTCGGCCGCGGCGACGTCGCCGACGGGGTCGAGCAGGTGCCGCCCCAGCCGCCACGCGAGCGCCTGGGGCCACGAGACACGCGGCGGGGCGCTCATGCGTCCGTGCCGGCGCTCGTCCCCGGCGCGGTACCGTCCGCGGCCGGGTCGGCGAGGCGCGCCTCGATCGCGCGGGCGATCCGGCGCGACGACGCGGCGTCGTCCGCGCCCAGAGGGTCGCCCTGCCGGTCACCCTGGAGGTCGCCGACGTCCGCCCAGCGGTGGAGCTCGGAGACGACGAGCGCCCAGTCGCCGCGGTCGAGCGTCACCGCCAGGTCGTCGTCCTCGGGCGGCCAGCCCCAACCAGGTTGCACCCGAGGGTGCTGCGCGGCCGCGGCCCAGCCCGCCTCCCGCAGACGACCTGCCGCCTCGGCGAGCGCCTCGTCGCCGCCGACGCGCTCGACCGCGCCGGTGTTGTCGAGCGTCCCGTCGACCAGGTGCCAGTCGCGCACCCGGAACACGATCTCGACCACGCCACCGCCTCCTCGTACCCGGCTCCTCGTCCCGACTCGCTGCAGCAGCAGCGTGACGGACGTCACCCTACACCTGGCGTCCGACACCCTGATCGGCGCGATCCCGCGCGCGGCGCGGGCTGCGGACCCACCGCGACAGAACCGATACCACCGTGCACGTTCTCGCTAACACCCGCGAAACCGCCGGGAAACAGCGTCCTGTGAGCATCGCTCGCGGCAGGGGGCTCCGCCATGACCCGCGGGCGACGGGACCCACCGCCCCTGCCCGCCAGGAAGGAACCGCTCCCCCATGACCCACGCACCCACACGCCGTCGGGCACGACGACGCGCCACGCTCACGGGCGGGCTCGCGCTCGCCGCGGGCCTGCTCACCGCCGTGTCCACCGGCCCTGCGGCGCTCGCCGCGCCGTCGGTCGCGGAGCTCTCCGTCACCGCGCCGGAGTCCGTCGAGGTCGGCGACACGGTCGAGGTGACCGTCGCCGTCACCGGCGCTGTCGACCTGTACGCCGTCGACCTCGCGGTCGCCTACGACGCGGACCTCGTCGAGCCCGTCGCGGACGGCGCGACCACGCCCGACGGCGGGTTCTCCGACGTCGTGGACGACGGCACCGGGACCGTGGCGGTCGCGCACACGCGCCTCGGCTCGTCCCCCGGCCTGGAGGGCGACGTCACGCTCGCGACGCTGACGTTCACCGCCGTGGCCGCGGGCGACGCGACGTTCGACGTCCCGGTCGTGACCTTCGTCGGCGCGGACTCCGAGACGCAGACGGCGCAGGACGCGGGCACCGCGACGACGGCGATCACCGCGGCGCCGGCCCCGACCGCCGCCCCGACCGACACCTCGACCGACACCGCCGCGCCCACCGACCCCGCCACGACGGCGCCGGTCACCGACGACGACACGACGGCGGACCCGACGTCGACCGCGACGGCAGGCACGGGCTCCGGGACGGGCGGACCGCTCGCGTCGACCGGTGCGAGCGTCGCCGCGATCGTCGTCGCCGCGCTCCTCGCGGTCGCGACGGGCGTGGGCGTCCTCGTCGCACGCCGACGGGCGGTGGCGTCCCGATGAGCACCCACCCCGCACCCGGCTCCACGCACCACCCCCGGAAGGACCGACCCGTGACCCACACGCACCGCCGCGCGGCCGGGGGCGTCGCCGCGCTGACGCTCACCGGTCTCGTCGTGACGCTCGCCGCCGCACCGACCGCCACGGGCGCGCCCGAGGCCTCCACCGAGACCGCCGCGTTCCTCGCGCCGTACTACACCGAGCTCGACCTCACGGGCGACGCGCAGGTCACGGCCGACGACCTGGCCGTCGTCGCCGAGAGCCTCGGGCTGACCGCCGAGGACGAGGGCTGGAAGGACGTGGCGCTCGCCGACGCCGACGGCGACGGGACGCTCACCGTCGCGGACCTCGCCGCGGTGTCGCAGCGCGTCGTCTACGACGACGGCCCGTTCGAGATCGTCGAGGCGACGGTCGTCGACATGCAGGCGGCGATGAACGCGGGCGTGACCACCTCGGTGGAGATCACGCAGGAGTACCTCGACCGGATCGCGGCGTACGACCGCACGCTCGTCGACACCGCCGAGGGCGGGCGACCGCTCGCGTCGATCATCACGACGAGCGACGTGGCGCTCGACGCCGCCGCGGCCGCCGACGCCGCCCGCGAGGATCAGGGCATGACGAGCATGCTGCTCGGCGTCCCGGTGGCGGTGAAGGACAACTACGACACCCTCGACATGCCGACGACGGGCGGGTGCGGCTGCTGGGACGACAACCAGACCGCGACCGACGCGACGATGGTCGCGGGCCTGCGCGCCGACGGTGCCGTCATCCTCGCGAAGGCGAGCCTCGACGAGTTCGCGTTCGGTTTCGCGTCGGAGTTCTCCGCCTTCCAGGAGGCCGGCACGTCGACGCTCGTCGCGAGCCCGTACGCGACGGGCCGCACCGCGGGCGGGTCGAGCGGAGGCACGGGCGCGGCCATCGCGGCGAACCTCGCCGGGATCGGGTTCGGCACGGACACGGGCGGGTCGATCCGCGTCCCGTCGTCGTACAACCAGCTCGTCGGCGTGCGACCCACGGTCGGGCTCGCGTCGCGCGACGGCATCATCCCGCTCGCGCTGAGCCAGGACACGGGCGGACCCATAACGCGCAGCGTCACGGACGCGGCCGTCGCGCTCGACGCGGTCGTCGGAGCCGACCCCGCCGACCCGGTGACGGCGCGCCAGGAGGGCGAGGTCCCGGCGTCGTACACCCAGTACCTCGACGCGGACGCGCTCGACGGCGCCCGCATCGGGTACGTGCCCTCGATGCTCGGGAACAACCGCACGACGCTCCGCCTGTGGGCCGAGACGCGGGCGACGCTCGAGTCGCTCGGCGCCACGGTCGTCGAGGTGACCCCGCCGACGGCGCCCACGGGAGCGCTGCCGAACGGGTTCGGCAGCGTCCTGTCGGAGGGCTCGGGCTCGACCAACGAGTTCAAGCACGACCTCGACGCGTACGTCGCGAACCACCTGTCCCCCGCCGTGGAGGCGCGCACGCTCGCGGAGATCGTCGAGACGGGCCGGTTCGTCCCGTCGCGTCGCGGCACGTACGTGTCGCGCGGCGCGATCACCGAGGAGACCTACCAGGCGTGGGCGGGCCCTGACGGCACGCACACGACCGTCCTCGCCGAGGGCAAGACGCTCGTCACGGCGATGCTCGACGACGCGGGGCTCGACGCGCTCGTCTACCCCAGCGGCAACCCGTACGGGACGCAGGGCACGAACCTGCGCCTGAGCCCCAACACCGGGATGCCCGCGGTCTCCGTGCCGATGGGTCAGGCCGTCGAGGCCGACGCCACGATCACCGGCGCGGGGGTGAACCTCGAGCTCCTCGGCCGCGACTTCGACGAGGGGCCGCTCCTCGGGTTCGCCTACGCGCTCGAGCAGGCCACCCACGCGCGCACCAGCCCGGCGCTGTACGGCCCGCTCGACTGACCCGGCGGGCGGCACCGGCACGACGCCGGTCCCCCGCCACGCGCTGCAGCCCGACGACGGCCGGTCCCCTCCTGGGGGCCGGCCGTCGTCGTGCCGCCGTGCCGCCGCGTCGGCACCGCCCGGGACGAGCCGTGTTCGTTTCCTTTCACGTTGCTGACCTCGGTTGATTCTCCGAGAGGCGGCGCCTACTTTCGGACACGAACGAACGTTGCAGCACGCGAACAACCACAAACGATCACAGGAGATCGTCGCGTGGGCAACGGATGATCGAAGGAGATCCTCGTGCCCGACGCTGCCGCCGCGCCCGCCCGACCGACCCGATCACGATCCCGCCAACACCTCGCCCGTGCCGTCGCCCCGACGGTCGCCGCCGCGACCGCGCTCGTGCTCGCGGCGACGCTCGGCGCGTCCGCCGCGACGTCGAGCACCGTACCGGCACCGGACGGCACGGCCTGGACCGACGTGGACGGCAACCCCATCAAGGCCCACGGCGGCTCGGTCGTCACCGTGCACGAGGCCGAGGTGGGGCTCGACATCACCGGCGACGGCGACACCGACGACGACGTCTGGCTCTGGTACGGCGAGGACAAGACCCATGCCACGCGCCCGGTCGACGGGGTGCGCGGCTACTGGTCGACCGACCTCACGACGTGGCACGACATGGGCCGCGTGCTCCCGAGCCACCAGCACTTCACGCTGCGCGTCAACGGCGCGGGGAACGCCGTCGAGGTCGACCCCGCGAAGCTCGACGCGCTCCAGGACGTCGCGAACAAGACCGCGCCGGACGCGCAGTCCACGCAGGAGGACATCGACGCCGCGAAGGCGTTCGTCGCCCCCTACGTCGAGACGTGGGCCGACGAGGCGGCGGGCGTCGCCGCGACGTACGACGAGGCCGCGCTCGCGAACGCGTCCTACCGCCTCAACGGCAACATCAACATCATGGAGCGTCCCAAGATGCTCTGGAACGCGCGGACGAAGAAGTTCGTCATCATCTACCACGCCGACGGCCCGCTCGCGGACAACGCCGACCTCGTGCGCTGGGTGCGCGACGGCGGCGACCCGGCGGACCAGAACGTCGGCTCGCGGTACTCGCGCGCCGAGATCGGCTTCGCGACGTCCGACACCCCGTGGGGTCCGTTCAAGCTCGTGAACACGACGAAGATGAACTGGGCGCCGGGCGTGCCGAACGCCGGCCGCGAGGGCGACTCGCGCGACATGACGATCTTCCAGGACGCCGGTGAGCACACGGTCGACGCCGTCGCCGACGACGCGTACGCCGTCTACTCCTCCGAGATGAACACGTGGATGTACGTGTCGCGGCTCAACGCCGAGTACACGGGACCCCTCGAGACGGGCAGCGACGCGACGCTCGGCGAGGACTTCTCGAACCGCGTCCTGCCCGACTACTCGCGCGAGGCGTCGAGCGTCTTCAAGCACGACGGCTGGTACTACATGCTCACGTCCGGCACGGACGGCTGGGCCTCGACGCCCGTCGTCGCGTACCGGTCACGGTCGATGATCACGCCCACGGAGGCCGTCGTCGGCGACAACAACAGGCACCCGGCGAACGGCCAGTGGGAGCGCCTGGGCAACCCGTGCGTCGGCGACCCCGCGCGCACCGGCGTCGGGACCGCCGACCCCGTCGAGTGCTTCGACTCCCAGCCGACGTTCGTCATCGCGCTCGACCAGGAGGCGGGCCGGTTCGCCTACATGGGCGACCGCTGGATCACCGAGTCCAACGGCTCCGCCGGCGAGCGCTCGCGCTACGTGTGGGCACCCATCCAGGTGCGCGACGGCCGCGTCACGGTCGAGAACGTCGGCGCGTGGGACCCCGAGAACACGTCCCTGTTCCACCCGCTCGAGCCCGTGACACCGCTCGATTTCACGGCCCACGTCGACGACCGCGACGAGTTCGCCCCCACGTTCGACGTCACCGTCGACGGGCAGCGGTACGACGACCTCACCGCCGACTGGTCCACCGCGAGCCTCGACGCCGCGTTCGCCACGCGGGGCACGCACACGCTCGTCGGGCACGTCGCGGGCGACGGCCCCCTCGCCGGGCGGTACGTCACCGCGACGGTCGAGGTCGACGGGCCCGTCGACGTCTGCCGCGAGCCCGGCACCACGGTGAGCGCGTCCTTCCACCAGACCGAGTACGGCACCATGCCGGCCGCGTGGGCGTGCGACGGCAACACGTCGACCGCGTGGTCCACCTGGGCGGGCGGCACCGGCAAGAAGGACCGCGTGACCTTCACGGTCCAGTCCGCCGAGGCCTGGTCGGTCGACGCCGTGCGCCTGACGAACACCGAGGGCACGATCTCCGGGATCACGGTCGAGCACCGCGACGCCGAGGGCACGTGGTGGCCCACGACCGCGAGCGCCGTCGCGCCCGCCCCGAACGGGTCGATGACGACGGTCCCCTTCGACGCGGTGACGACGGACGCGGTGCGGGTCACGTTCGACACCCCGGGCTCGTACCTGAAGATCAGCGAGCTGTCCGTCGCGGGCTCGGTCCCCGGTGAGGAACCCGCCGACCCGGAGCTCGCGGTCGCCTCCGAGGCGCAGGTGCGCTGCCTCGCCGGCCGGGCGTACGTCGCCGTCCGCGCGACCAACGAGGACGACGTCCCCGTCGCGGTGACGCTGTCGACCCCGTTCGGGTCGCGCAGCGTCGCGCAGCTCGCCCCGGGCGCGAGCGCGTACCAGTCCTTCGCCACGCGCGCCGCCGCCGCGGACGAGGTCGCCGTCACGGTGACGGCGAGCGCCGACGTCGACGGCGTGACCGTCACCGACCTCCACGACCTGGTCGCCCCCGCCGCGTCCTGCGGCTGACCTCTAGGCACGTACTACCGCACGAGCCCCACCGCACGAGCCCCACCACCCACGCCGCCGACGACGGCGGCAGGAAGGCAGACCCATGAGACTCCACGCCCCACCGGGCACGAGGCGCCACGCGCGCACGGCCACGGCCGTCACGACGGCGCTCGCGCTCACCGTGACCGGCCTCGCCGCCGCGGTGCCCGCCGCGTCCGCCCCCGCGCCGGCGTCCCCGAGCGCGACCGCCGCGCTCCCGGCCGACCTGCCGGAGCTGCGCTTCGACGACCCGTCCATCAACTGGAAGGAGATCCTCGTCGACGGCGAGGACGTCGAGCGGCGTGCGGACGGCACGCCGTACAACGTGTTCGGCGGCTTCGGGTCCGTGTCGTGCAACAACACGGGCAACCTCCTGCTGGACTACAAGGAGGAGAACCCCGAGGCGTACTGGCGCATCATGCACCTCATCTTCGACCCGGAGACCGGCGCCGGTCTCAAGCACATCAAGGTCGAGATGGGCTCGGACACGAACACGTCGTCGGGCACCGAGCCGGCGACGAAGCGCAGCGCCGACGAGCCGGCGAACGTGCTCCGTGGCGCCGGCTTCCACTTCATCGCGGACGCGCTGTCCATCAACCCGGACATCGAGACCGAGGCGCTGCGCTGGGGCGAGCCGTCGTGGACGCAGACCGACCCCGAGCTGCGCTACCAGTGGTACAAGGAGACGATCGACGCCGCGTACGACACGTACGGCGTCGAGTTCGACTACATGTCCCCGTCGCAGAACGAGGTGGGCGGCAGCTTCCACCAGGCGTCGATCGCGCCCGAGCTGGCGTGGACGGTCGAGTTCGCGGAGCGTCTCGAGGCGGACGCCGAGGCCGACGACGCGCGCTACGACTACGGCGACATCAAGATCGTCGCGCTCGACACGTACCGCAACGTCGAGCCCGTCGCGGCCGCGATCCTCGGGAGCCCCGCCGCGCTGGAGCAGATCGACGCGATCGGCTACCACTACGACATCGCGGGCGGGCCGAACCTCACGCGCCTCAACAAGGAGTACGGCATGGAGGTGCTGTACTCCGAGGGCGTCGCCCCGATGATCGACCCGGAGTACCGCGTCGAGGCCGACCCGGAGCGCGGCGGCATCGGCGGCACCGTGGGCGCCGTCGACATCGCCGACCGGTTCATCAACGCCTACCGGTGGAGCGGTGCGGGGGCGAACCCGGCGCACATGACGTCGTTCCTGTTCCAGCCCGCGGTGAGCGCGATGTACGAGGGCACGCAGTACTCGCCCAAGCACCTCGTCCGTGCGTCCGACCCGTGGTCGGGCTACTACGAGGGCGGCGTCGGCGTCGCGACGGTGCGCCACTTCCACCAGTTCGCCGAGAGCGGCTGGGAGTACGTCGAGGGAGCGACGTACGGCGACGGCACGAAGGGTGACGGCGGTACGAACGTCGACACCTCGACGCGCACGTACATGACGCTGCGCACGCCCGCCGCGGAGGGCGGCGAGCCCGACGTCACGCAGGTGCACGCCAACAACACGCGCACCGCGCGCCACTTCGAGGTCAAGGTCGCGAACCTCGGCGAGCCGCGCCCGCTCACGGTGTGGGAGACGCGCGGCCCGGACGCCGGCGAGGAGTACGACGCCAACTGGCTGCGGCCGACCGGGTACGTCGAGCCGGTGCGCACGGAGACCGTGGACGGCACCGAGTACGCCGTCTACCAGGTCGAGATCGCGCCGTACTCGATCCAGACCCTGTCGACGCTGCCCCAGGGCGTGCACGGCACGACCGAGGCGTACGACCGCGCCGACTACGCCTCCCCGGCGCAGGACACCGCGCTCGAGCTGCCGTACACGGACGACTTCGAGTACGCGGACTACCCGACGACCGAGATCAACGGCGTCGAGATGGGCTACGTCGAGCGCCGCGGCGGCTCGCCGCGGTACACCGCCGACCAGAACGGCGCGTTCGAGGTCGTCGAGGGCGACGGCGAGCGCGGGAACGTCATGGTCCAGCAGATCCACGCGGACAACCGCGGCTACACGTGGGACGTGTGGGGCAGCCACGAGCAGGACCGCGTGTCCACCGCTCCCCCGGCCACCGTGCTGGGCGACCACGCGTGGGCGAACTACACCGCGTCGGTCGACTTCCGGCTGGACACGCAGGTGCGCGACGCGAGCCTGGAGAACTTCGCCGGCCTCGGCGTGCGCCAGCACGTGCCCGCCGGCCAGGACCTCGCCACGTACACGGCCCGCGTCCACGCGGACGGCACGTGGCAGCTGCGCAAGCTGAACACCGTCGTGTCCTCCGGGACGGTCGCCGGGTTCGACGCCGACGCGTGGCACGCGCTGTCCGTCGAGGCGCGCGACAACGTCATCACGGTCACGCTCGACGACGCACCGCTCACGCGGTACGTCGACGCGAGCCGCAACCCCATGATGACCGGCCGGATCTCGATCGTCAGCGGCTACTACAACACCCAGTACGACGACCTCGCCGTCACCCCGATCGAGGACCAGGCCTGGGAGTCGGTGAAGATCGACGACGCCGACGCACGCATCTCCTACCCCGGCGGCTTCTCCTTCAACCAGTCGGGCTACGCGCACCTCAACCGCACCCAGCACGTCCTGACGACGGGCCGCTCCGCCGTGTTCGAGGTCGACGGGACCGGGTTCAACCTGTTCGGCGCGAGCGCCGCCGCGACGATCGACGTCGCGGTCAACGACCAGCCCGTGCGCACCGTGGACGTCGGCTCGACCGGCGACCGCCAGACGTCGTACTGGCAGCGGGGTCTCGACGGGTCGACCCCGCACACGGTCACGGTGACGGTCCGCAGCGGCACGTTCACGCTCGACGGCGTCGACGTCCTCGTCGGCGGTGCGCCGCCCGTGGTCACCGACCCGGAGACCACGCCGGTCACCGTGGCCGAGCCGGTCGCGCGCCTCGCCACCAGCGTGGGACAGGCGCCGGAGCTGCCCGACACGGTGCGCGCGACGTCGCAGGCCGGCACCACCATCGACGCCCCCGTCGAGTGGTTCGTGCCCGCCGGGGCGTTCGACACCCCGTACGCCACGACGACCCTCACCGGGACGTTCACGGACAACGAGGCGCTCGCCGTCACCGCGCAGGTCGAGGTCGTCCCCGACGGCGTGCAGTACTTCGTCGACGCCAACGCGCCGGCGACGCCCGCCGCCGTCGCGCATCCCGCCGTCAAGGCGTTCGTCGCGGCGCAGGGCGGGACGCTGCGCAACGCCCAGGCCGACGCCCTGTGGTCCGAGGCCGCCGGCTGGGGCCGGGCCGCGAGCTACTCGGCGAAGGGCCTGCTCAACCAGACGCCGTACGACAAGATGCGCGAGACCGGCTGGTACACCGCCGGCGCCTCGACGCCGCTCGTCTACCGGTTCACCCTCCCGGCGGGCACGTACACCGTCTCGTCCGGGCACACCGAGTGGTGGAACGTCGGCAACGGCAGGGCACGGAACCTGCAGACCTCGGTCTCGTGGACCGGGTCGGACGGCCAGGCGGTCAGCGTGCCCGTCGGCAAGGTCGCCTTCCCCAACGGCAGCTCGGGCCGCTCCGAGGTCCTCTCGGGCGAGCTCACGCTCACCGAGGAGACCGTCGTGTCGTACACCGTCGCGAACGACGGCGGCACCGAGGCGCCCGTGATCTCGTGGGTCGCGATCGCGGGCGACGAGGCGGAGCAGGGCGTCGCGACGACCGCCGTCGTCGAGCAGCGCTGCCTCGCCGGCAAGCCGTACCTCGCGGTCCGCGTGACCAACGACGACGAGGCCGCCCTCGACCTCGAGGTCGCCACGGCCTACGGCACGAAGACGTTCGAGGACGTCGCGCCCGGGAAGAACGCCTACCAGGCGTTCGTCGTGCGCGGCACCCCGGCCGAGGGCGTGGTCACGGTGACCGCGCGCGCGGAGGGGCGCGAGAGCGTCGAGGAGATCGCCCACGCAGCACCCACCTGCTAGACCCGGCGCCGGGCCCCTCCGCGGGCCCGGCGTCCGGCAGTCCGACGCGGCTCACCCCCCCTACCGTCCGCGGTACGGGGGGTGAGCCCTCGGGGCGAGCGCCTCAGGACGCGCCGCCTCAGGGGCGCCGGGCCACCCGTCCCGTCGACTCGCGCACGACGAGCGTCGGGCTGATCGCCACGCGGTGGACGGGCCGAGAGGGGTCCGCGATCCGCTTCGCGAGCAGGTCCACCGCGGCGTGCCCCACCGCGGCGCGCGGCGGGCGCACCGCCGTGAGCGCCGGGCTGAACAGACCCGCGACCTCGTCGTCGTACGCGACGACGGACAGGTCGCCGGGGACCGACATGCCCCGGTCCTGCGCGTTCTGCACGATCGCGAACGCCTCGGGGTCCGAGTGGGCGAGCAGCGCGGTCGTGCCGGACGCGACCGCGGTGTCGACCACCTCGGAGATGGCCTTGGCGAACTCGGGGCGGTGCCGGTCCGGGGCGAGTCGCTCGAAGTGCTCCTCGGACGACAGGCCGAGGTCCGCGCACGCCGCGCGCCACCCGGCCGCGATCTTGCGCGACGTCGGCGACTGCCGCGAGATGACGAGACCCACCCGGCGGTGGCCGAGGTCCGCGAGGTGGTGGACGGCCATGAGGGCGCCCAGCGCGTGGTCGGACACCACCGACTCCAGGGCCTCCCGGTGCGGCGCGAGCGCCGCCTCGCGCTCGACGAGCACCGACGGCACGTCGGTGCGCGCGAGCCACTGCGCGAGCTCCTGGGCCTGCGGGCTGTCGGTGCGGGGCGCGAGGATCAACCCCTGCAGGTCGCTCGTCGCGACGAGCCGCTCCAGCGCCGGGCGCTCGTCCGCCGCCTCGTACGACGACCCCCGCAGGACGACCCGCAGCCCGTGCTTGCGCGCCTCGGCCTCCATGCCCCGCACGACGCCGGGCCAGTAGTAGTCGAGCGACGGGACGAGCACGCCGATGGTCGCGCGCGCGGCCGGTTCCGTCCCGCCCCCCGTGCCGCCGGCGGGCACGGCACCACCGTGCACGCGCGCGAGCAGTCCTTCCCGCTCGAGCTGCGCGATGTCGCGACGCACCGTCACGGCCGTCACGCCGAGCTCGCCGGTGAGGTCGGCCACGCGCACGACACCGTCCCGCTTGAGCGAGGCGAGCAGGTGCGCCCGCCGCTCGGCGGCGAGCGGCGCACGCTGCATCTCCTCGGTGGTCATGCTGCCCCCTCCAGGTCTCTCGCGTCGTCCTGCACGACGACGAGCGTCAGGTCGGTCCGGTCGGTCACGTCGAGCGTGAGCCGCGTCAGGTGCTCTCCCCACACGGCGGTGAGCATCGGGTCGTCGAGGGCGCGCCGCGTCGCGTCGTGCGGGACGTCGGCGGGCCAGCGCACGACGACGGGCGGCGCGCCGTCGAGCGGCACGACCCGTGCCTCGCCGGGGACGACCGTCACGTCGCCCGCGAGCAGGAGGTGCACCACGGCCGCGGCGGGCGCCGCGTCGCCGAGGTCCCACGCGTCGGCGACCACGACCCGCGAGGGCGAGGCGTCGCGCTCGATCCGGGCGACGCGCCGCCACGAGGCGAGGCCGTCGACCGGGTAGGCGCCCGCGAGGTCGAGCGAGAGCGCGCCGTCGTGCGCGACGACGTCGCGCGCCGCGAACGCCTCGCCCGCCTCCTGCGGCGTGCCCGCGATCTCGGGCACGTTGTGCCAGGAGCTCTGCATCGTCCAGATCGCGTACCGGTCCGGGCCGAACGTCTGCGCGGTGTACGTGGGTCGGCCCGCGTCGACGAGCACGGGCACGCCGTCGGAGGCGACGACGAACGACCCGACGTCGTTGTGGTTGTGGTGCTCGCCGTTGTGCCCGCCCTTGACGGCGAGGGTGAGGCCGCGCGGGCTCCCGCCCTCCTCGCGCGCGAGGAGCACCTGCGTCGAGGCGAGCCACACGTCGCGCGGCAGCGGGGAACCCTCCGGCGCGGCGCTGGTCCACGCGCCGTCGGTGAGCGCGCGCAGGAGGCGCGCGAGGCCCGCGGTCTCGTCGGCGACGGGCGCACCCGGTACGCGGTACGACGCCGCGTGGCGGCGCGCGTCCTCGTCGCCGGCGCGGCGCGCGGCGCGGTGCAGCGCGTGCCACGGCTGCTCCACCGGCGGGCGCGCGCGGCCGTCGGCGAGGTCGAGGTACCACGGACCGCCCAGGTGCATGCGGTGCGGGAACGCGACCGTCGCGCGCAGCGCGGGGACCGGGTGGGCGGGGTCGAGCGCGTCGAGCGCGCCGCCGGTCGCGTGGGCGAGGACGTCGAGGGCCTCCAGCGCGCGGCACGCGCCGTTCCACCAGTACTCGTAGCCCTCGTCGATCGCGCCGTCCTCCGGCAGCACCGCGACGTACCGGTCGAGGCCCTCGATCACGAGGTCCACCACGTGGGCGCGCAGCCCGGCGTCGGCCGGGTCGTCGAGCAGGCGCAGGGCGGCGACGAGCACGTTGCCGTGGATCCACGGGTTCCAGTTGTGCACGTCGCCGTCGAGGCCGATCCAGTGCCAGTCGCGACGCTCGACGAACGGCTCGACGACCCGACGTCGCGCCTCCGCCCGCACACGTTCGCGCAGGCCCGGGTACCGCACGCGCAGGAGGTCGCCGAGCAGGTGGTCGGTCCACGCGAGCTGACCGGCGACCTCCCCGGCCCCGAGGTCGAGGAACGGGCGGTCCGGGTCCGGCAGCACCCAGCCGCGAGTCGCGAACGCGTCGTCGTGCGCCGGCCAGCACCACGACGACTGCTCGCACAGCGCCCAGAGGCCGTCGGCGACCTCGTCGACCCACCGGTCCTCGCCCGTGACGGCCGCGGCGACGACCGCGCGCGACAGGCGGTGCTGGCGGGCGAACACCTGCTCCTCGTGCGCGGTCCGGTTGCCGTCGCGGTGGAGCCGCGCGGTGGTGCTCGCGAGCGGCAGCGGCCACGGCGTGCCGAGGTCCTTCCCCGCGCGGGCGACGAGGTCGTCGACGGTCGCGGCGTCGACGAGGCCGTCCACGGCCGACCACACGGCGCGGTCGGTCGCGGGAGCGAGCGGCAGCGCGCGGGTCGGCTCGACGAGCAGGTCGGCGAGCGCCGCGCGACGTCCGGAGGCGTCGTCCATCGTAGCGACGGCGTGCGCGAAGGACGCGGCGAGCGGTCCGGTGAAGGGCGTGGGCATCTCTCTCCGTCGAGGTCCGTGTCCCGGCGTGCCGGGTCGTGCGGGATCCAGGCCGCGCCCGCGTCGGCGGGGTGGGACGGCAGCAGTGCCGTTCACCCCTCGACCCCGAGCACGGTCGCACTCTAACGATCAGAAGCGATCGTAACAGAATGGGTACGCGCTTGACAGCGTCCGTTTCTGAGCGATTGACTCCGAACGTGTTCGAAGGGACCGAGCGATGAACGCCAGGTTCACAGAGCACGACGACGTCGCACACCGAGGCGCGACGCACGGCACGGAGGAACCATGACGTTCGAGAGCACGCGGTCGCGGTCGACCGCACCGCTGCTCGCCACGAGCCCCCTCACCGGGTGGGACCGTGCGCGGTGGGCCGCCCTCGGCGACCACCTCCTCGCCTCCGCGGTCCCGTTCGCCTCCCCCGGCCACGCCCGCATCACGCTGCCCGGCCCCGAGGGCGGCTACGGCCGCGCGGTCGACGGCCTCGAGGGCTTCGCGCGCACCTTCCTGCTCGCCGGCTTCCGGCTCGCCGGCGAGCGAGGCGCCGACCCCCACGGGTACGCCGAGTGGTACGCCCGCGGCCTCGCCACGGGCTCGGACCCGCACGCCGCCGACCGCTGGCTGCGCCTGTCCGAGCACGCCCAGGCCAAGGTCGAGGCGGCCTCGCTCGCCCTCGTGCTCGACCTCACGCGCGAGTGGATCTGGGACGGGCTCTCCCCGCTCGTGCAGGAGCAGCTCGTCGACTACCTCGCCGAGGCCGTCGGGGACGACACGTACCCGCGCATCAACTGGGTCTGGTTCCGCCTCGTCGTGCAGACGTTCCTGCGCTCGGTCGGCGGCCCGCACTCCCTCGACGAGATGGTCGCGGACCTCGCGACCCACGACACGTTCGTGCGCGCCGACGGCTGGCTCGCCGACGGCGACGAGCGCTCCTACGACCACTACGCCGGCTGGGCGCTGCACCTCTACCCCACGCTCTGGGCACGCATGCGCGGCACCGACGACCTCGCCGCCCCGCGCCGCGAGCACGACACGGCGCTCCTCGACCGCTTCCTCGACGACGCGCTCGCGCTCGTCGGCGCCGACGGGTCGCCGCTGCTGCAGGGCCGCTCGCTCACCTACCGCTTCGCGGCCGCCGCGCCCTTCTGGGTCGGGGCGATCGCCGAGGTGCCCTCGCACTCCCCCGGAGCGCTGCGCCGTGCGGCCTCGGGCGTCGTCGACCACTTCGTGCGACGCGGCGCCCCCGACGAGCGCGGCCTGCTCACCCAGGGCTGGCACCACGAGTGGCTGCCGATCTCGCAGTCCTACACCGGTCCCGGGTCGCCGTACTGGGCGAGCAAGGGCCTCGTCGGTCTCGCCCTGCCCGCCGACCACCCGGCGTGGACCGCGACCGAGGAGCCCCTTCCCGTCGAGCGCGGCGACGTGCTGCGCGCCGTCACGGCCCCCGGCTGGCTCGTCTCCGGCACGCACGCCGACGGCGTCGTCCGGGTCGTCAACCACGGCACCGACCACGCCCACGAGGGCGACCGCGTCGGCGACTCCCCGCTCTACGCACGGCTCGGGTACTCGACCGTGACCGCCCCCTGGTCCGACCTCGCGAGCCGCGTCTCGCCCGTCGACCAGAGCGTCACGCTCGTCGACGCCGCGGGCCGCGCGACCCACCGCACCGGATGGCGCGCGCTGCCCGCACGCGTCGACGAGACGGCGGGACAGGTGCCCGTCGGCGTGGCCGGCTCCGTCGCGCGGGCGCACTGGCTCGACGCCGACACGACCGGGCGCGACCACGGGTCCGGCCTGCCCGGCGTCGCCACGGACGCGGGCACGATCACCGTCGTGTCGCTCGTGCGCGGCCCCTGGGAGGTCCGCCTCGTGCGCGTCGACGAGCTCGCCGAGGGCGTCGACGCCTCGTCGATCCGGCTGCACGTCGGCGGCTGGCCCGTCGTCGAGCCCGGCCCGGCGGCCGGCGTCGTCCCGCTCGGCGCCGCGGGCGGGGCGCGCGTGGCCCGCGAGCGCCGCACCGACGCCTCGCCCCTGGGCGACGCCTCCGTCGTCGACGTGGCCGAGCTGCCCGTCGAGCCGGGCCGGTGGCACGCCCTGCTCCTCACCCTCGCGGGCGACGCCCGCGTCACGAACCCCTCGGGACCGCACCGCACGGTCGACGCACCCGAGCTCACGACGGCAGGACGCGCTGTCGCCGTGCACTGGCCGGACGGCGAACGCACGCTCACCGACCTGCCCTGACCCACCCGACCGCCGCCCCGGCGCGAGGACCAGGCCCGACGCCGGGCCACCGAACTCGAAGGAGAGCAAGGAATGAAGCGCACGACCCCGATCGCGATCGGTACGGCCGCCGCGATCGCCCTCACCCTGACCGCCTGCGGCGGCGACACCTCCGGCGACGACGCCCCCGCCGCGGAGGGTCCCGTCACCCTGACCCTGGCCGGGTGGAGCCTCTCCCAGACGCCGGAGTTCCAGACGCTCGCCGACGCGTTCCACGAGGAGAACCCGGACGTCACCGTCGAGGTCCAGGAGTACGCGGCGGGCAACGACTACGACACGCAGATGACGGCCGACCTCGCCGCCGGCACGGCGCCGGACGTCTACGTGATCAAGAACCTCAAGAACTTCTACACCTACCAGTCGGGCCAGCAGCTGCTCGACGTGTCCGACGTCGCCTCCGAGCTCGACCCGAGCACGGGCGGGCTCGACGCGTACGAGGCCGACGGCGCGCACTTCGCGGTGCCGTACCGCCAGGACTCGTGGGTGCTCTACTACAACCAGGACATGTTCGACACGGCCGGCGTCGAGCAGCCCGACGGCTCGTGGACGTGGGACGACTACGTCCAGGCGGCGAAGGACCTCACCACGGGGCTCGAGGGCTCGGGCTCCGATGCGACCGGCACCTACCAGCACTCGTGGCAGTCGACCGTCCAGGGCTTCGCGCTCGCCCAGAGCGAGGGCGCCTCGCTCGACAGCGGCGACTACTCCTACCTCGAGCCGTTCTACGAGCGCGCGCTCGACCTGCAGGCGGCCGGCGCGCAGCCGAGCCTCGGCACCGTGACGACGAACTCCCTCACCTACCAGGCGCAGTTCGGCACGCAGCAGAGCGCGATGCTCCCGATGGGCACGTGGTACGCCGCGACCCTCATCGCGCAGCAGGACAACGGAGAGGCCGACGAGTTCGCGTGGGGCATGGCGCCCATCCCGCAGGTCGACGAGTCGACCACGGGCACGGACGCGACGCCGGTGACGTTCGGCGACCCGACGGGTCTCGGCATCAACCCGGCCATCGACGAGGAGAAGGTCCAGGCCGCGAAGGACTTCGTGGCGTTCGCGGCGGGCGAGGGCGGCGCCTCGGCGCTGGCCGAGATCGGCATCACCCCCGCACTCTTCTCCGACACCGTCGTCGACACGTTCTTCGGTCTGGACGGCGTGCCGACCGACGACCTGTCGCGGTTCGCGTTCTCCACGCACGACACCCGTCCGGAGAACCCGGTCGCCGCGAGCACCGCGACCGTGCAGAACATCCTCAACGACCTGCACACGGCCGTGATGTCGGAGTCGACCTCGATCGCCGACGCGATCGCCGAGGCCCAGACGCGTGCCGCGTCCGAGGCCGGGATCGGCTGACACCCTCCGCGCCGGACCCGCGCCCGGGACCGCGTCACGACGACGCGGCCCCGGGCGGGGGCGGCAGCCCACGACCGCCCAGACACAGGAGTTCTACGATGTCGACCATCGCCGCCGACGAGGAGTCGCGGCCCAGGACGGACGGCACGACCGCGCCGACCCGGCCCCCGACGGACCGCCGCCGCGCCGGGAGCCGCCTCCGGCTGCGCAACACCCTCATCGGGTACAGCTTCATCCTGCCGAACTTCCTCGGGTTCGGGCTGCTCACGCTCGTCCCGGTGATCACGCTCTTCTACATCTCGTTCACGAACTGGAACGTCTTCGGCGTCGCCGACTGGATCGGCCTGGAGAACTTCCAGCGGCTCGTGGGCGACGCGAGCTTCCACCGCGCGCTGCTCAACACGCTGTACTACGCGGTGATCCACATCCCGCTCACGCTCGCCGCCTCGCTGGGGCTCGCGCTGCTGCTCAACCGCAAGCTGCGCGGCGTCGCGTTCTTCCGCACGGTCGCGTTCTTCCCGTACATCACGTCCGTCGTGGCGATCGCGGTCGTGTGGAACATGCTGTTCAGCCCCGAGTTCGGGCCGATCAACCAGTTCCTGCGTCTCCTCGGCGTGGACGACCCGCCCGGCTGGACCACGTCCAGCGCCTGGGCGATGCCCGCCGTCATCCTCGTGAGCGTGTGGCGCGAGATGGGCTACTACATGCTCCTGCTCCTCGCCGGCCTGCAGACCGTCCCCGCCCAGCTCTACGAGGCCGCACGCATGGACGGCGCGAACGCGTGGCAGCGGTTCTGGAACGTCACGCTGCCGGGACTGCGCCCGACGATGTTCTTCGTCACCGTCATGCTCACGATCCAGAGCTTCAAGATCTTCGACCTGATCCTCGTCATGACGAACGGCGGCCCCGGACAGTCGACCCTCGTCCTCAGCCAGTACATCTGGCAGAAGGGCTTCGTCGAGAACCAGTTCGGCTACGCGTCGGCGGTCTCGGTCGCCCTGTTCGCGATCTGCATCCTCGTGACGATCTTCCAGTTCGTGGTGAACAAGAGGAGGGAGGTCTGATGGCCACGCTCGACACCCCCACCCCCGGTCCGGCGCCGGTCCCCGCGACCGTCGCGAAGGCCCCCCGCCCGCGCCCGCGGCGCCGCGGGACCCCGGTCCTCGGCAAGGTCGCCGGCTACACGATCATGATCGTCGCCGCCGCCGCGATCCTGCTCCCGTTCTTCTGGATGGTCATCTCCTCCCTGAAGACCAACAACCAGGTCTTCACCGTCCCGATCCAGTGGTTCCCGGACCCGGTCGTGTGGCAGAACTACCTCGACATCTGGTCCCGCTCGGACATGACGACGTGGCTCAAGAACACGCTCATCCTGTCCGTGTCGGTCACGGTCCTGCAGGTGCTCACCGGCAGCTTCGCGGCGTACGGCTTCTCCAAGATGCGCTTCCGGGGCCGCGACGCCCTGTTCCTGCTCTACATCGGCACCATCGCCGTGCCGTGGCAGTCGTACATGATCCCGCAGTTCATCATGCTGTCCGAGGCCGGGCTGTCGAACACCCTATGGGCGATCATCGCGCTGCAGACCTTCAGCGCCTTCGGCGTGTTCCTCATGAAGCAGTTCTTCGAGACGATCCCCGAGGAGCTGAGCGAGGCCGCACGCCTCGACGGCCTGAGCGAGTACGGGATCTGGCGCCGCATCATGATGCCGCTGTCCGTCCCCGCGATCGCGAGCCTCACGCTGCTCATGTTCGTCAACACGTGGAACGACTACCTCGGACCGCTCATCTACCTGCGCAGCCCGGACCTGTGGACCGTGCAGCTCGGGCTCAAGTCCTTCATCGGCCAGTACAACGCCGAGCACGCCCTGATCATGACGGGGTCGGTGCTGTCCGTCCTGCCGATCGCGATCATCTTCCTCCTCGGCCAGCGGTACTTCGTCGAGGGCGTCGCGTCGACCGGGCTGAAGGGCTGATCCCATGGCCATCTCGCCGCAGGCCCGCCGACGCCTCGTGTCGCACGAGACGTACGAGCTCGTCTTCACCACGGCCTACACCGGTCTCGCGACCAACCTCCTCGTCGTGCTGGGCTGCCTGCCGCTCGTCGTGCTCGCCGTGACGACGGACACCGCGGCGTCGTGGCCGGCCCTGGCTCTCCTCGCGCCGCTGTGCACGCCCGCCCTCGTCGCCGCGTTCGGCGTGTTCCGGGCGTTCACCGCGGACGGGTCGGCGCAGGTGGTGCGCACGTTCTGGCGCACCTACCGGCAGCACTGGCGCCGGTCCGTCGCGCTCGGGGCCACGAGCACCGCTCTGGTGGTGGTGCTCGTGGTCGACGTGCGTGCCGTGTGGGGCCACCCCGTGGGGGCGGTCGCCATCCCCGTGTTCGTCACCCTCGTCGTGCTGACCCTCGTGACGGCGCTCGTCGCCGCCGCCTCGCTCGCCGACCACCCCACGGCACGCCTGCGCGACGTGCTCCGGGCGTCGCTCTTCGCGGGCGTGCGCCGGTGGTACCTCACGCTCCCGTCGCTGCTCGTCCTCGCGATGCTCGGCTCCGTGATCGCGACGCGCCCCGCCGTCGGGCTCGGCCTGGCGCTCGCCCCGCTCCTCTTCGTCGCGTGGGGCGGTGCCCGCTACGCGCTGCGCTCGACCCTCGGCACCGTCCCCGCGCCGGTCGCGGCCTCCCGCTGACCGCCTGCTCCTGACCTCGTCACCGACCGTCGGCCGCTCCGCGCGCCGACCCGAAGGATGTTCCTGATGACGCTCGCCCCCGGGCTCTCCACCGAGCTCGCTCCCGCCGTCGACGCCGCGCTCGCGACCGTCCGGCGCAACATCGCCGCGTTCGGCGACCTCTACCCCGACGACACGACCTCCGGCAACGTGTACCCGCCGCGCCCCGCGACGCCGGAGTTCGCCGAGGGCGCGAACCGCGGCTGGACGACGAGCTTCTGGCCGGGCCTGCAGTGGCTCGCGTTCGAGCTCACGGGCGACGACGCGTTCCGCGCAGCGGGCGAGCGGCATGTCGCCGACTTCGCGCGGCGGGTCGACCAGGGCGAGGACCTGCAGACGCACGACCTCGGGTTCCTCTACACGCTGTCCTGCGTCGCGCCGTGGCGCCTGCTCGGCGACCAGACCGCGCGGCGTGCCGCCCTGTCGGCCGCCGACCACCTCATGGTCCGGTTCCTCGAGCCGGCGGGCATCCTCCAGGCGTGGGGCGACCTGTCCGACCCGGCGCAGCGAGGCCGGACCATCGTCGACAGCCTCATGAACATGCCGCTGCTCACCTGGGCCGGCGAGCAGACGGGCTCCGAGCGCTTCCCCGACGCCGTGCGCCGGCACACGAAGCAGCTCGCGACGCACATCGTCCGCGACGACGACACGACGTTCCACACGTTCTACTGGGACCCGGTGACGGGCGAGCCGCTGCGCGGCGGGACCGAGCAGGGCGCGGGCGACGACTCGTGCTGGGCGCGCGGCCAGGCCTGGGGCATCTACGGGTTCGCGATGAACCACCAGGTGACCGGCGACCCGGCCCTGCTCGACGCCTCGCGCCGGTGCGCCGACTACTTCCTCGCGCACCTGCCGTCCGACGGCGTGCCCTACTGGGACCTCGTCTACACCGACGGCAGCGACGCGCCGCGCGACAGCTCGTCCGCCGCCATCGCCGCGTGCGGGCTGCACGAGCTCGCGTCGGTCGAGGCCGACCCGGAGCGCCGCGACCGGTACGCGGCCGCCTCGCTCGACATGCTGCGCGCGCTCGTCGCCGAGTACACGCCGGAGGCCGAGGGCGTCGAGTCCGACGCCCTCCTCCTCCACTCGGTCTACGACGCGCCGAAGAGTATCGGCGTCGACGAGGGCAGCCTGTGGGGCGACTACTTCTACCTCGAGGCGCTCGTGCGCCACACGCGCCCGGGCTGGGTGAAGTACTGGTGAGGCTCGTCACGCACCTGCCCCACGGGCCCGGCGGGCCCGAGCACCCCGGTGCCCTGGTGGACGCCGCCGACGGCGAGCGCCTCCTCGACCTCGCGGTCCACCTCGGCGACGGGGTCACGGTCACCGACGTGCTCGCCGACGCCCGCCTGACGCAGCGGGCGCGCGACGCCGTCGAGCACGCGACGGCCGACGTGGAGGCCCGGCGCTCCCTCCCCCGGGCCGACGACGCCCGGCTGGCGCCGCCGGTCCGGCCCGGCACGATCCTGTGCCTCGGGTACAACTACCGCGGGCACGTCCCGGACGGCCAGGACCCGACGGCCGACGACCCGCAGTTCCCCGACGTCTTCGTCAAGACGCCCAACACGCTGAGCGGCCCGTCCGACGCGGTCGTCGTGCCGGCGGTCGCGGACGACGTCGACTACGAGGGCGAGATCGCCGTCGTGATCGGCCGCCGCGCCCACGCCGTGCGCGTCGAGGACGCGATGGACCACGTCGCGGGGTACACGCTGTTCGACGACGTCTCGGACCGCGCGTGGCAGCGCCGGCAGAGCCAGTGGGCGATGGGCAAGTGCTTCGACGGGTTCGGGCAGCTCGGCCCCGCCGTGGTCACGGCCGACGAGGTGCCCGACTTCCACGACCTGACCGTCGAGGTCGTGCGCGACGGCGTCGTCACCGTCTCGCAGAGCACCGCGACGATGGTGTTCCGCCTGCCGGAGCTCGTCAGCTACCTCAGCCACGTCGTGACCCTGCAGCCCGGCGACATCGTCTCGACCGGCACGCCGCAGAAGCTGCCCGACGCGCTCGACACGCACCGGCCGCTCGTCGCGGGCGACGCCGTGACGGTCCGCGTCGCGGGGCTCGGCGAGCTCACGACCCGCTTCGTCGCCCCGCCCACGACCCCCTCGACCGAAGGAGCGCCCGCATGATCCTCGACCAGTTCCGCCTCGACGGGAAGGTCGCCCTCGTCACGGGCACGAGCCGTGGCCTCGGCCAGGGCGCGGCGGTCGCGCTCGCCGAGGCGGGCGCCGACGTCGCGCTCCTCGACCGCAGCGTGCCCACCGAGACCGTCGCGCGGGTCGAGGCGCTCGGCCGGCGCGTGCACAGCGTCCAGCGCGACCTCGCGACCGCGACGCCCGCCGAGCTCGACGCCGCGGTCGCCGAGGTCGTCGAGACGCTGGGCGCCGTCGACGTGCTCGTGAACAACGCGGGCACGATCCGCCGCGCCCCGGCGGCCGAGCATCCCGCCGAGGACTGGGACACCGTCCTGACGGTCAACCTCGACGCCGTGTTCCACCTGTCCCAGGCGGCCGGTCGCCGCATGCTCGAGCGTGGTGGCGGCAAGATCGTCAACGTCGCCTCGATGCTGTCGTTCCAGGGCGGCATCCTCGTCCCCGGCTACGCGGCGTCGAAGCACGCGGTCGCGGGCCTGACCAAGGCGCTCGCCAACGAGTGGGCCGCCCGCGGCGTCAACGTCAACGCGGTCGCGCCCGGCTACATGGCGACCGACAACACCGCCCCCATCCGCGCCGACGAGGCGCGCGAGCGGTCGATCGCCGACCGCATCCCGGCCGGACGGTGGGGGCTTCCCGAGGACCTCGCCGGCGCGCTCGTCTTCCTCGCGTCCGACGCCGCCGCGTACGTCCACGGGGTCGTGCTGCCCGTGGACGGCGGCTGGCTCGTGCGCTGACCCGCCGCCCGCCCGCACCCAGACCTCCGGCCGGAACGACCGGTCGGCGACACCAGGAGAGCAGACCAGTGGAACAGCGTTACGCCACCAGCCCCGAGCAGATCACCGGAGCGACGACGCAGGAGCTGCGCGACCGCTTCCTCGTCCAGGACCTGTTCGTCCCGGGCGAGGTGAACGTCACCTACACCCACCACGACCGCGTCGTCCTCGGGGGCGCCGTCCCCGGTGACGGCCCGCTGCCGCTGCCGACCTACGACGAGATCCGCAGCGAGTACTTCCTCGAGCACCGCGAGGTCGGGATCGTCAACGTCGGCGGCACGGGCACCGTGACGACCGACGGCGAGGTCCACGAGCTGCCGAAGGGCGCGTGCCTGTACGTGGGCCGCGGTGTGCGCGAGGTCGTGTTCGCGAACGTCGACGCGTCGGGGGACGAGGGTCCCGCGGCGTTCTACCTGTTCTCCGCCCCCGCGCACACCGCCTACCCGACGGTCCTCACGCTGCCGGGCCAGGGAACGGTGCGCGAGCTCGGCGACCAGGTGACGTCGAACCGCCGCTCGCTCAACCAGTACATCCACGAGAACGGCGTGCAGTCCTGCCAGATCGTCATGGGCGTCACGTCGCTGCACGAGGGCAGCATGTGGAACACCATGCCGGCGCACACGCACGACCGGCGCACCGAGTGCTACCTGTACTTCGACGTCCCGGCCGAGGCGCGCGTGATCCACCTGTGCGGGCAGCCGACCGAGACCCGGCACCTCGTCGTGGGCGACCGCGAGGCGATCATCTCCCCGAGCTGGTCGGTGCACTCGGGCGTCGGCACCGCGGCGTACTCGTTCGTGTGGGCCATGGCCGGCGAGAACCAGTCGTTCGACGACATGGACGGCTTCCCCGTCACGTCGATGCGCTGACCGTCCCGCTGCCGAACCCCGGGTTGCCCGGCACGTCCGACCCGACGTGCCGAGCAACCCGGGGTTCGGCGCGTGTCACGGCCCCGTGTGCCGCCGCTCGTCGTCGCGCCCGAGCGCGGCACCCAGGGCGGCGAGGACGAGCAGGTCGACGACCAGACCCGCCACCCCGACCCACTGCAGCGCCCGGAACACGAGGAGCTGCGTGAGCAGCAGCGAGACGAGCACGCCGCGGCGCACCCACACCGCCGCCGCCCGGCGGTCGCCGGAGCCGTCGCCCCGGGCCGACGGTCCCCGGGCTCCCCCGCCCCGGGCCCGCAGCACGCCCACGACGACGCACGCGGTGGTCGCCGCGACCCCGACGACGATCCCCCACCCGACCCACGACGGGACGTCGATCCCGCCGACCAGGACGCGCACGCCCGCGGCGAGCGACCCCACGGCGGTGCCGAGCACGGCGACGACCACGACAACACCCGCCCAGCGGCGCTCCAGCACAGATCGGAACCCGGCGGACGACCGTCGCACGAGAGCGCGCACCGGGTCGGGCACGTCCGCGTCGTCGCGCGGCACGGCCTCGACGAGCGCCGCGACCTCCTCGGCCGTCGGCTGCCCGCGGCCCAGGTCGACGAGGGCCCGCGCCTCGTCGCGCGCCTCGTCGGTGAAGCCGCCCGCGACCCCGGCGACCGCGCGGTCGGTCGCCACGGCGAGGTACTCCGCCGGGTGGTGACGCCGGCGCCCGTGCAGCGCCTCGACGACGAGGACGAGCACGACCACCGTCGCGTAGACGAGCGCCGCCGTCGGCTCGTAGAAGTAGTCGTTGTCGGCCGTGACGAACTTGCCGATCTCGTCGACGAACAGCCCGAACCCGACGCCGCTCAGCACCGCGCCGAGCGAGCGCAGCGTCGGGCCGACGAACGACAGCAGGACGACGATGCCGAGCGCCATGCCCAGCCCGCCCCACAGCACGTGCGCGACGTGCAGCTCACCGCCGCCCACCTGCGGGTACCCCGACGCCGCGAGGAGGAAGCGCGTGACGAGCACCGTCGCGACGGCCACGACGAGGAACGTCACGAGGTGGCGCGTCGCCGCCGTGTCCCGGGCGACGCCGAGGCGCAGCACGCGCCCGCGCCCCACCCGGCCGGGCGCACCGCCCCCGCCCGTCCCGGAGCGCGAGCGCGCGCCGTCGGTCACCGCTTGCGCTTCTCCCGCACGCGCACGCTGATCTCGATGGGCGTGCCCTCGAACCCGAACGTCTCGCGCAGACGACGCTCGATGAACCGGCGGTACCCCGCCTCGAGGAACCCGGTCGCGAAGACGACGAACCGCGGCGGGCGCGTGGAGGCCTGCGTCGCGAAGAGGATGCGGGGCTGCTTGCCGCCGCGCAGCGGGTGCGGGTGCGCCGCGACGAGCTCGCCGAGGAACGCGTTGAGCCGCCCGGTGGGGATGCGCGTGTCCCACGCGTCGAGCGCGCGCTCCATCGCCGGCACTAGCCGGTCGGTGTGCCAGCCGGTCTGCGCGGACACGTTGACGCGCGGCGCCCACTGCACCTGCACGAGGTCCTTCTCGATCTCCCGCTCCAGGAAGGGGCGACGGTCCTCGTCCATGAGGTCCCACTTGTTGTACGCGATCACGAGGGCGCGCCCGGCGTCGACGACCTGGGAGATGACGCGCGTGTCCTGCTCCGTGAGCGGCACGGACGCGTCGACGAGCACCACGGCCAGCTCTGCCTTCTCGATCGCGGCCTGCGTGCGCAGCGACGCGTAGAAGTCGGCGCCCTTGGTCTGGTGCACGCGACGGCGGATGCCCGCGGTGTCGACGAGCACGTACGGCACGCCCTTGATCTCGACGAGCTCGTCGACCGGGTCGCGCGTCGTGCCCGCGAGCTCGTCGACGACGACCCGCTCCGACCCGGCGATCTTGTTGAGCAGCGACGACTTGCCGACGTTCGGGCGCCCGATCAGGGCGACGCGACGCGGGCCCGTGGGGCGCACCTCGCCGTGCTCCGACTCCGTCGGCAGCGCCCGCATCGCGGCGTCGAGCAGGTCGCCGGTCCCGCGGCCGTGCAGCGCGGACACCGGGTGCGGCTCGCCGAGCCCGAGGCTCCACAGGGAGGCGGCGTCGGCCTCGCCGGACTGCCCGTCGACCTTGTTGGCGCACAGGACCACCGGCTTGCCCGAGGAGCGCAGGAGCTGCACGACGCGTTCGTCGGTCGAGGTCGCCCCGACCGTCGCGTCGACGACGAACAGCACCGCGTCGGCGAGCGAGATCGCGACCTCGGCCTGCTCCGCGACCTTCGACTCGATGCCTGCGACGTCGACCTCCCAGCCGCCCGTGTCCACGAGGGTGAACCGGCGCCCCGCCCACTCCGCCGGGTAGCTGACACGGTCGCGCGTCACCCCCGGCTTGTCCTCGACGACCGCCTCGCGACGCCCGAGGATGCGGTTGACGAGCGTCGACTTCCCGACGTTGGGACGACCGACGACGGCGAGCACCGGCAGCGGCGCCTCCGCCTCGTGGTCCTCGAGGTCGAGCTCGTCGGCGTCGAGCAGCGCGAGGTCGGTCTCCTCCAGCTCGTAGTCGTCGAGGCCCGCGCGCAGGGCGCGCTCCCGCGACGCGTCGTCGGTGAGCTCCGCGGCGTCCGTGGGCACGCCGGGCTGGGCCTGGTCGGGTGTGGTCATGAGGTCCATTCTCCCAGGCGCAGAGCCCGACGCCGAACGCTCGCCCGTCCGCGGGCCGTGACGCCGCGCACGCCGCCCCCTCGTCAGCCGGCCGTGCCGTCGCGACGCGCCGCGAGGAGCACGACGACCGCGCGCACGACGTCGTCCGGCACGGGCTCGGCGAGGGGGAAGCGCAGCGTCCCCTTCCCGTCGCGGTAGCGTGCGAGGCGCCGGGCGAGGTCGTCGTCCACGTCGTCCGGGACGGGGTAGAGGGACACGTGGTGCGCCCACCCCGCGAGGTACACGACGTACCGGTCGTCGAGCGTGAACGTCGGGATCCCGTAGCTGATGCGCTCGCCGAGGCCCTCCACCGCGTCGTGGACCACCCCGCGCAGGTGCTCGACGACGTCGCGCGCACCCGGCTCGAGCCCGGCGACGTACTCGTCGACGGTGGTGGCCTTCCCGGCCATCGGCTCACCCCCTCCCGGGTCCGGCACGGCTAGCGCGAACCTACCGCGCACCGGCCGACCCGGCGCGCGGGGAGGTGTGCGGCGTCAGAGGGCGGCACCACGCTCGCGGTTCGGGTCGTCGGTCGGCAGGGCGATCCCGGTCCGCGCGACCGTGTCCGCGACGAGCTCGGCGAGCGCCGTCCGGATGCGCTCGTTGGCGTCCTCGAGCGCCTGCTTGCCGCTCGTGCCGGGGGCGCGCACGACCGCGACGGGCTCGCCGAACCGCACGACGAGGCGTCGGCGCAGGCCCGGCAGACGGTTCACGCCCTCCCCCGTGCGCCGGGTGCCCAGGACGGCGACCGGGACCACGGGCGCCTGACCGTGGAGCGCCAGCCACGCGACACCCGCGCGCGCGGTCGTCGCGTCGCCCCGGCCGCGGTTGCCCTCGGGGAACACCCCGACACCGCCGCCGCGCCGCAGCACCGCGAGCCCGGTGGCGAGGGCGCGCCGTCCCCCGGCCCGGTCGACGGGGATCTGCCCGGCGGCGCGCAGCACCCACCCGACGGGGCCGACGAACATCTCCTCCTTGACGAGCACGTGCAGCGCCCGCGGCGCGACCCCGAGCACGACCGGACCGTCGACGAACCCGGTGTGGTTCGCGGCGAGCACGACCGGCCCGTCGGCGGGCACGTGCTCCGCCCCCTCGACGCGGGTGTCCCACACGACGCGCGCGAGGAACCGTCCGACCCACCGCGACCACGCGGGACCCGCGGGCGACGGGACGCGCGGCGTGCCGCTCACGGCTGCGTGGGCGAACCCGCCGTCCGGCCCGTCACCTGCTCGACGACCTCCAGCACCGCGTCGATCGTCTGCGGCAGGTCGAGGTCGGAGGAGTCGACGGTCACGACGCCGTCGGCGGCGACCTGGAACTGGGAGACCGTGGCGTCGTCGCGGTCGCGGCGCAGCACCTGGTCCTTGGTGGCCTCGACGGCCGCGGCGTCGGCCGTGCCGTGCACGTCGAGCGAGCGTCGGGCGAGGCGCGCCTCCTCGCTCGCGGTGAGCAGGACGCGCACGTCGGCGTCGGGCGCGACGACGGTCGTGATGTCGCGCCCCTCGGCGACGACGCCGCGGCCCGCGGAGAATCCGCCCTGCCGCTCGGACTCGATGACGTCGCGCTGCAGGCGGCGCAGCTCGGCCCGCACCTCGAGGTTCGTCGCGACCGCACTCACGGCGGTCGAGATCTCGGTGGTGCGGATCGCCTCGCCCACGTCCGTCCCGTCGACGTGGACCGTGGGCGCGTCCGGGTCGAGGCCGACGACGAGCGGCATGACGCGGACCGCCCGCGCGACCGCGGCCCCGTCGCCGAGGTCCTCCTCGCGCCGCAGGCACCACCAGGTGGCGGCCCGGTACATGGCCCCCGTGTCGAGGTAGGCCAGGCCGAGCCGCCGCGCGACGCCCTTCGCGACGCTGGACTTCCCCGACCCCGACGGCCCGTCGATCGCGACCGTCAGCGACGTGCCGACCTCGGCGTCGTGCGCCGTCCCGTGCGTCATCTCGTCTCCGTCCTGCGCGGCCTCGCGCGCGCTCACTGGGCCAGGTCCCGGCGCAGGGCCACCGCGCCGTGGAGGTACACGTGCTGCACGTCGGCACGCTCGACGTCGAGCTCGGCGTGCGCCATGAGCCGCACGACGCGGGGCAGCGCCCCGGGCACCGCGATCTCCGTCGCGCACATGAGCGGGACGTCGCCCAGGCCCATCTCGCGCGCGGCGGCCGCGGGGAAGTCCGACACCAGGTCGGGGGTGCAGGTGAAGATCACGGAGATGAGCGAGGCGGTGTCGACGCTGTTCGCGTCGAGGACGGCCTGCACGAGCTCGCGCGTGCGGGCGAACAGGTGGTCGCGCTCGTCGACGTCGAGCTGGGTGGCGCCCCGGACGGCCCGGACCGGCATGGGTGGTGCTCCTTCGTGCGCGGTGCGCGGCTCAGAGGGCGACGGCGGACATGAGAGTGCCGAGCTCCGTGCGCCCGAGGACGCGCGTCGTGCCGGGTCGCAGGTTGCCGAGCGCGATCGGGCCGATGCGGGTGCGCACCAGCCGCGACACGGGGTGGCCGACCTCGTCGAACATGCGGCGCACGACCCGGTTGCGCCCGGAGTGCAGGACGAGCTCGACCATGGTCCGGTCGGCGACCTGGTCGACGACGCGGTAGGCGTCGGCGCGGACCACGCCGTCCTCGAGCTCGATGCCGTGCAGGAACCGGTTCGCGAGGTTCCCGGGCAGCTTGCCCTGGACGGTGACGAGATACGTCTTCGCGACCTCGTGCGACGGGTGCGCGAGGCGGTTCGCGAGCTCGCCGTCGTTGGTCAGGAGCAGGAGGCCCTCGCTGTCGGCGTCGAGCCGGCCGACGTGGAACAGGCGCTCCGAGCGGTCGGCGACGAGCTCGGCGAGGCTGGGACGGCCCTCGGGGTCGTGCATCGTGGACACGACGCCGCGGGGCTTGTTCAGCGCCAGGGTGACGCGCGACGTGTCGAGCTGGAGCCGCATGCCGTCCACGTGGACGACGGCGCGTGCCGGGTCGACCCGCACGCCCAGCTCGCGCACGCGCACGCCGTCGACCTCCACGCGGCCCGTGGCGATGAGCTCCTCGCAGGCGCGGCGCGAGCCGAGGCCCGCGGCGGCGAGCACCTTCTGCAGGCGCACGCCGTCCTCGACGTGCACGTCCTTGACGGGCTCGGGCGCCGGCCGAGGGCGGCGGCTCGCGGCGCCGTCCCGGGCGCCGGAACCCCGGCCGCCCTGGGACCCGCCCCTCTGAGCCCCACCCCGCTGGGCCCCACCCCGCTGAGCCCCGGGCCGCTGCGACCCACCGCGTCGCGGCGCCCCGCCGTCCCGGCGTCGGTCTGCTGTGCTCATTCCCGTCCTTCGTCCGTGGTCCCGTCGTGCGGTGCGTCGTCCGACGCGCCGTCACCGGGTGCCTGTGCTGCGGGGCGGCGCCCGGTGCCCGCCGACCGGAGGTCCGCGAGACCGTCGATGCCCTCGAGGTCGTCCATGCCGGGCAGGTGCGGTGCGAGCGGCGGCAGCTCGTCGAGCGAGGTGAAGCCCATGCGCTCAAGGAAGTACCCCGTGGTGCCGAACAGGCTCGCACCGGTGTGCGGGTCCTGACCGGTCTCGGCCACGAGCCCGCGGGCGGCCAGTGTGCGCACCACGCCGTCGACGTTCACGCCGCGCACCGCGGACACCTGCCCCCGGCTGACCGGTTGACGGTACGCGATGACGGCCAGAGTCTCCAACGCCGCCTGGGTGAGACGGGCCGTCTGCCCGCCCTGGACGAACCGTCCGACGGCCTCGGCGTGGGCCGGCGCCGAGTACACGCGCCACCCCCCGGCCGCCTCGCGCAGCTCGAAGCCCCGCGGCCGTGCCCCGTCCTCGCCGCGGTACTCCGCCGCGAGCGCCACGAGCGCCGCCTCCACCTCGGGGGTGGCGACCGCGAGCGCCGCGGCGAGCTCGACGACGGGGACGGGCTCGTCGGCGACCATGAGGACCGCCTCGAGGGCGGCCGGCAGGCCGCCCGGCAGGTCGTGGACGTCCGGGCCGTCCAGGCCGTCCGTGGCCGCGGGGTCGGTCGGCGCCGCCCCCTGTTGGTCGGTGTCCGTCACGCGAGCGCCTCCTCGGCCTCGTCCTGCTCGTCGAACTCGCCGCCCACCCCGGCCGCGAGCACCGGGACGCCGCGCCGCGCGCCGTCGGGCTCCGGGTCGTCGGGGTCCGCGTGGTCGAGGTCCGCGTCGTCGGTCTCGTCGGCCCCGGCCCACCGGACGGTGAGCTCGCCCAGGGGCGAGACCTGGTCGAACCCGACCAGGCCCTCGCGGAAGAGCTCCAGGAGCGCGAGGAAGCGGGCGACGACCACGACGGTCTCCCCCGCGTCCGCCGTGAGCGAGCGGAACGTCGCCACGCCCTGGCGGCGCACGCGTCCCGCGACGAGCTCGGCCTGCTCGCGCACGCTCACCGCGGGGGCGTGCAGGTGGGCGAGGTCGACGCCCGGCGGGGGCGGCTTGGGCGCGAGGGCGCCCGCGGCGAGGGCGGCGAGCCGGTCCGGGCCGAGCGTCCACACGAGCTCGGGCAGGGCGGCGGCCAGGTGCGGCTCGAGCTGGACGACCCGGGGGAACCGGCGCCCCTGGCTCGCGAGGCGCTCGGCGAGCACCCCGGAGACCTCCTTGTACGCGCGGTACTGCAGCAGGCGCACGAACAGCAGGTCGCGCGCCTCGAGGAGCGCGAGGTCCTCCTCGTCGTCGACGCTGCCCGACGGCAGCAGGCGGGCGGCCTTGAGGTCGAGGAGCGTCGCCGCGACCACGAGGAACTCGCTCGCGGTCCCGAGGTCCCACCCCGGGTGGTCCACCCCCGCGGCGCGCGCGGCCTGCGCGGCCTGTTCCTGTGTGCGGATGTAGGCGACGAAGTCGTCGGTCACGCGACCGAGCGCGACCTCCGTGATGTCGAGCTTGTGCTTCGTGATGAGCGACAGCAGCAGGTCGAACGGTCCCGTGAAGTTGTCCAGCCGGACCTCGAAGCCGCCCGGCTCGGCGACCTCGGCCGGGTCGACGGGCCTCGCCGGTGCGACGTCAGGCGGCGTCGCCACGGGCGACCAGCTCCCGGGCGAGCTGCCGGTAGGCCTGCGCGCCGGGGTGGGTGGGCGCGTACGCGGTGATGGGCTCGGCGGCGACGGATGCGTCGGGGAACTTCACCGTGCGACCGATGACCGTCTGGAAGAGCTTGTCGCCGAACGCCTCGTGCACGCGCGCGACGACCTCGCGCGAGTGGAGCGTGCGGGAGTCGAACATCGTCGCGAGGATGCCGTCGACGTCGAGCCGCGGGTTGAGCCGGTCGCGCACCTTCTCGATCGTCTCGACCAGCAGCGCGACGCCGCGCAGCGCGAAGAACTCGCACTCCAGCGGGATGAGCACGCCGTGCGCGGCCGTGAGCGCGTTGACCGTGAGGAGCCCGAGCGAGGGCTGGCAGTCCACGAGGACGACGTCGTAGTCGTCGACGACCGGCCGCAGAACGCGCGCGAGCACGGACTCGCGGGCCACCTCGCCGACGAGCTGCACCTCCGCGGCGGACAGGTCGATGTTCGCGGGCAGCAGGTCGAGGTTCTCGACCTCCGTGGGGACGAGCACGTCGTGCACGTCGGCCGAGCGCTCCATGAGGAGGTTGTAGACGGTCCGGTCGAGCTCGTGCGGGTTGACGCCGAGGCCGACGGACGCCGCGCCCTGCGGGTCGAAGTCGACGAGCAGGACGCGCCGCCCGTACTCGGCGAGCGCGGCACCGAGGTTGATCGTGGTCGTCGTCTTGCCGACGCCGCCCTTCTGGTTGCACATCGCGATGATGCGGCCCGGCCCGTGCGTCGCGAGCGGTGCCGGCTCCGGGAAGTCGGGCAGCGGTCGCCCGACGACGTCGGTGCGCTGCTCCTGCGCCGTCTCCCCGGGCGGCGGGCCCGACGTCGGGGCCTCGGTCACGGTGGCGGGTCCCGGTGCCACGGGCGGCGCGACCCGAGAGGCGTCGGCACCGGGCGCGGCGTACACGCCCCCGGTCTCGTCGTGGGTCTCGGCCTGGCTGCTCACGTCGGCCACGGTATCGCAGGCCCCCGCCGCGGCTCGCGCGCACGCGCCCGCGCGCCGCGACTTGCCCTCCGCGCGCCGTCGGGCCCAGGGTCAGCCCAGGGCGCGCGGGTGCGCCGAGGTGTACACCTCGCGCAGGGTGTCCGGGGTGACGAGGGTGTAGATCTGCGTGGTCGTCACCGACGCGTGCCCGAGCAGCTCCTGGACGACGCGCACGTCGGCGCCCCCGGCGAGCAGGTGCGTCGCGAAGGAGTGCCGCAGGGTGTGCGGCGAGATCCGCTCCGGGTGCGCGAGCCCCGCCCGCTCCGCCGCGGTGCGCAGCACGGCCCACGCGCTCTGGCGGGACAGCCGGGCGCCCCGCGTGTTGAGGAACGTCGCCGGCGTGCCGCGCCCGTGCGCCGCGAGCTCGGGCCGGGCGCGCACGAGGTAGGCGTCCAGCGCCCTACGGGCGAACGACCCCACGGGGACGACCCGTTCCTTGCCCCCCTTGCCGAGCAGCCGGACCGCGCCGGAGGTCAGGTCCAGGTCGTCGACGTCGAGGTTCACCGCCTCGGAGATGCGGGCCCCGGTGGAGTACACGAGCTCGAGCAACGCACGGTCGCGCAGCGGGCCCGGGCCGTCGCCGCTGCCGGCCGCCTCGAGGATGCGCTCCACCTCGTCCGTGGAGATCGCCTTCGGCAGCCGCTTGCCCTGGGCCGGGGGACGCACGTCGATCGAGGGGTCGGACTCCGCCAGGCCCTCCGCGGTGCAGAAACGGTGCCACCCGCGCACGGCGGCCACGGACCGGGCGGTCGACGACGGCGAGAGGCTCGCCCCGCCGTCGGCCCCCGTGCGCAACGCGACCACGTAGGCCGTCACGTCCTCGGGTGCGACCTCGCGCACCGCGTGGTTCCCCCGCGCGGCGAGGAAGGCGACGTAGCGGGCGAGGTCCCGCCGGTACGCCGCGACGGTGTTCGTGGAGAGGCCGCGCTCGACGGCGAGGTGCGCGAGGTACTCGCGCGCGGCCCGGTCGAGCGCGTCGGGCACGCTCGTCGCCGGTCCTGCGGCCTCGCTCACCCGCGCCTCGCCGACACCGGGGTCACCAGGGCAGGAAGACGTCGACCGCGACCGCGACGAAGAGCAGCGTGAGGTAGGTGATCGAGGCGTGGAAGACCTTCATCGCGCCGATCTTGCCGCGCGTCGGGTCCTGGGCCCGGCGCAGCATCGTCACGCACGAGGCCATGAACCACACGCCGAGGCCGGTGGCGACCACGCCGTACACCCACGTCATCCCGGCCAGGGGCCACAGGGCGAGCGACGACGCGACCATCGCGAGGCCGTACACGATCATCTCGCGCGCGACCTTGCGGTCGTCGGCGACGACGGGGAGCATCGGCACCTCCGCCGTGGCGTAGTCGTGCCGGAACTTGATCGACAGCGGCCAGTAGTGCGGAGGCGTCCAGAAGAAGATCACGAGGAACAGGGCGAGAGCGGCCCAGCTCAGGGAGTCCGCGACGGCGGACCAGCCGATGAAGACCGGCATGCACCCCGCGATCCCGCCCCACACGATGTTCTGCGGGGTGCGGCGCTTGAGGATCATCGTGTAGCCGACCACGTAGATCGCGATCGCGGCGAACGTCAGCCACGCCGACAGGGCGTTGACGAGGGTCGCGAACCACACGAGCGACACGACCCCGAGGACCGTCGCGAAGACGAGCGCCGCCCGGGGGCTGATCTCGCCCGTGACGAGCGGGCGCCGCTTGGTGCGGTTCATCACCGCGTCGATGTCGCGGTCGAGGTAGCAGTTGTAGACGTTGGCCGACGCCGCGGCGAGGGTCCCGCCGACGAGGGTCGCCACCACCAGCCAGAAGTCCGGGAAGCCCCCGGCCGCGAGGATCATCGTGGGCACCGTCGTGACGAGCAGCAGCTCGATGATGCGCGGCTTCGTCAGGGCGACGTACGCGCCCACCCGCTCGCGGACCCCGCGCGCGGCGACCGCGGCGCCGCGGGACGCCTGCGGGGACGCGCCCGTCGTGGGCGCGGTGCGCGACGGGACTCCGGTGCCGTCGATCGGGGCCTGGCTCGTGGTGTGCACGCGCTTCGGTGTTCCGTTCTGAGGTGGGGGGCGAGCGGGGACGGACCGCCGGCCGTCCTGCTTCATCGTACGTCCCCGCCTGCCCGGGAGCCGACTCGACGGCGCGGCACATTGTGTGAGATCCGACCGAAATCCACGACGTGAGCACCGACGGGCGGCGACGGCGCCCGCGTATAGGCTGGTTCCCGCAACCACGACACCGCGCCGGGCCGGCCGCACGGGCCCCCGGGCGCAGCGGTCGGGACCGACCGGAATTGTTCGACGGTTTGCTTCGAGAATGTCGCGACGATCCGGGGCCGCGCTCCGGACGGGAATGAGGTTCGGTGAACGCGTTGTCCCCTGCTCACACGCCCCTGGACTGGACGGACCTGGACGACCGGGCCGTCAAGGCGATCAAGGCGCTCGCCGCCGACGCGGTGGAGAAGGTCGGCAACGGCCACCCCGGCACCGCGATCTCGCTCGCCCCCGCGGCCTACCTGCTCTTCCAGAAGGTCATGCGGCACGACCCGGCGGACCCCCACTGGGTGGGGCGCGACCGCTTCGTCCTGTCGGCGGGGCACTCCTCCCTGACGATCTACCTGCAGCTCTTCCTCGCCGGCTACGGCCTGGAGATCGAGGACATCGCGGCACTGCGCACCTGGGGCTCGAAGACCCCCGGGCACCCGGAGTACAAGCACACCGACGGCGTGGAGATCACGACCGGCCCGCTCGGCCAGGGCCTCGCCTCGGCCGTCGGGATGGCGTTCGCCGCCCGTCGCGAGCGCGGCCTGCTCGACCCGAGCGCCGCGCCCGGCGAGTCGCCGTTCGACCACCACGTCTACGTCATCGCCTCCGACGGCGACCTGCAGGAGGGCGTGACGTCCGAGGCGTCCTCCCTCGCAGGTCACCAGCAGCTCGGCAACCTCGTGGTCATCTGGGACGACAACAAGATCTCCATCGAGGACGACACCGACATCGCCTTCACCGAGGACGTCCTCGCGCGCTACGAGGCGTACGGCTGGCACACCCAGCGCGTCGACTGGACGAACGGCGGCACGGGCTACGCGGAGGACGTCGACGCGCTCGCCGCGGCGATCGCCGCCGCCGAGGCCGAGACGAGCCGGCCGTCGATCATCGACCTGCGCACCATCATCGGCTGGCCGTCGCCCACCAAGCAGAACACCGGCGGCATCCACGGCTCCGCGATGGGCGCCGACGAGGTCCGCGGCCTCAAGGTCGAGCTCGGCCTCGACCCCGAGGCGTCGTTCGCGGTCGACGCCGACGTGCTCGCGCACACGCGCGCCGTCGCCGAGCGCCACGGCGACCGGCGCGCCGCGTGGGACACCGCGTTCGAGGCGTGGCGCACCGCGAGCCCCGCCGGCGTCGAGCTGCTCGACCGCCTCACCACCCGCACCCTCCCCGCGGGCTGGGAGGACGCGCTGCCCGCGTTCGAGGCCGGCAAGGACGTCGCGACGCGCGCCGCGTCCGGCAAGGTGCTCACCGCGCTCAAGGACGTGCTGCCCGAGCTCTGGGGCGGCTCCGCCGACCTCGCCGGCTCGAACAACACCACCATGGACGGCGAGCCGTCGTTCGTGCCCGTCGAGCACGCGACGAAGAAGTTCCCCGGGCACGAGTACGGGCGCACGCTGCACTTCGGGATCCGCGAGCACGCCATGGGCTCGATCCTCAACGGGATCGTGCTGCACGGCGGCACCCGCGCCTACGGCGGCACCTTCCTCACGTTCTCCGACTACATGCGCCCGGCCGTGCGCCTCGCCGCGCTCATGCAGATCCCGACGACGTTCGTCTGGACGCACGACTCGATCGGGCTCGGCGAGGACGGCCCGACGCACCAGCCGATCGAGCACCTCGCCGCGCTGCGGGCGATCCCCGGGCTTGACGTCGTCCGCCCCGCCGACGCGAACGAGGTCGCCTGGGCGTGGCGCACCATCCTCGAGACGACCGAGCGCCCGGCCGGCCTGATCCTCACGCGCCAGAACGTGCCGACGTTCCCGCGCGGCACCGACGGGTTCGCGGACGCGTCGGGCACGGCACGCGGCGGCTACGTCCTCGTGGACGCCGAGGGCACGCCGGACGTGATCCTCATCGGCACGGGCTCGGAGGTCCAGCTCGCCGTCGAGGCGCGCGAGCTCCTCGCGGCCGAGGGCGTGCAGGCCCGCGTCGTCTCGCTGCCGAGCCGCGAGTGGTACGACCTCCAGGACGACGCCTACCGCGAGTCGGTGCTGCCCGCCGCGGTGCGCGCGCGTGTGTCCGTCGAGGCGGGCGTCGCGCAGGGCTGGCGCGAGCTCGTCGGCGACGCCGGCCGCACCATCAGCCTCGAGCACTACGGCGCGTCGGCGGACTACAAGGTCCTCTACCGCGAGTTCGGCATCACCGCGGAGGCGGTCGCCGCCGCGGCGCACGAGTCCATCGCGGCGGCCCGCGGCGGCGCCGCCCCCGGTGGTCCCGCGAAGCCCGTCGAGGGCGGCACTGGCGACGTCGACTGACCGACCGTAGATTCCGAGGTGGGGCCCGGCGCGCCGGCGCCCCACCTCGGGACCGCTCCACCCCCGCGCCGCGCGCCACCCCCGCGCCGCGCGTCGGCCCGGCGCGCGACGTCGGCCGCAGCACCCGCGCACGTGAGGCACCGCCGAGCACCACGAGAGGACTTCCCATGACGCAGCCCACCGTCCCCGGTCCCGTCGACCAGCTCACGCAGGCGGGGGTGTCGATCTGGCTCGACGACCTCTCGCGGGAGCGGCTGCGCTCCGGGAACCTCGCCGACCTCGTGGCGACGCGCGGCGTCGTGGGCGTCACGACCAACCCGACGATCTTCGCGAGCGCGCTGTCGACGGGCGACGCGTACGACGCGCAGCTCGCCGAGCTCGCGCCCGCCGGCACCGACGCCGCCGCCGTCGAGGCCGCGGTCGAACGGATCACGACCGACGACGTCCGTGCGGCCGCGGACCTGCTCCGGCCGCTGTACGACGCGACGGACGGCGTGGACGGCCGCGTGTCCATCGAGGTCGACCCGCGGCTGGCGGACCAGGATGCCGGGGCCACCGTCGAGGTCGCCGAGCGCCTGTGGCGCACGATCGACCGGCCCAACGTCTACATCAAGATCCCGGCCACGCTCACGGGGCTCGACGCCATCACCCAGACCCTCGCACGCGGGATCAGCGTGAACGTCACCCTCATCTTCTCCCTCGAGCGCTATCGCGCGGTGATGGACGCGTTCGCGACCGGGCTGGAGCAGGCACGCACCGCCGGCGTCGACCTCGCCCCCGTGGGCTCGGTCGCCTCCTTCTTCGTCTCGCGCGTCGACACCGCGGTGGACGCGGCGCTGGAGAAGGTGGGCACGCCCCAGGCGCTCGACCTGCGCGGGCGCGCCGCGATCGCGAACGCCCGCCTCGCGTTCGAGGCGTACCAGGAGTTCCGCGCGACCGATCGTTGGCGCTCCCTCGCGGCCGCGGGCGCGCAGCCGCAACGACCGCTGTGGGCCTCGACGGGCGTGAAGAACCCGGCCTACCCCGACACGATGTACGTGACCGAGCTGGTCACCGACGGCGTCGTCAACACGATGCCCGAAGCCACGCTCCAGGCCTTCGCCGACCACGGCACCGTCACCGGCGACACCGTCGTGGGCGGCGTGGACGCGGCGCGCCGCACCCTCGAGGCGGTCGACTCGGTCGGCATCTCGATGACCGAGGTGACGCGTGATCTCGAGCGCGAGGGCGTGCGCAAGTTCGAGGACAGCTGGACCGAGCTCCTCGAGACGACCGCGGACGGCCTGCGCCGCGCCTCCGACCAGCGTTGACACCCGTCCGGTCCGCGGGCGCGGGGTGCCGCCGCGCACACCGTCCTCGTAGGATCGACCCGCCTTCCCCCCACCCCGACCCACCTCGAACGGAACGGTGCCACCAGGTGAGACCGGCCAAGATCACGGCAGAGCAGAACCCCCTGCGCGACCCGCTCGACCTGCGCCTGCCCCGCATCGCGGGGCCGTGCGGGCTCGTCATCTTCGGGGTCACGGGCGACCTCGCGCGCAAGAAGCTCATGCCCGCGGTGTACGACCTCGCCAACCGCGGGCTCCTGCCCCCCGGCTTCGCCCTCACGGGCTTCGCCCGGCGCGACTGGGAGGACCAGGACTTCGCCCAGGTCGTGCACGACGCCGTGAAGGAGCACGCGCGCACCCCGTTCCGCGAGGCGACCTGGCGCCAGCTCTCCGAGGGCATCCGGTTCGTCCAGGGCTCGTTCGACGACGACTCCGCGTTCGAGCGCCTGCGCGAGACCGTCGAGACCCTCGACGCGGAGCGGGGCACGGGCGGCAACCACGCCTTTTACCTCTCGGTGCCGCCGAGCGCCTTCCCGGTCGTGTGCCGCCAGCTCGCCGAGTCGGGCCTGTCACGGTCCGAGGGCGACGCGTGGCGGCGCGTCGTCATCGAGAAGCCGTTCGGCCACGACCTCGAGAGCGCCCGCGAGCTCGACGCCGTGGTCTCCGAGGTCTTCCCGCCCGACTCGGTGTTCCGCATCGACCACTACCTCGGCAAGGAGACGGTCCAGAACCTCCTCGCCCTGCGGTTCGCGAACCAGATGTTCGAGCCGTTGTGGAACTCCCACTACGTCGACCACGTCCAGATCACCATGGCCGAGGACATCGGCATCGGCGGGCGCGCGGGCTACTACGACGGGATCGGCGCCGCGCGCGACGTCATCCAGAACCACCTGCTCCAGCTCCTCGCGCTCGTCGCGATGGAGGAGCCCGTGTCGTTCGACGCCCCCTCGCTGCGCGCCGAGAAGATCAAGGCGCTGTCCTCCGTGCGGCTGCCCCGCGACCTGTCGAAGCACACCGCGCGCGGCCAGTACGCCGCCGGGTGGCAGGGCGGCGAGGAGGTCATCGGCTTCCTCGACGAGGACGGCATCTCCGCCGAGTCCCGCACCGAGACGTACGCGGCCATCCGCGTCGACGTCGACAACCGGCGGTGGGCCGGCGTCCCGTTCTACCTGCGCACCGGCAAGCGGCTCGGGCGGCGCGTCACCGAGGTGGCCGTCGTCTTCAAGAAGGCGCCGCACCTGCCGTTCGAGACGTCGCAGGCGTCCGACCTCGGCAACAACGCCCTGGTCATCCGCGTGCAGCCCGACGAGGGCGTGACCATGCGGTTCGGCGCGAAGGTGCCGGGCACCGCGATGGAGGTCCGCGACGTCACGATGGACTTCGGGTACGGCCACGCGTTCACCGAATCCTCCCCCGAGGCGTACGAGCGGCTCATCCTCGACGTCCTGCTCGGCGACCCGCCGCTCTTCCCGACGCGCGAGGAGGTCGAGCTGTCGTGGAAGATCCTCGACCCGATCACCGCGCACTGGGAGGCGAAGGGCGCGCCCGAGCAGTACCGGTCCGGCACATGGGGGCCGACGTCGGCGGACGAGATGCTCGCGCGCGACGGCCGCGTCTGGCGGCGTCCGTGACGCCGCCGAGGCACCTCGTGCCCCGCCCCGCGTCCTTCGACGCCCGCACCGCCCGCCCGCGACCGGGGAGGACCCCGCGATGATCATCGACCTTCCCGACACCACGACCAACGCGGTGAACAAGCGGCTCGTCAGCCTGCGGGACGAGGGCGGCGCCGTCGCCCTGGGCCGCGTGCTCACCCTCGTCGTCATCGCCCGCGAGTCCGAGGTCGAGACGTCGATCGAGGCCGCGAACGACGCGAGCCGCGAGCACCCCTGCCGGGTGGTCGTCGTGGCTCCCGCCGCGGGCGACGCCACCCGGCTGGACGCGCAGATCCGCGTCGGCGGCGACGCCGGTGCGTCCGAGGTCGTGGTGCTGCGCACCGCGGGACCGCTCCTCGACCACGCGGACACGCTCGTCATGCCCCTGCTCCTGCCCGACGCGCCGATCGTCGTCTGGTGGCCGGGCGAGCCGCCGTCGTCGCCCGACGACGACCCCGTCGGCGCCATGGCGCAGCGCCGCATCACCGACTCCGTCACGGCCGAGGACCCCGGGGCGACCCTCACGCAGCTCGCCGCGACGTACGGTCCCGGCGACTCCGACCTCGCATGGGCGCGCGTCACGCTGTGGCGCGGACTCATCGCGGCGGCCCTCGACCAGCCGCCCTACGACCCGGTGACCTCGGTCGTCGTGGAGGGCGAGGACCGGCACACGTCGATCGACCTGCTCGCCGCGTGGCTCGGCCAGAAGCTGCACTGCCCCACGACGATCCGCCGCACGCCCGGTGCCGAGGCGATCACGCGCGTCACGCTCGAGCGCAGGAGCGGGCCGATCGTCCTCGACCGGCCCGACGGGCGCATCGTGACGATCAGCCAGCCCGGCAAGCCGGACCGCAGGGTCGCGCTGCCGATCCGCAAGCTCAGCGAGGCGCTCATCGAGGAGCTGCGCCGCCTGGACCCCGACGAGGTCTACGGCGAGGTCCTCACCAAGGGCCTGCGGAAGGTCGGCGCATGAGCGCGACGCCGGCCCAGGGGCTCGGACCCGTGACGACGCCGCACCCGCACCGGCGGCTCGTCGTCGTCCACCCCGACGCGGGCGTCCTCGCCGAGGCGGTCGCGTCGCGGCTCGTCACGCGGCTCCTCGACCTCCAGTCGGTCGCCCGGCCCGTGCACGTCGTGCTCACCGGGGGCACCGTCGGCATCGCGAGCCTCGCGGCGCTCGCGCGCCACCCCGTCCGGGACGCGGTCGACTGGTCGGGCGTGCACCTGTGGTGGGGGGACGAGCGCTTCCTCCCGTCCGGCGACGCGGACCGCAACGAGACGCAGGCGCGCTCCGCGCTGCTCGACCACCTGCCCCAGCTCCCGGCCGGGAACGTGCACCCGATGCCCCCGGCCGACGAGGTCGCCACCCCCGAGGAGGCGGCCGACCGGTACCGCGCCGAGCTGGCCGAGCACGCCGCGGACGGCGCCGCGGTCCCGGAGTTCGACGTCCTGCTCCTCGGCATGGGGCCCGACGGGCACGTCGCGTCGCTCTTCCCCCAGCACCCCGGCCTCGACGTTACCGGGGTCGCCGCGGCCGGCGTGCACGGCTCTCCGAAGCCGCCGCCGGAGCGCGTCACGCTGACGTTCGAGGCGATCGCCGCCGCGCACCAGGTCTGGGTCGTGGCCGCCGGCGCGGAGAAGGCGGAGGCGGTGGCCTCGGCGCTGTCCGCTGCACCCGCGCACCGGACCCCCGCGGCCGCGGTCGCGGGCACGGAGCGCACGCTGTGGTTGGTCGACGCCGCCGCAGCGGGCCACACCGACACGTAGTCGACCTCGGTCTCGAGGAGAGAGGGCGTCGGGGCGTCAGCGCCCCGACGTCATCGGGCCGACGTCACCTGGCCTGACGTTACGGGCCTGACGTCACCGGCCTCGGCGCGCGCGCAGCGCGGCGAGCGCCTCGTCGAGGATCGCGACGCCGTCCTCGTCGGAACGGCGCTCCTTCACGTACGCGAGATGCGTCTTGTACGGCTCGTTGCGCAGGGGCGTCGGAGGGTTCTCCCGGTCCTGTCCCGCGGGGAACCCGCACCGCGGGCAGTCCCAGGTCTCCGGCGCCTCGATGGCCGCCTCCGAGGAGAAGCTCGGCTGCGTCTCGTGACCGTTCGCGCACCAGTACGACACCCGGAACCGGGGGGCGACCTCGCCCCGCTCGGACTCGCCGAGCGGCCCCGCTCCGACGCGCGACCCGCGGATCGCGTTACCACCTGCCACGTGCACTCCCCCGTCCTGCGTGCCGCCATCGGCACCGTCCCCGGCGACGCCGTCCCGCGCCGCCTCCCGCGCCCGTCAGGGCGCGGGGCTCAGCTCACCTTCTGGATCAGGCCCAGCAGGACGATGACGACCGTCCAGACGATCGCGAAGGTCACCGTGATGCGGTTGAGGTTGCGCTCGGCGACGCCGGAGCTGCCCACCGAGGTCGACATCCCGCCGCCGAACATGTCGGACAGGCCGCCGCCCTTGCCCTTGTGCATGAGCACGAGCAGGGTGAGGAAGCCGCTGGTCAGCAGCAGGAGGATCTGCAGGATGATGCGCAGCACGTCCACGAGTACGTCCTTGAGGCTCAGGGTCGGCTCGACCACGTCGAGGACGACCGCACGGTTGTCGTGCCGCGGACGTGGTCCGCAGCACAGGGGACAAGAGTAGGTGACACGGGCACCCGGGGGCCAACCCCGTCCGCGCCCGGTCGAGCGACCCTGCGCACGGCGTGATGCCGGCGCGCGGGAGCCCGCGGCCGGAGGATGCCGGCCGCGGGCGGGAGGTCACGCGGTGGTGTGCGCCTGGTAGCGCGCGATCTTCGCGAACTCCTCGGGGTCGAGGCTCGCGCCGCCGACGAGCACACCGTCGACGTCCGGCTGCGCCATGATCGCCGCGACGTTCGACGACTTCACCGAACCGCCGTAGAGCACGCGCGTGGCGGCCGCGACGTCGCCGTCGTACAGGTCGCCCAGGGCGCCGCGGATGGCCCCGCAGACCTCCTGCGCGTCCTCGGGCGTCGCGACCTCGCCGGTGCCGATGGCCCAGACGGGCTCGTAGGCGATGACGAGGTCGGCGAGCTGCGCCGCGGGGAGGCCCGCGAGCGCTCCCTCGACCTGCGCGAGCGTGTACGCGATCTGCTCGCCCGCCTTGCGGACGTCGAGGCCCTCGCCGACGCACAGGATCGGCGCGAGGCCCTGGCCCACGGCCGCGACGATCTTGGCGTTCACCAGCTCGTCCGACTCCGCGTGGTACTGCCGGCGCTCGGAGTGGCCGATCGCGACGTACGTGACGCCGAGCTTCGCGAGCATCGACGCCGCGATCTCGCCCGTGTAGGCGCCCGACGCGTGCGCGGAGACGTCCTGCGCGCCGTACTTCAGCTCGAGCTTGTCCGCGTCGACGAGGGTCTGCACGGACCGCAGGTCCGTGAAGGGAGGCAGCACGGCGACCTCGACGGCCGAGAAGTCGTGCTTGGCGTCCTTGAGGGACCACGCGAGCTTCTGCACGGTGTGCGTCGCCTCGTGGTGGTCCAGGTTCATCTTCCAGTTGCCCGCCATGAGCGGGGTGCGGTTCGCCACGGTGTGTCGTCTTCTCTCGTCATGACCGCGGCCCCGGTCCCCCGGGGCCGCGCGTCGGGTGTGCTACGAAGTGGTCAGGCCTCGAGGACCGAGATGCCCGGGAGGTCCTTGCCCTCGAGGAACTCGAGGCTGGCGCCGCCACCGGTGGAGATGTGGCTGAAGCCCGCCTCGTCGAACCCGAGGATGCGCACCGCCGCTGCGGAGTCGCCGCCACCGACGATCGTGAAGGCGCCGTTCCCCGTCGCGTCCACGAGTGCCTGCGCCACTGCGCGGGTGCCGCCGGAGAACGCGTCGAACTCGAACACGCCCGCCGGACCGTTCCAGACGACGGTCCGCGCGTCGACGATCTTGCTCGCGAAGAGCTCCGCCGAGGCCGGGCCGATGTCGAGCCCGATCTTGTCGGCGGGGATCGCGTCCGCGGCCACGACCTCGTGCGGCGAGTCCGCCGCGAACGCGTCCGCCGCGACGATGTCCGTCGGCAGGACGATCTCGACGCCGTTCTTCTCCGCGTCCGCGAGGTAGCCCTTGACGGTGTCGATCTGGTCCTCCTCGAGGAGGGACTTGCCGACGCCGTAGCCCTTCGCGGCGAGGAACGTGAACACCATGCCGCCGCCGATGAGCAGGCGGTCCGCCTTGGTGAGCAGGTTCGCGATGACGCCGAGCTTGTCGGAGACCTTCGAGCCGCCGAGCACGACCGCGTACGGGCGCTCGGGGTCCTCGGTGGCCTTGCGCAGCGAGTCGACCTCCTTGAGGACGAGCTCGCCGACCGCGGCGGGGAGCACCTTCGCGACGTCGTAGACGGACGCCTGCTTGCGGTGCACGACGCCGAAGCCGTCCGAGACGAACGCGTCGGCGAGGCCCGCGAGGTCGTTCGCGAGCGACGCGCGCTCCGCCTCGTCCTTGGACGTCTCGCGGGCGTCGAAGCGGATGTTCTCGAGCAGCGCCACCTCGCCCTCGCCGAGGGCCGCGACGGTCTCCTGGGCGGACGCGCCGACGGTGTCCTGCGCGAGGTGCACGGGCACCCCGAGCAGCTCGCCGAGGCGTGCGGCCACGGGCGCGAGGGAGAACGTCGGGTCCGGCTCGCCCTTGGGGCGGCCGAGGTGCGCGGTGACGACGACCTTCGCGCCCGCGTCCGTGAGCTTCTTCAGCGTCGGGAGCGCGGCGCGGATGCGCCCGTCGTCCGTGATGGTCGTCCCGTCGAGCGGGACGTTGAAGTCCGAGCGGACCAGCACGCGCTTGCCGCGCAGGTCACCCAGGTCGTCGATCGTCTTCATGAGGTCTCCTCCGGTTCCGTCGCCGTCGTGCGGCGCGCCGTCCCCGGCCCGGGACCGCCCGCACATGGGAACGCCCGCGTGCGCGTCGCCGGCCGTGGCCGACGACACGCACGCGGACGCATGATGATGCTCAGGTCTGGCGCTGCTGGAGCGGCAGGGTCAGAGCTTCTCGCCGACCAGCTGGGTCAGCGCGATGAGGCTGTTCGAGTAGCCCCACTCGTTGTCGTACCAGGAGACGACCTTGACCTGGTCGCCGATCACCTTGGTGAGCTTCGAGTCGAAGATGCTCTGGTGCGGGTCCGTGACGATGTCGCTCGAGACGATCTCGTCCTCGACGTAGGACAGGACGCCCTTGAGCGGCCCCTCGGCGGCGGCCTTGACCGCGGCGTTGACCTCCTCGACCGTCGTCTCCTTGCCGGCGGTGAACGTGAGGTCCGTCGCCGAGCCGGTGATCGTCGGCACGCGCAGGGCGAAGCCGTCGAGCTTGCCCTTGAGCTCGGGGAGCACGAGGGACACGGCCTTCGCGGCGCCCGTCGAGGTGGGGACGATGTTCTGCGCGGCGGCGCGGGCGCGGCGCAGGTCGCGGTGCGGGCCGTCCTGCAGGTTCTGGTCGCCCGTGTACGCGTGGATCGTCGTCATGAGACCGCGCTCGATGCCGATCGAGTCGTTGAGCGCCTTCGCCAGCGGGGCGAGGCAGTTCGTGGTGCACGACGCGTTGGAGATGATGTGGTGCGCGGCCGGGTCGTACTGGTCCGAGTTGACGCCGACGACGAACGTCGCGTCCTCGTTCTTCGCCGGGGCGGAGATGATGACCTTCTTGGCGCCGCCGTCGATGTGGGCCTTCGCCTTGGTCGCGTCGGTGAAGAAGCCGGTCGACTCGATGACGATGTCGGCGCCCAGCTCGCCCCAGGGGAGGTTCGCGGGGTCACGCTCGGCCAGCGCACGGATCTTCTTGCCGTCGACGATGATGTTCTCGTCGTCGAAGTCCACGCTCAGGGGGAAACGGCCGAGGACCGTGTCGTACTTGAGCAGGTGCGCGAGCGTCTTGTTGTCGGTGAGGTCGTTGACGCCCACGATCTCGATGTCAGCGCCCGACGCGACGATGGCGCGGTAGAAGTTCCGTCCGATACGACCGAAGCCGTTGATACCGACGCGGATGGTCACAATGCCCTCCTCAGGGCGCGCCGGTTGACCCGACGCACACGGTTGATGCCGAACGAGCACGTACGACGGCGTACGCAGGTGGTGATCACGCTCGTGCCCGCTGCCCGTTCCCGGCTCAGCACCCACCGTCCGCACGAGGGCCACGGCGACTGCCGGGACCACCCACGCCCACGAGGGGTGTCAGCGAAGGAGCACGTCGTCGTCACCTGACGTACCCGAGCCTATACCAACCCCTCTCCATCGTGTGACCTGGATCCCACGCTTCGGGACCATGGTCCCGTGCCTGCGTGTCGTCCGCGCGGGCCCGGCCGCGCTGCGGGCCTCACAGGTCGAGCAGCTCGGGGCTCAGGCCCGCCTCCGTGTCGGGGATGCCGAGCTCGGCGGCACGCTTGTCGGCGGTGGAGAGCAGGCGGCGGATCCGGCCGGCCACGGCGTCCTTCGTGAGGGGCGGGTCCGCGAGCTGGCCGAGCTCCTCGAGGGACGCCTGCTTGTGGGCGAGACGCAGCTCGCCCGCCTCGCGCAGGTGCTCGGGCAGGTCCGGCCCCAGGATCTCGAACGCCCGCTCGACCCGCGCGCCGGCCGCGACCGCCGCCCGCGCCGACCGGCGCAGGTTCGCGTCGTCGAAGTTCGCGAGGCGGTTCGCCGTGCCGCGCACCTCGCGGCGCGAACGCCGCTCCTCCCACACCTGCACCGCCTCGTGCGCGCCGAGACGTGCGAGCAGTGCGCTGATCGCGTCGCCGTCGCGGATCACCACACGATCGACCCCGCGCACCTCGCGCGACTTCGCCGACACCCCCAGGCGCCGCGCGGCGCCGACGAGCGCGAGCGCGGCCTCCGGCCCGGGGCACGTGACCTCCAGCGCGGAGGACCGGCCCGGCTCCGTGAGGGAGCCGTGGGCGAGGAACGCGCCGCGCCACGCTGCCTCGGCCTCCTCCACCCCGCCGGACACCACCTGCGGCGGCAGACCCCGCACGGGCCGACCACGCTGGTCGAGGAGGCCGGTCTGCCGGGCGAGCGACTCGCCGTCGCGCACCACCCGCACGACGTACCGGCTGCTCTTGCGCAGCCCCCCGGCGGAGACCACGATCAGCTCGCTCGTGTGGCCGTACACGTCCGTGATGGTCTCGCGCAGACGACGTGCGGCGATCGCGGTGTCGAGCTCCGCCTCGATGACGATCCGGCCGGAGATGAGGTGCAGGCCGCCCGAGAACCGCAGCATCGCCGAGACCTCGGCCTTGCGGCACGAGGTCTTGTCCACCCGCAGTCGTGCCAGCTCGTCCTTCACCTGTGCCGTGAGCGCCATGGCGCCATCCTGCCACCGATCCCGGGGCCGGGCGGGCCTACCGGCTGCGGGTGCCGACGTCCCCGAGGACGTCGTCGAACACGTCGCGGTAGGCGGCCGCGAGCCGCAGCGCGTCGTGCCGGGCCGTGCCGTCGCCGAGCGCGACCTGGCGCAGCAGCAGGCGCGCGCCCATCCGGTGCGCCGTCTCCACCAGCTGCTCGGTGTCCTCCACGGCCGTCGGGTCGGCGACGACCGCGTCGATCCGCAGGCCGGGTGCGTGCTTGTGCAGCGCCTCGAGGTGGTCCGTCGCGGTGAGGCCGTACGTCTCCCCCGCCTCGCTCGACAGGTTGAGGGTCACGCAGCGCCGCGCGCGCGTCTCGTGCAGCGCCCGCGCGAGCTCCGGGACGAGCAGGTGCGGCATGACCGACGAGAACCACGACCCGGGCCCGAGGACCACCCAGTCCGCCTCCCGGACGGCGGCGACCGCCTCGGGGCACGCCGGCGGGTCCGGCGGGAGGAGACGCAGCTGCTCGATGCGCCCGTGGGTCACGGCGACGCGGCTCTGCCCCGCGACCGTCTCGAGCTCGTCGCCCGTGCGCACGTCGGCCTCGATGCCGAGCGGGACGGACGCCATCGGCAGCACCCGTCCGCGCGCCCCGAGCAGACGGCCTACCCAGTCGAGGCCGGCGACCGGGTCGTCGAGGAGCTCCCACAGCGCCACGATGAGCAGGTTGCCGACGGCGTGGTTGTCGAGGTCGCCCTCGGAGGTGAACCGGTGCTGCAGCAGCGAGCTCCACGTGCGGCCCCACTCGGAGTCGTCGCACAGGGCCGCGAGCGCCATGCGCAGGTCCCCCGGCGGGAGGACGCCCAGCTCGTCGCGCAGCCGGCCCGACGACCCGCCGTCGTCGGCGACCGTCACGACGGCGGTGAGGCGGTCCGACATGAGGCGCAGCGCCGACAGGCTCGCGGACAGACCGTGGCCGCCACCCAGGGCGACGACGGCGGGCGAGGTCCTGCGCGCGACCACGGCCGGCGTCACTCCTTGCCCAGGTCGCGGGCCGTGACGGTGACGCGCTGGCCCTGGGCGCGCAGCCGGACGGCGAGCGCCTCGCTGATCGCGACCGACCGGTGCTTGCCGCCGGTGCACCCCACGGCGATCGTCACGTACCGCTTCTCCTCGCCCAGATAGCCCGCGAGGACGGGCTCGAGCGCGGCGGCGTACCGGTCCACGAACTCGGCCGCGCCCGGCCGGCCCAGCACGTAGTCGCGCACCGGGGCGTCGCGGCCCGTGAGGTGGCGCAGCTCGGTTATCCAGTAGGGGTTGGCGAGGAAGCGCACGTCGACCACGTGGTCCGCGTCGAGCGGGAGCCCGTACTTGAACCCGAACGACACCACGTTGATCCGCAGCGTGTCCGGCGTCCCGTCCGCGACGGCGGACCGGACCTCGCGCGCGAGGTCGTGCACGGTGAGCTCGGACGTGTCGATGACGACGTCGGCGCGTTCCTGGAGGCTCGCGAGCAGGCGCCGTTCCTCCGCGAGCCCTTCGAGGATGCGCCCCTCGCCCTGCAGCGGATGGGGACGGCGCACCTGCTCGTACCGGCGGACGAGCACCTCGTCGGACGCGTCGAGGTAGAGGATGCGGTAGAAGACCCCGCTCTGGCGGAGGTGGTCGAGCACCTCGACGAGGTCGGTGAAGAACTCGCGCCCCCGGACGTCGACGACCGCCCCGATGCGCTCCAGCGTGGAGCCGGACCGGGTCATGAGGTCGACGAGCGGCACGATCATGCGGGGCGGCAGGTTGTCGACGACGTACCAGTCGAGGTCCTCCAGGACGGCGGCCGCACGCGAGCGCCCCGCCCCCGACATCCCCGTGATGACGAGCACCTCCGCCTCGCGGCGCTCCGGCGCGTGGGTCGCCGCCTCGATCGCGGGGATCCCGTGGGGGACCGTGGTCGGGGAAGGGTCCGTGCTCATGCCCCCAGCATGCCAGCCGCTCACCGCGCCGCCGGGTCCGGCTCCGGAGTGTTGTCCGGACGGGCCGGGCCCGTCGACCCGCCCGACGCGTCGCCGGGTGCGGCGGGCGTGCCGGTGTCCGACGGCGCCGGGGCGAGCGCCGCGACGACGTTCCGGGCCGTGCGCAGCCCCATCCCGGGCACCTGCGCGATCTCCTCGGCCGTGGCGGCGCGCAGGCGCCGGACCGAGCCGAAGTGCTTGAGCAGCGCGGTCCGGCGGGCCGGCCCGAGCCCCGGGACGTCGTCCAGCGCCGAGGACGTCATCCCCTTGCTCCGCCGCTTGCGGTGGTGCGCGATCGCGAACCGGTGCGCCTCGTCCCGCACACGCTGCAGGAGGTAGAGCCCCTCGGACGAGCGCTGCAGGATCACCGGGTGGTCGTCGTCGGGCACCCACACCTCCTCAAGACGCTTCGCGAGGCCGCAGAGCGCGACGTCGTCGATCCCGAGCTCCGCGAGCGCTCGCGCGGCGGCCGCGACCTGGGGCGGGCCGCCGTCGACCACGACGAGGTTCGGCGGGTAGGCGAACCGTCCGCGCCGCTCGGGCGCCGCCTCGGGGTCGACCTCGCCGCTGCGGGGGACGTACCCCGCCGCCTGCGCGTCGGCGCGTGCGTCACCCGTCGCGTCCGAGGTGTCCGCGTCGAGGTCGACCTCGAGCCCGCCGAGCCGTTCGCGGTCGGCGAGGTAGCGGGAGAACCGGCGCGTGATCACCTCGTGCATCGCCGCGGTGTCGTCGCGCGCGCCGTCGCCGTCCGGGCCGCGCACCGTGAAGTGGCGGTACTCGCTCTTGCGCGCCAGCCCGTCCTCGAACACGACCATCGACGCGACCTGGAAGGTGCCCTGGTTGTGCGAGACGTCGTAGCACTCGATGCGCAGGGGGGCCGTGTCGAGGTCGAGGGCCTCCTGGATCTCCCGCAGCGCCTGGCTGCGGGTCGTGAGGTCGCCCGCCCGGCGGGTGCGGTGGAGCGCCAGCGCGTGCTCGGCGTTGGCCCGCACGGTCGCGGCCAGCTCCTTCTTGTCGCCGCGCTGGGGCACGCGCACGTCGACCCGCGCGCCCCGGAGACCGGTGAGCCAGGTCGTCACCTGCTCCTGGTCGGGCGGCAGCACGGGGACGAGCACCTCGCGGGGGACGACGTCGCGGGCGCCCCCGCGCGCGCCGGCGCCGGTGCGCGCGTCCACGGCCGCCGCGTCCTCGGCGGCGCCGTACACCTGCTGGAGCAGGTGCTCCACGAGCTCGCCGTCGGTGACGTCCTCGACCTTCTCGACGATCCAGCCGCGCTGGCCGCGGATGCGCCCGCCCCGCACGTGGAACACCTGGACGGCGGCCTCGAGCTCGTCCCCGACGAGCGCGAAGACGTCGGCGTCCGTCCCGTCGCCGAGGACGACGGCGTTCTTCTCGGTCGCGCGCTGCAGCGCGGCGATGTCGTCGCGCAGGCGGGCGGCGGCCTCGTACTCCATCGCCGCGGACGCCTCGCGCATCTTGCGCTCCAGGCGGCGCACGAACCGCTGGGTGTCCCCCGCCATGAAGTCGCAGAAGTCCTCGGCGAGCGCCGTGTGGTCCTCCGGGGTGATCCGCCCGACGCACGGCGCGGAGCACTTGTCGATGTACCCGAGCAGGCACGGCCGACCGGTCTGGTGCGCACGCTTGAAGACGCCCGCGGAGCACGTGCGGACCGGGAACACGCGCAGCAGCAGGTCGAGGGTCTCGCGGATCGCCCAGGCGTGCCCGTAGGGCCCGAAGTACCGCGTCCCCGGCCGCTTGGCCCCGCGCATGACCTGGGCGCGCGGGAACTCGTCGGACATCGTCACCGCGAGGTAGGGGTAGGACTTGTCGTCGCGGTACTTGACGTTGAAGCGCGGGTCGAACTCTTTGATCCACGTGTACTCGAGCGCGAGCGCCTCGACCTCCGTGCCGACGACCGTCCACTCGACGGACGCGGCCGTGGTGACCATCGTCTGCGTGCGGTGGTGCAGGTTGGCGACGTCCTGGAAGTAGCTCGACAGGCGCGCCCGGAGGTTCTTCGCCTTGCCCACGTAGACGACGCGGCCGTGCTCGTCCCGGAAGCGGTACACGCCGGGCGAGGTCGGGATCTCCCCCGGCGCAGGACGGTACGTCGCGGGGTCGGCCATGGTTCCCACCCTAGGTCAGCGCACCGACACCCGGACCGCCGCCTCGGGCTGTGACGTGGGCCACCCGTGGCTAGGGTGACCGGCATGGGCGCTCACCACGGCTACTCCGCGACGGTCCGGTGGACCGGTGCGGGACGCACCGGCACCACCTCCTACACGGCGTACGGGCGCGACCACGACGTGCTGCTCGACGGCCGCCCGCCGCTCCCCGGGTCGGCGGACCCCGCGTTCCGCGGCGACCCCGCGCGCTACAGCCCGGAGGAGCTCTTCGTCGTGAGCCTCTCGCAGTGCCACATGCTCTGGTTCCTGCACCTGGCCGCCGCGGCGGGCGTCGTCGTGCGCGAGTACGAGGACGCGGTCACCGGCACGATGCGCGTCGAGTCAGGCGGCGAGGGCCAGTTCACGGACGTGACGCTGCACCCGCGCGTCGTCGTGGACGACGGCACCGGGACCGACGACGCGTCCCTGGCCCTCCTGCACCGTCGCGCCCACGACCACTGCTTCCTCGCGCGCTCCGTGAACTTCCGCGTGCTCGTCGAGCCCGCGCCCGCGCGACGGCGCACGCCGGACGCCTGACGGGGCGCGCCGTCAGGCCGCCGAGGCCTTGCGCCGCGGCGACCGGCCGCCCTCGTCCGTCGCACGCCGCGCGCGCGACGACCGCCCGGTGCTCGCCTTCCCCGGCGCCGGGGCGGCCTTCTCCGTCGACGCACCGACCGGGACCGCCGGGTGCTGGTCGAGGATCTCCGCGAGGAACCGGCCCGTGTGGCTGGCCGCGACGCGCGCGACCTTCTCGGGCGTGCCCTGCGCCACGACCGTGCCACCCCCGGAGCCGCCCTCCGGACCCATGTCGACGACCCAGTCCGCGCTCTTGATGACGTCGAGGTTGTGCTCGATGACGAGGACGGTGTTGCCCTTGTCGACGAGCGACTGCAGCACGCCGAGGAGCTTGCGGATGTCCTCGAAGTGCAGACCGGTGGTCGGCTCGTCGAGCACGTAGATCGTGCGCCCCGTGGAACGCTTCTGCAGCTCGCTCGCGAGCTTGACGCGCTGCGCCTCGCCGCCCGAGAGGGTGGGCGCGGGCTGCCCGAGCCGGACGTAGCCCAGCCCCACCTCGACGAGCGTCTTGAGGTGCCGGGAGATCGCCGGGACGGCGGCGAAGAACTCCGCTGCCTCCTCGATCGGCATGTCGAGGACGTCCGCGACCGTCTTGCCCTTGAAGTGCACCTCGAGGGTCTCGCGGTTGTACCGCGCGCCGTGGCACACCTCGCACGGGACGTAGACGTCCGGGAGGAAGTTCATCTCGATCTTCAAGGTGCCGTCGCCCGAGCACGCCTCGCAGCGACCGCCCTTGACGTTGAACGAGAAGCGCCCGGGGGTGTACCCGCGGACCTTCGCCTCGGTCGTCTCCGCGAAGAGCTTGCGCACGTGGTCCCACACGCCCGTGTAGGTGGCGGGGTTCGAGCGCGGTGTCCGGCCGATCGGCCCCTGGTCGACGTGCACCACCTTGTCGAGGTGGTCCAGCCCCGTCACCCGTGTGTGGCGGCCGGCGACCTGGCGGGCGCCGTTGAGCTCGTTCGCGAGCACCGTGTAGAGGATCGAGTTCACCAGCGTCGACTTGCCCGACCCCGAGACGCCGGTGACCGCGGTGAACGTCCCGAGCGGGAAGCTCACGTCGATCCCCGTGAGGTTGTGCTCGCGCGCCCCGACGACCTTCACCTGCCGCTCCGGGTCGGTGGGGCGCCGCTCGGCGGGCAGCGGGATGCTGCGACGCCCGGACAGGTAGGCGCCCGTGACGGACTCCGGCGCCTCGAGCAGACCCGCGTAGTCGCCCGAGTGGACGACGCGCCCGCCGTGCTCCCCCGCGCCGGGGCCGATGTCGACGATCCAGTCGGCGGTCCGGATCGTGTCCTCGTCGTGCTCCACGACGATGAGCGTGTTCCCGAGGTCACGCAGACGGGTCAGCGTCTCGATGAGGCGCCGGTTGTCGCGCTGGTGCAGGCCGATGCTCGGCTCGTCGAGGACGTACAGGACGCCGACGAGGCCCGAGCCGATCTGCGTCGCGAGCCGGATGCGCTGGGCCTCGCCGCCCGACAGCGTCGCCGCCGGCCGTTCGAGGGAGAGGTAGTCGAGGCCGACGTCGAGGAGGAAGCCCAGGCGCGCGTCGATCTCCTTGAGCACCTCGGCCGCGATGGCACGCTCGCGCTGCCCGAGCTCGAGCGCACCGAGGAACTGCGCGGCCTCGCGCAGCGGCAGCCGGCACACGTCCCAGATCGACTTCCCGCCGACCTTGACCGCGAGCACCTCGGGCTTGAGGCGCGCGCCGCGGCACACCGGGCACGGCACCTCGCGCATGTACGCCTCGTACTTCTCCTTCGACCAGTCCGACTCGGTCTCGGTGTGGCGACGCTCGAGGAAGGTGATCACGCCCTCGAACCCCGTGGAGTACTGCCGCTCGCGACCCCACCGGTTCTTGTAGCGCACGTGCACCTCGTGGTTCTGCCCGTGGAGCACGGCCTTGCGCGCGCGCTCCGGCAGCGCGCGCCACGGGGTGTCCATCGAGAAGCCGAGGTCGTCCGCGAGCGCCGTGAGCACCCGCTCGAAGTACTCCGAGGAGACCTGCGCCCACGGCACCACCGCACCCTCGCGCAGGGACTTCTCCTCGTCCGGGACGACGAGGTCGGGGTCGACCTCGAGCCGGAACCCGATGCCCGTGCACTCCGGGCACGCGCCGTACGGGGCGTTGAAGGAGAAGGTGCGCGGCTCGACCTCGTCGAGCGCGAGCTCGTGGTCGTTGGGGCACGCACGCTTCTCGGAGAAGCGGCGCTCGCGCGCCGGGTCGTCGGCGTCCGCGTCGACGAGCTCGACGACGACGAGCCCGCCGGCGAGACCCAGCGCCGTCTCGACCGAGTCGGTGAGACGCCGCTGCACGCCCTCGCGCGCGACGAGCCGGTCCACGACCACCTCGATGTCGTGCTTGAGCTTCTTCTCCAGGACGGGCGGGTCGGTGAGCGTGCGCACCTCGCCGTCGACGCGGGCGCGCGCGAAGCCCTTGGCCTGGAGCTCCTTGAACAGCTCGGAGTACTCGCCCTTGCGCCCGCGGACCACGGGGGCGAGCACCTGGTAGCGCGTGCCCTCGGGGAGCTCGAGGAGACGGTCGACGATCTGCTGCGGCGTCTGCGCGGTGACGCGCTCGCCGCACACCGGGCAGTGCTGGGTCCCCGCGCGCGAGAACAGCAGGCGCAGGTAGTCGTAGACCTCGGTGATCGTGCCGACGGTCGAGCGCGGGTTGCGGTTCGTCGACTTCTGGTCGATCGAGACCGCCGGCGACAGGCCCTCGATGAAGTCGACGTCGGGCTTGTCCATCTGACCGAGGAACTGGCGCGCATAGGCGGACAGGGACTCCACGTAGCGGCGCTGTCCCTCCGCGAAGATCGTGTCGAAGGCGAGCGAGGACTTGCCCGAGCCCGACAGCCCCGTGAAGACGATGAGCCGGTCGCGCGGGAGGTCGAGGTCGACGTCGCGCAGGTTGTGCTCGCGGGCACCGGAGATGACGAGGCGATTGCTCACCGCACGATGGTACGACCGCCCTCCGACACTCGCACACGTGTTCGACGTCTCTCCCCCGTTCTCCCACGAGACGTCGCCCGCCCCTGCACGACATCCGGCGCGGCCGGGTCACACTGGTCCGCATGACGTACACGGGAGCGGTCGCGGTGGGCGGGCCGGCGGACCTGCGCCGGCTGGACGACCTCGAGATCCGCAAGCTCGCGGTGGGGCCGATGGAGAACGACGCCTACCTCCTCACCTGCCGCCGCTCCGGGGAGCACCTCCTCGTCGACGCCGCGGCCGAGCCCGCGCGGCTCCTCGACCTCGTCACGGACGCCGGCCCCGGGCCGCTCACGACGGTCGTCACGACCCACCGCCACCGCGACCACGTCGCCGCCCTCGCCGAGGTCGTCGCCGCGACGGGCGCGACCGTCGCCGCCGGGGAGGAGGACGCGGACGCCGTCGAGCACGCGACCGGTGTCACGGTCGGGCGACGCCTGCACCACGGCGACCGGGTCGGTGTCGGGCACCTCGGGCTCGAGGTGGTCGCCCTGCGCGGCCACACGCCCGGCTCGATAGCGCTCCGCTACTCCGAGCCCGACGCCGTCCGGGAGGCCGGGGCCGTCCCCGGCCGGGCGCACGTGTTCACCGGCGACTCGCTGTTCCCCGGCGGTCTCGGCAGGACGGACCACGACCCGGAGCGGTTCGCACGGCTGCTGGACGACGTCACCCACCGCGTGTTCGACCGGTTCGGCGACGACACCTGGGTCTACCCGGGCCACGGCCCCGACACCACGCTCGGCGCCGAGCGCCCGCACCTCCCGGCGTGGGCCGCCCGCGGCTGGTGACCCGCCGGCCGACCGCGGAGCACGACGACGCGCGTCAGCGCGCCCCGGGCAGCACCCTCGGCTCGACGCGCGCCTCCTCGGCCGTCGCCTCGCCGTCCGGACCGGACGCGCGCGTCACCCGCCACGCCGCGGCGCCGCGCCGCTCGGTCACGGCCTCGACCAGACGGGGGCCGCGGTAGACAAGGCCGACACCGTCGTCGCTCGCGTACGAGGTCGGCAGCGCGCCCTCCGCGACGAGCCGGTGCAGCAGCGGACGCCGCCCGGGCTCGGCGTCGTAGTGGACGCCGTTGCCGAACGGGACGAACGCCAGCGCGTCCGTCACCGGCCGCAGATCGGGCCCGAACGAGTCCGTGGGTCCACCCACGTGCCAGCAGATCGATCCCGCGCTGACCCCCGCGAGCACGACCCCGGACTCCCCGACCGCGCGCAGGACGCGCGGGAGGTCGTGCGCGCGCCACACGGCGAGGAGGTTGACGACGGACCCGCCGCCGACCCACACGACGTCCTGCTCGCGCAGGTACCCCTCGACGTCGTTGACGTTCGGCATCGAGAAGAGGGACAGGTGGGACATACCGAACCCGGCGACCCGCGCGGCCTCGTCCAGCTCGGCGTGGAACCAGGTCTGGTCCCCGCCCGCCGTCCCGAGGTGGCAGACGCGCGGCGTTCCCGCGGCGCCCGACAGCTCGGCCGCGTGGTGCACGAGCGGGCCGAGCGCCAGACGGGTCCGGTGCCCGGGCGCGTACCCGCCCGAGGTCGCGAGGATCGTGAGGTCGCCCATGGGACGCGACCCTAGGGGGACGCTCCGCCGACCGCCACGTCATTCGACGGCGGTCGCCCACCCGGGCGGAGCACCGCGGACGGACGCCACCCGGCCCGAGCGGCGCTGGTTCAATGGCGCCATGCCGATCCACGCCGTGACCTACGTCTACCCCGACCGACCCGCCGAGCTCGACGCCGTCCGCCCCGAGCACCGGGCCTTCCTGCGCGGCCTGCACGAGCAGGGCGCGCTCCTCGCGTCGGGCCCGCTCGCCGCCACCGCGGACGCCCCCGCCGGCGCGCTGCTCATCGTCGACGCCGCGAGCGTCGACGCCGCGGCCGAGCTCCTCGACGCGGACCCGTTCGCCCGCGCCGGCCTCGTCGCCGAGCGGTCGGTCCGCCCGTGGTCGCCCGTGATCGGCGACTGGGCGCACCGGGTCTGACCCGTCAGCGGCGCTCGGGCGGCGTCCCCCAGGTCGGGGTGTCGCCGCCCGTGCCGTCGACCACGTCGGCAGCGTCGTCGATCACCTCGTCGCGCACCGCGTCGTGCACCTCGTCGACCACGTCGTCCGGCCCGTCCGTCGCGTCGACGGTCTGCGGCGACGCGGCGTCCGTCTCCGTGCCCGGTCGTCCACGACCCGTGCGGAGCAGGCTCGCGACGGTCGTCACCGCGAGCGCGCCGACGATGACGACGAGCGAGAGCCAGATGGGGACCGTCGGCACCGCCGCGAGGTGCTCGCCGCCGTTCACGAACGGCAGGGAGTTCTCGTGCAGCGCCTCGAGGATGAGCTTGACGCCGATGAACCCGAGGATCACGGCGAGACCGATCGGCAGGTAGACGAGCCGCTCCAGCAACCCACCGAGCAGGAAGTAGAGCTGGCGCAGGCCCATGAGCGCGAAGACGTTCGTCGTGAACACGATGAACGGGTCCTGCGTGAGGCCGAAGATCGCCGGGATCGAGTCGAACGCGAACAGCAGGTCGGTGCTGCCGATCGCGAGGAAGACGACGACGAGCGGCGTGAACACGGTCCGGCCGTCCTCGACCGTGCGCAGCCGCCCGCCGTCGTACCGCGTGCCGATGGGCAGCACGCGCCGCAGCGCGCGCACCGCCCGGTTCTCGCGGTACTCCTCCGGGTCGTCGTCGCCCGTCACGAGCTTGACCGCCGTGTACACGAGGAACGCGCCGAACAGGTAGAACACCCACACGAACTCGGCGATGATCGCCGCCCCCGCGAGGATGAACGCCCCGCGCAGCACGAGGGCGACGATGATCCCCACCATGAGGACCCGCTGCTGCTGCTCCCGCGGGACCGCGAACCTCGACATGATGATGACGAACACGAAGAGGTTGTCGACCGACAGGCTGTACTCCGTGAGCCAGCCCGCGTAGAACTCCCCCGCCGGGGCGGCTCCCCCCACGGCTCCCACGAGCGCGCCGAACACGAGGGCGAGGGCGACGTAGAACCCCACCCACAGCGCGCTCTCCCGCATCGACGGGACGTGCGGCCGACGGCCGACGACGAGCAGGTCGACGACCAGCAGCGCGGCGAGCGCCGCCAGCGACGCCCACTCGAACCACAGGGGGAGCTCGTGGATCATCCGGCGTCAGGCCCCGCGCTCTCGCGGCGGTCCTCGCTCGCGACGAGCGCGCGCCGGCGCCGGTCGGCCGCGAGGCTCGCGATCGTCGTGATGGCGAGGACGACGACGATGAAGCTCAGCGACACGGTCGTCGAGATCTCCGGGATCGCGGTGATGTGCTCGCCACCGTTGATGAAGGGCACCTCGTTGGTGTGCAGCGCGTGGATGACCAGCTTGACGCCGATGAACCCGAGGATCGCCGCGAGGCCGTAGTTGAGGTAGACGAGTCGGTCGAGCAGGCCGTCGATGAGGAAGTAGAGCTGGCGAAGACCCAGCAGCGAGAACGCGTTCGCGGCGAAGACGAGGTAGGTCTCCTGCGTGAGGCCGAAGATCGCGGGGATCGAGTCGACCGCGAAGAGGAGGTCGGCGCTGCCGATCGCGATCATGACGATGAGCATCGGCGTGATGAACCGTCGCCCGTCGATCTTCGTCGTGAGCTTGTCCTCGACGTAGTCGTCCGTCGTCGGGAAGAGCCGGCGGGTGAGGCGCAGGACGCCGTTCTCCTCGAACTCCTCGTCGTGGGACGTCCCGGCGCGCGCCTGGGAGATCGCGGTCCAGATGAGGAACGCCCCGAAGATGTAGAAGACCCAGGCCCAGTTCTCGATGATCGCCGCGCCCAGGAAGATGAAGATGGTCCGCAGGATCAGCGCGATGGTGATGCCGATGAGCAGCACCTTCTGCTGGTACTCCCGCGGGACGCGGAAGCTCGACATGATGAGGACGAACACGAAGAGGTTGTCGACCGACAGGCTCTTCTCCGTGATGTACCCGGCGAAGTACTCCCCGCCGTAGGTGCCGCCCCAGACGGCCCAGACGATGCCGCCGAAGACGACGGCGATCGCCACGTACGCGATCGACCAGCGGGTCGCCTCGCGCAGGCTCGGCGCGTGCGGCGTGCGCACGTGGCCGACGTAGTCGACGGCGAGCATCGCGAGGATGGCGCCGACGGTGATGGCCCAGACCCAGACGGGGACGTCCATGCAGGAACCTCCGGTACGTAGGTGCGTTCGAGTACCGAAGGTCTCTTCCGCCACGCACCGCCACGCGCACCCGCACGAGGCGCGGGCAGGTGGTTGCGGGACCGGTGACACCGGGCCGACGACGACGCCGGCCGTGATGACGACATCACCGCGGAGGAATACTCCCCTTCAACGAGGTGCCAGCATAGGCCATGCACGTCCGCCAGGGCACGACGTCCCGTGGTGCGCGTGCCTGTCGACCCGAGCCGACCCGGCCCGGCCCGGCCCGGACGGTCAGGCCGTCGCCGCCTGCATCTGGCGCAGCTCCTTCTTCAGGCCGGAGATCTCGTCGCGCAGGCGCGCCGCGAGCTCGAACTGCAGCTCGCCGGCCGCCGCGTGCATCTGGTCGCTCAGCTCCTGGATGAGCTGCGCCAGGTCGCTCGCCGCGGCACCCGCGAGCCGGTTGCCCGACGTCGCGCCCTCCTTCGGCGCGCCGGGCACCGGGGCCTTCGCCTGACCGCCCTTGCCCGGACGGCGGTAGCCGCCCGCGAGGAGCTCGGCGGTGTCGACGTCCTCGCGCGCCAGCATGTCGGTGACGTCGGAGATCTTCTTGCGCAGCGGCGTCGGGTCGATGCCGTGCTCGCGGTTGTACGCCACCTGCTTCTCGCGGCGCCGCTCGGTCTCCTCGATCGCGGCCGCCATGGCGGGCGTGATCTTGTCGGCGTACATGTGCACCTCGCCCGAGACGTTGCGGGCCGCGCGACCGATGGTCTGGATGAGCGACGTCGGGGAGCGCAGGAAGCCCTCCTTGTCGGCGTCGAGGATCGCGACGAGGGACACCTCGGGCAGGTCCAGGCCCTCCCGCAGCAGGTTGATGCCCACCAGCACGTCGTACTGCCCGAGGCGCAGCTCGCGCAGGAGCTCGACGCGGCGCAGCGTGTCGACCTCGGAGTGCAGGTAGCGCACCCGCACGTCCTTCTCCAGCAGGTAGTCGGTGAGGTCCTCGGCCATCTTCTTCGTGAGCGTCGTGACGAGCACGCGCTCGTCGCGCTCCGCCCGCTCCCGGATCTCGTGCAGCAGGTCGTCGATCTGGCCCGTCGTCGGCTTGACGACGACCTCGGGGTCCACGAGGCCCGTGGGGCGGATGATCTGCTCCACCACGCCGTCGGACATCGACATCTCGTAGGGACCCGGGGTCGCGGAGAGGTAGACGGTCTGGCCGATGCGCTCGACGAACTCCTCCCAGCGCAGCGGGCGGTTGTCCGTCGCGCTCGGCAGCCGGAACCCGTGGTCCACGAGGCTCCGCTTGCGGGACATGTCGCCCTCGAACATCGCCCCGATCTGCGGCACCGTGACGTGCGACTCGTCGATGACGAGGAGGAAGTCCTCCGGGAAGTAGTCGAGCAGGGTGTTCGGCGGCGAGCCGGACTCGCGCCCGTCGATGTGCCGCGAGTAGTTCTCGATCCCCGAGCAGGTGCCGATCTGCCGCATCATCTCGATGTCGTACGTCGTGCGCATGCGCAGGCGCTGTGCCTCGAGCAGCTTGTTCTGGCGCTCCAGCTCGTCCAGCCGCTCCGCCAGCTCCGCCTCGATGGAGGTGATGGCGCGCTCCATGCGCTCGGGGCCGGCGACGTAGTGCGTCGCGGGGAACACGTGGACCGACGGCTCCGAACGGATCACGTCGCCCGTGAGGGGGTGCAGCGTCTGGATGGACTCGATCTCGTCCCCGAAGAACTCGATCCGGATCGCGAGCTCCTCGTAGACCGGGATGATCTCGACCGTGTCGCCGCGGACCCGGAAGGTGCCGCGCGTGAACGCCAGGTCGTTGCGCGAGTACTGCATGGTGACGAACTGCCGCAGCAGGTCGTCACGCTCGACCTGCGTGCCGACGTCGAGCCGGACCATGCGGTCCACGTACTCCTGCGGCGTCCCCAGGCCGTAGATGCACGAGACGGACGCGACCACCACGACGTCGCGCCGCGTGAGGAGCGAGCTCGTCGCGGAGTGCCGCAGCCGCTCGACCTCGTCGTTGATCGACGAGTCCTTCTCGATGTAGGTGTCCGTCTGCGCGATGTACGCCTCGGGCTGGTAGTAGTCGTAGTACGACACGAAGTACTCGACCGCGTTGTTCGGCAGCAGCTCGCGGAACTCCGTCGCGAGCTGCGCGGCGAGGGTCTTGTTGGGCGCCATGACGAGCGTCGGACGCTGCAGCTCCTCGATCAGCCAGGCCGTCGTCGCCGACTTGCCGGTCCCCGTCGCGCCGAGGAGCACGACGTCCTTCTCCCCCGCGCGGACCCGCCCCGACAGGTCCGCGATGGCCGTCGGCTGGTCGCCGGACGGGCTGTACTCGGAGATCACCTCGAACCGTGCGTCGGCTCGCTGGAGGTCGGTGACAGGGCGCATGCGTCCCACCGTACGACCCGCCGCCCACACCGGCGCCCGGTCGGCCCCGCACCCCGCCCGGAGCGGTCGTCGAGCGGTCGGCGCACGCTCGGGCAAATCACCCGCCCGTAATTTGGACGGAGTGGTGCGTTAGCCCTAGGGTCCAGTCACCACGGCGCCGTCTTCCTCGAGGTCGAGGACGCGCCTCCGCCGCCCCTCGTGACCCTGGAGCACCCATGCCCCGTCCTGCCGCGCACCGTCGCGGTCGCCTCCTCGCTGCCGCCGGCACCGGGATCGCGCTCGTGACCACCGCTCTCGTCGCACCGTCCGTCGCCGTCGCCGCGCCGGCGAACCCGGCCGACACGTGCCCCGCGGACGGGACGTTCCCCGGCATCTCCACGTCGGACCCGCTGTTCCACGACTCCGGCGTCGCCGTCCTCGTCGGCGGCGACTACACCGCGCTCCCCGGCGCGAAGGAGAGCGAGGGCGTCCTCGCCGTCCTCGGCGACGTCCGCGTCGCCACCGGCGACCTGCTCAACGTGGGCCGCGCGGGCGGCGGCTCGCAGATCGTCCCCCCGGCCGGGAGCGACATGCTCGTCGCGGGCGGAGCGATCGACGCGACCGGGTCGCGCGTCGACGTCGGGCACGGGATCGTCGGCGCGGACGGCGCGTCCGGCGGCAACGCGGTCGCGGGCGGAGCCATCGAGCCCAGCACGGCGTTCGAGCTCAACGGCGGGGACCTGTATGCGCAGGAGGGCCCGGACGTCGCCGCCTCCCTCGGCGCGCTCGTCGACACGCTCGGCACGGTCTCCGCCGGCCTCGCCGGTCTCGACGCGAACGGGACCACGACCTTCGAGCGTCCGCGCCTCACGCTCCGCGCCTCGGCCGGCGCCGACCTCCACGTCTTCGACGTCACGGCCGCGCAGCTCGCGACCGCGACCGAGCTGCTGTTCGTCGGCACGGGCTCCGCCCCGGTCGTCGTCAACGTCTCCGGCACGGACGTCGACTACCGCGTCGTGCACACCGCGGTCGACGACATCGCGAACCGGGTCGACGGCCCCGCGTCCGACGGGATCGGCAACACCGCCGCGCGCACCCTGTGGAACTTCGCCGACGCGACCAGCGTCGACCTGGGCCTCGCCTCCGCCCCGAGCCAGCTCGTCGGCAGCGTCCTCGTGCCGTCGGCGGACTCCGTCGTGGCGCAGCGCACGCACACCAACGGCCGGCTCTGGGTCGGCGGCGACCTGACCTTCGGCGGCGAGGGCACCAACGGTCTCGAGCACCACAACTACCCGTGGACCGGCACCGAGGAGCTCGACTGCACCCCGGAGCCCCAGATCACCGAGCCCGAGGAGCCGGTCGACCCGACCGAGCCCACCGAGACGCCGGACCCGACGGAGCCCACCGAGACGCCGGAGGACCCGAGCACCCCGCTCGTCGAGGAGCCCGAGACCACGCCGGCGCCCGAGGAGAGCGTGACCGCGACGCCGGTCGCCGACGAGGACGACACCACGCCGTCCGAGGAGTCGACCCCCACGACCGCGGACGAGGAGGGCTCCGGCCTGGCCTCGACCGGTGCGTCGGTCGCCCTGCTCGCGACGCTCGCCACGCTCCTCCTCGGTGGCGGCGCCGTCCTCCTGGTCGTCGCGGCGCGACGCCGCGCCCAGGGCTGACACCACCGGCGGCGCCCGGCGACGGGCTCCGCAGATCGCACGGACGGCGCGCTCCCTCGGGGGCGCGCCGTCCGTCGTCGTGCCGGGCCGAGGACGCGACCTCAGTCCAGGGCGCCCGCCGCGAGCACGGGCTCGCGTCCGCCCACCAGTGCCGCACGGACGACCGCGGCGGTCGCGAGGACCTGCGCGTCGACCGCCAGGACCTCGGCGGGCGGCACGTGGACGAACCCGGCACGCAGCCCCGGGGTGCCCGCCGCGTGGTGCATGAGGTGGTAGAACGTCGCGTTGCAGACGTACGTCCCCGCCGTGTTCGACACCTCGGCCGGGACGTCGAGCGCCCGCAGCGCGGCGAGCGCGGACTTCAGCGGGAGCCCGGACCAGTAGGCGGCCGGGCCGCCGGGGACGACCGGTTCGTCGACGGGCGCCGCCCCGTCGTTGTCGGGGATACGGGCGTCGAGCACGTCGATCGCGACCCGCTCCAGACGCATCCCCCGCGAGCCTCCGGCGAGCCCGAGCGCCACCACGACGTCCGGCCCGTGCTCACGGATCGCCTCCGCGAGCACGGGCCACGCCCCGGCGAACGTCACCGGGAGCCGGACGGCCGCGACGTCGACCCCCACCAGCTCGCGACCGCGCGCGGCGAGCTCCCGCGCAGTCTCCCAGGACGGGTTCGCCGTCCCGCCGCCGAACGGCTCGAACCCGCTCACGAGGACCGTCATGCCTCGTCCTCCGCGCTCTCCTCGTCGAGCTCGTGGCAGACCTTCGCCCACAGCTCGTCGACCTGCGCGCGCAGGTCGTCCGGGGAGCCCGTGCCGTCGAGCGTCACGTCCGCGACCGCGAGGCGCGCGTCGTCGTCGGCCTGGGCGGCGAGGCGAGCCCGCGCCGCGTCCTCGTCGAGGCCGCGCGCGGCGAGCCGCTCGGCGCGCTGGTCCGCTGGCGTGTGCACGACGACGACGAGATGGAAGTGGTCGGGGTCACCCGTCTCGACGAGCAGCGGGACGTCGTGCACGACGACGGCGCGGGGGTCGGCGGCGGCGGCCGCGGCCTCGCGCTCCGCCGCCAGGCGCCGTACCTCGGGGTGCACGACCGCGTTGAGGCGCTCCCGTGCGGCGGCGTCGGCGAAGACCCTGTCGCCGAGGGCGGCGCGGTCGAGCGAGCCGTCGGCGGCGAGCACGTCGGCCCCGAAAGCCTCGACGACCTCGTCGAGGCCCACGCTCCCCGGGGCGACCGCCTCCCGGGAGAGCAGGTCGTAGTCGATCACGACCGCACCCTGCTCGGCGAAGCGTGCGAGGGCGACGGACTTGCCGGCCGCGATCCCTCCGGTCAGGCCGATGCGGAACATGGACCCATCCTGCCAGCCGGGGCGCCCGCGGCAACGCCGGGCGGATCCGGTCAGCCGGTCGCGGTGCCGGCGACGGTCCGCAGGAGGCGGAGCAGCTCGCGCCGGTCGTCCGGGCCGAGGCGCGCCAGGAGCGTCCCCGCGCCGTCCGACCTCCGCGCACCGACCTGCGCGACGACGTCCCGGCCGCGCGACGTGAGCGCGACGAGCGTGGCGCGCCGGTCCGCCGGATCCGGGGTGCGCTCCACGAGGCCGGCCGCCTCGGCGTCGTCCACCTTCGAGGTCACCGACCGTGGTGCGACGTCGAGCGCGGCCGCGACGGCACCCAGCCGACAGGGGGCGTCGCACCGGGCGAGGTGGCGCAGGAGCCGGTACTGGCCCGGGGTGGTCCCCGTGGGACCGAGGTGCTCGCTCGCCTCGCGGCGCACCGCGTGCAGCGCGGTGTGCAGGAGGGCGAGGAACTCGTCGGCCTCCTCCGGCACCGGGATCTCCGCCGCGGGCACCGCGGTGTCCGCCGGGCCCGGGGACTCGTGGTCGCTCACGGCGCGAGCCTACCGGGATCAGTCACCGTTGTGATAGTCACTCATAGTGAGTTACGCTCACTATCGATCTGCGCACTGCGAGCCCTGCCCGCACCCCGTCGCGGCGCCCCCGCCGCGACGGTGACGCTGCGCTCCCACCCCCCGGGAGGCCAGATGACGTACCACTCCCCCTTCGCGGCGGCAGGAACCGGTCCGGGCGGCCGCGGCATGCGCTCGTTCCGCCAGGACGCCACCGTCGCCCGGCAGCGGCTGCACCGCGGCACCGTCCGACGCGTGCTCGGCTTCGCCCGACCCTACCGGGGCGCTCTCGCCGCCTTCCTCGTTCTCATCTCCGTCGACGCGGCCGCCGGCGCGGTCACCCCCCTCCTCTTCCAGCGGATCATCGACGACGGCATCACCCCGGGCCGCACCGACGTCGTCGTGCGCCTCGCCCTCGTGGCCGCCGGGATCGCCGTGCTGTCCGGAGCGCTCGGCGTCGCCCAGCGCTGGTTCTCGGCACGCATCGGGGAAGGGCTCATCGTCGACCTGCGCACCGCCGTCTTCGACCACGTCCAGCGCATGCCCCTCGCCTTCTTCAGCCGCACGCGCACCGGCGCGCTCGTCCAACGCCTCAACGGGGACGTGCTCGGCGCGCAGCAGGCGTTCACCTCCACGCTGTCGAACGTCTTCTCCAACCTCCTCACGGTCGTCTTCGTGCTCGCCGCCATGCTCACCATGTCCTGGCAGCTCACGCTCCTCGCGCTCACGCTCCTCCCCGCGTTCGTGCTCCCGGCCCGCTGGGTCGGCCGACGCCTCGCCGCGATCACCCGGGAGAGCTACGAGCTCAACGCCGAGGCCGCGCAGACGATGAACGAGCGCTTCAACGTCGCGGGCGCCCACCTCGTCAAGGTGTTCGGCGACCCGGGCCGCGAGTCCGCCCGCTTCGCCTCGCAGGCCGGCCGGGTACGCGACATCGGCGTGCGCCAGGCCATGTACGGGACCGTCTTCCGCGTCGGGCTCACCGTCGTAGCGTCCGTCGCCGTCGCGATCGTCTACGGCATCGGCGGCGTCATGGCGATCGGCGGCTCCCTGACGGTCGGGACGGTGGTCGCCCTCACCGCCTACCTCGGGCGGCTCTACGGCCCGCTCACCGCGATGTCCAACGTCCAGGTCGACGTCATGACCGCGCTCGTGAGCTTCGAGCGCGTCCTCGAGGTCCTCGATCTCGAACCCACCGTGACCGACGCGCCGGACGCTCGCGACCTCGCCGACGACGTCGACCGGGCGGGGGCGAGCCTCGAGCTCGACCACGTGACGTTCCGCTACCCCGCCGCGGCCGAGGTGTCCCTCGCGTCCCTCGAGTCCGTCGCCCTCGACGGGGTCGAGCCGACGGGCGACACGATCACCGACGTGTCCTTCGCCGTCCCCGCCGGGTCCATGGTCGCGCTCGTCGGCGCCTCCGGCGCGGGCAAGACGACCGTCTCCCAGCTCGTGACCCGCATGTACGACCCGACGGGCGGCAGCGTGCGCATCGCCGGACGCGACCTGCGCGACGTCTCCCAGGCGAGCCTGCACGACGCCGTCGGCGTGGTCACGCAGGAGGCCCACCTCTTCCACGACACGATCGCGGAGAACCTGCGCTACGCCAAGCACGACGCGACGGACGCCGAGATCGAGACGGCGCTGCGTCGCGCGCACGTGTGGGACGTCGTCGCCAGGCTCCCGGCCGGGCTCGAGACCGTCGTCGGCGACCGGGGGTACCGCCTCTCCGGCGGGGAGCGCCAGCGCCTCGCGATCGCCCGCGTCTTCCTCAAGGCCCCGGACCTGGTCGTGCTCGACGAGGCGACGGCGCACCTCGACTCGGGGTCGGAGGCGGCCGTCCAGGCGGCGCTCGCCGAGGCGCTGCGAGGGCGGACCTCGCTCGTCATCGCCCACCGCCTCTCGACGGTCCGCGAGGCCGACCTCATCGTCGTCCTCGACGCCGGCCGGGTCGTGGAGACCGGTACCCACGCCGACCTGCTGGCCGCCGACGGTCGGTACGCCGCGCTCTACCGCACGCAGTTCGCAGAATCTGCGCTGCCCGCCGCCTGACGCCGCGGCAAGGGAGCGCGCCGCGCCGAACGCCACCCACGGCGAAGGCCCGCCACCCCGAGGGGTGACGGGCCTTCGTGCTGTCCGGTCGCGGCCCGGTGCGGGCCGCGGCGGGATCAGTTGCCGGTGAGCTTCTCGCGGAGCGCGGCGAGCGCCTCGTCCGAGGCGAGCGTGCCCGTGGCCTCGGCGGCCGGGGCCGACGAGTAGGACGTGCTGCCGCCCGCGGACGACGACGACGAGGACGACGACGCGGCGGTGTCGCCCGACGCGGACTCGTAGTCGGCCTTGAGCGCCTCGGCGACCTGCTTGCGGTGCGCCTCCCAGCGCTCGTGCGCCTTGGCGTACTCCGCCTCCCACGCCTCGCGCTGCGCCTCGAAGCCCTCGAGCCACTCGTTGGTCTCGGGGTCGAAGCCCTCGGGGTACTTGTAGTTCCCCTGCTCGTCGTACTCGGCGGCCATGCCGTAGAGCGCCGGGTCGAAGTCCTCGGACTCCGGGTCCACGCCCTCGTTGGCCTGCTTGAGCGACAGCGAGATGCGGCGACGCTCGAGGTCGATGTCGATGACCTTGACGAAGACCTCGTCACCGACGTTGACGACCTGCTCCGGCAGCTCGACGTGGCGGACGGCGAGCTCGGAGATGTGCACGAGGCCCTCGATGCCGTCCTCGACGCGCACGAACGCACCGAACGGGACGAGCTTGGTGACCTTGCCCGGCACGACCTGACCGATCGCGTGGGTCCGGGCGAACGTCTGCCACGGGTCCTCCTGCGTCGCCTTGAGCGACAGGGAGACGCGCTCGCGGTCGAAGTCGACGTCGAGGACCTCGACCGTGACCTCCTGGCCGACCTCGACGACCTCGGACGGGTGGTCGATGTGCTTCCAGGACAGCTCGGAGACGTGCACGAGGCCGTCGACGCCGCCGAGGTCCACGAACGCACCGAAGTTGACGATCGAGGAGACGACACCGGGGCGCACCTGGCCCTTCTGCAGCGTCTGCAGGAAGGTGGAGCGGACCTCGGACTGCGTCTGCTCGAGCCACGCACGGCGCGAGAGCACGACGTTGTTGCGGTTCTTGTCGAGCTCGATGATCTTCGCCTCGATCTCCTTGCCGACGTACGGCTGGAGGTCGCGGACGCGACGCATCTCCACGAGGGAGGCCGGGAGGAAGCCGCGCAGGCCGATGTCGAGGATGAGGCCACCCTTGACGACCTCGATGACGGTGCCGGTGACGACGCCGTCCTCTTCCTTGATCTTCTCGATCGTGCCCCACGCGCGCTCGTACTGGGCGCGCTTCTTGGACAGGATCAGACGGCCTTCCTTGTCCTCCTTCTGGAGGACGAGGGCCTCGACCGCGTCGCCGACGTTGACGACCTCACCGGGGTCCACGTCGTGCTTGATGGACAGCTCGCGGGAGGGGATGACGCCCTCGGTCTTGTAGCCGATGTCGAGGAGGACCTCGTCGCGGTCCACCTTGACGATCGTGCCTTCGACGATGTCGCCGTCGTTGAAGTACTTGATGGTCGCGTCGACGGCGGCGAGGAAGTCCTCCTCGGTGCCGATGTCGTTGACGGCGACCTGGGGTGCGGACTTCGCGGGGGTAGAGATGGTCATTGAGTTCGATGCTCCGATGCGGACAGGGAAGTCGTGCGGATAGGGTGTGCGGCGATCGCGAGGACGTCGGGACGGTCGCCCGACCGCAGGACGTCCCGGACCTCTCCTGCGGGGGCAGGCGGACGGGGCGTCGAACGTCGGACGGCAAGACGGCAGGCGCAATGCACCGCCGTCCATCCTACGCGTGCGCCGACCGCAGGGTCAACGCGGGTCGGAGTCCTCAGGCGAGGACCTGCGCGACCCGCAGGAGCTCGGCCGGGACGCGCTTGGGCCGGCCGGCGACCTCGGCCAGCGGGACCAGCTCGACGCGCTCGCCGCGCAGCGCCGTCATGACGCCCGTCGTGCCCGCGCTCACCGCGTCCACCGCCGCCACCCCGAACCGGCTGCCGAGGATCCGGTCCGTCGGGGTCGGCTCGCCGCCGCGCTGCACGTGGCCCAGCACCGTGAGGCGGGTGTCGAACCCCGTGCGCTCGGCGATCTCGGCGCTGACCCTCTCCCCCACGGAGCCGGCGACGATCTCCCCGTACCGCCCGAGCTGCTGCGTGAACTCCATCGACGACCCCGCGCGCGGCACGGCACCCTCCGCGACCACGACGATCGAGAAGTTCGCGTGGGCGCGGTGCCGGTGCCGCAGGAACTTCACCACCTGGTCGATGTCGAACGGCTCCTCGGGCGCCAGCACCACCTCGGCACCGCCCGCGATGCCCGAGTTCACCGCGATCCACCCCGCGTGCCGACCCATCACCTCGACGACCATCACCCGGTTGTGGCTCTCCGCCGTCGTGTGCACGCGGTCGAGCGCCTCGGTCGCGATGTTCACCGCGGTGTGGAAGCCGATCGACAGGTCCGTGCCCTCGACGTCGTTGTCGATCGTCTTGGGGATCGCGACGATCGGGACACCCGCCTCGCCGACCCGGCTCGCGGCGTGCAGCGTGCCGTCCCCGCCGATGCAGATGAGCGCGTCGAGACGCTCGGCCTCGACCGTCGCGAGCACCGCGTCCATGCTCCCGTCCTCGGTGCTCGGGTGGAAGCGGGCCGTCCCGAGCAGCGTGCCGCCGACGGGCAGCACGTTGCGGATGTCCTGGCGCCCGAGGGGGAACACGTCCCCGTCGACCACGCCGCGCCACCCGTTGCGGAAGCCGATGATCGTGTGCCCGTACTCCCCCGTCCCCTGCTTCACCACGGCACGGATCGCCGCGTTGAGCCCGGGGCAGTCGCCGCCGCCCGTGAGAAGTCCGATGCGCACCTGGTCCTCCGTCTCGTCGTCTCCCGGCGCGTGACGCGCCCGGCGGCGGACGGGGCGCTGCCCCGCGGCGCCGCGTCGGCACCACCCTAGCCAGGTGGCGCGCGTCACCCCGGACCCGTCCTGCCATCCGGGCGCGCCGACGACCAAGGTCCCGCACGCGACGGACGGAAGGACCGTCGTCGGCTCCGGCAGAATGCCGTCATGCACGAGCCCGACCCGAGCGCACCGCCCGACCGCAGCACGCCGCCCGGACCGACGGCGCACGCCGGGTACCGCGACGTCCCCGCCACGGAGGGCGGCCGGGCGGGCCGCTCCTGGTGGGACGCGAACGCGGACGAGTACCTCGACGAGCACGGCGACTTCCTCGGCGCGACGGACTTCTGCTGGTGCCCCGAAGGGCTCCGCGAGCACGACGCGCACCTGCTCGGGGACCTCGCCGGACGGCGCGTCCTCGAGGTCGGCTCCGGGGCGGCGCAGTGCTCGCGGTGGCTCGTGACGCAGGGCGTGCAGGTGGTCGCGACGGACGTGTCCGCCGGGATGCTGAGGACCGCCCGCGCCCTGGACCGCAGCACGGGCGTGCACGTGCCGCTCGTCCAGGCCGACGCCCGCCGGCTCCCGTTCGCCGACGCGGCGTTCGACGTCGCGTTCACGGCGTTCGGCGCCATCCCCTTCGTCCCCGACGCCGAGGCGGTCCACCGCGAGGTAGCGCGCGTCCTGCGGCCGGGCGGCACGTGGACGTTCTCCGTCACCCACCCGGTGCGCTGGGCCTTTCCCGACGACCCGGGCGAGCACGGGCTCACGGCGAACCGCCCCTACCTCGACCGGCGGCCCTACGTGGAGACCGACGCCGCGGGACGAGTCGTGTACGCCGAGTACCACCGGACGTTCGGCGACCACGTGCGCGAGCTCGTCGGCGCGGGCCTGGAGCTGGTCGACGTGGTCGAGCCCGCCTGGCCGGAGGGCCACACGGAGGTCTGGGGCGGGTGGGGCCCGGTGCGGGGCGCCCTCCTGCCCGGGACGGCGATCTTCCGCGCCCGCCGCCCCGGCTGAGCCCGACCCCGACCTCGACGGGTCAGTGCCCGGCGTCGTGCCACGTGGTCCCGACGCCGACGGACACGTCGAGCGGCACGTCGAGCTGCGCCGCGGCCCCCATCTCGGTCCGCAGGACCGCCTCGACGGCGTCCCGCTCGCCCGCGGCCACCTCGACGACGAGTTCGTCGTGCACCTGCAGGAGCAGCCGCGAGCGCAGGCCCTGCTCGTCGAGCGCGCGCTGCACGCCGAGCATCGCGACCTTGATGAGGTCGGCGGCGCTGCCCTGGATGGGGGCGTTGAGCGCCATGCGCTCGGCCATCTGGCGGCGCTGGCGGTTGTCGCTCGTGAGATCGGGCAGGTAGCGGCGCCGGCCGAGGAGCGTCGCCGTGTACCCGGTGGCGCGGGCCTCGTCGACCACGCCGGTGAGGTAGTCGCGCACGCCGCCGAACCGCTCGAAGTAGTCGTCCATGAGCTTCTGCGCCTCGCCCACCTCGATGGTGAGCTGCTGCGAGAGGCCGAACGCCGACAGCCCGTAGGCGAGGCCGTAGGACATCGCCTTGATCTTCGACCGCATGGCCGGGTTGACGTCGGCGGCGGGGACCTCGAACACGCGCGACCCGACATAGCTGTGCAGGTCCTCGCCGGAGCGGAACGCGGCGATGAGCCCCTCGTCGCCCGACAGGTGGGCCATGATCCGCATCTCGATCTGGCTGTAGTCCGCCGTCATGAGGGTCTCGTAGCCGTCACCGACGACGAACGCGCGCCGGATCCGCCGGCCGGCCTCGGTGCGGATCGGGATGTTCTGCAGGTTCGGCTCGGTCGAGCTCAGCCGGCCCGTCGCCGCGATGGTCTGCTGGAACGTCGTGTGGATGCGCCCGTCGTCGGCGACCGACTTGAGCAGGCCGTCGACGGTCTGGCGCAGCCGGGAGGCGTCCCGGTGCGCGAGCAGGTGCTCGAGGAACGGGTGCTGCGTCTTGACGAACAGGTCCGCGAGCGCCGCAGCGTCGGTGGTGTACCCCGTCTTGATCTTCTTCGTCTTCGGCATGCCGAGCTGGTCGAACAGCACCTCCTGGAGCTGCTTCGGCGAGCCGAGGTTCACCTCGCGGCCGATGACCGCGTAGGCCTCCGACGCGGCCGTGACGACGAGGTCGCCGAAGTGGCTCTCGAGCTCGCGCAGGTACTCCACGTCGGCGGCGATGCCGGTGCGCTCCATGCGCGCGAGCACCCCGGTGAGGGGGAGCTCGAGCTCCGTGAGGAGGCCGGAGGCGCCCCGGTCGTCGAGCTCTCCCGCCAGCACGTCGGCGAGCTGGGCGACGGCGAGCGCGCGCACCGCGTCGCGCTCCTGCTCCCCGCCGCCGTCGAGCGAGAGGTCGAGCGCGCCCTGCGCGTCGCCGCCGCCCTCGGTGTCCGGGCGGAGCTCGCGGTGCAGGTGCCGCACGACGAGGTCGCCGAGGTCGTAGCCGCGCTGGTCCGGGTGGCACAGGTACGCCGCGAGTTCGGTGTCGAAGGCGACGCCGTGCAGCGCGTACCCGCGGGCGGCGAGCTCGTGGGACGCCGACTTCGCGCCGTGCACGACCTTCGGTCGCGCCGGGTCGCGCAGCCACGCGGCGAGCGCCTCGTCGTCGGCGGGGCCGAGGTCGGCGAGCTCGAACGCCACGGCCGACCCGGCGTCGTCGGACAGCGCGAGCGCCCACGCGTCCCCGCCCGCGGGGACGGCCTTGCCGGAGACGTCCATGCCGAGCCGGCGGTCGCCGTGCTCGGCCAGCCACGCGCCGAGGCCGCCGGGCAGGACCGTGGCGAGCTCGACGTCGAACCCCGCCTCGGTCTCGACCTCGCCCTCGGGGGCGATCGCGAAGAGCCGGTCGCGCAGGACCCGGAACTCCAGCGCGTCGAGCACGGCGTGCACGGCCTCGCGGTCCCAGGGCTGCGCGGCGAGGTCGTCGGGCCCGACGGGCAGCTCGAGGTCGCGCAGCAGGGCGTTCAGGCGCCGGTTGAGCCGCACCTGCTCGAGGTGGGCGCGCAGGTTCTCCCCCGCCTTGCCCTTGATCTCGTCGGCGCGGTCGAGGAGCGCCTCGAGGTCCCCGTACGCGGTGATCCACTTCGCGGCCGTCTTGGGCCCCACGCCCGGGATGCCCGGGAGGTTGTCCGACGTCTCGCCGACGAGCGCCGCGAGGTCGCTGTACCGCTCGGGCGGCACGCCGTACCGGTCGACGACTGCCGCGGAGTCCATGCGCGCGAGCTCGGAGACGCCCTTCTTCGGGTAGAGGACCGTGACGTCCTGCCCGATGAGCTGGAACGCGTCGCGATCCCCGGAGCAGACGAGCACCTCCATGCCCGCCGCGGCACCCTGCGTGGCGAGCGTCGCGAAGATGTCGTCCGCCTCGTACCCCTCGCGCTCCAGCGTGGGGATCCGCAGCGTCTCGAGGATCTCCTTGATGAGCGGCACCTGTCCGCGGAACGGCTCGGGCGTGGACTCGCGCGTGCCCTTGTAGCTCGGGAGCATCTCGGTGCGGAACGACTGCCGGCCGGCGTCGAACGCGACCGCCACGTGCGTGGGCTCCTCGTCGCGCAGGAGGTTGATGAGCATCGACGTGAAGCCGTAGACGGCGTTGGTGTGCTGCCCCGTCGTGGTCGAGAAGTTCTCGGCCGGGAGCGCGAAGAACGCGCGGTAGGCCATCGAGTGTCCGTCGATGAGCAGGAGGCGGGGTCGCGCGGAGGTCGTCACGGGTGCCAACCTATCGCCCATGACCGACACGCACGGACCCGCGCCCGAGCCCGCCACCGGGCAGCCCACCGAGCAGCCCACCGAGCCTCGTGACGCCTACGAGGCCCTGGGCCTGCGGACGCGGGGCACGCTCATCGAGCGCATGGGCATCGAGCTCCAGGAGGTGTCCGCGGAGCGGGTGACGGCCCGCATGCCCGTCGCGGGGAACACGCAGCCGGCCGGGCTGCTGCACGGCGGGGCGTCGGTGGTGCTCGCGGAGACGCTCGGCTCCGTCGCGGCGCAGCTCCACGCGGGGGCGGGCCGGGCCGCCGTCGGCACGGAGGTCAACGCGACCCACCACCGGGCCGTGCGGGAGGGCTGGGTGCACGGGGAGGCCACGGCGGTGCACCTCGGGCGCACGACGGCCAGCTACGAGATCGTGGTGTCCGACGACGCGGGGCGGCGCGTGTGCACGGCGCGCCTGAGCTGCATGGTCCTCGGCCCCGCCTGAGACGGGCCGGGCTGCCCGGCGGGCGTCAGCCGGGGAGCGTCTCGCGCTCGGCGGCGGGCGTCACGACGCCCGTCCGCCGACGGTGCTCCGCCTGGAACTCCCGCAGGTCGACCGGACCGCTGAGGCCCTCGGTGCGCGCACGACGGCGCCGCGCGATGAGGTCCTCGAGGGACCGCGTGCCGCGACGGGCGGGCCCGAGATCGGCGGCGAGGCGCCGCTGGAGCACCGCGGTCTGCACGACCCGGTGACCCGCCACGGGGCCGAACCCGAGGCGGGCGAGGAAGCGCTGGACGCCTCGCGACCCGGGGATCGGGACCGAGTACACGTGGGTCGCGCCCGCCGCGGAGGCGAGGTCCGCCGTCGCGCTGAGCAGCGCGTGACCCACGCCGCGGCGTCGGGACTCCTCCCCGACGTACACGGCCTCCACGTAGAGGCTCGGCTCGTCCGCGAAGAGGTGCGGGTCGAGCACGCGGGCGAGCACGAAGCCGACCGGGCGACCCTCCTGGAGAGCGACGAGCACACCGCCGCCGGGCAGCGCGAGGAGCACCGACAGGTGCCGCACCAGGCGGTCCTCGTCGGGAGCGCAGATCTGGGCGCCGGACGCGGACTCCGCGCGTGCCTCGGCGCACAGGGCGGCGATGCCGGGCAGGTCGTCACCGACCGCCGGACGGACCTCGACTGCTGGACGCACGCCGTTCCTCCTCGTTCGCACCGTGGGCCGCGACATCGAGGACGTGGGGGGTGAGGAAGACCACGTCGCTGCGACGACGTCGGCGGCCGCCGACCTCGAGCACTACGTGGCGACCGCGTTCACCGCCCCGGAACTACTGGACGCCAGTCCAAGACGATAGCCCGGCCGGGGCCACGTGACAAAGGTCCAGTTCAGCCGTGCGGGCCGAGCGCGGTCGCCCGGGCCGTCAGGCCCCGCCGACCTGCTCGATGACGGCGTCCGCGACCTCGCGCATCGTGAGGCGACGGTCCATCGACGTCTTCTGGATCCAGCGGAACGACTCCGGCTCCGACAGGCCCATCTTCGTCATGAGCAGGCCCTTGGCACGGTCCACGCGCTTGCGCGTCTCGAACCGCTCCGCGAGGTCGGCGACCTCGGACTCGAGCGCCGAGATCTGCGAGTAGCGCGAGATCGCGATCTCGACCGCGGGGAGCAGGTCGGCCGGGGTGAAGGGCTTGACCACGTACGCCATGGCGCCGGCGTCCCGCGCGCGCTCGACGAGCTCGGCCTGGGAGAACGCGGTGAGCAGGACGACCGGCGCGGCGTGCGCCTTGCCGATCTGCTCGGCCGCGGAGATGCCGTCGAGCTCGGGCATCTTCACGTCCATGACCACGACGTCCGGCTTGAGCTCCAGCGCCAGCTTGACCGCCGTCGCGCCGTCGCCGGCCTCGCCGACCACGTCGAACCCGGCCTCGCGCAGCGTCTCGACGACGTCGAGGCGGATGAGCGCCTCGTCCTCGGCGACGACCGCGCGACGCGCGGGACGACCCGTCGACGGCTGCGGCGTCTCGGCGGGCTGGGGCTCGATCATCGGGGGCAGGTCGAGCGGCTTCTTGTCCTCGGGCTGCGCTGTCTCGTCACTCACGCTGAACATCGTAGTGCGCACCACCCCCTGCCGCCCCCGGGTTTCGCCCGGCGCGGACTGTGATCCCGGTCGGTGTCCGTGCCGCGCCCTCGCGTGTGGTTCGATGGAGCCCGCGCGGCACGCCCGCGCAAGCCCCGGTAGCCCAACCGGCAGAGGCGTTCGGCTCAAACCCGATCCAGTGTGGGTTCGAATCCCACCCGGGGCACCCTCTCGCTCGTCGACGCTCCACCCACGAGCGTCCCTCTCCCGCCGACGTCGGGCCGTGCGACTCAGGCGTCCGGCGCGGGCGGCAGCGCGGGCAGCCGTGCGTCGAGGAGCCACGTGTCGAGGAGACCGTCGACGTCGGCCCCCGCGGACCGCAGCGCCGCCCGCAGGTCCCCCGTGGTCACCGACCCGTGCCGGTGCGTCGCGGTCCACCCGCGCAGCACGTCGAAGAACGCCGGGTCTCCGAGCGTGAGCCGCAGCGCGTGCAGCGTGAGCGCGCCGCGCTTGTACAGCCGGTCGTCGAACATCGACGCGGGGCCGGGGTCGGCGATCACGAGGTCCTGGGACAGCCCGGCGAGCCGGTCGTGGGCGGCCCGGGCGTGCGCGTCGGCGGTCTCGCGGCCCGCGGCCTCGGACCACAGCCACTCGGCGTAGCAGGCGAACCCCTCGTTGAGCCAGATGTCCTGCCACCGCGCCACGGAGACGCTGTTGCCGAACCACTGGTGGGCCAGCTCGTGGGCCACGAGGCGGTCCCACGTCCCGGCGCCGTCGAGGTGGTTCGCGCCGAAGATGGACAGACCCTGCGCCTCCAGCGGGATCTCGAGCTCGTCCTCGGTGACGACGACCCGGTACCCCTCCGCGAACGGGTACGGGCCGAACATCGACTCGAACGCCGCCATCGTCTCGCCGTGCCGGGCGAGGTCGCGACGCACGGCGTCGCGCTGCCCGGCGTGAGCGAGCGCCGTCTGGTGGACCGTGCGCCGCAGCGCGTCGACCAGCCCCGCGGGACCGGGACGCCGTGCGACGTCCAGCTCGTCGAACCGCCCGACGACGACCGTCGCGAGGTACGTGCACATCGGCGCGGTGGGGCCGTGGCGCCAGGTCCGGGTCGAGGCGCGGCGCGAGACGTCGAGGAGAGGGCCGTTCGCCACCACGGTGTACCCGGCGTCCGTCGTCACGGTGATCTCGAACACGGCCTTGTGCGCCGGGGTGTCGTTGCACGGGAACCAGGTCGGGGCGCCGTCGGGCTGGCCGGCGACGAGCGAGCCCTCCGTGAGCTCCTCCCACCCGACGTCGCCCCACGGGCCGATCCAGGGCCGCGGGCGCCCCCCGTACTCGACCTCCACCTGCAGCGCGGTGCCCGCCGCGACGGTCCGGCCGAGCCGGACCCGGAGCCTGCCCCCCGCGTGCGCGAAGCGTGCCGTCGCGCCGTCGACCCGCACCCGACCGGCCTTGAGGTGGACGAGGTCGAGCTCGACGACGTCGACGTCCGCGTCGAGCACGACGTCGAGCGTCGCCACGCCGTCGAGGCGGTTGGGCCGCACGCGGTACGTCAGGTCGAGCCGGTAGCGGTCCACGTGGTGGTCGGTCGTCCCGCGGTGCGGGGCGTACGGGTCGGGGCCGTTCATCGGTCGGCGGTGGGCCACGGTCCGGCGTCCTCCTGGGTCGGGTGCGCCGCATCGTACGCGACGACGGCGCCGCTCACCGCTGCCCGGCGACGGCCGGGTCGGTGTCCCACGGCACGATCGGGTTCCCGTGCCAGGCCGAGCCGGTCGGCACGACCTCGCCCCGCATCACGAGGGACGCCGGGCCGACGCGCGCGCCGTCGGCGACGACGGCGGCGGGCAGGACGACGCTGTGCGGCCCGACCGACGCGCCCGGGCCCACCTCGACCGTGTCGAGGCTCATCACGCGGTCGTGGAAGAGGTGCGTCTGCAGGACGCAGCCGCGTCCCACGGTCGCGCCGTCGGCGAGGTGGACGAGGTCCGCCTCCGGGAGCCAGTACGTCTCGCACCACACGCCTCGGCCGACCCGCGCACCGAGGGTGCGCAGCCACCCGGTGAGCAGGGGCGTGCCGTAGGCGTGCTCGGCGAACCAGGGCGCGGCGACGACCTCGACGAACGTGTCCTGGAGCTCGTTGCGCCACACGAACGAGCTCCACAGCGGGTGGTCGCCCGTCCGGAACCGGCCGACGAGCAGCCCCTTCACGGCCGTGGTGAGCAGCGCGGCCACCCCGCCGGCGGCGAGGAGGACGGCGCCGGACGACGCGGCCGCCCACCCGGGCCCCCACGTGTCCGCGAGGTGCAGGAGGGCGGCGACCACGGCCACCGCGAGGTACGCCGAGCACACCGCGGCGGCCCAGCGGAGCACCTCGAACGCACCGCGCGCGGCGAGCAGGCGGGGCGGCGGCGCGAAGGTGCGGGACTCGTCCGCGTCGCCCTGCGCGACGCGCCGCAGCCGCGTGGGCGGGCTGCCGAGCCACGACGAGCCCGCCTTGGCCTTGGGCGGGGCGGCGGACAGCACCGCGACGAGCCCGTTCTTGGGCACCGACCGTCCCGGTGCGGTGATCCCGGAGTTGCCGAGGAACGCGCGCTTGCCGACGCGCGCGCGGGCCACGCGCACCCACCCGCCGCCGAGCTCGTAGGGCGCCACCATCGTGTCGTCGGCGAGGAAGGCCCCGCGCGCGACCTCCATCATCGACGGCAGGCCGACGACGGTCGACGCCTCGACGTCGCGCCCCACGCGCGCACCGAGGAGCCGCAGCCACCCCGGGGTGAAGACGCTCGAGTAGAGCGGGAACAGGGAGGTGCGCGCCGCGTCCATGAGCCGCTGCGTCACCCACGCCTGCCAGCCCTGCCGGCTGTGCGCGGGGTGGTACCCCTCGTGCAGGCCGACCGCGAGGAGCCGCACGCAGCCGAGGACGAGCGCCGCGTAGGTCGCGGCGGCCGCGAGCGCCGCGGCCGGGACCCACGCCGCGAGGGGGCCCACGAGCTCGCCCAGCCCGGGCGATCCGACCGTGAGGGGCACGCCCGCGAGCAGCACGACGAGCCCGACGCCGACCGCGACGACCGGGAGCAGGCTCAGCCCGAGCCCGCTCAGCCCGTAGGCGAGCGCCCAGCGTCGTCGGCGCGGCGGCCGCTCGTCGGGCCAGGGGTGCCTGACCTCGCTCCGCACGCGCACGGCGGGCGAGCCCGCCCAGTACTCGCGGGCGCCGACGCGGCCGGCGACGCAGGACCCGGCGGCGACGTCGGCGCCCTTGCCGACGCGCGCGCCCGGCAGCAGGGTGGACCGTGCCCCGACGGTCGCGCCGGCGCCCACGCGGACGCGCCCGACGTGGAGCGTGTCCCCGTCGAGCCAGTGGCCCGACAGGTCGACCTCGGGCTCCACCGCGCTCCCGGCCCCGAGGGTGAGCATCCCCGTGACCGGGGGCAGGGCGTGCAGCTCGACGTCGCGGCCCACGGTCGCGCCGAGGAGGCGGGCGTAGAGCCCGACGAGCGGGGCGCCCGCGACCGTCACGCCGCCGCTCGCGCCGACCAGGCCCTCCGCCGCCCACAGCCGCAGGTGGACGGAACCGCCGCGCGGGTAGCGCCCCGGTCGCAGGCCCCGCAGGAGGAGGCGGGCACCGACGGCGGACACGAGCATCCGGCCCGGCGGGCTGACGAGCAGGAGCCAGCCCGCGACGACCCACCACCAGGACACCGGGCGCACGAAGGGCAGCGCTGTCGTGGCGGCGAGGACGTTACCCAGCGCCGCGACCCAGACCAGCCAGCGCAGCCCGGCGACGGTGCGCAGGGCGAGCAGCACGAGCAGCTGCACGGCCTGCGTGCGCCGCGGCACGGGCAAGGCCGGTGCGCCACGCGACCCCGGCGACGCCCCCTCGTGGACCGGCCCGCTCGCCGGCGTCCCCGCGGACCCGTCGTCGACGAGCGCGGCGAGCTCCCCCACCGACGGGTTGTCGTACAGGTCGGCGACGGTGACGCTCGGTAGCCGTTCGCGCAGCGCCGAGACGACCTGGGCAGCGGTGAGGCTCCCGCCGCCGAGCTCGAAGAAGTCGTCGTCGGCGACGCGCGGCTCGGCCCCGAGCACGCGCTGCCAGATGCCCGCGACCCACTCCTCGGTCCCCGTGAGGTGCGGTGCGTCGTCGGTGGCCGTCGTCTGCGCCGCGAGCCGTGCACCCTCCGGCAGCGGCCACGGGAGCGCGTCGCGGTCGACCTTGCCGGACGTCCGGGTCGGGATCTCGTCGACGACCGCGAGGAGCGGCACGAGCGCGGCGGGCAGGACGTGGCGCAGGGCGTCGACGCACGCCCGGGCGTCGAGCGCGTCCGACCGGGCGGCCTCGGGGACGAGGTAGCCCACGAGGACCGAGGTCCCCGCGTCGGAGCGGCGCACCGCGCTCGCGGCCGCGCCGACCCCGTCGAGGGCGAGCAGGGCCGCGTCGATCTCCCCGAGCTCGATGCGCCGCCCGCCGACCTTCACCTGGTCGTCGGCGCGGCCGACGAAGAGCAGGCCCGCGTCGTCGCGCACGACGAGGTCGCCCGACCGGTAGGCGCGTTCCCAGCCCAGGCCGGGGTGCGGGGCGTACTTCTCGGCGTCCTTCGCGGGGTCCAGGTACCGGGCGAGCCCGACGCCGCCGATCACCAGCTCGCCCGTGGCGCCCGGGGCGACCGGCGCGCCGTCGGGCCCGACGACCGCGAGGTCCCACCCGTCCAGGGGGAGCCCGATCCGCACGGGGCCGGGGCCGCCGAGCGGCGCCGCGCACGCGACGACCGTGGCCTCCGTGGGCCCGTAGGTGTTCCACACCTCGCGGCCCGGGACGGCGAGACGGTCGGCGAGCTCCGGCGGGCAGGCCTCCCCGCCGAAGATGAGCAGCCGCACCGACCGCAACGACTCCGGCGGGAGGAGCCCCGCCAGGGTCGGCACGGTCGAGACGACGGTGATCCCCCGCTCCGCGACCCACGGGCCCAGGTCCGCGCCGGTGCGCACCAGGGCGCGCGGCGCGGGAACGAGGCACGCGCCGTGGCGCCACGCCAGCCACATCTCTTCGCACGAGGCGTCGAACGCGACCGACAGCCCCGCGAGGACCCGGTCCCCCGGGCCCAGGGGCGCGTCGCGCAGGAAGAGGCTCGCCTCGGCGTCGACGAACGCCGCCGCGCTGCGGTGCGTCACGGCGACGCCCTTGGGCGTGCCCGTCGACCCGGACGTGAAGATCACCCACGCGTCGTCCCCGGGTCCGGGGCGCTCACCCGCCCGCGGGCCCGCGTCGGTGTCGGGCAGCACCGCGAGGCTCCCGTCGTCGCCCACGACGGCGCGCACCCCTGCCTCGGTGAAGACGAGCTCCGCACGCTCCGGCGGGTCGTCCTTGTCGACGGGGACGTAGGCGCCGCCCGCCGCGAGCACCGCGAGCACCGACAGGTACAGGTCCGCCCGGCCCGACGTCGCACGCACCCCCACCCGCTCGCCCGGCCCGACCCCCTGGTCGACCAGACGGGCCGCCCGGCGCCCCACCTCCGCTTCCAGCTGGCGGTACGTGAGCACCGTGCCGTCGTCGATCGCGGGGGCGTCCGGGTAGGCCTGCGCGGTGGCCGCGAGGACGTCGAGCAGCGTCCGTGGCGCCGGGGCCCGGTACCCCGCGAGGAGGGGGTCGGGCGAGGTCGAGGTGGGCTGCACGCTGCTCCAGGGCCGGGGACGCTTCTGGGCGAAGGGTAGTCCGGGTCGGTGCACGGCGGGTGGACGACACGTGTCCGGCACCCGACCCCGGCGACACCTCGCGGAAACGCCCCCGACACACCGCGGCCGTACCGTCGCAGCACGACGCGCCGCCGCGGCCCACGGGAGAGGGGGACGACCATGAGCGGGAGGATGCTCGACCACGTCGACCCGTTCGTCGGGACGGAGGCGACGGCGCTGCCCCCCGCCACGGGGATCGCCGCCACGTGGTGGGCGCCCAAGCCGCAGGTCGGCAACACCCACCCCGGCGCGTGCCACCCCCTCGGCATGGTGTCCGCGTGCGCCTACTCCGGCGCCTACCCCACCGGGTACGGGCGCTACGACATCAGCACCGAGGGCCTGCCGACGGCGCTCGTCGACGAGCACGTCGCGTCCGGCGTCACCCACTTCCAGCAGTCGGGCACCGGCGCGATCCGCAAGTACTACAACTACCTGCGCGTCACCCCGATGCTCGAGCCGCTCGACGCCCTCGGTCGCACCTGGGCCCTGCACGACGAGGTGGCCGTCCCCGGGTACTACGCGGCGACGCTCGGCAGCGGCGTGCGCTGCGAGGTGACCGTCGGGCCCAAGAGCGCGGTCCACCGCTTCACCTTCCCCGAGCACCGTGACGCGCGCGTCGTCGTCGACCTCTCGCTCGGCGGCCTCGCCATCCCCTACGGCGCGACCGTCCCGCTGCGCGCCCACCTGGCGACCCTCGGCCCCGGTGCCGCGGCGGGCGAGATCGTCGTCGAGGGTGCCCCGCTCGCCGCGCACCTCGAGTGCGACGCCCCGCGCTGGCGGCAGATGCTCTGGTACGACCGGCGCCTCATGCCGGGCAGCACCCGGCTCGAGTTCGGCGACATCCGGCCCACGACGCTGCGGCCCTTCGGCCTCGTCTGGGCCGGACCGACCCGCGCCGGGCAGGTCGTCGAGCTGCGGATCGGGTTCTCCCTGCGCGGCACCGACCAGGCGCACGACAACCTCGTCGCCGACTGCGGACCCGGCCCGGAGTCGTTCACGGTGCGCCGCGCGACGACGTCGACGACGTGGGACGACCACCTCGAGCTCGTCGAGGTCGACGGCGTCGACGACGACCGCCGCTCGGTGTTCGCCACCGCCCTCTACCACTCGCTCGTCAAGCCCTGCCTCGCCCCCGACGAGAGCCCCTTCTGGCCGACCGACGGACCGTTCGCCTACGACCTGTCGACGATGTGGGACATCTACCGCACCCAGCTCCCCCTGCTCACCACGTTCTGGCCCGAGCGGGCCGTCGAGCTCGCGACCGCCCTGCTGCACATCTGCGAGGAGGAGGGCAACTTCCCCGTCGGATACCGCATGGCCCGCGGCGCGGACCGCTTCTCCCGCCAGGCGAGCGCCCTCGCCCAGACGTTCCTCGCCGACCTGTGCGCGCTCGACCTGCCCGGCCTCGACTGGGACTGGGCGCTCGTGCACATGCACAACGACCTGCGCCGCACCTACGGCGAGGACTACCTCCTGCAGGGCGTCGCGCACCCGATCAGCCACACGCTCGACCTCGCGTTCGGCTACTGGTGCACCGAGCGCGTCGCGCGTCGCGTGGGCGACGCCGCGCTCGCCGACGAGCTCGCCCGGCTCGCCGCCGGCTGGGTCAACGCCTTCGACCCCGGTACCGGTCTCCTGCGCGACTCGACGTACTACGAGGGCGGACGCTGGAACTACTCGTTCCGCCTGCTGCACGACATGGCCGGACGGATCGCCCTCGCCGGCGGCGACGACGCGTTCGTCGCGCTCCTCGACCGCTTCTTCGGCTACGGCGCCGAGCCCGTCGTCCAGCCCGGGGAACGGCCCGGCCCCGCCGAGATGGCCGCCGGGTACGCCCTCGACCGGTTCGAAGGGCTCAACAACGAGCCCGACATGGAAGCCCCCTGGGCCTACCACTACGCGGGCCGTCCCGACCGCACAGCGGAGGTCGTGCACGCCGCCGTGCACCAGCGGTTCGGCACCGGTCCGGGCGGCCTGCCCGGCAACGACGACTCCGGCGCGCTGAGCTCCTGGTACGTCTGGGCGTCGCTCGGGCTCTTCCCCGTCGCCGGGCAGGCCCTCTTCCTCGTCAACGCCCCGGCGTTCTGCGAGTCCCGGCTGCACCTGCCGGGCGGCGTCCTGACCGTCGAGACGACCGGGTTCGCACCACCGGGGCCCGACACCCCGCCGCAGTACGTCCGGGCGGCCTGGCTCGACGGCCGCCCCCTCACCCGGACCTGGCTCCCCGCGAGCACCGTCCGCCGCGGCGGACGCCTGCTGCTCGAGCTCGGCCCGGAACCCTCCGCGTGGGGCACCGACCCGGCCGACCGGCCACCGTCGACCCCGCCCCCCGCACCACCCACCACCGCACCCCGGGAGACGCCATGAACCCCACCGACGCACCCCGCGACCGCCGTCTCGTCGTCGTCGTCCGCGCCGACCCCGTGATCTGCGGCCACTCCGGCGAGGCGCGCAACCTCGCCGAGGCCGCGCTCGACCGCGGGTTCACCGACGTGCGGATCGTCACGTGGCCGCTCGACCGGCTCCGCGAGGCCGGCCTCCCCCTCAAGCCGCTCGACACCGTGCTGCCCTACAGCCCCGGCATCACCGTGGAGCGGCCCGAGCCCGTGGGCGACTACAAGGTGCCCGACGCGCGGTACCTCGCCGGTCTCACCGGCCGCCTCGTCGAGCTGTTCACCGACGGCGTCCCCACGGTCTGCCTGTCGCTCTACCTCAGCCCCCACACCACCGCGGTCACCGACGCCGTGCGGGTCGCGCGCAGCACCGGGCTGCCCGTCGACGTCGCCACCGTCGCGGAGGCCGTCGGGTCCGACGTGACCAACGTCGTCCGGTCGTGCGTGGAGGCCGGACGCTTCGGCGCCGCGGCGCACGTCCTGTCCGACTACCTCGCGAACGACCTGTGCGTCGCCGTCTCGCGCTACACGCGCGACCTCGTGGTCGAGTGCGCGCAGCAGGTCGACGAGCGCCACGGCACCTTCTTCGCCGCCCAGCTCCGCGAGCGCGTCCGCGTGTCCTACCCGGCGATCGACACCGCCGCCTACACGGGGCTCGACCCCACCCGGACCGCCGACATCCTCGCGCGCCGCGGCCTCGACGCCGACGGCTACGTGCTCTACCTGTCCCGCCTCGCCGCCGCCAAGGGCGTCGACGACCTCCTCGACGGGTTCGCCCGCTCCGGAGCCGCGACGACGCACCGGCTCGTCGTCGCGGGCCGCGGCCCGCAGGAGGCGGAGCTGCGCGCCCAGGCCGCGGCGAGCGCCGTCGCCGAACGGGTCGTCTTCCTCGACGACGTCGACGACGCCGAGAAGCCGCACCTCATGGCCGCCAGCGCCGCGTTCGTCCTGCCGAGCAAGCCCCGCCCCGAGTTCGTCGAGACGTTCGGCATCGCGCTCGTCGAGTCCATGCTCGCCGGCGGGGGCCCCGTCATCACGACGGACACCGGCGGCATCGGCGAGGCCGTCGGCGACCACGCGACCATCGTGCCCGTGGGCGACCCCGACGCGATCGCCCGCGCCCTCGACGACGTGCTCGGCGCGACCCCGGACGAGCGCGCCCGGGCGCGCGAGGCCGCCCGCACCCACGCCCTGCAGTTCGACCGCGCCGCCGTGCTCGACGCCATGCTGCGCTCGCTCGCGCTCACCCCCGACGCCCCTGCCTGGCTCACCCCCTGGGAGCCCGCCGCGGTGTGACCGCCGGAGGCGTGCTGACGCCGAGCACGAGGTTGTTGTCGGCAACAGCCCCGGAACGGCACCAACCCCGTGCTCGGCCCGACCCCGTGCTCGCGTCGGGAACGCCGGACGGCGGCACCCCGTGAAGGAGCGCCGCCGTCCGGCGTGCTGCGGACCGCCCCCGTGGGGGCGGCGGATCACTTGCGCGTGTCGGAGTGGTCACCGATCTTGTGCACGAGGATCGAGTTGGTCGTCCCGGGCTGGCCCACGGGCGCGCCCGACACGACGACGACGAGGTCGCCCACCTCGGCGAGACCGTTGGCCTGGAGCGTCGTGTCGACCTGACCGACCATCGCGTCGGTGTTCTCCACCTCGGGCACCTGGTACGTCTGCGTGCCCCACGTGAGCGACAGGACGTTGCGCACGTGCTCGCGCGGCGTGAACGCCAGCAGCGGGATCGACGAGCGCAGGCGCGACATGCGGCGCGCCGAGTCGCCCGACTGCGTGAACGTCACGAGGTACTTCACGCCGAGGATCTCGCCGACCTCGGCCGCCGCCCGCGTGATCGCGCCACCGCGCGTGTGCGGGGTGGAGCCGAGGGGGGCGATGCGCTCGCGGCCCGCCTCCTCCGTCGCCTCGATGATCCGCGCCATCGTCTGGACGGTGACGATCGGGTAGTCGCCCACGCTCGTCTCGCCCGAGAGCATGACCGCGTCCGCGCCGTCGAGCACGGCGTTGGCGCAGTCGGACGCCTCGGCGCGCGTCGGCCGCGGGTTCGTCGTCATGGACTCGAGGACCTGCGTCGCCACGATGACCGGCTTGGCGTTGCGGCGCGCGAGCTCGACGATGCGCTTCTGCACGAGCGGGACCTGCTCGAGCGGGAGCTCGACCGCCAGGTCGCCACGGGCGACCATGACGCCGTCGAACGCGTCGACGATCTCGGCGAGGTTGTCGACGGCCTGCGGCTTCTCGATCTTGGCGACGACGGGGACGGTGCGCCCCTCCTCCTCCATGATCCGCTTGACGTCGTCGAAGTCCTTCGCGGACCGGACGAACGACAGGGCGATGAAGTCGGTGCCGAGACGCAGCGCCCAGCGCAGGTCCTCGGTGTCCTTGTCGGACAGCGCAGGCACGGAGACCGCGACGCCCGGGAGGTTCAGGCCCTTGTTGTTGGACACGGGGCCCGCGACCTCGACACGGGTCACGACGCGCGGCCCCTCGACCGCGGTGACGCGGACGAGCACCTTGCCGTCGTCGATGAGGATCGGGTCCCCGACACGGGCGTCGCCCGGCAGGCCCTTGTGCGTCGTGGAGACGAGCTCCTTGGTCCCGACGACGTCCTCGGTGGTGATGACGAACTCGTCGCCGACGTCCAGCCAGTGCTTCTCGTCGCCGCCGAACCGGCCCAGGCGGATCTTCGGGCCCTGCAGGTCGACGAGCACGGCGACGGAGCGGCCCGACGCCGCGGCCGCCTCGCGGACGCCGTGGTAGACGGCCTCGTGCTCCTCGGCGCTGCCGTGGCTCCGGTTGATGCGTGCGACGTCCATGCCGGCGTCGACGAGCGCACGGAGCTGCTCCTTCGACGCGGTCGCGGGTCCGATGGTGCAGACGATCTTTGCTCTGCGCATATCTCCAGCCTCTAGTCCTCCGACCGGCCGGGGCCGATCATCGTCGCGGGGTGCCCCTCCCAAGGATGCCCCGCTCATCGTCCCGACGCCGGACATCCGACGTCGGGGGTGCACGTCAGGCGCGCAGGGACACCGTGCTCGCGCGCACCGGCGCGGGCAGCTCCGTCCCTCCCTGCAGGTAGGCGTCGACGGACGCCGCCGCTGCGCGTCCCTCGGCGATCGCCCACACGATCAGCGACTGCCCCCGGCCGGCGTCCCCGGCCACGAACACGCCGGGCAGGTCCGACGCGAAGTCGTCGTCCCGCGCGACGAGCCCACGGCCCGTCAGCCCGGCCCCGGCCTGCGCGGTGAGCGATTCCGTCTCGGGCCCGGTGAAGCCCATGGCGACGAGCACGAGGTCCGCGGGGATCTCGCGCTCCGTCCCCTCCCGGGGCACGCGACGCCCGTCGGGCAGGTACTCGGTCTCGGCGACCCGCAGCGCACGCACGGTGCCCGACGCGTCGCCGACGAACTCCACGGTCGACGCGAGGTACTCGCGCTCGCCGCCCTCCTCGTGCGAGGACGACACCTCGAACAGGATCGGGTCCGTGGGCCACGGCTGGTTCGCCGCTCGCTCCAGCGGCGGCTGCTTGCCGATCGCCAGCGTCGTGACGCTCGCCGCGCCCTGGCGCAGCGACGTGCCGAGGCAGTCCGAGCCGGTGTCGCCGCCGCCGATGACGATGACGTGCTTGCCCTCCGCCGTGATCTGCTCGGGGACCTCGCGGCCGCCGACGACGGCGTTCGCCTGGTGCAGGAACTCCATCGCGAAGTGGATGCCGCCGAGCTCGCGCCCGGGGATCGACAGGTCGCGCGGGACCGTGGCGCCCGTCGCGACGACGACCGCGTCGTACCGAGCGCGCAGCTCGTCCCACGTGATGTCGACGCCGATCTCGACACCCGGCCGGAACCGGGTGCCCTCGGCCTCCATCTGGGCGATGCGCCGGTCGATGTGGACCTTCTCGAGCTTGAAGTCGGGGATGCCGTACCGCAGCAGGCCGCCGATCGCGTCGTCCCGCTCGTACACCGCGACGGTGTGCCCGGCACGGGTGAGCTGCTGGGCCGCGGCCAGACCGGCCGGCCCCGACCCGACGACCGCGACCGTCCACCCCGTCAGGCGCTGCGGCACCTGCGGGGTCACGTACCCGCGGGCGAACGCCTCGTCGATGATCGAGACCTCGACGTTCTTGATGGTCACCGCGGGCTGGTTGATGCCGAGCACGCAGCTCGACTCGCACGGCGCGGGGCACACGCGGCCCGTGAACTCCGGGAAGTTGTTCGTCGCGTGGAGCCGGTCGATCGCCTCGGCCCACTGCTCGCGGTACACGAGGTCGTTCCACTCGGGGATGAGGTTGCCGAGCGGGCAGCCCTGGTGGCAGAACGGGATGCCGCAGTCCATGCAGCGGCCCGCCTGCTCTTTGAGGAAGACCTGGCCGTCCTCGAGGTGGGCGTGCACGTCCTTCCAGTCCCGCAGGCGCACGGCCACCGGGCGGTTCGGCGGGAGCTCGCGCTCCCGCACCTTCAGAAAGCCACGGGGGTCAGCCACGGGCCACCTCCAGAATCTGGTCCCACACGCCGGGGGCCGCCGGGTCGAGACCCGAGGACTCGGCCTTCTCCAGCGCGGAGCGCATGCGCGCGAAGTCGGTCGGCAGCACGCGCGTGAAGCGTCGCGCCGCCGCGGGGAAGTCGGCGAGGAGCTCCGCCGCGAGCGGCGACCCGGTCTCCTCGTGGTGCCGCCGCACGAGCTGCTCGACGAGCTCCACCTCGGCGTCCTCGAGCGGGCCCAGGCCCAGCTCGCCCGTCGCGAGGGCGCTGCCGTTCACGGCCCCCTCGCGCAGGTCCAGGACGTACGCGGTCCCGCCGGACATGCCGGCGCCGAAGTTGCGGCCGGTCGGCCCGAGGACCAGCACCGTGCCGCCCGTCATGTACTCGCAGCCGTGGTCGCCCACGCCCTCCACGACGAGCGTCGCACCCGAGTTGCGCACGCCGAAGCGCTCGCCCACACGACCGCGCAGGAAGATCTCGCCCGACGTCGCGCCGTAGCCGATGACGTTGCCCGCCACCACGTTGCTCGACCCGGTGAGGACGGCGCTGCGGTCCGGGCGCACGACGATCCGCCCGCCCGAGAGCCCCTTGCCGACGTAGTCGTTCGCGTCGCCGAAGAGACGCAGGGTGACGCCGCGCGGCACGAACGCGCCGAACGACTGCCCGGCGGACCCCGTGAGGGTCACGTCGATCGTGTCGTCGGGCAGGCCCTCGCCGCGGTACCGCTTGGTCACCTCGTGGCCGAGCATCGTGCCGACGGTGCGGTTGACGTTGCGCACCGGCACCGAGATGCGGACCGGCTCGCGTCGCTCCAGGGCGTCGGCGGCGAGCGCGACGAGCTGGTTGTCCAGCGCCTTGTCGAGGCCGTGGTCCTGCGTCGTGGTGTTGCGCAGGGACGAGCCCTCGACGGGGACGGGACGCTCGAGGACCGGACCGAGGTCCAGGCCCTGCGCCTTCCAGTGGTCGACCGCCTGGCGGGTGTCGAGCATCTCGACGTGGCCGACGGCCTCCTCGACGCTCCGGAAGCCCAGGCGTGCAAGGTACTCGCGGACCTCCTCGGCGATGAACTCGAAGAAGTTCACGACGAACTCGGGCTTGCCGGTGAACCGCGAGCGCAGCTCCGGGTTCTGCGTCGCGACGCCGACGGGACAGGTGTCGAGGTGGCAGACGCGCATCATGACGCAGCCCGAGACCACCATGGGCGCGGTCGCGAAGCCGAACTCCTCCGCCCCGAGCAGCGCCGCCACGACCACGTCGCGGCCGGTCTTCATCTGACCGTCGACCTGCACGACGATGCGGTCGCGCAGGTTGTTGAGCACGAGCGTCTGCTGGGTCTCGGCGAGGCCGATCTCCCACGGGGTGCCCGCGTGCTTGAGCGAGGTCAGCGGGCTCGCGCCCGTGCCGCCGTCGTGCCCCGAGATGAGCACGACGTCCGCGTGCGCCTTGGACACGCCCGTCGCGACCGTGCCCACGCCGAACTCGGAGACGAGCTTGACGTGGATGCGTGCGGACGGGTTCGCGTTCTTCGCGTCGTGGATGAGCTGCGCGAGGTCCTCGATGGAGTAGATGTCGTGGTGCGGCGGCGGCGAGATGAGGCCGACGCCCGGCGTGGAGTGCCGGGTCTTCGCGACCCACGGGTACACCTTGTGCCCGGGGAGCTGACCGCCCTCGCCGGGCTTGGCGCCCTGGGCGAGCTTGATCTGGATGTCGTCCGCGTTCGTCAGGTACTCGCTCGTGACGCCGAAGCGGCCCGAGGCGATCTGCTTGACCTTGGAGCGCCGCTCGGGGTCGTACAGGCGCTCGGGGTCCTCGCCGCCCTCTCCCGTGTTCGAGCGTCCGCCGAGGCGGTTCATCGCGACGGCGAGCGTCTCGTGCGCCTCGGCCGAGATGGAGCCGTAGGACATCGCGCCGGTGTTGAACCGCTTGACGATCTCGCTCACCGGCTCGACCTCGTCGAGCGGCACGGCAGGGCGCTCGCCCTCGCGCAGCTCGAGGAGACCGCGCAGCGTCATGAGGCGCGACGACTGCTCGTCGACGCGTCCCGTGTACTGGCGGAAGATGTCGAACCGGCGCTCGCGCGTCGAGTGCTGCAGGCGGAACACGGTCTCCGGGTCGAAGAGGTGCTCCTCGCCGTCGCGGCGCCACTGGTACTCGCCGCCCGTGGTGAGGCGCACGTGCGCCTGGTGGTTGCCCGACGCCGGGTACGCCTCGGCGTGGCGCGCCGCGACCTCCGCCGCGATGACGTCGAGGCCGATACCGCCGAGCCGGGAGGTCGTGCCCGCGAAGTAGTCGCGCACGAGGTCGTGCGAGAGCCCGACGGCCTCGAACACCTGCGCACCGCGGTACGAGGAGATGGTCGAGATGCCCATCTTGCTCATGACCTTGAGCACGCCCTTGCCGAGCGCCTTGATGAGGTTCGCGACGGCCTTCTCCGGGGCGACCGCGAGGTGACCTCGCCGGGCGAGGTCCTCGACGGTCTCCATGGCGAGGTACGGGTTGACCGCGGCCGCGCCGTACCCGATGAGCAGCGCCACGTGGTGGGTCTCGCGCACGTCGCCGGCCTCGACGACGAGCGAGACCTGGGTCCGCGTGTGCCGGCGCAGCAGGTGGTGGTGCACCGCGCTCGACAGGAGCAGCGACGGGATCGGCGCGAGCTCGGAGTCGGAGTCGCGGTCCGACAGGACGATGAAGCTCGCCCCCGCCTCCACGTGCTGGTCGACCTCCGCGAAGATCTCCTCGAGGCGCGCGAGGAGCGCCTCTCCCCCTCCGGCGACGCGGTACAGGCCCTTGACCGTCACGGAGCGGAACACCCCGGCGAGGCTCGGGTCCTTGTCGACGCGGATGATCTTGGCGAGCTGGTCGTTGTCGAGCACCGGGAACGGCAGCACGAGCTTGCGCGCGTGGTCGGGGGTGTCGACGAGCAGGTTCGGCTCAGGCCCGATCGCGCCGCCGATCGAGGTGACGAGCTCCTCGCGGATCGCGTCGAGCGGCGGGTTCGTCACCTGGGCGAACATCTGGGTGAAGTAGTCGAACAGCAGGCGCGGGCGCTGCGAGAGCACCGCGACGGGCGTGTCCGTGCCCATGGCGCCCAGGGGCTCCGCCCCGGTGTTGCCCATGGGGCTGAGGATGACCTTGAGCTCTTCCTCGGTGTACCCGAACGCCCGCTGGCGGCGCTGCACCGACGCGGGGCTGTGCGCCACGTGCTCGCGCTCGGGGAGCTGGTCGAGGTAGACCGAGTTGTCCGCGACCCACTGCGCGTAGGGACGCTTCGCGGCGAGCTGCGCCTTGATCTCCTCGTCCTCGACGATCCGGCCCTGGCCGGTGTCGACGAGGAACATGCGGCCCGGCTCGAGGCGGCCCTTGCGGACGATGGTCGCCGGGTCGAGGTCGAGCACGCCCGCCTCGCTCGCGAGCACCACGAGGCCGTCCTCGGTGACCCAGTAGCGGCCCGGGCGCAGCCCGTTGCGGTCGAGCACGGCACCGATGAGCGTGCCGTCGGTGAAGTTCAGGCAGGCCGGCCCGTCCCAGGGCTCCATCAGCGTCGCGTGGTACTCGTAGAACGCGCGGAGGTCCGGGTCCATCTCGGCGTGGTTCTCCCACGCCTCCGGGATCATCATGAGCACGGCGTGCGGCAGCGGCCGCCCCGACAGGTGGAGCAGCTCGAGCACTTCGTCGAAGCTCGCCGAGTCGCTCGACCCGTCGGAGCAGACGGGCAGCAGCGGGGCGAGGTCACCCAGGGCGTCGCTCTCCAGCGTCCCCTCGCGCGCCGCCATCCAGTTGCGGTTGCCCCGCACGGTGTTGATCTCGCCGTTGTGCGCGATCATCCGGAACGGCTGCGCGAGCGGCCACGACGGGAACGTGTTCGTCGAGAAGCGCGAGTGCACGAGCGCGATCTCGCTCGCGTACCGCGGGTCGGACAGGTCCGGGAAGAACGGCTCGAGCTGCGCCGTCGTCAGCATGCCCTTGTACGTCAGGGTCCGTGCGGACAGCGACGCGAAGAACAGGCCCAGCTCGTTCTCTGCCCGCTTGCGCAGACGGTAGGCACGCCGGTCCAGGTCGAGACCCGAGAGCTCGCGCGCCGGGTCGGCGACGACGAGCTGCCGGAACGTCGGCATGGAGGCACGGGCCGACGGTCCGACGAGGTCGGCCGTGACGGGCACGTCGCGCCACGCGAGGACGTCGAGCTTCTCCTCGGCCGCGATGGCCTCGACCCCGCGCGCGGCCGCGGCCGCCGCCTCCCCGTCCTGGGGGAGGAACGCCATGCCGATGGCGTAGTGGCCGGCGGGCGGCAGCTCGGCGTCGACCACGTCGCGCACGAACGCGTCGGGGATCTGCGTGAGGATCCCGGCGCCGTCGCCACTGTTCTCCTCGGCGCCGACGGCGCCGCGGTGGTCGAGGTTGAGCAGGGCGGTCAGCCCCGCGTCAACGATGTCGCGCCCGGGCGTGCCGCGGAGCGTCGCCACGAAGGCGACGCCGCACGCGTCGTGCTCGGCGGCGGGGTCGTACAGACCGAGAGCCGTGGGAGGGGCGGTCAGGGCGCGAGCCCTGCCGGTCTCCCGATGCTGCGGCGTGGTCATCAACACCGTCCTCACAGGCGCCCGGCCGCGAGGCCGGGCTGTTTCCAGCTGGGGGGATTCGGGACGTCTTCGGCCCTACGGACATGACAGAACCCGCCGAGCGGTCGCTCAGCGGATTCGCCGTCGAACGACAGGGGCTCAGCGACCTGGGTCTGGTCGCGCGGCACCCGTCTCCTCGGACTCCTCCGCCGCGGCGGAGGTGCCCTTCTCGTCGTCGTCGTCGGTCGAACCCTCGACCGGCTCCTCGGACGCCGTGGTCGTCGTCTCCTCGGGTGACTCCACGAGGGACACCGATTCCTCGCGCCCCGGGTGGCGGCGCCCGACAACGATAAACGCTACCAACGCACCAAGACCGACGAGGATCGAGGTCCAGACGTTGAGCCGGAGGCCGAGGACGAGCTCCGCCTCGTCGATGCGCAACATCTCGATCCACACCCGACCGAGCGTGTAGACGAACACGTACAACCAGAATACCCGACCATGACCCAGGCGGAACCGACGGTCTACGTAGATCAGGAGCAGGGCAGCCCCGATGTTCCAGACCATCTCGTACAGGAACGTGGGGTGGAACAGCGTCCCGGGAGGATACCCGGCCGCCGCGGCGACGCTGTCGTCCACGCGCAGGCCCCACGGGAGCGTCGTCGGCGAGCCGAACAGCTCCTGGTTGAACCAGTTGCCGAGGCGACCGACGGCCTGCGCGAGCAGGAGCCCCGGCGCCAGGGCGTCGGCGAACGCGGGGAAGCTCACCTTCTGCCGGCGGCAGCCGATGTAGGCGCCGACCGCGCCGAGCGCGACCGCGCCCCAGATCCCGAGGCCACCCTCCCACACGTACAGGGCACGCACGGGGTCGCCGTCGGGCCCCCAGTACGGGTCCGGCGTCGAGAACACGTGGTAGATCCGCCCGCCGACGATGCCGAACGGCACCGCCCAGAACGCGATCTCGAGGACGTCGTCCGCCTCCCCGCCGCGGGCGACCCAACGTCGTCGGGTCAGCCAGAGCGCGACGGCGATCCCCGCGAGGATCGCGAGCGCGTAGGCGCGGACCGGGAAGGGACCGAGGTACCACGTGTGCTGGGGCGGGCTGGGGATCGCGGCAGGCAGCACGGCCGCGGCGTCCACGACCTGCGCGACGGCGAGGGCGGCGCTCATGCGACCACCTCGCCCGACGCGACACCGGCCGCGATCGAGGACGCGACGGACCGCAGCGCGGCCAGCCGCTCGCCCCACGGCGCGTCCGTGAGCAGCGGGCGCACGAACGCCGAGCCGACGATGACGCCGTCGGCGAACCGGGCGACCTGTGCCGCCTGCTCCGCGGTCGACACGCCGAGGCCCACGCACACGAACGACGCGCCCGCGGCGCGCGTGTCCGCGACGAGCTGCTCCGCGCGCGGGCCCACCTGCGTGCGCTCGCCCGTCACGCCCATGGTCGACGCGGCGTACACGAAGCCCCGCGAGGCGTTCACCGTGAGACGCAGCCGCTCGGGCGTCGAGCTCGGCGCGACGAGGAACACCCGGTCCAGGCCGTGGCGGTCCGCCGCCTCGACCCAGTCGCGCCCCTCGTCGGGGATGAGGTCGGGCGTGATGAGCCCCGCTCCCCCGGCCGCGGCGAGGTCGCGCGCGAACGCGTCGACGCCGTAGCGCAGCACCGGGTTCCAGTAGGTCATGACGAGCACCGGCACGCGGCCGTCGGTGTGCTCCGCGACCGCCGCGACGACTCCGAGGACGTCGGCCACGCGCAGCCCTGCGTCGATCGCGGTCTGCGCCGCGGCCTGGATGACGGGCCCGTCCATCACGGGGTCCGTGTACGGGATGCCGAGCTCGAGCACGTCGACACCGGAGTCGACGAGCGTGAGCGCGGCCTCGACCGACCGCTCGACCGTCGGGAACCCGACCGGGAGATAGCCGACGAGCGCGGCACGCCCCTCGGCCCGCACCTCGGCCAGCCGCTCCGCGGTGCGCGAGCGCACGGCGGCCGGTGGCCCGGCCGTCCCGGCGACGTCCTGCGCGTGGTTCACAGCTCTCCCTCCGTGCCCGTCGCCGTCTCGGCGATCGCGTCGTCGTCCACGAGGTCGAACCACCGAGCGGCGGTCGCGACGTCCTTGTCCCCCCGGCCGGAGAGGTTCACGAGCAGGACCTGGTCCGTCCGTCCGGCCGCGACGGCCTCCCGTCCGACCTTCAGCGCCCCGGCGAGCGCGTGCGCGGACTCGATCGCCGGGATGATGCCCTCCGTGCGGCACAGGAGCCGGAACGCTTCCATCGCCTCGTCGTCCGTCACCGGCCGGTACGTCGCCCGGCCGAGGTCGTGGAGCCACGAGTGCGCGGGCCCCACGCTGGGGTAGTCGAGCCCCGCCGAGACGGAGTGGCTCGGGAGCGTCTGGCCGTCGTCGTCCTGGAGCAGGTACGACCGCGCACCGTGCAGCACCCCGGGTGCCCCGCCGCTGAACCGCGCCGCGTGGCGGCCCGTCTCCACGCCCTCGCCCCCGGCCTCGAAGCCGTACAGCTCCACGCCGTCGTCGTCGAGGAAGGCGTTGAAGATCCCGAGCGCGTTCGACCCGCCGCCCACGCACGCGGCGACGGCGTCGGGGAGCCGACCCACACGGTCGAGGATCTGGGCCCGCGCCTCCTCGCCGATGACGCGGTGGAACTCGCGCACCATCTCCGGGAAGGGGTGCGGCCCGGTGACGGTGCCGAGCAGGTAGTGCGTGGACTCGACGTTCGCGACCCAGTCGCGCAACGCCTCGTTGATCGCGTCCTTGAGCGTGCGCTGGCCGATCGACACGGGGACGACCTCGGCGCCGAGGAGCCGCATCCGGGCGACGTTGAGCGCCTGGCGCCGCGTGTCCTCCTCGCCCATGTACACGACGCACTCGAGGTCCAGCAGGGCGGCGGCGGTGGCGGTGGCGACGCCGTGCTGGCCGGCACCGGTCTCGGCGATGACGCGCGTCTTGCCCATGCGCTTGACGAGGAGCGCCTGGCCGAGGACGTTGTTGATCTTGTGGGACCCCGTGTGGTTGAGGTCCTCGCGCTTGAGGAACACGCGGACGGCGCCCGGATCCCCGCCCATCTCGGCGGCGAAGCGCGGGACCTCCGTCAGCGGGCTCGGCCGCCCCGTGTACTCGCGCTGCAGACGCGCGAGCTCGCCCACGAAGGCCGGGTCGTCGAGCGCCTTGCGGTACTCGGTCTCCAGCTCGTCGAGCGCGGCGATGAGCGCCTCGGGGACGAACCGTCCGCCGAAGTCGCCGTAGTAGGGGCCCTCGTGGTTCGCGAGGGAGCGGGTCAGGTCGGCGCGCACGGAGCCGGGGACGGCACCGGCGGGCGCCGGCGGGCGGGGTGTCGAGTCGGGCACGGGGCCGGACCTCCTGCGTGGTGGGTGGGCGGGACCGGGGCGCGGGCGCGGCGGGGGGGGGGGGGGGGGGGAACGGGGGCGCGGCCCTGCGGTCGGCGGCTCGGGCCGGACCTCAGGGCCGCACGGACCACAGCGACGGGTGCGCCCCTGCCGCGACCAGGTCGGCCACGGACGCGCGCGGGGCGTCGTCGGTCACGAGCGCCTCGCCGACCAGGACGGCGTGCGCACCGGAGCGGGCGTAGTCCATGACGTCGTGGGGCCCGCGCACGCCGGACTCGGCGACGCGCACGACGTCGTCGGGGATCGCGGGCGCGAGCCGGGCGAAGGTCGTCCGGTCGACGTCGAGGGTCTTGAGGTCGCGCGAGTTCACCCCGACGACGCGTGCCCCCGCATCGAGCGCGCGCTCCACCTCGTCGAGGGTGTGCACCTCGACCAGCGCCGTCATGCCGAGCGAGTGGACCCGCTCGACGAGCGAGGTGAGCACGGTCTGCTCCAGGGCCGCGACGATGAGGAGCACGATGTCCGCGCCGTGGGCCCGGGCTTCCCACACCTGGTACGGCGTGACGACGAAGTCCTTGCGCAGCACCGGCACGTCCACACGGGCCCGGACCGCGTCGAGGTCGGCGAGGCTGCCGTTGAAGCGCCGCTGCTCGGTGAGGACGGAGATCGCGGACGCGCCGCCCTTCTCGTACTCGCCCGCGAGCTCGGCGGGGTCGGCGATCGACGCCAGCGCCCCCTTGCTCGGGCTGGAGCGCTTCACCTCGGCGATGACCGCCACGGCGTCCTCGGCCTTGAGGCGGCTCACGCACTCGAGCGCACCGGGCACCCGCGCCGCGCGCTCCTTCAGCTCGTCCAGCGAGGTCGCCGCCTGGCGCACCGCGAGATCCTCGCGTACGCCCGCGACGATGTCGTCCAGAACCGTCATCGCCCCATCACACTCCCCGTGCTCGTCCCCTCGGCTCCGTCGTCGGTGGTCCGGGCCGTGACCATCCACACGATGATCATCCACAGGTTCTGGCCCCGACCGTTGACACGGAGGTTCCTGCCATCGTAGGGCCGTGCTCGCGTGACCTTGACCACGGCCCACCTCACGAGACGGGGCGAGCCCTCCTGCGGCTCATCCGGCGGCGGGCCCCAGCCACGCCTCGAGGACCGGCACGTTGCGCAGCACGCCGAAGGCGACGAGCACCACGAGCGCGGTCCACGCGACCGTCGGTGACACCCTCGGCGAGAGGAGCGGCCCCGGCCTGCCGCGCCACGCCCGGACGAGCCACGCGCCCCACAGGACCACGAGGACCGGCGCGACGAGCACCCAGAGCGGGTTCATCGACCACGCGCCCGCGAGGTCCAGGTGGACCATGTCGTACGTCGCGCGCAGGCCCCCGCACCCCGGGCACGCCAGGCCCGTCAGCGCGAGGAGCGGGCACGTGAGGAAGCCACCCGGGCGGTGCGGGTCGGTCAGCGCGACGTAGAGGACCGCCGCGACGACGACGGCACCCGTCACGACCGGCGCCGTGGCACCGCGCAGCCCGCGCGGCACGACCGCTGCCGTGCCCGCAGGGGTGCCCGGGTGCGTCACGGCCGCGAGCGTCAGCGGCGGACGGTCTTCTGGCCGTACCCCATGTTGCGGAGCACGACCCCGACGACGAGGCTCGCGGCGACGACGCCCATGCCGACCCAGAAGAGCCAGACCGCGGCGATCACCACGCCGACGGCCGCGACGAGCGTCCCCAGGATGATCCCGATCATCGTCGTCCACGCGGCGACGGTGTGACCGTGGTTGGTGGGCGGCGCGGCGGGCGGCAGGTACGCGATCTCGGTCTTCTGGTTCTCGGCCATGAGGGTGGTGCCTTTCGTCATGATGTGCGCCCAGACTATCCGACCTCGGAGGGGCGGTCAGCGGGACGTGTCGGTCGGGTCCTCGCCACGCGAGAGGGCGTCCCAGGCGTCGTGGTCGCTCAGCGCGGCGTCCTGCGTCGCCGCACCGGGCCCCTCGTCACCGGAGGCTCCGGCGGAGGCTGCTGCGGGCGCCGCGGAGGCGTCGCGCTCGTGCCGCGTCGAGGCGCTCGTCCAGCCCCGGGCGGCGACCGCGACCCCTGCCACGACGAGCACGGTCAGCACGCCGAGGACGACGGCGGCCCAGGGCGCGGGCGTGAGCGTCACCGGGGCGGTGAGCTCGGTCACGCCCGTCGCGTCCGCGACGGCGGACCGGGCCGACGTCTCCGGGTCGAGGGCGACACCGAGCGCGGAGGCCGTCGTGACGACGCCGCTGGCCGCGGCGACGGCGAGCACGACCCACCGCCCGACCCGGCCCACGAGGCCGAGCGCGAGGGCGGCCGCGACGAGGACGAGGGCGGCCGCCCCGACGCCCGGGGCCGCGGTCGTGCCGCTCACCGCGACGTCCACGACGGGCTCGAGCGCGGTCGCGCCCGTCGTCGTCGACCACGTGACGGCGGACACGGCGAGCGTCGCGCCGCCGAGGAGCAGGAGGACCCAGATCGCCGCGCGGCGCGACGGCCCGCGCGACGTCATGCGAGGCTCCGCAGCCCGGCCGCCACCTGGACCGCCCGGACCGCCGCGGCGGCCTTGTTGCGCGACTCGGCGTACTCCAGGGCGGGCACCGAGTCGGCGACGATCCCGCCGCCCGCCTGGACGCTCGCGCGCCCGTCGCGGACGAGCGCGGTCCGGATCGCGATCGCCATGTCCATGTCGCCCGCGAAGTCGAAGTAACCGGCGGTGCCGCCGTAGATCCCGCGACGCGCGGGCTCGAGCTCGTCGATGAGCGCGATCGCACGCGGCTTGGGCGCACCGGAGAGCGTCCCGGCGGGGAACGTCGCACGGAACGCGTCGAGCGCGCTCGCGCCGTCCCGCAGCGTCCCGACGACGGTCGAGCACAGGTGCATGATGTGGCTGAAGCGCTTGGTCGCCATGAACTCGACGACCTCGACGGACGTCGGCTCGCACACCTTCACGAGGTCGTTGCGCGAGAGGTCGACGAGCATGATGTGCTCGGCGCGCTCCTTCGGGTCGGCGAGGAGCTCCTCCCCCAGCGCGACGTCCTCCTCCGGCGTCGCCCCGCGCGGGCGCGAGCCCGCGATGGGGAACGTCACGACGCGACCGGCGGTGACCTTGACGAGCGTCTCCGGGCTCGACCCGACGACGGCGAAGTCGCGTCCGTCCGCGTCGGTGAGCTGGAAGTAGTACATGTACGGGCTGGGGTTGATGGTGCGCAGCGCGCGGTAGACGTCGAGGGGCTCGGCCGGGCAGTCGAGGTCGAGGCGCTGCGACAGCACGACCTGGAACACCTCGCCCTCGCGGATCGCGTCCTTGCCCGCGACGACGGACGCCTCGAACTCCTCGCGCGTCGACCGGAACTCGAGCTCGGGCTCCGGCTCCCCCGACGCGACCGACACCACGGAGGACATCCCGGACGCGAGGCGCGCCTGCATCGCATCGAGGCGCGCGACGGCGTCCGCGTACGCCTCGTCGACCCGCTCGTCCGTGCCGTCGACGTTGATCGCGTTGGCGACGAGCCAGACGCTGCCCTCGCGGTGGTCGACCGCCGCGAGGTCCGTGGCGAGGCAGAGCGTGAGCTCGGGGACGCCCAGCTCGTCGGGAGCAGCGGCGGGAAGCGTGGGCTCCCAGTGCCGGATCACGTCCCACCCGATCGCCCCGGCGAGACCGCCGGTCAGGGGCGGCAGGCCGTCGACCGGCGGGGTGCGCAGCGCCTCGAGCGTCGCCTCGAGCACGTCGACGACGTCGCCCTCGGTCGGGATGCCCACCGGGACGTCGCCGGACCAGACGGCGCGGCCGTCGCGGGACGTGAGCGTCGCGAGCGACGACGCGCCGACGAACGACCAGCGCCCCCAGGTGCCGTCCGACTCCGCGGACTCCAGGACGAAGGTGCCCGGCCGGCCCTGCGCGAGGCTGCGGTACAGGCCGACGGGCGTGACGTCGTCGGCCAGCAGGCGACGCACCACGGGCACGACGCGCCGCGACGACGCCAGTGCGCGGAAGCCGTCCACCGCGGGCCACGTCTCGCCCCAGGCGGGTCCTCCCTGCGGGACGGTCGTGGGCTCCGTGGTGCCGGTCGCGGTCACTGGTCCTCCTCCTCGGGGTCGGTCGCGGGCGCGTCGGGGGTCCCGGGGGCACCGGGCAGCGCGCCGACCACGGCGCCGAGGTCGCCCCCGGCCTCGAAGCACGTGCGGGTGCCGGTGTGGCACGCGGCGCCCACCTGGTCCACGCGCACGAGCAGGGCGTCACCGTCGCAGTCGAGCGCGACGGACCGCACGACCTGGACGTGCCCGGACGTGTCGCCCTTGCGCCAGTACTCCTGCCGGGACCGGCTCCAGAACGTCACGCGCCCGCTCGTCAGGGTGCGGTGCAGGGCCTCGTCGTCCATCCAGCCCAGCATGAGCACGTCACCGGTGTCGTGCTGCTGGACGATCGCGGCGACGAGACCGGCGTCGTCGCGCTTGAGGCGCGACGCGACGGCAGGGTCGAGGGACGGGGCCGGCGCGGGGAGGGTCGTGTCGTCGGGCACCCGAGAATCCTGCCAGACGCCGCGGGGCACCGGGCGCCACGTCTCGCCGCCCGGGCGTGGTCCGGCGCTCACCGCGTCTGCGCGACCCACGCGTCGTGCATGCGGGCGTAGACGCCGCCCGCGCGCACCAGGGTGTCGTGGTGGCCCACCTCGACGACGTGGCCCGCATCGACCACGACGACGAGGTCGGCCGCCTCGGCCGTCGAGAGGCGGTGCGCGATCGTGATCGTCGAGCGGCCGGCGGTCAGCGACGCGAGGGCACGGGCGATGCGGACCTCCGTCGCCGGGTCGACGGCGGAGGTCGCCTCGTCGAGCACGAGCAGGTCCGCCTCGGCGAGGTAGGCACGCAGCAGCGCGACGAGCTGTCGCTCGCCGGCCGACAACGACTCCCCGCGCTGGCCCACGGCGGAGTCCAGTCCGTCGGGCAGGTCCGCGACCCAGTCCACCAGGCCGAGCCGGTCGACGGCGGCCTCGATCCGCGCGCGCTCGGGCGTGCCCGGCCCGGGGTCGCCGACCTCGCCGCGCAGCCCGTAGGCGACGTTCTCGGCGAGGGTGCCGTCGAAGAGGAACCCCTCCTGCGGCACGAGGACGACGCGCTCGCGCAGGCTCGCGCCCCGGATCTCGCGCAGGTCGACGTCGTCGAGCAGCACGCGGCCCGCCGTGGGGTCCATGAGCCGCGTGACGAGCTTCGCGATCGTCGTCTTGCCCGATCCGGTCGCGCCGACGACCGCGACGGACGCGCGCGCGGGCAGGTCGAGGTCGACGCCGTGCAGCACCTCCGGCCCGTCCGGGTAGGCGAACCGCACGCCCTCCAGGCGCACGTGCGCCGGGCCGCGCGGGCTCGTCGTGCCGGCGTCCCCCGGGTCGACGACCTCGACGGGCGTCTCGAGCACCGCGAGCACGCGGCGCCAGCCGGCGACGGCGTTCTGCAGCTCGTTGAGGATCTCCGTCGCCATCTGGACGGGGCCGGTGAAGAGCTGGACGAGGAACAGGAACGCGAGGAGTCGGCCCACGGAGATGTCCCCCGCGACGCCGAGCAGGGAGCCGACCACGACGACGACGGCGAGCACGAGGTTCGCGACGAGGACGCCGCTCGAGAACACGACGGCGACGAGCTTCTGCGCGCGCACCATGGCCCGCCGCGTCCCGTCGACGGCGGCGTCGATGCGTCGCGCGGTGCGCGCGCCCACGCCGTAGGCACGGATCGTCTCGGCGCCGACGACGGACTCGGAGATCGCGCCGAGCATCGCGCCGACGCGCGCCCGCACGGTCGTGTACGCCTCGTTGACGCGCCGCTGGGCGGGTCGCAGCACGAGGAAGAGCGGCACGAAGCACGCCCACACGACGAGCGTGAGCTGCCACGAGTAGATCGCCATGAGCACGGTCGCCGCACCGATCTGCAGCACGGAGACGAGCAGCATGATGCCGCCCCACTGCACGAACAGCGAGATGGTGTCGACGTCGCTCGTCACGCGCGAGACGAGCGAGCCGCGGCGCTCGGTGCTCTGGGTGAGCACCGACAGGTCGTGGACGTGGCGGAACGCGCGCACGCGCAGGTTCGCCAGGCCGGCCTCCGTCGAGCGGAACAGGCGGACGTTGACGAACGCCGAGCACAGCCCCGCGACCACGAGGACCGCGGCCGCCGCGCCCACGAGCAGCGCGACGCGGCCCGTGTCCGGGCCGCCGTCCGCGAGCACGCCGGTGTCGATGGTCTGCTGGACGGCGACCGGCACGACGATGCGTCCGAGCGCGGCCGCGACCGCGAGCCCGAGCGTGACCCACAGGCCGTCGAGGATCTGCGGCGAGACCTGCACGCCGCGGCGCAGGGTCGCGAGCACGCCCAGCGTGCTCGCCGAGGCGATGCGCGCCTCCGTGGTCGTGGTGCTCACTCCTCCAGCGCCCCTGCCTCGGCCCGACGGGCCAGGTCGTCCGCTTCCTCGTCCTCGCGCCGGTCGACCTCGTCGTCCGGCACCTCCGCGGTCGCGTCGGCGTCCCGCGCCTCGCGCCTGCGGATCTCGTCGTCCGTCGCGTCCTGCTCGTCGGCCGCGCGCCGCTCCGCCTCGCGCGCGTACGCCGTCGCCAGGGCCCGGTAGCCGGGGTCGCGCGCGAGCAGCGCGTCGTGCGTCCCGACGTCGACCACGCGGCCGGACTCGACGTGCACGACGACGTCCGCGAGCGCCACGCTCGCCATGCGGTAGGCGACCATGACGACCGTCGGCCGGTCCGCCCTCTCGTGCCGCAGCCCGGCGAGGATCTGCTGCTCGACGCGCGGGTCGACGGCCGACGTCGCGTCGTCCAGCACGAGCAGGCGGGGGCGGCGGACGAGGGCGCGGGCGATCGCGAGGCGTTGACGCTGGCCGCCGGACAGGTTCGCACCCCGCTCGCCCAGCGGGGCGTCGAGACCGTCGGGCAGGCGCTCGACGACGTCGGCGACGCGCGCGAGGCGCAGCGCGTCCCACACCCGGTCGTCGTCCGGCCCGTCGCCGTCGTCGGCGAGGGTGACGTTCGCGCGCACGGTGTCCTCGAACACGAACGCCTGCTGCGCGACGAGCGCCACCTGGGCCGTGAGGTCGGCCTCGCGCACGTCGCGCACGTCGGTCCCGTCGAGGGTCACGCGGCCGCGGGTCGGGTCGGACAGGCGGGCGAGGAGGGAGACGAGCGTCGTCTTGCCGGCTCCGGTCGAGCCGACGACCGCGACGGTGGACCCGGGCGCGAGGTCGAGGTCGACGTCGTGCAGGAGGGTCACGGCACGGCCTGCGGCGCGCACGTCGACGCCCACGCCCTCGAGGCGGACGCGCACGCCCCCGGTGCCGGGGAGCGGTCCCGTGCCGGGAGCCAGCACGCCGCCCGCGTCCACGACCCGGCTGATGCGCTCGTACCCGACGAGACCGCGGGGCAGCTCGCCGAGGACCCAGCCGAACGCCCGCACGGGCACGGCCATGATCGTGAGGAGGTAGGCCGCGGTGACGATGTCGCCGGCCTCGAGGCCGCCGGCGGCGAGGCGCACGGTCCCGACGCCGAGCACGAGGAGCGTGCCGAGCGAGGGCAGGAGCTCGATGACGGGGTCGAAGAACGCGCGCACGACGCCGACCCGCACGTTCGCGGCGCGCAGCGCGTCGGTGCGCTCGGCGAACCGGCGCTCCTCCCGGTCCGCGGTGCCGAGCGACGTCACGAGGAGGGCGGCCTCGAAGCTCTCGTGCGCGACGTCCGCGACCTCGGCGCGCAGCTGCTGCGCACGCGTGACCGCCGGGGACATGTAGCGCTGGAACACGACGTTGACCGCGACGGCGACCGGGATGACGAGAAGCGCGGCGCACGCGAGCCACACGTCGACCCGGAAGAGCATGACCGCGGCGACCCCGATCATCACCACGACGCCGAGCGCGAACGGCAGCGGGTTGAACACGCCCGTGGCGGCCTCGACGTCGGAGCTGGCGTTCGACAGGAGCTGGCCCGCGGGGTGGGACCTGTGCCAGGACATCGGCAGCCGCAGGTACTGGCGGGTCACGGCCGTGCGGTGCCGGGCCTGCAGGGCCGCGTACCCGTTGCCGGCGAAGATGCGGCGCGCGGCGACGCTCGCCGCCAGGGTGACCGCGATGCCCGCGAGGACGAGACCGGCTACCCCGATGCGGCCGCGCGCGACCTCGTCGCCCGCGAGGGCCGGCACCACGACCTCGTCGGTGACCGTCCCGATCGCCCGGCTCACCCCGACGGTCAGGGCGCCGAAGAGCGCGGACGAGCCGATCGCGAGGACGTAGGTGCGCCACTCGTCGCGCAGCCCGCGCCCCATGAGGGCGAGGGATCGGCGGACGCGCGAGCCGGTCAGCGCGTGTGCTCGGCGGACGTGCGGCTCGGCGGGGAGGGTGTCGGGAGAGGGCGGGGAGGGCTGGGCGTCGGCACCGGTCGGGCGCGTCGTGCTGCCGGGCACGGGACGTACCTCGTCTTTCGTCGGGATGCGACGATCTTCTCACAGGCGACCCACGCCTCCGGGGCCTACCGGACCGTGACGTCGGCCTCCCACAGGGCGCCCTTGACCTCGCCGACGGTGAGGGTGCCGAAGTGGAACACGCTCGCCGCGAGGACCGCGTCGGCGCCGGTGCGCGCGGCGTCGACGAAGTGCCCCGGGGTGCCCGCGCCGCCGCTCGCGACGAGCGGCACCCGCACCTCGCGGCGCACCGTCGAGAGCATCTCCAGGTCGAACCCGGCGGTCGTGCCGTCCGCGTCCATGGAGTTGAGCAGGATCTCGCCCGCACCGAGCTCCGCGGCTCGCACCGCCCACCCGACGGCGTCGATGCCGGTCCCGCGCCGCCCGCCGTGCGTCGTCACCTCGTACCCCGACTCCGTGCGGGTGTCGCCCGTCGTACGCCGCGCGTCCACGGACAGGACCAGCACCTGGCTGCCGAACCGGTCCGCGATCTCCGCCACGAGCTCGGGGCGGGCGATCGCCGCCGTGTTCACCCCGACCTTGTCGGCACCGGCGCGCAGGAGCCGGTCGACGTCGTCGACCGTGCGCACCCCGCCGCCGACGGTGAGAGGGACGAACACCTGCTCCGCCGTGCGCCGCACCACGTCGTAGGTGGTCTCCCGGTTGCCCGACGACGCCGAGACGTCGAGGAACGTCAGCTCGTCGGCGCCCTCGCTGTCGTACCGGGCGGCGAGCTCGACCGGGTCCCCCGCGTCCCGCAGGTTCTCGAAGTTCACGCCCTTGACGACGCGGCCCGCGTCGACGTCGAGGCACGGGATCACACGGATCGCGACGGTCATGGGTTCTCTCCTTCGTCGGCCGGCGCGTCGCCGGTCTGGTCCGGTGCGGCGTCGTCGGCACCCCCCGCCGCCTCCTCGGCGGACACGGGGAAGTGCGCGTCGAGGACGTCGACGACGTAGACGAGCGTCTCCTCCGCGAGCGGGTTCGCGGTCCCCTCGTACCCCAGCTCGGGCGGGACGACGAGCAGCACCTGGCTGCCCACCGACTGCTCGAGCAGGCCCTGCTCCCAGCCCTCGACGACCTCGCCGATCCCGATCATCACCGACGACGGGGCGGCGTCGTCGGCCCACGAGGAGTCGACCACCGCCCCGTCCGACCAGCGCACGCCCGTGTACCGGACGGTGACGACCTGCCCGGCCTCCACCTGGGCGCCGGAGCCTCGGACCAGCGTGCGGACGCCGAGGTCGGTCGGCGGGGGCGTGTCGGCGGGGACGGTGATCGTCGGGGCGCCGTCCTCCGCGAGCTCGACGGTGGGGACGCCGTCCGCGTCGGGCGGCGCGACGACCTCCCCGTCCGCGCGCGTCGGCAGGACGTCGGCGACCAGGACCACCGGGACGCCGTCGTCCTCCTCGACGAGAAGGAGGCGCGCGCCCACGCGCTGCCCCCGCAGGAGGTCCGCGAGCTCCGTCCCCACGGACTCGTCCGTGAGGCGGAGCCACTGGGGGGCGTCGGCGTACGTGTTCTGCAGCACGGTCCCGGCGGCGGCGTCCTCCGCGTAGAGGTTGAGCAGGAGCGGGCCGTCGTCCTCCAGCACGCGGCCCGTGCCCGGCCACACGACCTCGGTACGCGTCTCTGGCACGTCGAGGGGCTCGTCGTACACGAGCGCGGGAGGCGCACCCGCCGACCCGGTCACCTCCAGCTCGGTGTTCAGCGGCGTCGGGGGCACGTCCTCCGGCTCTCGGCACGCACCGAGCACGAGCGCGAGCACGACGGACAGGAGCGCCGCGACACCGCGCAGCAGCCGTGCACGACGAGGGAGCGGCCGCGCGGTCCCCACGGGGGGTCCGGCGGCCGTGACGGGCACGGTCCTCACATCACGCCCCGCACGTCACATCGACTCGATGAGGCGGTCCACGCGCTCGTCCACGCTGCGGAACGGGTCCTTGCACAGCACGGTGCGCTGCGCCTGGTCGTTGAGCTTGAGGTGCACCCAGTCGACCGTGTAGTCGCGGCGCGCCTCCTGCGCGGCGCGCACGAAGTCGCCGCGGAGCTTCGCCCGCGTCGTCTGGGGCGGGACGGCCGTCGACTCGAACACCTCGAGGTCCGTCGTGACCCGCTCGACCATGCCGCGGGCCGCGAGCAGGTTGTACAGCCCCTCGGTCCGCGAGATGTCGTGGTACGCGAGGTCGAGACGCGCGACCCGCGGGTCGTCGAGCTCCAGGCCGTGCTTGGCCTGGTACCGCTGGATCAGGCGGTACTTGATGACCCAGTCCAGCTCGCGGTCGACGAGCGACAGGTCGCCCGTCTCCAGGGCGCGCAGCCCCCGCTCCCACAGGTCGAGCACCTGCTTGACGACCGGCGTCGGCGAGACGTCGGACTCCACGAACTCCTTGACCCGCTGCAGGTACTCGCCCTGCAGGTCGATCGCGGTCACGGTGCGCCCGCTCGCGAGCTGCACCGGGTGCTTGCCCGTCATGTCGTGGCTGATCTCGCGGATCGACCGGATCGGGTTCTCCAGCGCGAGGTCACGGATCGGCAGGCCCGCCTCGACCATCCGCAGGATGAGGTCCGTCGAGCCGACCTTGAGCATCGTCGTGGTCTCCGCCATCGACGAGTCCCCGACGATGACGTGCAGGCGCCGGTAGCTCTCCGCGTCCGCGTGCGGCTCGTCGCGCGTGTTGATGATCGGCCGCGACCGGGTCGTCGCGCTCGACACCGCCTCCCAGATGTGGTCGGCGCGCTGCGACAGGCAGTACACGGCCCCGCGCGGCGTCATGAGCACCTTGCCCGCGCCCGTGAGGACCTGCCGCGTGATGAGGAACGGGACCAGGACGTCGGACAGGCGCGAGAAGTCGCCCTGCCGCCGCACGAGGTAGTTCTCGTGGCACCCGTAGGAGTTGCCCGCCGAGTCCGTGTTGTTCTTGAACAGGTGGATGCGCCCCGGGAGCCCCTCGTGCTCCAGGCGCTGCTGGGCGTCCGCGACGAGCCCCTCGAGGATGCGCTCGCCCCCGCGGTCGTACGCGACGAGCTGGCGCACGTCGTCGCACTCCGCGGTCGCGTACTCCGGGTGCGACCCGACGTCGAGGTACAGCCGGGACCCGTTGCGCAGGAAGACGTTCGACGACCGCCCCCACGCGACGACCTTGCGGAACAGGTAGCGCGCCACCTCGTCCGCCGACAGCCCGCGGCCGTCGTCGGCGGCGCACGTCACGCCGTACTCGGTCTCCAGACCGAATATCCTGCGGTCCATCCCCTACCCCCCGGTCCCGGCGGCGCCCGACGTGCCCAGGAGCTCGTCGAGGACGGTGCCCGACAGTCGGCGGAACGCCCGCCGCGGCCGCGTCCGGTCGAGGACCGCGACCTCCAGCTCGTTCGCCGGGATCTCGCGCACCTCCTCGCCGTCACCGCCCGTACCGAGCGCGCGCACCGCGAGCGCCAGCACCTCGCCGAGCCCGAGGCCCGGCTCCCAGCCCTCGGCGAGCACGCCGCCGAGCTGCTCCGAGCGCCCGCCCATGACCACGTAGCCCTGCTCGTCCGCGACGGACCCGTCGTAGGAGATGCGGTAGATCTGGTCCTGCGCCGATGTCGGGCCCACCTCGGCCACGACGATCTCGACCTCCAACGGCTTCGACTCGGTGGTGAACACCGTGCCCAGGGTCTGGGCGTACGCGTTCGCGAGGCCGCGCGCGTTCACGTCGGTACGGTCGTAGGAGTACCCGCGCAGGTCCGCGTACCGCACCCCCGCGACGCGCAGGTTCTCGAACTCGTTGTACTTGCCCACCGCGGCGAACGCGATCCGGTCGTAGATCTCGGAGATCTTGTGCAGCGCGCGCGACGGGTTCTCCGTGGCGAACGCGATCCCGTCGTCGAACGCGAGCACCACGACGGAACGGCCGCGCGCGATGCCCTTGCGCGCGAAGTCCGCCCGGTCCTTCATGAGCTGCTCGGGCGAGACGTAGAACGGCATCGTCATGCGGGTCCACCTCCCTGCTCGGCGTGCGCGTCCCGGCGCCGCGCGACGACGTCCTCGACCACGGCAGCGAGGACGTCGTCCTCGACCCGCTCGTACCCGGCGCTCGTCACGACCGCGACCACCGGCCAGATGCGGCGGACCGTGTCCGGCCCGCCCGTCGCGGAGTCGTCGTCCGCGGCGTCGTACAGCGCCTCGACCGCGACCCGCACCACCGCGTCCCGGTCCAGGCCCGGACGCCACAGCTTCTTCAGCGCACCGCGCGCGAACGCCGAGCCCGACCCCACGCTGTGGTGGTCGCGCTCCTCGTACCGGCCGCCGGTGACGTCGTAGGAGAAGAGGCGTCCCTGCCCGCGGTCCAGGTCGAACCCGGCGAACAACGGCACCACGGCCAGGCCCTGCATCGCCAGGCCCAGGTTCTGCCGGATCATCGTCGACAGGCGGTTCGCCTTGCCGTCGAGCGACAGCAGCGTGCCCTCGATCTTCTCGTAGTGCTCCAGCTCGAGCTGGAAGAGCCGCACCAGCTCGACCGCGATCCCCGCCGTGCCGGCGATGCCGACCGCGGAGAACTCGTCCGCCGGGAACACCTTCTCGATCTCCCGGTGCGCGATCATCGAGCCCATCGTCGCGCGCCGGTCACCGGCCATGACGACGCCGCCAGCGCCGTCGGGACCGAACACGGCCGAGACGATCGTCGTGGCGTGCGGCGCGTCCGGGGCGCCACCGCCCGCCGCGGCGAGCCGCGACGGCAGCAGGTCCGGCGCGTGCCCGCCGAGGAAGTCGAGGAACGACGACGACCCCGGCGTCGTGAAGGCGTCGGGCAGCCGTCCGGGCATGTGGGTGCTCATCAGCGGTCGGCCACCCTTCCTACTCGCCGCCCTTCTGCACGAAGCCCCGGACGAAGGACTCCGCGTTCGTCTCCAGCACCTCGTCGATCTCCTCGAGGAGGGCGTCCACCTCGGCGTCCCGCGCCTGCGCCTGACCGCCCGTCGGGACCGCCGGGACGTCCGGCTCGTCGTCCGGACGTCGGTCCTCGTGCGACGCGTGGGTGCGTTCCGTACCCGCCATGGTTGCCTCCTCGTCCGCCGGCGCGCCGGCGCTCGTCACGACCCGCCGCGGCCCGTGGCCCCGGACGGTTCCTGCTCGCACGCGACGCCCCGAGGGGCGGGGCGCCGTCGTGCCTCCAGCCTAGTCGCCGGAGCTCAGCCCGGTGCCGCCAGACCCGCCAGGAGGGCGGCCGCGTCCGGGCTCGCGTCGAGCAGCGCCCCGATGTGCGCCCGCGTCCCCCGCAGCGGGTCCATCATCGGCACCCGCTGCAACGACGGCGCACCGGGCACGTCGAAGATCACCGAGTCCCAGCTCGCCGCCGACACCTGGTCGCCGTACCGGGCCATCACCTCGCCGCGGAAGTACGCCCGCGTGTCCTCCGGCGCGTGGTGCACCGCCGCACCGACCTCGCGCTCGTCGACCACCCGGTCGACCGCGCCCGCCGCGAGGAGCCGGTGGTAGATCCCCCGCTCCGGCCGCACGTCCGACCACTGCAGGTCCAGGGCCGCCAGCCGCGGGTGCCCCCAGTCCAGCCCGTCCCGCTCGCGCAACCGGTCCAGCAGCCGCAGCTTCGCGACCCACTCCACGTCGCGCGCGCACCCGTCCCGGTCCGTCGCGAGCCGCGTCAGCACCGAGTCCCACCGCTCCAGCACGTCCCGCGTCGGCGCGTCCACCCCGCCCGGGCCCGCGAGGTCACGCACCGCGGACGCCGCCACCTCCAGGTACTCCCGCTGGATCTCCAGCGCCGTCAGCGCACGACCGTCAGCCAACGACAGCCTGCGCGTCAGGTCCAGGTCCCGGCTCACGCGCGCGACGTCGGCCACCGGGTCCGCCAGCCGCAGCCCCGCGAGCCGCGCACGCACCTCCGCGCCCAGGGCGTCCAGGTTCTCCACCACGAACAGCACCAACGACGCCGTGCCCGTCTTGAGGTACGTCGCCGTCTCGAACAGGTTCGCGTCCCCGATGATCAGGTGCAGCCGCCGCCACCGCGCCCGGTCCGCGTGCGGCTCGTCCCGCGTGTTCACGATCGGGCGCCGCAACGTCGTCTCCAGGCCCACCTCCGCCTCGACGTAGTCCGCCCGCTGCGAGACCTGGAACCCCTGCTCGTCGCCCGTCGGCCCCAGACCCACCCGGCCCGACCCCGCGAACACCTGCCGCGTCACGAGGAACGGCGTCAGCACCTCCACCACCACGCCGAACGGCACGTCCCGCTCCACCAGGTAGTTCTCGTGCGTGCCGTAGCTGGCACCCTTGCCGTCCACGTTGTTCTTGTACAGCACCACCGGCGCCCCCGGAGCGTTCGCCAGCTCCCGCGACGCCGCCAGCATCACCCGCTCCCCCGCCACGTCCCAGCACACCACGTCGTGCGGCACCGTCACCTCCGGCGACGAGTACTCCGGGTGCGCGTGGTCGACGTACAACCGCGCCCCGTTCGTCAGGATGACGTTCGCCGCGCTCGGGTCGTCGTACTCCTCCGTCGTCGGCCGCGCCACCTCCTGGAACGTGCCCTCACGCTGCCCCGCCACCGGGCCCGACGGCGCCGGAGCGGCCGGGTCGTCCGTGAGCAGCGACGGGTGCGCCGACGCCCGCGGCACGTGGAACCCGCGCGCGTCCTGCAGCGGGTCCTCGTCGTCGTAGTCCCACCGTGCCCGACCCCGCGCACCGTCGCTGCGCGCCGCGAGCGCACGGTACGTCGTGACCACCTGGCTCGACATGAGCATCGGGTTCGCCAAGGGCTGCCCGGGCTGCAGCACGCCGTACTCGGTCTCGATGCCCATGACCCGTCGAACGCTCACGCGCCCACCCTACGTCGGACCTGCGACGACGCGACGGCCGTGTCCACGGGCCCGGAGCGCTGCCGGTGGTCGGGCGTGTCGGGTGGTTCCGTCGCGCGCCTGGGGTCGGGTGCGCGGGCGGAGCGACCTCGGTGCTCGGGCTGCCGCGCCGTCACCCTGGTCTCTCGGCCGTCGGTCGTCGCGCGCGGCTCGACGCCCTTCGCATCCGACGCCGCACCGCCCGCTCGCCCGGCACGTCACCATCGCCCCAGCCCGACAGGGCCGACGCCGCACCGCCCGCTCGCCCGGCACGTCACCATCTCTCACGACTCGCCCTGTCCGACGTCGTGCCCCGGCCTCGTCCGGCGGGTCGCCCGGGCGAGTCGGCTGCGGGAGGCGAGCCGGCGCCGTCGGCCCCGATCGGTGCTCACGAGGTGACGGCCCGGACGCGGCCGAGCCGGGAGGGGGTCGGAGGGCGGCGGCCGTGCCGGGTCGTGGTGGGTCTGGCGGGAGCGACGCGAGGAACGAGCGGCGCGGATGGTAGACCCGGCACGGCCGCCGCCCTCCGACCTCGTCCCGGCGACGAACCCGACAGCCGACCCCGTCCCGGCGACGAACCCGACAGCCGACCCCGTCCCGGCGACCACCACGACGACCGACGCGGCGAACCGTCGCGCTACAGGTACTGGCCGGTGTTCGTCACGGTGTCGATGGTGCGCGGGGAGCCGCCCTCGCCCTTCTTCTGGACGATCGTGCGGATGAAGACGATGCGCTCGCCCTTCTTGCCGCTGATGCGCGCCCAGTCGTCGGGGTTGGTGGTGTTGGGCAGGTCCTCGTTCTCCTTGAACTCGTCGACGCAGGCGGCGAGGAGGTGGTCGACGCGGATGCCGCGCTGGCCGGTGGCGAGGAGGTCCTTGATGGCGGACTTCTTGGCCCGGTCGACGACGTTCTGGATCATCGCGCCGGAGTTGAAGTCCTTGAAGTAGAGGATCTCCTTGTCGCCGGAGGCGTAGGTGACCTCGAGGAACTGGTTCTCCTCGTCCTCGGAGTACATGCGCTCGACGACGGACCGGATCATGGCGTCGAGGGCCTCGCGCTGGTCCCCGCCGTGCTCGGCGACGTCGGCGGCGTGGATGGGCAGGTCGTCGGTGAGGTACTTCGCGAAGATCTCCTTGGCGCCCTCGGCGTCGGGGCGTTCGATCTTGATCTTCACGTCGAGGCGGCCGGGGCGCAGGATCGCGGGGTCGATCATGTCCTCGCGGTTGGACGCGCCGATGACGATGACGTTGTCGAGGCGTTCGACGCCGTCGATCTCGGAGAGGAGCTGGGGCACGATCGTGGTCTCGACGTCGGAGGACAGGCCGGTGCCGCGGGTGCGGAACAGGGACTCCATCTCGTCGAAGAACACGACGACGGGGGTGCCCTGGGAGGCCTTCTCGCGGGCGCGGGCGAAGATGAGGCGGATGTGCCGCTCGGTCTCGCCGACGTACTTGTTGAGCAGCTCGGGGCCCTTGACGTTGAGGAAGTAGCTCTTGGCGGTGCCGGGCTCGAGGGTCTCGCCGCGGGAGCGGGCGACGGTGTGCGCGAGGGAGTTGGCGACGGCCTTGGCGATGAGGGTCTTGCCGCACCCGGGCGGACCGTAGAGCAGGACGCCCTTGGGCGGGCGGAGGCCGTGCTCGCGGAACAGGTCGGGGTGGGTGAAGGGGAGCTCGACGGCGTCGCGGATCTGCTCGATCTGGGGGCCGAGCCCGCCGATGTCCTCGTACCGGATGTCGGGGACCTCTTCGAGGACGAGCTCCTCGACCTCGGACTTCGGGATGACCTCGAAGACGAACCCGCTGCGCGTGTCGATGGTCAGGGAGTCGCCGACGCGCAGCGCGGTGTGGGCGACGGAGCCGGCGAGCCGCACGACGCGTTCCTCGTCGGCGCGCCCGACGACGAGGACGCGCTCGGCGTCGAGGATCTCCTTGATCGTGACGATCTCGCCGGTCTGCTCGTACCCGCCCGCGGCGACGACGGTCATGGCCTCGTTGAGCTTGACCTCCTGGCCGGGGCGCAGGCGTTCGACGTCGAGGCTGGGGCTCGCGCCGACGTGCATTTTGCGCCCGGAGGCGGAGACGTCGACGGAGCCGTCGGGGTGGGCGGCGAGGAAGACGGCGTACGTGCCCGGAGGCTTCGCGAGCTCGTCGATCTGCCGCTTGAGGTCGAGGATCTGGTCGCGGGCGGCCCGCAGGGCCTCCGCGAGCCGTTCGTTCTTCGCGGAGAGCAGGGCGAGCTCGCGCGCCGTGCTCGTCGTGCTCTCGTCACCGCGGCCGAATGTCTCGCTCATCGGGTGTCCCCTCTCGCCGGGTGTCGACCATAGACACAATTCTTCCGCGCGTACACGGACGACACCCGGGCTGAGACGACGTGCGACGGATCGTTACGCGACCGTCACGCGCCCGACTCGTCCGGTGCGGCGTCGGCCGCGGGCGCGGTGCTGCCGCCGCCGTCGTCCGCGGTGTGGCCGTCGGGTGCGGTGTCGGGCGCCTGGCCGACGTCGCGGCGCACGCGGCGGATCTTCTTCTCGGAGACGGGCCGCTCCCCCAGCTCCTCGGGCGACCACTGCTCGCCGTCGGTGGGGTAGGCGCCCTTCGCGGGGCGACGCTTGCGCTCGGGCGGCGCGACGCCGTCGGCGAGCCGGCGCGCGGTGATCAGGAAGCCGGTGTGGCCGATCATGCGGTGCTGGGGGCGCACGGCGAGGCCTTCGAGGTGCCAGCCGCGGACCATGGACTCCCACGCGACGGGCTCGGCGTACCGGCCGTCGGCGCGCAGGTCCTCGGCGAGGCGCGAGAGCTGGGTGGTGGTGGCGACGTAGCAGACGAGCACCCCGCCGGGGACGAGCGCGCGGGCCACGACGTCGAGGTTCTCCCAGGGGGCGAGCATGTCGAGCACGACCCGGTCGACGGTCCCGTCGGGGGCGACCGTGGGCAGGACGTCGGCGAGGTCGCCCACGGAGAGCGTCCAGGCGGGGTGCTCGCCGCCGAAGAAGGTCTCGACGTTGCCGCGCGCGATGGCGGCGAAGTCCTCGCGCCGCTCGATGGAGTGCAGCTCGCCCGCGTCGCCGACGGCGCGCAGCAGCGACATGGTCAGCGCGCCCGACCCGACACCGGCCTCGACGACCCGCGCGCCGGGGAAGACGTCCGCCATGGCGACGATCTGGCCCGCGTCCTTGGGGTAGACGACAGCGGCGCCGCGCGGCATGGACAGCACGTAGTCGGACAGCAGGGGCCGCAGCGCGAGGTACTCGATCTCGGCGGTGTTGCGCACGACCGTGCCCTCGGGGCTCCCGATGAGGTCGTCGTGACGCAGGTAGCCCTTGTGCGTGTGGAACGTGGCGCCGGGGGCGAGGGTGATGGTGTGCAGGCGCCCGCGCGGGTCCGTGAGCTGCACCTTGTCGCCCACGCGGAGCGGGCCGCGTCGTTCGTCGGCTCCGGTCGCGGTGCGGGCGGGGCCGTCCGGACGTGCGGGGCCGGGTGCGGTGGGCGGGGTCGTGGCGCTCGGCTCGTGGGTCACGGGCGACCATCCTACGGGCCGACCGGCCGCACCGTCCGGCGCGGCCGGTCGGCCCCGCCCGTGGGTCAGCGGGCGCGGGCGTCGCGCAGCGCGGTGACGACCCGGGCGACCTCGAGCACCCCGACGACGCGCCCGCCGTCGGTCACGGCCACGACGGCCGCCTGCCGGCCGGCGCGGGACAGCGCCGCGAGCATGTCCTGCCCGGAGAGCCCGACGTCGACGCTCGCCCCGGGCGGCAGCGGCACCACGACGGCGGAGACGGGTGTCGTGGCGGCGTCGGCCGGGGGGACGGCGGCCGCCGCGGCGGGGTCGACGTACCCGACGGGCGCGCCCGCGGCGTCGACCACGACGGCGAGGACGTGCGGCCCGCCGGCGCGGCCCACCTCGGCCCCGGCGGCGGCGACGCTGACTCCGGCCGCGACGGGGACCGCCGGCCCCGCGAGCGCCCGCACGGACAGCCCGGCGACGGCCTCGCGCGTGCGACCCGCGGCGATGGCCTGGCCCGCGCCGGACCACAGGAACGCGCCGATGAGCGCGGCCCACGCCACGGTCCACAGGTCCGGCCGCACGCCGAGCGTGAGCGGCCACAGCAGCGCCCAGGCGACGACGCCGACGGCGACGGCCCGCCCGACCCACCCGGCGGCGACGGTCCCCTTGGTGCGCGAGCCCGTCGCGGCCCACACGGCCGACTCGAGGATCTGCCCGCCGTCGAGCGGGAGCCCGGGGAGGAGGTTGAAGAACCCGACGAAGGCGTTGGAGAACGCCGCCGCGTACAGGAGCAGGGCGGGGACGGAGAACGTGGGCTGGGCCTGGAACGTCAGCCAGAACACGACGGCGAGCGCGAGGTTCGTCAGAGGGCCGACCACGGAGATGAGGAACCCGTCGAGGGGGCGCGCCGAGGTGCCGGAGTAGGCGGTGTGCCCGCCCCAGAGGGTGACGGCGAGCTCGGTGACGTGCTGGCCGCGGGCTCGCGCGACGACCGCGTGCGCAACCTCGTGGAGGAACACGGACGCGAAGAGCAGGAGGACGAACGCGAAGGAGACGAGGTAGATCTCGCCGCCCAGGCGCGGCGCGAGGCGCTGCACGGTCGGGGCGAAGAGGACGGTGAGCACCGCGGCGGCGAGGAACCACGACGGCGTGAGGATCACCGGGGCTCCGACGACCCGGCCGATGACCCAGCCCTTCGTGCGCGGGCCGGCGGGCGTGCGGGTGTCTCGGGGCTCGGGTCCGTCCACCCCGAAAGGGTATGCGCTCGCCGGGGACGGACGTGACAGCGCGTCGCCTCGGTCGGCTACGCCGCGTCGTCGGTCAGCAGGTCCACCGTGTCGCCCCCGACCAACCGACCGAGGAGCGGGACGTCGACGAGCTCGAGCGAGGGCGTGCGGCTCAGCCCGGGCGCGGCCGTCACCGGGACGACGGCCTGGACGCCGAGCGTCGCCGCGCCGGCCGCTCGTGCGGACGCGATGCCCGTCGGCGAGTCCTCGATCGCGACGCAGCGCGTCACGTCCACACCCAGTCGGCGCGCCGCCTCGAGGTACGGCTCCGGGTGCGGCTTGCCGTGCTCGACGTCGTCCCCGCACACGAGCGTCGCGAACGACCCCTCCGGGGCGAGCTCGGCCACCGGGACGGCGAGCTCCCGGTAGGACATGGTGACGAGCGCGCACGGGACGCCCGCGTCCCGCAGCGACGCCAGCAGCTCGCGCGCGCCCGGCTGCCACGGGACCGCCACGCGGACCTGCTCGACGACGCGGCGCAGGAGGAACCCGACGATCTCGTCGACGGGCAGGTCGACACCGCCGCGCTCCTGCAGGATGCCCGCGGAGACCGTCAGCGGGCTGCCCACCAGCGACAGCGCGTCCGCGTGCGTCCACGACACGCCGTGCGCGGCGACGAGCTCGTGCTCGGCCGTCATCCAGTAGGGCTCCGTGTCGACGAGCGTGCCGTCCATGTCCCACAGGACCGCCTGCGGGAGGGTCGTCGGGGCGGGCTGCGGGCGTGCGGACGTCACGGGAGATCTCCATCGGGAAGGGGGTGCCGGGTGCGTGCCGACCCGTCCAGGGTACGTGGCGCTCCTCCGGGTCCCGCCGGGACACGTGCCCACTTCGCCACGCGCGAACCTCCGACCTGCGACGGACGGGCCGCATAGGCTGGGGCGATGAGCGAGAACGCGCCGGACGGCGCCCGGCAGACCGTGATGATCGCGGCGTTCGAGGGCTGGAACGACGCCGGCAGCGCGGCCACGTCCGCGCTGACGCACCTGCACGAGGTGTGGGGCGCCGAGGACGTCGAGAGCCTCGACCCGGAGGAGTACCACGACTTCCAGGTGAACCGGCCCGTCGTCACGACCGACGACGAGGGCCGCCGGGAGATCGAGTGGCCCACCACGACGATCGCGGCCGCCACCGTCGAGCCGAGCGGGCGGCGGGTGCTGCTGGTGCACGGCATCGAGCCCTCGATGCGCTGGCGCCGGTACTGCCGCGAGATCCTCGACCTCGCGGAGGCGCACGGCGTGACGTCCGTCGTCACGCTCGGCGCGCTCCTCGCCGACGTGCCGCACACCCGGCCGATCCCCATGACGGCGACGTCGGAGAGCGTCGGGCTGCAGGCGGTGCTCGACGTCGAGCCCAGCGCCTACGAGGGACCGACGGGGATCGTCGGGGTGCTCCAGCACGCCGCCGCCGAGCGCGGTCTGCAGTCGGTGTCGCTGTGGGCGGCGGTGCCGCACTACGTGGCGCACCCGCCGTCCCCCAAGGCGACGCTCGCGATCCTCGCGCGCATCGAGGAGATGCTGTCGGAGCCGGTGCCGCTCGGCGAGCTCCCCGAGGACGCGGTCGCGTGGCAGCACGGTGTCGACGAGCTCGCCGCGGAGGACGCCGAGATCGCCGAGTACGTGCAGCAGCTCGAGGAGGCGAAGGACACCGCGGAGCTGCCCGAGGCGAGCGGCGAGGCGATCGCTCGCGAGTTCGAGCGCTACCTGCGCCGCCGCGACCCCGGCAGCCCGGGCGAGCGCGGCAAGGGCCCGACGGTCTGAGGCGGACGGCCCGGTCGCCCGGCAGGCCGGGACACCGCGGGCGCGTCGCTCAGAGGCGGACGCCGAGGAGCGCGTTGACGGCGCGCGCCACGACGCCGGGCGCACCCTCGTCGTCGGCGGTCGTGTCCCGGCCCGGCGCGAGGGCGGTCGCCGCCCACGTGTCGACCGCGGCGAGCGCCGCGGGGGCGTCGAGGTCCGTGGCGAGCGCGGCGCGCACGGCGTCGAGCATCACGCTGGGGTCCGGGCCGCCGTTGCCGGACACGGCGTCGCGCCACGTCTCCAGACGCTGCGCGGCGCGCGGGAGGTCGTCGTCGGTCCACTCCCACTCGGCGCGGTAGTGGTGCGCGAGCAGCGCGAGACGGATCGCCATGGGGTCCGCGCCGCCGGCCCGCAGGGTCGAGACGAGCACGAGGTTGCCGAGCGACTTGCTCATCTTGTGGCCCTCGTAGCCCACGAGCCCGGCGTGCACGTGCACGCGGGGCGCGGCGCCGTCGGACAGCACCCGGTCGTGCGAGGACGACATCTCGTGGTGCGGGAACAGCAGGTCCGCGCCGCCGCCCTGCACGTCGAACGGCAGGCCGAGGGCGTCGCGCGCGATGACCGCGCACTCGACGTGCCACCCGGGCCGGCCCGTGCCGAGCACGCCGCCGTCCCACGCGGGCTCGCCCGGTCGCTCACGCCGCCACAGCAGCGGGTCGAGAGGGTCCTTCTTGCCGTCGCGGTCCGGGTCTCCCCCGCGCTCGGCGAACAGCCGCTCCATGACGTCGCGCGGGAAGCGGGAGACGGAGCCGAACGCCGGGTCGGCCGAGAGGTCGGCGTAGACGTCGCCGAGGCCCGGGTCGGTGCCGCCGGCGCCGGGCTCGACCGGGACGCGGTACGCCGCGCCCGCCGCGAGCAGCTCGCTCACCGCGTCGACCACGGCCGGGATCTTCTCGACCGCGCCGTCCCACACGTCCGGCGGGACCACGCCGAGCGCGGTCATGTCCTCGGCGAACAGCGCGATCTGCTCCGCGGCGAGGGCCCGCCAGTCGACGCCCGTCGCGGAGGCACGCTCCAGCAGCGGGTCGTCGACGTCGGTGACGTTGGACGCGTACGTGACGTGCTGGCCGGCGTCGCGCCACGCCCGCACGAGCAGGTCGAACGCCACGTAGGTGTTGGCGTGGCCGATGTGCGTGGCGTCGTAGGGCGTGATCCCGCACGCGTAGAGCCGCGCGGTCTCGCCCGGGGCGGCGACGACGAGCTCGCCGGTGGTGGAGTCGTGCACCCGGACGGGGTGGCCGCGGCCGGGGAGCTCGGGGATCTGCGGGGCGGGCCAGCTGTGCACGCGACCACCTTAACGGCCAGGTCGCGGGCCCCGCGCCGTCGTCCCGCCCGGCAGACGCCCGACCGGGACGTGACCGGGGACGCGTCCCCGCGGGCGTGACGGATCCCACGCCCGCACGGGCCGCGGCGGCGCCGTCAGGGGGTCGCGGCCTGCGTCCCGCCCGGCTCCAGCACGCCGGTGAGGAGCAGCAGCACGACGACCGCCGCGAGCGCGAGCCGGTACACCACGAACGGCGTGTAGGAGAACGTCGAGACGATCTTGAGGAACGCGATGATGACGAAGTACCCGACGACGAACGCGACGAGGGTGGCGATGAGCGTCGCACCGGCGTCCGGGGCACCCGGCAGCGGCTCCTCCCCCGCGGACTTCACGAGCTGGTAGAGGCCCGAGCCCAGCACCGCCGGGATCGCGAGCAGGAACGAGTACCGCGCCGCGGCCTCGCGCGTGAACCCCATGAGCAGCCCCGCCGTGATCGTGCCGCCCGACCGCGAGACGCCCGGCACGAGCGCGAGCGCCTGCGCGAAGCCGAACCCGATCGCCTGCCGCGCGCTGAGCTCGCGCAGCGTCCGGCGCTTCGCCCCGACCCGGTCCGCCCAACCGAGCAGCAGCGCGAAGACCGCGAGCATGAGCGCCGTGAGGTACAGGTTGCGGAACGTGTTCTCGATCGCCTCCTGGAACAGCAGGCCGAGGACGACGATCGGCACCGACCCGAGCGCGATGAACCACGCCATCATCGCGTCGTGGTCGGCGCGTCCCATGCGCGAGCGCCAGTCGCTGCCGTGGTCGCCGCGCAGGGAGCGCCACCACGCCGCGCAGATCCGCGCGATGTCGCGGCGGAAGTACAGCAGGACGGCGGTCTCGGTCCCGATCTGCGTGATGGCGGTGAACGCCGCGCCCGGGTCCTGGGACCCGATCAGCTCACCGACGATGCGCAGGTGCGCGCTCGACGAGATGGGGAGGAACTCGGTGAGTCCCTGGACGAGGCCGAGGAGGACGGCTTCCCACGCGTTCACGAGCGGTCACCCTACCCGCCCGGGGCGACGCCCGGGAGCACCCGCGGCGCTGCGCTCCCCCGCCGGGTGAACCTGGCCGCCACCCCGCCCGGCACGGCCCGCCCGACCCGCGCCTGGGGGTGGTCGCCGGTACCCTCGGCTCCCATGGAACTCCGCCAGCTCGGCCGTACCGGTCTGCGCGTGTCCGCCCTCGGGCTCGGCACCATGACGTGGGCCCGGGACACCGACGAGATCGACGCCGCCGAGCAGCTGCGCGACTTCGTCGACGCGGGCGGCACCCTCGTGGACACCGCGGCGTCGTACGCCGACGGCGACGCCGAGTCGCTCATCGGGTCGCTGCTCGGCACGAAGGTCGACCGGCGCGAGGTCGTGCTGTGCACCAAGGCGGGCGTGCGCCACACGGCGGACGGGCCCGTGGTCGACGCCTCCCGGGGCGCGCTGCTCGACTCCCTCGACGAGTCCCTCGCACGGCTCGGCACGGACCACGTGGACCTGTTCCTCGTCCACGCACCCGACCCCACGACGCCGTTCCTCGAGACCGTCTCCGCACTGCGGCAGGCCGTCACCTCGGGCCGGGCCCGCTACGTCGGCCTGTCGAACCACCCCGGGTGGTCCACGGCCCGCGCGTCGGCGCTGCTCGGCGGCGCCGACGACGTCGGCCTCGCGGCCACCGAGCTCGAGTACTCGCTGCTGCAGCGCGGGGCGGAGCGCGAGGCCGTTCCCGCCGCACGGGAGCTCGGACTGGGGCTCCTCGCGTGGTCGCCGCTGGGACGCGGCGTGCTCACCGGCAAGTACCGGCGCACCCTGCCCGCCGACTCCCGCGGGGCGTCACCGCACCTCGCGGGCTTCGTCGAGCCGTACCTCGACCGGACCGCGTCGCGCGTCGTCGAGGCCGTCGTCACCGCGGCGGACGGGCTCGGGCGCGCCCCCCTCGACGTCGCGTTGTCCTGGCTGCTCGGGCGGCCCGCGGTCGCCAGCGCGCTCGTCGGCGCCCGCACCCCGGCGCAGCTGCGCGCGTCGCTCGACGCCGTCGACCTCGTGCTCCCCGATGCGGTGCGCGCCGCGCTCGACGACGTGAGCGAGATCGAGATCGGCTACCCCGAGCGCTGGTGAGCCCGGCCCGACAGGGGCCCGCTCGTCGACGTCGCGCTCGTCAACGGGCCCTGTCGGACTCCAGCTCGCCCTCCAGCTCGTCGTCGTCGAGCGCGTCGTCGAGCGAGTCGTCGAGGGCGTCGAGCGTGTCGTCGTCCTCCTCGTCGTCCTCCTCGTCGTCCTCGTCGTCGTCCTCGTCCTCGTCCTCGTCGTCGTCCTCCTCCGCGAGGTAGAACGGCGTCGCCTCCCCGTGCACCTGCCCGAGCGCCTCGTCGTAGACCTCGAAGGCGTCCGCGAGCACGTAGTAGGCGTCGTCGACGGCGGGGTCGTCCTCCCCGCGACGTGCGGCGACGGCGTTGTAGTGGGCCTCGAGAGCGGCGACGAACCGGTCGAGCGCGGCACGCGGGTCAGCGGTCATACCCTGACGGTAGCCCTGGGAGGGGCACAATGGCACTCGTTAGCGCGAGCGAGAGGGACGGTGACAGGTGGAGAGCAGGCCGACGTCACGCCGAGGCCCCGGGCGGGCCACGAACGGCGGGCAGTACGAGTACCGCGTCCTGACGATCGACCGCTCCACGAGCCGGTCCGACGCGCGCAGGCTCCTCACGGACGAGGCGGAGTACGGGCGGTGGGAGCTCGCCCGCACCCGCCTGTACGTCGGCGGGGAGCGCCGCGTGTGGCTGCGCCGCAAGATCATCCGGGTCCGCTCGACCCTGTGACGCCGTCCGCGGAGGACGTCTTCACGAAGTCCCGCGTCGGCGCGCCCGAGGGCTTCTTCGCGTGCGAGGCCGCCGGCCTGGACTGGTTGCGCGTGCCGGGCGGCCCGCGCGTCGTGCGCGTGCTCGGCGTCGCGGACGACCACCTCGCCCTCGAACGTCTCCACCCCGTCCGCCCGACGCCCGCCGCCGCCCGTGCGCTCGGGCGAGGGCTCGCCGTCGTGCACGACGCCGGGGCGCCGGCCTGGGGCGCACCCGCACCCGGGTGGGCGGGGGACGCGTTCTTCGGACCGCTCGCCGACCCGCTGCCGATGGCGACCGGGGCCTGGGGCGACTGGCCGACGTTCTACGCCGAGGCCCGGCTCGCGCCCGTCGCCCGGCTGGGTCGCGAGCGCGGCGCCCTCGGGCCGGACGACGCCGCCCTGCTCGGCCGCCTCGCCGACCGCCTCGCGGACCTGGCCCGGCCCGCTCTCGACGACGCGCCCGCGCGCGTGCACGGCGACCTGTGGTCGGGCAACGTGATGTGGGTCGCCGACGGTGCGGGCGGTGTCGACGGGGTGCTCCTCGACCCGGCGGCCCACGGCGGGCACCGCGAGGCCGACCTCGCGATGCTCGCGCTGTTCGGCGCGCCGCACCTGGCCGAGGTCGTCGCGGGCTACGAGGAGGTCCACCCGCTCGCGCGCGGCTGGCGGCACCGTGTCACCCTCCACCAGGTGTACCCGCTCGCCGTGCACGCCGTGCTCTTCGGCGGCGGCTACCGTGCGCAGCTGCGCGCCGCGGTCACCGCGCTCCTCGGCACCCCCTGACCCGCCGACCTCAGCAGGTGCGCAGCAGACGGTCCAGCACGCGCACACCGAAGCGCAACGAGTCGACCGGCACCCGCTCGTCGACCCCGTGGAACATCCCCGAGAAGTCGAGGTCCGCGGGCAGACGCAGCGGGGCGAACCCGTAGCCCGTGATGCCGAGACGCGCCAACGACTTGTTGTCCGTGCCGCCCGAGAGCGTGTACGGCAGCACCGTCGCCCCCGGGTCCTCCGCGACGAGCGCGTCGACCATCGAGTCCACGAGGTCACCGGAGAACGGGACCTCCAGCGCGATGTCACGATGGATCTCCTCGACCCGCACGTGCTCGCCCGCCAGCTCGCGCAGACGCGCGAAGCCTTCCTCCTCGTGCCCCGGGAGCAGGCGCGCGTCGATCGCGGCCTCCGCCCGCCCCGGGATGACGTTCGCCTTGTACCCCGCGTCGAGCTGGGTCGGGTTGGACGTGTGCCGCACCGTCGCGCCGACGAACCGCGACGCCGGGCCGAGCGCGGCCACGAGCGCGTCGACGCTGCCCGGGTCCTGCGGGTCGTACCGCAGGCCCGTGAGGTCGGCCACGCCGCGCAGCAGCGCGTCGACCGTCGGCGTCAGGGTGTACGGCCAGTGGTGGGTGCCGATCCGCGCGACCGCCTCCGCGAGGTGCGTCACCGCGTTGTCGGGGTTGACCTGCGACCCGTGGCCCGCGCGCCCCTCGGCGACGAGCCGCAGCCACGCGATGCCCTTCTCCGCCGTCTGCAGCAGGTACGCCCGGCGCCCCCCGACCTCGACCGAGAACCCGCCGACCTCGCTGATCGCCTCCGTCGCCCCCTCGAACAGCTCCGGGCGGTGATCGACGGCGTACCGCGCCCCGAACGTGCCGCCCGCCTCCTCGTCGGCGAAGAACGCGACCACGACGTCACGCGCCGGCTTGCGCCCCTCGCGCACCATCTGCCGCACGACCGCGAGGATCATCGCGTCCATGTCCTTCATGTCGACCGCGCCACGACCCCACAGCAGGCCGTCACGCTCCTCGCCCGCGAACGGGTCGACCGACCAGTCCCCCGCCTGCGCGGGCACCACGTCGAGGTGGCCGTGCAGTACCAGCGCCGGACGCGTCGGGTCCTGCCCCTCGAGCCGCACGACGACGCTCGCCCGCCCCGGCGCCGACTCGAACAGCTCCGGCTCCAGCCCGACCTCGTGCAGCAGTCCCATGACGTACTCCGCCGCGGCCCGCTCGCCCGGCCCCGACCCGTCCCCGTAGTTGGACGTGTCGATGCGCAGCAGCTCCTGGCAGATCCGCACCACCTCGTCCTGGGCGGTGGGAACGGGCACGGCGAGGTCCTCAGGACGAGCGGTGGTCATGACCCCACGCTACCGGCACCCGCGAGGCGAAACCCCGGTCGCGCGAGGTAGTACCCCGGGTGCGCGAGGTAGTACCCCGGTCGCCCGACGTCGCGTGGTCGCCCTGGGTGTCGGGCGGGCGGGGGCGCCGCGTCTCCCATCCGCCGCTCGTGCCTCGCGGCTCCCGCCAGGCCCACCACGACGCGGCGCCCCCACCCGCCCTCCCTGCACCACCTCACCCTGGTCCCGGGGGCACAGGGCACCGCGGTGCCTCGTCCTGGACTGCGGTACTACCCCGGTCGCGGGGTAGTACCGCAGGTCGGGCGGGTCAGGCGTCGAGGCCGCGGCGGGCGAGGAGCGGGGTGATGTCGGCGTCGCGGCCGCGCAGGTCGCGGAACGAGTCCAGCGGGTCCTGCGAGCCGCCGCGCGCGAGGAGGACGCGGCGGAACCGCTCGCCGTTCTCGCGCGTGAGACCGCCGTTCTCGCGGTACCACTCGACGGTGTCGGCGTCGAGCACCTCCGACCAGATGTACGAGTAGTACCCGGCCGCGTAGCCGCCCCCGAACACGTGGTTGTAGTACGTCGTGCGGTAGCGCGCCGGGACGGGCGCGAACGCGACCCCGGCGTCCTCGAGCGCCGCCACCTCGAACGGCACGACGTCGTCCACGGCGGACGGGACGGCGTCGGGCCCGAGCAGGTGCCACGCCTGGTCGAGCAGGGCGGCAGCGAGGTACTCCGTCGTGCCGAAGCCCTCGTTGAACTGGCGCGACGCGAGCATCGTGTCGACCCACTCCGACGGCATCGGCTCGCCCGTCTCGTGGTGCACGGCGTAGGCGCGCAGGATCTCCGGCTCCCACGCCCACATCTCGTTGACCTGCGAGGGGTACTCGACGAAGTCGCGCGGCACCTCGGTGCCGGACTGGGACGGGTACCGGACGTCGGAGAACAGGCCGTGCAGGGCGTGGCCGAACTCGTGGAAGAGGGTGATGACCTCGTCCCAGACGAGCAGCGTGGGCCGGCCCGCCGGGGGCTTGACGATGTTGAGGTTGTTCACCACGACGGGCCTCTGGCCGAGCAGGTGGTTCTGGTCCACGAGGTTGTTCATCCAGGCGCCGCCGCGCTTGGCCTCGCGCGTGTACCAGTCGGCAAGGAACAGGCCCATGCCCTCCCCCGGCGCGCCGGGCGTCTCGGCGTCGAACACCTCGAACACGCGCACGTCGGGGTGGTACCCGACGAGGTCGGTGCGCTCGGTGAACGAGATGCCGAAGAGGCGGTTCGCGGCGCGGAAGACGCCGTCGTGCACCACCTTCTCGAGCTCGAGGTAGGGGCGCAGGAGGGCGTCGTCGAGCGCGAAGCGGTCCTTGCGGACCCGCTCGGCGTAGAACGACCAGTCCGACGCGCGCAGGGTCGCGCCGGGCGCGTCGGCGTGCAGGGCGGCCTCCAGGTCGGCGGCCTCGCGCCGCGCGTTCGCGACGGCGGCAGGGGCGAGACGGGAGAGCATCGCGTCCACGGCCTCGGTGGTCTTCGCCGTGGCGTCCTCGGCGACGTAGGCCGCGTGGTGCTCGTACCCGAGCAGCCGCGCACGCTCGGCGCGCAGGCGCACCGTCTCCAGGACGATCTCGCGCGTGTCGTGGTCGTCCCCGGTCGCGCCGCGGGCCTCCGACGCGCGCTGCACGCGCTCGCGCACGTCCCGGTCCGTGAGGGAGGCGAGCACGCCCTGCTGGGTGGGAAGCTGCATCTCGAGCAGCCACGCGCCGTCGTGCCCGCGTGCGGCTGCCGCGGCGGCGGCCCCGGCGACCGCGTCGTCCGGGAGCCCGTCGAGCTCGGCCGGGTCGGTGACGAGCACGCTCGCCGCGTTCGCGCCCGCGAGCAGCCGGCGTCCGAACGCGGCCTCCAGGCTCGTGAGGCGGCCGTTGATCTCGCGCAGGCGCTCCTGGTCGGCGGCGCCCAGCTCGACGCCCGCACGACGGACGTCGACGAGCAGGGTGCGCAGCAGCCACGCGGCGTCGGGCTGGAGGACGACGTCGCCCGCGTCCGCCGCGTCCTGCAGCGCGCGGGCCCGCGCGAAGAGCCGGGCGTCCATGGAGATCGCGTCGCGGTGCGCCGCGTACTCGGGCGCGAGCTCCTCCTCGATCGCCTCCAGGCCGGGCGTCGCGTCCGCGCTGAGCTGGTTGTAGAACGCGTTCGCGACGCGCGCCAGGGACCGCCCCGAGCGCTCGAGCGCGTCGAGCGTGTTCGCGACGGTCGGCGCGTCGGGGTCGGTGACGATCGCCTCGACGGCGGCGCGCTGCGCGGCCATCGCGGCACGCAGCGCCGGGGCGTAGTGCTCCTCCCGCACGGCGGTGTAGTCGGGGAGCTCGTAGGGCAGGGTCGACGGCGCGGCGAACGGGTTGGCCGGGTCGAGGTCGAGGTCTGCGCCGGTGGGCGCGAGCGGCTGGGACGTCATGCGCCCATCCTGCCCCCGGCCGTCGCCGGGGCGAAACGGATTCGGCGCGCTCCCGGCGGCACCGGTCAGGGTGCGCGCCGGGAGCGGTCCCGGTCAGGCGGGCGTGGCGACGCGGGGCGCGTCGGAGGGCCACGGCTCGGCGGGCTCGCGCGGGTCGTCGGCGAGCAGGGTCGCGACCCAGGCGTCGCGCCGCACGCCCCGCTGGAGCGCGTGGCCGCGCACCGTGCCCTCGACACGGAACCCGAGCCGCCACGCGAGCCGCCGCGAGGGCCAGTTGCCGACGTACGCCTCCCACGACAGGCGCGCGAGCCCGAGACCCTCAGGGTCGAACGCCCGGTCGACGACGAGGCGGCACGCGGCGGTCGCGAGACCCCGGCCGCGACCCGCGGGCGCCATCCAGTAGCCCAGCTCGGCGGACCGCTCGGCGTCCGGGGCGTCGTCGAGGCCGAGCCCCACCATGCCGAGCAGCGGACCGGAACCGCCCGTGCCGCTCCCGTCCGGGGAGGACGCGCGGACCGCCCACGTGAGGACGTTCCCCCGCTCCCAGCCGGGCCCGACGTAGCCCTCGACGAACCCCACGGCGTCCTCGCGCGCGTACGGCGACGGGACGACGGTCCAGGCCGCGACGTCCGGGTCCTGGCAGGCCGTGGTGATCGCGTCGACGTCGTCGAGAGTGGGGGTGGCGAGGTGGACGCGGGCGTCGGCGAGGGTGAAGGGCTGCACGGGCCCAGACTGCCACCCGTCCCGTCGCGGGTCACCAGGATTCCGACGGCGCGGGCGCCGTCGTGGCCCGACGGCGGCGCTCACCCGCCCAGCGTGTCGGCCGCGGGCGACCACGGGAGGTCGTGCGCGGCGGCGACGGCCTCGTTGAGCAGCGTGCCGCGGTGCGTCGACGCCCCGGACCGCAGCAGCGGGTCGTCGCGCACGGCGTCCAGGCCGCCGTCCGCGAGGCGTGCGAGGTAGGGCAGCGTCGCGCTGGTGAGCGCCTGCGTGCTCGTCACCGGGACGGCGCCCGGCATGTTCGCGACGCAGTAGAAGGTCGTGCCGTGCACGGCGAACGTCGGGTCGTCGTGGGTCGTGGGCCGCGAGCTCTCGAAGCACCCGCCCTGGTCCACCGCGACGTCCACGAGGACGGCACCGGGACGCATGCGCGCCACGAGGTCGTCGCCGACGAGCCGCGGCGCCCGGGCGCCCGCCACGAGGACGGCACCGACGACGAGGTCCGCGTCGAGCACTGCACGCTCGACCGCGTGCGCGGTCGACGCGACGGTGCGCACGTGCCCGGCGAACTCGCGGTCGACGTCGCGCAGCACGGGCAGCGACAGGTCGACGACGGTGACCTCGGCACGCATCCCGACGGCGACCTGCGCGGCGTTGCGCCCGGCCGTCCCCCCACCGAGCACGACGACGCGTCCCGGCGGCGTGCCCGGCACACCGCCGAGCAGCACTCCCCTGCCCCCGGCGGGGCGCTGCAGCAGCCAGGCGCCGACCTGCGTCGCCATGCGTCCGGCGACCTCGCTCATCGGGGCCAGCAGCGGCAGGCCGCCACCGGGCGCCTGCGCGGTCTCGTACGCCACCGACGTCGTGCCGGCGGCGAGGAGCGCGCGCGTGCCCGCGGCGTCGGCGGCCAGGTGGAGGAAGGCGAACAGGAGCAGGTCGTCGCGCAGGTGTCGGTACTCCGACGCGACCGGCTCCTTGACCTTGCAGACGAGCTCCGCACCGCCCCAGACGTCGTCGGCGGTCGCGACGACGAGCGCGCCCGCGCGCTCGAACTCGGCGTCCGGCAGGTGGGAGCCGTCGCCGGCCCCCGACTGGACGAGCACCTCGTGCCCGGCCCGCACGAGGTGGTGGGCGCCGGCGGGGGTGAGCGCGACGCGGTCCTCGTGGTTCTTCACCTCGGTGGGTATGCCGATCCTCATGGTCCAGTGTGGTCGTGGGGTCGCCGCTCGTGCACGACGACGGCCGTTCCCCCGCGCGCCGACGTCGGCTACGGTCGTGGCCATGCCCACGTGGACGGACCCCGGCGAGGTGACGTTCGACGCCGTCCTCACCGCGTCGGGGACCGCGACCGGCCTGTTCGTCGAGATCCCGGTCGACACGGCGGAGCTGTTCGGCACGCGCGGCCGCGTCCCCGTGACGGTCCGCGTCGACGACGTGGCCTACCGGGCGTCGCTCGTCGCCTACGGCGGGCCGCACCTGCTCGCCGTGCTGCGCGCGGTGCGCGCGCGGCTGGGGAAGTCGGCGGGCGAGCCCGTGCGGGTCACGCTGCGGCTCGCGCCCGAGGTGTCCGCGGTCCCGCGCTGACGGGACCGGCCGCGGGCGTCACTCGGCGTCGCGCGTCGCGCCCCCCGCGCCGTCGGACAGCGCGATCTCCTTGGCCGTCGGCACCTCGTCCTCCATCGGGGGGTCCTTGTGGCGCAGGCGGGAGAACACCGACCACGCCACCGCGACGAGCGGCACCGACACGACCGCGCCGAGGATCCCCGCGAGGAGGGTTCCCCCCGTGACGGCGATCGCGACGACCACGGGGTGGAGCGACACCTGGGCGCCCATGATCAGCGGCTGCAGGATGTGGCCCTCGAACTGGCCGATCAGCGCGATCCCGATGGTGACGATGAGCGCGGTGACGAACCCCTCCGCGGCGAGCGCCACGACCGCGGCGATGATCATCGCGAGCGGCGCGCCGATGATGGGGATGAACGCGCCGATGAAGACGAGCACGGCGAGCGGTGCGGCGAGCGGCACGCCGAGGATCGCGAGGAGGATGAACGCGAGGATCCCGTCGACGAGCGCGATGATCACGGTCCCGCGCGCGTACCCGGAGAACGTGTACCAGCCCGCACCGCCCGCGACCTTCCACGTCTCGCGCGAGCGCGACGGGAGCTGGTTGAGGAACCAGGTCCACATGTCCTTGCCCCGGGCGAGGAAGAACACCGTGCAGAAGACCGCCAGCGCGATGGCCGCGAACGCCTCGAACACCGACCCGGCGCTGGCCGCCGCCTGGCTGGCGATGTCCCCGCCGTGCTCCGTGAGCCACTGCCGCCCGTTCTCGATCCAGCCGTCCACGTCGTCGGAGGTGATCGAGACCGGCAGCGGGCCGTTCTCCAGGAAGTCGAGGATCTGGGCGATGCCCTGGTCGAACTGGTCCGCGAGGCTCTGCCACTGCCCCGCGACCGACGAGATGACGTACGTGAGCAGGCCGGCGATGAACAGGAACGCCGACAGGATCGCGAGCCCCGTCGCGAGCCCCCGCGGCATGACCCGCGCGTAGAAGTCCGTCACGGGGCGCAGCACGGACGTGATGACGAGCGCGAGGAAGACCGCGACGAACACGAGCTGCACCTGCGCCGTCGCGTAGAAGATCAGCGCGACCGCCGCGACCACGAGGAGCAGCCGCCACGACCACCCGGCCGTCGTGCGCAGCCACGCGGGCACCGTCTCGTCGTACCCGACGACGGACGGGTTGCGCCGTGCGCCGGCCACCTTGCGCGCCTCGCGCGACGCGCCCGCCAGGTGCTTGATCGACGCCGCGGACCGATCCGACCCCGACCCGGGGCGTGGCGTCGGGACCGGTCCGCTCGTCGGCCGCTGCTCGTCGCTCACGCGGATCCCTGCCCGCACGTCGCCCTCATCCGCCCAGTGTGCCCCAGTGCGTCCCCCCACGCCGTGCAGCGCATCCGGGCGCGTCCGGTGGCGTCGTGGACGCGCCGTCGGGCGCGCCGACCGTCCGTGCCTTGGGTCCCGGGGAGCGGACGGCGATGCGGGAACCACCCGCGAACCGTGCTATGTTTTTCCCCGCACCGGAACGGCGGAAACGCCGCGAAGGTCCACTCGTCCGGGTGGCGGAATGGCAGACGCGCTAGCTTGAGGTGCTAGTGCCCTTTATCGGGCGTGGGGGTTCAAGTCCCCCTCCGGACACTCGTTGAGACAGCGACGACGAAGCGGGTCCAGGGCAACCTGGGCCCGCTTCGTCGTTCCCGGGACGGGGCGACGAGCCTTGGGTTGCTCGATGACCGCCTTGGCAGCGCTCGAGGACACGTCGCGGCGTGAACGCCATGCGTCAGGCGGTGAAGCCGGTGTCCCGGATACGTCGTGCGGGCACGCCGGCGACGATGGTGTCGGCGGGGACGTCCCGGGTGACGACTGCTCCTGCACCGACGACGGCGCCGTCGCCGATCGTCACTCCGGGCACGACCGTGACGGCGGCGCCGAGCCAGACCTGGCGCCCGATGGTGACGGGCGCGGGGATCATGTCGCCGCGGCGTGCGGGGTCGAGGTCGTGGTCGAGAGTGACGATCGTGCAGCCGTGACCGAGCAGCGAGCCGTCGCCGATGGTGATGCCACCGGCGTCCTGGAAGCGGCACGCCATATTGATGAACACGTCGCGGCCGAGCGTGAGGTTCTTGCCGAACTCGCAGTGGAAGGGCGGGAACAGCGTGACCGACTCGTCCACGGGGCGCCCGGTGAGCCGGGCCAGCAGTGCCCGCACCTCGTCAGGGCTCCGGTATCCGCCGTTGAGCTCCGCCATGACACGCAACGCGTCCTGCGCCGTGTCGTTCATGAGGGCGTGGGCGCCCGAGCCCGCTGCGATGCGCTCGCGACGGGCGACGAGGGCGCGGAACTCCTGCAGGTCCATCAGCGCTCCGTCCTCGCAGGAACCGTCGCCGAGGTGTCGGCGGCCCAGGACGCGAGCAGACGCAACCGCTCGGCCGACGGCGAGCCGGGCTCGGCGGTGTAGACCATGAGGACCTGGCCCGGTTCGGCGGTGATCGCGAGCTCCTCGTACGCCAGGGTGAGCTCGCCGACGACGGGGTGGCGGAAGCGTTTGGTGCCGGCGCCGTGGGTGCGGACGTCATGGGCGGCCCACAGCCGGCGGAATACCTCGCTGCGGGTGGACAGCTCACCGACGAGGTCCTGCAGACCCTTGTCGTGCGGGTCCCGGCCGGCCTCGGCGCGCATGATGGCGACGCACATCTCGGCGAACAGGTCCCAGTCGGGGTAGAAGTCGCGTGCGGCGGGGTCGAGGAACTGGAAGCGGGCGAGGTTGGGCGTGCGCCCGCCGTCCCCGATGACCGGGGAGTAGAAGGCGCGGCCCAGCGGGTTGGTCGCCAGGAGGTCCTGGTGCTGGTCGCGGACGAACGCGACGCCGTCGGTGATCGCCGCCAGCGCCCATTGCAGGCTGGGGCGAGCCGCCCCTGCGCGGGGCGATCGGCGTCGGCTCCGGCCCGACGTCGGCACCCCGTCGGCCGCCCGGGCCAGGTCGAACAGGTGCGCACGCTCGGTGTCGTCGAGCTGCAGGGCGCCCGCGACGGCGTCGAGCACGGAGGCCGACGCTCCGCCGATGGAGCCGCGCTCGAGCTTGGCGTAGTACTCCACGCTCACGCCCGCCAGCGCGGCGACCTCGCTCCGCCTCAGGCCCGGCACCCTGCGGTTGGCACCGCCGACGATACCGGCAGCCTCCGGGGTGACCTTGCCGCGCCGCGACACGAGGAACTCGCGCACCTCTGCTCGGTTGTCCATGCCGACACGCTAAGGCTCGACCGGGCGGGGAGGCAGTCCGTGGCGAGGGGTCTACCACCGGTACACCCCTCCGCAGGGACTCCCGTGCGTGCGGAACGAGGGCGATCCTGGGACGACCACCAGCGAAGGAGAGCAGTGATGCGCGGAGTGATCATGCACGGCCCCGGCGACGTCCGGGTGGAAGAGCGCGAGGACCCGCGTATCGTCGACCCGACGGACGCGGTGATCCGCCTGTCGGCGACCTGCATCTGCGGGTCGGACCTGTGGCCGTACCGCGGCGCCGACCAGGTGGACCACGCCACCATGGGCCACGAGTACGTCGGCGTCGTCGAGGAGGTCGGCTCCGAGGTCACCACGGTCAAGCCCGGGGACTTCGTCGTCGGCTCGTTCGTCATCTCGGACGGCACGTGCGAGATCTGCCGGGCCGGCTTCCCGTCGAGCTGCGTGCACCGCATCTTCGTCGACGGCGCCATCGGCACCCAGGCGGAGAAGGCGCGCATCCCCTACGCCGACGGCACCCTCGTCGCGACCCCGGGCCAGCCCGACCCGGACCTGATCCCGCACCTGCTGGCCGCCTCGGACGTGCTGGGCACGGGCTGGTTCGCCGCCGTGGCCGCCCAGGCCGGTCCCGGCAAGACCGTGGCCGTGGTCGGCGACGGCGCCGTCGGCCTCATGGGCGTCCTCGCCGCCAAGCAGCTCGGCGCCGAGCGCATCATCGCCATGTCCCGCCACGCGGACCGTCAGGACCTCGCCCGCCACTTCGGTGCCACCGACATCGTCGCCGAGCGCGGCGAAGCAGGCGTCGCCCGCATCAAGGAGCTCACCGACGGCCTCGGCGCACACTCCGTGATCGAGGCCGTCGGGACGCAGGAGTCCATGGTGCAGGCCATCAGCTCGGCACGCCCCGGCGGCAACGTCGGCTTCGTCGGCGTCACCCACGACGTCCAGCTGCCCGGCGAGCTCCTCTTCTTCTCCCAGGTGCAGATCCTCGGCGGCCCCGCCCCCGTGCGCCGGTTCCTGCCCGACCTGATCCAGCTCATCTGGGACCGCACGATCGACCCGGGCAAGGTCTTCGACCTCACCCTCCCGCTCGAGCAGGCCGCCGACGGCTACCGGGCCATGGACGAACGACGCGCCACCAAGGTGCTGCTCACCCTGTAAGTCCTACCGACGAGAAGAGAAGGGCCGCACCATGAAGCTCACGAGAAGTGGTGGTCAGAGCGCCACCGGACCGCAGGACTGGTTCACCGGCACCGTCCTCATCGACGCGATCCGCGACCCGGACGACCAGTCCGCCGTCGGGGCCTCCCACGTGCGGTTCACCCCGGGCGCTCGCACCGCATGGCACCACCACCCCAAGGGCCAGACCCTGTACGTCACCGACGGCATCGGCTACGTGGCGAGACGCGGCGGCGACGTGCAGGAGATCCGTCCCGGCGACGTGGTCTACATCGAGCCGGGCGAGGAGCACTGGCACGGGGCCACGCCGGACCGGTTCATGGCCCACGTCGCGATCCAGGAGGCGGACGAGAACGGCCAGGTGGTCACCTGGCTCGAGCACGTCGGCGACGACGAGCTGGCATAGCCGGCAGGTCGGACGTCATTCACCTCCTCCCGGCCGCGGGGCGAGGTCCGGGACCTCGTCCCCTGGGTCCTCCCAGGTCGGACCGCCAGGATGGCCGCATGAGACGCCACCTCCTCGTCCCGCTCGCCGCGGCCGCCCTGCTCGCGCTCGCCGGGTGCACCGCGCCCGCCGACCCGGAGCCGACGGCCGGGCTGCTGGAGAGCCACGGGCTCGACGGGATGGACGGGCCGGAAATCGTCGAGCACCTCGAGTCGATCCCGGTCGCCGAAAGGCCCACCGACCTCATGGCGTCCGTCCGCGGCGACACGCTCCTGCTCACCGACGCGGACGGCGACGACGAGACCACCCTCGACCTGCCCGACGACGCGTTCTACCTGTCCGTCGCGCCGTACGTCGAGCAGACCCACCCCTGCACGTTCCACTCCCTCACCACGTGCCAGGGCGAGCTCGGCGGCCAGGACGTCCGGGTCACGGTGGTCGACACCGCCACCGGCGAGACGCTCGTCGACGAGGACACCCGGCTCGAGGACAACGGCTTCGTCGGGTACTGGCTGCCGCGCGACGTCGAGGCGCAGGTCCGCGTCGAGGCGCAGGGCCGCACCGGCCAGACCGTCGTCACGACCGCCGTGGACGACCCGACCTGCCTCACCACCGTGCAGCTCACCTGACCACCGGGCGCGAGCGCACAGGCACCGCACAGGTTCACCACAGGCGCCGGACGTCCCCGGGCGAGAGGCTGGTCCCATGACCGCCGCACCGCTCACGAGCCAGCCCGCCGACCGTCCCCGCCTGACGAGGCCGGACGGCTCCCCCGTGCGCGTGCTCGTGGTCGACGACGAGCCCAACCTCGCCGAGCTCCTCACCTCCGCGCTGCGCTACGAAGGGTGGGACGTCTCCACCGCGCTCGACGGCCACACCGCGGTCCGCACCGCCCGGGAGACGGGACCGGACGTCGTCGTGCTCGACGTCATGCTCCCCGACATGGACGGCCTCACCGTCCTGCGGCGGCTGCGTGAGCGTGACCCCGACGTCCCGGTGCTCTTCCTCACCGCCCGCGACGCCGTCGAGGACCGGGTCGCCGGGCTCACCGCGGGCGGCGACGACTACGTCACGAAGCCGTTCAGCCTCGAGGAGGTCGTCGCCCGCCTGCGCGGGCTGCTGCGCCGCGGCGGCGCAGCCGCGCAGCGCGAGGACGCCGTCCTCGTGGTCGGCGACCTCGAGCTCGACGAGGACTCCCACGAGGTGCGCCGCGCGGGCCAGGAGGTCCGGCTCACCGCGACCGAGTTCGAGCTCCTGCGGTACCTCATGCGCAACCCCCGCCGCGTCCTGTCCAAGGCGCAGATCCTCGACCGCGTCTGGAACTACGACTTCGGCGGGCAGGCGAACATCGTCGAGCTCTACATCTCCTACCTGCGCCGTAAGATCGACAAGGGCCACGACCCCATGATCCACACGCTGCGCGGCGTCGGGTACGTGCTCAAGCCCGCCACCGGCACGGACGACGCCCGTGCCTGACCCCGCACCCCCCGCACGCCCCACGGCGCTGCGGCGACGCCTCGTCGTCGTCCTCGTGGGCGTGCTGCTCCTCGTCACCGCCGGCCTCGCCACCGCCTCCGCCCTCGCGCTGCGCGGCCAGCTCGTCGCCGAGCTCGACCAGTCCCTCGTCGAGGCGAGCGGGCGCGAGGAACGCCCCCCGGGGACCGACCGACCGGCCGGCGACCTCCCCGGCGGGTTCCCCGACGGCCCCGGGATCGACGACGACCCCGCCCGGTTCCCGTTCGGCGTCGGCCCCGGCACCGTCGTCGTGCGCACCGAGGGGGACACCGTCGCGCTCGCGGGCTACGTCACCTCCACCGGCGCGTTCGAACAGCTCGACGACGCCCAGGTCGCCGCCCTGACCGACGTCCCCGCGGACGGCGAGCCCCACGACGTCGACGTGCCCGACCTCGGCGGGTACCGCGCCGTCGCGACCACCCGCGACGACGGGGTCGGCAGCGTCGTCGCGCAGAGCACCGCCGACGTCGACGCCGCCGTGCAGCAGTTCGTCGCCGTCGAGGCGCTGCTCGGCCTCGTCGGGCTGCTCGGCGCCGCCGCGCTCGGCACCTGGCTCGTGCGCCGCTCCCTGCGACCCCTCGACGACGTCGCCGCCGCCGCCGGCCGCGTGTCCGAGCTCGAGCTCGCCCGCGGCGAGATCGACGCCATCCCCCGCGTCCCGGCCGACCTCACCGACGCCCGCACCGAGGTCGGCCAGGTCGGCGCCGCACTCAACCGCATGCTGGAGAACGTCGAGACCTCGCTCGTCGCCCGGCACGAGTCCGAGACCCAGGTGCGCCGCTTCGTCGCCGACGCGAGCCACGAGCTGCGCACCCCCCTCGCGTCCATCCGCGGGTACGCCGAGCTCGTGCGCCGCTCCCCCGACGTCGTCCCGCCCGACACGTCCCGCGCCCTCGACCGCATCGAGTCCGAGGCCGTGCGCATGACCGGCCTCGTCGAGGACCTCCTCCTCCTCGCACGCCTCGACGCCGGCCGCCCCCTCGACCGCGAGCCCGTCGACCTCGCGGCGCTCGCCGTCGACGCGGTCACGGACGCCCACGCCGCCGGTCCCGACCACGACTGGGGCCTCGTCCTGCCGGGCGACGACGGTGACGCCGACGACGGTGACGCCGACCGCGAGGCGGACGGCTCCGACCTCGTCGTCACCGGGGACGAGGCGAGCCTGCGCCAGGTGCTGGCGAACCTGCTCGCCAACGCCCGCACCCACACGCCGCGCGGGACGCGCGTGGACGTCCGGGTGCGCGACGACGGCGACGACGTGGTCGTGGACGTCACCGACGCCGGCCCCGGCATCGCGCCCGACCTGCGGCCCGTGCTCTTCCGCCGCTTCGCGCGCGGCGACGACGCCCGCAACCGCACCGGCGGCTCGACCGGCCTCGGCCTGGCGATCGTCGACGCGATCGTCACCGCGCACGGCGGCACCATCGGCGTCGAGTCGCGCACCGCCGACGAGCCCGGCCCCACCGGCACGACCTTCACCGTCCGCCTCCCCCGCGACCGCGCCTGACCGTCAGGCGGACGCGGCGGGGCGGACGCGGCGCGGCGGACCCGGTGCGGCGGACCCGGCGCGGCGGTCAAGCCGACAGCCGCACCTCGGCGCGCAGGCCGCCCAGCGGCGACTCCCCGAGCACCACGTCGTCCCCGTGCTCGCGGGCGGTCTCCCGGGCGATCGCCAGGCCCAGGCCGGTCCCTCCGGCGTCGCGCTCGCGCGCCTCGTCGAGCCGCGTGAACCGCTCGAAGACCCGTTCACGGTCGGCGACGTCGATGCCCGGCCCGTCGTCGTCGACCACGAGCAGCCCCGGACCGGCCGTCACCCGGACGCGCGACGCGGCGTGACGCACGGCGTTGTCGACGAGGTTGCGCAGGATCCGGGCGACCGCGGCCCGGTCGCCGCGCGCCGTGGCCCGCCCGTCGACGACCACCCTGATCTCGACGCGCGGGCGTGCCCGCTCCCCCGGCCGTCGCTCCGCGGTGGTCGCGGCGACCTCGTGCGCCACCGCGCCGAGGTCGACGTCCTCGTCGTGGGGCGCTCGCGCACCGAGCCGCGCGAGCACGAGCAGGTCGTCGACGAGCGCCTGCAGCCGCAGCACCTCGTCCTCGAGCTCGGCGGCGAGCTCGTCCGCGGGGAACGACGCCGGATGGAGCCGGGCGACCTCGACGCTCGCCCGCAGCGCCGCGACGGGGGACCGCAGCTCGTGCGCCGCGTCCGCGACGAACGAGCGCTGCCGCGCCTCCGCCGCGCGCAGGCTGTCGAGCATCGCGTTGAGCGTGCGGGCGAGGGCGCCGAGCTCGTCGTCGGCGCGGGGCACGGGCAGCGTCCCGGGACCGCCGGACCGCGCGATCGCCGCGGCGCCGCGCCGCAGCTCCTCCACGGGAGACAGCGCCCGGCCGAGCACCGCCCAGATCACCGCTGCGGCCACGAGGGTGAGCAGCGGGACGACGACGGCGAGCGCGACCCGCAGCGCCCGCACCACCCCCTCGACCTCCTGCAGCGGCATGCTCGCCACGGCGGTGGCGCCGCCGTCCCCGGCGACGGGCACGACCGCGACCCGGGCCGCGGCGTCGTAGGCGCTGCGGTCCGTGCCGACCACGCGCACGTCGCCCGTGCCGTCGGGGTGCGCGTCCGCCTCGGCACGCAGCGTCGCGAGCTCGTCGGCGGGCAGGACCGGCAGCGTCCTGCTCGCCGTCGCCGAGGACGCCAGGACCTCCCCGGCCGGGCCGAGGAGCTGGACGACCTCACCCGGCTCGGAGACGGGCAGGACGTCCGGGACCTGCCCGCTCGCGGCGAGGCGGGCGACCTGGAGCGCGCGCTCGCGCGTGATCTCGTCCAGCGCCGCGACCCGACCGCTCGACACCACCGAGGACAGGACGAGCGCGCCGACCACCAACGCGGTCGCGAGCACGAGCGAGGCGAGAGCGGTGAGCCGGGCGCGCAACGACCACGTGCGCCGACGCCGCGTCACGACGGCGGAGGGCCGGGTACCGCGGCCCCTCGGGGGACCACCAGGCGGTAGCCGGCGCCTCGCACGGTCTCGATGACCGCCTGGCCGAACTTGCGCCGCAGGTAGCCCACGTAGACCTCGACGACGTTGAGGCCGTCGCCCGCCGTGTCCCACACGTGGTCCCGCAGCTCCACCTTGCCGAGGACCTGGCCCGGCCGGCGCATGAAGTACTCGAGCAGGGCGAACTCGCGGGCCGTGGTCACCACCTCGTACCCGCGGTGGGTGACGACGCGCGTCGCCGGGTCGAGGGAGAGCTCGCCCACCGTGAGGACCGCCGGGCGCGGCTGCGGCCCCCGCCGCACCAGGGCCCGCACGCGCGCCACCAGCTCGACGAAGGAGAACGGCTTCGTCACGTAGTCGTCCGCGCCGAGGTCGAGGCCGTCCGCGATGTCGTACTCGCCGTCCTTGGCGCTGAGGATCAGCACGGGTGTCCAGACGCCGAGCTCGCGGAGCCGGGCGACCACGTCGTACCCGTTCAGGCCGGGCAGCATGATGTCGACGAGGACGGCGTCGAACTCCCCCGACGCGGCGAGCTCGAGACCGCGCAGCCCGTCGAGCGCGACGTCGACGGCGAACCCCTCGGCCAGCAGGCCGCGACGCAGCGCCTTGGCGACGCCCCGCTCGTCCTCGACCACCAGCACCCGCACGCCGCCAGCATGGCACCCCGGCCGCCGCGACCGCGCGGTGGAGAGCGCCGGGTGCGTCGTCGCCTCTCAGCGTGACCACAGGTGAGCTGTGCCACGGTGTCGCCATGACCGCCGAACCCGTCAGCCCGTCCCCCGCGCCCGCTCGCGGACCGTCCCGCCGTGCCCGCTGGGCCGTCCCGGTCGCGGTCGGCGCCGTCGTCGCCGGCGCGTTCGCCGCACCGTCGCTCGTGGCCTCCGCCGGCTCCGACCTCCCCGAGCTCACCCCCGCCGAGCTGCTGGCCAGGGTCGCGGAGGCCGACCGCGTCCCGCTGTCGGGGACGGTGGTGCACACCGCCCGGCTGGGCCTGCCGGACCTGCCGCTCGAGGAGCTGCAGGGCGCGAGCCCGCTCGACCTGCTCGGAGGCAGCTCGACCGTCCGCCTGTGGACAGACGGCGAGGACCGCTCCCGCGCGGCGCTGCTGGGCGACCTGTCGGAGTACTCCGTCGTGCGGGACGGACCCGAGGCCTGGACGTACTCCAGCCGCGACGACGAGGTCGTGCACTACACGGTCTCGCCGGACGACCTGGCGGCCTACTCCGAGCTCGACGAGGCCGCGCGCTCCGGCACCGCGCCCGACGTCGCGGGCGACCTCCCGACGCCGGCCCAGGCCGCGGACGCGCTCCTCGCGTACGCGGCGCTGTCGACCGACGTGTCGGTCGGCTCGGCGACCGAGGTCGCGGGGCGCGACTCCTACCAGCTGGGCCTCGTCCCGCGCACCCACGGCACGCTCGTGGAGCGCGTGCTCGTCGCGGTCGACGCGGAGACGTCCACGCCCCTGCGGGTCCAGGTCTGGAGCACGCAGGACGCGCAGACGCCCGCCCTGGAGATCGGGTTCACGGACGTGTCGTTCGCGACGCCCGACGACGCCGTCTTCGACTTCTCCGCACCCGCGGGTGCGGCCACGCGCGAGGTCGAGGTCCCGCTGCCGGAGCCGGCGGACCGCTCGGCGGCCGGTCCCGAGGCGCTGACGGGGGCGCCCGAAGGCGTCTCGGTGCACGGGTCGGGCTGGGAGACGGTCGTCGCGGTCGAGGGCGTGGACGTCGCCGGTCTGCTCGCGGGCGACCCCGCCTCCGCGTCCGCGCTGCCCGGGCTCGAGCGCAGCTTCGGCTCCGCCGGTGCGCAGGACCTCTACGGCGAGCTGGTCGGCGAGGACGGCACCGGTCCGGCCCTGCCCGAGATCGACGCCGCGGCGCTGTACGAGCAGCTCACCGAGGAGGTCCCCGAGGGCCGCCTGCTGTCCTCGGCGCTCCTGTCGGTGCTCGTGACGGACGACGGCCGCGTCCTCGCCGGGGCCGTGCCCGCCGAGGTCCTGCGCGACCTCGCATGACGGGCGACGTCGCGGCGTCGGCGCCCGCCGTGCGCACCCACGGGCTCACCAAGCGCTTCCGGTCGGGCCAGGTGGCCGTGGACGGCGTCGACCTCGAGGTGCCCCGCGGCGCCGTCTACGGCTTCCTCGGGCCGAACGGGTCCGGGAAGACGACCACCCTGCGCATGGTGCTGGGGCTGGTCGCGCCGACGTCGGGCACCGCCGCGCTCCTCGGGGAGCCGATGCCCGCTGCGGGCCCGCGCGTCCTGCCCCGGGTCGGCGCGCTCGTCGAGGGGCCGGGCTTCCACCCCTACCTGTCGGGGCGCGCGAACCTCGACCGGCTCGACGCCGTGGACGCGACCGCCGACCCCCGGACCCGGGACCGCCGGGCGGCCGCGGCCCTCGACCGGGTCGGGCTCGCCGCGGCGGCCCGCAAGCCGTTCCGGCAGTACTCCCTCGGCATGAAGCAGCGCCTCGGGCTCGCCGCGGCCCTCCTGCGACCGCGCGACCTGCTCGTGCTCGACGAACCGACCAACGGGCTCGACCCCCAGGGCACCCGGGAGGTGCGCCACCTCCTGCGCGAGCTGGCCGACGGCGGCACGACCGTCCTCGTCTCGTCGCACCTCCTCGGCGAGGTCGAGCAGGTGTGCACCCACGTCGGGATCATGAGCCGCGGCAGGCTCCTCGTCCAGGGACCGCCGGAACAGCTCGCCGCGGGCGAGGAGGCGACGGTGGTCGTGAGCACCACGCCCAGCGACGTCGACGGCGCCGCCCGGCTCCTCGGCGACCTCGGCCTCCGCGACGTCCGGGTCGACGGCACGGCGCTGTCCGCGCGCCAGGGCCTCGTCGCCCCGGAGAAGATCTCGGCCGCCATGGTGGGCGCGGGGCTCGACCTCGTCGGGCTCGAGGTCCGCCGACCCAGCCTGGAGAACCTGTTCGTCGAGCTCACCGGGGAGGGCTTCGATGTCGCCCGGTGACGCGTCGCCCGACACCCAGCACCCGGTCGGGCAGGGGTCGGCGCCCGCCCGGTCGCGCGGCGCCTTCGCGCGGCTGCTGGCCAGCGAGCTCCGCCTGGTCCTGGGACGGCGGCGCAACCTCGTCCTGCTGGCCGGGCTCGCGCTCGTCCCCGTCCTCATCGGCACCGTCGTCCTCGTCACCCAGGACACCGCCGTCGCCGCCGGAGGGCCGCCGTTCCTCGACCGCGTCACCGGCAACGGCCTCTTCCTCGTGCTCACCGCGCTCGTCGCGTGCCTGCCCCTGCTGCTCCCGCTGGTGGTGGGCATCGTCGCGGGTGACGCCGTGGCCGGCGAGGCCCAGGCAGGAACGCTGCGCTACCTCCTGCTCGTCCCCGTGCCGCGGACGCGCCTCCTCGCCGCGAAGGCGCTCGCCGCGCTCGTGTTCGCCGGCTGCACCGTCGCCGTGATCGCCCTGTCCGGGCTGGTCACCGGTGCGGCCTTCTTCGGTGTCGGCGAGGTCACCCTGCTCTCCGGCGACACGGTGTCCACGGCCGAGGGCGTGGCCCGCACCGCGGCGATCGTCGCGTACGTCGGGCTGTCCCTCACCGGGCTCGTCGCGGTCGGGCTGTTCTTCTCCACCCTGACCGAGGTGCCGGTCGCCGCGATGGCGGCGACCGTCGTCGTCGCCATCGTCTCGGGCGTGCTCGACGCGCTCCCCCAGCTGTCGGTCGTGCACGGCGCGCTGCTCACCCACCACTGGCTCGACGTCGGCGAGCTCCTGCGCGCCCAGGTCGACCTCGGCGTGCTCGGCCAGGGCCTCGCCGTGCAGGCGGCGTGGGCGGCGGTCTTCGGTGCGCTCGCGTGGAGCCGGTTCACGACGGCGGACGTGTCGTCGTGAGCGCCGGGCACCGTCGACGTCGGGGCGTCCCGACGCCGACGGTGCCCGCGGGGTTGCCGCGGCGTCAGCCCTTGACGCAGAGGAGCGTCGTGAGGCGTGCGACGACCTCGACGAGGTCGGACTGCGCGGCGATCACCGCGTCGAGGTCCTTGTACGCGCCGGGGATCTCGTCGAGCACCCCGGCGTCCTTGCGGCACTCGACGCCCGCCGTCTGCGCCGCGAGGTCGTCGAGCGTGAAGGTCTTCTTCGCCTTCGTGCGCGACATCCGGCGGCCGGCGCCGTGCGAGGCCGACCAGTACGACCGGGGGTTGCCGAGGCCCCGCACGATGTACGACCCCGTGCCCATCGAGCCCGGGATGAGGCCGAGGTCGCCCGCACCGGCGCGGATCGCGCCCTTGCGGGTGACGACGAGGTCCTGGCCGTCGACCTGCTCCACCGCGACGTAGTTGTGGTGCACGTTGACCGCCTCCTCGAACGTGACCTCGCGGTCCGCGAACGACGCCCGGACCGCGTCGACGACGAGCGTCATCATCACCGCGCGCGAACGGGCCGCGTACTCCTGCGCCCACCACAGGTCGGACAGGTAGGCGTCCATCTCCGGCGTGCCGCCGAGGAAGACCGCGAGCTCGCGGTCGACCAGGCCCTGGTTGTGCTCGAGCCGCTTCGCGACGGCGACGTGCTGCTCGGCGAGCGTCTTGCCGATGTTGCGCGAACCTGAGTGCAACTGGAGCCACACAGAACCAGACCGATCCGAACACAACTCCACAAAGTGGTTGCCTCCGCCAAGCGTTCCGAGCTGGCGGCGCGCACGGATCTCGATGTCGGACACCCGGCCGTGCAGCGCGTCGAAGCGCGCCCAGAACGCGTCCGCCCCCCGCCCGACCTCGGCCGGGCCGTTCCCCGCGATCGCGCGCAGCCGCCGCACGTCGACGGGGTCGTCGTGCGCGTGGAAGCCGACCGGGATCGCCGCCTCGATGCGGGAGCGGATCGTGTGCAGGTCGTCCGGCAGGTCCTCGACCGTGAGCGACGTGCGCACGCCGATCATGCCGCACCCGATGTCCACGCCGACGGCGTTCGGCGAGACCGCGTCGCGCATCGCGATCACCGAGCCCACCGTCGCACCCTTGCCGAGGTGGACGTCGGGCATGACGCGCACACCCTCGACCCACGGCAGCCCGGCGATGTTGCGCAGCTGCTGGAGCGCCGCCGGCTCGACCTCGTGCTCGTGCGCCCACATGAGCGTGGGGGCCTTGGCTCCGGACAGCGGGACGGGGAACGCGTGGGCCTCGGTGCTCACGGTGATGACCTCCTCGGGTCGGGTGTCGGGTTGTGGCGCCCGCCGGACCGGCGGGACGGTGTGCGCGCGGAGGGGGTCGAACCCTCGTCCGCCGGCCGACGGGCCGGTGCTCTGCCGCTGAGCTACGTGCGCTGGTGCCCTTTCACGTCGGGCAGACGGGACGCGAGGCGTCCGGCGCTTGACGAGTCGCTCGCCGTGCATTCACCACGCCGCGCGGACAATGCACGCACGACACCGGCAAGAATGGCGAGAAGAATCGCAAGAATTGCGCACCCGACTGATGTCGGAGTGCATGAGAAAGGCCGTCCCGGAACTTCCCGGAACGGCCCGTCGGTCGACGCGAGCGTCAGTCGACGGGTTGTCCGGAGGGCGCGAGAGAGCGGGCGTCGCGCAGATGGTCGACGCTCGGCACCGAGGACGGTCGCGCGCTGCGGTCGGCGGGACGACGCTCGCCGGACCAGAAGGACTCACGCACGGCGCCGCTCCTCTCCGGTTCAGGCTCTCGGGACGTGACGGCCCGCCGTCGGCGAACCGAGGATTACCGTACGGCACGCCCCGGCGCGGCACAACCCTCTTTCGAGAGCTCCTCGGAAATGCACGCCAAGAATTCGGGCGCACGCCCTCCGGCGGCCTGCCGTCGGAGGACGTGCGAACCGCCGCGTCCCGTGCGCACGATGGCTGGGCCGCCCGGACGACCGGGCGGCCCACCGACACGAGGAGGACCACGATGCGCGCCGTCGTCTACCGCGGACCGAAGCAGGTCGAGGTCACCGACGTCCCGGACGCCCGGGTCGAGGAGCCCACCGACGCCCTGGTCCGGATCACGACCACGAACATCTGCGGCTCCGACCTGCACATGTACGAGGGGCGGACCGCCGTCGAGGAGGGCAAGGTCCTCGGCCACGAGAACATGGGGATCGTCGAGGAGGTGGGCGGCGCCGTCGGCCGTGTCAAGGTCGGCGACCGCGTGAGCGTCCCGTTCAACATCGCGTGCGGCACGTGCCGCAACTGCATCGCGGGCTGGACGTCGTTCTGCCTGCGGACCAACCCGACCGAGGGCATGGCGGGCGCCGCCTACGGCTACGCCAACATGGGCCCGTACGACGGCGGTCAGGCCGAGGTACTGCGCGTGCCCTACGCGGACTTCAACCTCCTGGAGCTGCCCGAGGGCACGGACCACGAGAACGACTTCACGATGCTGTCCGACATCTTCCCCACGGGCTGGCACGGCACCGAGCTCGCCGGCGTCTCCCCCGGTGACGACGTCGCGGTCTTCGGCGGCGGGCCCGTCGGGCTCATGGCGGCCCACAGCGCGCTGATCCGCGGTGCCGCTCGCGTCTTCGTCGTCGACAAGGAGCCCGACCGGCTGCGCCTCGCCGAGGAGATCGGCGCGCAGGGGATCGACTTCTCGGCCGGCGACCCGGTCGAGCAGATCATGGACGCCACGCTCGGCCGCGGCGTCGACAGCGGCGTCGAGGCGGTCGGCTACCAGGCGCACGACCCGTCCGGCGAGGAGCACCCCGAGCTCGTGCTCGACAACCTCGTCCAGGTCGTGCGCGCGACGGGAGGCATCGGCGTCGTCGGCGTCTACGTGCCGCAGGACCCGGGCGCGGCCGACGAGGGCGCCCAGCAGGGCCGGATCGGCTGGGACTACGGCACCTTCTTCACCAAGGGCCAGCACATGGGCACCGGCCAGGCGCCGGTCATGCGCTACAACCGCCAGCTGCGCGACCTCATCGTCGCCGGCCGGGCGCGGCCCTCGTTCATCGTCTCGCACGAGCTCGGTCTCGGCGAGGCCGCGGACGCGTACGCGCACTTCGACGCGCGTGAGGACGGCTGGACGAAGGTGCTGCTCAAGCCGGCCGCCTGACGGTCACCGACCCGTCGGCGCCCCTCGTCCACGGTGGGGGGCGCCGACGCGCGCCCGGCCAGGGCCGGGAGCCTCCCGCGCCACGGACACCGCCCACGCGACGAGCGGCACCTGGAGCGGCAGCCGGCCCCACGCGACAGCAGGCCTGCCGGCCCAGGACCGCGCGCCGGGACGGGAGTCGAGGGCCATCTTCACGTTGCCCGGGAAGACGCCGACGAGCAGGGCGGCGCTGGCCGCCCCGCCGACCCGGCGTGTCTGCGGCAGCACGAGCGCGGTCGCGCACGCGAGCTCGGCCAGCCCGCTCCCCACGACCCAGGCCCTCGCCGGACCGAGGCCGTGCGGGATCAACGGCTCGAACACCTGCGGGCGGACGAGGTGCAGCACGCCGGACGACCCGAGCAGGGCGGCGAGCCCGACGGCGGACGCGGTACGCAGGTGCATCGGTCGAGGCTACGGGGGGCGACGAGGACGCGCGCGGGGGCCGGTGCGTGAAGACCTCGCTTGGCACACTTTTCCTCGGTCACCCTCAGGTGCGGCGACCACCTTGTCCACGGTGTGGGGTGCCCCCGGTAGGGTTCCGACGTTCCGGACACACCGCCCGACGCCGACGAACCCGGCAGCCGACCGAAGGAGACCGCCTCACCATGATGGGTGCCCACCACGCCGCGTCGGGAGCCGCCGCGTGGGTCGCCGTGACCTCGACCGCGCCGTTCGCCCTCGGCTGGCACCCCGTCTCCTCCGTCGGCGTGATGACGGGCGCCGTCGTCTGCGCCGGCGCGGCCCTCCTGCCGGACGCCGACCACCACAACGGCACGTTCGCGCACTCCCTGCCGCCGGTGAGCGAGTGGGTCTCCGACGCCGTCGAGACCGTCGCCGGCGGGCACCGGCAGGGCACGCACTCGTTCCTCGGGATCGCCGTGTTCACGGCGCTCGCGTGGGCGGCGGGCCTCGTCACCGTCGAGACCGCGTCGTTCGGGACCGTGTACGTCGGCGCCGGGATCCTCACCGTCCTGCTCGTCGCGCTCGCGCTCAAGGCGCTCAAGCTCACGCGCCGCGGCAAGCTCGCTCCCTGGCTCACGTCGCTCACGGTCGCCGCGCTCGTCGCGCTCTTCGCCCCCGAGGAGTGGAACTGGATGCCGGTCGCCGTCGGGATCGGCGTCACCGTGCACATCCTCGGCGACGTCCTCACGACCAACGGCGCCCCGCTGCTGTGGCCCGTAAAGTTCCGCTCCCCGCGCTGGGTGCGGCGCTCGCTCGTCGTCGACGACGTGTGGCGACCTGGTGGGAGCTTCGCCGTCCCCCTGCTCGGGGACACCGGCTCCGTGCGGGAGTGGCTGCTCGCGACCGCGGTCGGGCTGTACGCCGTCGTCGGCTTCACCTGGTCGGCTCTCGACCAGATGGGCTTCGACACCCTCGGCACGTGGGACCGGCTCGTCGCCGCCATCGACACCGCGGTCGCCGTCGCCTGACGACCGTCCGCGGCAGCACCGCGGAAAAGGCGTTGCCCGCCCGCCGCGGGCGGTGGCACCGTCGGTCGGAGCAGCCCGCGCCGTCGGGCACCGGAGGAAGGAGGACGCGATGAGCTGGACGACCCACGCCTGCGCACCCACCACCCCCGGGAGCACCGCGCGCCGCTGAGGCGCAGCCCTCCACGCGCGCCGCCACGGCGCCGGAGGCACCGGGCGCTCCCCGCCCGAAGGAGCCACCGTGCCCGAGCACGACCTGACCGACCCCTACCCCGACCTCCCCCCGACCTTCGCGCGCGACCCGCGCACTCCCCCGCCACGGCGCCTGCGCCGGCACGACGACGCCGACGAGCTCGCCCGCGAGGCGCTGGGCGTGCTCGACGCCGCCCTCGGACCCGGCCAGCGCTGGTCCACCTGGCACGCCGTCGAGAAGGGCCAGCGCGGTCCGGAGCCACGCCCCGACTGGGTGGTCACCGCCGACGCAGCCGTCGACACCGACCTCGGCGTGCTCAAGACCGGCAAGGAGGCCGACGTCTTCCTCGTGGAGCGTGCGGTCCCCGGCGACCCCGCGCGGCGATCGGTGCTCGCGGCCAAGCGCTACCGCGACCTCGACCACCGCGCGTTCCGCCGCGACACCCTCTACACCGAGGACCGCCGGGTGCGGCGCACGCGCGACCGTCGTGCCCTCGACCGCAAGTCCTCCTACGGGCGCCAGGTCGCCGCCGGCCAGTGGGCGGCCGCCGAGTTCGCCGCGCTGGGCGACCTCTGGTCCGCCGGCGCGCCCGTCCCCTACCCCCTGCAGATCGACGGGAACGAGATCCTCATGGAGTTCGTCGGGTCGAGCGACGGCGACGCGCACGAGGCGGCACCCCGCCTCGCCCGCGCCCGCCCGGACGCCGAGCTCCTCGCGTCGTGGTGGGACCAGCTGCGCGACGCGATGGCGGTCATGGCCCGGCACGGGTGGGCGCACGGCGACCTGTCCCCCTACAACGTCCTGGTCGACGACGACCGGATCGTCATCATCGACCTGCCGCAGGTCGTCGACCTCGTCGCCAACCCGTTCGGCACCGAGCTGCTCCTGCGCGACTGCCGGACCATGAGCGCGTGGTTCGCCTCGCGGGGTCTCGACGCGGACGCCGACACGCTCTTCGCCGACCTGCTCGCCCAGGCGTGGTGAGGAGACGGACGGTAGAACGGGGACATGGACTCCTACGACAGCGACGACGTCCAGGCGTTCCTCACGACGTTCGGGGTCGCGGTGAGCACCGGCGACCTGGAGACCATCGCGGAGTCCTACGGCTTCCCCGCGCTCGTCGTCGACGCGACCGGCTCCCAGGTCGTGCCCGACCCCGACGCCGTCCGCGACGCCGCGCACGACCGGGCCCACGGGTACCGCGTACGCGGTCTCGTCGCCGCGGCGGCGCACCTGGAGGCCGTCGAGGAGGTCGGCGACGCGCTCGTCTGGGCGAAGGTCCGCTGGAGCTACCGCGACGAGTGGGCGAACGAGCAGGAGTCCGACACCGTGCTGTACCTGCTGCGCCGCGCGCGCGACACGTTCGAGGTCTGCGTCGAGGTCCGGCTCGCGGACGCCCCCTGACGGCCGTGGCGACGGCGCCCCCGACGGTCAGCACCCCGGGTCGTCGACCGGTGCGCCGCCCGCCACGAAGTCGAGCCGCACCCCGGGGTCGACCGGGACCAGCGGCACGGGGTCGCCGGAGGTCCAGGTGCGCGGCACGAGCACGTCGTACCCGCCGGACCGCGTGAGGAGCACGTAGCCCGTCGACCGGTACGGCAGCGCGGCCCCCTCCGGGCAGTCGTCCGGCGTCCCCACGGTGACGAGACCGAGGTCCTCCGCGCTGCGCACCACGACGCCGGGAGCGGTGGGCAGCTCGGCGACGAACTGCCGCGCACGCTGCGTCCCGACCGCCGCCGAGTAGTCGGCCACGGCCCAGAACAGGGCGAGCGCCACCAGCACGAAGACCGCGCCCCACTCGGTGAGACGGGTCCCCGCCCGGACACGGATCCCGGCGGCCCGCCGGTGGGCGACGACCGCCGTGGAGAGGAGCACCACGCCGAGCGCGAGACACGCCGGTGCGACCCAGCTCCACGCCTCGGGGAGCAGCACGACCCCGAGCGCGCGCAGCACGCCGCACAGGACGAGCACCGAGCCGACGACGGCCACCGCCGTCCGCTGCCGGTGGCCGTCGACCGCCCGCCGGACCTCGTCGGGCACGACGCTCCACACCCACAGCCCCGCCAGGACGCTCACGCTCACCACGAGCAGCGGGACGAGCAGGCCGTCCTGGGACCGCAGCAGGTAGTCCTGCGTGGTGAGCTGGAGGACCGTGACGTCGACCCCGAGGTGCTGCAGGAAGTACGTCGCGTGCGACCGGCCGAAGAAGTACAGCAGCCCGGTGATCAGCGTCGCCGGTGCGACGACCTGGGTGAGGATGCGCGCGACGCGCGGGATGTCTCCGGCCGCGTCGCGCCCGTCCGTCGGCTCCCGCACGTCCGGCGTGCCGTCCGCGGCACGGCCGGGTGCGTGCTCAGCCATCGGAGTCGTCTCCCGGCGACGCCCCATCGTCGGGCACGGTGCCGTTCCCGCCGTCCGACTCGTCGCCGTCCGGGTCCTGAGGTCCCACGCCGGGTTCCGGTCGCGGTTCCGTCACCCCCTCGGGCGGGCACCGGACCTCGACCACGAGCACCTCGTCGCGCTCGACGACCGCTCCCGACGCGGGACGCAGACCGGAGAACGCACAGAGCTCGGAGCTCTCGTCACCCTCGATCACCTCGCGCACGAGGACGAGGCACAGCTCGCCTCCGCACGCCGCGGCCACCGCGTCCTCGATCGCGGGGAACGCCTCGTCGATCCCCTGGCCGATCTGGCTGAAGGCCGGGACACGGACGGGAGAGGGGACGACGCCCACACCACCGGTACCCTCGCCGGTACCTCCGCCGGGGCTCGCGTCCTGGCGTTCCGCTCCGCCCGCCGTCTCCTCCCCGGCGCCGACGAGCGAGGTCGGTTCGCCGGCGTCGTCGCCCGCCGGGCTCGGCGTGATGCAGCCCGCCAGTCCCCAGGTGACGAGGAGCGCCGCCGTGACGAGGACGTGCGACGCCCTCCTCCCCGGTCCCATGTCCACCTCCCACCGTGCGTGCGGCCCGGTGCTCTTCCTGGAGGGAGCGAGCGCAGCGCCCCGATGATGCGCGGTGCCCCGCCTCACGTCGCGCGACCGGTCGGCGGGGCGAGGGGCTCAGCGGAAGTCGCGCGACGTCGTCGACACCTGCAACGAGAGCGGGGCGAGGTGCTCCGCGACGAGGTTCGTCGCGCCGTCGGCACGTTCGAGCCGGCCACGCACCACCATGGCCGCGGACGACCGCGCGACGGTGCGGAACCGCCGCCACAGACCGGGCGAGCACACGACGTTGAGGATGCCCGTCTCGTCCTCCAGCGACAGGAACGTCACGCCCCCGGCGGTGCCGGGCCGCTGCCGGTGCGTGACGACGCCCCCGACGGCGACCCGCGACCCCGGCCGCGTGCCCGGGGCCTCCCCCGCGGCGTGCTCGGCGTCGTCCGCTACCGCGATCGCGTCCGCGACCTCGACCGCCCCGGCGACCGTGAGCACCCCCGCCGCCGTCAGCCCGTCGCGCACGTACTGCGTCGGGTAGGAGTCGGTGGACACCCCCGTGGCCCACACGTCGGCGACGGACGTCTCGACGTCCGACATGCCCGGCAGCGGCGGCGCCTCGACACCGACGCTCACACCCGGCAGCGTGCCCGGCCCTTCCTGGGACAGCGCGCCCGCGGCCCACAGCGCCTCGCGCCGCGTCACCCCCAGGCAGTCGGTCGCCCCCGCCGTGGCGAGCCCTTCGAGCTGGGTGGTCGTGAGGTCGACGCGTCGCACGAGGTCGCGCAGGTCGCGGAACGGCCGGGCGGTCCCACCGTCCGACGGCGCGTCCCGGGCTGCGACGATCCGCTCCGCCGCGTCCTTGCCCAGCCCGCGCACGCTCGCGAGCCCCAGCCGCACCGCGAGCCCGAGGTCCGGCTCGGGCCCGAACGCGGTGTCGATCCGTGGAGGCCTCGCTCCGGGAGGGGGCGGGGACCGCCGAGGGCCGTGGTCGGGTCTGGCGGGAGGACCCGAGGGACGAGGGTCCGGAGGGTAGGCCCGAGCGCGGTCCTCGCTCCCTCCCGCAGGCGAGGGCGAGGGCAGCCGCTCGACCGTCGCCTCGACGTCGGACGCGTTGACGTCGGGGCGCAGCACCGTGACGCCGTGGCGGCGCGCGTCCGCGACGAGCGACTGCGGCGAGTAGAACCCCATGGGCTGCGCCGCGAGCAGCCCGGCGTAGAACGCCGCCGGGTGGTGCACCTTGAGCCACGAGCTCGCGTACACGAGGAACGCGAACGAGTACGCGTGCGACTCGGGGAACCCGAAGTCGGCGAACGCCTTGAGCTTGTCGTAGATCTGCTCGCGCACCCGCGCATCGTCGACGCCCTTCTTCCGCATCCCGTCCATGAGCCGCTCGCGCAGCGCCTCCATGCGCTCCACCGACCGCTTCGACCCCATCGCGCGGCGCAGCTGGTCCGACTCCGCGGGCGTGAAGTCCGCGACGTCGATCGCCATCTGCATGAGCTGCTCCTGGAACAGCGGCACGCCCATCGTCCGGCCCAGCGACTTCTCCAGCAGCGGGTGCAGGAACGTCACCGGCTCCCGCCCCCGGACCCGGTTGATGTACGGGTGCACGGACCCGCCCTGGATCGGCCCGGGCCGGATGAGCGCGACCTCGACGACGATGTCGTAGAACGTCCGTGGTCGCAGGCGCGGCAGCGTCGCCATCTGCGCGCGCGACTCCACCTGGAACACCCCGACGGTGTCCGCGGCGCACAGCAGGTCGTACACCGCCGGGTCCTCGGCGGGCAGCGTGTGCAGCTCCAGGCGCGACCCCTCGTGCCGCTCGACCAGCCCGAACCCGATGCGCAGCGCCGTGAGCATCCCGAGTCCCAGCAGGTCGAACTTCACGAGGCCCGCGTCGGCGCAGTCCTCCTTGTCCCACTGCAGGACGGTGCGCCCCTCCATGCGCGCCCACTCCACCGGGCACACCTCGATGACCGGCCGGTCGCACATGACCATGCCGCCCGAGTGGATCCCGAGGTGCCGCGGAAGCCGCAGCATCCGGTCCGCGAGGTCCAGCACCTCGCCGGGGATCTCGCCGTCCTGCTCGGCCGACGGCGGCCGGTGCGCGGGCACGACGTCGTGCGTGTCGTCGGCGCGCAGCGCCCCGTCGATCCCTGGCTGAGCACCACGGCTGCGGTCAGGTCCGGCCGGGGGGTGCGGACCGCGCTCGGGCCTACTATCCGGACCCTCGTGCCTCGGGTCCTCCCGCCAGACCCGACCACGGCCCTCGGCGCTCCGCACCCCCCGGCCTCTCTCCGTGCGTCGGCTCCCGTCCTCCTCGGCGAGGGGGTCGACGACGCGGACGTCGCGCGAGGCGCCGCCCCGGAAGGTGCCGGTGCGTGGGGAGGTGGGGGTGGCGCGCGCGGCCGTGGCCGGGTCTGGCGGGAGCGGGCCGAGGGGCGAGGCCCGCGGAGGGGAGGCCGCGCGCGCCACCCCCACCTCCCTCCCAGCCGCCACCTGCTCCGGACCGCCCCCCTCCGCCGGTCCCCACAGCGCCGCGACGCGCGCGTCCTTCGCGGCGGTCCGCGTGACGACCTTCGCCGCGATGTCGCGCTCCTTGGCGGCGCGGTCGGCCGCGGGCGAGGTCGGGTCGGGGCCGCGGAGCGACCCCCAGCGCTCGATGGACTTGCTCCACGCGTCGGCCTGCCCGACGTCGTACCCGAGCGCGCGGGCGGCGTCGCGCACGGCGGACTTCGGCCGGTAGGAGATGACGTTCGCGACCTGCGCGGCGTGCGTGCGGCCGAACGTCCCGTAGACGTGCTGGATGACCTCCTCGCGGCGCGCGGACTCGATGTCGACGTCGATGTCGGGCGGGCCGTCGCGCTCGGGCGCGAGGAAGCGTTCGAACAGCAGGCCGTGGCGGACGGCGTCGACGGCGGTGATGCCGAGCGCGTAGCAGACGGCGGAGTTGGCGGCCGAGCCGCGGCCCTGGGCGAGGATGCCGTGCACGCGGCAGAACTCGACGAGGTCGTACACGACGAGGAAGTACCCGGGGAAGCCGAGGTCCTCGATGACGCGCAGCTCGTGGTCGATCTGCGCCCACGCGCCGGGGACGCGCTCGCTCCCGCGGGGCCCGTAGCGGTCCTCGGCGCCACGGCGCACGAGCTCGCGCAGCCACGTGGCCTCGGTGTGCCCGTCGGGCACGGGGTAGGGCGGGAGGGCGGGGGCGACGAGGCGCAGGTCGAACGCGCACTCGTCGCCGAGCGCTGCGGCGGTGGCGACAGCCTCGGGGTGCCGCCGGTGGCGCGCGAGCATCTCGGCGGCGGAGCGCAGGTGCGCGGTGGGTGCGCCGGGCAGCCAGCCGTCCATGTCGTCGAGCGAGGAGCGGGCGCGCACGGCCGCGAGCGCCCCGGCGAGGTCGGCGTCGCGGGGGCGGGCGTAGTGCGCGGCGGTGGTGGCGACGAGCGGGAGGTGGGCGTCGGTGGCGAGGGCGGCGAGGGCGTCGTGGAGGTCGGCGGTGCGGGGGTCGTCGTCGGCGGTGATCTCGACGGCGACGTTGTCGGCGCCGAAGGTGGCGACGAGCCGGTCGAGCTCGCGGCGTGCGGCGTCGCGCCCGGTGGTGACGAGCGCGCGGCGCACGGCGCCCTTGCGGCAGCCGGTGAGGACGAGCCACTGGCCGTCCGCCTGCTCGCCGAGCGTGTCGAGGCGGTGGTCGGCGGCGCCTTTGGTGCCGGTGGCGAGGTGGGCGGTGCCGATGGCGCTCGACAGGTTCCGGTATCCCTGGGGGCCGCGGGCGAGGACGAGCAGGTGGGTGGAGCGGGGGTCGGGGACGCCGGTGGGCGGGTCGAGCACGGGGGCGCCGGAGGGGGCAGGGGCGGGCAGGTGGAGCTCGGCGCCGAAGATCGAGTCGAGCCCGACCTTGCGTGCGGCCTCGGCGAAGCGCACGACGCCGTAGAGGCCGTCGTGGTCGGTGACGGCGAGCGCGGTCAGGCCGAGGCGGGCGCCCTCGGCGGCGAGCTCTTCGGGGTGGGACGCGCCGTCGAGGAAGCTGAACGCGGAGTGGGCGTGCAGCTCGGCGTACCGGGGGGTGGGCATCAGTCGTAGACCCCTTCGACGGTCCAGCGGCCTCGGGTGCCGGCGAGGAGGAGTCCGCGGCCGTCGTCGAGCAGCACCTGGAGGTGGACGCGGCGGCGGGGTGCGGGGGTCCACCAGCGTTCGGCGAGGGGCCAGGGTCCGGCCCAGTCGACGACGGCGTGCGCGGTCCCGGGCGGGGGTTCGCCGTCGCGGGGGCATCGCACGGTGGCGGGTGCGCCGCTCGTCGCGAGGCGTGCGTCGACGACCACGGGGTTCCCGGCGGCGTCGAGCAGGGTGACGTCGTACGGGTCGACGGGCACGAGGGCGGGTGCGGGGCTGGGGAGCCCGCCGGGCCATGGCGGGTCCGGGTCGCGGGGGCGGGTGACGTCCTCCCCGAACGGCACGAGGTGCACGCGGTCGGCGGGGTCGCGTCCGCCCTGGACCTGGACGCGCAGCACGGCGTCGCCGCCGAGGATGCCCTGGACGCGGCCGAGGGCGCGGTGGGCGCGCTGGTCCTCGCCGCTGGAGGCGCCCCAGAGGCGTGGTTGCTCGGCCCCGGCGGGGACGACCTCCTCGGCGGTGAGGGTCAGGCGGGTGAGCGGTGCGACGTCGGGCACGGTCTGCGGCCCGCCGGGCGAGGTGCCGTGCGGGGTGCGTGCGGTGCGGGCCGCCCGGACCGACGACGCGGTGAGCCAGCCCTCGAGCTGCCAGCGCACGCGGTCGGTGAGGCGGGCGGGGCTGGTCGCGCCGGGTGCGTCGAGCCGCCACGTCCGGTCGAGGTCGTCCCCGGCGGTGGTGCGGGCGGTGATGCGCAGGCGGCCGGCGACGAGCGAGCGGGTGACGAGCTGGTCGTGCAGGTCCTCGGCGAGGCGGCGGGCGGCGAAGGTGGCGACGTCGACCCGTTCGGCGGGCGGGTCGAGCTCGGTGGTGACCGCGACGTCGGGCTCGACGCGTCGTCGGGCGGGCGGGCGCAGGTCCTCGCCGCGCGCGAGGCGGTGGGCCCAGGCCCCGAGGTCGCCGAACCGGCCTTCCACGGTCGCGGGCGGGAGGGCGCGGAGCGCGCCGAGGGTGCGGACGCCGAGGCGGTCGAGGAGCTGGACGAGGTCGGTCACGGCGACGGCGACGTCGGGCCGGGTCGCGACGTGCACGAGGTCGGACGTGGGGCGCGGGGCGAGGAACGCCGGGGTCTGCCCCGGGGGGACGACGACGGTGGTGCGGGCGGCGAGCACCGCGGCGAGGATGCCGTCGGCGACCCCCACCTGGGCCTCGTGGCCGGTGCGTGCCACGACGCGTGCGACGAGCGCGTGGGCGAGGGACTCGTCGGAGCCGTGGTAGCGGCTCGCGCCGTCGGCGGGCAGGAGCAGCAGGCCGGGGCGGGTGATCTCGAGGCCGGCGACGACGGACTCGGCGGCGAGGGCCACGGGCTCGAACTCGCGGGCGTCGCGCGTGTCGTCGACGTCGAGGAGCTCGAGCTCGGGGCAGCACTCGCGGGCCCGACGGCGCCGCATGCCTCGCCGCACGCCGGCGGCGCGCGCGGTGGCGGAGACGGCGACGACGCGGCGTCCGTCGTGCGTCGCGGCGGGCACGTGCGCGGGGATCTCGCGGACGGCCATCGCCGCGAGGACGGGCCAGTCGGGGACCCAGAGCGCGGCGGTGCGGGTGGGGTGCCCGCTCATCCGACGAGCCTCAGCCGGTCCGTGCCGGGGTGCTCCGGGGCGGCGGGCGCGGCGGCGTCCTGCTCGACGAGGTGGGCGGGCCAGTCCCGGTGGGCGAACGGCAGCTCGACCTCGACCCGGGCGGGGCGCGGCGCGCCCGCGCGGCCCGCGCGCTCGACCTGCAGGGTCCGGCGGCGCAGCCAGCCCGCTCCGTGGTCCGCGCCGGTCCACGCGCCGCCCGTCACGGTGAGCGCGACGTGGGCCCCGGGCCACGCGGTCGCGGCGACGAGGACGGTGCCGCGCTCGCGCGCGCGGGCGAGGACGCGGCGTCGGTCGGTGTCCGTGAGGTCGGCGGCGGGGCCGACGACCACGACGTCCATGCCGTCGACGAGCGCGGCGACGGCGAGCGCGGCGTCCGGGCCGGGGCGCGGCACGAGCGCGAGACGGCCGAGGTCGACGCCGGCGTCCGCGGCGGCGAGCAGCCCGACGTCGGGCAGGCCGACGGCCGTCGTCCACGCCCCGGCGGTCGACGCGCCCGCGACGAGCGCGAGCAGGAGGCTCGTGGACCCGCGCACGGTGAGGACGGTGCCGCGCCGGATCGTCCCGGTGGGGAGCAGGGCGGTGAGCGGGCCGGGCACGGGCCACGACCGCTCGTCGGCCCCGGAGGCCGGCGGCAGGGTGCGGTGCCGGGGGGTGGTGGGAGGCGGCTGCGGCACGGACCGTCCTGGGGCCTGCCCGGGGACGGTGGCGAGGGGGGCGCGCAGGTCGTGGCGGCGGACCCCCGCGCGTTCTTCGGCGCGCCGGAGGGCGGCGCGGGCGAGCGCGGCACGGTCCGTGGCCTGCGGCCCGGCCGGGTCGGCGACGACGGTCATCTCGCCTCCCGGTCCTGCTCGTGCCAGGGTCGGGCCGCGCGACGACCCCACCGTGTTCGAACAGGTGTTCGAACTCTTCCAGTGTTCGGCCGCCGTGCCGGGCGTGTCAACTCCGGGCGGGCGGGTCGTCGGCTTCGTCCGAATGCTCCCCCATAACCCTCGACCGCCGCTGGAGACTTGGGCGAAACCCTCGACCTCGACCTGAGCCTGAGAGGGCGCGCATCGGCCGAGATGCCTGGTCGCGGGCCGTTCGGCACCATGAGGGGCATGACGACCGTGGACCTCGACTCCCGTCCGCCTGCCCCCGACCCGTACGCCCAGCTCCCCGCGGTGCCGACCTTCGCGCTCACGAGCAGCGACCTGGCCGAGGGCGCCACCATGCCCGACGCGCACGTCGCCTCCGGAGGCGACCGCTCCCCCGCGCTCGCGTGGTCCGGCGCCCCGGAGGGCACCCGATCGTTCGTCGTGTCGTGCTTCGACCCCGACGCCCCGACCCCCGCGGGCTTCTGGCACTGGACCGTCGCCGACCTGCCCGCGACCGTCACGGCGCTCCCGACCGGTGCGGGCTCGCCCGACGGCGGCTCCCTGCCGGACGGCGCGTTCCAGGTGCGGCACGACGGCGGCGACCCCGGCTACACGGGCGCGGCGCCGCCGCCCGGGGACCGCCCGCACCGGTACGTGTTCGCCGTGCACGCGCTCGACGTCGACTCCCTCGCCGACACCGCCGGGCTCGGCCCCGACGCCACACCGACGGCCGTCGCGTTCAACGCCCTGTTCCGCACGCTCGCCCGGGCCACGCTCACGGTGACGTACCAGGTGGCAGACTGACGGCGACCCGCCACACCCACCCGTGCCGCGGGACGGACCGCCGGGAAGGACCCATGGACGCCTCCACGACGCTGCCCACGCTTGGCTCCCTGCACTGGGAGCCCGCGCTCGACCATCCCGATCTGCTCGCCCCGGTGACCGCCGACGCGCTGCGCACCTGGGCCGAGGCCGACCCCGACGTGGCGGCGCTCGTCGCCGTCACCGAGATCGACCCGGACCTCGCGGACACCGCGACGCTCAACGACGCGTTCTCGCTGCCCGTGGAGGCGTCGGCGAACTGCGTCCTCGTGGGCGGCGTGCGCGCCGGGGACGAGCGGGTCGCCGCCGCCGTGGTGCGGGCGCACACCCGCGCCGACGTCAACACGCGCGTGCGCAAGCTGCTCGACGTGCGCAAGGCGTCGTTCCTGCCGACCGAGCGCGCGACCGCCGAGTCGGGCATGGAGTACGGCGGCATCACGCCGATCGGTCTCCCCGCCGGGTGGCGCGTGCTCGTGGACGCGCGCGTCGTCACCGACGGCGCGCTCGCCCTCGTCGGCAGCGGGGTGCGCCGTTCGAAGCTGCTGCTCCCCGGGCACCTGCTCGGACGGCTGCCCGGCGTGGAGGTCGTCGAGGACCTCGCGGTCCCGGTCGGCTGAGAACCGCTCAGCCCTCGGCGCGGCCCTCGCGCCAGTAGCCCATGAACGCCACGGCGCGGCGGTCCACGCCGAGGTCGGACACGAGGTGGCGGCGCAGCGTCCTGATCGCACCGGCCTCGCCCGCGAGCCACGCGTACAGGACGGTGTCCTCCTCCAGCAGCCCGGGGACCTCCCACAGGATCGAGGAGTCGACGTCGACGTCCTCGAGGTCCTCCGCGGTGCGGCACTGCGCGGGCGGGTCCGCCCCGAGCACGCCCGCGCCGAGGAGGCGCGCGGCGGCGGCCTTGACGGCGGGGACGAGGAGCGCGCCGTGCGCGACGGGAGCGTCGCCCTCTCCCTGCGCCGACCCGCCCTCTGCCGACTCGTCCTGTCGCGCGTCGTCCCGGCCCAGCCACGTCACGCGCAGCCCGGCGGGCGCGGTGAACGGACGGGCGTCGGCGGCGTGCGGGACCTCGACGACGACCTCGCCCGTGGCGTCCGCGGGCAGGTCCTCGCAGATCGCGACGAGGGCGGGCAGCGCCGTCTCGTCGCCGGCGAGGAGCAGCGCGTGGGCGCGTGCCGGCGGGTGGAACTCGACACCGCCGGTGGGTCCGTCGAACGCGGCGTCCGGACCGAGGAGGACGAGCGGCGTCCCGATGTCCGCCGTGAGCGCCCACCGCGACGCGGGCCCGGCGTCGCCGTGGAGCACGACGTCGACGTCGACCTCGCGGGCCTCGGGGCGCACGGCGACGGTCGTGTAGGTGCGCAGCGGGTTGCGGCGCTCCTCGGGCTGGGCGCGCCACGCGGCGTACCACTCGTCGGCGTCGCGCACGAGGTGCGCGTAGCCGCCGTCGGGGGCGGGGAGGACGAACTTGATCCGGATGTCGAGGCCGGGGTCGGCGAACCGGTCCAGCTCGGGGCCGGTGAACGTGAACCGGCGGAAGCTCGGGGTGAGCTGTTCGACGCGCGCCACCTCGACGTCGAAGAAGCGCCACGGCGCCGTCGCGCGGGCGGCGGTTCGGCGGGCACGGGTGCGGGACACGACGGTCTGGCTCACACAGGTGAGGCTAACCTGTGCGGACCCGCCCGGGTCAACCCGTCCGGCGGCGTGGACGCCCGCGATGACGGTGAGACCGGTCACGCTCCGCGGCCGCGGCTGCGCCACAGGAGGTAGACGAAGTAGGGGGCGCCGAGCAGCGCGGTGCCGAGCCCGGCGGGGATCTGCCCGGGGGCGATGACGAACCGGCCGAGCGTGTCCGCGACGGACACGAGCAGCGCACCGAGCAGCATCGCGACGGGCACGACGCGCGCGTGCCGCGCCCCGACGAGCGCGCGGGCGGCGTGGGGGGCGACGAGGCCGACGAACGCGAGCGCGCCGATGGCGCACACGGCGGCCGCGGTGAGCACGGCCGCGGCGCCGAGGAGGACGAGGCGCGTGCGGTCGAGCGGCACTCCGAGGACGCGCGGCGTGTCGTCGTCGAGCGCGACGACGTCGAGGTCGCGCCGGAACACGGCGACGAGCGGCGTGAGGACGACGAGCGCGAGGACGACGGGGATCAGCTGCTCGAGCGTGCGCCCGTACGTCGACCCGGACAGCCACGTGAGGGCGAGGTTGACGTCCCACGGCGCGACGACCACGACGATCAGCGTGATGAGCGCCATGACGCCCGCCTGCGCGCCGATGCCGATGAGCACGAGGCGGTCGGAGCTCAGCCCGCCGCGGTAGGCCAAGCCGTAGACGAGGCCGAACACGACGAACGCGCCGAGCGCGGCGGCAGCCGACATGGGCCAGATCCCGACGCCGGGCACGAGGAGGATCATCGTCACGGCGCCGAGCCCGGCGCCGGAGGTCACGCCGAGCAGGCCGGGCTCGGCGAGCGGGTTGCGGCACACCGCCTGGACGATCGTGCCGGCGAGCGCGAGCGCGGCGCCCGCGAGGAGCGCCGCGAGGACACGGGGCAGGCGCTGGTCGAGGACGAACGTCACCTGGCGCCCGGCGACGCCGTTCCACCAGTTCGCCACGTCCCCGAGGAGCACGACCCGGTCGCCCAGGAGCAGGCCCGCGACGGTCGCCGCGGCGACGGCGAGCACGAGCGCGACGACCACGAGGAGCACGGTCCGCGGTGTGCGGGGGCGGCTGAGCGACCCGTGGGCGGCCCGTGCGCCGGGGCCGGAGTCGCGCAGGCGGCGCGCGAGCCAGATGAGCAGGCCCGCGCCGAGCACGGTCGTGACGACGCCCGTCGGAACGGCGATCGAGAGCCTGCTCGGCAGGACGAGGCGCAGCAGCACGTCGGCGCCGAGGACCACGACGACACCGACGACGGCCGCGAACGGCAGGAGCAGCACGTGCCGTCCGAGGCCGGGCACGCGCCGGGCGACGAGCCGGGCGACGACGGGTGCGGCGAGCCCCACGAACCCGACCGGGCCGGCGACGGTGACGGCGATCGCCGCGAGCAGCACCGCGACGAGCACGGCGGCCACGCGCGTGCGGCGCACGTCGATGCCGAGGACGGTCGCGGCGTCGTCCCCGAGGCCGAGCAGGTCGAGGCGGCGCGACATCGCGAGCGCCGCGAGGACACCGACGGCGACGACCGGCGTCGCCATCGCGACGGTCCGCGTGCCCGACTGGACGATGGACCCGCTCCCCCACGCGAACAGGCCGGTCGTCTCCTGCTCGAACAGCACGAGCAGGACGGTGGTGAGCGAGTGCAGCGCCAGCATGATCGCGGACCCGGCGAGGACGAGCCGGGTGGGCCCGTCCGCGCCGCCGCGTGCCAGGACGAGGACGAGCCCTGCCGCGGCGAGGCCGCCGAGGAAGGCCAGCCCGCCCTGGAGGTAGAACGGCACCGAGAGGCCGAACGCGGCGACGACGACGACCGAGAGGTAGGCGCCGGCGTTGACCGCGAGCGTGTCGGGCGACGCGAGGGGGTTCCGCGCGACCGACTGCAGGACCGCGCCGGCGACGCCCAGGGCGACACCGAGCAGCAGGCCCGCGAGGAGGCGCGGCACGCGCGACGCGACGAGGACGGCGACCGTCTGGTCGACGCCCTCGCCGCCCGTGAGCAGGCGCAGCAGGTCGAGGGCGCCGACGTCGGCGGTGCCCTGCGTGACGTGCACGGCCGCGAGGACGGCCGCGAGCGCGACCGCCACGACGAAGGCCCCCACGACCCCGAGGCGCGACGTGCGCCCCGGTGCCGCGGCCGTCGTCGGGCCGGACGCCTCGCCGCGGTCCGCGTCGACGGCGCCGCCGCCCCCTGCGACCGCATCCGCGTCGTGCAGCGTCGCCTCGTCCGGCGCGACGTCCGGGTCCGCGGGCACGCCCGACCGTGCCGGGTCCTCCAGCAGGAGGGTGTCCGGCTCCACCGTCGTGCGCTCGTGCCTCGTCACCGTGGTCCCGTCGTCCTCTCGCGAACCCTGCTGCTCAGCGTGCCGGCAGGCGTCAGGCCGTCAGGGCCTCGACGACGGCGTCCGCGTAGGCCGACGCGGACAGCGGGCCGCCGAACATCCAGATGCCGTCGGGCAGGCGGTGCACGTCGCCGGCCGTGACGAACGGGAGCTGCTCCCACACGGCGTTGCCCTCGAGGCCGTCGGTGAACGGGTTGGCCTCGGACTCGCTCGCGACGTAGAGGAACTGCACGTCGCCGAGCTGGGTCAGGCCCTCGACGTCGGTCTGCGCGAGCCCGTAGTCGGGGTCGCCGCCCTCGGTCCAGGCGTTGACGAGGCCGAGCTCCTCGCCGATCGCGCCGAAGAACGAGCCGGGCGTGTACATGCGGATCGAGACGGCGCCGTTGGCGATCCAGCCGTCGGCCATGGTGAAGTCGGCCCCGGCGAGCCCGGCCTCGTCGAGCGCGGCGGTCGCGTCGGCGATCGTGGCGTCGTACTCCTCGAGCGCCGCGGCGGCCTCGTCCTCGCGGCCCGTGACCGTGCCGAGGGTCTCGACCGTGGAGCGCATGTAGCCGATCGGGTCCTCGCCGTCCGAGCCGCGCAGCGCGAGGACGGGCGCGATCTCCTCGATCTGCGCGATGACGTTCTCCGGGACGTCCGTCGTCGTGACGACGAGGTCCGGCTCGAGCGCGGAGATCGCGTCGAGGCTCGGCTCGCCGCGCATGCCGACGTCGGGCGTGCCCGCGTCGATCGGGGCGACGGTGTCCCACGTGTTGTAGCCCTCGACGTCGGCCTGGCCGGCGGGCTCGACGCCGATCGCGACGAGGTTCTCCGTGAGGCCCCACTCGAGCGAGACGATCTCCGTGGCGGGGGCGTCGAGCGTGTGCTCGCCGCGCTCGTCGGTGTAGGTGACGGGCCCGGCGGACGCGGCGGCGTCGTCGGTGGTGGACTCCGCCTCGGGGTCCTCCGTCGTGCCGCACGCCGTGAGGGCGAGCGCGGTGACGAGGGTGAGGGCGGCCCCGGCGAGGGCGCGGGTTCGGGTCGGGCGCATGGCAGTCCTTCGGTTCGGTCGGTGCCCGGCCACGGCAGGACCCGGGCGGGCGGTGCAGGCGGGAGGTCGGGAGGTCAGGGGGTGGCGCCCACGCGCGCGGCGTGGCGGCCCAGCGGCTCGCAGCACGTGCGGCCGGTGAGCGGGTGCGTGTACACGTCCACGTGGATGCCGTACACGTCGGAGAGCAGCCCGGAGGTGAGCACCTCGTCGGCGGGGCCCGTCGCCCGGACGACGCCCCGGTGGAGCAGGACGACCTCGTCGGCGACGGTGGCGGCCTGGTTGAGGTCGTGCAGCACGACGCCCACGGCCACGCCGTGCTCGGAGGCGAGGTCGCGCACGAGGTCGAGGAGCTCGACCTGGTAGCGCAGGTCGAGGTACGTGGTCGGCTCGTCGAGCAGGAGGACGCCCGTGTCCTGGGCGAGGCACGTGGCGAGCCACACACGCTGCAGCTCGCCGCCCGAGAGCTCGTCGACGCCGCGGTCGGCCATCGACGCGACACCCGTCACGGCCATCGCGTGCGCGACGGCGCGGGGCCCGTCCGGGTCGTTGGCGCGGAAGCGTCCGCGGTAGGGGTGGCGGCCGTAGCCGACGACGTCGCGCACGCTCACCCCGCTCGGCGTGGGCCGGCTCTGCGACAGGAGCGTGACGCGCCGCGCGAAGTCCTTGGGGTGCAAGGCGAGGGCGTCCTCGCCGTCGTCGAGCGTGACGCTGCCCGCGTCGGGGCGGTGCAGGCGCGCGAGCGAGCGCAGGAGCGTGGACTTGCCCGAGCCGTTCGGTCCGATGAGCGCGGTGACGCGGCCGGGCGCGAGGTCGAGGCCCGCGCCGTGGACGACGGTCCGCGCGTCGTACGACAGGTGCAGGTCGTGGCCGGCGAGCGCCGCGGCGCCCGTGGGCTCCGCGGTGGCGGGCACGACCGGGGAAGAACTCACGTAGGTAAGGCTAATCTACGGTTTCGCGCGGGCCTAGCCGCGGCCGGTGCGACGCACGTCACCCCGCCGGGCCCGCCCCCGGTGGCCCGGCCGTCGGCGACCGGTCCTCGTCGGCGGCGTGGGAGCGCGTCGGCGACGGCGCGTGCTCGCCGCCGAGCGCCACCGTGACCACGAGCGCACGGTGGTCCGACAGCCCGGTGTCGACCGCGGTCGCCGGGGCCGTGGACCGTACCGGCCCGTGCGCGAGGACGTGGTCGAGCTGGCGCGTCGGCGCGGCGACGGGGAAGGTCGGCGCGCTCACCAGGGGGTGCCACCCGCTCGCCCGCGCGGCCTGCGGGGCGTCGAGGTTGAGATCCCCCAGGAGGACGACGGGCTCCCCCGCCCGCGCGTCCTCCGCGAGGGACCGCGTGAGGCGGACGAGCTGGGTGAGGTTCCTGCCCGGCACGAACGTCAGGTGCGTGCAGACGACCGTGACCGGACCGGCGGGGGCCGCGACGTGGGCCACGAGGGCGGCGCGCGGCTCGTCGCGCACGAGCGTCGGCAGCCGTCGTCCCGGGAAGCGCACGGGTACGCGGGTGCGCGGCGGGGGCATGACGACGGTGCGCCACGCGCGCACGGGGAACCTGCTCACCACGGCGATGCCGTAGGCCGCCTGCCCGGGCTGGTGCTCGCCCGTGGGCGCCGACCACACGCCGGGCTCGCCGACGAGCGTCGCCACGAAACGGTGGTCGACCGCCCCGCTCGCCTCGGCGGCGACCGTCGTGAGGTCGGTCCGGTGCGAGCGCGGCTGGTCGCGGTCCACCTCCTGGAGCGCGAGCACGTCCGCGTCCAGAGCGCGGACCGCCGCGGCGAAGCGGTCGACGTCGACCCGGTCGTCGACCGTCGACCGTCCGTGCAGGATGTTGAACGTCGCGAGGCGCATCGTCTCGATTCTCGGTACAGCGGCGCACCGTTGCACGCGGTGGGTCGTGGGAACCCGTCGCGGCGTGCCGGGTGCCCGGCCCTGGTGTAGACCCGGGGCATGGTGGACGACAGGGAGGCCCTGCACGACGGCCTGCGCATGACGGCGGCCGCGCTCGCCGAGGCCGGCGTCCCGCACGCGCTGGTCGGCGGCTACGCGGCCTGGGCGCGGGGTGCGCCGGAGCCGAGCCACGACGCGGACTTCGCGATCCGCGAGGTCGACGTGGACCGCGCTCGCGACGTGCTCGCGCAAGCCGGGCTCGAGATCACGGAGCCGACCGAGAACTGGCTGTTCAAGGCGTACCACCGCGGCGAGCTCGTGGACGTCCTGTACCGGATGGTCGGCGAACCCATCGACGACGACCTCCTCGCGCGCACCGACGAGATCGAGGTGCTCGCGGTCCGTATGCCCGTGCTGTCGGCGACGGAGATCCTCACGTCCAAGCTGCGCGTCCTCGGCGAGCACTTCTGCGACTTCTCCCGCCTGCTGCCCGTCGCGCGGGCCCTGCGCGAGCAGGTCGACTGGCCCGACGTCCGCGCACGTGTCGACGACAACCCCTACGCACGCTCCTTCCTCTTCCTGCTCGACGAGCTCGGCGTGGTCCCCCGGTCCGCGACCGACCCGGGCGACGCCCAGGACCGCGTGCAGCCCGCGTCCGGGGACCCGTCCAGCCACGTGGAGTGACCGTCGTCACACAGGCCGTCTCGACGGGCGAGCGCACGCCAGGCCGGTGAAGGTGGGTGCTCGCCAGATCACCCCCGACGAGGAGGTAGGACGATGAGCACGGTCATGCAGACGGTGGACGTCGCCGTCCCGGTCCGCACCGCGTACGACCAGTGGACGCAGTTCGAGGAGTTCCCCCGCTTCATGGAGGGCGTGGAGGAGATCCGGCAGCTCGACGCGACGCACACGCACTGGAGGACGAAGATCGGCGGGGTCGAGCGCGAGTTCGACGCCGAGATCACCGAGCAGCACCCTGACGAGCGGGTGGCGTGGAACTCGACGTCCGGCCCCGACCACGCGGGCGTCGTCACGTTCCACCGGCTCAGCGAGGCGGAGACACGCGTCACCGTCCAGCTCGAGTGGAGCCCGGACGGTGTCGTCGAGAAGACCGGCGACCTCCTCCAGCTCGACGAGCGTCGCGTCAAGGGCGACCTCGCCCGCTTCAAGGAGTTCGTCGAGTCGCGCGGCGTCGAGACCGGCGCGTGGCGCGGCGACGTGAGCTGACCCGCACCGCCCCACGGGCCCGGTGGTCGGCGCTTGCGCCGTGCCACCGGGCCCGACGCGTTTCCCCCCGTCCCGGAGTCGTCGGCGGCCCTCGGTATGGTCGGCGCGTGCACCTGCGCGACTACGAGTCGGCCGACGCCGCGGCGACCCTCGACGTCTTCCGGCGCGCCGTCCGCGGCACCGCGAGCCGTGACTACTCCCCCGAGCAGGTCCGCGCCTGGGCGCCCGACGACGTGGACGTCGCGCGCTGGGCCGCGCGGCGTGCCGCGGCCCGGACGCAGGTCGCCGAGCACGAGGGGCGCGTCGTCGGATTCACCGACGTCGACGCGGAGGGGTACGTCGACATGCTGTTCGTCGACCCGGGCGTCGTGCGCCAGGGCGTCGCGTCGGCCCTGCTGGGATGGGTGGCGGCAACCGCACGCTCCGACGGGGCGACGGAGCTCACGACGCACGCGAGCGTCACGGCACGACCGTTCTTCGAGGCGCGCGGCTTCGTCGTCGTCGCCGAGCGGCGCCCGGTGCTGCGCGGGGTCGAGATGGTCAACTACGCGATGCGCCGCCCGCTCGACCCGCCGGCCTGAGCCCGAGCCCGAGCCCGAGCCCGAGCCCGCAGGTTCCCCCGCGCGCGCGTCAGTGCGCGCGCGTCGCCCAGAACGCGACCGCCGACGCCGCGGCGACGTTGAGCGAGTCCACTCCCCCGGCCATGGGGATGGTCACCACGCGGTCCGCCGCGTCCACCGCGCCGCGGGAGAGGCCGTCGCCCTCGGTGCCGAGCACGAGCGCGAGCCGTTCGGGCGCGTCGGCGACGAGGTCGTCGAGGCTCACCGCGTCGTCGGACAGGGCCAGGGCGGCGACGACGAACCCGTCCTCCTGCAGCGCCGCGAGGCCGCCGGGCCACGTCGCGAACCGCGTCCACGGGACCTGGAACACCGTGCCCATGCTCACGCGCACCGACCGGCGGTACAGCGGGTCCGCGCAGCGCGGCGAGACGAGCACGGCGTCGACGCCCAGCGCCGCGGCGGACCGGAAGATCGCCCCGACGTTCGTGTGGTCGACCACGTCCTCCAGGACGGCTACGCGGCGGGCGCCCGCGCCGCGGCGGGCTCCGGTGACGAGGTCGTGCACGCTCGGCAGGGGCGGGCGGTGCATGGCCGCGAGCGCCCCGCGGTGGAGGTGGAACCCGGTGATGGCCTCGAGGACGTCGGGCTCGCCGACGAACACGGGGACGGGCTCGCCGGTGCCGCCCGGGGCGTCGTCGACGGGGTGGCGGGCGGCGAGCGCGGCGATGTCCTCGGCGAGGTCGGCGAGCCAGCGCTCGGCCATGAGGAAGGACCGGGGCCGGTGGCCCGCGGCGAGGGCGCGGCGGATGACGGTCGAGCTCTCGGCGATGTAGAGCCCCTTCTCGGGCTCGTGCTTGGCGCGCAGCGCGACGTCGGTCAGGCGTGTGTAGTCGGCGAGCCGCTCGTCGGCGGGGTCGGTGACGCGGACGACGTGCAGGCTCTGGGGGATCACGGGGTCGATTGTCCCCGACCGGCCGGCCCGCCCGTACCCGCGGTCGCCCGGGCGTCGGTCCGGGGCCCGTCCTCGGGCGGTGGTGGCGGGGTGGGGCGCGGGGTCGGCACGCCGAGCCGCCGCAGCACGGTGTCGAGACCCTCGTGGTAGGCCCAGGCGCGGTAGTAGCCGCTGTGCGTCGCGACGGTGAAGAGGTAGGCGCCGCGGTCGACCTCGTCGGCGCCGCGGTCGACGGGGTTGGTGCCGTAGGACACGACGGGGAACCCGAGGTAGTCGGTGCGCCGCCACAGGTTGACCCAGGCGGGGCCGTGCTCGGCGTGCCGCAGGAGGCGGACGAGCGTGGGCGTCGAGGGCGGGAGGACGCTCGCGCCGGGGCCGCAGCGCGCGCGGGCCCAGGCGGTGTCGGCGGCACGGCGGTGCGCCGTCGCGTCCAGGGTGAGCTCGGCGCGGTGGCGCGGGTCGGCCCGTCGCGCGTGGACGAGGGCGCTGCGCGCGGCCCGGTAGTCCTGCTCGGCCCGGTCGGCGTCCTCGTCGAGGGCCCGACGGCGCGTGGCCGCCTCGTCGGCGACCTGCGCCTCGGCCTCGGCGAGCGGTGCGAGCGCCGCGGCGAGCTCGGCCTCGGCGCGCCGGACCTGGTCGCGCAGGGCGTCGACGTGGTCGTCGGCGGCGTCGCGCGCGATGGCGTGCCGGACGCGGGCGCGGGCGGCCCGGACGTCCGCGTCGCGTCGCAGCGCGTCGCGGCGTCGTTCCTCGTAGGACGCGGCGCGTTCCCGGGCGGGCGCGCCGGTCGCGTCGTCGGGCGGCACCGCGCGGGCGGCGGCGCGCACGGCACGGCGGGGGTCGTCGGTCTGGTCGCGCCAGGGGTCGCCGCGTCCCGCGGGGCCGGCGCAGGCGGGCGTGCCGAGCACCTGCGGCCCGAGGAGGGACGGGAAGAACCGGCCGAAGTAGGGGCGGAGCTGGACGCCGTAGGTGAGCAGCCCGACGCGGCCGTCCCCGTCGGTGCGCGGTGGTGGCGCGGCGTCGTCCGGGACGGGCGAGGGGTTCCCGGCGCGGCCGAGCACGACGGCGACCGCCACGACGGCGCCGAGCGAGTGGGCGGAGAGCACGACGCGGCGGCGCGGCGCGGCGGCCTCCCGCGCCGGGCCGACGGGCACGTCCTCGGCGTCGAGCCACGCGTCCACGCGTGCCGCGACCTCGGGCACGACCCGCTCGGCGTAGCACGGCGGCCCGAACGGGTGGGCGCTGCGGGGCAGGAAGCACATGAGGTCCCACAGCAGGCCCCAGGGGCGGGCTGCCCCGTTCGCCCCGGCGGCGACGAAGCTCGCGACGAGGGCGAGCGCGAGGCCCCCGACGAACGGGACGGCGACGGGGTCGAGCCCGCGCAGGGACAGCCCGGGGACCCCGGCGACCGACGCGGCGTCGTCGCGCGCGAGCAGCGCGAGGACGAGCGCCGCCCAGGCCGCGAGAGCGAGGACGCCGACGGCCGGCTCCGCCCGGTGGGTGACCGCCGCGACCTGGCGCGCACGGACGGTCCGCCGCGCGGCGAGGGGGATGTCGGCGATGCGCTGGCGCGTGCCCGGCGTGCGTCGGGCCTCGGCCTCCTGGAGCGTGCGGGCCGCCCAGCCGGTCGGCCCGGCGAGGTCGGCGGTCGTACCGGCCGCGCGAGGGATCCACCGTGTCCAGGTGCGCACGAGGTCGTGCAGGCCGGGACCGGCGAGCATGACGAGCCCGCCCAGCGCGACGACGACGAGGACGATCGCGCTCGCCCCGAACTCGGTGTACGCCGACGGGACCGGCAGGTCCTCGGGGCCGGGGACGGTGCGCACGATGTCGACGACGAGCGCGCCCTCGGCGGCGGGCCGCGCGTCGCGCCCCCCGGTGAGGAGCAGCTGGGTCCCGAGGACGAGGAGGCTCGTGAGCACCGCGGCGGTCGCGGTCGCCAGGAGCAGGAACACCCCGGGCCCGGCCCCGGACCATCCCACCCACCGGTCGCTCCCGCCGGCGCCGGGGCGCACGACCCCCGGGAGGGTAGGGACGAGCGGGACGAGCAACACGGCCGCCGCGACCGCGACGAGGACGACGTCGACGGTCTCGGGCGTCGTCACGACCGCCACGACGACGAGGCACCCCGTGACGACGAGCGGGACGAGCGACCACAGGACGGCGGGCACCTGCCGCCGCCACACGAGCCCGGCCGCGGCGATGCCGACGAGGACGCCGCCGAGCACCGTCGGCGCGACGTCGATCCCCACGTAGGCCGGCAGCGCCGTCCCGGGCACCCGCCGGGCGCTGACGACCATCGCGCCGACCCACGCCGCGCACCCGAGCACGAGCGCGGCCACCGCGAGGGCGCTCTTCCACCCCGGCGGCTCGGCCTGGACGCCGCGGTCGTCCGAGCGCAGCGCGACGACGACGGCACCGAGCACGACGGCCGCGGCCCCGACGACGAGGACGGCCGTCCCGGCCGCGGGACGGTCGTCGGTCCACGCGAGCAGGACCCCCACGAGGCCGAGGGCGGCCGCGAGGTGCGCGAGGAGCGGTGCGGGCCCGGCGACGCGACGGCTCCAGAACCCGGCCCGGTACAGCAGCGGGCCCGTGCCCGCGCCCACCTGGCGCTGCCCCGCGCGCGCGATCGACACCCGCTCGTCGAAGCGCACCTGCCCGGAGCGCGCCAGCAGGACGAGCGCGAGGACCACGACGACGGGGAGCGCCGAGAGGATCGCCACCCGGTTCCCGTGGTCGGTGCGCGCGAGGCCGTCGAGCACGTCGGGCACGCGGGCGCAGACCTGGACGGTGGTGGCGTCCGGGTCGACGACGCCCATGCAGCGCGTGCCCAGGGTCGCCACGGCGACGGTCGTCAGGGCGGCGGCGAGCAGCAGGGTCAGGGCGAGCCCGAAGACGCGCACGGCCGCGGCGGCCGCCTCGGGGCGCGCACGCTCGACCGTCTCGTCGTCGCAGCGGCCCGGAGGCGCGGCGACGGGTGCGGCACGGTCGGCGGAGTCCTCCGCGCCGGGCACGCGACGCGCCCAGTAGGCGACGTTCGCGAGGCCGAACGGCACGTTGAGCGCCCACAGGGCACGGTTCGCGCCGCGGGCGACCGCCCCGAGCGCGCCCGCGAGCGGCAGGCCGCCGTGCCGGGCCATCCCGCCCCACGAGTACGCCTCGCGGCGCACGTCGGGCCGGACGGCGTGCAGGTCGCCGGGAGCGACGGGGTGCTCCGCGGTCCCGGGGGCGCGGTCGCGCGCGTCCGCCTCCGCGGTCGCCGTCCAGAAGCTGCCGAGCCCGTCGCCGTCGCACCGGTCGACCTCGTCGGGCGGCAGGTCGAGCATCCCGTGGGGCGGCGTGTTCGCCACGCCGTGGATCCGCAGCTCGAGGACGGACCGTTCCTCGTTCGCGTCAGGCATCGTGCCACCTCCGACGTCGTCGTCGCACGGGCGGCCGCGCGACGCTGCCACCACGTAGGGAGGCCGTGCGACCCGTCCCCGGACCTTCGCCCCTCGCGCGAAGTGCGGATCGGGGGTCGAATAGGACGCATGGGACCTGTGCCGGACGCCGCGCCGACCTCGACGACACCGACCCACGACCTCGCGGTCGACGCACCGTGGTCGCTCCCGCCCGCGCAGGTGCTCGGGACGCTGCGGTCCGACGACGGAGGGCTGGCCGGGCAGGACGCCGCGGACCGCCTCGCCGCGGTCGGCCCGAACCGGCTCGCCCCGCCGCGCCGCGACCCGCTGTGGAAGCGGGTCCTCGTCCACTTCGACGACATCCTCATCTACATCCTGCTCGTCTCGGCGGTGCTCAAGGCGATCCTCGGGGACTGGGTCGACTTCACCGTGATCCTCGCGGTCGCCGTCATCAACGCGGCGATCGGGTTCATCCAGGAGGGCCGGGCGGAGAGCGCGCTCGACGGCATCCGCAACATGCTGTCGGTGAGCGCGCAGGTGCGTCGCGACGGCGCCTGGGCGAGCGTCGACGCGGACGACGTCGTGCCGGGCGACGTGGTGCGCGTGCGCTCGGGCGACAAGGTGCCCGCGGACGTGCGCCTGCTGCAGGCCACGAACCTGCGCGTCGAGGAGTCGGCGCTCACGGGCGAGTCCGTCGCGTCGTCGAAGAAGGTCGACGCGGTCGAGGCGGACGCCGGCGTGGGCGACCGGACGAGCATGCTGTTCTCCGGCACGATCGTCGCCGCGGGGCAGGGCGTCGGCGTCGTCACCGCGACGGGGCAGGCGACCGAGATCGGCCGCATCCAGACGATGATCTCCGAGGTGCGCGACCTCGAGACGCCGCTGACGCGCCAGCTCGACCGGTTCGGCAAGGTGCTCGCCGTGCTCATCCTCGCGATGGCCGTGGTCATGGTGCTCATCGGCCGCGTGGTGCACGACTTCTCCGTGCCCGAGCTCATCTCCGCGTCGATCGGGTTCGCCGTCGCCGCCGTGCCCGAGGGCCTGCCCGCGCTCGTGACGATCACGCTCGCCCTCGGCGTCCAGCAGATGGCGCGCCGCCGCGCCATCACGCGCAAGCTCCCCGCGGTCGAGACGCTCGGCTCGGTGACGACGATCTGCTCCGACAAGACCGGCACGCTCACGAAGAACGAGATGACGGCCCGCACCGTGCGCACGCCGACCCGGTCGTTCGCCGTCGCGGGCGCGGGCTACGCGCCCGTCGGCGACGTCACCCTCGCGCCCGACGACGCGGCGTCGGGCACGGGCGGCTCGGCCCGCGCCGCCGACCTCGCGCAGGACACCGACCTCGCCGCGGTGGCGACGACGATGATGCTCTGCAACGACGCGCGGATCGTGCGCGACGCGTCCGATCCGGACGGCTGGCGGCTCGTAGGCGAGCCGACCGAGGGCGCGCTGCGCACCCTCGGGATGAAGGCGGGCGTCGACCCCGCGGGGTGGCGCCGCGTCGCCGTCGTGCCGTTCGAGTCCGAGAACAAGTTCATGGCGACGCTCGACGCCGCCCCGGACGGGGCGCTGCACGTGCACGTCAAGGGCGCTCCCGACCGCGTGCTCGACCGCTGCGCCACGCAGACCGGGCCGGACGGCGCCGCCGTGCCGCTCGACCGCGGGCTGTGGGAGTCCCAGATCGACGCGCTCGGCGCCCGCGGGCTGCGCGTGCTCGCCGCAGCACGCACGACCGCCCCGGAGGGCACGGCGACGCTCGACGTGGACGACGTCGCGTCGGGGCTCGAGCTGTGCGGTCTCGTCGGCATCGTGGACCCGCCGCGCCCGGAGGCCGTGGCGGCGATCGCCGAGTGCCGGGACGCGGGGATCCGCGTGAAGATGATCACGGGCGACCACGCCGGGACGGCGGTCGCGATCGGCCGCGAGATGGGCATCGTCGACACCGCGGCCGACGGCACCGACGCCCCGGCCGTCCTCACCGGCCCCGAGCTCGAGGAGATGTCGACGGAGAGGCTGCGCGCCGTGGTGCGCGACGTCGACGTCTACGCGCGCACCAGCCCCGAGCACAAGATCCGCATCGTCTCCGCGCTGCAGTCGCACGGCGAGGTCGTCGCCATGACGGGCGACGGCGTCAACGACGCGCCCGCGCTCACCCAGGCGGACGTCGGGGTCGCCATGGGCATCAAGGGCACGGAGGCGACCAAGGAGGCCGCGGAGGTCGTGCTCGCGGACGACAACTTCGCGACGATCGAGCGCGCCGTGAAGGAGGGGCGGCGCATCTACGACAACATCCGCAAGTCCGTGCTGTTCCTCCTGCCGACGAACGGCGCGCAGTCGCTCGTCATCCTCGTCGCGGTGCTGTTCGGGCTCACGCTGCCCCTCCAGCCCGTGCAGGTCCTCTGGATCAACATGATCACCGCCGTCACCCTGTCGCTCGCGCTCGCGTACGAGAGGGCGGAGCCGGACGTCATGCGCCGCGCCCCGCGCGACCCGGACGCGTCCATCCTCGACGGCGCGTACGTGCGGCGGGTCCTGCTCGTGTCCCTGCTCATCGGCGGAGCGACGATCCTGCTCTTCTACGTCGAGCGCGCGCAGGGCGTGCCGCTCGCCGAGGCGCAGACCACCGCCGTGACGATGCTCGCCCTCGGCCAGCTCGCCTACCTGTTCAACTGCCGCTTCCTCGACCGGTCGAGCCTCACGGTGGACGTCCTGCGCGGCAACCGCGTGATCTGGATCAGCGCGGCGGCGCTCCTCGTGCTCCAGGCCGTGTTCGTCTACGCGCCCTTCATGCACACGTGGTTCGAGTCGGCGCCCGTCGGCGTCGCGGAGTGGGGCAAGACGCTCGGCCTCGCGGTCGTGGTGTTCCTGCTCGTCGAGGTCGCGAAGTGGGTGGGCCGGCGCTGGACCGCGCGCGGCCACGTCCCCGCCCCGGTCGAGCGCGCCTGACGCCCGCATCCCCACCCGCCGCCGACCCGCCGTCCACCCGCGTGGCGAGGATCACCGCCCGCACGGTCGGGAGTCGATACCCCCGGGGGTATCGTGGAGCCATGCTCCCTCCCTCCGCGCACCCCTCCCCCGGACCCGACACACCCCACCGGATCGTCGTCGTGGGCGGCGTGGCCGGCGGCATGAGCGCCGCCGCCCGCGCCCGCCGGCTCGACGAGCACGCCTCGATCGTCGTGCTCGAACGCTCGGACCACGTCTCGTGGGCCGGGTGCGGACTGCCCTACTACCTGTCCGGCGAGGTCCAGCACCGCGACGACCTCCTCCTGCACACGCCCGAGACCCTGCGCGCCGCGCTCGACCTCGACGTCCGCACCCGCACCGAGGCCGTCGCCGTCGACCGCGAGCGCCGCACGGTCACCGTGGTGCGCGACGGCACCGTCGACGAGATCGCGTACGACGCGCTCCTGCTCGCCCCCGGCGCCACGAGCGTGCTGCCCCCGGTCGACGGGATCGACCACCCGGCGGTCGGCACGCTGCGGTCGGTCCCCGACCTCGACGCGGCGCTCGCGCGGCTCGCCACGGTCGAGCACGACGGCCGGCCGGTGCGTGCCGTCGTGGTCGGTGCCGGGTTCATCGGTCTCGAGGCGGTGGAGGCGCTCGTCGCGCGCGGGGCCGACGTCGCGCTCGTCGAGGTCGCCGACCAGGTGCTCCCGCCGCTGGAGCCCGACCTCGCCCCGCTCCTCGCGGCCGAGCTGCGCGAGCACGGGGTCGGGCTGCACCTCGGCACGGCGGTGCGGGCCGTCGTCGACCGGCCCGGTGCGCCGCACGCCGTCGACGTGGAGCTCGCCGACGGCACCGTCCTGCCAGCGGACCTCGTCCTCGTGAGCGCGGGCGTGCGTCCCGCGAGCGAGCTCGCCGCGGCGGCCGGGCTGGCGCTCGGCGAGCGCGGCGCGATCCGGGTCGACGCCGACCAGCGCACGTCCGACCCGCACGTGTGGGCCGTGGGCGACGCCGTCGAGGTCGTGCACGCCGTCACCGGCGCCCGTGGCCCGGTGCCGCTCGCCGGGCCGGCGAACCGGCAGGGCAGGCGTGCCGCCGACTCGATGCTCGGCCGTCGTACGACGCCGCAGGCGCCGGTGCTCGGCACCGCCGTCGTGCGGGTGCTCGGCCTCACCGCGGCCGTCACCGGCGCGAGCCACGCGGCCCTCGACGCGGCGGGGGTCGCGCACGAGCAGGTGCGCGTGCACACCCCGCACCACGCCGGCTGGTTCCCCGGCGCCGAGCCCGTCCACGTGACGGCGAGCTTCGCGCCCGACGGACGGTTCCTCGGCGCCCAGGCCGTGGGCCGCACGGGCGTCGACAAGCGGATCGACGTCCTCGCGACCGCCCTGCGCGCCGGCATGACCGCGGACGACCTCGCCGAGCTCGAGCTCGCGTACGCGCCGCCCTACGGGTCCGCGAAGGACGTGGTGAACATGCTGGGGTTCGTCGCCCAGAACGTGCTCGACGGCACGATGCCGCAGTGGCACGCCGCCGACCTCGACGACGTGCTCGCGACGTCGCTCGTGCTCGACGTGCGCTCGCGCGCCGAGCACGCGGCCGGCCACGTCGACGGCGCCCTCAACGTCCCGCACACCGAGCTGCGAGGGCGGCTCGACGAGGTGCGCGACGCCGCCGACGGCCGCCCCGTGGCCGTGCACTGCGCGAGCGGCGTGCGCTCCGCCCTCGCGACCCGCGTCCTGCTCGCCGCCGGGCTCGACGCCCGCAACCTCTCGGGCGGGTGGCTCACGCTCGCCTCCACCCCGTCCGCCGCCCGCGTCCTCGAAGGAGCCCGCGCATGATCGACCGCCTGCGCCGCCTGTTCACCCGAACCGACGACGGCGCCCCGCGCCCGACCGTCGACGCCAACACCGCGCTGAGGCTCGTGCGCGACGGCGCGACGCTGCTCGACGTCCGCGAACGCGACGAGTGGCGCTCCGGTCACGCGCCGCAGGCCGTGCACGTCCCGCTGGGCGACGTCGCGACCACCGCGCCCCGGCGGCTCCGGGACGGCGCCACCGTCGTCGTCGTGTGCGCGTCCGGCATGCGCTCGCGCACCGCGGCGCGACAGCTGCGCTCCCTCGGGTACGCCGCGACGAGCCTGTCCGGAGGTATGGGCGCGTGGCAGGCTGCCGGGGGTGCGGTGCGCCGCTGAGCCCGGCGCGCGCCGTCGTCCCGTCACCCCGATCCGCCCGAACCACCAGGACGACCCGAACCACCAGGACCACCCGAACGACCCGAGGAGAAGCCCGTGTGCAGTCCCGCCCTGTGCCGCCGGTGCGGCAAGATCACCTGGACCGGCTGCGGCATGCACGCCGACGAGGTCATGGCCGACGTGCCGCCCGAGCAGCGCTGCACCTGCGCCTGACCCGACCACCGAACGGAGGACCGCCGTGGAGCTCGACCGCACCGACATGGGCAAGGTCGTCAACCGGCTCAAGCGCGCGCAGGGCCAGCTCGCCGCCGTCGTGCGCATGATCGACGAGGGGAGGGACTGCGAGGACGTCGTCACGCAGCTCTCGGCCGTCTCGCGCGCGCTCGACCGCGCGGGGTTCGCGATCATCGCGTCCGGCATGCGCCAGTGCCTCACCGAGCCGGCCGAGGACGGCGAGGAGCCGACTCTCGACGTCGCCAAGCTCGAGAAGCTCTTCCTGTCCCTCGCCTGAGGACCAGCCGCCCGTGGACCGTCGGCCGGCCGGACCTCAGCCGGCCGGCGGCGGGACCGGCGCGGGTGCCGCCGACGCCGGTGGGCCCTCGGGCCCGTCCGGGTCGCCCGCGTCGGCCACCGGCGCCGCGAACTGGCTCTCGTAGAGCCGCGCGTAGGCGCCGCCCGCCGCGAGGAGCTCGTCGTGCGACCCCTGCTCGACGATCGAGCCGTCCTCCATGACGAGGATCGTGTCCGCGTCGCGGATCGTCGAGAGGCGGTGCGCGATGACGAACGACGTCCGCCCGGCCCGCAGCGCGTTCATCGCCTGCTGCACGAGCACCTCGGTGCGCGTGTCGACCGAGCTGGTCGCCTCGTCCAGCACGAGGATCGCCGGGTCGGCGAGGAACGCGCGCGCGATCGTCAGGAGCTGCTTCTCCCCCGCCGAGACGCTGGACCCCTCGTCGTCGATCACCGTCGCGTACCCGTCGGGCAGCGTGCGCACGAACGGGTCGACCGACGTCGCTCGCGTCGCCGCGAGGAACTCCTCCTCCCCCACGTGGTGCCCGTCGCGCACGCCGTAGCGCAGGTTCTCCTCGATCGTGCCCTGGAACAGCCACGTGTCCTGCAGCACCATGCCGATGTCGGAGCGCAGGTCGTCGCGCGTCATCGTGCGGGTGTCGACGCCGTCGAGCGTGATGCGGCCCGAGTCGACGTCGTAGAAGCGCATGAGGAGGTTGACGAGCGTCGTCTTGCCCGCCCCCGTGGGGCCGACGATCGCGACCGTCCGGCCCGGCTCGACGACGAGGTCCAGGTGCTCGATGAGGGGCCGCTCGGGGTCGTAGGAGAACGAGACGTCCTCGAACGCCACCCGGCCCCGCACCGGGTCCACGGTCGCGGCGGGCGTCGGGTCGGGCGACTGCTCCTGCGCGTCGAGGAGGTCGTAGACGCGCTCGGCGGACGCGACGCCCGACTGGAGCAGGTTCATCATCGACGCGATCTGGGTGATCGGCTGCGTGAACTGCCGCGAGTACTGGATGAACGCCTGCACGTCGCCGAGCGTCATCGTGCCCGACGCGACCCGCAGCCCGCCCACGACGGCCACGACGACGTAGTTGAGGTTCGCGATGAAGCCCATCGCCGGCTGGATCGTCCCCGAGATGAACTGGGCCCGGAAGCTCGACCGGTACAGGTCCTCGTTCTCGCGGTCGAAGTCGTCCGCCGCAGCCTGCTGGTGCCCGTACACCTTCACGAGGGTGTGGCCCGTGTACATCTCCTCGATGTGCGCGTTGAGCCGACCGGTCGCCGCCCACTGCTGGATGAACTGCGGCTGCGAGCGCTTCGCGATCTGCGCCGTGACGACCACGGACAGCGGGACCGTCACGAGGGCGACGACCGCGAGCAGGGGCGAGATCCAGAACATCATCGCCAGGACGCCGATCACGGTGAGGACCGAGGTGACGAGCTGCGACAGCGTCTGGGTGAGCGTCTGGGAGATGTTGTCGATGTCGTTCGTCACGCGCGAGAGGATCTCGCCGCGGGCGTTGCGGTCGAAGTACGACAGCGGGAGCCGCCCGAGCTTGGCCTCGACGTCCCCCCGCAGGCGGAAGACGGTGCGCTGCACCACCACCGCCGTGATCCGGGCCTGGAGCCAGCCGAAGAGGAACGACCCGACGTAGACGGCCAGCACCCACGCGAGCACCGTGGCGAGCGCCGTGAAGTCGATCCCCTCGCCCGGCACGAGCCCCGGCATGCCCGAGACGAGGTCGGCGACCTGACCCTGCCCCTGGTCCCGCAGACCCTGCACGGCCTGCTCCTGCGTGATCCCCGACGGGAGCTGCGAGCCGACGACGCCCGCGAAGATGACGTTCGTCGCGTTGCCGAGGAGCTTGGGCCCCGCCACCGCGAGCGCGACCGACGCCACGCCCAGCACCACGACGGCGAGGACGGGCAGGCGCTCCGGGCGCAGCGCGCCCGCGAACCGGCGCAGCGTCCCGCGGAAGTCCATCGCCTTCTCGCCGGGCATGCCCATGCCGCCCATGGGACCGCCCGGCCCGCCACCCCGGGGACGGCCGGCCAGCCGCGTCGACGACGCGTCCCGCGCCGGCGCCTGCGCGTCGCGGCTCATGCCGCCTCCTGGATGGAGAGCTGGGAGTACACGATCTCCTGGTACGTCTCGTTCGTCGCCAGGAGCTCGGCGTGCGTGCCGCGGCCCACGACGCGGCCGTGGTCGAGCACGAGGATCTGGTCGGCGCCGCGGATCGTCGCGACGCGCTGGGCGACCACGATCACCGTGGAGGTGCGCGTGCGGGGCGCGAGCGCCGCGCGCAGGCGGGCGTCGGTCGCGTAGTCCAGCGCGGAGAACGAGTCGTCGAAGAGGTACACCGCGGGGTCGCGCACGATCGCCCGGGCGATGGCCAGGCGCTGGCGCTGACCCCCCGAGAAGTTCGTGCCGCCCTGCGCCACCGGGGCGTCGAGCCCGCCGTCGAGCGCCTCGACGAACTCCCGCGCCTGCGCGACGCCCAGCGCCTCCCACATCTCGTCCTCGGTCGCGTCCGGCCTGCCGTAGCGCAGGTTGTCCGCGACCGTGCCGGAGAACAGGTACGCCTTCTGCGGCACGAGGCCCAGCAGCGAGCCCAGGTCGTCGCCCGCCAGGTCCCGCACGTCGGTCCCGTCGATCCGCACCGACCCGCCCGTCACGTCGAACAGGCGCGGCACGAGGTTGAGCAGGGTGGTCTTGCCCGACCCCGTCGACCCGATGATCGCCGTCGTCCGGCCCGGCTCCGCGACGAACGAGACGTCGTGCAGCACGGGCGCCTCCGCACCGGGGTAGCGGAACTCCACGCCGTCGAGCTCCACGCGTCCCGTCCGCTCGCGCAGCGCCACGGGACGTTCCGGCTCGACGACCGACGGCCGCGCGTCGAGCACCTCCGTGATGCGGTCCGCGGACACGGCCGCGCGCGGCACCATGACGAACATCATCGTCGACATCATCACGGCCATGAGGATGTACATGAGGTAGGACAGGAACGCCGTGAGCGCGCCGACCTCCATGGCACCCGCGTCGATCTGCCGCCCGCCGAACCACAGCACCGCCACGCTGGACGCGTTCATGACGAGCATGACCGTGGGGAACATGAGGGCCATGAGCGTCCCCGCCCGCAACGACGTGTCGAACAGCGCCTCGTTCGCCACCCCGAACCGTCGCTCCTCGTGCCGCTCGCGCACGAACGCGCGGATCACGCGGATGCCGGTGATCTGCTCGCGCAGGACCGCGTTGATCGCGTCGATCCGCTTCTGCATCGCCCGGAAGTACGGCACCATCCGCGCGACGATGAGCCCGACGCTCACGCCGAGCACGGGGACGATCACGAGCAGGAGCGCCGAGAGCTCCACGTTCTCCTGCAGCGCCATGACCACGCCGCCGACCAGCATGATCGGCGCCATGACCATGATGGTGAAGGACAGGAGCACGACCATCTGGACCTGCTGGACGTCGTTCGTGGTGCGCGTGATGAGCGACGGCGCGCCGAAGCGTCCCATCTCCTGCGCCGAGAACCGCTGCACCGTGGTGAAGAGCGAGGACCGCACGTCCCGCCCGAGCGACATCGCCACCCGGGCGCCGAAGTACACGGCGACGACCGCGCAGACCACCTGGCCGAGGCTCACCGCGAGCATCACGCCCCCGGTCCGCATGATGTAGGCGGTGTCGCCCTGCGTCACGCCCCGGTCGATGATGTCGGCGTTGAGGCTCGGCAGGTAGAGCGTGGCGATCGTCTGGGCGAGCTGGAGGACCAGCACGGCGACGATCGGGGCGGTGTAGGGGCGCAGGTGCGTCCGCAGCAGCCGGAGGAGCACGAGGGCCGGGCTCCGTCAGCGGTTCGGCGGGAAGGACGGCGGCGGAGTGCCGTCGCCCTCGTCCCCGGGCTCGTCCTCGGTGCCCGGCGGCGGGGGTGGCGGGGGCGCGTACCGGTCCTGCGCCCCCAACGGGCGCGGCGTCGGGCCGCCGGGCTCCGGCGGCGCTGCCCGGTGCTCGCCGCCCGGGTGCTGGCCCAGCTCGGTCTGCGGGTCGAACGGGAGGCCCGACCGCGTCCCGGAGCTCGTCGCGTCGGCCGTGGCCGCCTCGGCCTGGCGTCGCGCCTCCGCGAGCGCCTCCGACGGGTCGGTGAGCGACGGCGTCCCGAACCTCACCCGGTCCCGCTCCCGCTCGCGCCGCGCCTCGGCGCTCGCCTCGGCGGCGGCGGCGTCCTGCGCGGGCGTCGCGCCCGGCACTCCCCCGCCGTCGATCCCCGGGACCCCGCCGAACCCCTTCGCGATGGACCCGAGGGCGGCCGTGAACTCGGTCGGCACGACCCACAGCTTGCTCGCGCTGCCGTTCGCGATCTGCGGGAGCATCTGCAGGTACTGGTAGGCGAGGAGCTTCGGGTCGGCGTCGCCCTCGTGGATCGCGTCGAACACCTGGAGGATCGCACGCGCCTCGCCCTCGGCCCGCAGGATCTGCGACTGCGCGTCACCCTCGGCCCGCAGGATCGCCGCCTGCTTCTCGCCCTCGGCCGTGAGGACCTGCGACTGCTTGACGCCCTCCGCCGTGAGGATCGCGGCACGGCGGTCACGCTCGGCGCGCATCTGCTGCTCCATCGAGCCCTGGACGCTCGGCGGCGGGTCGATCGACTTGAGCTCGACGCGGTTGACGCGGATGCCCCAGCGGCCGGTCGCCTCGTCGAGGACGCCGCGCAGCTGGCCGTTGATCTGGTCGCGGCTCGTCAGCGTCTGCTCGAGGTCCATCGACCCGATGACGTTGCGCAGCGTCGTGACGGTGAGCTGCTCGATCGCCGTGATGTAGTTCGCGATCTCGTACACCGCGGACTTCGGGTCGGTGACCTGGAAGTAGATGACGGTGTCGATGCTCACCACGAGGTTGTCCGAGGTGATGACCGGCTGCGGCGGGAACGACACCACCTGCTCGCGCAGGTCCACCGACGCGCGGACCCGGTCGATGAACGGGACGAGCAGGTGCAGGCCCGGTTCCAGGGTGCGCGAGTAGCGTCCGAGGCGCTCGACGATGAGCGCGACCGCCTGCGGGACGATCCGCACCGCCTTGACGAGCGCGACGATCACGAAGATCAGGACGAGCGCGAGGACCACGTACGCGAGGATAGTTCCGGGACTGGGGTCGTTCATCGGCTGCCTCCTGGTCGACGGGCACCGGCGGCCGCCGGTGCGCACGGGTGCTTCAGGGTCCGCTGGGATGCTCCGCCGGGAGCGGGGCGACGACCGCCGTCGCCCCGTCGATGCGTAGCACGCGCACGTCGGCCCCGGCGGGGATGGGCGGTGCGTCGGGCTCGGTGCGGGCCGTCCAGACCTCTCCGACGAGCTTGACGCGCCCGCCGGTCTCGGTGACCCGGTCCACGACGAGGGCGGCACGCCCGACGTGCGCGGCGACGTTGGTCTCGGCGAGCGGGACACGGTCGCGCAGGTGGCGCAGGAGCCAGGGGCGCAGCGTCACGAGCAGCACGACGCTCACGATCGCGAACGTGAGGATCTGGAGCCAGAGCGGACCCCCGGCGGCGTTGACCCCGGCCGCGGCGAGGGCTCCGCCGGCGAACATGATGAGCACGAGGTCGAGCGAGACGATCTCCACCAGCGCGAAGAGGAACGCCGCTCCGACCCACCACAGCCAGTCCATCTCGACCCCCGTTCCCACATGGCGCTTTTACGAGGATTTTACCGACGTCGCGCGCCCGGCGCACGCCCTCGGCCGGCAGCCCGGTCCCCCCGGGGCCGGGCGGTCGGCGTCACACCCGCGCCGCGCGCGCCATCCACCGGCCGCCGCCGTGCGCGACGAGGAGCGGGAGCCCGAACGCCTCGCTGAGGTTCTCGGCGGTGAGCACCTCGGCGATCGGGCCGGCGCGGTGCACGGCGCCGTCCCGCAACAGCATGAGGTGCGTGAACCCGGGCGGGATCTCCTCGACGTGGTGCGTCACGAGGACGAGGACGGGAGAGTGCGGGTCGCCCGCGAGCTCCGCGAGCGCCCCCACGAGCTCCTCCCGACCCCCGAGGTCGAGGCCGGCGGCCGGCTCGTCGAGCAGGAGGATCTCGGGGTCGGTCATGAGGGACCGCGCGATCTGCGCGCGCTTGCGCTCGCCCTCCGACAGGGTGCCGAAGAGGCGGTCGGCCAGGTGGTCGACGCCGAAGGCCCGCAGCAGGTCGTCGGCGCGCTCGGTGTCGAAGTCCTCGTACTGCTCGCGCCACCGGCCGGTCACGCCGTACGCCGCGGTGAGCACGACGTCGCGCACCGTCTCGTCCGGCGGGATCCGGTCGGCCAGCGCGGCGGACGCGAGGCCGATGCGGGGCCGCAGCTCGAACACGTCGACCTTGCCCATGCGCTCGCCGAGGATCGTCGCCGTGCCCGAGGTGGGGTGCATGCGGGCGGACGCGACCTGGAGCATCGTCGTCTTGCCGGCGCCGTTGCGCCCCAGGATCACCCAGCGCTCGCCCTCGTTCACCTGCCAGTCCACCGCGTCGAGGATGGTCGTGGTGCCACGGCGGACCGTGATCGCCTGCAGGTCGAGAACCGCGCTCATGGTCCCCGACCCTATAGGTTGGCCGACGTGGATTCCCATTCGCCCGCGGGCCCCGGCAGCGGGTCCGCCGCGGCCGCCGGGGCGCTGCCCCGCAGCGCCCTGCTCGCGCTGTGGCTGCGGGCGGTCGCGACCGCGACCCCCCACGACGACGCCGTGACGCGCGTGGTGCGCGCCGTCGAGCGGGACGACGAGCCGCACGTCGTCGACGGCGCGCTCGGGGAGGTGCGTCTCGCCGACCTCGTCGGGGCGTGGGCGGGCGGCACGCGCGCGGTCGTCGCCCTCGCGCCCGTCCCCGGGGACGTCGCGGGCGTGCCGGCGCAGGTCGCCGCACCGGCCACCGACGTCGGCGAGTGCCTGCTCGTCAGCACCGCGGCCGGGTCGTGGGGGCTCGTCCCCGAGGTGTCGGAGTTCGGCTCGGAGCTGGAGCCGGGACACCTCGTGACCTGGCACGTGACCGCCGTCCCGGCGTGGCACCGGGGCGTCCTCGGCACGGCGGGCACGCTCCCCGAGGCCGAGCGCGAGCTGCGCACCGCGCTGCTGGTGGCCACCCAGGCGCTCGACACGCTCGACGTCGCCCGGTGGCGCGAGGACGCGGCGGGCGCGATCGCCGGCCTGCGCGGCGGCGGGGCGCCGGCGTGGCAGGTCCCGCCGTCGCTCGACGGGCGTGCCGTGCGGGTCCTCGAGCAGGCCGTGCGCCTGCGCGCGATCGTCGACCTCGCGACGGTCGACGACGGCGGCGCCGTCAACCTCTGGCAGGCCGACCAGCGCTCGACCGCGCTGCGCGAGATCGACCGCGCGTCGCGGCGCGCCGTCGGCGCGGCCACGCTCTGGGTGGGGGACGACGTCCCCCTGCGCTGAGCCCCCGGCCCGTGCGCCCTTTCCGAGCGCCCCTCAGGAGGCCGCGAGGACCGTCCGGTACACGTCGAGCGTGCGTTCGCCGATCGCGTCCCACGCGAAGTGCTCCTCGACCCGGGTCCGCGCCGCCCGGCCCATCCGCGCGGCGCGCTCCGGGTCCGCGACGACCCGCGTGAGGGCGTCGGCGAGGTCCGCGACGAACCGGTCCGGGTCGAGCGGGGTGCCGGTGCCGTCGTCCGCCTGCTCGATCGGCACGAGCACGCCCGTGACGCCGTCGTCGACGACCTCCGGGATGCCGCCCGTCGCCGTCCCGACCACGGGCAGCCCGACGGCCATGGCCTCGAGGTTGACGATGCCGAGCGGCTCGTACACGGACGGGCACACGAAGACCGTGGACGCGGCGAGCACGGCGACGAGCTCCGGGCGGGGCAGCATCTGCTCGATCCACACGACGCCGGTGCGCTCGGCCTGCAGCACCGCGACCGCGCTGCTCACCTCCGCGGCGATCTCGGGCGTGTCCGGAGCCCCGGCGCACAGCACGAGCTGTACCTCGGGCGGGAGCGAGCGGGCCGCGCGCAGGAGGTACGGCAGGCCCTTCTGGCGCGTGATGCGCCCGACGAACACCACCGCGGGGCGTCCGGGGTCGATCCCGAGGTCGCGCACGACCCGGTCGGCCGCCGCGAGGCCCGCCTCGCCCTCGGGCCGCCGCCAGCCGTCGAGGTCGATGCCGTTGTGCACCACGTGGACCTTCGCGGGGTCCACCTGCGGGTACACGCGCAGGATGTCCTCGCGCATGCCCGCGGAGACCGCGACGATCCCCGCCGCGCCCTCGTACGCCGTCCGCTCCGCCCAGGACGACAGCGCGTACCCGCCGCCGAGCTGCTCGGCCTTCCACGGGCGCAGGGGCTCGAGCGAGTGCGCCGAGACGACGTGGGGCACGCCGTGCAGCAGCCCGGCGAGGTGCCCGCCGAGGTTGGCGTACCAGGTGTGGGAGTGGACGAGGTCGGCGCCGGCGACGTCGCCCGCCATCTCCAGGTCGACACCGAACGTCCCGAGCGCGGCGTTGGCGGACGACAGCACGCCCGGCACCGCGTACCCGGTCACGCCGTCGGCGGAGCGCGGCCCGTCGAAGCAGCGCACGCGCACGTCGACGTGGCGGCGCAGCACCGCGGACAGCTCCGCGACGTGCACGCCCGCGCCGCCGTAGACGTGGGGCGGGTACTCACGGGTCAGCAGGTCGACTCTCACGCGGCACACGCTAGCCGACACCGGCCCGCGCGCGGCAGGGAACGCGCGGCGCCCATCATGCGGGTCGTGCTGCGAGGCCCCGGGCCGAGGGGCTACCGTCTGGGCATGGCCGCCGCACCCCGAGTCCTCGCCATCGTCCTCGCCGGGGGCGAGGGCAAGCGCCTCATGCCGCTCACGGGGTCCCGGGCCAAGCCGGCCGTCCCGTTCGGCGGCATCTACCGCCTCGTCGACTTCGCCCTGTCGAACCTCGTGAACTCGCACTACCTCAAGGTCGTCGTGCTCACGCAGTACAAGTCGCACAGCCTCGACCGCCACATCACGAAGACGTGGCGCATGTCCGCGCTGCTCGGCAACTACGTGGCGCCGGTGCCCGCGCAGCAGCGCGTCGGCAAGCACTGGTACCTCGGCAGCGCGGACGCGATCTACCAGTGCCTCAACATCATCGACGACGAGCGGCCCGACATCGTGGTCGTGGTCGGCGCCGACCACGTCTACCGCATGGACTTCTCCCAGATGGTCGACGCGCACGTCGAGTCGGGCGCGCGGCTCACCGTCGCCGGGATCCGCCAGCCCATCTCCATGGCGGACCAGTTCGGCGTCATCGAGACCGACCCGAAGGACCCGACGAGGATCGCGGCGTTCCGCGAGAAGCCGAAGGACCCCGTGGGCCTGCCGGACTCCCCGAAGGAGGTCCTGGCGTCGATGGGCAACTACGTCATCGACACCGACGCCCTCGTGGAGGCCGTGACGGCCGACGCCGCGGACGCGGCCTCGCGCCACGACATGGGCGGCGACATCGTCCCCGCGTTCGTCGAGAAGGGCACCGCCGCGGTCTACGACTTCATCCGCAACGACGTGCCCGGCTCCACGGACCGGGACCGCGACTACTGGCGCGACGTCGGGACGATCGACTCCTACTACGACGCGAACAAGGACCTCATCGCCGTCACCCCCGTGTTCAACCTCTACAACGAGGAGTGGCCGCTGCACACCGGCTACACGGGCCTGCCGCCGGCGAAGTTCGTGCACGCGGGGCGCGGACGCCTCGGCCACGCGGCCGACTCGATCGTCTCCCCCGGCGTCATCATCTCCGGCGCGACCGCCGTCGGCTCGGTGCTCTCCCCCGGCACGTACCTGCACTCGTGGTCGTCCGTCTCGGACTCGGTGCTCATGGACGGCGTGCAGGTGCACCGCCACGCGCAGGTGCACCGCGCGATCATCGACAAGAACGTCGTCATCAAGGAGCAGGCGCGCATCGGCCTCGACCCCGAGCGGGACCGGGCGCGCGGCTTCACCGTCACCGAGTCCGGCATCACGGTCGTGCCCAAGGGGACGGTCGTCGAGTGAGCGCGACCGCACCCGCCGACCTGGAGGACCCCGCCGTGGCCGGCACCCGTCCCACCCGCCTGCTCGTCATGGACGTCGACTCGACGCTCATCACCCAGGAGGTCATCGAGCTGCTGGCCGACCACGCGGGGACCCGGGCGGAGGTCGCCGAGGTGACGGAGCGCGCCATGCGCGGCGAGCTCGACTTCGCCGCGTCGCTGCGCGAGCGCGTGGCGACCCTCGCGGGCGTGCCCGTGACGGCGTTCGAGGACGTCCGGGACCGCGCCACGTTCACTCCCGGCGCCCGCGAGCTCGTCGCCGAGGCGCGGCGCCGCGGGTGGGAGGTCGGCCTGGTCTCGGGAGGCTTCGAGGAGATCGTCGCGCACCTCGCCGCGGACCTCGGCATCACGCTCTTCCGTGCCAACCGCCTCGAGGTCGCGGACGGACGGCTCACGGGCCGCACCGTGGGACCCGTCGTCGACCGCGCCGCCAAGGCCGAGACGCTGCGCGACCTCGCGGCCCGCACGGGCGTGGCCCTCGCGGACACGATCGCGGTGGGCGACGGCGCGAACGATCTCGACATGATCGCCGCCGCGGGCATCGGCATCGCCTTCGCCGCGAAGCCAATGGTGCGCGCGCAGGCGCCGTACGGCGTGGACGGGCCGCGGCTCGACGCGGTGCTGGACGTCGTCGACCGGGTCGACGCCGCCCGCCGCCGCCCCTGAGCCGCGGCCGTCGGACCGCGACGCGGGACCGTCGGACCGACCGTCAGACGGCGGGGCGCCCGACGTACGTGAGGAGAGCCCCGCGCGGACGCCAGGCGTCCCACGCGGCGTCGGACTCCAGGACGCTGTAGGTGGCGGTGGGCACGCCCACCTGCACCTGGGCGAGCGCGCCGCCGTCGGACGCCGGGTCCGCGAGGTGCGACGCGGTGGCCGCCATCGTCGGCTCGTGCCCGACGACGAGGAGCGTGCGCACCCGCGGGTCCGTCGCCGCGACGAGCGCGAGCACGTCCGCCACGTCGGCGGAGTAGAGCGTGTCGTCGACGAGGACCTCGGGCGCGACGTCACCCAGGTGTGCCGACAGCAGCTCCCACGTCTGGCGCGTGCGCAGCGCGGACGAGCACAGCACGCGCTCGGGCACGAGGCCCGAGTCCCGCAGGGCGGACCCCACCCGGCTCGCTTGCCTCCGCCCGTCGAGGCGCAGCGGGCGGAGCACGTCGTCCACCGCGCCCGCACGCTCCGCCTTGGCGTGGCGCAGGAGGACCAGTCGCCGCCCGCCGTCGCCCCCGGTGCTCCCGGTCACCTGCGCCACCTGCCTCACTGACCCATCGCGTGCACGCCGCCGTCGACGTGCACGATCTCACCGGTGGTGGCCGGGAACCAGTCGGACAGCAGGGCGACGACCGCACGTGCGGCCGGCTCGGCCGTGGTCTGGTCCCAGCCGAGGGGGGCGCGCTTCGGCCAGCCGTCCTCCATCTGCTCGAAGCCCGGGATGGACTTGGCCGCCGTGGTGCGGATCGGGCCCGCCGACACGAGGTTCGCCCGGATGCCGTCGGGACCGAGGTCGCGCGCGAGGTAGCGGTTCGCGGACTCCAGGCCCGCCTTCGCCACGCCCATCCAGTCGTAGACCGGCCAGGCGAACTGCGCGTCGAACGTCAGGCCGACGAGCGCGCCGCCGTTCGTCATGAGCGGCTTGGCCGCCGTGGCGAGCGACTTGTAGGAGAACGTCGACACCTGGAGCGCCGTCGCGACGTCCTCCCAGGTCGCCGAGAGGAAGTTGCCCCCCATGACCGACTGCGGGGCGAACCCGATGGAGTGCACGACGCCGTCGAGGACGTCGACGTGCTCGCGGACCGCCGCGGCCAGACCGTCGAGGTGGGCCGGGTCCGTGACGTCGAGCTCGACCACGGGGGCGGCCGAGGGCAGGCGCTTCGCGAACGCCTGCGTGAGCTTCATCTGGCGGCCGAACGACGAGAGCACGACCTGCGCACCCTCCTCCTGGGCGAGCCGTGCCGCGTGGAACGCGATCGAGGAGTCCGTGAGGACCCCCGTCACCAGGAGCTTCTTGCCGTCGAGCAGACCCATCGATGTCCTTCCGTCGTGCACCCGGTCGCGGGCGCGCTGAGGCGAGCGTACTGAAAGAGAGCAGGGTGCGGGCGTCGCGGGACGCCGCGCGGTCGGGCGCGGGCGGGTGCCGGTGACCCGTCAGCGGCCCGCCGGTGGCCGGTTCGGTGGCCCGTCAGTGCCCCATGCCGAGGCCGCCGTCGACCGGGATCACGGCCCCGGAGACGTACGACGCGGCGTCGGACGCGAGGAACTGGACCACGCCCGCGACCTCCTCGGGCTGCGCGAACCGGCCCGCGGGGATCGCGGCCTTGTAGGCGGCCTGGCGCTCCTCGGGGAGCTCGGCCGTCATCGCGGTGTCGATGAACCCCGGGGCGACCACGTTGGCCGTGATGCCGCGCGCGCCGAGCTCGCGCGTGATCGAGCGTGCCATGCCGACGAGCGCGGACTTCGACGACGCGTAGTTCACCTGGCCCGCGCCGCCGTACAGCCCGACGACCGACGACACGAGGACGATGCGCCCGCGGCGCAGGCGGATCATGCCCTTCGTCACACGGCGCACGCAGCGGAACGTGCCGGTGAGGTTGACGTCGACCACGGACTCGAAGTCCTCGTCGGTCATGCGCAGCAGGAGCTGGTCGCGCGTGACGCCCGCGTTGGCGACGAGCACCTCGACGGGGCCGAGCTCGGCCTCGATCTGCGTGAACGCGGCGTCGACCGCGGCGGTGTCGGTGATGTCGGCCACGGCCCCGAAGACGCCCTCGGGCAGGTCGCCGCCGCGGTACACCGTGGCGACCCGGTCGCCGTTCGCGACGAACCGCTCGGCGACGGCCCGGCCGATGCCTCGGTTCGCGCCGGTGACGACGACGGTGCGCGGTGCGGGTGCGGTGGGCTCGGACACAGAGGTCTCTCCTCGGGGCGACGACAGGGACGGTGCGAACCTACCCCGAGCGGTCCGGGCCGTGCGCGCGCGGTACGTCACACGTCCGACGGACCGTTTGTGGGGTCGCCACAAACGTAGACTGGACGGGTGAGCACACGACGCACGGGTGGGCGCCCCGTCGAGGTGGTGCCGAGCATCACGTCCGCCCAGCAGCCCCTGGCCGAGGACCAGGCCCGTCGCACGCGCCGGTACCTCGTCCAGATGGGGATCCGGCTCGTGTGCTTCGTCGCGGCGATCGCCGTGTGGAGCACGCTCCCGTGGCTCACGTTCGTGCTCGCGGCGGCCGCGGTGGTGCTGCCCTACGTGGCGGTGCTCGGCGCCAACGCGGGCCGCGACCAGGTGCACTACGACACCTCCCCGATGGAGCACCGGGCCCTGCCGCCGGGCACGACGCCCGACGGCCACGGGATCGGCCCCGGGGAGCGACCCGGAGGGAACGGATGACGGACGTGCTGGGTCTCGCGGACCCGGTCGGCGACGAGGAGCTCGTCTGCAGCGCGAAGGGCTGCCGCGAGGGCGCCGCGTGGGGCCTGCTGTGGAACAACCCGAAGATCCACACGCCGGAGCGGCGCAAGGTGTGGCTCGCGTGCGACGCGCACCGCGAGCACCTGGAGACGTTCCTCGGCGCGCGGTCGTTCTGGCGCACCACCGTGCCGGTCGACGACCTCGAGCGTCGGCCCGCCCCGTGACGGACGCCGCCGACGCCCCGGTCGGCCCGCGCGCCGCGAACCCGACCTACGAGCCCCGCACACCGCGCCAGTGGGCCACGCTCGCCGTGGGCGTCGTCGTGCTGGTGGCGCTGTGCCTGGTCGCCGGCCGGTGGCAGTGGAACCGCTACGTCGACCGTGAGGCGGAGATCGCGCAGATCGAGGCGAACTACACGGCGGCCCCGGCCCCCGTGTCCCAGGTGCTCCCGGCCCCCGGCAGCGACCTCGACCCCGCGCAGGTGTGGCTGCCGGTGACGCTGGAGGGCCGGTACGAGCCGGACGGCACGGTGCTGCTGCGCAACCGGCCCGTGGGCGGCTCCCCCGGGTTCCACGTCCTCGTGCCGTTCGTCACGGACCCGACGCCCGGCGCGCCGGACGGGCTGGTCGTCGTCGTGGACCGCGGGTTCGTGCCCCTCGGGACCGACGCGGTGACGCCCGGGGACGTGCCGGACCCGCCCACGGGGACGGTCGAGGCGACCGTGACCCTGCGGGCCGACGAGCCGGCCTCCGACCGCGACGCGCCGGCCGGGCAGGTGCAGGCCATCTCGACCGACCAGGTGCTCGCGGCGGGCGCGGAGGGCGGCGACTGGGCCGCGGGCCGCACGGTCGGCGCCTACGGCCAGCTCCGTGACGAGGTGCCCGCGCCGGACGTCGTGCTCGAGGCCCTGCCCAAGCCCGACACGGACCCGGGCTCCCACCTGTCCTACGCGTTCCAGTGGGGCGTGTTCGCCCTGGGCGCGGTGGCAGGGTTCTGGCTCCTCGTGCGGCGCGACCGCCGGGACCGCCGCGGCGAGGACGTGACGCTCACGGCGGGCGACCTCCTCGCCGCCGAGGACCCCGGCTCGGCACGACCTCGCCGCGACCCGCGCACCCGCCGCCCGACGGCGGAGGACGAGGAGGACGCGCTCATCGACGCCCAGCTCGACCCGCGCACGCGGTAGAGCCACGCACGGGGTGGACCCCACCACGCGGTAGACCCCGCAGGTGCGGGGCCGTCACGCGAGCGAGACGAGCTCCGCGTAGTCGTCGCTCCACAGGTCCTCGTCGCCGTCCGGCAGGAGCAGGACCCGCTCGGGCTCGAGGGCCTCGACCGCGCCGTCGTCGTGCGTGACCATGACGACGGCGCCCTCGTACGTCTTGAGCGCGCCGAGGATCTCGGCGCGCGACGCGGGGTCGAGGTTGTTCGTCGGCTCGTCGAGCAGCAGCACGTTCGCGGCCGACACGACGAGGGTCGCGAGCGCCAGCCGTGTCTTCTCCCCGCCCGAGAGCACGTGCGTCGGCTTGTCCGCGTCGTCGCCGGAGAACAGGAACGACCCGAGGACCGAGCGCACCTGGGTGTCGGTGAGGTCGGGCGCGGCGTGGCGCAGGTTCTCCACGACGGTCGCGTCCATGTCGAGCGTGTCGTGCTCCTGGGCGTAGTAGCCGATCTTCAGGCCGTGGCCCGGGTGCACCTCGCCCGTGTCGGGCTTCTCCACGCCGCCGAGGATGCGCAGGAGCGTCGTCTTGCCCGCGCCGTTGAGGCCGAGCACGACGACGCGGCTGCCGCGGTCGATCGCGAGGTCGACGCCCGCGAAGACCTCCTGCGACCCGTACGCCTTGGACAGCCCGCTCGCGGTGAGGGGCGTGCGGCCGCACGGGGCGGGCTTGGGGAACCGCAGCTTGGCGACCTTGTCGCTCTGACGCTCGCCCTCGACACCCGCGAGCATCTTCTCGGCGCGACGCATCATCTGCTGCGCGGCGACGGCCTTCGTGGCCTTCGCGCGCATCTTCTCGCCCTGGGCGAGCAGGGCGCCCGCCTTCTTCTCGGCGTTCTGGCGCTCGCGCCGCCGGCGGCGCTCGTCCTGCTCGCGCTGCGCGAGGTAGCCGTCCCAGCCGAGGTTGTACTGGTCGAGCTCGCCGCGGTTGGCGTCGAGGTGGAACACCTTGTTCACGGTCGCGCGCAGCAGGTCGACGTCGTGGGAGATGACGACGAAGCCGCCGGAGTACGCCTTGAGGTAGTCGCGCAGCCAGATGATCGAGTCGGCGTCGAGGTGGTTGGTGGGTTCGTCGAGCAGCAGCGTCTCGACGCCGGAGAAGAGGATGCGCGCGAGCTCGATGCGGCGGCGCTGACCGCCCGACAGCGTGCTCAGCGGCTGGGCGAGCACGCGGTCGTCGAGACCGAGGTTGCTCGTGATCCGGTGCGCCTCGCTCTCTGCGGCGTACCCGCCCGCGGCGAGGAACCGGGACTCCAGCCTCGGGTAGCGCTCCATGGCCGCCTCGTGGGTCTCGACGTCGGCGCTCGCCATCGCGCCCTCGGTCTCGCGCATCTGCCGCACGATCACGTCGAGGCTGCGGGCGGACAGCACCCGGTCCATCGCGATGACCTCGAGGTCGCCCGTGCGCGGGTCCTGCGGGAGGTAGCCGATCTCGTTCCCGCGCGTGATCTTCCCCGCCGTCGGCTGGGTCTCCCCCGCGAGCGTCTTGGTCAGGGTCGTCTTGCCGGCACCGTTGCGGCCGACGAGGCCGATCCGGTCGCCCGAGGCGATCTGGAAGGTGGCCTCGTGGAGCAGGACACGGGCGCCGACGCGCAGCTCGACGCCGTGGGCGGTGATCACGGGAGGGTCCTCTCGCAGGGGTGGGTGGTGCCCGACGGCGGGCCTGGACGATTCTACGGGTCTAGGTTGAACCTGTGACGTTCCAGGAGGGTGGCTCGTTCGAGGGCGGGCGGGTCCGCAAGGGTGCAGGCCGCGGGCGGCGCGGGCCGGTGATCGCCGGCGGCGGGATCGGCGCGGTGCTGGTGGTGCTCGCGGTCGTGCTCCTCTCCGGGCGGTCGGACGTCGACCTGGGCGCCCTCACGGGGGACGGCGGGGGCACGTCGTCGGACGCGCTCGGCGAGGGCCAGGCGCAGTACGTCGACGACTGCAGCGCCGAGCAGGCCAACACGGAGCTGGAGTGCGAGCTGAGCGCGACCGCGCAGGCCCTCGACGCGTACTGGGACGAGGCGCTGCCCGCGCAGGCAGGCGTCGCGTACGAGCTCCCGGACGTCGTGAGCTTCTCCGGCCAGGTGTCGACGGGCTGCGGCGCCGCGACGAGCGCCGTCGGCCCGTTCTACTGCCCGGGCGACCGGACGGTGTACATCGACGTGGGCTTCTACGACGACCTCACCTCCCGGTTCGGGGCGAACGACGGCGGTCTCGCCCGGATGTACGTCGTGGCGCACGAGTTCGGGCACCACGTCGAGCAGCTCGTCGGCGCGATGGACGCCGCCGACCGCCAGGGCACGGGGCCCGATTCCGACGCCGTGCGCATCGAGCTCATGGCCGACTGCCTCGCCGGCATGTGGGCGGGAGACGCGGCGAGCACGGTCGACCCGGACACGGGCGTGACGTTCCTCGAGCCGATCACGGAGCAGCAGCTCGCCGACGCGCTGTCGGCGGCGTCCGCCGTCGGGGACGACCGCATCCAGGAGGCCGCGACCGGCCGGGTCAACCCCGAGGCCTGGACGCACGGGTCGAGCGAGCAGCGGCAGCGCTGGTTCATGACCGGCTACGACGGCGGCACGCTCGCCGACTGCGACGCGCTGAGCGCCGCGACGCTGTGACCGCACCGGCGCCGTGCGACGGTCTCAGAGCTCGATCGAGTACATCCGCGAGCCGGTGACCTTCTCGTAGCCGAGGCTCGCGTAGAGGCCGTGCGCCCCGGACGGGTTCTCGGTGTCGACGTCGAGGGACGCGTACTGCATGCCGTCCGCCGCCATCGCCCGCATGGCGGCCGCGAGCGCCGCGACGGCGACCTTGCGGCCGCGGTAGGCGCGGCGCACGCCGAGCAGCTCGGTGTACCCGAACGTATAGCCGCGCACGCCGAAGTCCTCGTCGTAGCGGCCCGCCATCTCGTACCCGACGACGAGCGGGGCGCCCGCGCGCAGGCTCGCCGCGGTCTCCTCGTCGACCGGTGCCGTGGTCGTCGTGCCCGCGAGGAGCGCGTCGAGGTCCGGGGCGTCGTCGACGACGAGGAACGACCACTGCGGGGCGAACTCGCTGCGCCCGTGGGTCCACGACTCGGGCGAGCGGGGCTCGCTCCCCCAGTGGTCGCGGAACGCGTCGTTGTGCGCGAGGCGCGTCGCCTCGTCGAGCTCCGCGGTCCACGGGACGACGCGCAGGGGGCCGTCGAGCGCGACGTCGGGCACGGGGTCCGCGAGGTCGCGGCGCAGGTCGGAGTAGAAGCGGCGGGGCGCGAACCCGAAGCGCTCGTAGAGGCGGATCTTGCCGGGCGGGTCGGTGTCCTCGGCGTACAGCGCGATGCGTGCCGGGATCTCCTTGCCGCTGGCGGCGAGGAGCTGACGACCGCGCGCGATCTCCCAGGCGAGGAGCTGACGCCCGATCCCGCGTCCGCGGTGCGTCGGGTGGACGCCCCCTCCCAGGAACGTGCGCACGGTCGTGGCGTCGCCGGGGGCGGTGTCGACGAGGGCCCACGCGCGCAGGACGCCGTCCGCGTCGACGCCGACGAGCGAGTCGGTCGCGAGGTCGCGCCACGAGGCCGTGAAGAGGTCGGCGACCTCCTCGAGCGTCTCCCGGTAGGGCTCGGAGTCTGCGGCGGCGATCTCGTTCTTCAGGGTGAGGAGCGCGGGAGCGTCGGCGGCCACGGCCGGTCGCCAGGTGAGGTCTCCCGCGGTGACGGGCGGGAGGTCCGACGGCGCGGCGGCCCGCTCGGCGATGGGGGCGAGCGTCGTGGCCGGGGCGGGGAGGGAGGAGGGCATGGGTCCACGGTAGGTGCGCCCGCGTCGTCGGGCACGCGCATTTCCCGCCGCCTCGCGCCGAGGCGCGAGGGATGCGCTCCGGGTCGAGCGCTGCACGTCCGCGTGCATCTCCCGAGCCGTCGTGCATCGCTCGGTCGCGTCCGACGACGGCCGGCTGAGACGACGGTCCGTGTCCGGGCATGCGCGGCATACGCTGCCACCATGCCGACCGTCTCCCCCGACCTCGCCGACGCCCGCTCCCGTGCCTTCGCCGAGGCGCTGCGCACGCGCGTCGTCGTCGCGGACGGCGCGATGGGCACGATGATCCAGGACCGCAACCCGTCGATGGAGGACTACGAGCAGCTCGAGGGCTGCAACGAGATCCTCAACGTGTCGCGGCCGGACCTCATCGGGCAGGTGCACGACGAGTACCTGGCGGTCGGGGTCGACGCGATCGAGACGAACACGTTCGGGGCGAACTGGTCGAACCTGTCGGACTACGGGATCGACGACCGGATCCGCGAGCTCGCCGCGGCGGGGGCGCGCATCGCGCGCGAGCGCGCCGACGCGTTCACGACCGACGACCACCCGCGCTGGGTGCTCGGCTCGATGGGCCCGGGGACGAAGCTGCCGAGCCTCGGGCACACGACGTACGCGCACCTGCGGGACACGTTCGCCGAGCAGGCGGCCGGGCTCCTCGAAGGAGGCGTGGACGCCCTCCTGGTCGAGACGAGCCAGGACCTGCTGCAGACGAAGGCGGCGGTCAACGGGTCGCGCGCGGCGATGCGGGCGGTGGGCCGGTCGGTCCCCGTGATCGCGCAGGTGACGGTGGAGACCACGGGCACGATGCTCATGGGCTCGGAGATCGGCGCGGCCCTGACGACGCTGCAGGCGCTCGGGGTCGACGCGATCGGGCTGAACTGCGCGACCGGTCCGGCGGAGATGAGCGAGCACCTGCGACACCTGTCGCGTCACGCGGAGATGCCGGTGACGTGCATGCCGAACGCGGGGCTGCCCGTCCTGGGACCGGACGGCGCCTCGTACCCCCTGACGCCGGCGGAGCTCGCGGCGGCCCACACGCAGTTCGTCGAGGAGTTCGGCCTGGGCCTGGTGGGCGGCTGCTGCGGCACGACGCCCGAGCACATGCGCCAGGTCGTCGAGGCGGTCCGCGGCCGCACGGTCGCGGAGCGGCGCCCGGAGCGGGAGAACGGCGTCGCGAGCCTGTACTCGCACACCGACCTGCACCAGGACGCGTCGGTCCTCGCGATCGGCGAGCGCACCAACGCGAACGGGTCGAAGGCGTTCCGCGAGGCGATGCTCGCGGAGAACTGGGAGGAGTGCGTCGAGATCGCGCGCGCGCAGACGCGCGACGGCGCGCACCTGCTCGACGTGTGCGTCGACTACGTGGGGCGCGACGGCGTCGCCGACGTGCGCGAGGTCGTGTCGCGCCTCGCGAGCGCGTCGACGCTGCCGCTGGTGATCGACTCGACGGAGCCGGAGGTCATCCGCGCGGGGCTCGAGCTCGTGGGCGGGCGCGCGGTCGTCAACTCGGTGAACTTCGAGGACGGCGACGGCCCGACGTCGCGCTTCGCCCGGATCATGCCGGCGGTGGTGGAGCACGGTGCCGCCGTGGTCGCCCTGACCATCGACGAGGAGGGGCAGGCGCGCACCGCGGCGGGCAAGGTGGAGATCGCGACGCGGCTCGTCGAGACGCTCACGCGCGAGTGGGGCATGCGCGTCGACGACATCATCGTCGACGCGCTGACGTTCCCCATCGCGACCGGGCAGGAGGAGACGCGGCGCGACGCGATCGAGACGATCGACGCGATCCGGGAGATCAACCGCCGCTACCCCGGCATCCACACGACGCTCGGTGTCTCCAACGTGTCGTTCGGGCTCAACCCGGCGGCGCGCACGGTGCTCAACTCGGTGTTCCTCCACGAGGCCGTCGAGGCCGGGCTGGACTCGGCGATCGTGCACGCCGCGAAGATCCTCCCGCTCGCCCAGATCCCGGACGAGCAGCGCGAGGCCGCGCTCGACCTCGTCTGGGACCGGCGCCGGTACGACGACGAGGGGAACCTCGTGCACGACCCGCTCGCCCGGTTGCTGGAGCTGTTCGAGGGCGTGGACTCCGCGGCGCTCAAGGACCAGCGCGCGGCGGAGCTCGCCGCACTGCCGGTGGGCGAGCGGCTGGAGCGCCGGATCGTCGACGGCGCGCGCAAGGGCCTGGAGGACGACCTCGACACCGCGCTCGCCGACGGCATGAAGGCGCTCGACATCGTCAACGACCACCTCCTCGAAGGCATGAAGGTCGTGGGCGACCTGTTCGGGCGCGGCGAGATGCAGCTCCCGTTCGTCCTCCAGTCGGCCGAGGTGATGAAGACCGCGGTCGCGCACCTCGAGCCGCACATGGAGAAGATCGAGGGCGCGTCGGGGTCGAAGGGCACGATCGTGCTCGCGACCGTGCGCGGCGACGTGCACGACATCGGCAAGAACCTCGTCGACATCATCCTCACGAACAACGGCTACACGGTCGTCAACATCGGCATCAAGCAGCCGATCTCCGCGATGATCGACGCCGCCGAGGAGCACGACGCCGACGTCATCGGCATGTCCGGGCTGCTCGTGAAGTCGACCGTCGTCATGAAGGAGAACCTGGAGGAGCTCGTCTCCCGCGGGCTCGCCGGGCGCTGGCCCGTGCTGCTCGGCGGCGCCGCGCTCACGCGCACCTACGTCGAGGACGACCTCGCCGGCCAGTTCCCCGGCGTGGTCCGGTACGCGCGCGACGCGTTCGAGGGGCTGCGGCTCATGGAACCGCTCGTGCGCGTCGCGCGCGGCGAGTCGCCCGACGCCGTGGGCCTGCCCGCGCTGAAGAAGCGCCGCCACGCCGTGGTCACCGTCACGGAGACCGCTCCCGAGGACCTGCCCGCGCGGTCCGACGTCGCGGCGGACAACCCCGTGCCCGAGCCCCCGTTCTGGGGCACGCGGCTCGTCAAGGGCGTGCGGCTCGCCGACTACGCGGCCTTCCTCGACGAGCGCGCGACGTTCATGGGTCAATGGGGACTGAAGCCGGGGCGCGGCGACGACGGGGCGTCGTACGAGGAGCTCGTCGAGACCGAGGGACGCCCGCGCCTCAACGCGTGGCTCGACCGGATCCGCACCGAGGGCATGGTGGACCCGTCCGTCGTCTACGGGTACTTCCCCGTGTGGTCCGAGGGCGACGACGTCGTGGTCGCGCACCACGGCGCCGGGCTCGCGGGCATCGGGGCGCCCGACGGCGGGTCGGGCGGGCCTCTGGGCGAGGAGCGACTGCGGTTCACGTTCCCGCGCCAGCGCCGCGACCGGCACCTGTGCCTCGCCGACTTCGTGAAGCCGCGGTCGTGGGTCGAGGAGACAGGCCGGTACGACGTGCTGCCCGTCCAGCTCGTGACGATGGGCGCGTCGGTGGACGAGCACACCGCGAAGCTCTTCGCCGGGAACCACTACCGCGAGTACATGGAGCTCCACGGGCTCTCCGTCCAGCTCACCGAGGCGCTCGCCGAGATGTGGCACGCACGCGTGCGGTCAGAGCTCGGGTTCGCCGACGAGGACCCCACCGAGGTCGACGGCATGTTCAAGCTCGAGTACCGCGGCGCCCGCTTCTCGCTCGGCTACCCCGCGTGCCCGGACATGGAGGATCGGACCAAGGTCGTCGAGCTCCTGAAGCCGGAGCGCGTGGGGGTCGAGCTCTCCGCGGAGCTCCAGCTCCACCCGGAGCAGTCCACCGACGCGTTCGTCCTGCATCATCCCGAGGCCAAGTACTACTCCGTCTGACGTTCTCCCAGGTGGGTCCGGGCTGGACGACGCGACTCTCCGCGGCCGAGACCTGCGGCGGTGCTCGCTCGTCTCGGTTTAGTAGTCGCTGGACGTACCTACCAGTACCAATGCGGGTGGTGATCGTGTCGCCAGCGTGGCTCGTGCATTAGGAGCGGACCCTTCGCGCCCGGGGCCGCTGAGGAGTCTAACCGGTGTCGAGATAGTCACGAGTGCCTGGGTCGACTGGTGGATGTACTGGCGAGTTGAGTCCCTGATGGTGGTAGAGCGCCGTCGCCGATACGTGAAGTGGTCACCGCGTGATCCTTCGAGTGAACCTTCCGAACACTCCCAGACGAAGCATCACGATGACTGCACCAAGCAACGTCGACCCTGTGCCCGTTCTGGGAGAGGCCAGGCGATCATCAACACGTAGCTCTCGACTGACTGTGAGGATCACGTTCACACCCTGATGGTGCTGGGCGGTGGATCGGTGGTCTTGAGCGTGACCCTTCGAACGACTGGTCTCGTGCCTTCACAAGGCTTGTCCGCTCGAGGCTGACGGCCCCGACTCGGTCGGGTGACTCACACGCGGGGCGACTTGTCACGGCCACCCGGTAGTGTTCTGACCGTGACCAACGACGGACAAGTGAGCGCCAGCTATTCGTCTTCAGTGTATCGAGCCATGCGGCAGGACGGAGCCGCGCCGGAGGTTGGACAAGGTGGCGCAACCCTCGGCGTGCGCGAGCGAGACATCCCAACCACCGAGTCCGGGGATGTCAACCCAAATACAGGTGGGCTCTCGGTGACGCCGGAGCATCCACGCTTCCTACCGATCCATCGCCGCCCCGAGAGTCTCGGCGGCACCGGTCGTCATCCAATCTGGGCGTTAGATGTGGGCCCGTGCAACGCCTTGCTGACGTGTCGCGAAGACTCCGAGGTGCACCACCTTGTGGAACCCGTTGAAGCAATGTCACGAGGCGGATACGTCAGTCTCGTGGAGGCCACAGCGCCCCAATGGAAACTGTGGGAGCACTAATGTCAACCCTGGAACACTCCAGTGACGGCAGCGACGCGACACTGGTTCAAGCTGACGTCGCCTCGGCGCTTCAGACACTAGCGCAACTCTTGCGCAGCGGAACCGAAGATGAGCCCGCGCTCTTTCGAGCGCTTCAAGAACTACAGATGGCCGGACTATCGGCGACGGATTTGCGTGTCCACATCGAACGCGCACGCGCCGCAAACGATGCCAATGAGGCTCGCGATGATGTTGAGGACGCTTGCATCCTAGCCCTCGATATGATCGACGGGATCGCTGGATCACTTTCGCTAAGCTGGGCTTCGGATCGCATGGCACAGGTTTACCTTGGCCAGATCCTGACCTGGGAGCAGTTGGCACAGTCAATTTCTCACGCCTTTGAGCCAAGCGACCTTCTGCCACCGCGACCGACCCAGACTGTCGGCCCACATTTTGAACGACGCGTTGTCTCCACAATCGCCGGCCAGTTTGCCGAGCATTCCTACATTCCCCAACGAGCCGACAGCATCCGTGTGCCTAAGTCGCGCGTGACCACCAGGCCGGCGGCACTACTTGCTCCATTCGATCGAGTGATTCTAGAGGCACTCGCAGACAGCATCGCTCAGAGGTTGGACGACGTTCTGCCATGCGAGGTGCTCTGGCCACGCGGGCGTGCCCATGGGGTCAACGAGCCAGCCGCAGCTCACACGCGTTTTGTAGATACCCCGCGATCGTGGGGTGCCAACTACCTCATTATCGCAGACGTTGAGAGCTTCTATGAAAGCGTGGATCACGAACTTCTCGCCAGTGCACTGCGCAGCAAGTTTGGCGTCAGCCTCACATACTCGCGCGCACTCAGGCAGTTTTTGGATTCAGTGATGGGTCAAGTCGACGGCCTGCCACAAGGTCCGCGCGCCAGTGATATATTCGCCACAGCGATGCTCGCCCTCGTTGATGGGGAACTTCAGAGTGCGGGCAGAGCCTTTGTCCGCTATGCGGACGACTATCTGATCGCAGCGGGTTCGATCCCAGAATCGCGACGCATTCTTGAACAACTTGAGGGGGCGCTCGCGCAGTTCGGCCTGCGTCTCAACTCGACGAAGACCAGACTTATGCGCCGAGAGACGTACTTGCGCAACGTCTCATCGGAGCCCTTCCCCCGCGTCGGGCAACTTCGCGAGCGGCAACGGGAGGCGTTGAAGCAGGCCCTTCTGCAGACTGAGGACGAAGACACTGTAGCTACCATCCTGGCCGAACTCGGCTTTGACGAGGAAATCTTGTGGGACATCTTTTATCGCGGAACAGTGAGCATAGAGGACGCCCTCGCGGGTCGCGAAGAGCAGCTTCTTCCACCACTTGTCGATAGTTACGTCGAGTACTTCCGAGAACTATCAATGGCACTCAAGAAGGACGCAGCAGGTGGTGATTTTGCAGCAGCGGAACGGGCCTTTCAGGAGTGCCTATCATTCCTCGTCGTAGGCAAGGGTATAGTCGATCTGCCCGATGTCTCTCGCGCCGTCACTTGGTTCCCACGCCTGGCTGAGCAGGCCGCGCTATACTTCGCTGCGATGTCAGATTCGCGTCCTACAGAAGTCGCGCAAGAGTTGAAGGCCTGGATTAGCGGTGATGTTGGCGGGAGCGACTGGGTAACTGCCTGGATGGCTTACGCCGCCGAAAGCGGCTCGACCGCAATGCGGCCAGCGCTACGTACCGTACTCACAGATGCTGCCATTTCAGCACGTCCGCTGACCCGCATGGCCGCACTGTGGGCATTGGTGCGCTCAGGAGAGTCTAGCGACGGAATCTGGGAATCGGTTGCCAGAGATTTGTCACCTGCACTGAGGGGCGAGATCTTGCTTGGGTGGATGGCGAAGTCCTCGGACTCGCCGGACCAAATCACGTCCTAGCATTTGAACCGTGTCCCGTAGGCAAACGGTGTTGGCGCCGCCGCGCCCTCACCCACACGTTCTTTCTCGAGCGGTGCGGAGCACAACAGGCCAGTTCGAGGATCTATTCTCTGGTTCTCCGAGTCGTTGACGCGCGTCCTTAACGGCATCGAGGCGCGCATCCCCAGTGCGGCCAGCCGCTCGGTGAGCGCCAGGCTGACGTACCCAGCGTCGGGATCGCTGTAATGGATGAGCCGCCCAGGTCCGAGTTCCGGCGCGTCGCCAGGTCTCGGCGGCCGGGCCCCCTCTCGGTTTCGTCTCGCCTTCCAACCGACGATCATCCGCGCGAACGTGTCGATGACGAAGGCCAGATTGCAGAACTCGGTGCAAGGTTCGTCGAGAGGCGTGGCCTCCCGAGGCTAGGAGTCGCGTCAATCCTGGTCAGGGAGTCGTACCTGGCCGCGAAGACCCACCAACGTCAGGCCGCCGTACCGCCGTAGTGCGCGGCCAGACGCCGCAGCCCCTCGTCGACGCTCACGGCGGGCTGCCAGCGCAGGTCGCGGCGCGTGGCCCGCTGGTCGAACCAGTGCGCGGTGGACAGCTGTTCGGCGAGGAAGCGCGTCATCGGCGGCTCGTCGGTGCCCGGGCGGACGCGCCAGACGGCTTCGACGAGGCTGCCCGCGGCGCGCGCGACACCGGCCGGCACGCGCCACCGCGGCGGCTCGACGCCGCCCGCGCGGCAGATGCCGGTGAGCAGGTCGGCGACGGTGCGGGGCTCGCCGTTGGTCAGCACGTACGCGCGGCCGTGCACGTCGTGGGCGCGGTCGAGCGCGGCGAGGATGCCGTCGGCGGCGTTGTCGACGTAGAGCGTGTCGATGAGCGCGGCGCCGTGTCCCAGCAGGGGAAGGCGCCCGCTTGCCGCCCTTTCGAGCACGCGCTCGACGAGCTGGGTGTCGCCGGGCCCCCACACGATGTGCGGGCGCACGGCGACGACGCTCGGCCCGGTCCCGCCCGACCCGTCCGACAACTCAGCCCCGCCCGGCCGCCGACGCCGGTCGCGGCCCAGGGCGAGCAGCTCGGCCGCCGCCTTGGTGCGCGCGTAGTCGCCGCGCGCGTGGCGGGGGTCGGCCGGCGTCGTGCCCGCCCCGACCAGGGACGAGCCGAGGTGGGCGACGGACGGTGAGGACACCTGCACGAACCGCTCGACCCCGGCGCGTTCGGCCGCGTCGAGGAGCGCGCGGGTGCCGTCGACGTTCACGGCGTGGAACTCCGCGGGCTCGCCCGCGAGCGACACCTTGGCCGCGAGGTGCACGACCGCGTCGACGCCCTCGACGGCGCGCGCGACGGCCGCCGGGTCGGTCACGGACCCCAGGACGTCCTCCACGCCGGGCACCCCGGAGGGGCGGCGCTGGAGCGTGCGGACGTCGTCGCCGCGGGCCACGAGCGCGCGGGCGACGGCGCCTCCGAGCAGACCCGACGCTCCGGTCACGAGCACGGTCACGGCCGACCCACCCGCCCGCCGGCGAGGACGCCGTCGGCCCAGGCGGCGAGACGCGCCCGGTCGATCTTCGAGTTGTGCCGCACGTCGGTGGGCATGCGCGGCACGACGAGCACCGCCGCGAGGGGCACGGGCGACGCGGCGCGCACGGCGGCGGTCAGCGCCTCGGTCGCCAGCCCGGGACGCCGGGCGTCGGGCACGGTCTCGACCACCGAGACCGCCTGCTGCACGCCCGCGGGCCCGACGCCGACGACGGCGGCCCGTCGCACCTGCGCCACGCGCTCCACGTGCTGCTCCGGCCCCACGGGGGCCAGGGGGCCGTCGGCGGTGCGGAGCACGTGCGCGAGCCGCCCCTCGATCCACAGGCGACCCTGCGCGTCGAGGTGCCCGACGTCGCCGGTGCGGTGCCAGCGCCCGGGCGGGGTGTCGCGCTCGGCGGCCAGGTCGGTGAGCCACAGCCGGTCGTAGCGCTCCTTGAGGTGCCCGGCCCGCACGAGGACCTCGCCGAGCACGCCCGGGTCCGCGGACGGCGCACCGGTCGCGGCGCCGTCGTCGTCGAGCGCGCTGACGAGCACCTCCGCCCCGGGCACGGGGCGACCCACGCACACGCCCGCGTCCGGGGCCGCGGCGGCGTCGCGGATGCCGTCGAGCGTGACGTCCGTGACGAGCAGGCACTCCGTCATCCCGTACGGGGTGTGCGCGGTCGCCGCGGGCATGAGCTCGGCGGCCGAGCCGAGCAGCCCGGCGGAGATCGGCGCGCCCGTGGAGAGGAACGTGCGCACGCGCACCAGGGCGTCGCGGTCGGCGGCGTCGAGCGCGTCGGCCGTCGCGACCACGTTGAGGATCGCGGCGGGCGAGAGGAACACGATGCGTGCGTCCGACGCCCGCACGGCGTCCGCGACGGCGCGGGCGGTGAGCGTGCGCGGCGAGGAGACGTCCATGCGCGGCGTCACCGACCGGGTGCCGAGCGCGGGCCCGAGCAGCGCGAACGGGGCGAAGCCCGTGACGAGCCCGGTGTCGGGGCCGACGTCGAAGTGCTCGGCGAGCGTGTCCCGCAGCGCGGAGAGGCGGGCGTGCGAGTAGGCGACACCCTTGGCCGGGCCCGTCGACCCGGACGTGAAGAGCACGGCGGCCTCCTCGTCGGGGCCGGGCTCGGGCGGCAGGGAGGCGCCCTCCCCCGCCCGGGCGACGTCGACGAGCTCGTGCGCCACGCCCAGCGCCCGCCGGAGCGCGGGCGCGAGCGGCTCGGCGGAGATCCGCACGCCGGGCCAGCCGAGCGCGCGCGCCGCGGCCAGGCCCTTGGTCTGCGCGACGACGAACTGCGGCCACGCCCCCCGCTGGGCGCGGGTGAGCCCGCGGACCCCGAGCCCGGCGTCGGCGACCACCACGACGGCCCCGATCCGCAGGCACGCGTACACCAGCGCGGTCAGCGTGGGCCCCGGCTCCACGAGCAGCGACACCCGGTCGCCCCGGCGCACCCCGATCGCGTGCAGACCCGCGGCCACCCGTCGCACCTGCCGGTGCAGCGCCCGCCAGCTCACGGCCTGGGCGGACTCGTCGGCACCGGTCGCCGTCATGTCCAGGACGGCGGGTGCGTCGTCCTCCGCCCGCGCGTCGAGCCCTGCCCACAGCGGCACGAAAGGCGAGGCCGCACCCCCGTCGGCACCCGTGGTCACGGCGTCGGCCACCGCGGACCCGGCACTGCTGACGGGGGTGCCGGTCGGCGCGAGCACCTCGTCCCCGAGCCACCCGAGGACGGCGGGCGTCCAGTCCGCGTCCTCGGCGACGAGATGACCGGCGTCGGCGAACCGGTGCACGTGCGCGTGCGGCAGCCGGCGCACGAGGTCGTCGAGGTAGCGGTCGGAGAACACCGGGTCGTGCGGTCCCCACAGCAGCACGGCGGGCACGCGGAGCCGCGCGACGCCGGCGGCGACGCGGTCGAGCTCGGGCGCGCTGGGGTGGGCGGCGTCCACGGGGATGTCGGCGACGAACCCCTCGATCCCGTCGCGGTCCTGCGCGGTGCGGTAGGGCAGCCGGTAGGCGTCCGCGACGTCGTCGGCCAGGCGCGGGCGTGCCAGGGCGAGCGTCGTGTCGAGGAAGGCGGACGTCGTCCGGGTGCCGAACCGGTGCACCGGCCCGGCGAGCGCGAGGCGCAGCGGCGCGGGCAGCGCGGCACCGTCGGGCTGGTGCACGGCCGTGTTGAGCAGCGCGACGCCGGCCAGCAGGTCGGGGTGGTCGACGGCCCAGCCGAGGGAGACGACGCCTCCCCAGTCGTGGCCGAGGGTGACGACGGGCCCGGCGAGGCCGAGGGCGTCGGTGAACGCGCCCAGGTCGGCGACGCGGCGCGCGAGGGGGCGGGGCTCGCCGGTGCGGGCGGACAGCCCCATCTCGAGCTGGTCGACGGCGACGACGCGCCACGCCGCGGCGCCGCCGTGCGCGGCGGCGACGGAGTCGGTCACGAGCCGCCGCCACAGGTAGGACCACGTGGGGTTGCCGTGCACGGCGAGCACGGTGCCGACGGGCGCGAGACCGCGTCGCTCGAGCTCGGGGCCCGTGTCCAGGTAGTGCCAGGTCGCGCCCCGGGCGTCGCGCAGCATGTGGCTGTACCGCGGGTCCAGGCCGGGCAGCCCGGTCGGGACGGTGGCGGCGGGGCGGAGGAGGGAGGTGGTCGCGGGCGTGGTGGCGGGCCCGGTCACCAAGCCAGCTCCAGCATCGCCGTGTTGATGCCGGAGCCCACGCCCATGAGCAGCACGCGGTCGCCGGCGCTGAGCGTGCTCTGCTCCTCGGCGAGCGTGATCGGCACGGACGCCGGCCCCACGTTGCCGAGCCGCTCGTAGGTGGTGGGCACGCGGGACCGGTCCAGACCCACCGCCTCGACGATCGCGTCGGTGTGCACGCGCGAGACCTGGTGCGTGACGTACCGGTCCATGGAGGACCAGTCCCAGTCGGCGACGGCGTCCTTCCAGGCGTCCACGACGAGCTCGAGGCCGCCCTCGAGCAGCGCCTGGGCGTCGGTGAACATGCCGTCGGTGCTGCCCACGCACAGGTCGTGGAACCGGGTGGCGGCGCGGGTGACGCCGCCGAGCACGCGGTGGGCGTGCGGGTTCTCGTCCGCGCGGCCCAGCACGGCTGCCGCCGAGCCGGAGCCGAGCGTGAGCGAGGCGAACTCCTGCATGAAGTCGTCGCGGTCCCGGTCCTCGCGCAGCAGCCGCTCGATCGTGCGGTCGTGGATGAGGTCGGCGTCCTCGCCGTCCACGACGACGGCGTAGCGGATCTGACCGGACTCGATCATGCTCGCGGCGAGGCTCATGCCGTTGATGAAGCCGAGGCACGCGTTGGCGACGTCGAAGTTGGTGGCGGACGACGGCAGGCCGAGGCCGTGGTGCAGCCGCACCGCGACCGACGGCTCGAGGTGCTTGCGCGTCACCGACGTGTTGATGAGGAGCCCGACGTCGCTCGGGTCCACCCCGGCAGCGCGGAGCGCCTCGTGCCCCGCGGCGACCGTCGCGTCGTCGACGTCCTCCTCGGCGGTCCAGGCGCGCCGCTCGCGCACGCCCGCGACGCGTTCCAGCAGCGTGGACGGCAGACGCAGCCGACGCAGCGCGGGAGCGAGACGCTCCTGCACCTCGGCGGACGTCCGCACCCCGGCGGGCAGCCGGCTGGTGACGGACAGCAGCGCGACGTTGGTGAACCTGGCGGTGGCGTTACCTGACACACGAGCTCCAGACGGCCGGGCGCACGCGCGCCCGGCTCAGCGACGAGACGGCCGGGGGCGCGTGACCGCCGGTGCGGCCGCGCGACCGCGCCGGGCGGGGGGCGACGGCTGGTGCCGTCCACTCCCGCGTCCTCGAGCGTAGGACGCTCGGCGGGAACCCGCCGTTCCAACCGGGCGCTGTGGGATGCTCCACGTCGAGCACGCGACGTCCGTCCTCGCCGCCGAAGGCAGGCGCGGCCTCCGTGCTCGATGACTTCCCGGTCGCCGCGCGGTCTACCCCGTGATCGAGACGACGAGCCGACTTGGAGACGACCGTGGGACTCATCGAGATCGAGCTGTTCACGACCCTGGACCTCGTCGGGCAGGCGCCGGGCGGGCCGGACGAGGACCCGGAGGGGTTCGCGTTCGGCGGCTGGCAGGCGCCCCTGATCGACGACGTCACGGGGGCGCAGATCGCGGCGGCGTACGACGGCACGGACGCGCTGCTGCTGGGGCGGCGCACGTACGACATCTTCGCGGCGTACTGGCCGCACCAGGAGGGCGGTGCGGACGACGACTTCGCGGCGCTGTTCAACCGGATCCCGAAGTACGTGGCGTCGCGGGGCGGGCCGGACCTGCCGTGGGACGGGTCGACCCTGCTCGGGCCGGACCTGCCCGCGGCGGTGCGGGAGGTCCGCGACCGGCACGAGCACGTGAAGGTCGTCGGCAGTCTCGACCTGGTGCAGACGCTGCTGCGGGAGCGGCTGTTCGACCGCCTGGACCTGTGGGTGCACCCGATCGTGCTCGGCCAGGGCAAGACCGTGTTCGCCGGCGGGGCGGTGCCGACGAACCTCACCCTCCTCGACGCCCCGGCCACCAGCCCGGCGGGCACGGTCCTCCTGCGGTACGGGCTGGCCGAGGGCACTCCCCGCACGGGCGACATGGGAGCCCCGGACCGCGGCGCCTGACCGCGCGCGACGTGCCACTCCCCCGGGCGGACCTGCGTCGACGCCCGTACGGTGGGAGCGCGCGGCACGAGTGCGGGAGGCGACGTGGGGTTCGTCCACGAGGCGACGCTGGACGCGACGGTCCGCTGGTGGCGGGACGGCCGGGACGTCCTCGTGCGCGGCGACACGGGCTCCGGGCGGACCACGGTCCTCGACGCGGTGCACCGGTCCCTGCGGGAGCAGGGCGCGCACGTCGTCGCGGTGACCGGTCTGCCGGGCGGGCACGACGTCCCGCTGGCGGCGTTCCACGCCCACCCGGTGCTCCCGGACGACGGCGGTGTCGGCCCTGCGGCGGAGGCGCTGAGCCGCCTGCTGGGCACGCGCCACGGCGCGGTGCTCCTCGACGACGCCCACCTGCTCGACGCGACGTCGGTCGCGGTGGTGGCGGGCGTCGTCGCGCACGCCCACGGGCGGGTGCGCGTGGTGGCGTCCGGGCCGACGGGGTGCCACCTGGGGCCTGCGGGGGCGCTGGTGCGCGACGCGGCAGTGGTGCGTGTCCCGGTGCTCGACGTCGCGCGGGTCGCCTCGGTGCTGGCGGACGTGCTGGGCGGCCCCGCGGAGGCCGGGCTCGCGGCGGTCGCGGTGGGCCGCTCGGCGGGCAACCCGCGGGTCGCGGCGCTGCTGGCCGGCGACGCGGTGCGGGCGGGCGCCGTCGTCCAGGTCGACGGCCGCTGGCACCTGGCCGACGCGCTCACCGCGGGACCGTCCGAACCGGTGGTGCACGCCCTGCTGCACGACACGCCGGACACGCTGCGGCGCGCGCTCGCCACCCTGGCGTGGTTCGGCGTGGTGGACGCCGACCAGGCGGGCGAGCTCGTCGGGGCGGACGCCGTGACGGCGCTGAGCCGCTCCGGCCGCCTCGTGCTGCACGAGCGCGACGGCGTCCTGTCCGTGGTGGTGAGCCCGCCGGCGCTCGCGCACGCGCTCCGCCAGACGGTCCCCCCGGTCGACGCAGAGCTCCTCGCCGCCCGGGCCGACGTCGCCGGGCGGGGGCCGGCGGAGGAGGGCGAGCGGCGGCACGAGCTGCACCCGGCAGAACGGGCCCTCCCGGACGTCGACGAGGCGGTGGCGGTGCTCCTCGAGTCCGCCCGCGCCCAGGTCGCGGTGCACCAGGACACGTGGCGGCGTCGGCCCCGCGTCACGGCCGCCCTGCCCCTGCTGCGTCTGGCCCTGCAGGACGGCGTGCGCGGCATCGACGTGGACGAGGTGTTCGCGGGCACGCGCGCGGACGGCGACGACCCGCGGGCCGTCGCGTCGTACGTGCTCCTGCGCGGCGAGTGGGCCGCGGCGAACGGACGGTCGATGCGCGACGCGCTCGTGCGCGACCCCGGGCCCTCCGGCGAGCTCGTGGTCCCCGGGCTCGACGAGCACCTCGCGGGCGTGCTCGCCTCCGCCTACGCCGACGAGGGGCGCCGGCCGGACGCGCTCGACGGCGTCGACCCGCCGGCCGACCTCGCCGGGTTCCTCACCATCCTGCACGCCCAGGCCGCGCTGGAGCGCGGTGCCCCGGACGCGGCGCTGGAGGTCCTCGGCGCGTGGCACGACACCCAGATGCACCAGCCGTTCGCGGACCAGCTCGACGCGCTGCGCACGGACGCCCTGCTCCTGGTGGGGCAGACCGACGACGCCGTCGCGTGGAGCAGGTCACGGCTCGCGGACGCGCTCGACCGGCAGAGCGTCTTCGGCGTGCGGCTCGCGGCGCGGGGCCTCGCCACCGCGCTGCTCGTGCACGGGGACGGGGTCGGCGCGCGGGACGTGCTGCGCGTCGTCCTGCGGCTGGGCCGCTGCGGCCCGGTGCAGAGCCCGTACGACGAGCGCGTGTTCGGGCTTGCGGCCGTGCTCGACGCCCGGCAGGGGCACCACGAGCTCGCCGCGGCCATGCTCGACGAGCTCGACGCCACCCCCCGGCCGTACCCGCCCGCGCTCGACGTCGTCCGCCCCTGGGCGCACACCGAGGTCGCGGCCGTCGTCACGGGCGACGTCGACGGCGAGCGCCTGTGGGAGGCCGGGGAGGCGCACCTCGCGGCGGGTCGGCTGACGTCGGCGGCGCTGTGCTGGTCGGCTGCACCGGGGGTCCTCGACGCCGCGCGGCTCGCGCGGCTCGAGGGCCTGGTGAACGAGGTCCGGCTCCCGGCGCTGCGGCCGATGGTGCGGATGCACCGTGCGCTCGTGCACGGGACCAGCCGCCAGGTCCTCGCGGCCGCGCGGGTCCTGCGCGCCCGGGGCGCGCGCCTGGACGCGGTCCGCGAGACGGTCCGGCGACGCGCCGCGGAGGAAGGCGCCCCGGTCTCTGCGGACCGCTTCGACGAGACGAGCGCCGCGCCGTCGGCCTCCGACGACGCCGCGTCACCGGGCACGCTCCCGGTCGGCCTCACCGAGCGGGAGACGGAGATCGCGGATCTCGTCCGCGAGGGCCTCACCAACCGGCAGATCGCCAGCCGCCTCTTCCTCTCGGTGCGCACGGTCGAGTCGCACCTGTACCGGGCGATGCGCAAGCTCGGTGTGACGGACCGTCGTCAGCTGCGGGGCTGAGCAGGGTCGCGACGGCGGTCCCGCCAGGCCTTCCACCACAGCACGCCCGCCCAGAGGAAGAACCCGGCCGCCACGACGACCACGGCGACCCCGCGCTCCCCGTTGACGGCGGTGTTGACGTACCCGAGGTACGGGACGGAGTACCAGAGCTCGCCGCGGACCTGCTCCTCGTCCACGAGCGGGTCGGGTGCGGAGTTCGCATCGCCCTGCAGGACGAACGAGCGGGTCCCGTCCGCCTCGTGCCGGATCTCGGTCACCCGGTGCGTCACCGCGGTCAGGTCGTCCGGGTTGGGCAGGTACGTCACGACGTCGCCGATCGCGATGTCGGCCGGGTCCACCGGGCGGACGACGGCGAGCGTCCCGACGGGGAGCGTGGGCTCCATCGAGCTCGACACCACCGTGACCGGCACCGCGCCCTCGACGCGCGGGACCACGATCGTCACCGCCGCGACGAAGAGCACCAGCGCGAGGATCCCGTACGTGACGCCGTTCCACACCGCGCGGAGCACCGGTCGTGCCCGACGCCGCGCGGGCACCTCGGGCGTCGTCGTCGCCTCCGGCGCGACCGGGGCAGGCAGCAGGTCCGTGCTCATCGCTCGTCCTCCTTCGTCGCCGCGAGCGCCGCGCACGGCGTGCCGTCCGCCGTGCCCGACCCGTCGGTCGTGTCGTCGATCTCTGCCTCGGGCGCCTCGGTCTCGTCGGGCGCGGTGCACTGCTCGTCCGGGTCCGTGCCGTCGGGGTTCGTGCCGTCCAGGATCGTGCCGTCGGGGTCCGTGCCGTCGGGGTCCGTGCCCCCCGGGTCCGTGCCGTCGGGCTCGGTCCCGACGCCCGTGTCCGTCCCGCCGTCGCCCTCGGGATCGACGGCGTCGCCCGGTTCCTCCGTGGCGCCGTCGGTGCCGTCGGTGCCGTCCGGCTGGGGCTCGGGCTCCGTCGCGGCGTCGTCCTGGGCGTCGCGCGCGGCGTCGGGCCACGCGGGGAGCTGGTCGGCCGTGAGCGCGGACCCGGTGTCGAAGTCGGTGTGGCTCGTCACGTGCGCGACGTCCCAGCCGGACAGGTCCTGGCCGAACCGGCTCGCGCCGGCGAACATCCGGTCCATCGTGGTCGCGGAGGACACGTCCCAGCCGGACAGGTCCTGGTTGAACGCCGTCGCTCCCTCGAACATCGAGGTCATGTCCTGCACGGTCGACACGTCCCAGTCCTGCAGCCCGACGTTGAACGACGTCGCGCCGTCGAACATGTGGGCCGTGGTCGTGACGTGCGACAGGTCGAGCTCGGCGATGGACCAGCCGTTGAAGGAGGTCGCGCCCGCGAACATGAAGGACAGGTCCGTGACGGTCTCGGGGATCTCGTTCACGCTCAGGACGTTGACGGCGTTCTGGAGCGCGTGCGCGGCCGACTCGGCGCCCGTCGCGGTCCACTCGGTGATCTGCGCGATCTCCTCGACGTCCGCGACGGACTGCTCGGGCGACCCGAGGGCGGCGAACGTGCCGGTGACCTTCACCGACAGGGTCGAGCTCGTCTGCGTGTACGTGTGGGTGTTGGCGCCGTCGACGGCGTCCTCGACCGTGCCGTCGCCCCAGTCGATCGTCGCGTCGGGAGACGTCAGGTAGATCGTCACCGTGTCGTCCGCGGTCTTCGAGGTGTCGACGTTCATCCGCAGGACGCCGGGTTCGCGGTCGGGCTCCGGCTCGGGCTCGCCGACCAGGACGGTGCCGGCGTCGACGACGGCCGTGTCCGACCAGCCGTGACCGTTCGTCAGGGTCACCGCGAGGGACGAGAGGTCGACGACGTGCTCCCCCGCCGGGAGCGCGGCGTCCGCCGCGACCGTGACGGCGAGGTCGACGGTCTGCGTCCCGTCCGGCGCGGAGCTCGCGCCGAGCACCGGGTCGGCGGTCACGTCCACGCTCACGTGGTCGGCGACGTCGGCCGGGACCTGCACGCCGCCGGAGGTGACGAACGTCGCCTCGAGGTTCTCCCCCGCTGCCGTCACGGGGACGGCGACCGTGGTGGTGACGGTGCTCCCGGCCGTGAGCGGGACCGTGGTCGGGTCGACGACGGCACCCCCCTCGTCCGTCCACGTCGTCGTGGCGAGCGTGTCGGCGTCGATCGCGAGCGCACCGGTCGCCGTGCTCGTGCCGAGCGACACCGACGCGCCCCAGCCCGCGGCCTGCGCGGGCAGCGCGGGGACGACGACGGCGAGCGCGCTCGCGAGGCCGGCCACGAGCAGGCCGGTGCGTGCGCGGTGCGGACGACGGGTGCGGGACATGGGACCTCGACAGGTGCGGTGCGTGGCTGGCGGCAAGAGAGAGCCGACGACCGCGGTCGCGCGAGAGGGGGGCGGGGCGACCGCGGCCGTCGGGGCCGTGGGGGTGGTCCAGGACCACCCGGGTGGGGTCAGGACGCGCTGGGAGCGACCTGCTGCAGGGCGACGCCCACGTCGGTCAGGTCGACGGTCGCGTTCATCCCGTCGTTCGAGCCGCTCTCGGCGTACGTGACGGTCACCGTGGCGGTGAGCTCGTGGGTCCCGGCGGTGAGCTGCCCGACGGCGGCGGCGTCCTCCGTGAGCTCGGTGTCGACGGTCAGCCCGTCGACCGTGCCGACGAGGTCCTCGCCGCCGGAGAGCGTCGGCTCGACCACGAGGTTCTCACCGGTGACCTCGACGTCGATCGTCGACGTCCCGACGAGCACGTCACCGGGCACCATCGTGAACGAGGAGACGTCCGCCACGGCGTTCGCGTGGCCCGGCGTCGTGTCCTGCCACGTGAAGTCCTCGGCGGTCGCGCTGAGGTTGCCGGTGCTCACCTCGCCGGCCGCGAGGTCGACGTCCTGGTTCCACAGGGCGAAGGTGCCCATGCCGCCGAGGAGGACGGTGACGCCGGCTGCGGCGGCGACGGCGCCCTTGGCGGCGCCCTTGCGGGTGGTGGGGCTGGTGGGCGGCGTGGTGGGTGCGGTGCTCATGGGTCCCTCTTCCGGTCGGGCTGCGGTGCGGGACGTTCTCGCCCCGCGTCCTGACCAGGTTGGACCCGCCCGAGGGCACGCAGTAGCCCTCCGTACGTAGTGCCGGGCGGCTGACCTGCGCGGACGCGCACCACGCAGATCCGGATCTGCGTGGTGCGGCGGCGGGCCGCCACCCCGGGGACGTCGCCCCCGTCGGCGCTACCGAGCCGGTCGAGCTCGCGGCGCGAGGTGCGCGGCGGCCTCGAGGCGGTCCACGAGCAGGGTGCCCGCGGCGACGAGCGGCACGAGCACGAGGTTCCCGAGCAGCATGGTGCGCAGGAATGGCAGCCCGGCGACGTAGCTCGCGACGAGCCCGTCCACGCCCGCGGGGTACCAGGTGCCACGACCCTGCAGCCACACGCCGAAGTTGGTCCACGCGAAGAACCACAGGGAGCCGGCGACGCCGAACGCGGCACCTGCCCCGACCCGACGCCAGCCGTCCGTGGTGCGGGCGAGCAGCGACCCGAGCCCGACGACGAGCCACGCGCTCCACGTGAACAGCGCGATCGCGGTGTTGCCGAGCACGAGGTCGGACACGACGGTCACCGCGAGCGGGACGACGAAGGCCCACCGCGAGCGCAGCAGGATCGTCGCGGCGAACGTCGCGGCCGTGACGAGCTCGAGGTTCGGCGGTGCGCCCAGGTCCTGGCGGACGAGCCGCCAGACCACGGCGAGGCCGGCGAGCGCGACGACGAGCGCCGGGCGCCACCAGCGCTCGAGCGGCCGGCTCACGAGGTGAACGTCTCGAGCTTCCACGTGATCTCGTCCTCGTCGGTCGTGTCGAGGGACCCCGCGCCCACGGAGGCCATCTCGCCGTTGACGTACAGGGCCCAGAACTCGCTGTCGGGGTCGGCCTCGACACCGTCGATCGCGGTGACGAAGGCGTTCTCGCCCTCGCCGGTCACCTGGGCGGACGGGTCGGCCTCGAGCAGCAGGTCGAGCGCGGTGCGGCCGTCCTCGCCGTCGTAGGAGAGCTCAGGCGCCTCGTCGGCGTCGTCGCCCTCGCCCGCGTCGTCGTCCTGCTCCGCCGCGTCGTCCGTCGAGGACGTCTCGTCGCTCGCCGTGGACTCGGCGGCGGTCGGGGACGCGGACGCACCGGCGTCGTCGTCCGCCGTGGCGCAGCCGGCGAGCAGACCCGCGGCGAGCGCAAGGGACGTGAGGACGGTGAGCGGGCGCGCGGGCGCCTCGCGGAAGGTTCGCAGGGTCACGGCACCAGGGTACGGACCCGGCGGGGCCGTGCGCTCCCGCCGCCCGACTGGCGGACGTGGGGACCGCCAGGAACCTCAGACGTCGATGCGCGCCCGGTCGAGCTCCGCGGCGCCCTGGACGATGAAGTCCTTGCGCGGGGCGACCTCGCTGCCCATGAGCAGCTCGAACACCCGCTCGGCGGCCTCCGCGTGCTCGGCGGTGACCCGGCGCAGCGTGCGGTGGCGGGGGTCCATCGTGGTCTCCGCGAGCTGGTCGGCGTCCATCTCGCCGAGGCCCTTGTACCGCTGGATGTCCTCCTTGTAGCGGCGCCCGGCGCGGTCGAGCTTCTTCAGCGTCGCCGACAGCTCGGCCTCGGAGTACGTGTAGATGTACTCGTTCTTGCGGCGGCCGGACCCGATGACCTCGATCCGGTGCAGCGGCGGCACGGCGGCGAACACGCGACCGGCCTCGACGAGCGGCTTCATGTACCGGTAGAAGAGCGTCAGCAGGAGCGTGCGGATGTGGGCGCCGTCGACGTCGGCGTCCGTCATGAGCACGATCTTGCCGTAACGAGCGGCCTCCAGGTCGAACGACCGACCGGATCCCGCGCCGAGGACCTGGATGATCGCCGTGCACTCGGCGTTGCGGAGCATGTCGCTCACCGACGCCTTCTGCACGTTGAGGATCTTGCCGCGGATCGGCAGGAGCGCCTGGAAGTCCGAGCTGCGCGCGAGCCGCGCGGTGCCGAGCGCGCTGTCGCCCTCGACGATGAACAGCTCGCTGCGGTCGACGTCGTCGCTGCGGCAGTCGACCAGCTTCGCCGGCAGGGACGACGTCTCGAGCGCGTTCTTGCGCCGCGAGATCTCCTTCTGCTTGCGCGCGGTGATGCGCGCCCGCATCTCGGCGACGACCTTGTCGAGCAGGAGCGACGCCTGGGTCTTCTCGTCGCGCTTGGTCGACGTGAGGAGCGCGGTGAGCTCCTTCTCCACCACGCGCGAGACGATCGCGCGGACCGGCGCGGTCCCGAGGACCTCCTTGGTCTGGCCCTCGAACTGCGGCTCGGCGAGGCGCACGGTGACCACGGCGGTGAGGCCGGCGAGCACGTCGTCCTTCTCGATGCGCTCCGAGGCGTCCTTCGTCGAGACCTTGAGCCGGCGCGCGTTCGTCTCGACCGCCTTGCGCAGCACCTTGAGCAGTCCCTGCTCGAACCCGCCGAGGTGGGTGCCGCCCTTGGGCGTGGCGATGATGTTGACGAAGCTGCGCACCTCGGTCTCGTACCCGCTCCCCCAGCGCAGCGCGACGTCGACCTCGCAGTCGCGCTGGACCGCCTGGGGTGTCATGTGACCGCGGTCGTCGAGCACGGGCACGGTCTCCGTGAACGACCCGGACCCGGTGAGGTGCCACGTCGCCGTGACGGGGGTGTCGGGGGCGAGGAACTCGACGAAGTCGACGGAGCCGCCCTGGTGGACGAAGGTCTCCTCGTGCGGCCCGGCCTCGCCGGGCGTGCCCGGCACGCCGCGCTCGTCCCGGACCGTGATCTGTAGGCCGGGGACGAGGAACGTCGTCTGGCGCACGCGCGTGACGAGCTCGTCGTAGGAGAACACGGCCGTCTTGAGGAAGATCTGCCGGTCGGCCCAGTAGCGCACGCGCGTCCCGGTGATGCCGCGACGCGTCTTGCCGACCACGGCGAGCTCGGAGCGCGAGACGAACGGCTCGAAGGGGGCGTCCGGCGTCGGCCCGCTCTTCGGGTCGGAGAACACCCCCGGCTCTCCCCGGTGGAACGTCATGCGGTGCGTCCGGCCGCCCCGGTCGACCTCGACGTCGAGCCGGGAGGAGAGCGCGTTGACGACGGACGCCCCGACGCCGTGCAGGCCGCCGGACGCGGTGTACGACCCGCCGCCGAACTTGCCGCCCGCGTGAAGCTTGGTGAAGACGACCTCGACGCCCGACAGCCCGGTCTTGGGCTCGATGTCCACGGGGATGCCGCGGCCGTCGTCCTCGACGGTGACGGACGAGTCGGCGTGCAGCACGACGCGGATGGTGGAGCAGTTGCCCGCGAGCGCCTCGTCGACGGAGTTGTCGATGATCTCCCACAGGCAGTGCATGAGCCCGCGCGAGTCGGTGGTCCCGATGTACATCCCGGGGCGCTTGCGCACGGCCTCGAGACCCTCGAGCACGGACAGGTGCCGAGCGGTGTAGCTGGACTCAGCGGAGGTGGTCGTCACGGCGGACAGCCTAGACGAGCCCACCGACGGTCCGCGGGTGCCCCGCCGTGCTTCGCGGGTAGCGAACCGGGCCCGTTCCGGGACGAAACCACAGACTCGGATGGTTTGATGTGATCGTGACTGCTACGACGACCACCACCGAGCCCCTGACCGCGGCCGACCGCTGCGACCGCTGCGGCGCGCAGGCGTACGTCCGCGTGGTCCTGCCGAGCGGCGACCTGCTGTTCTGCGGCCACCACGCCCGGGCGCACGCCGACGCCTACACCGGCCTCGCGACCCACGTCCAGGACGAGACCGACCGCCTGCACGCCGAGCACGGCGCGGGCGCCACGCGCTGAGGCGCACGCCTCGACGAGGCGCGCGCACCCCGACGAACGACGAACGCCCCGGCGGCCGTGAGGCCTCCGGGGCGTTCGTGCATCGCTCGTCAGTCGAGGTAGTCGCGCAGCACCTGGGAACGGCTGGGGTGGCGCAGCTTCGACATTGTCTTGGACTCGATCTGGCGGATGCGCTCGCGCGTCACGCCGTAGACCTTGCCGATCTCGTCGAGCGTCTTGGGCTGCCCGTCGGACAGGCCGAACCGCATCGACACGACGCCCGCCTCACGCTCGGAGAGCGTGTCGAGCACCTGGTGGAGCTGCTCCTGCAGGAGGGTGAAGCTCACGGCGTCCGCCGGGACGATCGCCTCGGAGTCCTCGATGAGGTCGCCGAACTCGGAGTCGCCGTCCTCGCCCAGCGGGGTGTGCAGGGAGATGGGCTCGCGGCCGTACTTCTGGACCTCGACGACCTTCTCCGGGGTCATGTCGAGCTCCTTGGCGAGCTCCTCGGGCGTGGGCTCACGACCCAGGTCCTGCAGCATCTGCCGCTGCACGCGCGCGAGCTTGTTGATCACCTCGACCATGTGCACCGGGATACGGATGGTGCGCGCCTGGTCGGCCATCGCGCGGGTGATCGCCTGCCGGATCCACCACGTCGCGTACGTCGAGAACTTGTAGCCCTTGGTGTAGTCGAACTTCTCCACCGCACGGATCAGACCCAGGTTGCCCTCCTGGATCAGGTCCAGGAACAGCATCCCGCGGCCCGTGTACCGCTTGGCCAGCGACACCACCAGACGCAGGTTCGCCTCCAGCAGGTGGTTCTTCGCCCGCTTGCCGTCGTGCGCGATCCACTGCAGCTCACGCTTGAGCTTGCGCTCGATGTCCTCACCCTCGGCCGCGAGCTTCTCCTCCGCGAACAGACCGGCCTCGATCCGCTTCGCGAGCTCGACCTCCTGCTCGGCGTTCAGCAGCGCGACCTTGCCGATCTGCTTGAGGTAGTCCTTCACCGGGTCCGCGGTCGCACCCGCCGTCACGACCTGCTGCGCCGGGGCGTCGTCGTCGTCCGCGTCGGACACGACGAACCCGCGCTCCTCGTCGGCGCTCTCGGGTGCGGCGGTCGCGGACGTCGCCTCGGCGGTCGCGGCCGCGTCGTCCCCGGTCTCGTCCTCGACGGCGTCGGCCTCGAGGTCGGCGTCGGCGGCGCCCGCCTTCGCGCCCTTCGCGGTGGCCTTGGCGGCGCGCGTCGAGGCGGCCTTGGTGCGGGTGGTCTTCGTGGCCGCCTTCGCGCCCGCCTTCGGGGCGCTCGGGGCAGGCGTGCCCGACGTCGCGTCGTCCGCGTCGTCGGTGGACGCGGGCTCGGCGGCGGTGCTGCGCGCGGCGGTGGTCCGCGTCTTGGCGGGGGCCTTCGCGCGGGCCGTGGTCGTCGTGCTGCGCGGGCTCGCGGCCGCCGCGACCGCGGTCGGGATGTCGACCTCGACCCCGGCGCCGGCGAGCGCGCGGAACACCGCCTTCAGGCGCTTGGCGTCGTTGACGGAAGCCTGCTCGCACGCGGTGCGGAAGCTCTCGGCGTCGACACGGCCGTTCGCGCTGCCGCGCCGCAGGAGCTCCTGCAGGGCGGGGTGCTCGAACTCGCGCGGAAGTGCGGGGATCTGGGTGGAGGGCGCCACAAACCGACCTTTCGGCAATCATGGGGGGCGGTGGGGCCGCCGGGGCGGGGGACGGGGACCGTGACCGGTGCGAACCGGTGATCGCACCGACCTCCACGGCGGGCCATCGGGCTCAGGCGGACACCTATATTGTACCGGCGATCCGCACGCCCGGCGCCGCGACACGGAGAGACGCCGCCGATCCCGCCGGGACGGTCACGCACTCCTCACATCAGGCGGCCCGTGCGACGGACCTGCCCCTCACAACGCCCGCGGACCGCCGACCATTCCCGCCGGGGACCCCTCAGGACGCGGGGTCGCGCACCGGCTTCACGGCCAGCACGGGGCAGGGCGCGTCGAGCAGGATCCGCTGTGCGTTCGACCCGAGGATGAGCTTGCCGACCGGGCTGCGACGGCGCAGCCCGATGACGATGAGCTCCGCGGACGTCCGCTCCGCCGCGGCGACCAGGGCGTCCGCGAGGTCGTCGCCGCACGGCTCGACCTCGAGGCGGGCGCCCGTCCCCTCCAGCGCGGCCTCGACGCGCCGCAGGTCCTCCGCACGGGCCGTCCGCGCCTCGGGCGAGGCGCCCCCCTCCGACGTCACGACCACGAGCGTCGTCGCCCGTCGCACGGCCTCCCGCGCCGCGGTGTCGAGGGCCTCACGACCCTCCGGCGTGCTCAGGTGGGTGACGACGACGGTCATGTGTCCTCCGCGGGCGGATCGTGGGAAGGGACGGCGGTGCGAGACTCACCACCTGCTGCTGCCGACCGTACCCGAACCCTCCGCACCCCTCACGCCTGGCGCACCCAGCCCGGCGGGACACCGGCCTCGACCGCGCTCGACAGGAGCAGCGCCAACCGGTACGCGGGGTCCTCGCCGAGCGCCTCCCGCACGCGCTCCGCGGCACGCGCCCCGTCCCCGTGCCACCACGCGACGAGCGCGAGCAGGGTGAGAGCCGGCGCGCGTCGCCCGCGCACCGCGTGCGCGACGACCGCCTCGAGCACGGTCCGCGCCGGGTCGGTCACGTCCGGGTCGGGCGCGAGCGCCACGGCGGGGTCGACGATCCGGCGGATCGCCTCGGCAGTGGCCGTGTCCGCGTCGGCGCCCTGCACCACGAGGTCCGGGAGCCCGGGAGCGCCCGGGACGAGCGAGAGGAGCACCGCGTCCCGGACCGGGACCGCCTCCAGCGCCGCCTCGACGCGCCCGACGAGCGCCGCCGGGACGGGAGGCGTCCCCGGCGGTGCGGTGGTCGCCGTCGTCACCGCGAGGCGCCAGGCGGCGAGCCCGTCCTCCCGCCAGGAGCACGCGTGCTGCTCCGCCCGGCGGGCCCGGGACCTCCGGGCGGCGCGCGCCGCGCGGCGGCGGTCCTCGGGACCCGCGGCGGCGATGCGCAGCGCGCTCTCGCGCGAGTCGGCCACCCGCGCCCCGGCGAGGACCATGTGGGCGCCCACGACGCTCGACTCCAGCTCGCGCAGCGGTCGTCCGCCCGGCGGGCAGCACCCGTCGTCGGTGCAGTCCAGCCCGCGCCACCCCGACGGTGCCACGACCCATGCGTGCGTGGGGCCGAACGCCGGCTCCACGACCTCCAGGCAGTGCTCGACGGCCGCGCGGTCCCGCGCCGTGCACACGTCGGGCTCGTCCGTGTACGCCACGACGACGACGTCGCGCGCCCCGTCCGCGACGAGGTGGCCGAGGACGGTCCGCGCGACCTGGGGGCCGTGCTCGAGGTCGGCGAGGTCGGCCGTGTCGACCCGCACGACGAGCCCGACGCGCGCCCGGTCGCCGCGCAGCCCGACGAGCACGACGCTGTCGCGCGGACGGTACCCGAGCCGGTAGGGGACGTAGGCCAGGAGGTCGCGCGGGCCCTGCGCGCGGATCGTCGTCGTCATGGACCCATCCCACCGGCCCACGGCCGGAAGGCGCCTGCCCGCACCTCCTCGGCTGTGGACGCCGCCGCCCCCGGACGAGACGCCGGGCCGCCTGTGGTCGAGCCTGGAGCCAGGCGAGCGCCCGGGTGCGTGCTGGCCCGGGTCGGCCCGTGTGGCTACCGTGTGCGCGTGCCACTCCCCCCTCGCGTCCCCCTGCGCGTTCCCCCGCGCGCGACCGCGACGCGCCCTCGCGCCACGCGACCGGCGCCGCGGGGCCGTGCCGTGCTCGCCGCGGCCGTCGTCCTCCTCGCGCTCGCCGCGTGCCGCGACGGCCAGGGCGGGGACGACCCGGCCGCCGGGCCCGCGTCGGCCCCGGCGAGCACGGACGCCGCGGCGCCCGGCACCCCCCTGCCCGACTACGACGCGACCTCCGCGGTGGGCGACCTCGCGGCGGGCTTCCCCGCCGACCTCCTGCCCGTCCCGCCCGGCGCCGAGGTCCTGGCGAGCTCCGCCCGGCCGTCCGACGACGGCGCTCTCGTCCTGATCACCCTGAACCTGCGCTCCCCCGAGGCCGTCGACGCGCTCAGCGCGTACTACGCACAGGTCCTCGACGACGCCGGGTTCGCCCTCTCCCCGTCGAGCGTGCCCAGCGCGCTCACGTCCCTCTCCACCTTCGTGCGCGAGTCCGGTGACACGCCGGAGTCCGTCGCCGTCGGCGTCTTCGACGACGAGACCGAACGCCTCGTGACGGTCAGCGGGCAGGTCGCGGCCGGCTGACTCCCCTAGGCTGGCGCCGTGCTCAACGGGACCGCTCCTCACGCCGCCGGTGCGCCCGGCGCCCCCGCCGACCCCGACGAGGCGCCGCAGCGCCTCGTGGACCGGGAGGACGTCCGCGCGGGCGTGGACGCCGCCCTGCGGGACGCCTGCGCCGGGCTCGCCGCGGAGCTGGACGCCACGCACCCCGACGCCCGGCCCCTCGTCGGCGCGACGGAGCAGCTGCTCGCCGGCGGCAAGCGGCTGCGTGCCGCCTTCTGCTACTGGTCGTGGCGCGCGCACGGGGGCGAGCCGGACGACCCGCGCCGCGCCGTCGTCCTGCGCGCCGGCGCCGCGCTCGAGCTGTTCCAGGCGGCCGCGCTCTTCCACGACGACGTGATGGACGCGTCCGACACGCGACGCGGGAACCCGACGGCCCACCGCGCGTTCGCCGCACGGCACCGTGCCGAGACGTGGACGGGCGACCCCGACCGCTACGGCGAGAACACGGCCATCCTGCTCGGCGACCTCGCCCTCATCGCGAGCCACCGGGAGCTCGGAGACGCCCTGGCCGACGTCGCCGCCGGCGTCCCGGCCGACGTCGCGGCGCGTGCACGGGACGTCTTCGGCCGCATGCAGACCGAGGTGACCGTCGGCCAGTACCTCGACGTCCACGCGCAGGTGCTGCCGTGGGGCGAGGACCCGGAGGCGGACGAGGCCCGGTCGCGCGCCGTCGTGCGCTCCAAGTCGGCCCGCTACTCCGTCGAGCACCCCGTCGCGCTCGGTGCCGCGCTCGCCGGGGCCGACGACGCCGCCGTCCGCGCGACGAGCGCGTTCGGCCTGCCCGTGGGCGAGGCCTTCCAGCTGCGCGACGACGTCCTGGGCGTGTTCGGGGACGCCCGCGTCACGGGCAAGCCCGCGGGCGACGACCTGCGCGAGGGCAAGCGCACGGTCCTCGTGGTCCGGGCCCTCGCCGCGGCCGGACCGGCCGACCGAGAGCTGCTGCTGTCCGCGCTCGGCGACCCGGACCTCGACGTCGCGACCGTCGACCGGCTGCGGGACGTGCTCGTGCGCACGGGTGCGCTCGCGTCCGTCGAGTCGCTCATCGACGACCTGGGCGAGCAGGCGGAGCGGGCCCTGCGCAGCGCGCCGCTCGCCGAGCCCGGCGCACGGATGCTGCACCTGCTCGCGCACGCCGCCACCCGACGGGCGGCGTGACCCGCGGGACGGCTCAGCCGAGCGACTGCGCCACGCGGCGCACGTGAGCCTTGCGCCCCGCGAGGAGCGCGTCGAGGGGCGCCTCGCCCAGCTCGTCCTGCGGGGCGAAGAGCCACGCGAGGATCTCCGCGTCCGAGAACCCCGCGTCGGTGAGCACCACGATCGTGCCCTGCAGGCTGGCGAGCACGCCCCGGCGGTCGTCCCCGGTGGGCGTCCCCACGTTCGCCGGGTCGACGAGGTGGAGCGGGACGAGGAACCGCGCCGGCACCTGGAAGGTCGTGCGCTCGCCGCGCCGCACCCCGACGACGCGGCGCTCCTGCACGAGGCGGCGCGCCTTGCCCACGTCGGTCCCGAGGGCCTCCGCGAGGTCGGGCAGGGTGAGCCACTCGCCCACGAGGGCGTCGAGCTCGGCGGCGGGGTCGGGGGCGGCGGCGCGATCGTTCACCGGCCCAGCCTACGGCGTGCCCCGCACGACACCGCGACCCGGCCGACGCCGCTCACCGGATCCCCGCACGACGCCGCCTAGACTTCGTGCGTGGCCACCGTGACGACCGATCCCCTCGTAGGCCGCCTGGTCGACGGGCGCTACGAGGTCGTGTCCCGCATCGCGCGCGGCGGCATGGCGACCGTCTACCTCGCGGTGGACCGCCGGCTCGACCGCGACGTCGCGCTCAAGGTGATGCACCCGCACCTCGCGGAGGGCGCGTCCGGCGCGGACTTCGTCTCCCGCTTCCGCCGGGAGGCGCGCGCCGCCGCGCGGCTCACCCACCCCGGCCTCGTCGCCGTGTACGACCAGGGCCTCGACGGCGAGACCAGCTACCTCACCATGGAGTACGTCGCCGGGTCGAACCTGCGGCGCCTGCTGCTCACCGAGCGCACGCTCACCCTCGGCCGGACCCTCGACGTGCTCGACGACGTCCTCGACGCCCTCGCCGCCGCGCACCGCGGCGGGCTCGTGCACCGCGACGTCAAGCCGGAGAACGTCCTGCTCGACACCGAGGGGCGCATCAAGGTCACGGACTTCGGGCTGGCGCGGGCCGTGAACGAGGTGACGTCCACGACCACGGGCACCGTGCTCGGCACCGTCGCCTACCTCTCCCCCGAGCTCATCTCCATCGGCGCGTGCGACGCCCGCACCGACGTGTACGCCGTCGGGATCCTCGCCTACGAGATGCTGCTCGGCACCGTGCCGCACACCGGGTCCACGCCGATCCAGGTCGCGTTCCAGCACGTGAACAACGACGTCCCGCCGCCGTCGGACGTCGCGCCGTGGGTCCCGCCGGAGGTCGACGACCTGCTGTGCGCCCTCGCGGCGCGCGACCCGGCGGACCGCCCGGCCGACGCCGGTGCCGCGCTCGCGCTCGTCCGCTCGGTGCGGGCGGCCCTCGGCACGGACGACCTCGAGCGCCGCGCGGACCCGCCCCCGGGCAGCGCGACGGTCGACGCGACCGCGCCCGTCCCCGGCGCCCCGGACGACGACGCGGGGACGGCGCCGACCGCGAGCCTCGCCGCCCTGAGCCTGCAGGACCGGGAGGCCGCCGGCCTCACCGAGCCGCTCGCCGTCGGGCACGTGGCGCCGCCCACCACGCTCCCGGGTCCCCCGCCACCCGCGCCGCCGCGCCGGCCGCGCCGGGGGCGCGTCCTCGCGTGGACCCTCGTCCTGCTCCTCGTGCTCGCCGTCGGCGGCGGGGGCGCCGCCTGGTGGTACAGCTCCGGGCCGGGCGCGTACACGACGGTGCCCGGCGGGCTCACGGGCGTCTCGCAGGCCGAGGCCGCGGGCGTGCTCGACGGCGCCGGGCTGGCCGTGACCGTCGAGGAGCGCTACGACGACGACGTGCCGCAGGGCGCGGTCGTGTCGAGCGACCCCGCGTCCGGCGACGCGGTGCGCAAGGACGGGTCCGTCCAGCTCGTCGTGTCCCGGGGCGTGCGCATGCTCACCGTCCCGTCCGGACTCGTCGGCTCCACCCAGGTCGAGGCCGCCGCGGCCGTCGAGGGCGCCGACCTCACCCTCGGCGAGCCCGTGTCCACCCACGACGACAAGGTGCCCGCCGGGCAGGTCATGGCCGTCACCGACCCCGAGGGCGAGCCGATCGAGGAGGGCGCCACCATCCGGCACGACGTCCCCGTCGTGCTCACCGTCTCCGCCGGTCCGGCACCGGTCGTCGTCCCCCAGGTGACCGGGACGGAGAAGGACGCGGCGGTCCGCGCGCTGGAGGACGAGGGCCTCGTCGTCGACGTCGCGGAGGAGCACTCGGAGACCGTGGCGGCCGGGCGCGTCGTGCGGCAGGACCCCGAGCAGGGCACCGACGCCCACCGGACCGACACCGTGACCGTCGTGGTGTCCCTCGGCCCGCCCCTCGTGGAGGTGCCGAACACGTACGGGCGCAACGTCAAGGACGCCGAGAAGCTCCTCACCGACGCCGGGTTCGAGGTCGAGGTGCGTCACCCGCAGGGCATCAGCCCGCTCAACATCGTCTACGCCCAGGACCCGGCGGGCGGCGACGGGAACACCGCCCCGAAGGGGTCGACGGTCGTCATCAACGTCTTCTGAGACGTCCTCTCCGACGGCCGCGCGCGCCCCCGGGGCCACGTCGCCCGTCAGGCGCGCAGCATCTCCGCGACCTGGAACGCCATCTCCAGCGACTGCTGGTGGTTGAGGCGCGGGTCGACGAGCGTCTCGTAGCGCAGCGCGAGCCCGGCGTCGTCGATCTCCTCCGACCCGCCGAGCACCTCCGTCACGTCGTCGCCCGTGAGCTCGACGTGCAGGCCGCCCGGGACCGTGCCGGCGGCGCGGTGCACCTCGAAGAACCCGCGCACCTCGTCGAGCACGTCGTCGAAGCGGCGCGTCTTGTACCCGCTCGCCGAGGTGATCGTGTTCCCGTGCATGGGGTCCGTGACCCAGGTGACGGGGACCTGCTCGCGCGCCACGGCCTCGACGAGGGGCGGCAGCGCCTCGCGGATCCGCCCGGCACCCATGCGGGTGATGAACGTGAGCCGGCCGGCGACGCGACCGGGGTTGAGACGCTCCGCGAGAGCCAGCGCGTCGTCCGGGGAGGTCGTCGGGCCGAGCTTGACCCCGACGGGGTTGGCGACGCGGGAGAGGAAGTCGACGTGCGCGCCGTCGAGCTGGCGCGTCCGCTCGCCGATCCACAGGAAGTGGGCCGACGTGTCGTACGCCTCCCCCGTCCGCGAGTCCACCCGGGTGAGCGCGCGCTCGTAGTCGAGGACGAGCGCCTCGTGGGAGACGAACATCTCCACGGTGCGCAGCGCGTCGAAGTCCGCGCCGCACGCGTCCATGAACCGGATCGCGCGGTCGATCTCCGACGCGGTGCGCTCGTAGCGCGCGTAGGCGGGGTTGCGCATGAACCCGCGGTTCCACTCGTGCACCTGGCGCAGGTCGGCGAAGCCGCCGGTCGTGAACGCCCGCACGACGTTCCACGTCGCCGCGGAGATCCGGTAGGCGTCGACGAGCCGCTGCGGGTCGGGCACGCGCGACTCGGCCGTGAACGCGTGCCCGTTGATCATGTCCCCGCGGTAGGCGGGCAGGGTCACGTCGCCGCGCGTCTCGGTGTCGGAGCTGCGGGGCTTGGCGTACTGCCCGGCCATGCGGCCCATCTTCACGACGGGCATGCTCGCGCCGTGCGTGAGGATGACAGCCATCTGGAGGATGGTGCGGATCTTGTTGCGGATCCGGTCGGCGTTCGCCTCGGCGAACGTCTCGGCGCAGTCCCCGCCCTGGAGGAGGAACGCCTCGCCCCGGCTCGCCTGGGCGAGACGGGAGCGCAGCGTGTCGGCGGCGGCGGGCACCACGAGCGGCGCGGAGGCCGCCAGGGTCTGCCGGGCGGCGGCGAGCGCCGCCTCGTCCGGCCACGTCGGCTGCTGGAGCGCGACGAGGTCGCGGAAGCGGTCGAGCCCGGCGACCTCCGGCTCGCTCGTGGTGGTCATCGTCGTCCCCCGGTCGTCAGTGGGCGGCCGGCGCGGCCGCGACCAGCGGCTGACCGATGCCCTCGAGCAGCGCGCCGAACCACGGCTGCGTGACGTCGAACGCCTTGCCGCCGGCGATGCGCGGGAACTCGATCGCGCGCAGACGGTCGCCGTCCTCCTCGTCGTGGCCGATGACGCCGGACTCGCCGCGCAGGGCGCACTCGACCGCGAGGTCCGTCATCGACTTGATGAGGCGCAGGTCCTCGGCGTTCGCGGCCGCGGCGCGCGAGAAGTAGCCGGACTTCTGGACCATGACCTTCTCCGCGCCGAGCTTCTCCGCGAACTGCTTCGCGAACCACTGGCCCGGGTTGATCGTGTCGAGCTTGACGTGGCCGAACGGGTCGCGCTCCACGGTCTCCCCCGACGCCTCGAGCTGGGCCACGATCTCGTGCATGCCCGCACCCTCGGACAGGAAGATGTTGACGTTGCCCTGGTCGTCCATGATCGCCTTGAGACGCTCGGCCTCGGCATCGATGTCGAGCGCCAGCTCGGGCAGGAACACCGCGTGCACGTCCCAGCGCTCGCGCGTGAGCCCGAGGGCGGGAGCCCACTCCTGCGCGTCGAGCCACTTGCGGTACTCCGACGCCGCCGCCGCCGTGAGCCAGCCGCAGTGCCGGCCCATGACCTCGTGGACGATGAGCATGCGCGGGCCCGAGCGGTGCTCGCCGATGACGTTCGCGGCGAACCCGGCGGCCTCCTCGGCCGCGGTCCACGCGCCGAGCGACTGGCGGATCGGCACCACGTCGTTGTCGATGGTCTTCGGCAGGCCCACGACGGTGAGCTCGTAGTCGTTCTCGTGCAGGTACGCCGCGAGGTCGGCCGCCGTCGTGTTGGTGTCGTCGCCGCCGATCGTGTGGAGCACGTCGACGCCGTCGGCCTTGAGCTGCTCCGCCGCGACCTTCAGCGGGTCCTCGCCCTCCTGGACGAGACCGCGCTTGACGCAGTCCTTCGCGTTGGTGAGCTTGACGCGCGAGTTGCCGATCGGCGAGCCCCCGAAGCGGTGCAGCACGCCGGCCTGCTTGCGTCCCTCGTCGTCCACGACGATCTTCGTGCCCGTGAGCAGGCCGTGGTAGCCGTACTGGTACGCGATGATCTCGATCTGCGGGTCGAGCTCGGTGTAGCGCTCGATGAGCCCGCCGACGGCGGACGACAGGCAGGGTGCGAAACCACCCGCGGTGAGGAGGGCGACGCGACGAACCGACATGTGAACTCAGAACCTCTCGTGGGTCGGGACCTGCGGGCACCCGGACCGCTCCCGCGCTGGGGACGGTCGGGGGCTTCGGCTCGGGGCGGACCCGGCCTGGCCGGAGCGCGGGAGGGGCAGGGACCCGGTCCGCGCGGCGGCGCTCGTCAGTCTACTGACGTCGTCCCGGGCTCCGGCGGCGGTTCCGGGACCTGGACGTCGGGGGCGGGGCGGCCGCCGGGCGCTCCCCCGCCGTGCTCGGGCTCGCGGTGGCCCGCCGCGAGCCGCGCCTTGGCGGTCGCCGCGTAGACGTCGACGTACTCCTGCCCGGACAGCCGCATGATCGCGTACTGGATCTCGTCGGTGACCGAGCGGAGGATGAAGCGGTCGTTCTCCATGCCGCGGTAGCGCGAGAAGTCGAGCGGCTCGCCGATGACGACGCCGATGCGCATCGGCGTGGGGATCACCTTGCCGATCGGCTGCGCGATGTTCGTGCCCACCATCGCGACCGGCACCACGGGGGCGCCGGACTCGAGCGCGAGCCGGGCGACGCCGGTCTTGCCGCGGTACAGGCGACCGTCGGGGCTGCGCGTCCCCTCGGGGTAGATGCCGAACAGCTCGCCCTCGCGCAGGACCCGCAGGCCCGTGTCGAGGGCTGCCTCGCTCGCCTTGCCGCCCGAGCGGTCCACGGGGATCGTCCCCACCCCGCGCATGAAGCCCGCCGTCAGCCTCCCCTTCACCCCGGTGCCGGTGAAGTAGTCCGACTTGCCGAGGAACTGCACCTTGCGGCCCAGGACCAGCGGGAGGATGAACGAGTCGATGACCGCCAGGTGGTTGCTCGCGAGGATCGCGCCACCCGAGTCGGGCACGTTCTCGACGCCCCGGGTCCAGGGACGGTACAGCACCCGCAGCAGCGGGCCGACCATCACCTGCTTCATGAACCAGTAGAACAACGTTCCTCCTCGCGGGGTCCCGGCACGGGACGTGCATCCGACTCTAGAGTGATTGTCATGGCCGCACCGAATGCCCAGCCGGACTCCCCGCAGCCCGACGACGCCCCCGAGCCTCCCGCGCACCGCGGCGCGGACGACCTCGGCTCCGACACCTCCGACGACCCCGCGCCCGCACGGCCGGGCGGCGGACGACCTGCCGACGACGAACGCGACCCCGCCGACGCCGCGCCCGCGCCCGCCGAGGGCCGGGACGAGGACGCGCGCGAGGACCTGGACGTCGAGGCCCGGTGGGCCGGGATCGTCGCCGAGCTCGGCGACCTGGACGCGACCGCACCGGGGCGGGACGGCCCCGGGCCGGGCGACGACGCGGCGTCGGGCGCCGCGGGGCCGCGGGACCTCCTGGGGTCGGTGCCCGTCGCCCCGTGGGTCCGCGCGCCGGGGCCGCGCGACTGGCCCACGACGCCCGAGGTCGAGGCGATCGAGGAGGCGGAGAGCCACTTCGTCCCGCCGGACCCGCCGCTCGTGCTGGGGCGCGACCCGCTCCTCACCATGGCGTGGTCGGCCGTGGTGGGCGTCCCCGTCGTGCTGCTCGTGCTCCTCGTGGTCGCGCGCCCGTTCCCGGTCGTCGCGGCGCAGGTCGGCGCGGGGGCGTTCCTCGCGGCGCTCGCCGTGCTGCTCTGGCGCATGCCGCACCGGCGGGACGAGGAGGACCAGGACCCGGGCGCGGTCGTGTGAGGACGAGCGGCCGCCTCGGCCGCCCGTGCCTCAGCGGCGCGCGAGATCGGCCGCGCCGACGATGCCGGCCTCGTTGCCGTGCTGGGCCAGCTCGATCTGCGCCTCGGGGCGGTGGCCCCGCGCGGAGAGCTGGTCGGCGAAGGCCTTGCGGATCGGCTGCAGCAGCAGGTCGCCCGCGGCGCCCACGCCGCCGCCGATGACGATGAGCTCGGGGTCGAGCAGCGCCGTGACCGACGCCGCGCCCTCCCCGATCCACCGGCCCAGCGTGGCGAGCAGCTCGACGGCGAGCTCGTCACCCTCCTGCGCCGCCTGCGTGATCTGCGGGCCGGTGAGCTTGGCCGGCTTCTGGCCGCAGAGCTCGAGCAGGCGTGCCGCCCGGTCGGGCTGGGCGACGAGCGCGGCCTGCCCGTCGCGCACCAGGGCGGTGCCGGACGCGTACTGCTCCCAGCAGCCCTCGTGCCCGCAGCCGCAGTAGTGGCCGCCGGGCACGACGCGCATGTGGCCCACCTCGGCGGCGACGCCCCACTTCCCGCGCACCAGCTCGCGGTCGACCACGATCGCCCCGCCGAGGCCGGTGCCCACGGTGAGCATGAGCATGTCCGTCGCGGCGTGGGCGACGCCGAACTGGAACTCCGCCCACCCCGCGGCGTTGGCGTCGTTCTCGACGACGATCGTCAGGTCGTCGTCCCCGACGAGCTCGCGGACGTTGCGCGCCAGCGGGTACTCGCGCCAGGCGATGTTCGGGGCGAACAGGACCGACGTCCGGTCGGGGCTGACGAAGCCCGCGGCGGCGAGGCCGATCGCGCCGACCTCGTGCTCCGCCGACAGCTCGGCGTACACGTCCGCGATCGCGCGGTCGATGCTCGCGACGTCGTCGGGCTCGGTGTCGCGGCGCGTCTGCGCGAGGATGGTCCCCGCCTCGTCGACGACGCCCGCCGCGATCTTCGTCCCACCGATGTCCACACCGATCGCGTGCATGTCCCGTCCTCACTCGCTCGTCCGTCGTCGGAGTGCCGCGGCCGGTCCCGGCCGCCGAGCGCGCGGCGGGGCACCGCACCACGGACGACGACGGACCGGAACTCCGCGCCCGCGCGAGACGTTGCGCAGGCAGCGCACGGCAGTCGCAGCCTACCGACTCCCGCGGGTGCCCGGCACGCCCGTCCGCTGTCGTAGTGTTCTCCCACCGTCGACTACTGCCACTGGAGCCAGCATGGACGAGATCAGCGCCCCACGGATCGTCGAAGTCGATCCGTCGAAGAACCTCAACGACCTCCTCGCCGAGCGCGTCGCCGCCGACCCGTCGGCGCCGATGGTCGAGCGCCGCACGGGGGCGGACGGCGCCTGGGAGGCGCTCAGCGCACGCGCGTTCGACGCGGAGGTCGTCGCCGTCGCCAAGGGGCTCGTGGCGCGCGGCATCCAGCCCGGCGACCACGTCGGCATCATGTCCCGCACGCGCTACGAGTGGACGCTGCTCGACTGGGCGACGTGGGCTGCGGGCGCCGTCCCCGTGCCGCTCTACGAGACGTCGAGCGCGGAGCAGGTGCAGTGGATCCTCTCCGACGCCGACGTGCGGCTCCTCGTCGTCGAGACGTCGGCGCACGCCGAGACCGTCGCGCAGGTGCGCGACCAGGCTCCCGCGCTGACCGACGTCCTCGTCCTCGACGAGGGCGGGGTCGCCTCGCTCGTCGCCGACGGCGCGGACGTCGAGGACGCGGAGATCGCCCGACGCCGCGGCCTGGCCGAGCTGGCCGACGTCGCCACGATCATCTACACCTCGGGCACGACGGGCCGCCCGAAGGGCGCGGAGCTCACCCACGAGAACTTCTACTCCCTGACGGTCAACGCCGTCGCCGCGGTGCCCGAGGTGTTCGCCGAGCCCGGGGGCCGCACGCTGCTCTTCATGCCGCTCGCCCACGTGTTCGCGCGGTTCATCGGCGTGCTCGTCGTGGCGGGCGGGACCGTGCTGGGCCACACCCCGGACACGAAGACGCTCCTCGAGGACCTCGGCACCTTCAAGCCGACGTACCTGCTCTCGGTGCCGCGCGTCTTCGAGAAGGTCTACAACTCCTCGGAGCAGAAGGCCGCGGCCGGCGGGAAGCTGAAGATCTTCCACTGGGCGGTCGCGACCGCGATCGCGTACTCCCGCGCCCTCGACGAGCCGAAGGGCCCCGGGCTCGGCCTCACGCTCCAGCACAAGGTCGCCGACGTCCTCGTCTTCAAGAAGCTGCGGCACGCCCTCGGCGGCCGCGCGAAGTACGCCGTCTCGGGCGGCGCACCGCTCGGCGAGCGCCTCGGCCACTTCTACCGGGGCATCGGCGTGCGCATCCTCGAGGGCTACGGCCTCACGGAGACGACCGCGCCGACGTCGGTCAACCGGCCGACGAACACCCGCATCGGCTCGGTCGGCACCCAGCTGCCCGGCTGCGCGGTCCGCATCGCCGAGGACGGGGAGATCCTGCTCAAGGGCCACCACGTCTTCCGCGGCTACCACGACAACGCGCAGGCGACGCAGGACGCGTTCGTCGACGGGTGGTTCCGCACGGGCGACCTCGGCTCCCTCGACGACGACGGCTTCCTGCGCATCACCGGCCGCAAGAAGGAGATCATCGTCACCGCGGGCGGCAAGAACGTGGCGCCCGCCGTCCTCGAGGACCGGATCCGCGCGCACGCGCTCGTCTCCCAGTGCGTCGTCGTCGGCGACCAGAAGCCGTTCATCGGCGCGCTCATCACGCTCGACCCGGAGGGCATCCCGGGCTGGGCGAGCATGCACGGCAAGGAGGCCCTGAGCGTCGAGGACGCCGCGAAGGACCCCGACGTCCTCGCAGCGCTCGACGCCGCGGTGACGCGCGCCAACCAGGCCGTCTCCCGCGCGGAGTCCATCCGCAAGTTCACCGTCCTCACGTCCGACTTCACGGTCGAGAACGGCTACCTCACGCCGTCGCTGAAGGTGAAGCGCGGCGAGGTGCTCAAGGACTACTCGTCCGACGTCGACGCGCTCTACGCGGACGGTCCCGCGCCGGTGCGCTGACCTGGCGGGCCGCGACCACCGCTGCGTGGTCGCGGCCCGCTGTGGGTGGCCGCGGATAGCGTCCCCGGCATGCCGAGCACGCCCGTCCCGAGCCCCACGCGACTGCCCGGGACGGGCCTCCCGCCCGGCACGGCCCTCGGCACGACGCCCGGCGGCCCGCCGGTGCAGCCCGCCTTCGACGACCTCGGGACACCGCTGCGCGAGGTGACGTTCGTCGTCGTCGACCTCGAGACCACCGGCGGCTCCCCCGCCGACGCCGGGATCACCGAGATCGGCGCCGTGAAGGTGCGCGGCGGCGAGGTCCTCGGCGAGTTCCAGACCCTGGTCGACGCCGGGGTGCCGGTCCCCGCGTTCGTGGCCCGGCTCACCGGGATCACCTCGGCCATGGTCGCGGGAGCGCCGCGCCTCGACGCCGTGCTCCCGAGCTTCCTCGAGTTCCTGCGCGACGCCGTGCTCGTCGCGCACAACGCGTCCTACGACGTGTCGTTCCTCAAGGCCGCGTGCCGTGCGCACGGCTACGACTGGCCGGGCAACCAGGTGCTCGACACCGTGGCGCTCGCGCGTCGCGTCGTCACGCGGGACGAGGCTCCCAACCACAAGCTCGCGACCCTGGCTGCGCTGTTCCGCGCGTCCGTCACGCCGGACCACCGCGCGCTGGCCGACGCGCGAGCCACGGTCGACGTGCTCCACGCGCTCCTCGGACGGCTCGGCCCGCTCGGCGTCACGCACCTCGAGGACCTGGCGAGCGCCACCGACCCCGTGCCCTCCGACGTGCGCCGCAAGCGCCACCTCGCCGACGGTCTGCCCGACGCCCCCGGCGTCTACCTCTTCCGAGGGCCGGGGGACGAGGTCCTGTACGTCGGCACGTCGACCTCGATCCGTCGCCGGGTCCGCTCCTACTTCACCCGGTCCGAGAAGCGTGGCCGCATCACGGAGATGGTGCGCGTCGCGCACGCCGTCACGCCGGTCGTGTGCGCCACGCCGCTCGAGGCGCAGGTGCGCGAGCTCCGGCTCATCGCCGAGCACTCCCCCCGGTACAACCGACGCTCGCGCCACCCCGAGCGCATGACCTGGGTCCGGCTGACCCACGAGCCCTACCCCCGGCTGTCGGTGGTCCGCGACGTCCGCTCACCCGCCGCCCACATCGGGCCGTTCGGCTCGGCACGCCAGGCCCAGTCCGCCGTCGACGCGCTGCACGACGCGTTCCGCCTGCGGCAGTGCACCCGCCGCCTGCCGCTCGTCGCGCGCGACGGCGCCGGCGCGTGCGTGCTCGCCGAGATGGGCCGGTGCTCCGCGCCCTGCACCGCCACCGCTCCCGACACCGGGTACGCGGAGGTCGCCGACGCGGTGCGCGCCGCGTTCGAGGGCGACCCGTCCCCCGTCGTCTCCGCGCTCGGCGAGCACATCGCAGCCCTCGCGCGCGACGAGCGGTACGAGCAGGCGGGCGACGTGACGCGTCGGCTGCGGGCGTTCCTCGCCGGCGCGAGCCGCGCGCAGCGTCTCGCGCCGCTCGCCCGCTGCGCCGAGCTCGTCGCCGCGCGCGAGACCGACGACGGCGGCTGGGAGGTGGTCGTCGTCCGGCACGCGCGCCTCGCGGCGACCGGCGTGAGCCCGCCGGGCGCGGACCCCTGGCCGCTCGTCACGTCGCTCGTCGCGACCGCCGAGCACGTGCCCGCCCCGGTCGCCCCCGCCCCGGCGTGCCACCCGCACGAGGCCGACCTCGTCCTCGCGTGGCTGGAGCAGCCCGGTGTACGCCTCGTCGACGTCACCGACCCCTGGACGAGCCCCGTGCGCTCCGCCCGCTCGCACGCCGACCCGTCGGTGACGGCGGCGCAGGTGGCCCGGCACGGGCTGCGCGGCACGGCGACCGGCGACGACGTCGGCCTAGAGTGGGCGCACGACGCCGCACCGTCCCCGGAGGAACCATGCTCACCGCCATCGTCCTGATCGACACGGACCCCGCCCGCATCCCGGAGGTCGCGTCCGCGGTCGCCGACCTGCGGGGCGTCAGCGAGGTCTACTCGGTGACCGGGAAGGCGGACCTCGTCGCGATGGTGCGGGTGCAGGAGCACGACCAGCTCGCCGACGTGATCGCCGACCGCATCAGCAAGGTGGAGGGCGTCGTGCGCACGGAGACGTTCATCGCGTTCCGTGCCTACTCGAACGTCGACCTCGAGCAGGCGTTCGCCCTGGGCCTCGACGACTGACCGAGGCAGGACCACTGACCGCGGCCGGTCGCGCGCGGCGGGGCGCCCTCAGTCGCGCGCGGCCGCCTCCGCCCACCGGGCCAGCACGTCGCGCGCGGACCCGCTGTCGACGCTCGCCGCGGCGAGCGCGTACGCGGTGCGCAGCCGCTCGACCAGCGATCCGTCGGCCGTGCCCGGGAGCGTCGCGTCCGCGACGAGCGCGGCCGCCGCGTTGAGCAGCACCGTCTCCCGCACGGGCCCCTGCTCCCCGTCGAGGAAGCGCCGGGCGACCTCCGCGTTGTGCGCGGCGTCCCCGCCGCGCAGGTCGGCGATCGTGATCGGGGCGAGCCCCAGGTCGGCGACCGGGTCGAGGTGGTGCTCCGTGACGACGCCGTCCCGCACCTCCCACACCGTGGCGGTACCCGTGGCCGCGAGCTCGTCGAGGCCGTCGTCGCCCCGGAACACCAGGGCGGAGGTGCCGCGCGCCGCGAGGACGCCCGCGATGAGCGGGGCCATGCGCCGGTCGGCGACGCCGATCGCGGCCGCCTGGGGCTGGGCCGGGTTGGTCAGGGGCCCGAGCACGTTGAACGCGGTCGGGATGCCGAGCTCCTTGCGCGCGACGCCCGCGTGACGCATCGAGGGATGGAACACCATCGCGAAGCAGAACGTGATGCCCGCCTCGTCCGCGATCCGCGCGACCCGCTCCGGGCCGTGGTCGAGCCGGAGCCCGAGCGCCTCGAGCACGTCGGCGGCACCGGACGAGGACGTCGCGGCCCGGTTCCCGTGCTTGACGACACGGAGCCCCGCACCGGCGACGACGAGGGAGGCCATCGTGGAGACGTTGACCGTGTGCGCCTGGTCGCCGCCCGTCCCGACGATGTCGACGCTCGGGCCGTCCACCGTGAACCGGCTCGCGTGCGCGAGCATGGCGTCGGCCAGGCCGGTGAGCTCGTCGACCGTCTCGCCCTTCGCGCGCAGGGCCACGAGGAAGCTCGCCAGGCGCAGCGGGGACACCTCCCCGGACATCACCTGGTCCATCGCCCACGTCGCGTCCTCGACGCCGAGGTCGCGCCCCGCCACGAGGTCGGCGAGCAGGGCGGGCCAGGTCCGCGCGCCGCCCGTCGGACCCGGGGTCGTGCTGACGGCGTGGGGGGTGGCGGTCACGAGGTCCTGCCCTTCGGCTGGTCGGTCACGGGGCGCCGGCGGCACCCAGGAGCCCGACGACGGAGCGCTGCAGCTCGACCGCGTCGAACGGCCTCGGCACCGCGTCGTCGGCGAGCGACCACGATGCTAGCCAACCGTCCTGCGGCCTGCCGGTGAGGACCAGGACCGGCGGGCAGCGGTAGATCTCGTTCTTCAGCTGGCGGCAGAGCCCCATGCCGCCCGCCTTGTCGGCCTCGCCGTCGAGCACGAGCAGGTCCCACCCGCCCGCGTCGGCCGCCGCGACCACCGCGTCGGGCGTCGCGACCTCGTGCCACTCGATCTCGGGCGCCCCCGCGCGCACCCGGCGCCCGACGGCGAGCAGCACCTGCTCGCGCACCGTCACGTCGTCGCTGTAGAGCAGGATGCGCGGCGCACGCACCGGCGTCTCGGCGGCGTCCCCGTGGGCCGTCACGGTCGTCGTCATCGTCGTCACCGTCACCTTCGTCGTCGCGGGCCGTGGCCTGCCCGTCGCGGGCGCGGCTCACGCTGGCATCTTGGCACGTCCGCGGCCGTCCGGACACCCCCGGAGGGCTCGCCGGGCCGGGTCGTTCGACCCGCGGATTTCATGGCACTTCCCACCGATCCGTCACCAAGTGCAGGTCTGCGTGGGAAGATCTGGAGACATTGTGAGATTCGCCGCCCCGAGGTGCGGGCCCCGATGCCCCGAACCGGCTCGGCGTCGGCCATAATGGCTGCTGTGTCGACCGCAACGGCTGCCCCCCACGCCCATCAGCACGTGAGCGTCAACCGACCGAACCCCGTCTCGGTCGGGACGATCGTGTGGCTGGCCAGCGAGCTCATGTTCTTCGCCGGCCTGTTCGCCATGTACTTCACCGTCAGGTCGGTGATGCCCGCCGAGGAGTGGGCCGCCGAGGCCGACAAGCTCAACCTCACCTTCGCGGCGATCAACACGACCGTCCTGGTGCTGTCGTCGGTGACGTGCCAGATGGGCGTCTGGGCCGCGGAGCGCTTCCAGCCCGTGCGCACAGGCTCGATCTGGCAGGTGAACCGCTGGGGCATGAACGAGTGGATGACGCTCACGTTCCTCATGGGCGCGTTCTTCATCGGCGGCCAGGTCTTCGAGTACGCGGAGCTCGTCGAGCACGGCGTCTCGATCTCCTCGACGCCGTACGGCTCGGTCTTCTACCTCACGACGGGCTTCCACGGCCTGCACGTGGTCGGCGGCCTGATCGCCTTCCTCTTCCTTCTCGGCCGGTCCTTCTCGGCCAAGAACTTCGGGCACCACGAGGCCACGACGGCCATCGTGACGTCCTACTACTGGCACTTCGTCGACGTCGTGTGGATCGCGCTCTTCTTCGTGATCTACATCTTGCGCTGACACCCCCGGGTCCTCCCGGGACGCCCACCGCCCCCTGCTCCCCCACCTGCGAGACGAGGATCATTTCGTGAAGGCACTCGCCGCCCGCAGACACCACCGCCTCGCGCCGGTCGTGCTGCTGCTGCTGGCGCTGCTGGTCACCGGCGGCGTCTACGCCGCCTTTGCCCCGACACCGGCGAACGCCGAGACGGCCAGCACCGAGGACATCGAGACCGGCCAGAAGCTGTTCCAGGCCAACTGCGCCACGTGCCACGGCCCGAACGCCGAGGGCTCGGACACGGCTCCGTCGCTCGTCGGCGTCGGCGCCGCGTCGGTCGACTTCCAGGTGTCCACCGGCCGCATGCCGATGCAGATGGAGGGCCCCCAGGCGATCCAGAAGCCGCGCCAGTTCGACGAGGAGCAGACGGCCCAGCTCGCCGCCTACGTCGCCTCCCTCGGCGCCGGCCCCGCGATCCCGACGGACGAGCAGGTCGACGCCGAGCTCGGCGACGCCGCGAACGGCGCAGCGCTCTTCCGCACCAACTGCGCGATGTGCCACAACGCCGTCGGCGCGGGCGGTGCGCTCTCCGAGGGCAAGTTCGCCCCGCCGCTGTGGGAGACCTCGGAGCGCAACATCTACCAGGCCATGCTCACCGGCCCGCAGTCGATGCCGGTGTTCAACGACGCCACCGTGACGCCTGAGGAGAAGCGCGACATCATCACGTTCCTCGTCGACCAGCGCGAAGGTTCCGCCGGCGGGATCTCGCTCGGCTCGCTCGGCCCCGTCAGCGAGGGCCTGTGGGCATGGATCGTGGGCATGGGCCTCCTCATCGGGGCCGCAGTGTGGATCGGAGCGAAGTCCTCGTGAGCGACTACAAGAACCCCCGTTCGCCCGAGTCCTCGCACCGCGAGGTCGGGCACCGCGAGGAGCACGGCACCCTGGAGACCTTCCCGGACCCCGGCCTGCCGGAGCACAAGAGCCGCCAGGCCGACCGCGACCCGAAGGCCGCCAAGCGCGCCGAGCGTCAGGTTGCCGCCCTCTTCGGCATCTCCGTCATCGGCACCATCGGCGCGATGGTCGCGTACTTCGCACTGCCGCCGGACGGCACCACCGCCGGCGTGCGTCTGTCGACGCTCGCCCTCGGCCTGACGATCGCGTTCGCGCTCCTGGGCATCGGGCTCGGCGCCGTCCACTGGGCCAAGGTCCTCATGTCCGACCACGAGAAGGTCGACGAGCGCCACCCCGTCGCGAGCGACGAGGAGACCCGCGTCGCGGCCCTCGCCGAGCTCGACGCCGGTGTCAAGGACTCCGGGATCGCCCGCCGCGGCGTCCTCAAGGGCGCGGTCATCTCGGCCCTCGCCCTCTTCCCGCTGACGATCGCCGTGCCCCTGGTCGGCAGCGTCGGCGGCGACTGGAACGTGTCCAAGTTCAAGCACACGCTGTGGAAGCGCGGCACCCGCCTCGCGATCGACCCGAACGGCCGCCCGATCAAGGCCGCCGACGTGACGATCGGTTCCGTGGTGCACGTCATCCCCGACGTCCCCGCGGAGGAGCGCGAGTCGCACGAGTGGATCACGGAGAAGGCCAAGGCCGTCGTCCTCCTCGTCCGCCTCGACCCGCGCGACCTCAAGTCCGACCAGTCGCCCGAGGGTGAGACCTGGTCCTACGACGGCATCGTCGCCTACTCGAAGATCTGCACGCACGTCGGCTGCCCCGTGGCGCTGTACGAGCAGCAGACCCACCACCTGCTGTGCCCGTGCCACCAGTCGACGTTCGACGTGGCCGACAGCTGCAAGGTGGTCTTCGGGCCCGCGAAGCGGCCTCTGCCGCAGCTGCCGATCTCCGTTGACGACGAGGGCTACCTGGTGGCGCAGAGCGACTTCCACGAGCCCGTCGGCCCGAGCTTCTGGGAGCGTCTCAAGTGACCACCAGCACCGGCACCGCCGCACCCCAGTCCCGCGCGGGCAGCGGCAAGCCCACCACCCCCGCGGGCAAGGCGGCCGACTACCTCGACCAGCGCACGAGCATCGGCTCGGCGGTCAAGGAGTTCGCCCGCAAGGTCTTCCCGGACCACTGGTCCTTCCTGCTCGGCGAGATCGCGCTCTACTCGTTCGTCGTGCTCATCATCACGGGCATCTTCCTCACGATGTTCTTCGTGCCGAGCATGTCCCTGGTGACGTACCACGGCGAGCCCGCGTCGATGGACGGCGTGCTCATGTCCGACGCCTTCGCGTCGACCCTGCACATGTCCTTCGAGGTGCGCGGCGGTCTGCTCATGCGGCAGATCCACCACTGGGCGGCGCTGGTCTTCATGGCCGCGATCGTCACGCACATGATGCGCGTGTTCTTCACCGGCGCGTTCCGCAAGCCCCGCGAGATCAACTGGCTCGTCGGCATGCTGCTCATGATCATGGGCCTCGCCGCCGGCTTCTCGGGCTACTCGCTCCCCGACGACGTCCTGTCGGGCAACGGCCTGCGCATCACCGACGGCGTCGTCAAGGCGATCCCGCTCATCGGGTCGTACCTGTCGTACTTCATCTTCGGTGGCGAGTTCCCGGGCGAGCACATCATCCCGCGCCTGTTCACGGTGCACATCCTGCTCGTCCCGGGCCTGATCCTCGCGCTCGTCGCGCTCCACCTGTTCTTCGTCGTGCTGCACAAGCACACGCAGTACCCGGGTGGCGGCCGCACGGACACGAACGTCGTCGGGTTCCCGCTGTTCCCCGTGTACGTGGCCAAGGCCGGCGGCTTCTTCTTCGTGGTCTTCGGCATCCTCGCCCTCATGGGCGCCACGATGGCGATCAACAACGTGTGGAACTACGGGCCGTACGACCCGTCACCGGTCTCCGCCGGAGCTCAACCCGACTGGTACATGCTGTTCCTGGAAGGGTCGCTACGACTCATGCCAGGACAGACCGAGTTCGTCATCGGCGGGTACACGCTGTCCCTGAACGTCCTCATCCCGGCCGTGGTGATCCCCGGCCTGCTGTTCACGTTCCTCTTCGTCTACCCGTTCCTCGAGGCCGCGGTGACGAAGGACAAGCGCGAGCACCACGTCCTCGACCGCCCCCGCAACGTCCCGGTCCGGACCGGTCTCGGTGTCGCGTTCCTGACGGCGTTCATCATCCTGGCGCTCGCCGGCTCGAACGACCTCATCGCGACGCACTTCTCGATGTCGATCAACACGATCACCTGGGTGTTCCGCGTCCTGTTCTTCCTCGGACCGTGGTTCGCGTTCTGGATCACCAAGCGGATCTGCCTCGGGCTGCAGCGCAAGGACCGCGAGCTCGTGCTGCACGGGCACGAGACCGGACGCATCGTGCGCTTCGCCCACGGCGAGTACATCGAGGTGCACCGCCCGCTCGACGAGCAGGAGCGCTGGCTACGGGTCAACTACCCGGCCCACGCTCCCCTGGAGATCGAGCCGGCGACGGACTCCCGAGGCGTGCGCCGCAAGGGTTACAAGAGCGACAAGCGCATGCAGCGTCTCTCCCGGTTCTTCTACGAGGACCGCGTCGAGCCGGTGACGCCCGCCGAGCTGGCGGCCGCGCACTCGCACGGCGAGCACGACGCGCTCGAGGGTGGCTCGCACGCCGCCGTCGAGGCGGGGACCGGCGCCGCCGGTGGCCGCCGGGAGCTCGCCGAGCCGGAGGGTGGCGTCGACGAGCGTCGACCCTGAGGTTCCTGCACAGTAGAACGGTGACCCGCGACCATCTTCCTCGGACGTCCGAGGGAAGGTCGCGGGTCATCGTCGTTCGAGGGGTGCGCCGGTCCCGAGCGTGACCCGGACGCGCCTTCCCTTGCTGCACCACCTGCCGCTCCGTGCACAGCACGGCGTGCGGCCCGATCAGGAGGTACGAACCGGATGCCTGTCTACACGCTGCCCGAGCTGTCCTACGACTACGGTGCGCTCGAGCCGCACATCTCCGGGCGGATCATGGAGCTGCACCACTCCAAGCACCACCAGGCCTACGTCACCGGCGCCAAC
>NZ_JAJBZH010000004.1:321352-463794 GCF_020551945.1 Cellulosimicrobium marinum | reverse complement strand
CGCGCGACCGTGGTGGGTCTGGCGGGAGCCCGCGAGGGACGAGCGGGCGGATGGAAGGTCGCGCGCTGCCCCCGCACCCCGGCCTCCCCGCAACCCCGAACACCCAAAAGACCCGCACCGCAGGTGGCGCACGACCTCGTGGCGCGGCAGGCTGGGACAGACCGCTACACGAAGGAGTCCTGATGCTGCTGCGTCATGTCGCGAGGCCGATGCTGGCCTCCTGGTTCGTCTACGACGGGGTCCAGACCGTGCTCAAGCCCGCCGAGCACGTCCGTGCGGCGCGCAGCGGGGTGGAGCTGGTCGAGCGGGGTGCCGGGGTCGAGGCGCCGCTGAGCGACGCGCAGGTGACGGCGCTGGTGCGCGCGCACGGTGCGGCGACGGCGGTGGCGGGACTGTTCCTCGCGGTGGGCAAGGCACCGCGGACCGCCGCGCTCACGCTGGCGGCGCTCACGGTGCCGCTCGCGGTCGTCAACCAGCCGTTCACGCCGGGCGACGCGTCGCGCTCGGAGCGCACGCGCCGGTTCGTGGCGAACATCGGGGCGATCGGTGCCGCGCTCATCGCGGGTGCGGACTACGAGGGCCGCCCGGGTGTGCAGTGGCGGCTCGAGAAGGCGCGCCACGACCTCGCGGTCGCGCGGCAGGCGAAGCAGGACGCGGTGGTGGAGAGCGCGAAGGGCGCGGCGAAGGACCTGACCGGCTCGGCGAAGCACGCCTCGGCGGAGGCGGGGCGTGCGGCCCGCCGCGCGGCGAAGGCGGCGCGCGAGGCCGCGGAGCACGCGGCGAGCCTCACGTCGGACGCGGTGCACGACGCGGGGTCCGCGGTCCGCGGGGCGGTGTCCTGACGGGACCCTGCCCGGACGGCGGGCGGGCGTCCACGCGGTGGGTGCGACCGCCGTCGGGCACGGCCGCTCCACTAGCCTGGTGGCTATGACCGACGCGCACCTCACCGTCCCTGCCCCCGCCGACGCGGAGGGGTGGTCGGCGCCCACGGTGGACGGACCGCTGGACGCGACGGTGGAGGTGCCGGGGTCGAAGTCGCTGACGAACCGGCTGCTGGTCCTCGCGGCGCTCGCGGACGGGCCGGGGGTGCTGCGCGGGGCGCTGCGCAGCCGGGACGCCGACCTGATGGCGGGCGCGCTGCGCGCCCTGGGGGTCGACGTGGCGGAGGGGGCGTCGCCGAGCGAGCTGCGGGTCGTGCCGGGCGCGCTGCGCGGCCCGGCGGAGGTCGACTGCGGGTTGGCGGGCACCGTGATGCGGTTCCTGCCGCCGGTCGCGGCGCTGGCCGACGGCCCGGTGCGGTTCGACGGCGACGAGGGCGCGCGCGTGCGCCCGATGGGTCCGGTCCTGTCGGCGCTGCGCGCGCTGGGGGTGCCCGTGTCGGGCGACGGCGCGAGTGCGCCCACGACCCTCCCGTTCACGATCGGCGGTCGGGGCGGTGTGCGGGGCGGCTCCGTCGATGTCGACGCGTCTGCGTCCAGCCAGTTCGTGTCGGGGCTCCTGCTCGCCGCGGCGCGGTTCGACCAGGGCCTCACGCTGCGCCACGTCGGCACGACGCTGCCGAGCATGCCCCACATCGACATGACGGTGGAGGTGCTGCGTGAGGTCGGGGTCCGTGTCGACGACTCGCGTCCGGCGATCTGGCGTGTGGAGCCGGGCCCGATCGCGGCGCGCGACGTCCAGGTCGAGCCGGACCTGTCGAACGCCGGGCCGTTCCTCGCCGCCGCGCTCGTCGCCGGCGGCACGGTGCGGGTGCCGGGCTGGCCGGCGTCGACCACCCAGCCGGGGGCGATGCTCGGCGACCTCCTCACGGCGATGGGTGGGAGCGCGACGCTCGAGGACGGCGTGATGAGCGTGTCGGGGACGGGCGAGGTCCGCGGGGTCGACGTCGACCTGCACGCCGCGGGCGAGCTCGCGCCGACGATCGCGGCGCTCGCGGCGCTGGCCGACTCCCCCAGCCGGCTGCGCGGCATCGCGCACCTGCGGGGTCACGAGACCGACCGCCTCGCGGCGCTCGCGACGGAGATCACGCGACTCGGCGGGCAGGCCGAGGAGACGCGCGACGGCCTCGTCATCACCCCGCGCCCGCTGCACGGGGCGACGTTCCGCACCTACCACGACCACCGCATGGCCACGTCGGCGGCGCTGATCGGCCTGCGCGTGCCCGGCGTCGTCGTGGAGAACGTCGGCACGACCGCGAAGACCCTGCCCGGCTTCGACCGGATGTGGGCGCGCATGCTCGGCGACGGCACCGGTCCGGCGGGCCCGGTGGGCGCGGTCCCGGGGGCGGCGGCCCCCTGATGGCGCGCCGCGTCCCGGACGAGTCCGACTTCCGGTCCCGTCCCACCAAGCGGGGCAGCCGCCCGCGCACCAAGCAGCGGCCGGAGCACGCGGACGCCGTGACCGGCTTCGTGACGGGTGTGGACCGCGGTCGGTACACGCTCCTCGTCGAGGCGGACGGCGACGCCGAGCGGAGCGTCGTCGCGATGAAGGCCCGCGAGCTGGGCCGCACCCGCGTCGTCTGCGGCGACCGGGTGGACCTCGTGGGCGACGTGAGCGGTGACGACGGCAGCCTCGCGCGCATCGTGCGCATCCAGGAACGCTCCTCGGTGCTGCGCCGGACCGCCGACGACACCGACCCGTACGAGCGCGTGATCGTCGCCAACGCCGACCAGCTCGTCGTCGTCACGGCGCTGGCCGAGCCGGAGCCGCGCACCCGCATGATCGACCGGTGCGTGGTCGCCGCGTACGACGCCGGCATGGACGTGCTCCTGTGCCTCACCAAGGCGGACCTCGCCGACCCGGCCGCGCTGCGTGCGCTCTACGAGCCGCTCGGGGTGTCCGTCGTCGTCACGCACCGTGTGGCGGACCCGTCCACGGCGAGCGGGTGGGCCATCGAGCCGCTCGACGCGGTGCGCGACGCGCTCGCGGGGCGCGAGTCGGTGTTCGTCGGCCACTCCGGGGTGGGCAAGTCGACGCTCGTCAACGCGCTCGTGCCGGACGCCGGCCGCGCGACGGGCGTGGTCAACGACGTGACCGGGCGCGGGAGGCACACGTCGACGTCCGCGGTCGCGCTGCGGCTGCCCGGCGGAGGGTGGGTCATCGACACCCCGGGCGTGCGGTCGTTCGGCCTGGCGCACGTGGAGGTGGACCACCTGCTGCACGCCTTCGAGGACCTCGACGCCGTCGCCACGGACTGCCCCCGCGGGTGCACCCACCTCGACGACGCCCCCGACTGCGCGCTCGACGACTGGGTCGCCGCCGCACCCGACGACGACACCCGCGCCGCGCGTGCGGCACGGGTCGAGTCGTTCCGCCGCGTGCTCGCGTCCCGTACCGGCGCGGCCTGACCGGCGACGGCGACGGCACCGCTACGGTGTCACCCATGACGCGGACCTACGACGACGACCTGCGCCTCGCCCACGTGATCGCCGACCAGGTCGACGCGCACACGATGGCACGCTTCAAGGCGCTCGACCTGCACGTGGAGTCCAAGCCGGACTCGACGCCGGTGAGCGACGCCGACCGCACGGCGGAGGAGATCATCCGCGGCCAGCTCGGGCGTGCCCGGGGTCGCGACGCGATCGTCGGCGAGGAGTACGGCGAGTCGGGGCACGGCGCGCGGCGGTGGATCGTCGACCCGATCGACGGGACGAAGAACTTCGTCCGCGGCGTCCCGGTGTGGGCGACGCTCATCGCGCTCGCCGACGGCGACGAGGTCGTCGTCGGGCTCGTGTCCGCCCCGGCGCTCGGCCGCCGCTGGTGGGCGGCGAAGGGCACCGGGGCCTGGACGGGCAAGTCGCTCGCCGCGGCGTCACGGCTGCAGGTCTCGGCGGTCACGCAGTGGCAGGACGCCTCGTTGTCGTACGCGTCGCTCGACGGCTGGGAGGAGCGCGGCCGGCTCGACCCGTTCCTCGACCTGATGCGCGGTGCGTGGCGCACGCGCGGGTACGGCGACTTCTGGTCGTACATGCTCGTCGCCGAGGGTGCCGTGGACGCCGCCGCCGAGCCCGAGCTCGAGCTCTACGACATGGCCGCGCTCGTCCCCATCGTCACCGAGGCGGGCGGACGCTTCACGTCGCTCGACGGCGCCGACGGCCCCTGGGGCGGCAACGCCGTCGCGACGAACGGGCACCTGCACGAGCACGTGCTGAAGCACCTGGGCTGACGAGCGGGCCGGCGCCCGCCCCGGTCAGGCGCGGGGCAGGTCCGCCAGCTCCGACCAGTCGTACCAGAGCAGGTCGCGCTCCGTGACGCGCTCGAGCGCCGCGTCGAGCGCGGCGTCCGCCTCCGGGCCGTCACCGTCGGCCGCCGTGAGCACCGCCTCGACGTCGGCCGCGGCCTCGGGCTCGTCGACGTGCACGCAGACCACCGCGACGTCGGGCACGGTCCGGATCACCTCGACGGCGCTGGCCGCGGGCGCGTCGTCGTCCTCGCCGCCGGGCCCGACCTCCACGACCTGCACCGCGGCGTCGGGCACCTCGAGCGTGATCACGAGGCGCTGGCGCGGGGCGTCCGGGCGGGAGGCCACGAGGGCGAGGGAGTCGTCCGCGGCCTCCAGCGCGGCCGCGTACTCCAGGCCCTCCTGGTCCTCGTCGGGCAGCGACCGGACCAGCGCCGCGGTGACCGCGTGCGCGCCGCGCGGCGCCACCGAGAGGCGGGCCGCGTCGGCGGTGAGGGTGGCGGCGTCGAGCTCGTCGACGGTGGCGGGCAGGTAGATGCGCATGGCCTCAGTGTGCCGCCTGCACGAGGTTCGCGCCGCCACCTCCCACGGGCACCGGGGTGGTGTCGCGCACGCGGGCGGCCAGCGCGGCGACCGCCCGCCGCGCCGCACCCGCCGGTGCCACCTCGACCAGGGTGCGCCCCTCGCGCAGCGCGACGTCCGCCGCGCGGTCCTCCGGCACCGCGCACAGGTCCTCCACCCCCGCGTAGCGGGCGAGCGCGTCCCGCACCGCGCGCTCCGGGCGCGGCCCGACGACGGCGGACCGGACCCGGTTGACGACGACGGTCCGCACGGCACCTGTCGTGAGGCCCGACTCCGTCAGCGCGTCGAGGGCACGGACCAGCCGCTGGAGCGACACCGGGTCCGCACCGCCCACGACGACCACCGCGTCCGCGGCCGCGAGCGCCGACAGGGTGGCGTCGTTGCGCTGCGGGGCTCGGGTGTCGTAGGAGAGCAGCTCGTCGCGCTCGATGCCGAACCCGCAGTCGACGACCGTCCAGTCCGCGACCGTCCGGGCCACCTCCCACACCGCGTCGAGGCTCGCCCCGGCGACCTCCGGCCACCGCGCCGCGCGGGTCAGCCCGGTGAGGACCTGGAGCCGGGGGACGACCGTGGGTGCGAGGGCGACGAGCCCGTCGGCGTCCAGGGCGCCCTGGGACGCGCTGCGCGCCGCGGCGGCGATGCCGGGCGACTCGTCGAGGAGCCCCAGGTGCTGCGCGACCGCGCCGCCGTAGGTGTCCGCGTCGACGAGGAGCACGTCCGCCTGCGGGCCCGTCGGGGCCGTGGCGGGCACGGCGACCTCCAGCGCCCGACGGTCGCGTGCGCCCCGCCGTGCCCGTCGCGCGGGCACGGCCGGGCCGGCGAGCTCCGCGGCGAGGTTGACGGCGAGCGTCGTCCGTCCGGGTGCCCCGGTCGGGCCCCACACCGCGACCAGCCGCCCCGTCCGCCGTCGTCCCGGCTCCGTCCCGGCCGGACCGCGGGCCGGTGCCGCCGGGGACGGCGCCCCACCACCCGGCTCCACGCCGGACGCGGCGACGCGCACCGCGTCGCACAGGTCCCCGGGCGGGCCGGCGAGGTCGACGACGATCTGCACCCCGAGCGCGCGGACCCGCTCCTCCTCCCACGTGCCCGGTGCCGCGAGCGCCACGACGCCGAGCCCATGCCCGCGCAGCTCCGCGACGGTCTCGCGGTCGAGCGCCGGGAGGTCGGCCGAGAGGACGACGACCCGCCCGGCACCCGCCGCCGCGGCCGCCCGCAGCTCGACCACGTCGGCGCAGCGGCGGGTCACCTGCAGCCCCGGGGCGTCGAGCAGGGTCACCACGTCGACCTCCCGCGCCCCCCGGACGGCGCACAGGACCGTCGCCACCGCGAGCGCCCCGGTCATCGGGCACCGCCCACGGGCACGACGGCGATGGTCCCCTCGCCCCCGGCGGCCGCCAGGACCGCGGGCAGGTCGTCCGTCGCGACGAGCACGTGGACCGTGACGGGCCCGCCGGTCACGAAGGTGCCGGACTCCTCGCCGAGCTGGGCGACGGTGACGCCCTCGACGAGGGGGCGCGGCGCACCTCCGTCGTCCGCAGGGTCCTCGGTCGCCTCGCGGTCCGCGGGCGGGACGTGCCACAGGTCGACGACGGCACCCGCCGTGATCAGGTCGGAGAGCCCCGCGGTGACCGGGACGGCGACGGCGCGCACGTCCAGGTCGTCGGCCGTGCCGAGCGCTCCGGTCGGGACGAGCTCGCCGGGCTGCACGGTCCGCAGCACGACGGCCTCGTCGGGCAGCCCGTCCACGACCCGCAGGTACGCCGCGGACCCGGCGCCGAGGCGCACCTCGGTCACCTGCAGGTCGTCCGCGTCCAGGGTGTCCCCCGCGGTGAGGACTCCGGACGCGACGTACACCTCCTCCCCCGCCTGGGCGCTGCTCACGGCCCAGGACCCCAGGGCGACCGACGCCGCGACGAGCACCACCCCGACGAGGAGACGGGGGTCGCGCCACGTGGGTCGCCGCAGCCGCGCGGCGGCGGGCGACGCGACGGGGGCGTGCGTGCCCGCGGGTCGTTCGGTGGTGGTCGTCATCGAGGTCCTCCATGAGGGACGGGTGGGTGCGTGGGCCGCGGGCGGGATGCCTCGGCCACCATGATCGCGGCGTCGGCGCGCTCGCGGGAGGGGCTGTGGACAAGGGGAGGCACGGGCGGGCGGCGTGCCACACTGACGGCATGGCTCAGCGCTTCCTCACCCTCGCCGACGTCACGGAGGAGCTCAACATCTCCGCCGCCCAGGCGTACGCGCTCGTCCGCTCGGGTGACCTCCCCGCGATCCAGGTGGGCGGCCGGGGGCAGTGGCGGGTCGAGGCGAGCGAGCTGGAGGCGTACATCCAGCGCCTGTACGCGCAGACGCGTCAGCGCATCGAGGCGGGCGAGCTCGAGGTCTGACTCTCGTCGCCCGCGCAGACCTGCGGGCACGCCGCGGCCACCCTCCCCCTGCTCCCCCTGCCCTGCGGTCACCGGACGATCGCGCCCGTCCCGGTGTCGCTCACGCAGAGCAGTGCGGCGTGGGGGACGGTCCGCGCGCCGTGCACGGCGCCGGGACTGACCTCCAGGTCGACGTGGTCCTTGCCGACCCGGCCCACCCAGCCGGAGTACGCCCCGGTGGACGTGCGCACCTGCACCGGTCGCCGGTCCCGCATCAGTCCGCGGAGCACGTGTCCCAGCCCGAGACGCCCGGTGGTCGCCGACGGCGCGGGGTGGGCGAACCTCCCCAGGCCGGCGACCGCCGCGACGGCGGTCGTGGGTACGAGGTGCTGCCGGTGCCCGTCCTCCAGGAGCAGCCAGTCGCGGGCCGCGTCGCGCGGCGAGCCGTGGACACGGGTGCCGTCGTGCAGCTCGACCGTGACGGTCGTCGCCGTGCCGCGAAACCGCTCGACGAGGGTGGTCGTCGCCTGCTCGGCCCGGGTCAGGTCGGCGACGGCGTCGGCGTGCTCGGCCCGCTCGGCGGCGACGAGCTGCGCCGCGAGGTCCTCGAACAGCGCGTCCCATCGCACGCGCACACCGTAGCGGGAGCGGCACCCGGTGTTCGTGGCGCCGTCCACATCGCGAGAGCGCTGTGGACAAGGCGCCCCAAGTCTGGCTTAGATTGCTCTAGCGACATCAAACGCCATCAAACACGATCTAGACACCGATACGTGCAGAGGCCGGACCGCACAGGGGGACACGTGGCAGGACACGACGACGCGACGGGGCGGCGGACAGCCGCGCGACCCGCGATGCGACGGCAGGGGGCAACGCTGCTGCTCCTGCTCCTGGGCCTCGGGGCCGGAGCCTCGGCACTCGGGGCGCGTGCGGTCCACCTCCTCGCCCACATGTCGGGTGCGCGGTTCGAGACCGCCGTGGAGCTGCTCGTCGTCGCGGCGGGTGCCCTCGCCGCCGCCTGGGTCGCCGCGAGCGCCGCGCTCGCGCTCGGGTGCCTCGGCCTGCGTGCGGCAGGACGGAGCTGGGCTGCCGGGGAGCGGTTCGTCGCACGACACGCCCCCGCCGTCGTCCGTCGCGCCGCCCGCGTCGGGGTGAGCATGACCGTCGGCGCCGGGCTCGTGCTCGGCGGCACCGCCGCGCACGCCGCAGACACCGCCACGGACCGGCCCGCCGTCGTCGACCTCGGCTGGCGCACCACCGACTCCGCGGCGACCGGGGACGGGGCCGGCGACGAGACCGCGCCGGTCGACCTCGGATGGCGCACCACGCCGTCCGCTCCCACGGCCGACACGGGGCCCGTAGCCGACACGGGCCCCGCGGCCGACACCGCACCTGCGGACGGCACCGAGCCTGCGGACGCGACGTCCTCGACCACGGGCACGACGGCGCACGAGCCGACCCCCGGGGCCCGTACCGGCACGACCGCTCTCCCACCCGCCGACGCCCTCGGAGCCGCCGAGCGCGACGCCGCGCTCGTCGTCACGCGCGACCTCGGCACCACGACTCGCGAGGTGGTCGTGGTCCGCGGGGACACGCTGTGGTCCATCGCCGAGCGCGAGCTCGGCCCGGGGGCCACCGTCGGCGACGTCGCGGCGGAGGTCTCCCGGTGGCACGCCGCGAACCAGGACGTCGTCGGCGACGACCCGGACCTCATCCGGCCAGGCCAGGTCCTCGTCCCGCCGACCGCGTGACCGACCGAGCACGCGCGAAGGAGCCGCAGATGTCTTCCCTCACCACCAGCACCGCACCGTCCACGTCCGCACCCGCCGCGTCCCCACCGTCCGCGCCCGCGTCGAGGACGTCGCCCGCCACGCCTCGGTCGGCCCCGCGGGCCACGCCGCGACCGGAACCACGGTCGACGACGGTCCCGGCCGCTGCGCCGGCACGCCTCCTGCGGTGCGTCGGCGAGCCGACCCCGCCGGTCGTCGACGTGCGGGACGGGCGAGCGAGCGTCCCCCGGCACGTCGCGCAGGGCCGCCCCGTCGTCCCGACGGCGCCCCTCCCGCTGTCCGACCCGACGGCCCTGTGCTGCGCGGTGGTGCGCGCCGCCATCGAGGTGACCCGCGGGGAGCGCACCGTCCAGCAGCTGGCCCGGTGGGTGACCCCCGAGATCTACGACGCGATCGCGCGCCGCGCCCGCCTCGAGCTCGACACCCCGGGCGGTACCCCGACCGCGATCCGCCCCGTCACCGTCCGCCGCGCCCGCGTGATGCGGATCGGGGCGGGCGCGGCGGAGGCGACGGTGGTCGTCGACGACGGCAGCGGCCGGGTGCGCGCCGCCGCCGCCCGTGTCGAGGAACGGCGTGGGACGTGGCGGGTCGTCGCGCTCGAGATCGGGTGACCTCGCTCGCGGGTACCGCTCACGCCCGACTCACTCCTCGTTCTGGCCGTGGCACACCTTGTACTTCTTGCCGGAACCGCAGGGGCACTGGGCGTTGCGCGGCGTACCGGGGAAGGTCCGGCCGTCGCTCTCGACGGCCGACGCCTCGCCGTGCAGCGCGCGGCGGGCCCGACGGCTGCCCTCGCCGCTCACGACCGTCGCACCGGTGCCGTCCTCGCTCGGCGCGCTGTACGACAGCGGCACCTGGCGGTCGGGACCGTCCAGCCCCTTGGCGATGAGCGTGCCCGCACGGTCCGGCGCGGGGGCCGCGACCGGGGCCGACTCCGCGGCAGCGGCCTGGACCGGCGGCTCGGCGACCGAGGACTTCTCGACGGTCTCGCCCACCACGGGCTCGTCCTCGACGTCCGCGTCGGACGTGCCCGTCGCGCTCCCGGACGGCGCGGCCTGCGCCGACCGGGCCGCCGCGGCAGCCAGACCGGCCGCGGCACCGGCGGACGCCGCACCGGCCGCACCGCCGAGCGCCTGACCCGCGGCCGACTGCGCCACCTGGGCGGCCTGCGCGGCGTCGATCACGGCGGGCTGGCCCGCGTCGCCCGGCTCGGCGACCTTCACCTCGAGGTTGAAGAGGAAGCCGACGGTCTCCTCCTTGATGGCCTCCGTCATCGCCTGGAAGAGCTGGTACCCCTCGCGCTGGTACTCCACGAGCGGGTCGCGCTGCGCCATGGCGCGCAGGCCGATGCCCTCCTTGAGGTAGTCCATCTCGTACAGGTGCTCGCGCCACTTGCGGTCCAGGACGGACAGCGTCACGCGGCGCTCGAGCTGGCGCATGTTCGCCGAGCCGAGCTGCTCCTCACGGTTCTCGTACGCGATGCGCGCGTCGGACAGGATCTCCTCCAGCAGGAGCTCCTGCGACAGGCGCGTCACCCCGCCGGCCTGGTCCACGACCTCGTCGATCTCGATCGAGATCGGGTAGACGGCCTTGATCGCCGTCCACAGCGCGTCGAGGTCCCACTGCTCCGGGTTGCCCTCCGCCGTCGCACCCTCGACGTAGGCCGTGACCACGTCCGTGAGGAAGTGCTGCACCTGCTCGTGCAGGTCCTCGCCCTCCAGGACGCGGCGACGCTCGTCGTAGATGACGGTGCGCTGGCGCGAGAGGACGTCGTCGTACTTGAGGACGTTCTTGCGGATCTCGAAGTTGCGGGACTCGACCTGGCCCTGCGCGCTCGCGATGCCGCGCGTCACCATCTTCGACTCGAGCGGGACGTCGTCGGGGAACCCGGCACGGTTCATCATCGACTCGGCCAGACCGGAGTTGAACAGGCGCATGAGGTCGTCCTGCATCGACAGGTAGAACCGCGACTCGCCCGGGTCGCCCTGACGGCCGGAACGACCGCGCAGCTGGTTGTCGATGCGGCGCGACTCGTGCCGCTCCGTGCCGAGGACGTACAGGCCCCCGAGCTCGGAGACCTCGTCGTGCTCGGCGGCGACCGCCGACTTCGCCTTCTCCAGCGCGTCGGGCCACGCGGCCTCGTACTCCTCCGCGTTCTCCGCGGCGTCCAGGCCGCGCGCGGCGAGGTCCGCGACGGCCATGAACTCGGCGTTGCCGCCCAGCATGATGTCCGTCCCGCGGCCGGCCATGTTCGTCGCGACCGTCACGGCGCCCTTGCGGCCCGCCTGCGCGACGATCGCGGCCTCGCGCTCGTGCTGCTTCGCGTTGAGGACCTCGTGCGGGACCCCCTGCTTCTTCAGCTTCGCGGACAGCAGCTCGGACTTCTCGACGCTCGTCGTGCCCACGAGCACCGGCTGGCCCTTCGCGTGCCGCTCCACGATGTCCGCCACGACGGCGTCGAACTTCCCGTCCTCGTTCTTGTAGACGAGGTCGGGCTGGTCGAGGCGCTGCATCGGGCGGTTCGTCGGGATCGGGACGACGCCGAGCTTGTACGTGCCCTGGAACTCCGCGGCCTCCGTGTCGGCCGTACCCGTCATGCCGCCGAGCTTGGAGTAGAGGCGGAAGTAGTTCTGGAGCGTGATCGTGGCGAGCGTCTGGTTCTCCGCCTTGATCTGCACGCCCTCCTTGGCCTCGATGGCCTGGTGCATGCCCTCGTTGTACCGGCGGCCGGGCAGGATGCGGCCCGTGTGCTCGTCGACGATCATGACCTCGCCGTTGAGCACGACGTAGTCCTTGTCGCGCTTGAAGAGCTCCTTCGCCTTGATGGCGTTGTTGAGGAACCCGATGAGCGGCGTGTTCAGCGACTCGTAGAGGTTGTCGATGCCGAGGTAGTCCTCGATCTTCGCGATCCCCGGCTCCAGGACGCCCACGGTGCGCTTCTTCTCGTCGACCTCGTAGTCGTCGCCCGCGTTGAGGCGGCGGACCACCTTCGCGAACTCGCCGTACCAGCGGTTCGCGTCGCCGGACGCCGGGCCCGAGATGATGAGCGGCGTGCGCGCCTCGTCGATGAGGATCGAGTCGACCTCGTCGACGATGGCGAAGTTGTGGCCGCGCTGGACGAGGTCGTCGGTGGACCACGCCATGTTGTCGCGCAGGTAGTCGAAGCCGAACTCGTTGTTCGTGCCGTAGGTGATGTCCGCGGCGTACTCCTCGCGGCGCTGCGCGGGCGTCTGGCCGGAGAGGATCACGCCGGTCGTCAGGCCGAGGAAGCGGTAGACACGGCCCATGAGCTCGCTCTGGTACTTCGCCAGGTAGTCGTTGACCGTGACGACGTGCACGCCCTTGCCCTCGAGCGCGTTGAGGTACGCCGCCGTCGTCGCGACGAGCGTCTTGCCCTCACCGGTCTTCATCTCGGCGATGTTGCCCAGGTGCAGGGCCGCACCACCCATGAGCTGCACGTCGAAGTGCCGCTGCCCGAGCGTGCGGCGCGCCGCCTCGCGGACCGTCGCGAACGCCTCCGGCAGGATCTCGTCGAGCGTGGCGCCGTCGGCGAGCCGGGACCGGAACCGGTCCGTCTCCTCGCGCAGCTCCTCGTCGGTGAGATCCTCGAAGCTGGGCTCCAGCTTGTTGATCTGGTCCGCCAGGCCGGACAGCTTCTTGAGGATCCGTCCCTCGCCGATGCGAAGAACCTTGTCGAGGATCGAAGGCACGCAGGACTCCCGAGTCGATCGCGTCCCGTGCCGGGCGGCACGGGAAGGCCGCCGCTCCTCACCGCACGGGCGCGCGGGTCGGGCGTCGGCAACGTCACACAACATCGTAGGGGAGTCCGGGGCGCCCCGGTCCCGCCCGGGTTTCGCCCACGACGAACCGGCCTGGGGTGCCACGACCCCGGTCGCCCGTCCGCGGCGTCGGCCCCGTGCCCCACGTGTCAGCCCAGGGCTGCGACCTCCGCCGCGAGGGCCGGGGCGAGGTCGCCCACCGGTGCGACGTCGATCGTGGGGGCCCCGAGCCACTCCCCCAGCACCCGCAGCTCCGCGGCGAGCCGACCTGCGGTGGCCGGCCCCGCCGTCCGCTCCCGGTGCGCCGAGAGCACCCGCAGCACACCCGCGCGTCGGTCCGCCTTGAGGTCGACCCGCGCCGTGAGGTCCTCCCCCTCGAGGAACGGCAGCACGTAGTAGCCGTGCACGCGCTTCGCCGCGGGGACGTAGATCTCGATGCGGTACCGGACGTCGAAGAGCCGTTCGAGGCGCGTGCGCTCGAACACGAGGGGGTCGAACGGGTTGAGCAGCGTGCAGGCGGTGGCCCGCCGCGGCAGCGACGCGTCGGCGTGCAGGTAGGTCGGCTCGTCCCACCCGCGCACGACGACCGGTCGCAACGTCCCCGCCTCGACGAGCTCCCCGAGGGCCGTGCGGACCGCCGGGCCGGCGAGGCGGAAGTAGTCCTTGAAGCACCGCAGCGTCCCCACCCCGTGCGCGCGGGCCCCGATCTCGAGCAGCGCCCGCACGGCGTCCGCGTCCGAGACGGGCGGCACGGCGAGCACCGCGGGCGGCAGCACGCGCTCGGTGAGGTCGTAGCACCGCTCGAACGCGCCGTTGCGACGGGCCGACGTGACCTCGCCCGTGAAGAAGAGGAACTCGAGCGCGCGCTTCGCCACCGACCAGTTCCAGCCCCACTCGACACGTTCGTCCCGCGGGTGCGCCCGCCCCTCGCCCTCCAGGACGTCGTGCACCTCGCTCGCGGTGACGGGCCCCCGCTCCGTCACCACCCGCCGCACGTCCTCGACGGCGTCCGAGTGCGTCATCTCGACGGCGCTGATCGTGCCCCACGCCTCCGTCCGGTACCTCCGGCGGCGCCACTCCAGCAGCGGCCACGTCCCGGGCGGCACGTACGACGCGACGTGCGCCCACGCCTCCACGAGCCGCCGCGGGGCACGACCCGCCGCACGGTCGAGCAGGCCCGTGTCGTACGGGCCGATCCGCGCGTACAACGGCATGAGGTGCGCCCGGGCGAGCACGTTGACCGAGTCGATCTGCAGGAGACCCAGGCGGTCGATCACACCCTGCACGTGGCGCATCGTCGGCGCCCCGGCCCGACCCTCTCCCCCGGCACCCCCGAACGGCCGCGGCCGGTGCAGGCCCTGGGCGGCGAGCGCGACGCGGCGCGCCTGCGCGAGGGACATCGACTCGGCGCCCGCGGGGATGGTGACCACCCGACGATCCTGCCCCGCACCACCCACACGGCCCGGATGCCCGACGCCGCCCGGTCACCCGACCCGCTTCCGGCGCACCAGGGCTCTACTTCAGCGAACCTGAGTTCTCCCTCGACCGACCAGAGTTCTACCTCGGCGAACCAGGGCCCTACCTCGGCCGGACGGCACCGCAGGACGGGGTGGGGGCGGGCGCGCGCGACCGTGGCGGGTCTGGCGGGAGCCCGCGAGGGACGAGCGGGCGGATGGTAGGCCGGGACGACCAGAGGGTCGCCCCGGCCCGCGGCGAGGTTTCAGGCGGTCTTCTCGACGGCCGCCTCGGTGCAGTCGCAGGACGTGTCGAGCGCGACGACGCCGTACGACCAGCCGCGGCGGCGGTACGCGACGGACGGCCTCGACGTCTCGACGTCGACGAAGAGGAAGAAGTCGTGCCCGACCATCTCCATCTCGTACAGGGCGTCGTCGACGGTCATGGGCTCGGCCGTGTGGAGCTTCTGCCGGATGACGACCGGCGAGTCCCCGTCCCCGAGCGTCGTCTCCACGGCCTCGCCGGGCGCGGTGGGCGTGGTGGGCGCGGGCGGCGGGGGCGTGCCGTGCGTCTCGGGGTCGAAGGGACGGACGTCGACGGGCGGCACGACGGAGTGGTTCCGGTGGTCCTTGCGGCGGTCGCGTGCGCGGCGCAGCCGCTCGGAGAGCTTGTCCATGGCGAGGTCGAGGGCGCCGAACCTGTCGTCGGCGGCGGCCTCGGCCCGGACCACGGGGCCCTTGGCGCGGACCGTGAGCTCGACGCGTTCCCGGACCCCGGACAGCCGGGGGTTGTTCTCGTGGGTGACCTCGACGTCCACGCGCTGGGCCGTGGGCGAGAGCTGCTGGACCTTGGCGAGCTTGTCCTCCGCGTGCTGGCGGAACCGGTCGGCCACCTCGGTGTGCCTGCCGACGACGACGATCTCCATGTGAGCCTCCACGAGGGTCTCGAAGACGCCCGGGCTCCCGAGCGCCTGTGCGGGTCTGGTGGGGCACCCGCCCGGGGTGCCGAGTGGCTACCACCTCCTCGCGGCCTCGGGGGCCGTGCGCTCGTCCGCTCGCGCGGCGGCCCGTCCACGGGCTGCGGGACCGACCGTCCGCGGCGACTGGACCTCAGCGTAACCCCGTCCGGGAGGTGAAGGCAGGCTCAACGGACGGTGAACCTCGGGACCTTCGTCGGTCGTGCGGCGTCGGGCTGGCGGGGGCTCGGTCGCGGGGCGCCGGAGCGGCCCGCCCGAGGGTGGTCGCGGCGTCGGGCGCGGGGGTCGCGGCGAGCACGAACGCCCCGAGCACGGGGACGCCGAGCGACGCGAGCGCGGTCTCGCAGGCGGCGAGCGTCGCCCCGGTGGTGAGCACGTCGTCGACGAGCACGACGGCCGGCCGGTCCCGTGCGAGCGCGGCCGCGGCGCGTCGGCGGACGACGACGGTGCCGAGCCGTGCGCCGCGGGCGCGCGAGCCGAGGCCGACCTGGTCGCGGGCGGCGCGGCGTTGCGCGAGGGGGGCGGCGTGCGCGGCTGCGAGCCCGGTGGCGAAGGCGCGGGCGAGCCCGGCGACGGGGTCGCGTCCGCGGGCGCGACGCGCGGCGCCGGTCGTCGGGGCGGGGACGACGAGCGTGCCGGGGCCGCCGAGCCCGGCGGCGCGCAGCGCGGCACCGGCGTGGCGCGCCGCGCGTCGCAGCGGGGCGTCGAGGTCGGCCCGCCCGCGGTCCTTCCACGCGACGACGACGTCGCGCAGCGGGCCCGCGTAGTCGGCGGGCGCCCAGACCGGCAGCGGGGCGACGCCGTCGAGCCGGTCGAGCCGGGGCGCCCCGTCCTCGCGGCGGCGCGCCGGACCGCGGACGGGCTCGAGGCAGGGGTCGCACCAGGGCACGTCCGGTGCCCCGCAGCCGGCGCACGCGACGGGGACGACGAGCCGCGCGACGTCGAGCACGGCGCGCGCGAGGACGTGACGGACGGTGCGGTCGGGGTCGTGCACGGCCGCATCCTCGCCCCGTCGTGACCGCGTGCCGGCCCGACGACGCCGGGGCTGTGGACGACGCGCCCGTCGGCTGGACTGTGCACGGCCAGGGCCGCACGGGGCCGGGTGCTCGACGACGGGCGCCGTCGGGCACCTGGGGCGACCACCCGGCGCGATCACCCGGGACGGTCACCCCGGACGGTCACCCGGGATAGGTGGGCAGCCGCACCTCGGTGGCGACACGGGTCCACAGCGACGACGAGCTCGCCGCGAAGAGGCTGCCGTCGCTCGTGCCGAGCAGCATGGAGCCCACCCCGCTGGCGGCGGCGAGGGAGACCGCGTCCTCCAGGGGCGACGTCTTGCTCGTGTGCCCGCCGACGGGGACGAGGTGCACGACGGGCGCGCTGTCGCCGTCGGACCGGCCGAGGACGCCGAGGAGCGTCCGGTCGACCCACACGACCTGCGTCGCCGCGACGAGCGGCTGACCGACGCGCACGGGCTCGGTGAGCTCGACGGGCCAGCCGTCCTCGTCGCGCACCACCCCGGCGACGTGCACCTGCACCCCGGACGCGGTGGCGCTCACGACGGCGACGCGCGCGCCGTCGGGCGCGACCCGCAGCGACATGACGGTGCGGCCCTCGAGCCAGGGCGCGGCGACCTCCCGGACGCGGGCCTCGAGGTCGACCACCTGGACGGAGCCCGCCTGGACCTGGGGGCCGCTCCACACGAGGCCGAACCGGTCGACGCTCGGCGCGAGGAGGTCCTCGCCGGCGAGCAGCGTCGCGGAGGGGGCGTCCTCGGTGGGGGCGGTGACGATGCGGTCCGACGCGTCACGCACGACGAGGGTCGCGTCCGACGACGCCCCGGTGAAGGCGAGGGCGGTCGGCTGCAGCCCGGTCAGCGGGGCGACGGACTCCAGGGGCTCGGTGGTCCGGCCGACGAGGCTCATGACCTGGCCCTCGGCGAGCACGACAGCGTCGTTGGGCGTGACGGCCGCGCGCGCGGTCGAGTCCTCCGCGACGAGGGGCGCGCCGTCGACGACGATCTGCACCTCGCGAGGTGAGGGGTCGCCGAGCGACGCCTCGAGCTGGGCGACGAGCAGGCCGCGGTCCTCCGGTCCTGCCTCCGCGGCGGGGCCGGTCAGGGACACCTGGATCGGCCCGGTGCCGTCGGGCACGACCGAGTCGATGCTCAGCGCGGTGCCCTCGGGCGCGACCGTCGTCACCGCGCCGGCGAGCCACGGGACGGGCCCGGCGAGCATCTCCCGGACCGCGAAGGTCTGCCAGGTGCGCTGCGGGAACCACCGCTCGTCGGGCACGAGGTAGCGCCGGTCGACGGTCGGGAAGTAGAGGTTGGTCTCGCGGTACGTCGTGTCGAAGTTCGTCACGGAGATCGCGACGCCGTCGTCCGTCGTCTCGACGCGCCACTGCCCGTCCTCGTCGAGGACGAGGCCGTAGACGAGCTCCGTCGTGGCGCCGGGGAGCTGTTCCGTGTAGACGCCGTGCTCGTCGACGACCCCGGCGACGTCGGCGGTCGCGCGGACGGTGACGGCGCCGTCGTCGACGGTCGACTCGTCGACCTGGAGCTCGGGCTCCGTCTCAAGCACGGCGACCTGGGCGAGGGGCGACCACGTCGAGGCCGTCTCCGGGGTGAGGAACTGCGTGGCGACGTCGAACGAGCCCGAGCCGCCCTGCGCCTGCGCGGCGAGGAAGCCGCGCACGATCTGCTCGGGCGACGCGTCCTCGCGCGGCGCGTCGGCGCGCACGAACGCGGGCCCGGGCTGGGACACGACCGCCTCGCCGTCCATCACCGGCCCCTGGGTCGGGATCGACGTGCACGCCGACACGGTGCCGACGAGCGCGAGCGTCGCGACGGCCGCGAGCGCCGCGCGCGCCCGGCGCAGGACGAGGCCCGCGCGCCGCGAGGATGTCGTCGTCATCGGGCCTCCCGTGCGTCGAGGGTGGGTTCGTCCGCGTCGCCCGGCGGCAGGACGACGGGGATGCCGCCCGTCACCGACGGCAGGTCCGCGGGGCCGACCGTGCCGTCGACGTCCTCGGCGACGGCGGGCGCCTCCTCCCACGCCGCGCCGAGCCCGCGGTCCGCGGTCGCCTCCGTGACCAGGGGCAGGGGCGAGGACTGCAGCCGGATGCCCGCGCGGCGCGGGAGCGTGAGGCGGAAGCTCGCGCCCCGCGACGGACGCCCCCACGCCTCGAGCCACCCACCGTGCAGGTGGGCGTCCTCCAGGGAGATCGCGAGGCCGAGCCCCGTGCCGCCCGTCGTGCGGGCGCGCGCCGGGTCGGCGCGCCAGAACCGGTCGAACACGTGCTGCACCTCGTCCACCGTCATGCCGACCCCGTGGTCCCGCACGACGACGGCCACCGCGTGCCCGTCGCCCGCCACGGTCACCTCGACGGGCTTGTCCTCGGCGTGCTCGATGGCGTTGACCACGAGGTTGCGCACGATCCTCTCGACGCGCCGCGGGTCGACGTCCGCCGTGAGGCGCTCGTCCGCGAGGTGCACCGACAGCCACACGCCCTTGCGCTCCGCGAGGGGCGCGGCGTGGTCGACGGCGGCGGTGACGACGTCGCGCACGTCGCGCCGCTCCGCGTCGAGCACGGCGGCGCCCGCGTCGAACCGGCTGATCTCCAGCAGGTCCGCGAGCAAATCCTCGAACCGGTCGAGCTGTGCCTGCAGGAGCTCGGTGGACCGGCGGGACACGGGGTCGAAGTCCTCGCGCGAGGAGTGCAGCACCTCGGACGCCATGCGGATCGTCGTGAGCGGCGTCCGCAGCTCGTGGGACACGTCCGAGACGAACCGCCGCTGCAGCATGGACAGCTCCTCCATGCGGCCGATCTGGTCCTGCAGGCTCGCGGCCATCTCGTTGAGCGTGCGGGCCAGCAGGGCCATCTCGTCGTGCCCCTTGACCGGCAGGCGCTCGTCGAGGCGCCCGTCGGCGAGCCGCTCGGCGACGGCCGCGGCCTCCCGGACGGGCAGCACGGCCTGCCGCGTGACGAGCGCCGTGATGCCCACGAGCAGCGCGAGGAGCACCAGCGCGCCGATGAGCAGGACCCCCTGGAGGAAGTCGAGCGTCTGCTGGTCGGTGCGCAGGTCGTACAGGTAGTACAGCTCGTACGTCCCGGCGACGGGCACGTCGACCGTCGTGCCGACGACGACGCCCGGGACGACGGGCGAGGCGGGGTCCGCGGGCCGGACGGGGACCGCGACCGGCTGGAGCCGCTGCGCGCCGTCGGCCTCCAGCGTCGCCTCGCGCATCTCCGGCGAGACGAGGCTCTCGAGCTGGTCGTCCGACGAGACGTCGAGCAGGCCGTTCGACGGGGCGTCCTCGGGGCGCCAGAGGAACACGTCGCGCGTCGTCGACCCGCTCGACAGGAGCATCGCGTAGACGTCGTACAGCAGCGCCTGCGCCTCCGACACGGACGCGGCGGGCGACCCGTCGAGCGCGCTGCGCGCCTGCGCCGTCGACTGCGCGCTCTCCAGGTCGATCTCGGCCAGGCGCCGCTCGAACAGCCCGTCGCGCATGGAGTCCGACAGGTAGGCGCCCAGCCCGGCGACGGCGACGACGCCGACGACCAGGGCGGACGTGACGACGCGCAGCTGCATGGACGAGCGCCACCGCCACACCGCCCGGCGGACCACGGCCCGGACCCGGACCCGCAGGCGGGTCCACGCCGAGGACCGGCGCGCCCTGGTCACGCCCGTCGTGCTCACGTGCGCGACGCGCCCGCCTTGTACCCGACGCCGCGCACGGTGAGCACGATCTCCGGGCTCTCCGGGTCGTGCTCGATCTTCGACCGCAGGCGCTGCACGTGGACGTTGACGAGTCGCGTGTCCGCCGCGTGCCGGTAGCCCCACACCTTCTCGAGCAGCACCTCGCGGGTGAACACCTGCCAGGGCTTGCGGGCGAGCGCGACGAGCAGGTCGAACTCCAGCGGCGTCAGGGCGATCTGCTCCCCGCCGCGCACGACGCGGTGCCCGGTCACGTCGATCTCGACGTCGCCGATGGTCAGGTGCTCGGGGGCGGGCTCGTCGGTGCGGCGCAGCCGGGCCCGGATGCGCGCGACGAGCTCCTTCGGCTTGAACGGCTTGGAGATGTAGTCGTCCGCGCCGGACTCCAGGCCGAGCACCACGTCGACCGTGTCGCTCTTCGCCGTGAGCATGATGATCGGCACGCCGGACTCGGCGCGGATGAGGCGGCACACCTCCGTACCGTCCTTGCCCGGCAGCATGAGGTCGAGCAGGACGAGGTCCGGCTGGGAGCTGCGGAACGTCTCGAGCGCGAGGTCCCCGTCCGCGCAGAAGACCGGTTCGATCCCCTCGGAGCGCAGCACGATGCCGATCATCTCGGCCAGGGCGGTGTCGTCGTCGACCACGAGCACGCGAACCTTCATGCGCACATGATGCCACCCGGGGCGCCGTCGGCCGTCGGGCGTGGTGGCGGCCCGCGCGTCGTGCCCGCGTACTAGGGTGGCCTGGCACCGCAGCCGACGAGCGAGGACCATCGCCCCCATGAGCACTTCTGACGCCTCCGGCGCGCCCGACGGCGGCGCTCCGGGCACGCCGGATCCCTCGCCCGAGCGCGACCGGGCACCCGAGCCGCCCGCCTCGTGGGGCACCCCGACCTACGGTCAGCCGGGCTACGGGCACCCGCAGCCCGCCCAGCCGCCGCAGCAGCCCCAGCCCACCCCGCCGCAGCCCCGGTACGGGCAGTACGGCCAGCCGGGCTACGGCCAGCCCCAGTACGGGCAGCCCGCGTACGGGCAGCCCCAGTACGGGCAGCCCGCGTACGGGCAGCCCGCGTACGGCGGCCCGAGCGGCTTCGCCGGGGCCCCCTACCCGCCCCCCGCGGCGAAGCCCGGCATCATCCCGCTGCGCCCGCTCACGCTGGGCGAGATCTTCGACGGGTCGTTCGGCGCGGTCCGCTCCAACCCGCGCGTGATGCTCGGCGTGACCGCGATCGTCATCGCCGTCGCGACCGTCGTCGGGCTCGGGATCGGCTACCTCGCGTCCGGCGTCGTCGTGCCCGCCCTCGTCGCGGCGGACGAGTCGCTCCTCACGGCCGACGCCTTCTTCGCCGACTTCGTCACCGTGTACCTCGGCATCATCAGCGGGGCGATCGTGCTCGGGCTCGCCACCCCGATCCTCAACGGCCTGCTCATCGCGTCCGTCAGCCGCTCCGTGATCGGGCAGCGCGCCGCGCCCGGCGAGGTGTGGGCGCTCGTGCGGTCGAAGGTGTGGCCGCTCATCGGGTTCTCGCTCCTCACCGGTCTCCTCGTCACCCTCGTGACCGGCCTGTACATCGGCCTCGTCGTGCTGGTCGGGACGACGGTCGACCCCGGGCTCGCCGTGCTCGTCGCACTCCTCGGCGGCCTCGGCCTGTTCGTCGGGATCATCTGGTTCGTGGTGCGCATCCTGTTCGTCCCGCCCGCCCTGGTCCTCGAGGGCCAGGGCCTGCGGGCCGCCGTCGTCCGCGGGTGGACGCTCTCGCGCGGGTCGTTCTGGCGCATCCTCGGCATCTACCTCCTCGCGTCGCTCGCCGTCGGGATCGTGGCGAACCTCGTCAGCCAGCCGCTCGGCGTCGTGGGGGGCCTGGTCCTCGCCGCGGGGTCGTCCGCCGGGTTCCTCGGCGTCATGGCGCTCGCACAGGTGCTGTCCGGCGTCGTGACGACGGTGTTCGTCGCGTCGGTCACCGCGCTGCTGTACATCGACGTGCGGATGCGGCGCGAGGGCCTGGACGTCGAGCTCGCCGCGGCCGCGAGCGAGCAGCCCCCGGCATGACGCCCGCCCGCCCCGTCACCGAGGCGCCCGTCCAGCCGGGCGCGGACGAGGCCCGGCGCTGGCTCCTCGAAGAGCTCGCCAAGCCCGAGTACCGCACGGAGCCCTCGCTCCTGGCGCGGTTCCTCGAGTGGCTGCAAGGACTGTTCGACGGCGCGACCGTGCTCGACCTCGGCGGACCCGTGACCGCGCTCGTCGTCGTCGTGCTCGTGCTGCTCGTCGCGGGGATCGCGTACCGCGTCGCCGGGCCGGTCCGGCTGTCGCGCCGAGCGCCGGGCTCCGCCGTCGTCCTCGACGACGACACGCGCACCGCTGCCGAGCTGCGGGCCGCGGCCGACGCGGCCGCCGCCGCCGGGGACTGGGGTGCCGCGGTGGCCGACCGTTTCCGCGCCGTCGTGCGGTCCCTGGAGGACCGCGCGGTCCTCGACCCGCGGCCCGGCCGCACCGCCCGGGAGGCGGCGGAGACCGCGGGCGAGCGGCTGCCCGACGTCGCGGGCGGCCTCGAGCGCGGGGCGCACCTCTTCGACGACGTCTGCTACGGCAAGGTCCGGGTCGGCCCCGACGCCGATGCGTTCGTGCGCGACCTCGACGCGCGGGCAGCCGCGGCACGACCCGTCCCGCGCACCGACCTCGCCACCGCGGGCGCCACCACCGGGGAGGACGCGCGATGACGACGACGCCCGCTCCCCCGACCGAGCGCACGGCGCCCGCCGCGGCGCCCGGGGTCGTCACCACGACGCACGTCGTCGTCGGGGACGGGACGAGCGCCGCGTCCCGCGCCCGCGCCCGGTGGCGGCGCGCCCGCTGGCCGCTCGCCGTGCTCGTGCTCCTGCTCGCCGTCGCGGGCCTCGCCGCGATCAGCCGCCCCCCGACGTCGGGCACCCCCCTCGCCCCGGACAACCCCGGCCCGAACGGCGCGCGCGCCCTGGCCGAGGTCCTGCGCGACCAGGGCGTCGAGATCACGTACGTGCAGACGGTCGCGGACGCCGTCGGTGCCGCCGCCGAGGGCACGACCCTCCTCGTCGCGCAGAGCGACTACCTGCTCGACGAGCAGGCCGACGCGCTCGCCGCCACCCCCGCCGACCTCGTGCTCGTCTCCCCCACCGAAGGGCTGCTGTCCGCGGCGACCGGTGGCGCGGCCGAGCTCGCCTACGACTGGCCGGACGGGTCCGCCGTCCGCACGCCCGACTGCACCGACCCCGCCGCCCAGGCCGCGGGCGCCCTGCGCTCCGACGGCGTCGGGTTCCTCCTCGCGGGCACCCCCGACGCCGCCTCCCTGTGCTTCCCCTCCCCCGGGGACCCCACGGTCGGGGCGTACCTCGTCCACGACGACGGCACCCGCACCGTCCGCGCGGTCGACACGCCCGCCCTGCTGCGCAACGACGCCGTGGCCGAGGACGGGCGCGCCGCGCTCGCCCTGTGGTCGCTCGGCGCGCACGACCGCCTCGTGTGGCTCGTGCCCGACCCGTTCGACACCACCCTCGTCGACGACGGGCCCGAGCAGCCCGCCGCGATGCTCCCGCCGTGGACCGGCGTCGTCGCGCTCCAGCTCCTCGTCGTCGTGCTCGTCGTCGCGCTGTGGCGCGGACGGCGCCTCGGGCCCCTCGTCACCGAGGACCTGCCCGTCGTCGTGCGGGCCTCCGAGACGACGCGCGGCCGCGGCCGCCTCTACCGTCGCGCCGGGGCGCGCGGGCACGCCGCCGCCGGTCTGCGCGCCGGCGCCGCCGACCGGCTCGCCTCCCGCCTCGGCCTGCCCCGCTCCGCCGACGCGCCGTCGCTCGTCGACGCCGTCGCCCGCGCCACCGGGCGCCCGGCCGACCAGGTCGCCCAGCTCCTGTACGGACCACCACCCGCCGACGACGCGGCGCTGCTCGAGCTCGCGCGTCACCTTGACCAGATCGAGAGCGAGGTCTACCACTCGTGACGCACCACCCCGAGGGCCAGCCGCCCCAGCCCGACCGCACCGCGCCCACCGGGCCCGGTCCCTACGGGACGCCCGAGTCCGTCGCCGACCGCGTGAGCGCCGCCGCCGGCCCCCACGCCGCCCGGCCCGCCGACGCGCCGCCCGCCGACGCCCCGTACGCCCCCGCGCCGCAGGCGCCCGCACCGGTCACCGCGCCCGCCGCCCCGTCGCTCGAGCTGCGCCAGGCCCTCGCCGCCGTCCGCACCGAGGTGGGCAAGGCCGTCGTCGGGCAGGACGGCGCCGTGACGAGCCTGCTCATCGCGCTCCTGTGCAAGGGACACGTGCTGCTCGAAGGCGTGCCCGGCGTCGCGAAGACCCTCCTCGTGCGCACCCTCGCCGCGTCGCTCGACCTCGGCACCAAGCGCGTGCAGTTCACGCCCGACCTCATGCCCGGCGACGTCACCGGCTCGCTCGTCTACGACGCGCGCACCGCCGAGTTCTCCTTCCGCGAGGGCCCCGTCTTCACCAACCTGCTGCTCGCCGACGAGATCAACCGCACGCCCCCCAAGACGCAGGCGTCGCTCCTCGAGGCGATGGAGGAGCGCCAGGTGTCGGTCGACGGGACCCCGCGCCCCCTCCCCGACCCCTTCCTCGTCATCGCCACCCAGAACCCCGTCGAGTACGAAGGCACCTACCCGCTGCCCGAGGCCCAGCTCGACCGGTTCCTCCTCAAGCTCGTCCTCCCCCTGCCCGAGCGCGAGCAGGAGGTCGAGGTCCTCGCCCGCCACGCCGCCGGCTTCGACCCCCGCGACCTCGCCGCCGCCGGCGTGCGCCCCGTCGCCACCCGCGAGGTCCTCGACCGGGCACGTGCCGAGGTCGCGCAGGTGCAGGTCGCGCGCGAGGTGCTCGGATACGCCGTCGACGTGTGCCGCGCCACCCGCCACTCGCCCTCCCTGTCGCTCGGCGTGTCCCCGCGCGGCGCCACCGCGCTCCTCGCGACGTCGCGCGCCTGGGCGTGGCTGTCCGGCCGCTCCTACGTCACCCCCGACGACGTCAAGGCGCTCGCCCACCCCACACTGCGCCACCGCGTGCAGCTGCGACCCGAGGCCGAGCTCGAGGGCGTCACCGCGGAGAGCGTGCTCGACACCGTCCTCGCGTCCGTCCCCGTCCCCCGCTGAGGCGCGCGACGTGGCCCTGACGTGGCGCGCCGTCGTGCTCGTGGCGCTCGGCACCGTGCCCGTGCTGCTGTTCCCCGTCCCCGGCACGGTGCTCGTGTGGACCCTGCTCGTCGCCGCGCTGTGCGGGCTCGACGTCGCGCTCGCGGCCTCGCCGCGACGCGTCGCGATCGAGCGCCGCGTCCCCGGGTCGGTCCGCCTCACCGACCGCGCGACGTCGACCCTCACCCTGACGAACCTCTCGGGGCGGCGGCTGCGCGCGCTCGTGCGCGACGCCTGGCCGCCGTCCGCCGGCACCCAGGTCAACCGGCACCGGGTCGACCTGCCCGACGGCGAGGCGCGCCGGGTCGTCACCGTCCTCGTCCCCACCCGGCGCGGCGAACGCGTCGCCGACCGGGTGACCATCCGGTCCTCCGGCCCCCTCGGGCTCGCCGCACGCCAGGCGTCGATCCCCGTCCCCGGCCGCCTGCGTGTGCTGCCCGAGTTCGCGTCCCGCCGCCACCTGCCCAGCCGCCTCGCACGCCTGCGCGAGATGGACGGCCGCGCCGCCGTCCAGGTCCGCGGCGAGGGCACCGAGTTCGACTCGCTCCGCGAGTACGTCATCGGCGACGACGTGCGGTCCATCGACTGGCGCGCCTCCGCCCGGGGCCGCGACATGGTCGTGCGCACCTGGCGGCCCGAGCGGGACCGGCGCGTGCTGATCGTCGTCGACACGTCGCGCACGTCCGCCGCCCGCCTCGGCGACGAACCCCGGCTCGACGCGAGCATCGAGGCCGCCCTCCTGCTCACCGCCCTCGCCGGACGCGCCGGCGACCGCGTCGAGCTCCTCGCCTACGACCGCACCGTCCGCGCCCGCGTCGCCGGAGCCGCCGGACCACGCCTCATGCCCGCGACGGCCGACGCCCTCGCCCCCCTCGAACCCGCGCTCCTCGAGACGGACTGGCCCGGGCTCGTCGGAGCCGTGCACGAACGCCTGTCGCAGCGCGCGCTCGTCGTCCTCCTCTCCACGCTCGACGCCGCGGCCGTCGAGACCGGCCTGCTGCCCGTCGTCGCACAGCTCACCGCGAAGCACCAGGTGGTCCTCGCCGCCGCGTCCGACCCCGAGGTCGCCGCCCTGCGCACCGACCGCACCGGGACCGCCGAGGTCTACGACGCCGCCGCCGCCGCGCGCGGCGAGATCGAGCGCGCCGCCGTGACCACGGTGCTGCGCCAGCGCGGCGTCGAGGTCGTGGACGCGCTCCCCGACGAGCTCGCCCCCCGGCTCGCCGACACCTACCTCGCGCTCAAGGCCGCCGGCCGCCTCTGAGAGCCGTCCTCTCCGCGAGGTAGAACCCAGGTCGCGCGATGTAGTACCCCTGTTGCCCGACGGCGCGTGGTCGCCCCGGGTGTCGGGCGGGTGGGGGCCGGGCCCGGCGTCGGACGGGCGGGGTAGGGTCGTGGCGCCCCTGACGTCCGGACGAGGAGTACGACCGTGGCCTGGCAGCCCAGCGACCCGCGCGAGCGGGAGCGTCGCAACAAGCGCGTCGCGATCATCGTCGTCGCCGCACTGCTCGCGACGTTCGTGATCCCGGCGCTCGCGATCGTCCTGTCCTGACGGTGCCGACCGTCGCCGTGTCGTGACCGACACCCGGTTCGGCCCGTCGCTCGCGCACGACGACCTGTCGCGCGCCCTCCTGGCGCGCCAGCACCTCGCACCCCGCGCCGGCCCCAGCGTGACCACCGGGGAGCGGGTCGTCGCGGAGGTGCGGCACCTCGTCGGGCTCCAGTCGCAGGTCCCGGCGTCGCCGTACGCGGGGCTGTGGTCGCGGTTGCCCGGCTTCGGCACGGACGACCTCGGGTCCCTCCTCCTGGACCGGTCGGTGGTGCGGGTCGCGACGCTGCGCGGCACGGTGCACCTCGTCACGGCCGACGACGCGTTCGAGCTCACCGCGCACGTGCGCCCCGCGGAGGTCGCGCACCTGCGCGGCCGCAACGAGCACGGGACCGCGCTGCGCGACGTCGACCTCGCCGACCTCGCGCGGGCCGCGACGGACCTGCTCGCCCAGCCGCTGACGACGGTCGAGCTGGGCCGCCGGCTCGCCGAGCGCTGGCCGGCCGTCGCGCCGAAGCACCTCGCGTTCGGCGCCCGGTGCCTCCTGCCCCTCGTCCAGGTGCCGCCGCGCGGGCTCTGGGGTGCGAGCGGCCCCGGCACCACGACCACCTGGACGACGGCGCGCGCCTGGCTCGGCGACCCGACGCACCGCGACGCCGCCGAGCTCGACGCGGTCGCCACGGCGTCCGACCCGGACGCGGTCCTCGCCGCCCGGGTCCGGCTCGTGCGCCGCTACCTCGCCGCGTTCGGCCCGGCGAGCGTCGCGGACGTGCAGAAGTGGTCGGGCCTGACGGGACTGCGCCCCGCGGTCGAGGCGCTGCGACCCGAGCTCGTGACGTTCACCGGCCCGGGCCGCCGTCGTCCCGCCGCGGGCGCGCGGGACGGACGCCCGGCGGCCGCAGGGCGGACCGTCGAGCTGTTCGACCTCCCGGACGCGCCACGCCCCGACGGGGACGCGCCCGTCCCGGTGGTCCTCACGGCCGACTTCGACAACGTCGTGCTCGCCCACGACGACCGGACGCGCGTGCTCGGCGACGTCGCCGTGAAGCAGGTGGTGAGCGTCAACGGCCAGGTCGCGGCGACGGTGCTCGTCGACGGTCGCGTCGCCGGGACGTGGACCTGGCAGACGGGACGCGACGGCGCCCCGCAGGTCGACGTGCGCCCCCTCCACCCGGCGGCGGCACCCGAGCCGGGGACGACCCCGGCACCCGCGGTCCGGCTCGCCGACGCCGCGGTGCGCGACGAGGTCGTCGCCCGGGCCGAGGACTGGCTCGCGGTCGCCGCACCCGGGGCGGTGCCCCGCGTCGTCGTGCACGACGGAGCATGATCGCCCGGCCACGACGACGGACGCGACGACGGGGCGACGACGAACGGCGACGAGAGCGCGGACGAGGACGGCGACGGCCGGTGGGCCGTCGCCGTCAGGCCGCGACGGGGACGACGTCCCCCGCCTGGTCGGCGGTGAGGTCGCCCGTCTCCCCCGCCCGCACCGCGCGGCGCCCGAGGACGATCGTGTAGACCCAGAAGCCCGCGAGCGCGACCGCACCGATGACGATCTTCAGCCACCAGGGCAGCGCGGACCCGGTGACGAAGCCCTCGATGACGCCCGAGACGGCGAGGGCGAGGGCGAGACCGATCGCGACGGTGACGAGGGCCCGGCCCTCCTGGGCGAGGGCGCGCGACCGCGGCAGCGGGCCCGGGTCGACCCACGCCCAGAAGATCCGCAGCCCGGCGGCCCCGGCGACGAAGATCGACATGAGCTCGAGCAGGCCGTGCGGCGCGATGAGGGTGAGGAACACGTCGAGCTCGCCGTAGGCCGCCATCATGCCGCCCGTCGCGCCGACGTTCACGGCGTTCATGGCGAGCACGAACGCCGGGTAGACGCCCGTGATGCCCAGCCCGACGCACTGGGCCGCGATCCACGCGTTGTTGGTCCACACGACGGCGGCGAAGTCGATCCCGGGGTCGTAGTAGGACGCGAAGGCCTCGTTGACGTAGTTCTCGCGGACGCTGGGCGGTCCCATCGCGGCGAGGCCCTGCGGGGTCGTCGCGACCCAGACCCCGGCGACGACGGCGACGACGAGGAACGCGACGGTGACGCCGACGGACCACCACCGGATCCGGTACAGGGCCGCGGGGAGCGTGACGACGAGGAAGCGCACGACGTCGCGCCACGCCGGGTCGTGCGCCCCGGCGATGCGGGTGCGGGCGCGTCCCAGGAGGTCGGACAGGCGGGTGATGACCACGGGGTCCGGCGCGACGGAGCGCACGGTCGACAGGTGCGTGGCGACCGCCTGGTACAGGCGGACCAGCTCGTCGGCCTCCGCCCCGTCGAGGGTGCGCCGCCGCGTGAGGGCGTCCAGGCGGTCCCACTGCGCGCGGTGCACGTCGGTGAAGGCGTCGAGGTCCACGACCGATACCCTGCCACACGAGACGCGTCGCCCGGCGGGGCGACCGCCCGTGCCGTCCGGCGCGGCGCGGCGGGCGTCACGGAGAGGGGCGACGTGCGCGACGGCATCCTGATCGGCGAGGGCGTGGTGCTCGACGCGCGGCCGGCGTCCTTCATCTCGCGCGCGCTCGGCGCGATCATCGACGTGGTGACGATCGGCGCCCTGCTGTGGGCGTTCCTGCTCGTCACCGCGGGCACCATGTCCGTGGTGGAGCCGGACCTCGCGACGGCGGCCGTCATCGTCATCATGGTCGTCGTCATGGTCGTGGTGCCGACGACGGTCGAGACGCTCTCGCGGGGACGCTCGCTCGGCAAGCTCGCGCTCGGCATCCGCGTGGTGCGGGACGACGGCGGCCCCGTCCGCTTCCGGCACGCGTTCCTGCGGGCGCTGGTGGGCGTGGGCGAGCTGTGGCTCACGCTCGGGTCGGTGGCGCTCATCGCGTCCCTGACGAACGACAAGGGCAAGCGCCTCGGCGACATGGCCGCGGGGACGTACGCGATCCGGGTGCGTGGCGGGCGTCCCACGCTCGCACCCCTCGTCATGCCGCCGCACCTGGCGGCCTGGGCGGGGCACGCGGACATGCGACGCCTCCCGGACGGCCTGGCGCTGGCGGCCCGCCAGTTCCTCTCCCGGGCGGACCGCCTGCACCCGGCGTCCCGCGAGCGCCTCGGCCGGCAGCTCGCCGGTCAGGTCGAGCGGTTCGTCGCGCCCGGGCCGCCGCCCGGCACCCACCCGGAGCTGTTCCTCCTCGCCGTCCTCTCGGAGCGGCGCGACCGGGACTGGGTCACCGCGCGGCGTGCGCAGGTGCTGGCGGCCGAGCAGGCCGAGACGCTGCACCGCCTGCCCTACTCGGTGCCCGACCCGTCGCGCTGAGCGCACGACGGCGCACCCTCGGCACGCGGTGCACCCGGGGGACCCGGGGCACGGCCGACGCCGCGGGTCCCTCGGCGCGTCCCACGAGCCGCACGATCCCGGCGAGGACGAGCGCGAACGCGCCGAACCACAGGGGGCGGCTCGCCCACCAGTCCGCGCTTCCCGGCACGGGCAGCGGGGTGCCGAGGACGACGAGCACGACCGCGACGACGGCGACCATCGCCGTGACGTGCCACAGGTAGAGCGTGAGGGAGCGTGCCGCGAGCGCGCCGACGACGGCCCGGCCGGTCCCCTCGGCCCAGCGCACGAGCACCTCCCGGGCGCAGAGCGCGAGCACGACCAGCCCGACGGCGTGCAGGAGCGCCGGGGCGGTGGGCGGTCCGAGGTTGGAGATCGCGGCGCCCGGCATCCCGACGAGCGACGCCGGGTAGGGCCCGACGGCGACGAGCAGCGCCGCGACGGCGAGGGCGGCGACGCCGGCGCCCGTGAGCACGGGGCGCGACGGCAGGGCGGCCACGGGGACGACGCGCCCGCGGCGCACGACCCGCAGGCCGGCCCGGGCGTCGGCGTACAGCACGCCGATCGCGTACGGCACGGCCCACACGAGGACGACGTCGACGAGCGCGAGCCGCTCCAGCCCGGCGCCGAACCGCAGCGCCTCGACCGCGAGCGGGACGGCGGTCAGGCCGGCGACGACCCACCAGCCGGCGGCGTGCAGGGCGCGGCGCAGGAGCGGCGTGAGGGCGACGAGCACGACGTAGACGCCGAGGAACCACAGGAGCTGCGGGGCGAGTCGTACGAGGGCGAGCAGCGCGCCGTCGGGCAGCCCGACCGCGTGGAGGACGCCGAGCGTGACGGCCCAGGCCCCGACGAACACGCCCACGGGCCGCGCGAGGCGGGCCAGGCGCCGGGCGACGAGGCGGTGCCCGCGCACCCGGACGGCGTCGGGCACGCGGTGGGTCCCGTAGGCGGCGGACGCGCCCGCGGCGAAGAACAGCAGCCCGAGCACCTGGAGCACCCAGGTGGCGGCCCAGCCGTGGCCGTGGGCGAGCGCGTTGCCGAGGGCGAGGGTGCGGCCGTCCCACGTCGCGTCGGCCATGAGCCAGTGGACCGTGACGACGCACAGCGTGGCGACGGCCCGCACGGCGTCGACGAAGGTGTCGCGGGGTGGTCGGGCGAGATCGGTGCTCACGGGGCGCTCCTCGGTCGGCGGGAGCCGGTGCGGTCCGGCGCTCACCAGCCTTCCGAGGGGCCGCGCGGCCCGGAACGGGACCCTCCCCCGGGCCGTGCGCGGCGTTCCGCCGAGCTCGAAGGGGGGACGTCCCCCGGGGCGAGCTGTCAGACCTTGAGGTAGCGCAGCACGGCGAGGACGCGGCGGTGGTCGCCGGCGTCCTGCGGGAGCCCGAGCTTGCCGAAGATCGCCGTGACGTTCTTCTCGACCGCCCCGTAGGAGAGGAACAGCGTCTGCGCGATCGCCGAGTTCGACCGGCCCTGCGCCATGAGCTCCAGCACCTCGGTCTCGCGCGGCGTGAGGCGTGCGAGACCGTCGTCGGACCGCGAGGCGCCCATGAGCTGGCTCACGACCTCGGGGTCGAGGACCGTCTTCCCGTCGGCGACGCGCGTCAGGGCGTCGACGAACTCGCCGACGTCGGCCACGCGGTCCTTGAGCAGGTAGCCGACGCCCTGCGCCCCACCGGTGAGCAGCTCGCTCGCGTAGCGCGTCTCGACGTACTGGGAGAACAGGAGCACGCCGAGACCGGGGTGCGCGGCCCGCAGCGCGAGCGCGGCGCGCAGCCCCTCGTCGGTGGACGTCGGGGGCATGCGGATGTCGACGACGGCGACGTCCGGCAGCGCGTCCTCGGCGGCGAGCCGCGCCACCGCGGCGACGAGCGCGTCGCCGTCGGGCACGGCGGCGACCACGTCGTGCCCGCGCCGGGTTACGAGCGCGACGAGGCCGTCGCGCAGGATGGCCGAGTCCTCGGCGACGACGATCCGCATCGGGGTCCTTCCGTCGGGGACGCCCATCATCTCGTGCGCGCGGGCAGGAGCACCGTGACGACGGTCGGGCCGCCCACGGGGCTCGACAGCTCCATCGAGCCGTCGACCGACCGGACCCGCTCCGCGAGACCGGCGAGGCCCGTGCGCCGTCCGTCCTGGCCCGGCTGCACGACGTGCGCGCCGCCCTGGCCGTCGTCGCGCACCCGCAGGCGCACGCTCCCGCCGCGCGACCCGCGCCCGCCGGCGGCGTCCTGCCGCTCGACGAGGACGTACACGCCGGTCGCGCGGGCGTGCTTCACGGCGTTCGTCACGAGCTCGGCGACGCAGAAGTACGCGATGGACTCGACCGCGGGCGCGAGCCTCCCGGTCGCCTCGACCGCGGGGTCCACGTCGACCGTCACGCGCAGCGGCGAGCGTGCGGCGAGCGTCTCGAGCGCGACGGCGAGCCCGTCGTCGAGCGCCGGAGGGTGGATGCCGCGCGCGAGCTCGCGCAGCTCCACGAGCGCCTCCTTCGTGGAGGCGTGCGCCTGGTCCACGAGCGCGAGCGCGTCGCCCGGGTCGTCGCCCTGCGCGAGCTGCTCCTTCGCCTCGCCGAGCTGCATGGCGACGGCGACGAGGCGTGCCTGCGTGCCGTCGTGCAGGTCCCGCTCGATGCGGCGCAGCTTGGCGTCGGCGTCCTCGACGGTACGCCCGCGCGACTCCTCGAGGTCGGCGACGCGCAGGCTCGCGAGCGTCGGGCCGAGGAGCGTCACGGTGAGCGCGCGGAACAGCAGCAGGAAGCCGTGCGTGACGTGCGGCCACAGCCACACGAGGAGCGCGCCGGCGGCGACGAGCAGGAGGTGACGCACGGGGGTGTCGACGAACCAGTCCGTGCCGAACGACGCGCCACGGTGCCACGTGCCGTCGCTCGCCTGCTGCACCGGGAGCCAGCGCGACCAGAACCAGTGCGTCATGCCGCCGAGCCCGACGGCGAGGAACACGGTGCTCACCGTGAAGGACAGGATCGCGAGCGGCAGCGACACGGCGAGGAACAGCAGGGCGCGCCAGCCGGGACCGTCGGCCAGGCCCGACCACAGCGTGCGCCAGAACCCCTGCGGGCGGTGGTAGGGCGCCGGGGCGAGCACGTCGACGTCGAGCAACGAACGGGCCATGCCCCGGTACATCGCGGCCCAGCCGCGCCCGCCGAGCACCAGCCCGGCGGACACGACCAGCCCGACGACCGTGACGAGGACCCCGGCGGTGAACGACACCGTGAACACCGCGTAGGTGAAGGCGAACGGGGCGAGCAGCAGCGCGAGCCACAGGTACCCGTACCCGCGCCAGGTGGTCCCCGCGAACGGCGCCCGCAGGAACGGCACGGCCCCGCGGTGGACGACGACGCGCGGGTCCGCCCGCCCGACGGCGCCCCGCGCGCCCGCGCCGAGCCCGCCGCCGGGGGTGGTGGCGGCGGGAGGTGGTACCGGGGTCGTGCCCTCGGTCGGGGCGACGCCCTGCTCGTGCGGGCTCACGGTGGTCATGCTGCCAGTGTTCCGACGACGGCGGGCCGGGCACCAGGGTGGCGTCCGCCGGACCGCACGGGGGACAGCCCCCGCGCTCACGCGCGGGACGCGGCCTCCGGCTCGGCCTCCCCCGGCCCGTCCGAACCCTCGGGCTCGCCACCGGCCGGCGCCGCCCGTCGGCCGCCCGACCACACGGCCCACGCGACGACGGCCGCGAGCAGGACGACGCCGACGACCGCGAGGGCCACGCCGTCCGCGCGCAGGGGCCCGAGCAGCCGGTCGTAGACGACGCCCGTGGCGTTCTCCTGCGCCGACGCGGGGAGCGCGTCGAGGTAGGCGGAGCGCCCGACGGCGATCGCGGCCACGAGGAGCAGCCCCGCGGCCGCCCACGTCCCCGCCACGAGGGCGACCCCGCGGCGTCGGGCGGGTGCGGCCCACACGGCCAGCGCCGCGAGCGCCACGACGACCCACGGGAGCCACGCGGCAGCGCGGGCGAGCCACTCGAACCCGACCTGCACGACCGTCACCTGCGGAAAGTGACCGAGGACGATCTCCGGGTCGACCTCGGGGATGCGCTCGGCGAACGAGAACCCGCGCTCGGCGAGCGTCGCCCGCACCTCCTCGACGACCGGGCCCAGGCTCACGCGGACCACGCCGTCCTCCGAGGCGCGCACGACGTCCCCCTCCCCCGTCGCGACGTACACCACGGCGCGGTGACCGGCCCGGTTCACGCCCTCCCAGATCTCGGCGAAGGCGTCGGAGTCGACGACCCGCTCGACGACCTGGTGCACGAGCTGCTCGACCTGCCCGTAGATCACCGGCGCGAGGGCGGCGGCCGCGTCGTCGGCGCGCTGCGTCGCCGCGTCCGACAGGCGGGGCCGCGCCTCGGGGTCGATGCGGGCCGCGAGACCGTCGAGGACGGTCGACGTCATGGCCTCGACGTCGAGGCGGGCCATCACCTGATCGGTGACGGTGTCGACCACCTGCGTCCGGACGGACTCCTCCTCGGCCAGGGGTTGCACGATCGCGACATAGCGGTCGGTGTCGAGGATCGTGCCGTGCGCGTAGCGCGCGACGAGCGAGGCGACCGCCAGGACGCCGCTCAGCAGGAGCAGGAGCCCGCAGGCCGTCCACCGCACCACCCGACCGCTCACACCCGTCACCCCTCGTCGCCCGACTCGTGCCAGTACGCTCCCACAGGCCGGGCGACGGGGCGCGGCGGGCGTCAGTAGCGGTAGTGCTCCGGCTTGAAGGGCCCCTCGACCGGGACGCCGAGGTAGTCGGCCTGGGACGGCGTGAGCTCGGTGAGGCGCACGCCGAGGGCGTCGAGGTGCAGGCGAGCGACCTTCTCGTCGAGGACCTTGGGCAGGCGGTACACCTGGCGGTCGTACCGGCGGGCGGAGCCGTCCTCGGCCGACGCGGCACCGGTGTCGACGGCGTCGCGGTACAGCTCGATCTGCCCGATCACCTGGTTGGAGAACGAGTTGCTCATGACGAACGACGGGTGGCCGGTCGCGTTGCCGAGGTTGAGCAGGCGCCCCTCGGAGAGCACGATGACGGAGCGCTCGGGGCGCTCGACCCCGTCGGCGCCGGTGCCGGCCGGGAACGTCCACTCGTGGACCTGCGGCTTGATCTCGGTGCGCACGACGCCCGGCAGGTCGGCGAGGCCCGCCATGTCGATCTCGTTGTCGAAGTGGCCGATGTTGCCGACGACGGCCTTGTCCTTCATCGCGGCCATGTGCGCGGCCATGACGACGTCCTTGTTGCCCGTCGTCGTGATGAAGAAGTCGGCCTCGTCCAGCACGTCCTCGATGCGGGCGACCTGGTAGCCGTCCATCGCGGCCTGCAGGGCGCAGATCGGGTCGACCTCGGAGACGATGACGCGCGCGCCCTGGCCGCGGAACGCCTCCGCGGCGCCCTTGCCCACGTCGCCGTAGCCCGCGACGAACGCGACCTTGCCGCCCATGAGGACGTCGGTGGCGCGGTTGATGCCGTCGGGCAGCGAGTGGCGGATGCCGTACTTGTTGTCGAACTTCGACTTCGTCACCGAGTCGTTGACGTTGATCGCCGGGAACAGCAGCTCGCCCGCCTCGGCGAGCTGGTAGAGGCGGTGCACGCCCGTCGTCGTCTCCTCGGTGACGCCGTGGATGCCCTGCGCGACCGTGGTCCAGCGCAGCGGGTCGGCGTCGAGCGCGCGGCGCAGCACGGCCCGCACGACGTTCATCTCGTGCGTGTGGTCGGGCTCGCCCGGCAGCGTGTCCGGCGGCACGACCCCGGCCCGCTCGTACTGCAGCCCGAGGTGCACGAGCATCGTCGCGTCGCCGCCGTCGTCGAGGATCATGTTCGGCCCGGCGACCGTGCCGTCGGCCGACGGCCACACGAGGATCTGCTCGGTGCAGTCCCAGTACTCCTCGAGGCTCTCGCCCTTCCACGCGAACACGGGGACGCCGCGCGGGTCCTCGGGCGTGCCGTCGGGGCCGACGGCGATCGCCGCGGCCGCCTCGTCCTGCGTGGAGAAGATGTTGCAGCTCGCCCAGCGGACCTCGGCGCCGAGCGCGACGAGCGTCTCGATGAGCACGGCCGTCTGGACGGTCATGTGCAGCGACCCGGCGACGCGTGCGCCCGCGAGAGGCTGGGAGGCGCCGTACTCGGCGCGCAGCGCCATGAGCCCGGGCATCTCGTGCTCGGCGAGGCGGATCTGGTGGCGGCCCGCCTCGGCGAGCGACAGGTCGCGCACCTTGTAGCGGCCGGGCGCCTCGTCGAAGGCGGGTGCGGGGGCGTGCGCGGTCGTGGACATGGTTCTCCTCGGACTCGTGCGCTGGGGGCTCCCGTGTGCGCGGTGCTGGGGGTGCGGACCCGGACGGTCGCGCCCACCAGGCTACCCGGTCGCCCTGTCCGGGCGGAGTCCCTTCCTGCGACGCGCTCGCACGCGCGCGTTTAGCAAAATCTTGACCCGTCGCGCAACGTCACGGTCCGGTAACGATGCGCGACCTGGCGTTTTCCCAGCGCACAGCGGGATTCTCGTCCGAGCACCAGACCGAATCCTGCCCTTTCGGCAAAGGATCGGGTCGCATTCTCCCTCGGTTTGGGGCAGGGTGCTGGGGTCGACGCCGGGCCCCCGCTGGGCTCTGCCTCGCCGAGCGCACTGCCGCCGCACCGTCCCCTGCCGGGCACCCGCCCACGGCTCCACGGACAGGTGCGCCTGCGCACGGCGACGGAGCGTGCGTCGACACGTCGCACAGGAGAGGTCCGAACCCCACCATGCCAGCACTCTCAGTGGAGAACGTCTACAAGGTCTTCGGCCGCAGACCCACCGAGGCCGTCCGCCGCCTCGAGCAGGGCGCGTCCCGCGCCGACGTCACCGCGCTCGGCACCGCCGCGGTCATCGACGCGAGCTTCGAGGTCGAGCAGGGCGAGATCTTCGTCGTCATGGGGCTGTCCGGCTCCGGCAAGTCCACGCTCATCCGCATGCTCAACGGCCTGTGGAAGCCCACCTCCGGGCACGTGCGCCTCGGCGGCACCGACCTCGCGACCGCCGACGCCAAGCAGATGCGCGCCCTGCGCCGCAAGCACGTCTCCATGGTGTTCCAGCACTTCGCACTCCTGCCGCACCGCACCGTCCTCGACAACGCCGCCTACCCCCTGGAGATCCAGGGCATGGGCAAGGCCGAGCGGCGCGAGAAGGCGCAGCAGGCGCTCGACCTCGTCGGCCTCGGCGGCTGGCAGGACTCCCTGCCGTCCCAGCTCTCGGGCGGCATGCGCCAGCGCGTCGGCCTCGCCCGCGCGCTCGCCGCCGACACCGACGTCCTGCTCATGGACGAGGCGTTCAGCGCCCTCGACCCGCTCATCCGCCGCGAGATGCAGGAACAGCTCCTCGAGCTCCAGCAGACCCTCGGCAAGACCATCGTCTTCATCACCCACGACCTCAACGAGGCCATGCACCTCGGCGACCGCATCGCCGTCATGCGCGACGGCCGGATCGTGCAGATCGGCACCGCCGAGCAGATTCTGTCCGACCCCGCGAACGACTACGTCGCCCAGTTCGTCGCCGACGTGGACCGCACCCGCGTCCTCACCGCGTCCTCCGTGATGGTCCGCCCCGCCGTCGTCGTCCCGATGGGCGGCGGCCCCCGCCAGGCCAGCCGCACCATGCGCGAGGCGCAGGTCTCCGCCGCGTACGTCGTCGACCGCCAGCGCCGCCTCCAGGGCGTCGTGCGCGACGCCGACGCCGTCGCCGCGATCAAGGCCGGCAAGGAGACGCTCGACGGCCTCGTGCACGACGGCGTCGCGCCCGTCTCCCCCGACACCCCCCTCGCGGAGATCTTCGCGCCCGCCGCCGAGTCGCCGCTGCCCGTCGCCGTCACCGACGAGCAGGACCGCCTCGTCGGCGTCGTCCCGCGCGTCACCCTCCTCGAGGCCATGGTGCCCGGCGAGCAGCCGCGCACCGGCGAGATCGACCTCGGCGGCGCCACCGACGCCGACCGCACCGCGGACGCCGTGCACGACGCCCCCGTCGAACCCGAGCCCACGACCGCCGGAGGTGCGGCATGAACGACACCTTCGTCCCCCGCATCCCCCTCGGCCAGTGGATCGAGTCGTTCATCGACTGGATGACCGACACGTTCCGGGTCGTGTTCGACATCATCAAGGACGTCCTCGAGAGCGTCTACGACGGCCTCGAGACGATCCTGCTCAGCCCGCCGTTCTGGGTCGTCGCGCTCGTCCTCGCCGGGATCGCGTTCCTCGCGAAGGGCTGGAAGCTCGCCGTCGGGTCGCTCGCCGGGTTCGTCGTCATCGCCGGCGTCACCATGTGGGACGCCGCGATGGAGACCCTCGCGCTCGTCCTCGTCGCGACGCTCATCGCGCTCGTCATCGCGATCCCGCTCGGCATCTGGGCCGCGCGCAACGACACCGTCTCGCGCGTCGTGCGCCCCGTGCTCGACTTCATGCAGACGATGCCGGCGTTCGTGTACCTCATCCCGACCGTCGTCATCTTCCTCACCGGACCCGTCCCCGGGATCATCGCGACCATCGTGTTCGCCCTCGCCCCCGGCGTCCGGTTCACCGAGCTCGGCATCCGTCAGGTCGACAAGGAGGTGGTCGAGGCCGGGCAGGCGTTCGGCTCCACCCCCGGTCGCATCCTGCGCCAGATCCAGCTCCCCCTCGCCCTGCCGACCATCATGGCGGGCGTCAACCAGGTCATCATGCTCGCCCTGTCCATGGTCGTCCTCGCGGGCCTCGTCGGCTCCGGCGGCCTCGGGGAGGACGTCGTCGCCGCCCTGCAGCGCGTCGACGTCGCCCTCGGCTTCGAGGCGGGCTTCGCCGTCGTCATCCTCGCGATGTACCTCGACCGCGTGACCTCCGCCCTCGGGGACCGCGCCCCCGTCTCCCAGGCGCTCGCCGCCACGCGCGACTGACCGACCGGGCCGCCGAGCCCGCACCCGCCCGGCCCCCGCCGTCGGGCAGAAGAACCCCCACCCAGGGCCCCCACGGGCCCGAGGAAGGAACGCATGTCCCCCGCACGCACCACCCGCACCACCACCCGACGCCGCACCGCTGCCGTCGCCACCGCCGCCGTCCTCGGCCTGGGCCTCACCGCCTGCGGCTCCGACTCCGGCACCGGCTCCGACGACACCGCCTCGACCGGCGAGGACGAGACCTCGGTCTCCATCGGCGTCCCCTCCGGCTGGGACGAGGGCATCGCCGTCTCCCACCTGTGGCAGGCCGTCCTCGAGGAGGAGGGCTACGACGTCGAGATGCAGACCGCCGACGTCGGCGTCATCTACACCGGCCTCGCCGGCGGCGACTTCGACATCACGTTCGACGTCTGGCTGCCCTACACCCACGCCTCCTACGAGGAGGAGTACGGCGACGAGGTCACCGACCTCGGCCACTGGTACGACGACGCCAAGCTCACCATCGCGGTGAACGAGGACTCCCCCGCCCAGTCCCTCGAGGACCTCGCCGCCATGGCCGACGAGTACGACAACAAGCTCGTGGGCATCGAGGCGGGCGCCGGACTGACGAAGATCACCCAGGAGGAGGTCATCCCGACCTACGGCCTGGAGGGCATGGACTACTCCATCTCGTCCACCCCCGCGATGCTCGCCGAGCTCAAGGGCAAGACCGACGCCGGCGAGAACGTCGCCGTCACCCTGTGGCGCCCCCACTGGGCCTACGACGAGTTCCCCGTCCGCGACCTGGAGGACCCCGACGGGGCGCTCGGCGAGGCCGAGGAGATCCACGTCTGGGGCACGAAGGACTTCGAGGACCGCTACCCGACGCTCACCCAGCTCGTCGGCGCGTTCGAGCTGGACGACGAGCAGCTGTTCTCGCTCGAGAACATGATGTTCAACTCCGACGAGTACGCCGACGAGAGCGCCGCCGTCGACGCGTGGCTCGAGGCGAACCCGACGTTCGTCGACGACCTCAAGGATGCCGCGGGCGTCTGACCCGCAGCGCGACGCCAGGACGCACAGCGGCGGGCCGGTACCCGTTCGGGTGCCGGCCCACCGCCGTCCTGCTGCACGTGCCGGGGATCAGCCGTTCTTCGAGGGGCGATAGCCCGCAGCCCTCGCGGCGGCGGTCGAGCCGAAGCACTCCTCGGGCTTCGTCCGGTCGTACCACCGACCGCCCGGGACGTGGTAGATCCAGTCGCCGCTGCTCGAGCGGTTCCCCTTGATCGGGGCCCAGGACGGGCAGTCCCACCCGTTGTTGACCGGAGTCGTCCGGCTCGGCCGCGGGGCGGCCTTCACCGCCGCGGTCGCCGCGCTCGTGCGCGAGGCGGTCACATACGAGGAGCGCCGGGCGGTGACCGTCACGGTGATGCGCTTGCCCTTGTCGGCGGTCCGGACCCTGTACGTGGACGACGTCGCGCCCGAGACCGCGCGCCCGTTGACCTTCCACTGGTAGGAGAACGACGGCTTCGGCGACCATGTCCCCGGGGACACCGTGAGGGTCTTGCCGACCTGGGCGGTGCCGGTGATCCTCGGGGTGGCCGTCCGGCTGAACGGCTTCACGACGGTGGCGGTCGCCCGGCTCGTCACGCTCTTCGTCGCGTAGCCCGTCGCCCGACCGGTCACCGTGACGGTGATCCTCTTGCCGTGCGCGCTCGCGGGCAGCGTGTAGGACGACGACGTCGCGCCCTTGATCGCCGCCCCGTTCGCCCGCCACTGGTACGCCAACGACGCCTTCGGCGACCACGTGCCCGCGGACGCCGTCAGCCGCCTGCCGACCTGGACCGTCCCCGAGACCGCCGGCGCCGGCGCCGAGAACGCCCCCGCTGCGACGGTCACCGCGGCGCTCGCCACGCTGGACGTCGCGTAGCCGTCCGCGGTCCCGGTCACCGTGACCGTGATCTTCCTGCCGTGCACGCTCGCCGGCAGCGTGTACGAGGACGACGTCGCCCCCGTGATCGCCCTGCCGTCCACCTTCCACTGGTACGCCAGCGATGCGGTCGGCGACCACGTCCCCGACAACGCCGTGACCTTCTTGCCCACCTGCGCTGTCCCCGAGATCCTCGGCGCGGGTGCCGAGAACGTCCCCGCGACGATCGTGACGGCCGTGCTCGTGCGGACGAGGTCGGGGTGGTGCGCCGCGCTACCGGTGACGACGACCGCGATCTGCGTCCCCAAGTCACCCGGCACGGGGACGTAGGTGCGCGCGGTGGCGCCGTCGATCGCGACGCCGTCGCGGGTCCACTGGTAGCCGAGTGCAGCGGAGACGGACCACGACCCGGGCTGGGCCGTGAGCGTCGAACCGACCGACGCGACCCCCGTGACGAGGGGCAGAGCGCCGGACAGGACACCGGTGACGGGCGCCGTCACGGCCGAGCTCTCGACGCGGGTGGCGTAGCCGTCGGCCTGCGCGGTGACGGTCACCGCGAGGCGCGCGCCGAGGTCGGCGGCGGTCACGGTGTACTCGGGGGAGGTTGCGCCGTCGACCGGGGCGCCGTCGCGCGTCCAGCGGTATGTCACCGTCCCCGGCGACCACGCGGCGTCGGCGCGCAGGGTCGTCCCGACGACGGCGGCCCCAGTCACCGTCGGGGCGCTGCCGACGATCTCGCCGGGCTCCACGACGACAGTCTCCGACGCGACCGTCACGGGGACCGACCCCTCGTCCGCGAGCGCGCCGGTGACCTCGGCGTGCAGGACGGCGCCCGCAAGCTCCGGGGCGAGGACGAGCGAGACGTCCGAGTCCTGGATCCTCGTCCCGTCCGCGAACCACGCGACCGTCAGGGCGACGTCGTCCGGGAGCCACGCTCCCGTGGCGACGCTCACGGACCCGCCGACGCGCGCGACGCCGTCGAGCGCGGGCGGGGCGTCGGGCGCGACCACGGCGCGCGGCTCGTCAACCGTCGCGGCGGGGCCCGCGGCGGCGACGGTGAGGGTCGCGACGGTCGCGGACGCCGGGACGGCCACGAGCGGGGCCAGCACGACCGAGCCGGCGATCGACGCCGCGACGAGCGCGGTGAAGCGGGCGGAGGAGTGGAAGACGGTCATGTCGGCTCCAGGGTCGACGCGTGCGACCACCGTGATCGACGCAACCGAAGGGTAGGGCACCCCCGGCGTCTGGAGTTCATCCCGGTGACCTTCCTTCGACGCCCCCGAGCACGCTCCCGCGCGCGCTCGCGCGCGTTCGCAACGGTCAGCGAGGTGTCGGTCCGCGGTGGGCGATCAAGAATTCACCCGCCGCCCTCCGCACCGCGGTCCCGGCCGCCGCTCCCTCCTGGAGGCACCGGAGCCCTCGGGTGCACTACCGTTCGTCGCACCGTCCCGTCCCGGGACCCGTCGCCAAGGGGGACCCGTGCACCCACACGTCCGACCTGCCCGCCGAGGGCGCCCGACCGGCAGCCGTCGACGCACGACGTTCGCGTCGCTCGTGACGGCCGCGCTCGTCGTGACAGGGCTCGTCTCGCCCGCCACGGGCGCCACGACCCTCTCGGCACCGACCCCCGCACCCGGGCCTGACGTCGTCGTCGACCACGAGGCGTTCGCGTACGAGTCCCCGCAGTCGGAGCGTCGCTCGGCCCTCCGCTCCCTCGCCGATCCGACGGTGCACGCGCTGCACGTCGTCCTGCTGGACCCGGGCTGGGCCGACGGCACCGGCAAGCCGAGCGGCGGCTGGATCACCGACGCGCAGGCGACGGCTCTCACCGACGAGGTGCACGACTACTGGATCGACCAGTCGGACGGCGCCGTGAGCACGACCGTCGCGAGCCTCACCCGCTTCCGGTACGCGGGGGCGCGCTGCGCCACCGTCGACGACATCCTCGACATCTGGGACCGCGCGGGCGCGTCGCGCTACGGCACGGACTGGATCGAGAGCGAGACCGCGGGCCCCGCGCAGCGCGAGCACTTCGTCGTCCTCGCCCCCTACCGCGGGAGCGACCTCGGCGAGACGACGTGCGCCGGCACGCTCGGCCTCGGGTCCGTGCCCCCGACGGCGAGCACGAGCCACGGCGGGATCGTCTTCGGCCTGTACGGCGGGCGGACCGCGGCCCAGCTCTCCGACGGTGCCCACACGCTCGCGCACGAGCTCGGCCACAACCTGGGCCTCCAGCACGCGGGCACCGTGTGGTGCGACGGCAACCGCCCCGACCCGAACCTCACGCGGTTCCCGTCGGACTGCTTCAACTACTCGTACGTCGACTCGTACGACGTCATGGGCACCGCGCTCGCGCCGAACGTCGGCGTGCCGGCCCTCTCCTCCCCCGGCCGCACGCGGCTCGGCGTGCACAAGGACCACCTGACGTCGCCGGGCTACGGCACCCGCACGGTCCGGCTCTCGCCGCTCGGGTCCCCTACGGGGACCCAGGCGATCAGCGTCGTCGACCCCGTCTCGCGCTCGCGCTACTACGTCGAGTTCCGCCAGTCGTCCGCGCCCTGGCCCGGCCACGCGGTCGACCTCACGTCGCAGGGCCTGCCGCTGCGGTTCGGCGACGGCGTCCGCGTCGTGCGGCTCGCCCCCGCCGACTCGGCGGACGCCTTCAAGAACGAGCAGGTCCTCCTGCCGCAGGGCACACCCTCCGGACGCACCTCGTTCCTCCCGGCCGGCCGCAGCTTCACGACCTCGACCGGAGCGCTCACCCTCACCGCGAGCGCCGTCGGCACGGGCGTCGCGCCGGTCGCCGACGTCCGGGTGGTCGTGCGGGCCGCTCCCCCGGTCACCCTCACGGCGAGCAAGTCCACGCAGACCTACCGCAGCTCGTCGGTCGCGACGCTGCGCGCGACCCTCGGCGCGGTCGACGGGACGATCCCGGCGGGCACGATCACGTTCAAGGAGGGCACCACGCGCCTCGGCGCCGTGACGGTCCCGACGAGCGGGACCTCGGCGGGCACGGTCTCGCTCGCCCTGCCCCGCACGCTCGGAGCCGGCACGCACGCGTTCAAGGCCGTCTTCACGCCGGCCGACCCGGACGTCGCGCTGCGCACCGTCTCCGGCGCGACGTCGGTCACCGTGTCCCCGGCGCGGTCCACGGTCGCCCTGAGCGTCTCCCCGACCCGCGTGCCCGCGGGGACCTCGGCGAAGGCGACCGTGAAGGTCTCCGTCCCGGGCGTCACCAACCCGACGGGGAACACGAGCGTCTACGTGGGCTCGACGCGGATCAAGACCGTGAAGCTCACCGCGGCCCACCGCGGGACGTTCACCGTGGCGCTGCCGCGGTACGCGACGACCGGCACGCGCTCGGTCAAGGCCGTGTACGCGGGCTCGTCCGCGAACGTCGCGCGGGCCACGAGCGCGGTGGTGAGGCTCACCGTCGTCTGAGTGTCGGCCGTGCCCGGGCGCCCGGGCCGGGTCAGGATGGTGGTCGTGCGCAAGGTCACGGTCATCGTCCCGACGTACCGGTCCGGCCCCGGGCTCGACGGGCTCGTCGCGTCGCTCGACGCCCAGACGCTGTCCGCCGACGAGTTCGAGACGCTCTTCGTCGACGACGGCTCGCCCGACGACACCCCCGACCGGCTGCGGGCGATCGCCGCGGCGCGGCCGAACGTGCGCGTCGAGCGCATCGAGCCGTCGGGGTGGCCGAGCCGTCCACGCAACGTCGGGGTCGACCTGGCCGAGGGCGAGTACGTGCTCTTCGCGGACCACGACGACGCGCTCTTCCCTGACGGGCTGCGTGCCGCACACGCCTTCGCGACCGAGCACGCGCTCGACGCGCTCAACCCCAAGGAGGTCCGCACCAACCGCGCGACCTGGGGCCTCGCGACCTACGGAACGGACGCCGTGCACGAGCGGGACGGCTTCCCCGCCGACGTCCTGTCGCCCATGACGCCCCACAAGCTCTTCCGCACCGCGTTCCTGCGCGAGCACGGGATCCGCTTCCCGGAGCGGGCGCACCACCTGTGGGAGGACAACCTCTTCGCCGTCGACGTGCTCCGCCACGCCCGGCGGGTCGGCGTGCTCGGGTCGGTGCCGGTCTACCACTGGGTGCGGCGCGGCGGCGCGACCGGGTCGACCGACTTCTCCGACGACAGCGCCGAGTACTGGCACTACGTCCGGGTCGTGCTCGAGCACGTGCGCGCGCGGCTCGACGCCGCGGAGCTCGCGGGGCTGCGCGACGCGATCCTGGCCGACAAGGTGCGCGTACGCGCCCTGAGCTGGCTCGACGAGCAGCTCGTCGAGCGCCCACGGTCACGTGGCGACGCCGTGGTGCGCACCGTGCGCGACGTGGTCGGCTCGTTCCTCCCGGAGCGCCTCGACCCGCTCTTGGACGTCCGCTCCCGGCGGACGGCGCGCCTGGTCCGCAGCGGCGCGGGCACGGCCCTGCGCGACCTCGCCCGGCACGACGCCGGCTGGGACGCGGTCGCGACGTGCGTCTCCAGCCGATGGACGGACGGCGACCTCGTGCTGCGGGGGACGAGCGCGTGGCACGGCCCCGACTTTCCCGGGCCGCGGTTCCGCGTGACCGACGGTGTGCCGCGCCGCACGCTGCCCCGCGCCGTCGAGCAGGCCCTGCGCGGCCGGGCCGACGAGACCGCGGCCGCCCTCGACGGCGCGCGTGTGCGCCTCGTCGTCCAGCACCGCGCGTCGCGCGTCGCGTGGGAGGTTCCGACCACGACCGTCCCGCGCCTCGTCGACGAGGGCGGCGACGAGGCGAGCCTCGCGCTCGAGTGGAGCACCGCGGCGGACGTCCGCACGCTCGCCGGAGGGCGCCCGCTCGAACCGGGCCTGTGGGACGTCCACGCCGAGACGACGTTCGAGGGCGCGTCCTGGACCCGCCCCGTCGGCGCGGCGCTGCGCCTGTCACCCGCCCTGCTCGACGGCACGTGCGTCGTTCCGGTCGCCAACACGCGGGGACGCCTGACCGTCGACGTCGGGCAGACGGCGAGGACCGTCGTCGGGCAGGCGACGCCCCGCTGGTCGGACGCCCGGCTCACCGGCCCGACGCGTCTCGTCGTCCCGCTCGACGGCGTCGAGGTCGCCGGCCGCACGCGCTCGCCCGCGAGCGCCTGGCTCCTGCCCCCGCCCGAGCGCGACCCACGCGTCGGCGGGATCGGCGGCGCGGCGCTGCGCGCGGCGCAGTCCCGGCTGCGCCGCCGCAGCCCGGAGGAGGTGGAGGTGGGCGCAGCCCTCGTGGGCGACGAGGGCGGCGCGCGCCTGGAGGTCGACCTGCCGGTGTTCGTCGGGATGCGGCCCCTGCGCCTGCGCTTCGGCACGCACGACCTCGACCCGGGCGTGTCCGTGGTCCGCTGGGGGCCGGGCGCCCGCGTGGTGCGCGGGCGCCGCTGACTCAGTCCCGGTCGAGCCGGAGCACGCGCCGGGCGCGCGTCGAGACGCCCCGGCGCACGCGCGTCGCGAGCGGGACCGCCTGCACGGCCTTGACCTGCTTCACCGACTTCTCGAGCGAGGCGGTGCGCGTGCGCAGCCGCTCGAGCTCCTTCTCGAGCGCGTCGGTGCGCGCCGCGGACTTCTCGAGCGTGCGGACCGTCTTCGTGAGCTGCGCGACCTTGCGGTTCTGCTCCGCGAGCCGCTCCTTCGTGCGCGTGTCCGCGTCCTTGAGCCACGCGACGCGGTACCCGAGCCCGTCGTCGGCCGTCCCGTCCCACACCTCGGCCGGGCCGGGGTGCGCGATCGACGCGACGCGCTCGTCGAACGCCGCCCCGCCGTCCTGGCCGGGCGAGAAGACCGTGTCGAAGCCGTGCTTGGCGAGGTACCCGGTCATGCGGCCGAGCCGCTCCGCGTGCCCCGCGACGAGCGGCCCGTAGTCGGCGTCGCGCAGGAGGTCCGCGACGTCGGTGCCGGGCGCGACGTCCGTCATGCGCGCGTGCGGGATCTCGAAGTACCGGCTGAGCTCGAGCGTGCGCGAGTCGTGGCACAGCACGAAACCCGGGGTGCCCGCGAGCAGCGCGGCGACGTTGCCGTGGATACGCGTGCCGAACGCGGCGTCGTAGCCGCGCAGGTCCTCGATCCAGGGCGCCGTGCCCAGGTGGAAGACCGTCCTGCCCTCCGCGAAGAGGGGGTGCGTGAGCACGTCGGGCACGTCGTTCGTCGCAGCTGCGGCCTCGGCGACGTCGCGCCAGTACATGAGCCGCAGGTCGCGCGTCTCCTGGGCGAAGTACGTGAGCCCGGGGTACCGGGCGTAGTTCCCCATGACGAGGTCGCCGATGCCGTCGACCCAGTTCGAGATCGACACCGCGAGCCGCGAGTCCGGACCGAGCTCGCCGACCGGGCGCACCTGGAGGTCCGCGCCGTGCAGGAACATCGACGGGCAGCCGATCACCTCGACGTCCGAGAAGCCGAGGCTGCGGACGTAGGCCTCGGTGAGCTCGCCGCGCACGCCGACCGAGGGCGAGCGGTCGAGGACCGCGGTGAGGAAGCGGCGCACCGCGTCGTCGAGCGGCGCCATCTCCTCGAGGCTGTAGTCGAGGTCCGTCTGCGCGCCGACGCCGAGCACCGTCACGGGGATCGTCAGCTTCTCGATGAGCCTGGTGAGGCGGCGCAGCGCCGGGAGGAAGTCCGGTCGGAACGCGTTGGCCAGCGGGACGACGAACGCGTCGTACTCCTCGTTGATGCGGTCGGCCTGCGAGGGGTCGCCGTTGAGGCGCGGTCCGTTCGTCACGACCTCGACGTCGGACGTGCTGAGCATCCGGTACGCCGAGTCGCTGAACAGCAGGTTGCCGGTGTTCGAGGCGACGAGGTCCCGCTGGACCATCTCCTCGACGACGGGAGCGTGGAACGGGTCCTTCGCGGCACGCAGGAGGATGCGTCGTGACATGCGAGGACCTTACCCGGTCCCGGCTCGCGGCCCGGAGCGCTCCCGGGTGTCGGCCGACGGGCGGAGCCCGCGCGTGCCCTACGCTCGTCGAGCACGTCCCGCGCGGAGCGTCCTGCGCGGAGCAGGACCGGCCCGGGTGCCCGCCCGGCCCGGACGCCGAGAACGAGGGGCGTGGGTCCATGGCACGGTCGCTGCGCGGGGTCGCCCGCTCGCTCCCCCCGATCCGCTGGCGGGACGAGCGGATCGCGGCGCTGGAGCGGCGCGTCGCCGAGCTGGAGGACGAGGACGTGCGGCTGCGCCGCGCCGTGCACGCCGGGCGGCGCACGGCGCGCACCCAGCGCGCCCGGCTCGAGGAGGCCGGCGCGGAGATCGGAGAGCTCCGCGCCGACCTCGCCGACGTGTTCGGGTCGTACCCGCGGGCGTCGTTCCACCGCATGCTCTGCTGGGAGCGACGGCTCACCGTCCGGGGCCTCTCCGGGACGCCCGACGACGCGCCCGCCGGCCTCACCCACAAGCTCGCCGCGCAGGAGCTCGTGCGCTCGCTCGGCGTGCGGACCCCGCAGGTCTACCGCAGGTGGGAGTCGCTCGACGAGGTCGACCTCACGGGCCTGCCGGACGAGCTCGTGCTGAAGTCCGTGGGCGGGGCCTCCTCGCGCGGCGTGCTGCCGCTGCGCCGCGAGGGGTCCGGGTTCGCGCTGCTCGGCACCGACGACGTCCTCACGCCCGAGGGGGTCCGCGAGCGCTTCGCGCGGTACGCCGAGCGGGACGTCGTCCCCCCGTTCTTCGCGGAGGAGCGGATCACCGGCGTCACGGGCGACGCCCTGCCCGTCGACATCAAGGTCTACGCGTTCCACGGCGAGATCGGGCAGATCCTCCTGCGCCGCGTCGGTCGGCACGGGGTCGGCTCGACCGTCACGACCCGCTACGTGACCGCGACCGGCGAGGACCTCGGACCGGTCTCCACGACGCGGCCGTACGACGAGTCGATCCCTGTGCCCCGGGACCTGGAGGGGGTCGTCGAGACCGCGCGCGTGCTCTCGACGGCCGTGCGCCTGCCCTTCGTGCGGATCGACCTCTTCGAGTCGCCCGACGGGATCGTGTTCGGCGAGTTCACCCCGCGCCCCGGCGGGCCGCAGCGGTACGAACGTGCGCACGACGAGCGGATGGGCCTGCTGTGGGAGGACGCGCTCGTACGACTCTCTGCCGCCCGAGCGCCGGGCTGAGGCAGATGCCGCCGACGGGTTGCGCTGCCGGTATCCTCGCGGTGGTTCCAGCGTCGGCATCCGGATCGGCGCACCAGAGTGCGGGCCGCGGTGTCGTCCGACGCGCGCTGCGCCCCGCACGTCGACGCGCGCCACCGGACGCTACCGGCGATACGCGAGAATGTGGGGGCACCCGTGTCGTTCGACCTCCTTGTCATCGGGCTCGGCTACGTCGGGCTCCCGCTCGTGCGGGAGGCTTCCCGAGCCGGGCTGGCCGTCGTCGGCCTCGACGCGAGCAAGCGTGTCGTCGACGGCCTCAACGCCGGCGTCTCCCACGTGGACGACATCTCCGACGCCGACGTCCAGGAGATGCTCGCGACCGGTTTCCACGCCACGACCAGCGAGGCAGAGGTCGACGGGTCACGTGCCGTCGTCATCTGCGTCCCCACACCGCTGGGCCAGGACGGCGGGCCCGACCTCGGCGCCGTCGTGGCCGCCGCGCGCACGACCGCGCGCATCCTGCAGCCCGGGACCCTCGTCGTCCTCGAGTCCACGACGTACCCGGGGACGACCGAGGACGTCCTCAAGCCGCTGCTCGAGGAGAGCGGCCTCGTGTGCGGCACCGACTTCCACCTGGCCTTCTCGCCCGAGCGCATCGACCCCGGCAACCCCGTCTACGGCATGCGCAACACCCCCAAGGTCGTCGGGGGCCTCGGCGCCGAGGCGACGCGCCGGGCGACCGAGCTGTACGACCGGTTCGTCGACACCGTCGTCCCCGCGCGCGGGGCGCGCGAGGCCGAGACGGCCAAGCTCCTGGAGAACACGTACCGCCACATCAACATCGCGCTCGTCAACGAGATGGCGCGGTTCTGCCACGAGCTCGACATCGACCTGTGGGACGTCATCCGCCTCGCCCGGACGAAGCCGTTCGGCTTCCATGCCTTCTACCCCGGGCCGGGCGTCGGCGGGCACTGCATCCCCATCGACCCGAACTACCTGAGCCACAACGTCCGCTCACGCCTGGGCTACCCGTTCCGGTTCGTCGAGCTCGCCCAGGAGATCAACGCGACCATGCCCGCGTACGTCGCGCGCCGCGCCCAGGACATCCTCAACGAGGACGCGAAGGCGCTGCGGGGCTCGCGCGTGCTCCTGCTCGGCGTCACGTACAAGCCCGACATCGCCGACCAGCGCGAGTCGCCCGCCGTCCCGCTCGCGCACGCGCTGCTCGCCCAGGGCGCCGACCTCGCGTTCCACGACCCCCACATCGAGAGCTGGCGGCTCGACGACCGCGCCGTCGACCGCGTGCCCGACCTCGACGAGGCCGTCGCCGCCGCGGACCTCGTCGTGCTCGTCCAGAACCACAGCGCCTACGACGTCGACGCGCTCGCCGACGCCGCGCAGCGCTTCTTCGACACCCGCGGCGCGACGACGGACGAACGGGCTGTCCGGCTCTGACCACCTGACGTCCGGCTGTCACCGACCGGACGCGACACCCATCAGACGACGCACGCGCAGCACGACGGGACCACCCGGGGCCGTGCACGAGCAGAGAGGGCACCGATGCGGGCCGACGTCTCCTTCTCGCCCGCCGACCGGAGGTTCCTCGTCGACGCCCGGCCTGAGGCCGAGGACCACGAGGAGCGATGGAACGGCGGCGTCGTCTTCGTGGACCTTCCCGAGGGCGTGGACGAGCCGCACCCCGACCTCCAGGCGCTCGCGACGATCCTCGTGCTCGTGCCCTTCGTCGGGCGTCGCCTCGTCCTCGACGTCCCCCTCTCCGAGCAGTTCGCCGCAGCATGCCGAGCCGCGCTCCCCTTCGACGTCGAGACGACGCAGAGCTCGTCGACCGTCACTGCGCGCGCCGCGGGGCCCCGCCCCGGGCTCGCCTTCAGCGGCGGGGTCGACTCGACGGCGGCACTGGCTGTCATGCCGACGGACACGGTCGCCGTGTTCCTCGACCGGGTCGCGGGGACCGGGCAGCGCCCGTCCCGCCTCTACGTCAAGGACAGCGCGCTGGCCGCATGCGACATGGTCGAGGCGCTCGGGTACGAGACCTACCGCGTCCGGTCCAACCTCGAGCACGTCCGCCGTCCCGTCGGCTTCCCCGTCGACTGGGCGAACGGCGTCCCGGCGGTGCTCCTCGCCGACCACCTGGGCCTCGGGTCCGTGTCGTGGGGCATGGTGGCGGAGTCCGGGTACCGGGTGGGTCACGCGTCCTTCGTCGAGCTGACCGACCGCGCCATCTACACCCGGTGGTCGGCGCTCCTGCTCGGCGCGGGGCTGGAGTTCGGCGCGCCGGTGGCCGGCGTCAGCGAGGTCGGGACCACTCTCGTCGAGTCCCGGTCGCGTCTCGCGGGTGTCGGGCAGTCGTGCATCCGCGGACCGAAGGGACAACCGTGCCTCAGCTGTGCGAAGTGCCTGCGCAAGTCCCTCCTGGACGCGGCGATCAAGGGTCGCACCGTGCCTGCCGCGGAGGTCGAGCACCTGCTCCGCGCACCCGGGACCGACACCATCCTGCTCGGCTCGCCGATCAAGCACGAGAACGTCTACCGATGGCTCGCACCCCGGCTCGAGGTCACGGGCGCCTCGGCGGCGTGGGACGCTCTGCGTCGTCGGCTCACCGAGCCGGTCGTCGAGGTCGACTGGTGCTCGCGCTGGTACGAGCCGTCCGCGGCCGTCATCCCGGGGCACTTCCGTGACGAGACGGTCGCGTCGATCGGGACCTTCCTCGACCCGATGACTCCGGCCGACCGCGCCGCGTTCGCGTCGTGGGACCTCGTGCCTGCCCTGCGGTCCGAGGTCGTGCACCGCTCGGTCGTGAACTTGTCCGAGCGTCTGGCGGAGCTCCGCCCCGAGCCCCAGCAGAAGCCGAAGGCGCCGACGGCGACGCCGGCCCCTGCCGCGGCACCGGTCGCGCGGGCCCCACGGACGCGCGTCCACCGTCGGTGGGTCCGCGGCGCCCTGCGCCGAGCCCGCGCCGTCGTCCGCCGCGTCCGCGGGCACGGCTGACCGCGAGACGCGACGCCGACCGCCTCCCACCGCACCGACCACCGAACGCAGGACCGACGAGACATGACGACCGACGCAGCGCCGACGGGCTGGCACGTCGACCCTCGGGTCGCGGCCGACGCCGCCCACGGCTTCCTCGATCGCGGCGCGGACGACGGCGTCGCCAGGGCCGTCCGGGCGGCGCTGCTGACTCAGTCACCGGCCGTCCGCGAGGTGCTCGCGCGCATGGTGGACCCGCGTGACGGCTATGCCGCCGTGCTGGCCCGTGCTCGTCGCGCCGCGGCCACCGGGGACCATGCCCGGACGGCGCCACCGACGCTCGCGGGGGGCAGGGCGCTGTGCGGGTTGGCGCGTGTCGTCGGCCTGCAGAACCACGGGGCCTCGGACGTCGCCGACGCCGTCGACCTGTACGCCGCCGCGCGTCGTGTCCTGCCGCTGACGGAGTGGACCCGCCGTGACCTCCTCGCCTCCGCGCAGCTCCTGTGGGCCGCGGGCCGCAGAACCGAGCTCCGTGCGGACCAGGAGCTCCTCGCACGCGTGCCGCGGCACGATCGGACGTTCCTCGAGATCGATCTCCTCGGCCACGAGCGTGGTGTCGGGTCGCAGGACTGGCTCCGGGCGCTCAACGCGGCGCTCGTGTCGAGCGGGGCCGACCCGGTCCGCCTCCGCGACACGGGTCCCACCCCGTTCGACCGGCTGAGCCCGACGGCGCCCGGAGGGGGCGTCTCAGGGCCTCTGGTCAGCGTTGTCGTCGCTGCGTTCCGGCCCGGGTTCGAGCTGCTCGCGGCGGTCCGGTCGATCGCCGACCAGACCTGGGGCGACCTGGAGATCCTCCTCGTCGACGACGCGTCCGGGCCCGAGTTCGCGGCCGTGTTCGGCGAGGCGCTCGCGATCGACGAGCGGGTCCGCCTCCTCACGCAGCCCGTCAACCGGGGCACCTACGCGGCGCGCAACCGCGCGATGGCCGAGGCGCGAGGAGAGTTCATCACCTTCCACGACGCCGACGACTGGGCGCACCCGGCCAGGCTCGAGCGGCAGGTCGTACCTCTCCGCGACGACCCCGGCCTGCTGCGGACCCTGAGCACCTCGATCCGGTGCTCCAGCGCGCTCGAGTTCCAGTACCTCGGCTTCTCGACCACGCGCAGCAACGCGTCGTCGCACCTGTTCCGACGGTCGGTGCTCGACGAGGTCGGGGGGTTCGACTGGGTGCGCAAGAGCGCGGACAGCGAGTTCGACCGTCGCCTCGAGGCGTGGCGTCCCGGGCGGCGCCTTCAGCTCGCCGAACAGCTCGCCTTCGTCCGGCTCGAGCCGGACTCCCTCTCCCGCGGCGACTTCCGTCCGGGCTGGATGCACCCGGGCCGCACGGAGTACCGCGCGTCGATGCTCGCCTGGCACCAGCAGATCGTCCGTGGCGCATCGCCTCGGATGTCGGCCACACCCCACCGGCGCCCCCTGACGGCGCCTCGCCCGTTCCTCCGGGGGGCCGTGGAGCCGCGCCGCGTCGACATCGCGATGCTCGCCGACTGGAGCGGCAACACCTCGGCCCACCGGCACGGGATCGCCGAGGCGGAGGCGCTGGCACGTGCTGGCGTCTCGGTCGGGCTCGTCGACGTCCCCACGCTGCGGCCGCACGGACCGGTGCGGCGACCCACGGCGCGAGCCGTCCGGCGCCTGGTCGCCTCTGGAGCCGTGACGATGCTGTCCCTCGAGGAGAACGACCACGTCCCGACCGTCGTCGTCCGCCAGCCGGAGGTCCTCCAGTTCCCCTCGGCCCGTCCCGTCGGGCTCACCACCGACCGCGTCGTCATGGTCGCGGACGGGGCCGCACGCGCGGACGGCACGCTGGGGTGGTCGGTCGCGGACTGCGACCGCACCGCTTCCCGACTCTTCGGCGTGACGCCCTGCTGGTGGCCGGTGAGCCCTGCGGCACGGGCGGAGGTCGTGCAGGACGGTGCAGCGCCCGACGTCTCCGAGGCGAGGTACCCGCGCGTCCTCTCCGTGCCCGACGTCGTCGAGAGGCGCGACCGCGCCGGACGTGACGGCCACCGCCTGGTGGTCGGGTGGGTCAGCGAGGAGGAGGACGGCACGATCCCGAGCGGGCGTCGGCTCCACGAGGTCTTCCCTGCCGACGACGCCCTCGACGTGCGGCTCCTCGGCCCGCGCGACGTTCTTCGGCACGAGCTGGGCCATGTACCGCCGCAGTGGGCCGTGTTCGACGCCAGCGAGCTCACGGCTCGCGAGTTCTTCCGGAGCCTCGACGTGGTTCTCTGCTTCCCTGACGCGGCGGGCACGGTCGAGGCCGAGCGGACCGTCGTCGAGGCGATGCTCCACGGGTGCGTCGCCGTGCTCGACCCGAGGCTGGAGGACGACTTCGGCGACGCCGCGCTGTACTGCCCCAGCGCCGACGTGCGGGAAGTCGTCCTCCGGCTCGGAGCCGACGCGGGGCTCTACCGGACCCTCCGCCGGCGGTCCCGCGACCTCGCCGTCCGCCGGTCGACCGGTACCGCGGGCGACCTTCTCGAGGGCTATCGCTGAGGAGCTGCGGCGGAGGTCTCCCCGCCGGTCTGCTCCGGCACGCCGGATGCCTCAGCATCGGACCGGTCCGAGGCGGCGACGAGCTCCGCGAGGATCCGGCGCGCCATGGCGTCGGTGCGCTCCTCGACCCGGTCGCCCTGGGCGACCACGTTCCGGACCACCCATCGGTTCGACCGCACGACCGCCTCGCCCTTCGCGAGGCCGTCCAGCGTCGTCCGCTCGACGCGGCGCAGCCCCGACGCGATCTCGGCGACGCTCGACGTCGTGCGCGCGTGCTGGCGGCCGAGGTCGCGCGCGACGCTGCGCACGAGCAGCACGGCGAGCGCGAGGGCGGTCGCGAGGAGGACCCCCGCGAGGGTGCCCGACGACGCGGCGAAGGCGACGGCGGCTCCCACCGCCGCGAGGGCCGAGAGGGCGGTGAGGGCGTCGGTGAGGGTCGGCTTGCGCACCAGGGCTCCTAGGGGACGCGGGACGGGTCGTCGAGCTCGAACGGGGCTCGGAACGGGTAGAGGTTCTCGAGCCAGGACACGATCCAGCCGGGGTCGGCCTCCTCGCCACCGTCGGCCGGGGGGACGTCGTTGAGGCAGATCACGTCGAAGTTCCGGACGCCGGTCATCGCGTCCATGCGGGCGCGCACGTCGGGGTCGCCCGTGTTGAAGTAGCCGAACGACAGGTCGGAGCGCACCCCGCGGCCGGTGAACAGCGCCGTGTACAGGTGCAGCCACGAGCTGACGACCACGTCGTCGGGCGAGCGGAAGCGGTGCGCGACGGTGCGCGCGATCTCCTCGGGGTAGCGCGCCTCGAGCTCGCGCGCGAGGTCGCGGCGCTGCGGCACCGGGACGTGCCCGAAGAGGGCCGTGACACGGCGCCCGTGGTCGCGCTCGAGGAGCTCGGCGGTGCTCGTGCGCGCCTGCTCGAGCGCGGTCTGCCGCTCGCGGGGCACGTTCGGCCGCACGACGCGCGAGAAGCTGATGCGCAGGTGGCCCTCCGGCGTGAAGAAGTCGTACGGCGTGACGGGCCTGTTGATCATCACGTCGTCGTTCATGAGCAGGTAGTGGTCCGACAGGCCGGGGATGCGGTGCGCCTGCGCGCTGATCGCGTGCGAGTTGTAGCTCGGGAGAAGTCCGGGGTCGGCGAACACCTCGCGGTGGTCGACGACCTGCACGCGCCCGTGGTCGGCGTCGAGCCAGTCCGGTCGCTGGTCGTCGGTGACCAGGTAGATCCGGCGGATCCACGGCGCGTTCGTCTCGAGCGAGCGCATCGACGCGCGCAGCTCGCCGCGGTCGCGGAAGCGGTGCGCGGCCAGCGTCTCGTCGCCGGGGGCGTCGACAGGGGGCGCGCCCGCCTCGGCGCGCGCCGCGTCCCGGCGGGCCCGCCAGCGCGGGTCGGAGTCGTCGACCCACAGGTAGACCGCGTCCACGGGGAAGTCGATCTCGTGCGCGTCGGGCCGCTCGGTGACCGCGAGCCGCGGCTGCGCCACGCCGTCCCACCGCGGCGCCGGGACCAGCTCGAGCGCGGCGCTCGCCTCGACCTCCTGCACGACGCCGGAGCGCGCCGCAGCGCGCAGCGTCCCGTCCTCCTCGTCCCACACGACGAGCGTCGTGCCCTGCGCGGGGCCGAAGAGGCGCCGGGTCGCGGTGCACCGCACGTAGCGGAAGAGGGAGAGCCGGCGCAGCGCCGCGAGCTCGTCGTCGGCGATCCCGTCGGCGAGGAGGCGCGGGGACCCGTCGAGGCCGTCGGAGGCGACGTAGAAGCCGTCGGGACCGAGCACGTCGCGCAGCGCGCGCGCGACGGCCGGGAGGTCCGCCCGCCGCACGCCCCACTGCGTGGTGCGCGACCAGGCCGGCTGGGTGGTGAAGGCCGGCACCGCCGCGGCGTCCAGCGCCGCCGCGACCGCGTCGGCCGCGCGGGCGGGCATCCGCCACGGCGTGGCGTCGTCGTCGAGCGCGGTGAGCACGGTGCCGCCCTGGTACACGGAGAGCTCCAGGCCCTCGCGCGCGGCCAGGCGGCGCGCGGTCTCCGACGGCGGCGCCGGCGCGGCCGGCGCTGCCGGCCCGCGCCGCAGCAGCCGGCGCGCTGCGCGGCGCGCGGTGTCAGTCCATGACGACGGCATCGGCCGGGGCACCTCCTGGGGTCGGGGCGGGGCGGTGCCCGCCGGTCCGGGGACCGTGCGCCGGTCCGGGCGTCGGGCGGTTCGGCGGCGCCACTGGCGCCGTCACGGCCGCGCGGAGCGGCTCCGGACGGTCGATCGCGGCGATCGCGTCCACGACGCGCGCGCACGACCCGTCGTCGCGCACCGGGAAGGTGCGCTCCATGCGGGCCGCGTGCTCGGGCGACGGCTCGAAGCCCGCGCGGGCGATGTCCTCCAGGGCGTCCAGCGCGCCGTCCAGCGTCGCGACCACGGGACCGAACCCGTCCTGCTCATAGGAGAAGTACCCCTGCCGCACGGTGTGGGTGCCGCCGAACGCCTCGGCCTGGTCGAACTGGTAGTAGACGATCGGGCGGCCGACGTACGCGGCGTCGAACACGATGGAGGAGAAGTCGGTGACGACGACCTGCGCGCTGACGAGGACCTCCTGGATGTCGTTGCCGCCGTAGCTCAGCACCTCGACGTGGTCCGGGAGGTCGAGCTGGTCGAGGTACGGCTGCACGTTGGGGTGCGGCATGAACGCGATCGTCGCGTCGTGCTCGCGCGCGAGCGCGGCGAGCCGCGGCGACCGGAGCAGCCCGGTCCAGGCCTGCGCGTACGTCGTGCCGGCGAAGTCGTCGAGGAGCTCGCGCTCGCCCTTGGGCCCGATCTTCCCCAGCAGGTACTCGCGCCACGTCGGCAGGACGAGGATGCGCCACCGCTGCGCCGGGCCGGCCGCGGCCGCGAGCCGGAACAGCCGGTCGTGCCGCGGCAGGCCCGTGAGCGCGACCTCGCGCGTCGTGAAGCGGTACAGCGACTCGTCGCCGGCGATCGACGCGAACTCGTCCGTCGTCGTCGTGAGGAACAGGTCGAACTCGCGCCGGTTGAGCCAGCGCGACAGGTCGGTCGCGATGACGCCGTGCTGGAGGAACACGAAGCGCCACGACGGCGTGCCGACCGGGCGGAGCAGCTCGGGGTTGTAGACGTACGGCCCCGCCTGCGACGACACGACGTGCGTCGCGTTGAGGCACACGAGCTTCCACCGCAGGGACCCGTAGGCGAGCAGCCGACGGTTGCCCTCGGCGCGCAGCCGGCGCCAGTCGTGGGTGCCGCGCTCCAGCGCGAGCCAGGCGCGGACGTCCCTCCCCTCGCGCCGCAGGTGCTTGAAGAGATGCTCGGCGTTGTCGTGCGCCGCGTCGACGCGGTCGATGAGCACCCAGGAGCCCCCGTAGCGCCGGCGCACGGGCGGCGAGCCCGCGACCGTGCGCACGAGACGGTTCGCCCACCACCGGGGCGAGAGCAGGCGCGCGAGGAGCGCCGGCGCCGAGAGGTCCGGACCCTGCTCCTTGCGCGCGAACGACGCTGCGAGCGCCGGGGGCTGCCAGGACCGGCGCGACGCGGGCGTCCGCACGCGGGCGACCGGCGCGGCGCGGCCGTCGAGCCGCAGCTCGAACCCCCCCTCGCTGCTCACCCACAGGATCCGCTCGCGCAGGAGCACGCGGCCCGCGTAGACGTGCTGGCGCGTCGTGGCGTGGTGCGGCGCGGCGGGCTCGCCGTCGACGACCAGCTCCTCGCGCGGAGCCGGGCCGGTGAAGCGGTAGGAGAGCCGGACGAGGCGGCGCCGCGCGTCGTGCTTCTCGAGGACGACCGGCTCCTCGTGCCACGTCTCGCCGCGGTACCCGCGGCGCAGGGCGATCCGGCGGTCGAGCGGGAAGGTCGCGGGGTCGAGCGAGTCGAGCACGTCGACGTCGACGCGCGCCACGACCTGCTCGACGAGCGCGTGGAACGTCTCGTGGACGTGGTGCATCTCGGCGTTCATCTGGCCCGAGAGGGTCTCGTCGGGCCGCAAGCACGTGCCGAGGTCGTCGAGCACGAGGAGCTGGACCCAGCGCGGGACCGCGCCCGTCGCGGCGCGCGCGTCGTCGAGGAGGCGCAGGTGACCGACGCGCAGGACGGTGGTGAACCGCGCCGGGTCGCGGAACGGCTCGCGCGCGCCGGTCGCCTCGACGAGCCGGGCGCGGAAGCGATAGACGGCGCGGCGGGCGAGGCCCACGCGCCGGTCGGGCGCGGCGAGCAGGACGCGCGCGAGCACGTCCTGGTCGAGGAAGCCGGGCACGAGCCGGGGGTCGGAGCTCACGGCCGCCAGCGCGTCCAGGGGCAGGAACGCAGTGCGCAGGGAGTCGGTCACCGGGGCGGGCCGGGTGTCGAGGTCGACCACGGCACCCCGCGCCTCGAACGGCCCCTCTCCCCCGCGCGCGGGCTCGAGCGTGCCTGCGACCGGGTCCCAGACGACCGGGCGCGCGAGCACCACGGAGGGCCGCGCGGTCGAGACGCTGTGCGCCACCGCGGTGAGGTAACCCGGTTCCCAGACGTCGCGCGCGTCGGGGAAGGTGACCCAGGCAGGTCCCGCGTCCTCGTCCCGCAGGTGCTCGACCGCCGCGTTGCGTGCCGCCGCGACGTCCGCGGCGGGCGGCAGGACGACGACCTGCGGGTGCGACGCGGCCCAGGAGGCGACGAGGTCGGGCGTGCCGTCGGCCGAGCCGGTGTCCACGACGACCACGCGCAGCGCGGCCCACTCCGGCCCTTGCGCCGCGAACGAGTCGAGCAGCTCGACGACGGTGCCCGCGTCGTCCCGCGTGACGAGCACGGCGGCGAGACGCGGTGGGAAGGTTCCGCCCGTCACGCGACGGCGCCCCCTCCGGACATGCGGTTCCCCTTCCCGACGACGCGGCCTCGACCGGCCCCTGGTGCCCGTCAGTCTAGGCCGCCCTGCGCGCGACGCGGGCCGGTGCCGGCGCGCGTCGTCGGGCTAGACTCCCGGTCCATGCCGACGACGATCAGGGAGCTCGCCCCCTACGCGGACGACCTCGGGAACCGGATCGAGTTCGCGGGCGAGCACCCCACGGGGCCGGCGACGCGCGTGGACGTGCTCTTCGCGGGCGAGCGGAACGTGCTCGTCGTCGACCCGAGCGCGCGGTTCAAGCGGCTGAGCGTGCGCTTCGACTGCTCGGACGGCACCGTGCACCTCGGCGGCGGCACGGGCCGCGCGATCGAGGTCACCATCCGGGTGGGCCAGGACGCGACCGTCACCCTCGGCGAGCGCGTGACGACGACGTCGGTCCTCCTGATCTCCGCGGTCGAGGGCGCGACGGTGACCGTCGGCGACGACGTGATGTTCGCGAGCGCGAACCAGCTCCGCAGCGACGACGGGCACCCGATCTTCGACGTGCGCTCCGGGCTCCGCGTCAACCCCGCGCGGGACATCACGATCGGCGACCACGTGTGGATGGGGCGCGAGGCCGTCGCGCTCGGCGGCGCGAGCGTGGGCAGCGGGAGCGTCGTCGGCTTCCGCAGCCTCGTCACCGGCCGGATCCCGAACAACGTCGTCGCGGCCGGTGTCCCGGCCCGCGTCCTGCGGCGCGACGTCGCGTGGGAGCGCCCGCACCTGTCCCTGCACCGCCCGTTCTACAAGCCCGACGCCTCGACGGTGACCCGGTCGCCGTACTGGGACCTCACGGACGACGACGGCGCCCCCGTGGTCGGGCGCGCGCCCGCGAGCGGACGGCGCAGCCTCACCACGCGGCTGGCCGACGCCGCGCGGGCGGCCCGGGACACGCTGCGCTCCTGACGCCGGTCAGGAGCCGGGGCGCTCGAACGCCGACGGCAGCGGGAAGTACTCCTGCAGCATCCGCCGCAGCATGCGCGAGTGCCGCTCGCGGTCCTCCGGCGAGAGGTTCGTGTCGTTGAGGCAGAACACGTCGAACTCGCGCGACCGCGAGATCCGGTTGAGCGTCAGCGCGGCCTCGTCGCTCGCGAGGTCGAGGTACTCGTACGCGATGGCTCCCTCGACGGCGCGCCCCGTGACGTAGGCGTACCAGTGGTGCAGCGCGGACGCGACGGAGTGGTCCGCGGGGTCGCGGAACCGGGACCCGACGAGCTGCTTGAAGATCGTGGGGTACGCGGCCTCGAGCTCCTCGAGCACCGCGCGCTGCTGCGGGTGGGGCGTGTGCTTGACCTTGTTCGTCACGGTCCGCCCCGTGAGGTGCTCGACGAGCTCGCGGTTGTGCTTCGCGGCCGACAGGACCGGCAGGTCGCGCACGCTCGGCGGGTCGAGGTCGAGCAACGAGCGCGAGACGAAGAAGCGCGACAGGCCGTTCCCCTCGAAGAAGAGCTCGGGCGTGACGGGTCGCCCGAAGAACACGTCGTCGTTGAGGTACAGGTAGCGGTCGGCGAGCCCGGGCACGTGGTGGAGCTGGGACTCGATCGCGTGCGAGTTGAACACGGGCAGCGCGCTCGTGTCGCTGAAGATGTCCCGGTGGTCGACGACGGACACGCGCCCGCTCGACGTGTCCAGCCAGCCCGGCACCTGCCCGCACGTGACGACGTGGACGTGCCGCACCCAGCTCGCGTACATCTCGACCGAGCGCAGCGAGTACCGCAGCTCGTCGTGCCCGAGGAACCGCGACGCGCTCAGGGCGTTGGGGTTCACGGCGCCGGCGGGAAGCCCCGCCTCGGCGCGGTCGCGCTCGGCCTGCCACGCCGGGTCGGTCCCGTCGACCCACGTGTAGACGACGTCGACGGGCTCGCGCACGGCCTGCAGCCGCGCCGCAGGCACGAGCCGGCGGTCCTCCCGCTGCTGCGCCCCGTGCCACGCGCGGGGGGTCACGTAGGCCGCCGTGCCGTTGGGCCGCGGCGGGACGAGCGTCCCAGGGACGTGGGTCCCGCCGTCGAGCCGCGGCACGTCCGTCCCGGTCACGGCCGTCCAGAGCTCGATCTCGACGCGCTCCGCCTCGCCGCCGAGCGGTGTCCCGCGTGGCGCCACGAGCACCCGGAAGACCGCGAGGGCGGACGCGCGGCCGCCCTGCACCGCCCAGCCCCTCAGCGGGGTCCGGTGGCGCGCGCCGTCGACGCGCACGCACCACTCCGGCTCGGCGACCTGCGCGAGCGCGCGGCGCACGTCGGGCTCGTGCACGGCGGGCACGACGAGGAGCGCGGGCGCGTCCTCGAGGATCGCGTACGGGACGGCGTGCTCGTCGAGCGCCGCGCGGACGGTGCGGAGCGTGTCCTCGCGCGCCTGCCAGGAGTCGAACCGGTCCACGACGCGGCCGAGGACTCGTCGTGGTCCGACCGGTCGGTACCCGCGCGGCACGGCGACATGCCCGAGCCGGCGCGCCGCGTCGCGCAGGGTCGTCTGCCAGCCGGCCTGACCGTGCAGGAGCCGCGACGCGTGCAGGCGGGCGCCGACGGTCATGTGCGCCGCGACGGCGGTCCTCACACTCATCGGTCGTCCTCGGTCGGTCGGTTCGGACCGGACCCTGCGCGACGTCGCCCCCGGTCCGGCTCGCTCTCGGTGGCTCCTCGGCCGTCGAGGAGACGGTCAGAGTCTAGCCCGCGGGCGCGCGCAGGCCCGCGACGCGGGCAGCGAGCCTCAGGCGCGGGCCGCGACGTCCTGGCGATAGCGCTTGATCCTGCGGACGAAGTCCTTGTACGCCTCGCACACGACGTCCGCGGGACCGTCCATGACGAGCTGGCCCTTGTGCACCCACAGGACGCGCGAGCAGATGCTCTCGATGGTCGCGATCGAGTGGCTCACGAGGAACACCGTGCCCGCACCCTGGCGCACCTCGTCGATCCGCGCCTTGCTCTTCTGCCGGAACGTCGCGTCGCCCGTCGCGAGGGCCTCGTCGATCATGAGGATGTCCGGCACGGCGGACGCGGAGATCGCGAACCGCAGACGCGCGCTCATCCCGGAGGAGTAGGCCTTCATCGGGAGGTTGACGAAGTCGCCGATGTCGGCGAAGTCGACGATCTCGTCGTAGCGCTCCTGGACCTGCTTGGGGGTCAGGCCCAGCGCGAGCCCGCCGATCATGATGTTGCGCTCGCCGGTGAGGTCGCCCATGAGCACGGCGTTCACGCCGAGCAGCGCGGGCTCCCCGGCGACGTACACCGCGCCCTGCGCGGGCGGGATGAGCCCGGCGATGGCGCGCAGCAGCGTGCTCTTTCCCGAGCCGTTGATCCCGACGATGCCGATCGACTCGCCGTGGTGCGCGACGAAGGAGATGCCACGGACGGCCTTCACCTCGCGGACCGCCGCGGGGCGGCGGCGCCCCCGGCGCAGGACGCGGGACACGACGGATCCGCCCTCGTCGCCCGTCGCGTGGCCGACGCGCTTGGCACCGAACACGCGGTAGGTGATGTGGACGTCGTCGACGAGGAGGGACGGCGCGCCGATCTCGGTGCTGACCGGAGGGCCTCCCTCGAGGTCCTCGGGGTCGATCTCGAAGTCGATCTCTGCGTCGCTCGTGTCAGTCACGGCCGTACCTCTCCTCACCGCGCCAGAACACCAGGAACCCGAGCACGAGGAACAGCACGGCCCAGCCCGCGCCGAACGCCCACATCGTGGGGTCGGGCGGGTACGCCGGCTCGTCGAGGATCGACGAACGCGCGAGGTAGAGGTACACGGCTACCGGCTGGTACTCGAGGATCCAACCCCACGAGTAGGCGCCGACGAACCGGTCGATGCTGAAGATGACGCCGGACCCGTACATCGCGAACCGCATGACGAACGGGATGATGTTGTTGAGGTCGGGCGTGATCGCGACCCAGCGCGCCACGAGGAACGCGCAGCCGGTGCTGAAGAGCCAGAGCAGGAGGACCGCCGGGACGAGCAGCAGCCAGCGCCAGGTGACGGGCACGTCGCCCTCGAACGACAGGAGCCCCGAGGCCCAGGAGATGATGCACATGACGACGAGAGCCGGGCCCAGCACGGTGAGCTCGGCGAGCACCCCGGAGATCGGCAGCACGGCACGCGGGAAGTGGACGGATCGTACGAGATTGAGGTTGCTCCGGATCGCTTTGGCACCCGCGGTGATCGACGACTCGAAGAAGCGGAACATGAAGGTGCCGACCACGATGAAGGCGATCGTGTTCTCGATCCCCGCTCGTGCGACCTGCAGGATGAAGCCGAAGATGAGGACGTAGACCGCGGCGTTGAGGACGGGGGTGAGGATGGACCACGCCTGACCGAGGTAGTTGTTCTGGTTGCGTGCGTACGCCTTGGACGAGGCGAGGACGCGGATGAACGAGCGGCGGGCCCAGAGCTGCCGCAGATACTCGGGCAGGCGCGGCCGGACGCCCATGGGCGCGAGCGCGTTCGCGCCGACCGTCGCCTCGACCCATCGCGCGTCATACCTGCGCTCGATCGGCTCCGGGGGCTGCGGTTCCTGGTGCACCCGCCTCCGGGCGCCAACCGCGGCGTCGGCCTGCGTGGACGGGGTCGCGCTCACGTACGTCTGCACCCATCTGGAAGGGGAACGGGGTCGGCATCGGGCCAGGCGAAGAGTCGGGCGGCCTGCGCCTCGGCCACTATATCCGCCGCCGTCGACGGCAAGAGCCGCAGGCCTGACGCCGACGTAGAGATTCCGTGCACGCCGGACGGGCTGACGACCCGTCCCGACCTCTGCCCGTACACTCGGCACCCGAGGGCGCTCGCCCTCGCCCCGTCCGCCTGGCGGCACCCGCGCGGTGAGCCGCGGACCACATCGTCGCCGACGCTGCACCCACCGACCGAGGAGTGTTCGCTTGCCCCGCTTCCGCAAGCTCCGCCGACTGGCCGCGAGCCGACTGCCGATCGCCACGAAGGACCAGGTGCGCGCCGTCGCGGCACGCTCGACGCGGTGGTCGGAGGCCTACGAACGACTCCTCGCGGCGACCGAGGACCGGCCCGTGCGCAAGCGCGCACCGAGGGAGCTGCCCTCCCCCGATCCCGCCGAGAAGGTGCGCAGGGCCGCGAAGCGCCCCGGCACCCCCCTGTTCGACGACGTGCGGCACGGCCGCGGCCTCGCCGCGTCGTCGGTCCGCACCGCGCGCACGCTCCTCGGCGAGAAGCGCACCGCGGCGGCCCAGGCGTTCGCCGACGCGCTCGTCGCCGACCCGGAGTCCGCGACGGTCGGGCACCTCGCCGCGGGCGTGGTCGCGCAGAAGCGCGGCTTCGACGACCTCGCCGTGCACCACCTCGACGCCGCGGGCGACGAGCTCGCGCTCGAGCACGCGTGGTTCGAGCGCGTGCGCTCGCTGTTCTCCGTCGACCGCGCGCGCGGGGTCGAGCTCGGCCGCGCCGCGCTCGCCGGCCCCGCGGACTCCCTCGAGCCCCGCCAGTGGTTCGAGCTGTACAAGTACCTGTTCGACGCCGACGAGCTCCGCCTCGCCGACCAGGCCTACACGCGGCTCGAGGAGCGGCAGGCGGTCGCGGGCGACGACGTGTGGCCCGTCGGGCGCGCCGAGATCGAGTGGGACCGCAAGTGGGTCGGCGTCGAGCGCAACCTCACCGCACCCGCACCGGAACCGGGTCGCGTGGTCTTCGGCCTGATCGACTACGTCCAGCCCGGGCGTGTGCGGGCGTCGCAGAACATCGGCGACCAGATCCAGACGCTCGCGTCGCTCGGCCACGTCGTCCGCCACCAGGACCTCCGCTTCCACGGCGACGACGACGTCGTCGGCTTCGTCGAGGACATGCAGCGGCGCGTGCGCCCGGAGCTTCGACTGAGCGGCGTCTCCGCGGACGTCGAGCTCGTGACCGTCGACCGCGACTCGACCACCTACCAGGCGTTCCCCGAGAACACGTGGCTGCTCGAGTTCGGGTGGCACATGCACGCGATCTTCGGTCTCGACCGGTTCGACTTCCCGCTGCACCCCAACCTCAACCCGATCTTCGTCTCCTTCCACTGCAACAAGCGTGAGCTCCTCACGCCCGAAGGCGTCGAGTACCTCAAGGCCCACGGGCCGATCGGCTGCCGCGACTGGACCACCGTCGACCTCCTCCTCTCGCTCGGCGTGCCGGCGTTCTTCTCCGGCTGCCTGACGACCACGGTGAACACCGTCTTCCCCGACCTCGACGCGAAGCCGGCGCCCGCCACGGTCTACGTCGACGTCGCGCGCACCCCCGTGCCCAAGGGCCACGAGAACGTCAAGCAGTCGTACGGCGAGGTGAAGAAGCGCGACTTCACCGCGAACATGCGCGACGCGGTCGCGCTGCTCGAGCGCTACCGCCGCAACTACACGGACGTCGTCACGACGCGCCTTCACTGCTACCTGCCGACCCGCTCGCTCGGGCTCGCCGTCGACTTCCAGCCGAAGAACAACGCGGACGTCCGGTTCAACGGCCTCTTCCGCCTCTCCCAGCCGGACTTCGACGCGATCAGGTCCCGCATGCGCGACCGCCTCCAGCCGGTCCTCGCCGCGATCTTCGAGGGTCGGTCCCGCGAGGACGTCTACGCGCTGTGGAGCGAGACCGTCGCCGACGAGGTCGCCGCTGCCGAGGCGCGCCACGCGAGGACGTCCCCGCTCGAGCCGCACGGCACCGCCGCGCACGACCTCGCGCTGCCGTTCCGTCCCGCCGTGCCGGCGGCGGCCGAGGGCGCGGTCGACGTCGTCCTCACGCCGACCGCGTCGGAGGTCGCCCGGGTCGCCCCGGTGCTCCGCTCCGTCGTGGCGGGCACGTCGGCGCCGGTGCGCGCCTGGGTCGTCGCCCGCGGCGCACGCCCCTCCGGTCTCGATGTCGAGGGCGCGACGGTCACGTGGGTCGACACGACCGCGCTCGACACCACCCCGCTCGGCCTGTCCGACGGGCGGGCGGTCGACCGCGTGCTCCTCGCCGAGCTCGTCCCCGTCGACCGCGCGGTCCTGCTGCCTGTCGCGGCCGCAGTCGTCGGCGACGTCGCGACGCTCGCCGCGACGGACCTCGGCGACTCCCTGCTCGCGGCACGCGACGCGTCCGGGAGGTCGTCGAGCGGATTTGCCGTGCTGTACGGTGCCGCCCGCGCGCTGGACCCGGAGCCCGCGACGGCGTACGAGTTCTACCGCGTGATCCACTCGCGGCACGTGTTCGACTTCGACGCGTTCGACACGGACGTCATGGTCCTCGACCTCGCACGCCTGCGCGAGAACCACGTCGCGGACGAGCTCATCCCCGCCATGCGCACGTACCGGCTCGACGACCGCGCGGCGCTGCACCTGCTCGCCGGGCCGTCGCGCGCCGTGATCGACGCCGCCTGGGCGCACGTGCCGGGCCGCGAGCACGTCGAGTCCCCGCTGCTCTGGCACTGGGCGGACTCGACGAAGCCGTGGTCTGCGGACTTCGTGCCCGGCCGCGACCACTGGCTCGCCCACCAGGGCTGACCACTCCCCCTCGAGACCCACGGAGGTACGACACCGTGTACTCCCTGCTCCTGCTGAACGGGGGTGTGGGCGCCCGCGTCGCGGCCGGACAGCCGAAGCAGCTGATCAAGGTCAACGGCATCCCCATCCTCGTCTACTCCCTCGTCGCCGCCGACGCGGTGCCCGAGATCGATCAGATCGTCCTCAACTACCCCGAGGGGTGGCGCGACGAGGTCGAGAAGGTCGTGACCGACTACGCGATCAAGACGCCGGTGACCTACGTCCCCGCTGGCAGCAGCCGTCACGACTCGGTCGCGCGCATGCTCGAGCACGTCACGAACGGCGACGTCGTCATTCACGAGTCGGCCCGACCGCTCGTGGAGACCGCGGACTTCGCCCGTCTGGTCGCGTCCGAGCACCGCAACGTGTCGCTCATGCTCCCGATCCCCTTCACCGTGGCCCCCGTGGACCCGGCGTCGCAGCGCGTGACGGGGTACCTCGAGCGTTCCACGCTGCGCAACGTCCAGCTCCCCCAGAGGTTCTCCCGCGCCGACCTCGAGGACGCGCACGCGTTCGCCCGGCGCGAGCAGAAGGAGTTCACGGAGGACGCGACCCTCGTGGCGGTCGCGGGTCATGACGTGCGATTCGTGGAGGGCAGCGACCGGAACATCAAGGTGACGACACCGACCGACGTCCGCCTTGCGACGTACCTCCTGACAGGTGGGGAAGACGACTGGAATGAGTAAGACACTCCTGGTGACCGGCGCGTCGAAGGGCATCGGCCTCGAGACCGTGCGCCGCTTCATGGCGAACGGCGACGCCCAGGTCACGACGGTGCTCATGCTCGCGAGGGCCTCTACCGAGTTCACCGCGGCGCTGGACGACCTGCGTGCCGACAACCCCCGCGACGTCATGCTCGTGCCCTACGAGATCGACCTCGCCGATCGTGAGGCGATCATCGCGCTCGTGGGCGAGATCGTCCGTGACCACGGCAACGTGGACGTCCTCGTCAACAACGCCGGGTACACCAAGCCCGTGCCGCTCCAGCAGGTCGACTTCTCCGACTTCGAGCGCACGATGGCGGTCAACCTCTATGCGCCGTTCACCCTCGTCCAGGAGCTGCTGCACGGGGGCAACCAGTTCGACCTCGTGGTGAACATCGCCTCGACGGCCGGGATGAACGGCAGGTCGGGCTGGCTGACCTACTCGGCGTCCAAGGCGGCGATGATCAACATGAGCGAGGTCATGCGCGAGGAGCTCGCCATCTACGGCACCCGGGTCGTGTGCATCTCGCCCGGTCGCACGGCGACCGCGCTGCGTCGGGTGCTCGCGCCCGAGGAGGATCCGAGCACGATCATGCAGCCGGAGCACGTCGCGGCGGTGATCGAGATGCTTGCCTCCCCCGTCGGGCGCTACGTCGACTCACGAAACCTGGTCGTCCGTCAGTAGTCCGCGCCTTCGCGAGGGAACGCCCCATGAACGCTCTTGTCGACACGGTCCGCACGATCTGGCCGACTCTTCGTACCGTGCTCGTCAACCTGGTCGCCGCGACGGCTCTCGTCGTCGCGGCGACCGCGACGCCCGACGCGTGGGCCGGCGCGCTGGTCGTGGCGGGAGTGCTCTCGATCGCCTGGGTGCTCCGAACCCGGATCGCCCGGCCGACGCCGGGGCTGCTCGGGACGTACGGTGCGGCGCGGATCCTCCTGGCGGCCGCGGTCACCGTCCTCGCGGCACGAGACCCCGGCGACTGGCCTGCGGTCGTCGCCGGGGCTCTGGTCGCGCTCACCGTCGCGGTCGAGGCGGTCGTCGCACGGTCCTGGCGCCAGGTCGGACGTCTCGTCCGAGGCGTCCCGGGTGGCCCAGCGATGCCCCGCAGCGCGCGGCTCGGCCCATGGCAGGTCGCCTTCTCCCTGGCGGCAGCAGCGCTCCTCGCGGGAACGCCGTGGCTACCGGCTCCGGTGCTCGTCCTGCTGCTCGTCGCCATCCTCGTCGTCGCCGGCGCGGAAGCCGTCTCCGTCCTCACCGCGCCGCGCGTCCGGGCCCGGCGTGAGCGCGAGCTGCGGGCTGCCCTCGAGGCGTACGCCCCACAGGTGATGCTCTACATCACGGGCCCGGGTGGAACCGAGTACCAGCTCGCCGCGTGGGCTTCCGTGCTCGAGCGGATCGACGCCAGGACCGTCGTCGTCGCGCGGGAGCACGCCCTCGCCGAGGCTGCGGCGCGCACGACGTCGCTACCCGTCGTCGCGTCCCCCTCGCTCGCCGAGCTCGACGCGTTGCACGTGCCGAGCTTCCGCGTCGCGTTGTACGTGAACAACGGTGCGAAGAACACGCACAACGTGCGGTACCAGGACATGACCCACGTGCAGCTCCTGCACGGTGACAGCGACAAGCCCGCGAGCTACAACCCCGTCACCGCGATGTTCGACAAGATCTTCGTCGCAGGCCAGGCAGGGATCGACCGCTATGCGAACCACGGCGTGCGGATCCCGCTCGACAAGTTCGAGATCGTCGGCCGACCGCAGGTCGTCGGCATCGAGCGCCCCGTCGTCCGACGTCCTGCCACCACCGCGCTCTACGCGCCGACGTGGACAGGGTTCCAGGCTGACGCCAACTACGGCTCGCTCCCCGTGGGCACCGAGATCGTGCGCGCGCTGATCGACCACGGCCTCACGGTCACCTTCCGACCCCACCCGTACTCGGCGGGCCAACCGTCCTCGGCGCAGCAGATCTCCGAGATCGAGGAGCTTCTCGCGACCGACGCCGCGTCCTCCGGGCGTGCCCACGTGTTCGGCGAGGCGGCGTCGGCTGGCCGCACTCTGCAGGAGTGCTTCAACGAGGCCGACGTGCTCGTCACGGACGTCTCGTCGGTGCCCGCGGACTTCCTCTTCTCCGAGAAGCCGTTCGTCATCCTCAAGATGCAGCCGGGCTCGACCGCGGAGTTCCTCGCCGAGTTCCCCCTCGCGCGCGCCGGCTACCTCGCCCACGGCAGCGACCCGTCGACCATCGGCGCCGCGGTCCGCAGCGCCGTCGGGGACGACCCGCTCGCCGAGACGCGCAAGGAGCTGCGTACCTATTACCTGGGCGACCTGCCCTACGAGGGGTACGAGCAGACGTTCCACACCGCGATCCGTGTACTCGTCGCCGCGGGCCCGAGGGCGGCCGCCGCCCCGTCGTCGGACACCCTCGGCCCCACCGATCTCGACATGCCCGTCGCGGTCGACGAGCGCACCGCCGACGAATTCTGACCCAGCAACTCATCCAGCAGATCTCGGAGGTATACCGACCGTGATGCATCCCGGCGCGGCAGGCGCTCGTGCGGACGACCAGGAACAGCTCCATGTCTTCATGGTCGTCGGCATCCTGGGCAAGGGCGGCATGACCGCGGCGATGCTCAACCGCGCCCGAATGTTCGTCGAGCACGGCATCCCGACGACCGTCGTGACACTGCAGCACGACCCTGATCACGCACTGCGCAACGCGGAGTACCTGGAGATGGGCTGGCTCGACCCACGGGTCCGGGTGCTCAACGCCTTCAAGGAGCGTCGTGCCTCGCACCGCACGGCGAGGTTCCGCGGACGTGTGCGAGACCGGGTGGCCACGAAGGTCCGCGCGCCGCGCGGATCGCGGAGCCGGACCGACCCCGCGACAGGGCATGAGCACTTCGTCGACACCCGGGAGACGGTGGTGATGTCGCGAGCACGACGGGACGACGGGACGGTCTCCTGGGTGCGGTGGCACACGGACGGCCCGGGGGCGGACCGGGTCGTGCACTACGACCGTGACGGCAGTGCGCTCCGGGAGTGCGACGTGGTCCCCGGGTCGGAGCAGCTCATCGAAGAACGCTTCCTCACAGTCACCGGACACCCGTACTTCGTGCGCACCTACCACCGCACCACGGGGAAGCCCGCCACCGCGCACGAGACCGACGAGCGTGGCCGGCGCACGGACCGTCAGGTCGGGGGCCAGACCGGATGGCTCGCCGACTGGCTCACGCAGCTCGCGGAGTCCGTGCCGGGCGACGCGGTCTTCATCTGCGACGGGCCGGGCAGCGCCGGCAAGGTCTTCCGCATCCCCCGTCGGGCCGCTGCGACCCTCTTCATGGTCCACAACAACCACTACAAGGCTCCTTTCCACCCGGGCGCCCCCGTACGCACCGACTACGGCGGCATCTTCGCGCGAAGCGCCGAGATGGACGCTCTCGTGGTGCTCACCCAGGAGCAGGCGACGGACATCGCCTCCGAGTACCCGGCCCGCGACGTGATCCGCGTGGTCCCGAACTCGGTCGACGAGAAGGCCGTGGTCACGGCCTCGCGCGACCCGCTGCGGGTCACGATGTTCGCCCGGATGGTGGCGCAGAAGAACGTGCTCGAGGCCGTCGACGTCTTTCGCGAGGTGGTCGCGCGCGTCCCCGATGCCACGCTCGACATCTTCGGCGCCGGCCGCCTCACCGAGGCCCTCGAGGAGCACATCAAGGAGACAGGGATGGGCGGTTCCGTGCGGTACAGGGGGTACGCGACGAACGCCTCGGCAGAGATGGCTGCGTCTGCGGCTGTCCTGTGCACCTCGTTGTACGAGGGACTGCCCGTGAACTTCCTGGAGGCTTACCGCGTGGGTACCCCCGTGGTCTCCTACGCGTGCAAGTACGGCCCGAAGGACCTCGTGGACGACGGCAGAACGGGATTCGTGGTTCCGTTCGGCGAGCGTTCCCTGCTCGCGGACCGCATCGTCGAGGTCCTCCAGAACCCCGACCGGTCGCAGGTGATGGGCGAGGAGGGCCGGCGGACGATCCTGGGGCGGTACTCGAACGCCGAGGTGTTCGCCACCTGGAAGGCCGTGATCGACGAGTCGAGGGAGCGCCTCGCGGCGCGACGTTGAGGCGTCGCCGGTGCGGGCCGGCCGGCCTCCCTGCCCTCGCCCACCCCTGCGACGGGTCGACCCGCCGCAGGGGTGGAACGACGTCACTCCGTGGCGAAGTACTCGTACTCGTTGGTGCTCGCGTCGCGCACCTTCCACACGTCGCCGACCGCGGAGGCCCGCGCCGCGGCGGAGGGCTTGGCCGTGAGCGTGTACTCGATCGTCCCGGACGCGGTGTCGACGGCAGTCTTCTTCACCGTCGCGGTGCTCCAGGCGCCCGACGCGTCGCGGAACGCGAAGCGCAGGTTCGAGAACGGGTCGGCATCCGCCGGATCCCGCAGGGCGACGCCCGAGCCGACGACGGTCGAGGAGCCGTACGTCGTGTCCAGCATGCCGGTGGTCCACCGGGTCAACCACGCGGGTGTCCCGACCGCGTACGGGTCCGTGATCGTCGAGTGCACGAGGAGGAAGGCCCACCCGGACGGGGTGGTCTGACCGGAGCCGTTGCGTGCCACGGCACGGACCTGCCATGCGTCGCGCGCGGAAGTCCCCTTGATCGAGATCGACGACCCGGTCTTGCCGGCGAGGGTTCGCCACTGCGTCTCGCCGTACGGGCGGTACTGCCAGGTGTACGTCAGACCACTGACCTTCTTCACGGAGAACGTCGCGGTCTGGCCAGACGTGATCTGCACGTGCTTGAGGCCCGTGGGCTTGGCCGGCGCCGCAGCGGCAACGACGACGGACGGGGTGCTCGGCGCCGCCGCGGCGACAGCCGGGACGGACGCGCCGATCGCGAGCGCGGCGACCGTGGCGGCGGCTGCGGTGCACGCACCCCGACAAAGAACCTTGAACACTGGACCTCCCAGAGGACGGCGGGAGACAGACGATGCGCTCCTCCCGCGGCGCACCGTCGTCGGCACGCGTGCGCGAAATCTACACCGCACCTCAGGTTTCGACGCAGTCGCCCGCCGAACGGCCTCGAGCACCCGCGCGCTAGAGTGCTCCGGTGACCCCACCACCCGCTCGTCCGGCCTCGCGGCTGCGCGGACTCGACGGCCTCCGCTTCCTCGCGGCCGCCCTCGTCGTCGGCTATCACTTCACGGGCATCAGCACACCCTACTGGGGGACGGAGCCGAGCACGGTCTTCCCCACGCTCAACCAGGTGACGCGGTACGGCTTCCTCGGGGTCGAGTTCTTCTTCATCATCAGCGGGTTCGTCATCCTCATGACGGCCTACGGGCGCAAGGTCGAGGACTTCGCGGCGTCCCGCGTCTCGCGGCTGTTTCCCGCCTACTGGACCGCGGTGGTCGTCACCCTCGTCCTGCAGTACTTCTGGACGTCAGGACGCCAGCTCAGCCCGCGCGAGGCGCTGCTCAACTTCACCATGATCCAGGAGGCCTTCGACGTCCCGAACGCCCAGGGTGCTTTCTGGACGCTGTGGCCGGAACTGAAGTTCTACCTGCTCGTCGGAGCGTTCATCCTCGTCGGCATCACCCGGCGTCGTGTCATCGCGTTCGCGGTTCTCTGGCCGCTGCTCGCCGAGCTCGCGGACGTGACGAACCAGGCCCTGCTCACGTCGCTCCTCATCCCGACGTACGCGCCCTACTTCGCGCTCGGCATGATGCTCTTCCTCGTCTACCGCGACGGGGGCGACCTCGTGGTCTGGCTCGGCGTCGCGTTCAACCTGGTGCTGTGCCTCGTCCATGTCACCGCGTACGCGGGGCGTGCCACCGAGCTGGTGGGGCAGCCGGTGTCCCCGACCGTGACCGCGCTCATCCTCCTCGTGATGGTCCTGGCCATCTGGGCGGTCAGCGCTGGCCCGCTCGCCGGGATCGAGTGGCGCTGGCTCACGGTCCTCGGCGCGCTCACCTACCCGCTGTACCTCGTGCACGGGCAGTTCGGCTTCTTCGTCATCGACGTCGCGTACGACTCGCTCCCCGCCTACGTGGTTCTTGCGCTCGCCGTTGTGGTGAGCCTCGCGCTCGCGGCCGCCATCCACTACCTCGTCGAGAAGCGCTTCCACGAACGTCTCCGCCGAGCCGTGAAGGCCGGGCTCACTCGCCCCGCGCACGTCGTCGCGAGGAACCCCGGACCGGCGCCCGTCTCGGACCAGGACGCTCCGCCCGGACGGCGGGACGCCGCGCCGGCACCGGAGCGGACGCGGGACTGACCGGGTCCTCCCGTTGCCAGGGCGGTCGGCACGGCGCAGGCTGGACCCATGCGGCGACTCAACGTGCTCTGGGGACGACGTCTCGCTGCGGGCGTCGGGACGGTCCTCCTCGCCCTGCCCCTCGTCCTCACGGGAGCGCCCGCACAGGCGGCGACTCCCGCGGTGACCGGGACGATCACCGGTCCGACGTCCGTCGCGCCCGGCGGTTCGACGGTGGTCCGCGCCACGTACACCAAGGACGGGGTGAAGGTCCCGGCGGCAACCGTGAGGCTCCAGAAGGTCGTGTCGGGAAGATGGACCGACGCAGCCGACATCGGCATCACGAACGGGGTCGGGTCGCGGACGATCTACCCGAAGGGCACGACGACGTACCGGATCGTCAACTACAACGCGAGCGCGGTGAGCTCGACGTTCAAGGTCACCGTGCAGGCCGTCCCGTCGAGCTTCACGATCAAGGGCTCGGGGTTCGGGCACGGGGTCGGGATGCCGCAGTACGGCGCGTATGCTCAGGCGCTCGCCGGGCGCAGCTCGTCCACGATCCTGCCGAGCTACTACACCGGTGCGAAGGTCGCGTACCGCACCACCCCCGAGACGGTCGCCGTACAGGTCTTCGGCCCGGAGCCGTACGGCTACACGCCCGGCACCTACTCGGACGAGAAGACCTCGACGACCGTGCGCGTGAGCGGGGGCAGCTGGCGCCTTCGCAGCGCGGCGGGCGCGACCCTCGCGAGCGGTACGAGCGCCACAACCCTCACGCTGCGCACGACGAGCACGCGGATCAGCGCGACGGTCGGCGGCACGACGTACAGCGACACCCTGCTTCGCCTGCACTGGAGCGGTACGCGCTACTACTACACGACCGGCCCGAAGGCGGTGGCGACGGTCGGCGGCGCTCACGGCAGCTACCAGAACGGACGCTTCACGATGCGGCCGCGCACGGGGAAGGTCAACATCGTCAACGACGTCCTGCTCAACACCGAGTACCTCTACGGCATCGCGGAGATGCCTTCCTCGTGGGGCACGAACGGGCTCTCGGCACTCGCCGCGCAGGCGATCGTCGCGCGCAGCTACGCCCTGACGAAGCCGTGGAAGAGCGCGTGCGCGTGCCACGTCGTCGACGACGTGCGCGACCAGCACTACACCGGCTGGAAGAAGCAGAGCGAGGGCACGAACCAGCAGTGGGGCAGGATCTGGGTCAAGGGCGTCGACGCGACGGTGAGCTCGCGCACGTCCGCGAAGGTCCTCACCTACGGCGGCGAGCCCGTGGCCGCGCACTACTACTCGTCGTCCGGCGGCCGGACGGAGTCGAGCGAGAACGTGTGGTCCTCGGCGATCCCCTACGAGCGCAGCGTCGCCGACCCGTGGAGCGCGCGGGCACCGGGCAACTCGTACGTGGCCTGGACGCGGACGCTCAGCCAGGCGAAGGCCCGGACGTTCTTCGGCCTGCCCGACGTCAAGACCATCACCGTCTCGAAGAAATACACGGGCGGCACGATGGCGGCGCTCACCGCGACGTCGTCCGCAGGCGTGAAGAAGACCGTCACGGGCAAGGCCGACAGCCTGCGCTCGCGCCTGGGCGCCGCGACCACGCAGGGCAACCTGCCTGCCGCGTGGGTCACCTCGGTCACGGGGTGACGCGGGACCTCGCGGGCGGCACGGGCAGGCCCAGCGCCTCCGACTGCCAGGCGACGGTCTCGTCGCACGCCTCGAGGAAGCGGTCGGTCGCGGCGCCGGGCGTCGTGTCGCCGAGGTAGTACTCGACCATCGCCTCGCGTCCTGCGCGCCCGGGGTCGTCCGCGACCTCGGCGTGCAGGACGTCGGGCGCACCCGCCACGTCGTCGGGCGACAGGCGCGGGACCGTCTCGAGCATGCGCGTCGAGGCGGTCCGCACACCCGCGTGGCGCGCGTCGGTGACGACGAGCGGACGGCGCGTGGGGAGCCAGTCCATCGCGACCGCGGAGACGTCGGAGACGAGGAGGTCTGCGGCGTCGAAGGCCGCCGCGAGGCTCTCGTCGGTCGATACGCGGTGGCCCGCGGCCGGGTCGGCCGCCGCCGCCTGCGCCACGAGCTCGCGGATCTGGGCGTCCGCCTCGCCGTACGCCGGGAGGCGCACGCCGGAGAGCGGGTGCGGGCGGTACAGGACGCGGAAGCGATCGTCGGCGAGGAGCGCGCGGACGAGCGTGGTGCCGAGCACCCCGACAGACCCGTACGCGGCCGAGGGCTGCGCGCCCTCCCACGTCGGCGCGTAGAGCACGGCCGTGCGCGCGCCGGCGTCCGGGCGCGCACCGACGACGAGGGGTTCCTCGTCGAGCTGCGGGCGGCCGACCGGGACACAGCGTGCGACGGCGTCGAAGTGGTGCAGGTACGTCCCGAGCCGGTCGATCGCGGCCTGGCCGGCGACGAACGACAGGTCGTAGGCCTTCGCCTGGTTCGAGACCGAGACGACCTTGTCCGAGTCGCCGTGCAGGAGCGACACGTGGGCCATCGACCCGAACCGCAGCATGGAGAAGTTCAGCGGGTTGTGGTTCACGTAGAGCGCGAGCCGCACGTCGCCGCGCCCGAAGAGGTCGTCGAGGGTCGCGTAGTGGGCCACGGTCACGACGTCGAGGCCGGACTCGGCGCGGACGGCGCGCCCGGTGCGCGAGTCACTCGTCACGACGAGAACGCCGCGGCGCTCGTCGAGCGCGCGCAAAGGCCCGTACCACTGACGCAGCTGGTACAGACCGTCGACCGTGTCGGCGAAGAAGACGACAACCTGCTGCTCCAGGGTGGTGCCCAGCAACCGGTCGTCGTCCCCGAGCCCGTCGGGGATCCCACCCGGCAGGAGCCCGAACCGGCGGATGACTCTGCCCCCCAGCGAGCGCACCGTGCGCCGCACGCTCGTCCCGCGTGCCTTCGCCATGTCCGTCCTTCCTGCGCCTGCGCGGCGCCGTCTGGTGCAGTCTAGGTGAACGGAGCACGGCGACGACGCGCGGCGCGGCCAGGACGGTGCGCTCGTGCCGCCATCGACGCGCGAGCGACGCGACATGCGTCTACCGTGTCCGGAACCGTGCGGCGATGTCCACGGACGAACGAGGGAGCCTGTCGATGACGTTGACCCACCGTCGTGCGCCGCACGTCCTCCTCACGGCCCTCGTGGCGCTGGTCCTCGCGGTCGGGCTCGTCCCTCTGGGGGCCCCGGAGGCCGACGCGGCGACCCGGTACCGGATCTCCACCTGGGTCTCGACGACCCGGGTGCTCGGAGGAGAGGCGGTCTGGGTGAAGGGCACCGTCACGGACTCGCGCGGGAAGCCCGTCGACGGTGTCACCGTGGCGCTCCAGAGGAGGCCGTCGGGAGGTTCGTGGTCCACGTTCGCCTACCGAACCACCGGCGCGAGCGGCGTCGGCCTCTACCCGAACCGGCCCGGCCGCAGCTACCACTACCGTGCCGTGATCAAGGGGAACTCGAAGGTCGTCCAGGTCTACGGGGCAGCGAAGACCGTGCGGCTGCTCCCCTCCGGGACGCGGTCGCTCGGCTATCGGGCCCAGCAGCTCGCCCCGGTCATCGGCAGGGCGACGAGCCACATGGCAACCTCCGGATCGACCGCCTGGCAGTACTACAGCGGCGGGCTGCTCGTGCGACGCGGCGACACCGGGTCGCAACGCACCTGGCTCGTCCAGGGCAAGATGCTCACGGCGTACAAGAACGCCGGGGGGCTGAAGGGGCCGCTCGGACGACCCCTGCAAGACATCCGCTGCAGCCTGCTGGAGTCCGGGTGCATCCAGCGCTTCGTCGGCGGGACGCTCTACTACAGCTCCACCTCGCCGACGGTGACGATCGCCTACGGCAGCGGCAAGTGGACCGAGCATGCCGCGGTCGCGAAGTCCCAGGTCGGCTACGAGGAACCGACCTGGCGGGTCAACAAGTACAACACGTGGGTCGGCGCCCGCAATGCCTGGTGCGGGGTCTTCCAGAGCTGGGCCTCGGCCGCGTCCGGGAACGGTTCGGCGGTGCCGAAGGCCACGACGTTCACGGGTCTCGTCAGCGCTGTGAAGTCCCGGGGCATGACACGCTCGACCCCGGCCGTGGGGCGCCTCGCCTTCTTCGACTTCAACCCGAACGACGGCGTCCGCTCTCCCACGCACACCGGCTACATCGTCGAGGTCCGCTCCGGGAGCTCGATCGTGACGATCGAGGGGAACACCACGTACAGCGGCGGGTTCACGAACGAGAGGGTCGTCGCGCAGCGCGTGCGGCCGACGAGCGCAGTGGTCTTCTACGCCGCGCCGTACTGACGAGGAGGGGCGTGTCTCCGAGGACGCGCCGCCACGACGACGCGGAGCTCCGCTGGCAGCGCTCGGTCCTCGCACCGTCGAGCGCCGACCAGCCCACTGTACGCATCGGGTGCCGGCGCGAGCAGGCACGGACTCGCGGCGCGACCAGTCACTCGGGAGACACGTCCTGGCGTCCGCCGAACCTGGCGGCCCACGCGGGTCGCGAGGACGCTTCCGGGAGGGCGTCCGCGTAGGCGGCGCGCAGCACTGACCAGCGCGACCACGCGGAGCGGTGCAGCCGCCACGTCGCGCGCAGGAGAGAGCGCGCGCGCCGAGGGTCGCGCACGAGCCTCCCTCCCCCGGGGAGCTCGACGAGGTCCCTGCCGAGCGTGGTCCGCCAGGTCAGCACCGCCAGGTCGTCGACCAGAACCGAGCCTGCTGTGCCGCGCACCCGTGCCCGGCGCACCACACCAGTGGCTGAACGGAACAGCGCGCGGGGAAGAGGCAGAGAGCCGGTAGCGGCAGGCGCCCCGGAGACACGCGGCGCCGCAGGACGTGCGTCGAGCACGGCCTGCGCTCGTGGCCGGACGGTGGTGAGATCGCCGCCGAGCCAGCCCGGGCCGCCGACCACCTCACCGAGCGCCGCGTTCCACAGCTCGGCAGTGTCGTACCGAAGCGCCAGCACGTGCTTCACCTGGTGGAGCAGCGAGTCGACGAGAACACCTCGCCCAGCGCCGTAGGCGGCGGCGGTGGCAAGACGGTTGCGATGGAGCGGCCACGCGGACCAGGAGGAGATGGTTCCCTTGGCGGCCCACGTCGGGTGCCATACCGCCGTACCGGGCAGCGTCGCGCTCGAGAGGCCTCGGCGTTGCGCACGCAGGCCCCACTCGGCGTCGTCCCACTTGAGGAAGTACGGCGCCGGCAGACCGACCCGTGCCACCGCCCCGGCCGGGAGGAGCGTCCCCCACCACCCGGTGTACTGCGCCCGGTCCCGCGGGTGCGTGAAGGTCCACGACGGCGGCCCACCGTCAGCCAGGTCGGCCCCGGCGTCCCCGAGGCCGTCGAGCGGACCCCAACGGAAGGAACGCGGCGCGACGCCCTCCGACAGCGCCTCCAACCGGGTGGGGTGCTCGGCGGAGAGCAGGCCGGTACCGAGCACGGTCGGCGCGGGCGCCAGTTCCGAGACGACGAGAAGTCGCCGCAGGACCTCGAGGTCGATCTCGGCGTCGTCGTCGAGGAGCAGCACCGGGTCGTCGGGCCATCGCAGGGACTCGACCATCCCCCGCCCGTAGCCGCCGGACCCGCCGAGGTTCGCCTGCTCGAGCAGCACGACGCGATCCCCCGCGGCCTCGATGACCTCACGCGCACCGTCCGACGCGGCGAGGGTCCCGCCCTGGTCGACGACGACCACGCGGCCGACGGTGCCGACAGCCTCGGGCGCGGTGAGCCGGGCGAGCTGGTCCCGACAGTCGGCCTCCCGGCGGAAGGTCGGTACGACCACGGTGGCGGGTGACGACGGCTCGCCGCCCTCGGTGGACCAGGTCACGGTGTCCACCAGGCCGTCGCCGCGGTCCGGCGCCTCGACCTCGATCCACGCCCAGTCCACACCGTGCGTCGGCACGACGACGACGTGCCCGCCCTCGAACGACGCCTCGGCGATCACGACGGCTCTGGCGCCTCGGCCGCCCCGCACCGTCAGTCGCCCCGACCCTCGAACCTCGAGCCGGACCGTCGAGATGCCCAGCAGCTCCCTCCACCACCCGACAGGCGCGGCGTTCAACCACGTGCCGAGGTCGAGGACCCCGCCGGCGGACACTCGCACGACGCCGTCGACCGGCATCCCGCCGCGCAGGTAGGCCGGGAGACGACCCTCCGGTGAGCCTGGGCGCGGCAGGGCGAGGCGTTGCAGGTCGGGCATCCGGCGATCGTAGCCGCTCGTCAGCGGTGGCCGAGTGCGACGGCGGAGATCCTGACCACGCCTGTCGAGACCGTACGGAGCTCGACGTCCCCGGAGACGAGGCGCGGCAGGTAGAGGTCGACGCTGCGGCGGTCGACGGTGCTCGACGCCGAGAGGTCGATGCGGCCGTACCGGGTCCCGCCGACGTACACGTCGACGGCACCGCCGCCTGGTCCGACCTTGCCGATCACCCGCACCCGGCGCACCTCGACGGCGTCGGGGACGGTCAACGTCGCTCCCCGGGCCTCGGTCCGGTACACGTACCCGCGGACGTAGCGGGAGCTGTCGACCCTCGTCCAGGCCCGCGAGCCCGTGGAGAGCTCCCAGTCGGTGGAGGGCAACGGCCGCGCCACCGAGTAGAAGGTCGCGAGCGGGCTCGTTCCGGAGCGCCCGACGGCCCGCACGCCGTACACGTAGAGGCCGCCCGGTGTCGCGGACCGTGCGGTGTGCGTCGTCCGAGTGGTGGAGGTGAGCTTGGTCCAGGAGTCCGGCAGCCCGGTGCGGTACGACGCCGCGCGCACGTAGACGTCGTAGCGCACGGCTCCCGGGGAGGCCGCCCAGCGGAGCGGCGTCGACGTCCCCATGCTGATGGGGCTGTAGGCCGTCGAGAGCTGATTGACCCGGGGCTTCCCGGGCGTGGCGGCGGCGGGCTCGGTTCGGGGGAAGGACAGCGCGCTGATGCGCACGTCCTTGCCCGCGTCCATCGAGCGGATCGTGACGGTGCCCGACGTGCTACCAGGAAGGGTCACGACGCGCTGCCCCTGCTTCGAGATGGTCGACGACGCCATCGAGACGGTGCCGACGACCCGACCGCCGACGACGACCTGCAGACGTCCCTTCCCCGGTCCCGTCGGACCGATGATGACGACCTGGCGTGCTTGACGTACGCCGCGGACGGTGACGGCGGCGGTGCTCGAGGTGGATCGCATCGCGGCGTCCCACAGGTACGCGGAGTCCGAGACCTTGGCGTAGGACGGGCTGAAAGTCATGGACGTCAGGCCGATGGGTCGCGTCGAGGTGCGCACCTGGGTCAGGGTGCCGAGCCGACCGGCGGAGTCGACGGGGCGCACCGCGACGCTGCGCGTGTACCCGGCTGGAGTGCTGATGGAGGTGCGCGTCCCGGTCACCGTCCGCAGCGTCTTCCACGAGCGGGAGTCCGGCGATGCCGCGCCGTGCGGCGCGTTGCGCTGGTAGACCTTGTACCCCACCGCGCCCGGGACGGACGACCACTCGTACGCCGCCGTATAGGGGAGCTGCGCTGGTCCGAGCGTGGCGGGTGTGGCGCCCGGCTGGACCGCCCACGTCGTCGGCCTCGCCGGCCCGTACGACGTCGTCGCCGACGCGACCCTGCTCTTGACGTTCGAGCGGATCGAGGACAGTTTCGCGTAGAGGTACTGGCCCGGGCACGTCGTGTAACTCGTGTCCCGGTGGCCGGAGATCACGCGCACCGAGACCCGGGAGCCTGGCTGGTACCGCGACGACGACCCGCCGCCGGTGAGCGTGACGGAGCCCGTGGCATCGAGACCGTGACGGAACGCCTGCCACGCGAGGACCCGCTCGATCGAGGTGACGAGCCCGCTGCTGGGCCGCGCCGTCTCGTAGTTGCCCATCGCCGAGACGCCGATCGTCTCGGTGTTGAAGCCGCCGACCTGGGCGCCGACCGGCAGGTCCTGCAGGGCGTCGCGCCGACCCTGGTAGATCGTCCCGTACTTGTCGACGAGGAACTGGTAGCCGATGTCGGGCCAGTCCCGCGACCCCGTGTGATACGCGTAGATGCCCCGGACGATCGCCGGCGCCTGCGCCTTCGAGTAGCTGTTGGTGCCCGCCGTGTGGTGCACGAACATGGCCTTGAGCTGTGCCGAGACGTCGGGCCAGGCGCTCCCCCTGCTCTCGTCCGCCCCCCATTGCGCGCGCGTGACGATCGCCGGCCGCAGCTCGTCACCCGTCGCCGCGTCAGCGCTCGCAGCGGGTCGACCCGTCGCTCTCCCGTCAGCCGCGGACGTGCCGGGGTCCACGAGGTCGATACGGGCGCCGTCGGGCGTGTCCCCGCTCTCGGTGACGACGCGGGCCTGGATGCCTTCGGAGCCTCCGGTCACGACGGGCGCGGTCCCCGGCCTCTCCCCCGCCATCCCGAGGTCCTCGACCTCGAGCGGAGTCCAGTCGGACCACGAACCGTCCGCGAGCACACGCACCGCGACCTCGACGACATCCGCGCTGTCAGCCTCGTCGTCCCACGTGACGCCCGCGACGAGGAACGGCTCGGTCGCGGTGAGCGCCGTGAGCCCAGCGACCCGGCCCTCCGCACCGTCGACGGTCACCTCGCCGGGGTCCGCCGTTCCGTCCCCGTCCGTCTCCTCGGCGCTCTCGTCCGCGTCCACGCCGTCCGGAGACCCCGTACCGCTCGGTGTGCCCGTGCTCTCGGCCGCAGCTCCCGAGCGGGTCGGTCGCTCCTCGGGCTGTGCCGCGTCCTCGACGTCGAGCCCGCCGACGACGGCCGGCTCGAGCGCGGTGGGGTCTTCGACCGCCTCCTCGACCACGTCGTCGATCTCGACGGCCCGGACGTCGGGTGGCACCGCACGGGCCTCGGGCACCGGGAACGAGACGACCGGGAGGACCCCCATCCCGGTCGCCAGGACAAGGACGACCGCGCCTCGCGCCGCTCTACGCACCCGGCCACGGTAGCCCGGGGCACCTTGACGCGCACGCGGCTTCCCCATCGCCCCTGATCAGTCCGCGCGGCGCCCGACCCGGCCGATCAGGTCCTGACGATGTGCAGACGCCCGTGCAGCTCGCGTCGGAAGCCCGCACGACCGGCGAAGTACTCGTCGACCGCGGTGCGGCAGCCCGACCAGGCGAAGTAGTCGTCGACGACCAGGCGTCCACCTGTCACGAGGTGCGGCACGATCCGCTCGAGGCACGTCCTCGTCGACTCGTACCAGTCCCCGTCGAGGTGCGCGAGGGCGACCGGCTCGTCGAGCCGGATGGTGTCCTCGAAGTATCCCTGGACGAGTTCGACGTTGGACCTGCCCACCGGGTACCCGTGCCGCGCGAAGCTCTCGGTCACCTCGCCGTACAGGTCGTCCCTGTAGCCGTAGTACGTCTCGCCGCCCACGCCGCGCGCTCCCCCGGACGCGATCTTCTCGTAGCGCCGATGGACGTCCTCGCCGTCGGCGTCGCTCGGGGGCGGAATCATCCCGAAGACGTCGTAGACCGCGAGCCTGCGCTCCGGCGACTTCGCGGCCGCCAGGACGATGGCGGAGCCACCACGAGCGGTTCCTGCCTCGATGAACAGGCCTGGGATCTCTTGCGCCTCGGCGTCGAGCGCCGCGCGCGCGAGCGCCGCGAGCTGTGGCCCTTTGAGATAGCTGAGGTTCTCCCGGATCACCGCGCCGATCCGCTCGACCACCGCATCAGGAAGGGTGTCCGTCGCCATGGTCGTCTCGGCCTCGTGCGCGCGTGCGCGCAGCCTCTCGATCTCGAGCCGCTGCGTCGCGATCGTCGCGTCCTTCTGCTGGATGCGCGTCCGGGCCGCGCGGACCCGGCGCCGCAGGTCCTCGGCCCGGTCGCGCTCGGCCGCCAGCTCTCGCCGCAGCTCGGGGACCTCCCGCCGCAGGGCCAGGAGACGCGATGGTGCGGTGACTAGGCGACGGAACTGGCCGGCGGCTCCCATCGCCCCAGCCAACCACCTCGCACCCCCGACGTCGCGCCGCCTCGCCGGGAGACGTCGCTCAGAGCGGGCGCGCGTCGTCCTCGAGCAGCACCGGCACGCCGTCTCGCACGGGGTAGGCCATCGGCCGCTCGGGATCCGTCGAGCGCAGCTCCGGCTCGCCCTGGGGGTCGGTGCCGTCGACGAGCGTGGCCCCGGTGACCGGGCAGCGCAGGGCCTCACGCACCCAGGGGTCGATCTGCAGGCTCATGCTCGCTCCTCGGTCGGGGTGCCCGTCTCGCGCACGAGCGACAGGACGTCGTCGCGCACCTTCTCCATGATGTCCTGGTCCGCGGCCTCGACGTTGAGCCGCAACAGCGGCTCGGTGTTCGACGCGCGCAGGTTGAACCACCACTGCGGGTGGGAGGCCCAGTGCGAGACCGTCAGCCCGTCGAGCTCGTCCACCTCGACCGGGCCGGCGCCCTGCTGGGCCACGTAGGCGTCGACGACGCGCGCGCGGGCCGCCGCGACGTCGCCGACGGTCGAGTTGACCTCCCCGGACGCGACGTACGGCTCGTACATCTCCGCGAGCGCCGAGAGGGGGTGGGGCTGCGACCCGAGCGCGGCGAGGACGTGCAGCGCCGCGAGCATCCCGGTGTCGGCGAAGAAGAAGTCGCGGAAGTAGTAGTGGGCGCTGTGCTCGCCGCCGAACACGGCGTCGTGCTCGGCCATCTGCGCCTTGATGAACGAGTGTCCGACTCGTGTGCGGACCGTCCTCGCCCCGGCGGCGTCGAGGAAGTCGGGCACGGAGCGCGACGTGATGAGGTTATGGATGACCGTGGGCGTGCGGCCCGCTGCCTTCTCCTTCTCGACCTCGCGCAGCCCGACGAGCGCGGTGATCGCCGACGGCGAGACCGGGTCGCCGTGCTCGTCGACGACGAAGCACCGGTCGGCGTCGCCGTCGAACGCCAGACCGAGGTCGGCGTCGTGCTCGACGACCGCCGCACGGAGATCCTCGAGGTTCTTCGGGTCGAGAGGGTTCGCCTCGTGGTTCGGGAAGGTGCCGTCGAGCTCGAAGTAGAGAGGGACGACGTCGAGGGGGAGCGCGGGGAGGCCCGCGGCGGTGCCGAGGACGGCGGGGGCGGTGAGCCCGGCCATCCCGTTGCCCGCGTCGACGACGACGCGCAGCGGCCGGACCGCGGCGAGGTCCACGAGTCCGCGCAGGAAGGCGGCGTAGTCGGTGAGCGTGTCCGTGTCGGTGACGGTGCCCGGGTCCGCGGCTGCGGGCGGTGCGTCGCCGTCGAGGTGCTGCTCGGCGAGACGGCGGACGTCGCCCAGGCCGGTGTCCTGCCCGACGGGACGCGCGCCGGCGCGGCACAGCTTGATGCCGTTGTAGGCGGCGGGGTTGTGGCTCGCGGTGAACATGGCGCCCGGGGCGCCGAGCACGCCGGCGGCGTGGTACAGCCCGTCGGTGGAGCACTGACCGATCCGGACGACGTCGACCCCGGCCGTGGTGAGGCCGGCCGCGAAGGCGTCGACGAGCGCGGGCCCGGTGTCGCGCATGTCGCGGCCGACGACGACCCGTGGACGACCGGCGGCGGGTTCCGCCTCCGGCAGGACGACGGCGTGGGCGAAGGCGCTGCCGATGGCCCGTGCCACGTCGGCGTCGAGCTGGTCGGGGACGGTCCCCCGGACGTCGTAGGCCTTGATGAGGTGCGACAGGTCGGTGGTCACCGGCTCAGCCTACCCAGCGGCTCACGGGTGGCCGCGGAATGATCCACGTCACACCCCGGGGAGGCGTCACGCGTAGGTATGACCGATATTCCCGTGCACGTTCACACATTCTTCGGACACTATTGGCAACATTCCCTGTTACCTGTTTGTGATAACAGGAGAAGCGCGGTTATGGTCTTTCGGCGACGCGAGCCACCGCGACGCCCCCCGCCGGAACGCCGAGCACTGCCGCCGGCGGGGTCACGAACCAGGCAGTGACGGGGGAACCACTCTCGACGGGCACGCCGCGCGCGAGCCCTTGGGGTGAAGCCGGACCGCCGATCCACGATCGACAGCCGGCCGGGCCACCTCCCGCCCGAACCCGACAGCTCACCTCGCAGGCGTCCGGAGAACTTCACATGACCACGACCCGACACCCGGGTGAGCCGCGAGCGCGTTTCGCCCGCCAGGGCCTGCGGCTCGGCCTCGTCACGAGCCTCGCCTCGTCCCTCGTCCTCGGCGCCGGCCTCGCAACCGCCGTCGCCAACCCCTCCACGGCGTCCGCCGCAGCCTCCGAGAGCACGTCGGCCTCCTCGAAGCTCTACCTCGAGGCTTCGTCGACCACCCAGACGAAGGGCCGGACGCCCGCCACGCTGAGCCTGCGCGCGACCACCGGCAGCGCGACGGGCGCGGGGACCGTCCATGTCTCCGTCGACGGCACCCTCGTCCGGCGGACCACTCTCGAGGACGGCCGTGCCACCGTCACCATGCCGTCCTCGCTCTGGTCCGGGAAGCGGCTGGTCCGCGTGCGCTTCACCCCCGACGACCCCGGTGCGACGAGCGCGCTGCGCTCCTTCCACCTCACGGTGAAGAATCCGGTCGTGTCCTCCAAGCTGTACCTCACCGCGTCCTCGACCACTCAGGTCAAGGGGAGGACGCCCACGACGATCTCCCTCCGCGCGACTGCGGGCGACGCCCGCGCGAAGGGCAGGGTCTACGTCTCCGTCGACGGCAAGCTCGTCAGGACGTCAACGCTCTCGAGCGGCCGGACGACGGTCACCCTTCCGAAGAACCTCTGGACGGGCAAGCGCCTCGTGAAGGTGCGCTACCGCTCGTCCGTCCCGGGCGTCACGAGCGCGCTGCGCTCCTACCGCCTGACCGTGAAGTCGGCAGGTTCCCCGGTCGTGGCCGAGGCGAAGAAGCACATCGGGGTCCGGTACCGCTCGGGCGGCACCTCCCCGAGCACCGGCTTCGACTGCTCCGGCTTCACGTCCTACGTGTACAAGAAGGCGGGTGCCGGGTCCCTCCCCCGGACGTCGTCGGCCCAGCGCCACGCCGGCCGGACGATCTCGAAGTCGAGCGCGCGCCCCGGCGACCTCATCTGGTCCCCCGGGCACGTCGCGATCTATCTCGGTGGCAACATGCAGATCGACGCGCCGCGTCCCGGCAAGACGATCCAGGTCCGCCAGATCTGGCAGTCGAGCCCGAAGTTCGTGCGCGTGAGCGCCAAGGCCGTGGGTGCCTGACCCGGCCCCCTACTGCCCCGACGCCGCGTAGCGCGCCTCGGTCGCGGCCTTCGCCGGTCGCCACCAGTCCTCGTGCGTCCGGTACCACTCGACGGTGCGGGCGAGCCCGTCGGCGAGGTCCGGGAACCGCGGCGACCAGCCGAGCTCGGTCCGCAGGCGGGTGGCGTCGATCGCGTACCGCAGGTCGTGACCGGCCCGGTCCGTGACGAGGTCGTAGTCGTCGCGGTCGCGCCCGAAGACGGCGAGCAGGTCCTGGACCACCTCGAGGTTGGACCGCTCGCCGTCGGCCCCGATGAGGTAGGTCTCGCCGATCTCGCCACGCTCGAGGATCGTCCACACGGCCTCGTTGTGGTCGTCGACGTGGATCCAGTCGCGCACGTTGGCGCCCGCCCCGTAGACCTTGGGGCGGGCGCCGTCGATCAGGTTCGTGATCTGGCGCGGCACGAACTTCTCGACGTGCTGGTACGGGCCGTAGTTGTTCGAGCAGTTGGAGAGGGTCGCCCGCACCCCGAACGAGCGCACCCACGCACGGACGAGCAGGTCGCTGCCCGCCTTGGTCGACGAGTAGGGCGACGACGGGTTGTAGGGCGTCGTCTCGGTGAAGCGCCCCGGGTCGTCGAGCGCGAGGTCGCCGTAGACCTCGTCGGTCGAGACGTGGTGGTAGCGCACGTCGTGCCGCCGCACCGCCTCGAGGAGCGTGAACGTCCCCACGAGGTTGGTCCGCACGAACGGCGACGGGTCGACGAGCGAGTTGTCGTTGTGCGACTCCGCGGCGAAGTGGACGACGGCGTCGCTCCGCGCGACGAGCCGGTCGACGAGGTCGGCGTCCGCGACGTCGCCGACGTGCAGGTCCACGCGGTCGCGCACGGGGGCGAGGGAGCTCTCGTCCCCGGCGTACGTGAGCGCGTCGAGCACCGTCACCTCGACGTCCGGGCGCCCGGCGACGGTCGCGTGGACGAAGTTCGACCCGATGAACCCTGCGCCACCGGTGACCAGGAGCCGCACCGCTTCCTCCGCTCGTCGAGGACGACCTGACGATCGCGAGTGTAGGCGGCGCCCGGTCACGGGCGGCGGGGCGGCGGACATTTCACCCGACCGTCCCGTCGTTCGCGTGAGACCCTGCCGGGGTGAAGGGGATCGTCCTCGCCGGCGGGTCGGGCACGCGGCTGCACCCGATCACGCTCGGCGTGAGCAAGCAGCTCCTGCCGGTCTACGACAAGCCGATGGTCTACTACCCGTTGTCGACGCTCCTCCTCGCGGGCGTCCGGGACGTGCTCGTCATCACGACCCCGCACGACGCGGACGCGTTCCGACGTCTCCTCGGCGACGGGTCGCGCTTCGGCGTCTCGATCTCCTACGTGACGCAGGAGCGGCCCGACGGGCTCGCGCAGGCGTTCGTCCTGGGTGCGGACTTCCTCGACGGAGACGCCGCCGCACTGGTGCTGGGCGACAACATCTTCTACGGCCCCGGGCTCGGGGACCGCCTCCAGCGGTTCGCGGACGTCGACGGCGGCGCGATCTTCGCGTACCGCGTCGCCGACCCGACCGCCTACGGGGTCGTCGAGTTCGACGACACCGGACGCGCCCTGAGCATCGAGGAGAAGCCCGTGGCACCGCGCAGCCGCTACGCCGTGCCGGGTCTGTACTTCTACTCGGGCGACGTGGTGGACGTCGCGCGCTCGCTCCGCCCGTCGGCGCGCGGCGAGTACGAGATCACGGACGTCAACCGGCACTACCTCGCGCAGGACCGCCTGCACGTCGAGGTGCTGCCCCGGGGTACCGCATGGCTGGACACGGGCACGGTGGGCTCACTGCTGGACGCGAGCGACTACGTGCGCACGATCGAGCACCGGCAGGGCCTGAAGATCGGCGCTCCCGAGGAGGTCGCGTGGCGCCGCGGGTTCCTCTCCGACGACGAGCTGCGCGAGCGCGCCGAGCCGCTCGTGAAGTCGGGCTACGGCGCGTACCTGCTGGGCCTCCTGGAGGAGTGAGGCCCGAGGGCGGTCGGTCGGCCCTCCCGGATCGCCTCCGCCAGGACGGTGGTCGCGGCGACGCGCCACCGTTCCCGCCAGTCCCCGATCGGTTCCACGCCGACGGCGTCCAGCGCGTCGTGCCCGAGGACCGACCACGAGGGGCGTGGGGCAGGACGGGCGAACGCCTCGCTGGTCGTGGTCCGCACCTCGACCCGGTCGGCCAGACCGGCCGCGTCGACGACCTCGCGCGCGAGGTCCCACCACGAGCCCCGGCCGCCGGACGTGCCGTGGTAGACGCCCGCGGGAGCGTCGGCGTCGACGAGGCGGACGACGAGGTCCGCGAGGTCGACCGTCCACGTCGGCTGTCCCACCTGGTCGTCGACGACGTCGAGGGCGTCCCGCTCCGCGGCGGCACGGGCGATCGTCCGGGGGAAGCACGGCCCGTGCGCCCCGTAGAGCCAGGCGGTCCGCACGACGAGCGTCCCGGGATGCTCGACCCGTACCGCCCACTCCCCGGCCGCCTTGGTGCGCCCGTAGGCGGACCGCGGCGAGACGGCCGCCCCCTCGGCGTACGGCACCGACGCGTCGCCGTCGAACACGTAGTCCGTCGAGACGTGGACCAGGCGCGCGCCACGTCGCCGTGCGGCACGCGCGACGTGCTGGGCCCCGGTCGCGTTGACCGCGAACGCGCCGGCCTCGTCGTCCTCGGCCGCGTCGACCGCGGTGTAGGCGGCCGCGTTCACGACCACCTCCGCCCCGGCGAGCGCGACGTCGACGGCGGCGGCGTCCGTGATGTCGAGCGCGGAGCGGTCGAGTCCCACGACGTCCCGCCCGTCGGCGCGCAGCCGCGCCACGAGGTCCTGGCCGAGCATCCCCGACGCCCCCGTCACCGTCCAGCGCACGTGCGTTCCCTCCCCAGCCCGCTACCGTCGGCACGACACTACCCATCCGGAAGGATCCCCATGGACGTCCGCGAGCTGACCGTCCCCGGTGCGTGGGAGCTCACGCCGCGCCAGTTCCCCGACGACCGGGGGGTGTTCCTCGAGTGGTTCACGGCGCGCGCGCTGCAGGACGCGACCGGGCGCCGCCTCGAGCTCGCGCAGGCGAACGCGTCGACGTCGCGCGCCGGCGTCGTGCGCGGCATCCACTACGCCGACGTGCCGCCGGGGCAGGCGAAGTACGTGACGTGCGTGAGCGGGAGCGTGCTCGACGTCGTGGTGGACCTGCGGGTCGGCTCGCCGACCTTCGGGCGGTGGGACGCGGTCACCCTCGACACACGGACGCGCCGGGCGATCTTCCTGTCCGAGGGGCTGGGGCACGGCTTCATGGCGCTGGAGGACGGCTCGACCGTCGTGTACCTCTGCTCGACGGGCTACGCGCCGGAGCGCGAGCACGGCGTCGACCCCCGCGACCCCGAGCTCGCGATCACCTGGCCGACGCGCGGCCCCGGCGGCGTCCCGCTCGTCCCGTCGTTCTCGGAGAAGGACGCGTCCGCACCCTCGCTGGCCGACGCGCGTGCCCGCGAGGCGCTGCCCGACTGGGACCGGGTCCGGTCGTTCGTCGAGGCGCTGCAGGTCTGACGCCCGGGCCTCCCGGGAGGGTCAGTCGCCCTCGGCGCGCAGGACCCGGAGGTGCCCGCGCCGCCCGACCTCGAGCACGTCCGGCGGCTCGGGGTCGGTCTGCGCCTTGCCCGCCTCGCGGACCGCGTCGGCGAGGGCCGAGAGGTCGTCGTCGCTCGGGCCGGTCTCGACGAAGCGGGGGGACAGCCGCACGACCTCCCACCCGCGGGGCGCCGTGAGGCGTTCGGCGTGCTCGGCGCACAGGTCGTAGCTGTGCGGCTCCGCGTGGTGCGCGAGGGGGCCGAGCACCGCCGTCGAGTCGGCGTACACGTAGGTGAGGGTCGCGACGGCGGCACGGACGCACGCCGTGCGCGAGCACTGCCTGACGGATCTCACGGGGCGACCCTACGCCCTGCGCGACGTGTCGCGTCACGGCACACGCCGTCGTCTACAGTCGTGGTGTGCGCGGTCTGCCTTCCTTCCCGGGTCCTCGTCCGGAGCCGAGCGGGCACGGGCAGCGTCGGCGCGACCGTGCGGCGGACCGCCGACCGCCCGGGCGCGGCGAGCCGACGCCGGTACCCGGCGAACCGGTCATCCCGCCCCGCGTCCCCGCGCCGGGGACCGCAGGGCCTGCCCCGCGCCGTCGGGACCGCCGGGGCCGGGGCATCCGCGGCCCCCTGCTGCCCCCCTCCGCGCCCGCCGCGCGGACACGCGCGGAGAAGTTCGACGACGTCGTCCTCGACGTCGTCGAGCACGTCGAGCGGTCCTGGGCCAAGCAGCTGCGCGGCACCGAGTTCGCGGTCGAGGACGTGCCCCCGTCCGACCCCGCGCCGTGGGAGTCGGGGACCGTCCCGCTCGGGCGGTGCTTCCCGGCCGAGTCGGGCCAGCCGGCGCGCGTCGTCGTGTACCGGCGTCCCGTGGAGGCGCGGGCCCTCGACGCGGAGGACCTGGAGGACCTGGTGCGCGACGTCGTCGTGGAGCAGGTCGCGCACCTGCTGGCCCGCTCGCCGGAGGAGATCGACCCCCGCTGGTCGGGGGACTGACGCCGGGGCGTCAGCTCCCGAGCCCGGCGGTGTCGGTCACCCGCACCCCGATCTCGCGCGACGACGCGCCGTCGGCCACGGGCTGCAGCACCGAGACGAGGCTCGGCTCGTCGTCCCCCGCGTCGCCGCTGGGTCCGCCCGCGGCGGCGAGCACCGACCACGCCGGGACGAGGCCGTCGTCGGCGCGTGCCACGTCGACCGCGACGACGGCGGGCGTCCCGTCGGAACCCTCGGACGTGAGGTCGGCCGGGTCGAGCGCGACCGTGGTGCCTCCGGTGACGGTGACGGACCGCTCCCCCAGCGGCTCCCCGTCCTCGGACCACGTGCGCACGTCAAGCACCACGTCGCCCTGCTGCGCGTCGCCGGGACCCTCGTCGTCCGGACCCCCGTCGTCCGGACGGGCGCCGTCCGCCGCCGCGGCGGCCGGCACCGCGGCGAGCGACAGGCTCGACGTCGTGCCGGGGACCAGCGCGACCTGGCCGGCGCGGTACGGCGACGACGGGACCGAGGCGTCGAGCGGCTGCGCGGCGACCCAGGCGCGGTCGTAGCGGCGCTGCTCGTCGAGGAGGTCGGGCTCCGGCTCCCCGCGCCGGTCGAGCGAGGCGCCCGCGACGACGGGGACGTCGGCGTGCACGACCACGGTGTAGCGGCCCGGGGGCAGACCGCCGAGGGACACGTCGGTGACGACCCCGGCGGTCAGCGCGACGTCCTCGACGCCGCGCAGCGGCACGGCCCCGTCCTCCCCGAGCACGGTGACGTGTGCGGCACCGTGCTCCGCGCCGGGGGCCAGCAGGCGCAGCCGGGGCGCGTGCGCGTCGTCGACGGGCTCGCCCGTGCTCACCACCCCCGGCAGGGCGAGCGCGGTCGCGGGCGCGGCGCCCGGGACCACGTGGTCCACCCCGACGGGGACGAGGCCGTCGAGCGCGCTGTGCTGCAGCCACGCGGCCACGAGGCCGCCCGTGGACTGCACGTGCACGACGGTGCGCCGCTGCTCCGGCGCCGCCGCCTCGACGAGCGTGACGACCTCCTCGCCCGGCCCGACGAGCTGCTGCCCCCCGCCCGCGAGCACGGCCTCACCGCCCTGCCCCCAGACGGACACCTGCACCGTGGCCGGGGTGCGTCCCGGGTTCTGGAGGACGAGGCGTGAGCTGCTCCCGATCTCCGTGCTGCCTCCCACGAGCCAGTGGGAGATGCCGGGGCGGGCGCAGCTCGCGGCGGCGAGGCCGCGCAGGTCGCCGTCCGTCGTGACCGACCCGACCGAGGCCGCGGGGCGCGGGGGGTCGCCGTCGCCGGGCTGGACGCTCAGCACGCTCCCGGCCTCCGGGTCGGGCGCGGTGAGCAGCGCGAGGCCGTCGGTGCCGGGCGCCGCGTCGAGGGGCTGCGGGTCGGCGCCCAGGGGTCCCCACGTCGAGACCGCGTCACCGCCGACGGCGGCCCGCGCGACGCTCTGCGTCCCGACCGGGGAGGGTGCGAACTGCGCGTCGCCTCCTGCCTCGGGGTCGGTGAGCCGGGCAGGGCCGGGGCACACGAGCACGTCCTGCGCAGGGGCGACCGTCACCTGCTGGACGGGGTCCGCGACGTCGACGGCGGGCAGCCGGTCGGCGGCCGGACCGCCGAGGGCCACGACCGCGCCCACGGCCCCGATCCCGAGGACACCGGCACCGGTAGTGACGACCCGGCGAAGGAGGCGACGGGCAGGGTTCGTGGTCATCGGGCTCCTCACCTCGCCACCGGTCGGCGGCGGCGCACGGGCACCGCGAGCAGGACGTACACGAGGAGGACGACGCCGGCGACGACGAGCCACGCCGACCGGTGGTCGGCCGCGTGCCACACCGCGAGGTGGCCGCCCTCGGGCCCGAGCTCGAACGCCTGGAGACCCCCGGGGGCCTCGACCGGCACGAGGGCCCGGCCGTCGAGCGTCGCGCGCCAGCCGGGGGCTGCGTCCTCCGCGAGGACGACGAGCCGGTCCGCCGTGCCGGGGTCCACTCGGGTGTCCACGGGGCGCAGCGCGGTCCGGTCCGCGGCGAGGGCGACCGGTTCGACGCTCTCGGTCTCCACGCGGGCGTACGCGGGCTGGACCCCCACGGGGGCGACGCGCCACGTCACGTCCGGCCGGCCCTCGGTCATCCGCTCCAGCCCCGGCACCATGTCGAGCCGCGCGACGAGGGCCGCGCGCGACGGGTCGTCGGGGACCGCGGCGGGGACCAGGACCGCACCGACGCCGAGGTGCGCGAGACGCGTCGCCACGTCGTCCGACGTCCCGGCGGCGAGCTCCGCGACGACCTCGGGCAGGGTGCCCTGCGTGGCCCCCGGGTCGGCGAGCCGCCGGACCTGGACGGCCGACGACGCGTCGGCCGTCTGCGGGCCGTCGCCCCGCAGCGCCGCGTACGCGACGACGCCGTCCGCCCCCGGTTCGAGCGTCAGCACCCGGGCCTGCGCGGGTGACGTCTGCGCCTGCCGACCGACCGGCGGGACCACCGGCTCGGCGGTGGCCCGGACCTCGCCCACCCGGGCGTTCGGCCGGTCGAGGACGTCGGCCGTCCACGCGGCGAGGCCGCCGAGCGGGAGGACCGTGACCACGACGGCGATCGCGGCGACGCTGCCCGTGCTCCACGCCGGCGCACCCCGGCCGGGGAGACGCGGCAGCCCCGCGAGCGCCGCGCCGAGCAGCGCCAGCAGCGCGAGGGACACCCCGGGCCCGGCCCACCCCGTGACGGCCGGACCCGACCCGGTGCCCGCGGCGACCGTCGTCGAGCCCGCGACGATCCCCGCGGCGAGCCCGAGCGCGGCGACGAACCACGCGCCCACGGCGACGCGGCGCCCGCGGAGCACGGCGACGGCGGCGAGCACGACGACGACCCCGCCGGCCCCGTACGGCGCCCACCCGGCGAGCACGTCGATCGCGCCGCCGTCGTCGAGCCCGAACCACGGCACGGGCGCCACCGGCATCCCCAGGAGCTGCTGCCACGCGGGCGCGGCGTCCGCGGCCACGGGGGCGCCCGGACCGGCGACGAGGAGGCGCCACCCGCCGTCGGCCCAGGTGCGCAGCGCGTGCACCAGGTACGGGGCGAAGAGCACGAGCGCCGGCACGGGCACGAGCGCGAGGTAGCGGCGGTGCCCGCGCACCCCGAGGGCCACGACGACGAGCGCGAGCACTCCGGCGGGCAGCAGCACGGGGGCGCCCGCGACGACGACGGCGAACGCCAGCCCCGCCGCCGCGGCCGCGGCGAGCGATCCGGGTTCCGGTCGCGCCGCTCGCGCCGGCGCACCAGGTGCCGCGGGCGCGAGGACGTCGACCCGCTGCAGGCCGAGCGCGCGCACGACGCCCAGGGCGAGCCACGGGAGCGCGGCGTGGGCGAGGAGGCCGCCGACGCGCCCGCTGCCGAGCGCGCCGAGGAGGCCGGGCGACGCGACCCACACGACGACGGCCCAGCCGCGCAGCGGCACGGAGCGGGTCAGGGCCCCGGCGGCGAACCACGCGCCCGTCCCGGCGACGACGAGGCACGCCGGGACGAGCACGTCGAGGGCGGTCTGCGCGGACCCGCCCGCGAGGAGCGCCGCGGGCAGCAGGGCCGAGACGAACGGGTCCGCCGGCACGGGCGCGCCCAGCCCGGTCGTCACCCACCCGGTCGTCACGGCGCGCCACAGGTCCCCGACGGCGCTCCCCGCCGGGAGCAGGGCCCCGCCGACGAGCCGACCGCCGCCGGCGAGCGTCCCGAGGAGCGGGCCGAAAACGACCGCGGTGAGTCCGGCCAGCGTCGCGAGCACGAGCCCGAGACCCGTGCGACGACGGACCGCCAGCGCCCGCATCTCCCGACGCTCGATGTCGGTGGGCGCCCACACGGTGCGGCGCAGCTCGGCGCGGGCCAGGCGCCGGTCGCGCCGCTCCGCGAGCACCTCGCGCCACGTGCCGCGCAGCGGCCGCAGCGCAGCACGGGGCAGCCGGCGGGTCCGGCGGGCACGGCGACGCGCCCGGACGAGGGGACCGACGCGCACCAGCGCCCACCGCGGCGCGACGCGCTCGTCGCGCGCCTGCCCGGGCTGCTTGACGAGGAGGCGGTACATCGCGTGGAAAGGCGCGCCGACGACCATCGCGAGCGCGACGAGCGGCACCCACGGACCCGCGACGTGGACGAGGCGGGCGTGCAGGTGGCTGCGCCGACGTGCGGCGGACGACGCGTCGGGGTCGGGGCGCGCGCCGGTCGGCCGCCCCGCCCGGTCCCGCAGGCCGAGGAGCGAGGCCTGGACGTGCCGCACGACCGCCGAGGGCACGACGACCACACGGTGGCCGGCGAGGCGCGCCCGCCGGCACAGGTCGAGACCGTCCCCGAACGGGCCGAGCTCCGGGTCGGTCCCGCCGAGCTCGTGCCACACGGTGCGGCGGACGAGCGACCCGGCGAGCCCGACGGCGAGCACGTCGTCCCGGGCGTCGTGCTGCCCCTGGTCGATCTCGTCCTCGTCGATGCCCGTCATCCGCCGCCCGAGCGGCGTCGTGGTGAAGCCCGCCTCGACGAGCCGGCCGACCGTCCCCGGCTCGAACGGGTCGGCGGGCTCGTCGCCCGCACCGGGGTCCCAGCGCTCCTGCTTGGGCCCGGCGACCGCGACCGCGCTCGTGTGCTCGACCGCGCGCAGCAGCTCGGCGAGCGCGTCCGGGGCGGGGGCGCTGTCGTCGTGCAGGAGCCACAGCCACGTGCCCGCGTCGTGGTTCGCGAGCGCGACGTCGACCGCGTCGCCGAACGAGCGGGCGCGGGGCGCCGCGACGAACCGCGCGTCCCCGAGTCGCAGGTCGAGGTCGCGCGCACCCGCACCGCCGGCACCCGAGGCGTCGACCACGACGACGGCGTCGGGGGTGCTGGTCTGCGCACGGACCGCGGCGAGCGTGCGCGCGAGGTACGGCGACGCGCCACGGGTCACGACGACGGCCGTGACGGTCACGACGACGGGGACCGCGCCGGTGACGCTCGAGACGACGTCGGTCGCGGAGACGGCACCCACCGGGGGCGAGGCAGGGTGCTCGAGCCCGCCGACCGGGCGCACGGCGACGGGCGCCGCCGCGGGCAGGGTGACGCGGGCGCTGCTCGTGAGGTCCGAGGAAGTCATGTCCCGTCGATCATGCGACGACCACGGCTGCAGAGCCCGCATTTGCGCGCCCCGGTGTGGCGGGGGCGCGCACCCCCACCGGACCGCCCGGGCCGGACCGCGTCAGACGACGCGGCGCTTGAGCTTGCGGCGCTCGCGCTCCGACAGCCCGCCCCAGATCCCGAAGCGCTCGTCGTTCGCCAGCGCGTACTCGAGGCACTCCGCCCGGACCTCGCAGCCCGTGCAGACCTTCTTCGCCTCGCGCGTCGACCCGCCCTTCTCCGGGAAGAAGGCCTCCGGGTCCGTCTGCGCGCACAGGGCCCGCTCCTGCCAGCCCATGAGCGAGTCGTCGACCGGCTCGCCGAAGAGCGGCAGCACCGGTGCCACGCGCTCCACCTCACGTCCTGCGTCGGTCGGGAAATCCCCGCCGGCTCCGTCCAGCATGTTCCACATCGTGCGCCCCTTCATGCCGTTCGCGAGAAACTGCATTAGGGAAATTACACGCGTGTCATCCGCGGGCGTCAAGCCGAAATGTGATAGGCCCGCGGAGGCCGAGGGGTGAAATCACGACATGTCCGGACGCTTATCACACGTTCTAGGGTGGTGCCATGGAGAGCGCTCCCCGACCCGTCACCCCCCGGCCCACGACCACCGCGACGTCCGGCGCCGCACCCGACGCGAGCGCCGCAGCGCTCCCCGCACACGTCGCTGACCTGCTGCGACTCCTCACGACCGAGCCGGGCCGCCCACGCCTCACCTGGTACGGGGACGACGGCGAGCGCGTCGAGCTCTCCGGAGCCGTCCTCGAGAACTGGGTGAACAAGACCACGAACCTGCTCGTCGAGGAATTCGACGCCGCACCCGGCACGCTGGTCGCGATCGATCTTCCCGTGAATTGGCGGACCGTGATCTGGGCGCTGGCCACGTGGCGTGCGGGCGCGACCGCCGTGCTCGGCGACGACGCCGCCGGGAGCGGGCCGGACGTCGTCGTGACGGCCGAGCCGTCGCGGTGGACGACGGCGCGCGCCGACCTCGTCGCGGTCGCGCTCCCCGCCCTCGCCCGGCGCTACGACGGCGACCTCCCCCGCGGGGCGGTCGACGCCGCCGCCGCCGTCATGACGTACGGCGACCAGCTCGGATGGGTGCCGGCCGTCGAGCCCGACGCACCCGCCGTCGTGCACGGGACCGGAGCAGCCCCCGCGCCCGTCGCCCACGCCGGCCTCGTCACGGCCGCCGTCGCGGCCTCGCCGACCCCGCCGGGCGCCCGGGCGCTCGTGACGGGCGGCGACGACGTCGCCGCCACGCTCGCCACCGTGCTCGCCGTCCTCGCCACGGGCGGCTCCGTGGTGCTGCTCTCCCCCGCCCGCGCGGCCGCGCTCGACCCGGACGCCCGTCGCCGGCTCGTCGAGTCGGAGCGCGTCACCGCCGGCTGACGGGCGGCACGTCAGGCGTCGACGCCGCCGCTCTCGATCCCCGCGCCGCGCCCGAAGTGCGGGGCCAGCTTGTTGTCGACCATCGAGAGCGCGGCACCGATCGCCATGTGCATGTCGAGGTACTTGTACGTCCCCAGGCGGCCGCCGAACAGCACGTCCTTCTCCGCCGCGGCGAGGTCGCGGTACGCGAGCAGGCGCGCACGGTCCGCGGCCGTGTTCACCGGGTAGTACGGCTCGTCGGCCTTCTCGGCGAAGCGCGAGAACTCGCGCATGATCACCGTCCTGTCCGTCGGGTAGTCCCGCTCCGGGTGGAAGTGGCGGAACTCGTGGATGCGGGTGAACGGCACGTCCGCGTCCGCGTAGTTCATCACCGGGGTGCCCTGGAAGTCGCCCACCGGGAGCACCTCCTCCTCGAAGTCCAGCGTGCGCCACGACAGGTCGCCCTCGGCGTGGTCGAAGTACCGGTCCACCGGGCCCGTGTACACGACGGGCACGTTGCCCACGACGTTGCCCTTGCTCACCGGCTGCGACTCGTCGAAGAAGTCGACCCCGAGCCGCACCTCGATGTTCCTGTGGTCCGCCATGCGCTCGATCCACGCCGTGTACCCGTCCACCGGCAGACCCTCGTGCGTGTCGTTGAAGTACCGGTTGTCGTACGTGTAGCGCACGGGCAGGCGCGAGATGATCGACGCCGGCAGCTCGCGGGGGTCCGTCTGCCACTGCTTCGCGGTGTACTCACGGATGAACGCCTCGTACAGCGGGCGGCCGATGAGCGACACGCCCTGCTCGTCGAGGTTCTCCGGCTTCTTCCCGCCGAGCTCCGCCGACAGCTCCTTGACCAGCGCGCGCGCGGCGTCGGGCCCGTGGGCCGACCGGAAGAACTGGTTGATCGTGCCGAGGTTGATCGGCATCGGGAAGACCTCGCCCCGGTGCGTCGTGTACACGCGGTGCACGTAGCTCGTGAACGCCGTGAAGCGGTTGACGTACTCCCACACCCGCTCGTTCGACGTGTGGAACAGGTGCGCACCGTACCGGTGGACCTCGATCCCCGTCTCCCGCTCCGCCTCGCTGTAGGCGTTGCCCCCGATGTGGGACCGCCGGTCGATCACGAGGACCTTGCGGTCGTACTCCTCGGCGATCCGCTCCGCGACGGTCAGGCCGAAGAAGCCCGATCCCACGACGACAAGATCCACGTCCACGCCTGCTCCTCCACCTCGGTCACGACGACCGGGCCAGCCTAGTCGTGCGCGGCCGGCGGGTCCCCGTGCCTCCGCCACCGCCGGTAGGCGACGCGGCGCACGCCCTCGGGCACGAGGCGGTACCCGCCGCGCACGGCGACGTTGCGCAGCTCCTCCGCGGTCGTCGTGAAGCCGAGCCGACGCAGGCGGCGCTGGAGCTCCAGCTCGGAGCGCAGGAGCCGCGTGCCGCCGCGCCGCGAGTACGAGCCCGCGCCCACGCGGTACAGCACCAGCGGCTCCGCGACGTTCAGCGCACGCGCCCCGGCGGCGATCATCCGCGCGAACAGCCAGTAGTCCTCCATGAGCGGGAGGTCCTCGTACCCGCCCGCCGCACGCACCGCCGAACGCCGGTAGACGACGGACGGGTGGTTGAACGGCGACTGGAACCGCGAGGCGCGGTTGATGTCGATCTGCGTCAGGGGCGGCACCCGGACGACACCGTCCTCGTCGTCCACGGTGTCCTCCGACTCGAACTCGCGGATCGCCGACCCCACGATGTCCAGCCCCGACGCGACGAGGGGCACCTGGACCGCGAACCTTCCCGGGACGGAGATGTCGTCCGCGTCCTGGCGCGCCACGATCTCGTGCGCGCACCGCTCCAGGCCCGCCTCCAGCGCGAGCGCGAGGCCGACGTTGCGCTCCAGCGCGACGAGCCGCACGGGGACGGGCGACGCGGCGACGACGTCGTCGAGGACCGCCCCGACCTCCGCGGGGACCGGGCCGTCGCGGACCACGACCACCTCCGCGGGCCGCAGCTCCTGGTCGGCCGTGACCGACCGGAACGCCCGTCGGACGTGGTCGGGGTCGTCGCCCCGGTACACGGGCAGCAGCACCGAGAACGGGGGGCCCCCGCTCATGCAGCGCCTCGGGCGCCGCTGGTGCCCTCGACGGCCGCGACGTCGTCGGAGACACCGGGACCTGCCCCGTCGAGGACCCGGGCCGTCGTGCGCGGCCTGGTCACGACGCCGTCGCGCAGGCCCCGTCCCCCCGCCCGCCAGAGCACGTCGCGACGGTCGCTGCGCAGCACGGTGCGCGCCCACCGACGCAGGCTCGCCCCCGTGTACAGCACCCGCTCGGCGGGCCGCAACGCCCCGGACCGGGTGAGCATCCAGATCTTGTTGCGCACCTCGTAGTAGAAGCGCTCGCCGGGGTCGGCGTCGGTCGAGCCGAACGTCCGGGTCCGGTGCTCGACGACGCTGCCCGGCACGGCCAGGCCCGTCGCCCGGCGCAGCAGCCGGGCGGAGTACTCGAAGTCGTCGTTCCAGATGAAGTAGTCCGCCACGGGCAGCCCGTGGGCGCGGACCGCACGGGCGTCGACGAGCATCGACACGAACGACGACGACCGCACGGGCACCGCGCCCGCGCCGTCGGCGAGCGCGACCGAGCGCGCGTCGACGCCAGGACGACGCCGGGGCGTGTTCATCGGGTGCTCGCGCCCGTCGTGCCACACGACCCGGCTGCCCAGCAGGGCGACCGGCCCGGGGTAGGCGTCCCGCGCGCGGAGCAGGGCGTCGAGGGCCGTCGGGGACGGGATGGTGTCGTCGTCCATGAGCCACACGAGGTCGGCGTCGAGGCGGGCGACGGCGTGCGCGATCCCCGCGGCGAAGCCGCCCGCACCACCCGTGTTCCGCTGCATCGCGAGGACGGTCGCGCCGACCGGGTGCTCCGCGGCCACGGCCGCCGACGCGTCGTCGGACGCGTTGTCGACCACCAGCACCGCGTCCGCGGGCCGGGTCTGCGCCGCGAGGGCGTCGAGGGCCTCCCGCAGGAGGTCGACGCGGTTGTACGCCACGACGACGGCGACGACGCGCACCTCGGCCTGCGCTGCTTCCCTGTCCGGCACGTCGAGCAGGCTACCGGACCCCGTCGTGCCGCCCGGACGGCGGGTCCACACAACTCCTCCACCCCACCGGCCCGCCACGCGCGCGGCCGCGGCGCAGGTGCGGCCTATGCTCGTTCCCCGTGACGTCCCGTACCCGTGCCCGCACCGCGGCGACCCCGCCGTCCCGTGGTCCGGCGCACGCACGGTCGCTGCGGACCCGGTCCGTCGCGCGCGCCGTCGGGCTGGTGGCCACGGGAGCGCTCGCCTTCGGGGTGGTCGGCGGGGCGTCGGCCCTGAACGCCATCCAGGGCAACCTCGGCCGCGCGGACGTCGAGTCGCTGCTGACCGACCGTCCGGAGCAGTCGACCCCGGACCCGGACGACCCGAACGCCGGCAAGCCCCTCAACGTCCTCGTCCTCGGCTCGGACCTGCGCGGCGGGGACAACGGCCACGAGGTCGAGGGGGTCGAGGGCATGCGCTCCGACACCACGGTCCTCGTGCACGTCTCGGCCGACCGGTCGCGCGTGGAGATGATCTCGATCCCCCGCGACTCGCGCGTCGACATCCCCGCGTGCAACGTCACCGGCGGCGGGACGACCGCCCCCGTGAACACGCGCTTCAACGCGGCGTTCGCGAACGGGGCGACCGCCGGCGGGGACATCGCGTCGGCGGCGGCGTGCACCATGGCGACGGTCGAGTCCCTGACCGACGTGTACGTGGACGGCTTCGTCGTCGTCGACTTCGCGGGGTTCCAGGAGATGATCGAGGCGCTCGGCGGGGTCGAGATGTGCATCCCCGAGGCGATCGACTCCCCCAAGGCCGACCTCGTGCTCCCCGCGGGGTGGCAGACGCTCGACGGCGCGGACGCCCTCGGGTTCGCGCGCGCCCGCTACGGGATGGGCGACGGGTCGGACCTCAAGCGGATCGGGCGCCAGCAGGAGCTCATGGCCGCCATGGCGCGCACGGTGCTCGAGAAGAACGTCCTCACGGACCTCGGTCAGCTCTACGGGTTCGTCGACGCGGGGACGAAGTCGCTCACGATGAGCGAGAACCTCGCGTCCATCCCGAGCCTCGCCGGGCTCGCCTTCAGCCTCCGGGGCGCGACCAGTGGCAACATCACCTTCATGACGGTCCCCAACGCCGCCGACCCGCTGGATCCCGACAACAAGGTCGTGTGGACCTCCGAGGCGGACTCGCTGTGGGAGCGGATCCGGGCGGACGAGCCCGCCGAGGCGTCGTCGGCCGCCGCCGCGCCCGCCCCGGCGGACGACGCGCCGGCCGAGGCCACGGAACCCCCGTCCGCGACGGAGGACGAGCCGTCCGACGCCGCGACCACCGAGGAGACCCCGGCACCCGTGCGGACGAAGGACGCGGGCACGGAGGAGTTCTCCGCCGCCGACGAGACCGCCCAGTGCGGGTGAGCGGCATGTCGGACTCCTCGCGCGACCCGCGCTCCATCCCCCCGAGCTTCACGCCCCAGGGCGGCCGCGCGCCACGGCCGTCGTCCGTCGACGACGCGATCTCCGTGGGCAACAGCGGCCAGCGCGCCACACCGCGCCGGAGCGTGCCCGACGACGCCGCGCGCCCCGAGCCGCGCATCCGGCGGCAGTCCTCCCGCGAGATCCCGGTGACGCCCGCCCGGGCGGGCACGCCGCCCCCCGCCCGCCCGGCACGGTCGCCGCGCTCCTCCGCCCCGGCGGCGTCCCCGCCTCGTTCCGTGCCGCCCGCGAACGGCACTCCTCGGTCCGGCGCACCCCAGGGCGGCGCCGCGCCGCGCCGCGTCAGCTCCTCGCCCCACGGCTCCGCGCGCGCGGTGCCCGCCTCGTCGCGGTCCGCGGGAGCCGGCCCCAGGACCCCGCGTCCCACCTCCCGTGACCTGCCGACGCCGGGCCGTCCCGCGGCGCCCGGACGGCTGCGGGTGCGCAAGGGCCGGGTCGCCGCCCTCGTGGCGTGCGTCGTGCTCGTCGGCCTGCTCGCCTGGCCCGTCGGGCTGCTCGTCTGGGCGAACGGCAAGATCCAGCACGTCGACGCGCTGTCCGGCGCACCGGGCACCACGGGGAACACGTACCTGCTCGCCGGGTCCGACGCGCGGGGCGAGGGCATCAGCGAGGACGGCACCGAGGGTGCCCGGGCGGACACGATCATGCTGCTCCACGCGCCCGCGAGCGGCCCCGTCGCCCTCATCAGCATCCCGCGCGACACCTACGCCGAGATCCCGGACAACGGTGCGAGCAAGCTCAACTCCGCGTACGCCTGGGGCGGGGCCCCGCTCCTGGTCCGGACCGTCGAGCAGCTCACGGGCCTCACCGTCGACCACTACGTCGAGGTGGGCTTCGGCGGCGTCGAGGGAGTCGTGGACGCCCTGGACGGCGTCGAGCTCTGCCTCGACTACGACGTCGACGACCCGCGCAGCGAGCTCGTCTGGACCGCGGGCTGCCACGTCGCCGACGGGCACACCGCCCTCGCGTTCTCCCGGATGCGCTACTCGGACCCCGAGGGCGACATCGGGCGCGCGGAACGACAGCGCCAGGTCATCGGCGCCATCAGCGCGAAGGCGGCCGACCCGGGCATCGTCCTGCGGCCCGGGGACCAGGTCTCGCTGCTCGACGCCGGTCTCGGCGCGCTGACCGTCGACCAGAGCACGGGCATCGTCGACCTGGGGAAGCTCGCGCTGGCCTTCCGGTCCGCGAACGGACCCGACGGGATCACCGGCACGCCCCCGATCGGCAACCCCGACTACCGGCCGGGCGGCGTCGGGTCGACGGTCCAGCTCGACCCCGAGACGGCCCCGCAGTTCTGGACCGACATCCGCGACGGCTCCCTCGAGCCCGGTCAGGTCGGCGGCCTCCCGACGGGCTGACGGCGGGCGACGGTCAGGCGTCGGGCGAGGCGTCCCCCGCGTGCTCGGCGCGCAGCCGTGCGCCCTTCGCGCGTGCCTGGTCGCCCAGGTCGGCCTGGAACGCGACCATCCGCTCGCGCAGGCGAGCCGCGGCGTCGTCCGTGCCGGAGGCGAGGATCCGTGCCGCGAGAAGACCCGCGTTGCGCGCACCCCCGACGGAGACGGTCGCGACCGGCACGCCTGCGGGCATCTGCACGATGGACAGCAGCGAGTCCATCCCGTCAAGGTGCTTGAGAGGGACGGGCACGCCGATCACGGGGAGCGGGGTGACCGAGGCGAGCATGCCCGGGAGGTGGGCGGCACCCCCGGCGCCCGCGACGATCACGCGCAGGCCGCGCTCCGCGGCGGTGCGGCCGTAGTCGATCATCTCGACGGGCATCCGGTGCGCGGAGACGACGTCGACCTCGACGGGCACGTCGAACTCGGCCAGGGCGTCGGCGGCGGCCCGCATGACGGGCCAGTCCGAGTCCGACCCCATGACGATGCCGACGACGGGGTTCTCGCTCATGCTCGGCTCTCCTCGCCGTCGGGGGTGGGCTCGCCGCGCAGGACCGCGGCCGCGGCGAGGGCACGACGGCGGACGTCGTCCAGGTCGTCGCCGCTGAGGTTGACGTGCCCGAGCTTGCGTCCCGGCCGCACGTCCTTTCCGTAGAGGTTCACCTTCGCGTCGGGGAAGGCCCCCAGGACGTCGGGCAGGGCGTCGGTCAGGCGGTCGAGCGTCGAGCCGAGCACGTTCGCCATGACCGTCCAGCGGGCCGTGGGCGCCGTGTCGCCCAGGGGGAGGTCGAGGACCGCGCGCAGGTGCTGCTCGAACTGGCTCGTCACGGCGCCGTCGATCGTCCAGTGACCGGAGTTGTGGGGGCGCATCGCGAGCTCGTTGACGAGGACCTGCGAGCCGTCGTCGCCCGCCACCTCGAACATCTCGACGGCGAGGACGCCCGTGACGCCGAGACCCTCGGCGATGCGCACGGCCGCGTCGCGCGCGCGCTCGGCCTCGGCCTCGGTGAGCCCGGGCGCGGGGGCGATCACCTCCGCGCACACGCCGTCGCGCTGGATCGACTCGACGACGGGCCACGTGCGCACCTCGCCGCGCCCGTCCGCACCGCCCGACGGGCGGCGTGCGACGAGGACCGCGAGCTCGCGCACGAACGGCACCTTCTCCTCGACGAGGAGCGCGGGTCCCCCGGCCGCGGCGGCGTCGATCCACTCCGCGACCGCGTCCGCCCCGCCGCGGGCCGTCGCGACGACGCGCACGCCCTTGCCGTCGTAGCCGCCGCGCGACGTCTTGACGACGGCCTCGCCGCCGACCTGGGCGAGGAAGTCCGCGAGGGCCGCCCGGGCGGCGTCGGGCTCGGTGGGCAGGGCGGCCCATCGCGGGCACGGCGCGCCGAGCTCGGTGAGCCGGCGACGCATGACGATCTTGTCCTGGGCGTGGACGAGGGCGTCGGGCCCGGGGCGCACGGGCGTGCCGTGCGCGAGGAGGTCGGTGAGCAGGTCGTTCGGGACGTGCTCGTGCTCGAAGGTGAGGACGTCCGCGGGCGCGCCCTCCGGCGGGGAGATGAGCGCGCGGACCGCCGCCTCGTCGGACGCCGCGCCGACGGGGGCGTCCGCGACCACCTGGGCCGCGGAGGTGCCGTCCGACTCGACGAGCACGCGCAGGTGCACGCCGAGCTCCCCGGCCGCGGGGGCCATCATCCGTGCGAGCTGTCCGCCGCCGACCACGGCGATCACTGGTGCTGCCACGTGCACCCACCTTAGTGCCTGCGGGCGCACCGGCTTCCCAGGAGGGCCCGGTACGCTCGCCCGCATGGTCCGCAGCACCCCCGAGGCACGCCGACGTGTCGGCGACCGTGTGCGCGAGCTGGCCAAGTTCGGCTCGGTGGGGGCCGTCGCCTACGTGGTCGACCTGGGCCTGTTCAACCTGCTGCAGTTCGGCCCCGGCGAGGTCCTCGGCCACAAGCCGCTCACGGCCAAGGTGGTCTCCGTCGCCGTCGCGACGCTCGTCGCGTGGCTCGGGAACCGGTACTGGACGTTCGCGGCGCGCCGCACCCAGACCCGCGGGCGCGAGCTCACGGCGTTCGTCGTCGTCAACGTCGGGGGCATGCTCATCGCCGTGGGCTGCCTCGCGTTCTCCACCTACGTCCTCGGGCTCACGTCGCCGCTCGCCAAGAACGTCTCCGCGAACGGCGTGGGTCTCGTCCTCGGCACGGCGTTCCGCTACGTCGCCTACCGGCACCTCGTCTTCACGGGCGAGCCCGCACCGGACCGCGCGGACGAGACCTCACCGGCGTCGACGCCGACGGCGTGACGGCACGGCCGTCCCGGTCGGCAGCACGACGCGCGGGTCGAGGCGGCGCGGCACGCCCGCGAGGAACAACGCGAAGACCGGGGGCCTGCGCTGCGCCAGCTCGAGGCGCCCTCCGTCGGCCGCCGCCAGGTCGCGCGCCAGCGCGAGACCCAGCCCCGTGCCCGCGCCCGACGTGACCTCCCGCTCGAAGATGCGCGGCGCGAGGTCGTCCGGGACGCCCGGCCCCTCGTCCGACACCTCGGTCACCACGGCACCGCTCGTCCCCGACGGGCGCGCGCGCACGGTCGTCGTCCCGCCGCCGTGCTTGAGCGAGTTCTCGATGAGCGTCGCGAGGACCTGGGCGAGCGCGCCCGGCGTCGCGAGCACCTGGAAGCTCGCGGGGACGTCCACGACGAGCCGGCGCCCGGCCTTCGTGAACGTCGGCACCCACTCCTCCTCCTGCTGGCGCACCACGTCGAGCAGGTCGACCGCCTCGGTGGTGCCGCCCTGCGCCCGGCGCGAGGACGCCAGCAGGTCGTCGACGACGCCCACCAGCCGCTCCACCTGCTCCAGCGAGATGCGCGCCTCCTCCTGGACGGCGGCGTCGTCCGACGCCAGCGAGATCTCCTCCAGGCGCATGCTCAGCGCGGTGAGCGGCGTGCGGAGCTGGTGCGACGCGTCGGCGGCGAACTGCCGCTCGGCGGCCAGACGCCCCGCGAGACGGTCCGAGCTGCGCGCCAGCTCCGCCGCGACGAGGTCGATCTCCTCGACCCCCGACGGTTCCAGGCGCGGCCGGACCTGCCCGGACCCGAGCTGCTCGGCCGACGCCGCGAGGTACACGAGGGGCGCCGAGAGCCGGTTCGCCTGCCACACCGCCATGACGATGCCCGCCGCGAACGCGATCACGGACGCGGCGACCACGAGGACGACGATCTGCGCGGCCGTCCAGTAGGCCGACCAGTACGAGATCGCCACCGTGACGATCGCGCCGGACTCCGACGACGCGGTCCGCCGGATCTCCCGGCCCGTCACCTCGTCGCCGGCGCGGAGCTGGGTGCCGTCCGGCAGCTGGACGTACACCGTCGCCGGGATCTCCGTGGTCGACGCCTGTACCGCGTTCTCGATGATGACGTCCGGGATCTCCTCGTCGTTCCCCAGACGCTGGTCGATGCGGGCCGAGAGCCGGTCGGCACGGGACTGCACGTCGTCGGCCTCGCCCTGGAGGACGAACTGCGCCCCGAAGAACGCCAACGGGAACCCCAGCAGGATGACGGCCACGGCGACCGCCGCCACCGTGGCCTGCAGCATCCTGCGACGCACGCTGCTCCTCGACCCCGTCGCCCGGCGGACGGTCAGCTCTCCCCGGTCTCGAACCGGAACCCGAGACCGCGGACCGTCGAGATGTAGCGCGGCGCGTTGGCGTCGTCGCCGAGCTTGCGACGCAGCCAGGACACGTGCATGTCGAGGGTCTTCGTCGACCCGACCGGCTCCGAGCCCCACACGTCGCGCATGAGCGCGTCGCGGACCACCACGGACCCCGCGCTCGCGACGAGGACGCGCAGCAGCTCGAACTCCTTCGTCGTCAGGTGGAGCTCGCGCTCGCCCTGGAACGCGCGGTGCGCCGACACGTCGACGCGCACGTCCTGGGCGGTGAGCTCCTCCTCGTCGCCCGGCTCCCCGTGGCTTCGGCGCAGCAGCGCCCGCACGCGCGCGAGCAGCTCGGCGAGGCGGAACGGCTTCGTCACGTAGTCGTCGGCGCCGGCGTCGAGCCCGACGACGAGGTCCACCTCGTCCGCCCGGGCGGTGAGCACGAGCACCGGCGTGGTGAGACCCTTGTGACGGATCTCGCGTGCGACGTCGAGCCCGTCCATGTCCGGCAGGCCCAGGTCGAGGACGACGATGTCCGCACCGCCGGCGGAGTCGATCGCTCCTTGACCTGTTCCTTGGACGACGACGTTGTAACCCTCACGAGTGAGCGCACGTGCCAAAGGTTCGGCAATCGCCGGGTCGTCCTCCGCTAGCAGTACGTGGGTCATTCGCTCATGCTAGGGCATTCGTACGACTTCGGTCCCATCGTGTCGTGAACGAGGTCCGACCAGGGACGGAGGTCCCGACGGCCGGCCCTGCCTAGGCTGTGGAGCATGGGGTGGTACGCACGCCTCGGACAGTGGTCCGAGCAGCACCGGTTCGGCGTCGACCTCGTCGCCACGCTGGTCGTCGCGGTGGTCGTCGTCCCCCTCTCCGCGGCGTTCTCGACGTACGGGGGCGCCGGCTTCACGACCCACTACGGCTGGGGCATGGTCTGGGCGGCGCTCCTGCTCGCGCCCCTGCCGTGGCGCCGCACGCACCCCGTCGCGTCCGCCGTGACCGTGTTCGCCGTCGCCCTGACCCACCTGCTCGCGGGCTACCTGCTCCTGCTGCCCGCCGACCTCGCGGTGCTCGTCGCGCTGTACTCCGTCACGGTGTACGGGCCACGCTGGGCGCACCGCACCGCGATCGTGTCCTCCCTCGCCGGGGCGCTCGTCCTCGGGACCGCGCTCGGGCTGCAGTCGGGGCGGCTCGTCGACCTCGCCACGATGGTGTTCTTCACGACCGCGTTCGGGAGCGTCACCTTCCTCGCCGTGTGGGCGTTCGGCCTCGTCCGGCGCTCCCGCCGCGAGACCATCGCCGCGCTCGTCGACCGCGCCGAGCGCCTCGAGGTGGAGCGCGACCAGCAGGCGCGGATCGCGACCGCCGCCGAACGGGCCCGCATCGCGCGCGAGATGCACGACATCGTCGCCCACTCCCTGTCGGTCGTCATCGCCCAGGCCGACGGCGGTCGGTACGCCGCGGCGCACGACCCCGCCGCCGCGCAGCGCGCCCTGGCGACCGTGTCCGAGACGGGGCGGGCGGCGCTCGCCGACATGCGCCGCCTCCTCGGCGTGCTGCGTGCCGAGGCGCCACGGCCGGCACCGGATCTGGCCGGCCCGAACGGGAGCCCGCCCGGGGCCCTGCCGGGCAGCGCGCCCGGAGGCCCTCCCGGGAGCCCGCCGCGCGCCGTCGGGCACGCCGGCTCCCCGAACGGGGCGCCGGTGCCGGACGCCCTCGAACGGGCACCGCAGCCCGACACCGCCGACCTCGAGACCCTCGTCGCCCAGGTCCGGGACAGCGGCCTGCGGGTCTCGCTCGTGCGCGTCGGTCAGCCTCGCCCGCTGCCCCCGGGGGTCGGCCTCACCGTGTACCGCGTGTGCCAGGAGGCGCTGACCAACGTGCTCAAGCACGCCGGACCCGACCCGAAGGTCACGGTCGTCGTGCGCTGGGGACCGACCACCCTCGACCTCGAGGTCGACGACGACGGGCGCGGCGCCGCCGCCCAGCCGTCCCCGCGTCCTGGTGAGGGCGCACGTCCGGGCGACGCCGTCCGCCACGGCGAACCCTCCGCGCCCGGCGGGTTCGGGCTGCTCGGGATGCGGGAGCGCGCCGCCCTCTTCGGCGGCCGGGTCGCCGTCGGACCACGCCCGGGCGGCGGGTTCCGCGTCCACCTCACCCTCCCCGTGCCGGGCGCCCCCGCGCCGGGTAGCCCCGCGCCGTCGGGCGCCCTGCCCGCAGCGCCCACGGCGCCCACGGCGCCCGCGCGGACGGAAGCCCCATCGACCGACCACGCACCGACCGAGCACGCACCGAACGACAGGACGCCATGACCGCCGACACCCCCCTCCCCTCCGACGTCCCCGTCCGGGTCGCACTCGTCGACGACCAGCAGCTCGTGCGCGCCGGGTTCCGCATGGTCATCGACTCCCAGCCCGACCTCCAGGTCGTCGTCGAGGCCGGGGACGGCGTGCAGGCCCTGCGCCTGCTCGCGGACCACCCGGTCGACGTCGTCCTCATGGACGTGCGCATGCCGAACCTCGACGGCCTGCAGGCGACCGCGCGGCTCACGGCGGGGACGGACGGTGCGGCGCACGTGCCGCGCGTCATCGTCCTCACGACGTTCGACCTCGACGAGTACGTGCTCGAGGCCATCCGTTCCGGCGCGAGCGGGTTCCTGCTCAAGGACGCGCCGCCCGAGGAGATGCTCGCCGCGATCCGCACCGTGCACCGCGGCGACGCCGTCATCGCGCCGTCGTCGACCCGGCGGCTCCTCGAGCACCTCGTCACCGCCCTGCCCGCCGAGCAGGCGGCGGACTCCCCCGCGCACGCGGCCGTCGCCGGGCTCACCGAGCGCGAGCGCGAGGTCCTCGTGCTCATGGCCCGCGGGCGCTCGAACACGGAGGTCGCGACCGACCTGTTCGTCGCCGAGGCGACCGTGAAGACCCACGTGGGGCGCATCCTCGCGAAGCTCGGCGCGCGCGACCGCGTGCAGGCCGTCGTCACGGCCTACGAGACCGGGCTGGTTCGTCCGGGGTCCTGACCCGCGAGCCGTCCCCGCGCGAGCTGTCAGCAGCCCACGGGCCCTGAGGTCGGTGAGGTGCTGACAGGTCGCCGCCGGGCTCACGCGGCGAGCATCAGGTCCGCGAGGTGACGGTGCACGACGGCGAGCACCCGCTCCGGCTCACGCCTCGCCGCCATCGCCGGGAGCCTCAGGCGCACCGTGCGCGTGTCCGCGCCGAGCTCGGCGTCGCGCAGGAGGTCGTCGTACCACCGACGGCTCTCCAGGTGCCCCACGCCGTCGACCTCCACGACGAGACGGCGCCCGCGCGCCCGCCACTCGACGTCGAGGTAGCGCCAGCGACCGGTCGAGTCGCGGCGGCGGGACTGCCGCGCCGGCTCGGGCAGACCCGCCCGCCGGCAGAGCCGGGCGAAGTCGATCTCGGCGAGCGAGTCCGCACCGCCCGCGATGTCGGCGAGCGCGAGCCGGACCGTCGCCCGGTGCCGCACCGCACCGACCTCGTCGAGCTTCGCGAGCAGCACGGCCGGGGTCGCGAGCCGCTGCTGCACGACCGCCGCGACGAGCCCCGACGCCGTCCGCCACGACGGCTGCCACGCCGCGGCGTCGACCGCTGCACGCGCGACGTCGTGCACGGGCAGCCCCGCGACGACACCGACGTCGCCGGTCGCGGGACGTCGCGACTCGTGCACGACGAGCCACGGGTGGCGGTCCGCCCGCTGTCCGCGCGCGATCACGACGTGCAGCGGCTCGCGGTCCCACCCGGTGAGCCCGCGCAGCTCGAGCGCGGTCCACGCGCCGAGCGCGGCACCCGCCGGGGCGCCGAGCACCGCGACCCAGCAGCGTGCGGCGCGGGTGAGCGGCCCGCGGTGCAGCACGACGACGTCGCGACTCGTGCGACGCCACCGTCGCGCGCGGACCTGGTGGTCGACGGCGTCGGACGTCACCCCGAGCCGCGTCAGCTGCGACCGCGCGACCACGCCGCACTGTCGCGCCGCGACGTCCCGCAGCCCGGCGACCGTGTCCAGGAACCCTGCTCCTCCGCTCATGCGCCGACCCTGCCGTTCCCCGGGCACGGTCTCCCACCCCGGGCCGCGACCCTGTGGACGAGCCCGCCGGAACCGGGCCTGGGGACGGCGACGACGCGCCGTCGGGCGCCGGAAGCTGTCAGCGCCCCACCGGACCCGGGACCCGTGAGGCGCTGACGACCCGCACGCGTCCGGACCTGTCAGCAGCCCACCGACCCCGGGACCGACCGGGCGCTGACAGGTCGGGGGACGTCCGACGACGCGCGCGTACGACCACGGGATGACCTCGCCCTCGACGGGACCCCACCGTCGCGGGACGCGCGCGGGCCGTGCCGCTCCGTAGCGTCGAGCACGATCCCGGGGCGCGCCGTCGCCCCGGGACGAGCCGCACCGCAGCCACCCCGACCAGGAGAGACGACGTGGACACGACCGTGTACCGACCCGCACACCCCGCCCCCGACGGCGGCGCCCCCGCGACGGCGGGGCCGCCCGCGGTCCGCGCCCGGGCGCTGCGCAAGACGTACGGCAGCGGCGAGGCCGCGGTGCACGCGCTCGACGGCGTCGACGTCGACTTCGAGCGCGGGCACTTCACCGCGATCATGGGACCGTCGGGCTCCGGCAAGTCGACGCTCATGCACCTGCTCGCCGGCCTCGACTCGGCGACGGGCGGGCACGCGTTCCTCGGCGACACCGACGTGACGGCGCTCGACGACAACGAGCTCACGGCGCTGCGGAGGGACCGCGTCGGGTTCGTGTTCCAGTCGTTCAACCTCCTGCCGATGTTCACGGCCGAGCAGAACATCGCCCTGCCCGTGGAGCTCGCGGGCGGGACGGTCGACCGGGAGTGGTTCGGCACGCTCGTGCACACCCTCGGCCTGCAGGCGCGCCTGAGCCACCGTCCGAGCGAGCTGTCGGGCGGGCAGCAGCAGCGCGTCGCCATCGCCCGCGCGCTCATCGCGGCCCCCGAGGTCGTGTTCGCCGACGAGCCGACGGGCAACCTCGATTCCCGCTCCGGCGCCGAGGTGCTGAGCTTCCTGCGCCGCAGCGTCCGCGAGCTCGGCCGGACCGTCATCATGGTCACGCACGACCCGACGGCCGCCGCGTACGCCGACCGCGTGGTCCTCATCGCGGACGGGCGCATCGCGGGCGACATCGCCGACCCGACGCCGGAGGCGGTGCTCGCCGGCCTCGACGCGCTGCGCTCTCTCGAGCTGTCCGACGACGAGGCGGTGCGCGCCTGATGCTGCGGCTCACCCTGGCGCAGATGCGCCGCAGCACCGGACGGCTGGCCGCGGCCGGCGTCGCGGTCCTCATCGGCACGGCGTTCGTCGCGGCGACGCTGCTCGCGGGCGGTGTCCTCACCCGTTCGACGAACGACGCCATCGCGGCGCGCTTCGCCGACGCGGACCTCGTCGTCGGCGGCGAGCGGTCGTACACGCCGCTCGAGGTGGACGACCTCGCGGCGCTCGACGGCGTCGACGCGGTCGAGCCGGTCCGCAGCACGTCCGTGGCCCTGGAGGTGGGTCGGCGGACCGTCTACCAGATGGCCGTCCCCACGCCGTCCGACCCCCGGTTCGACCCGCTCGACGTCGTGGAGGGTGCGCTGCCGTCGGCGGCGGGCCAGGTCGCGCTGCCGCAGGACGTCGCCGAGCGCCTCGGCGTCGGCGTGGGCGACGACGTGACGAACCTGCGCTACGTCTGGTCGTCGGACGAGGACGTCGAGCCGCAGGAGCTGCGGGACACGCTGACCGTCGTCGGGATCACCGACGACCCGTACGGGGCGTTCGCGCAGATGGGCGGGGCGGCCGTCGTCGCGCCGCAGGACGCCGAGGCGTGGGCGCTGGAGGCCGGGGAGGACCGTTCCGTCGCGGCCGTCATGGTGGCGCTCGCGGACGGCGCGGACCTCGAGGGCGTGCGGGCGGCCGTGCTCGACTCGGCGGGCGAGGGCGGCCTCGTGCGCACGCCCGACGAGTACGCCCAGGACCTCGCCGCCGCGCACACCGGCGGCGAGCAGGTCTTCACGTACGTGATCCTCGCGTTCGCGGCGGTCGCGCTCGTCGTCGCGGCGCTCGTCATCGCGAACACGTTCCAGGTGCTCGTCGCGCAGCGCACCCGCACCCTCGCGCTGCTGCGCGCGGTCGGCGCGAACCGTGGCCAGCTCGCCCGCTCCGTGCTCACGGAGGCGACGATCCTCGGGCTGCTCTCCTCCCTCGCCGGCCTGCTCGTCGGCACCGGGCTCGTCCAGCTGGCCCTGACGGTCGGCCGCGGCGCGGACCTCGGGGTCCCGCTGCCCGCCACGGTGTCCCTGACCCCCGCGGTCGTCCTCGCACCGCTGGTCGTCGGGACGCTCGTCACGGTCGTCGCCTCGCTCGCGCCGGCCCGCGCGGCGACCCGCGTCTCCCCCCTGGAGGCCCTGCGCCCCGCCGACGCGCCGCGCGTCGGCACCGGGGCGGGTCGCGTCCGGCTCGTCGCCGCGGTGCTGCTCACCGTGGTCGGCTTCGCGCTCCTCGCGGGCGGCGTGGTGCTCGGGGCGAACGGCGCGCCCGACGTCGGCCTCCTCGCCGGGGTGGTGGGGGGCACGGTGTCGTTCGTCGGGATCCTCGTCGGTGCCGTGTTCTGGCTGCCCGCCGTCGTCGCGCTCGTCGGCCGCCTCCTCGCCCGCACGGGCCCGACGGCGCGGCTCGCCGCCGCGAACACGCTGCGCAACCCGCGGCGCACCACCGCGACGAGCACCGCCTTGCTCATCGGCGTCACGCTCGTCGCCATGATGTCGACGGGGGCCGCGAGCGCCCGCACGAGCCTCGGCGCGGCGCTGGACGACCAGTACCCGGTCGACGTCGTGGTCCTCGGCAGCGGCGTGGACGGGACGGTCGCGTCGAGCACGACGGACCTCGTGGAGGGTGTGGACGGCGTCGCGCGGGTCGCGCCGACGTCGGAGGTGTACGCGACCCTGCCCGACGGCTCGTCGCCGCCGATCACCGCGGTGGACCCCGCGGAGGCGGCGGCGGTGGTGCGGTCGTCCGCGACCCTGGGGGTGGAGGGCGCGTTCGGGCCGGGGACGCTGGTCGCGCCGCAGGACCAGCTCGACGTCTGGGGCCTGAGCGACGGCGCCACGACGACCCTGACGACCGACGCCGGGACGACGCTGGACGTGGAGGTCGTCGGGGGCGCGTCGGGCGTGTTCCTCCTCACGGCGGCCGACGCGCGCACCCTGGACCCGGACGCCGCGACGACCGGGCTGTGGGTCTCGGTCGACGACCCGTCGGACGCGGAGGTCGTCGCGGGCATCCAGGACGCGGTGTCCGAGGCGGACGCCCCGGTCGAGGTCGTGGGCGCCGTCGTGGAGCGCGCGGCGATGCAGAGCGTCGTGGACACGATGCTCGCCGTGGTCGTGGGGCTGCTCGCGGTCGCGGTCGTCATCGCGCTCATCGGCGTGGCGAACACGCTGTCGCTGTCGGTGATCGAGCGGCGGCGTGAGTCGGCGACGCTGCGCGCGATCGGTCTGAGCCGGCGTCGGCTGCGCTGGATGCTGGCCGTCGAGGGCATGCTCATCGCGGGCGTCGGGGCGCTGCTCGGCGTGGCGCTGGGCGTCGTGTACGGCTGGGCGGGTGCCGCGACGGCCCTGAGCCTCATGGGCGACGTGGCGTTCGCGGTGCCGTGGCGCGACGTCGCGGTGGTCCTCGTGGTGGCCCTCGGCGCGGGCCTGCTCGCGTCGGTGGTGCCGGGTCGTGCGGCGGCCCGGACGTCGCCGGTGGCGGCGCTCGCCGTCGACTGAGCACCGCCCGCGTCGTGCGCCCCTGCGGACCTTGTCCACAGGGGCGCACGTCGTCCGGGCGGGCGGACGCCCCGACCGGGCAGGATCGGGCCGTGCCTCTCCCGACCTCCCCGGCGCCGCCGTCCGCCCGTCCCGTGCGGCTCACCCTGCACCCGGCGACGGACGTGCTCCTCGACCACGGCACGCGCCTCGGCGACGCGCGGGCCGCGCTCGCCGCGCTGGCGTGCCGGCCCGAGCTGCTGACCGCGCCGCTCGTCGCGGACGGCGTCCCCGTCGACGACCACCAGCGCTGCGGCACGCGCCCGCTGCTGCCCGGGGCGACGCTCGCCACGTCCCCGGCGCGTGCGCGCGCGGGGGCTCGCGACGACGCGGTGCTCGCGGCGGAGCGGCACGTGGCCGTGCTGACGGGCCCGCGCGCCGGGCGGCTCGTCGCCCTGGGTCCGGGCGCCCCGGACGCGCGGCAGGGCCGGGTCACGGTCGACGCGCTCGACGTGCGCTGGGCCCGCGGGCGCCGCGGATCGCGGGTCCACGTCGTCCTGCCGCCCGGCGCGACCCGCGTCCGGGCGGCGCGGGCCGAGGCGGTCGCCGCCGCGCAGAGGTCCGGCACCCGGAGCCTGCGCACGCGGCGGCTCGTGCGGTGGCGCGACGGGCGGGTCGTGGTCCACGGGTCCACGACGTACGCGCTGCGGCCCCGCCCGGTGCTGGAGCACCGGGTCGCCGCCACGGACGACCGGGCACGGGTCCCGGCGTCGCCCGAGCCCGCACGGCCGTGGTCCCAACTCCTCACGACGGCGCTGACCCCGGCGGTCGCGGGGGTCGCCCTCGCGGTCGCGTTCCGGCAGCCCCTCTACGCCCTCCTGGCGCTCGCGGGTCCGCTGGCCGTGCTCGTGCCCGCCCTCGTCGAGGCGCGACGCCGCCGTGCCCGACGCGCGGCGAGCGTCGCCGGAGCGGCGCAGGAGCCCGCCGGGCCCGGCTCCCCCGACGGACCGGGCGTCGGCACGTCCACGGACCGCGACCCGCTGCGCCCCCGGCCCGCCGACGTCCTGTCGTGGGCGCTCGTCGCCCACCTCGCCCCGGACGGCGCGGGGGACGACCGTCCCGCCGGTCGTGCGGCCGGACCCGACCCGCTCCCCGGTGCCCCGGTCGACCGGCACGACGCCACCCCGTGGCCCGCTGCCGCCCTGCCGGACGGGTGCGTCGCCGTCGTCGGGCCCCGTGCGCACGCGCTCGGGGCGGCCCGTGCGCTGCTCGCCGAGCTCCTCGTCGCCGGTCCGTCCGTGACGGTGCGGCAGACGGGCGGCACGGCCACGGACTGGGCGTGGTGCCGCTGGCTGCCGCGCGCGACCGTCGTGCGGCGCCTCGACGCGACGGTCCCCGACCGGGACTCCGCGGACGTCCTCGTGGTCGACGGCGCGCCCGACCCGGGCGAGCTGTCCCTCGCGTGGCAGCGCCTCGGCCCGGCGGGCGCGCGCCTCGTGCTCGTCGTCCCCCGCCCGCAGGACGTCCCGCCGTGGTGCCGCACGGTCCTGCACGCGCACGGCGGCGGCGCCACGGTCCTCGTGGGCGCCGACGGGGTCCGCACGGCCCGCCCGGAGGTGGCAGTGGACACCGCCTGGGCGCAGGACCTCGCCCGCCACCTCGCCGCGGCGGACCACCTCGGACGGGTACGACCGGACGGCCCCGCCCCCGCCGACGGCTGCGACCCCGCCGCGCCCGGCCTGCCCGACGACGTCGCGCTCGCCGCCCTCGTCGGCGCACCCCTGGAGCGCGGGGCACCCGACGTCCCGGCGCTGGCCGCGTGGGTCGAGGACCGGTGGCGGTCGGCCGCCGCGCGCGACGGCCGCGGGCTGCGTGTCCCGCTCGGCGTCGGCGCGGACGGCTCGCCCGTCGTCGTGGACCTCGTGGCCGACGGCCCCCACGCCCTCGTCGCGGGGACGACGGGCGCCGGGAAGTCCGAGCTGCTGCAGACCCTCGTGGCGGGTCTCGCGCTCGGCCGCTCCCCGGACGAGCTGACCTTCGCCCTCGTCGACTTCAAGGGCGGCGCCGGGTTCGGCGCGTGCGCCGGGCTGCCGCACGTCGTGGGGCAGGTGACGGACCTCGACGCGGGCCTCGCGGCGCGGGCGCTCGGAGGGCTGCGGGCCGAGCTGCGGCGCCGCGAGCACGTCCTCGCCGACGCGGGCGTCGCGGACGTCGGCGACCTGCCCCCCGGGGCGCTCCCGCGCCTGGTCGTCGTGGTCGACGAGTTCCGGGCGCTCGCCGACGACATGCCCGAGTTCCTGCCCGACCTGCTGCGGCTCGCCGCGCAGGGCCGCTCGCTGGGTATCCACCTCGTCCTCGCGACGCAGCGCCCCGCGGGGGCGGTGAGCGCCGACGTGCGGGCCAACATCACGCTGCGCCTCGCGCTGCGCGTGGTCGACGCCGCCGACTCGCGCGACGTGGTCGAGTCGCCGCACGCCGCGCTGATCCCCGCCCGCGCCCCCGGGCGCCTCGTGCTGCGCCGCGGTGCCGACGCCCCGGTCGCCCTGCAGTGTGCTCGGGCCGGGGCGCCCGTCCCCGCACCGACCGCAGGGGCGGTCCTCGCTCCCCCGTGGGCGCCCACCGGGCGCGACGGCGCGGCGTCGGGCACCGGGTCCGGTCCGTCACGTCCGCCCCACCGCGGGGCCGCAGGCGGGGACGACGGCGCGGGCACCCTCCCGGCCCTCGTCGAGGCGGCGTGCCGGGCCGCGCGACGGTCGGGCACGAGGACGCCTCGGGCGCCGTGGCTCCCCCCGCTGCCCGCGCGCGTCGGGCGTGCGGACCTCCCGCCCGCCGACGACGAGGACCTCCTGCCGCTCGCGCTCGGCGACGACCCGGCCGGTCAGCGTCGCGTCACGGTGGGCTGGGACCCCCACGACGGTCACCTCGCCGTCCTCGGCCGGGCCCGCACCGGACGCACCGGCGCCCTGCGCGCGCTCGCGCACGCCGCCCTCGACCGGGGGTGGCACGTGCACGCGGTCGGCGTCCCGCTCGGCGGCCTCGCGCGGCACCCCGGGGTCGGGACCGTCGTCGACCGGTCGGACCCGCGCCGCCTCGCCCGGCTCCTGCGGCTCCTCGGCGGGCACGACGACGGCCGCTCCCGGCCCGCCGTGCCCTCGCACGGGCGGGGCGAGAGCGCGCCGGCGCGCACCCTCGTCGTGGTGGACGACGTCGAGGCCGTGCGCTCGACGCTGTCGGCGCTGGCCGGCGGGGCGGGCACCGACCTCCTCGCCGACACGCTCGCCGACGGCACGGCGGCGTTCGCCGTCGCCGGGTCGGGGCCGACCGTCGCCGGGCTCGGCGCCCTCGTCGGGGTCCGCGCGGTGCTCTCGTCCCGCGACCGGCACGACGACGTCGCCCTCGGCGTCCCGACGGCGCTCGCCGGGCAGGGTGGCCCGCCCGGCCGCGCGGTGTGGCTCGGCCGCGGCGCACCGGTCGTGTGCCAGGTCGTGCGCACGGACGACGTCGCGCATCCCGGCGACGTCGAGCGTCCGGACGATCTCGTGCGTCCGGACGATCTCGTGCGTCCGGGCGACGGGGCCGGGAGCGCCGGGTCGCTCCGCCCGGCCCCCGACGACGGCCCACGGCCCCTGCGGCTGGGTGCGCTCCCGGACCGGGTCGTCGACGGCGCCGTGGACGCCCCCGGGGACGCGGGAGGGGCCGCCCCGACCGGGACGCAGGACTCGCCGCGGGACGCCGCACCGCGCGACGGGGACCGCGTGCGCGTCGGGGTGGGCGGGGACGCGCCCGCCCCGCTCGACCTGGACGTGTCGCAGGGTGCGCTCGTCGTGGGACCGCCGGGGAGCGGGCGCACGACCGCCCTGGCCCTGCTCGCGCGCGGTGCGGCGTCAGGCGGTGTGCTGCGGGGCGTCGTCGCGCGCGACGCCACGCTCCGCGCCGTCGCGGGTCCGGGCGTGCCGGTGGCGTCCCGGCTGGTCCCGGCGGAGGTGGCGCGCGTGCTCGACGCCGTCGCCGCGGCGTCGGGCCCGTCCGTGCTCGTGGTCGACGACCTGGACCAGCTCGCGCAGCTGTGCGTGCTGGAGGCGGACCGGGTCGCCGCGCTGTGCCGGGACGACGTGCGCCTCGTGGCGTCGGCGACCACGGCGTCGGCCGCGATGGCGCTGCGCGGACCGCTCGCCGAACTGCGGGCCGTGCGCCACGGGATCGTGCTGGGGCCGGGCGAGCGCGGCAGCGCCGAGGTGTTCGGTCACGACCTCGGGTGGCTCACGGACCCCGGTCCGCCGCGGCCGGGTCGGGGCGTGCTCGTGCGAGGCGGCGTCGCGGTGCCTCTTCAGGTCGCGGTGCCCCGGCAGGTCACGGAGCCCCGGCAGGTCACGGAGCCGCGTGCGTGAGGCGGACGGTCAGGCGGACGGTCGCGCGTCGCGGGTCGTGGACTCCACCACCGGGCGGAGCATGAGGAGGACGAGGACGACGACCGCCAGCGCCAGCGCCACGAGCGCCCAGGGCGTGGCACCGACCTGGATCGAGCTCACCGCGACGACCCCCTGGAGGATCTGCCAGGTCGCGACCGGGGACCTCGCCCATCGCCGGCCCTGGAGGAGTCCGCGCACGCACGCGGCGAGCAGGGCGGCGACGCCGAGCGCGAAGACGACGAGGAACAGGCTCACCCCGAGGGACATCGACCGCCCGGCCACGAGCTCGACGAGGACGAGCACGGCACCGGCCGCGAGAGCGAGCACCTCGAGCCCGATCCCGGCGACGAGCGCGAGGAGCGCAGGGGGGCGCGGACCGGTCTGCGCAGTCGCGTCGTCGGTCGGTCCGGGCGGCGTGCTGGGGGGTGTTCGGGGGGGCACGATCCACCACCCTACGCCGCGACCTGGGCCTTCACAGGTGTGTGACGAACACCTCACGGTTCACGCGGAGGAAACTTCTGCGTAACCCCTTGTGCTGCCCTTCACGAGGTGTGAACCTGGTTCAAGCATCAATCACCCCCCGCACCTGACCCGCGTCGAGCCTGGCATCGCGGTGCCCCCACTCCGCGCAGCACCATCCCTGCGCCAGGCTCTCACCGCCGAGGAGATCATCATGGACTGGCGCCACCGCGCAGCATGCCTGGACGAAGACCCCGAGCTGTTCTTCCCGATCGGCAACACCGGCCCCGCGATCCTGCAGATCGAGGAGGCGAAGGCCGTGTGCCGCCGGTGCGACGTCGTCGACACGTGCCTGAAGTGGGCCATCGAGTCCGGTCAGGACGCCGGCGTCTGGGGCGGCTTGTCGGAGGACGAGCGCCGCGCGCTCAAGCGCCGCACCGCGCGCGCCCGCCGCGCCGGCTGACACCCGCGACGTCGAGCACGGCCCGCACGGCCTGACACCTCGCGAGACCTGACGAAGGGCCGCCACCCACCCGGGTGGCGGCCCTTCGCCGTGCCCGACGACCGCACGTGCCGAGGGCGACCGCTCAGGACTGCCGCGACCCGCTGCCGTCGCGCAGCACGAGCTGGAGCACCACCTGCGTGCCCCCGCCGGGGCGGTCGCCCCACTCGATCGTGCCGCGGAGCTCGTTCGTCACGAGCGTCTGGACGATCTGCGACCCGAGCCCGCTCTTCGCGGCGCGGCCCGCGCGCGCGACGTCGCCGTCCGGCATCCCGACGCCGTCGTCCGCGACGACGATCCGCACCGCCGAGCCGTCGCGCTCGACCGCCACCTCGACGGTCCCCGTCTCCTGCTTCGCGAGCCCGTGCTCGACGGCGTTCGTCACGAGCTCCGTGAGCACGAGCGCCAGGGGGGTGGCGTCCTCGGCGGGCACGAGCCCGAAGCTGCCCGTGCGGACCGTGCGGACGCTCGTCCCCGCCGACGCGACGTCGGCCGCGAGGCGCAGCGCCCGGCCGACCATGTCGTCGAACTCGACCTCCTCGTCGAGGGTCTGGGACAGGCTCTCGTGGACGAGGGCGATGGTGGCGACGCGGCGCATCGCCTCCTCGAGCGCGGCGCGCGCCTCGGGCACGTCCATGCGGCGTGCCTGGAGACGCAGGAGCGCCGCGACCGTCTGGAGGTTGTTCTTCACGCGGTGGTGGATCTCACGGATCGTCGCGTCCTTGGTGATGAGCTCGCGCTCGCGGCGGCGCAGCTCGGAGACGTCGCGACACAGGAGCACGGCACCGATGCGCTGGCCGGACTCGGTGAGCGGCAGCGCGCGCAGCGACAGCGCGACGCGCTGCGCCTCGATCTCCGTGCGCCACGGCGCGCGACCCATGACGACGAGCGGCAACGACTCGTCGACGGGCGTCTGGTGCTCCACGAGGTCGGCCGTGACCTCGGCGAGCGAGCGCCCGACGAGCGGGCCGATGACGCCGAGGCGGTGGAAGCAGCTCAGCGCGTTGGGGCTGGCGTACAGGACCTCGCCCTCCGAGTTGAGCCGGATGAGCCCGTCGCCCACGCGGGGCGCGCCCCGGCGCGGGCCCGTCGCCGCGTTGGGGAACGGGAACTCGCCGCGCGAGATCATCGCGATGAGGTCGTCGGCCGCCTCGACGTAGTTCAGCTCGAGCCGGCTGGGCGTGCGGCCGCTGCCGAGGTTGGTCTGCCGGGCCACGACCGCGACCGGCCGGCCCTTGTGCACCACGGGGATCGCCTCCTCGCGGACCGCGTAGGCGCCGAACCAGCGCGGCTCGCGCGAGCGCTGCGACCGGGCCTCGGTGAGGGCGCGCTCGAGCTGGGGCCGCTGCCCGTCGGGGGCGAGCGACCCGACGATGTCGTCGTAGTGCACGGTGGCCCCGGTGGAGGGGCGGCACTGCGAGAGCGCCACGAAGTTGCCGTCGTGCGTGGGCAGCCACAGGACGAGGTCGGCGAACGCGAGGTCCGAGATCACCTGCCAGTCCCCGACGAGGAGGTGGAGCCACTCGTTGTCCGCGGCGTCGAGGTCCGCGTGGCGGGAGATGAGGTCACTCATGGCAGACACGGACCCCAGCGTAGTTGGGCCCGGACCGTTAGAGTCCCCGTGGGCCCCGCCGACGGGGCCGCACCCGAGGGAGGACCCGTGCACCTGAGCGTCGAGCTGCGCTACCCCGCGACGGTCGACCGTGTCGGCGCGATGCTCGCGGACGAGTCGTTCGTGCGCTGGCGGGCCGAGCGGTCGGGCGGGCCGGGAGCGTCGGTCGAGCTCGTGGACGTGACGGGCGAGGCCGCGGGGTCCTTCACGGTCGTGGTCCGCCGCACCCTGCCGACGGACCAGATCCCGTCGCACGTGCGCGCGTTCGTGGGCGGGCGCCTGGAGATCCGGCAGGCCGAGGCGTGGGAGCCGGAGGGCGACGACGTCCGCGCGGGGACCGTGTCCCTGGAGATCACCGGTGCGCCGGTGCGCCTCACCGGCACGGTGCGGCTCCGGGCCGCGCCGGACGGGACCACGGTGCAGTCGTACGACGGCGAGGTGAAGGCCTCGGTCCCGCTGTTCGGCGGCGCGATCGAGGAGGCGGCGGCCGAGGCGGTGCGCACGGCGCTGTCCGCCGAGGAAGACGCCGGCCAGGAGTGGCTGACCCGCTGAGAGTCGGTCTCGAACGCATAACGATGTCGGGGACCATGGTCCTCGGCTGAGACCAGCGCAGCTCGCTGACCTGCGACGACGCACGTGTGGGAGCGCGACCACCACGACGCGTCCACTCCGGAGGCTTGACACCGCACCCGCCCCCGAGCACGATCGGTCCCACGTTCGTGGAAGCGCTACCACTCGGGTGTGAGAGCGCTACCAAGCCACCGACATCCACCACCCGCCCACCGACAAGGGAGTCACCGTGCTGAGCAGCACCCGTACGACCCGCCGGTCCCGCACGACGGTGTCCGCCGTCGCGGGCCTCGCGGCCCTCACCCTCACCCTCACCGCGTGCTCGAGCGGCTCCGGATCGGACGACGACAGCGCCGAGACCGGGACCTCCGACGAGGAGATCACGCTCACCGTCGCCACGTTCAACGACTTCGGCTACACCGACGAGCTCCTCGCGGCGTACAGCGAGGAGCACCCCAACGTCACGGTGAAGCAGACCAAGGCCGCCAAGGCCGAGGACGCGCGCACCAACCTCACGACCAAGCTCGCCGCCGGCGGCGAGGGCCTGGCCGACATCGAGGCCATCGAGGTCGACTGGCTCCCCGAGCTCATGCAGTACCCCGACCTCTTCACCGACCTCAGCGACGACTCGCTCGACGGCCGCTGGGTGGACTGGAAGGTCCAGCAGGCGACCACCGAGGACGGCATGGTCTTCGGCTACGGGACCGACATCGGCCCGAGCGCGATCTGCTACCGCCAGGACCTCTTCGAGGCCGCCGGCCTCCCGACCGACCCGGCCGAGGTGGCCGAGCTGCTCGGCGGCGAGGACGCCACGTGGGACGACTACTTCGCCGCGGGCGCGACGTTCGTCGAGGCGAGCGACGCCGCGTGGTACGACTCCGCGATGTCGATCTCCCAGGCCATGGTCAACCAGATCGACAACGCCTACGAGGAGTCCGACGGCACGCCGAAGGACCTCGCGAGCAACCAGCCGATCATCGACATGTACAACACCGTGCTGGAGCAGTCCACGACGAACGAGCTCTCCGCGGGCCTCGAGCAGTGGTCCGGAGACTGGGACGCCGCGTTCCAGAACGACGGCTTCGCGACGATGGTCTGCCCCGCGTGGATGACCGGTCCGGTCGAGGAGCGCGCGGGCGGTGTCACCGGCTGGAACGTCGCCGACGTCTTCCCCGGCGGCGGCCTCAACTGGGGCGGCTCGTTCCTCACGGTCCCGGCCTCGGGCCCGCACGCCGAGGCGGCCAAGGAGCTCGCCGCGTGGCTGACCGACCCCGCGCAGCAGACCACCGCGTTCGAGAACGCCGGGACGTTCCCGTCGCAGGTCGACGCGCAGGAGTCCGAGGCGGTGCAGGCGTTCACGAACGACTTCTTCAACGACGCGCCGGTGGGCGAGATCTTCGTCAACCGCGCCCTCGCGATCGACGGCGCCCCGTACAAGGGCCCGAACTACTTCACGATCCACACGACCGTGCAGGACGGCATCAAGCGTGTCGACGTCGAGAAGACCGACGACGCCGCGTCCTCGTGGGACAAGACCCTCCAGTCCTTCCAGGACCTGGGTCTGTGACCTGACGGGGCCGGGCCGGCGCACGCGCGTCGGCCCGGCCCCCGCCGTGCGTCCTCGGGCGCACCCCGCCCGCCCACCGCACCCGCGCCGTCGTGACCCCGCCGGCGCGACCCGCCGCACAGGAACTCACCATGGCCGTCCTCACCCCCACCCAGCCCCCGCCGGGGCTCCACGGGCCGACCGACCGACCGCCGCGCCGCGTCGGCTTCACCCAGCGCCTGAGCCGCTGGGACGTGAAGGTCTCCCCCTACCTGTACATCTCGCCGTTCTTCCTGATCTTCGCGATCACCGGGCTGTTCCCGCTCGTCTACACCGCGGTCGTGTCGGTGTACGAGTGGAACCTCCTGGGCGGGCAGGGCGACTTCGTGGGCCTGCAGAACTACACGGACGTGCTCGCGCAGCCGACGTTCTGGAAGTCGCTGCGCAACACGGCGTCGATCTTCCTGCTGTCGTCCGTGCCGCAGGTGATCGCGGCCATCGCGATCGCCGCGATGCTCGACCAGAACCTGCGCGCCGCGACCTTCTGGCGCATGGGCGTGCTGCTCCCCTACGTCGTGGCGCCCGTGGCCGTGTCGATGATCTTCGGCCGCCTCTTCGCCGACCAGTACGGCCTCATCAACGAGCTCCTCGGGCTCGTGGGGGTCGACCCGGTGCGCTGGCACGCGGACCCGCTCGCGAGCCACGTGGCCATCGCGTCGATGGTGAACTTCCGCTGGACGGGGTACAACGCCCTCATCTTCCTCGCGGCCATGCAGGCCGTGCCGCGCGAGCTCTACGAGGCCGCGATCATCGACGGCGCGGGCCGCGTGCGGCAGTTCTTCTCCGTGACGGTCCCGCAGATCCGCGCCACGATCATCTTCGTCGTCATCACCTCCACCATCGGCGGCCTGCAGATCTTCGACGAGCCGCGCATGTTCGACGCGCAGGGTCTCGGCGGCGCCGACCGCCAGTGGATGACCACCGTGCTCTACCTCTACGACGTCGCGTGGGGCAACCAGAAGAACTTCGGCCGCGCGGCCGCCGTCGCGTGGCTCCTGTTCCTCCTCATCCTGCTCATCGGCATGGTGAACTTCCTCGCCACGCGCCGCATCGCGAGCTCGGCCGCACCACCCGGCGGGTCACGGCGCGAGCGGCGACGACGCGCCGCCCAGGCCCGTGCCCTGCTCGCCGCCAACGCGAGCACCGCCGGGAGCCGACCGCCCGCGGACACGACGGGCGCCACGACGCCCGGCACCACCGATCGGAGGAAGCGATGAGCTCCGTCCCCGTCGTCGCCCAGACCGCCGGACCCGGCGCGGCGCGCGCCGCCGCCCGCCGGCGCGGGGCGGGCAAGCACGTGGGAGGCGCGCAGCGCCGCCCCCGCTGGGTCACGTACACGATCCTCGGGGTCGTCCTGCTGATCTCCGTCTTCCCGCTCTACTTCACGCTCATCCTCGGGTCGTCGACGCCCGAGGAGATCTCCCGCAGCGCGCTCCCCCAGCTCCTGCCCGACGCGAGCCTGCTCGACCGGTTCTCCGACGTCATGGGCTCCGACGCGATCAACTTCTGGAAGGCCGCGTGGAACTCCGTGGTCATCTCGGTGATCACGTCGCTGTCGGTCGTGCTGTTCTCCACGCTGGCCGGGTTCTCGTTCTCCAAGCTGCGCTTCCGCGGGCGCGGGCCCCTGCTCGTGTTCGTCATCGCGACGATGGCCGTGCCGACGCAGCTCGGCGTCATCCCGATGTACATCCTCATGTCGGACCTCGGGTGGATCGGCAAGCTCCAGGCCGTGATCGTGCCCGCGCTCGTCACCGCGTTCGGCGTGTTCTGGATGACCCAGTACCTGGGCGAGGCGCTGCCGTACGAGCTCATCGAGGCGGCTCGCGTCGACGGTGCGTCGATGTTCCGCACGTTCTGGTCGATCGCCCTGCCGGCGGCCCGGCCGGCCGCGGCGATGCTCGGCCTGTTCACGTTCGTGCAGCAGTGGACGAACTTCTTCTGGCCGTCGATCGTGCTCAACCAGAACAACCCCACGCTGCCGCTCGTCGTGCGGTCCCTGCAGTCGAACTTCTTCGTCGACTACTCGCTGGTCATGGCGGGGATCTTCCTCGTGACGCTGCCGCTCATCGTGATCTTCGTCTTCACGGGTCGTCAGCTCGTCGCCGGCATCATGCAGGGCGCCGTCAAGGGCTGACCGCCCCGGCCCGACGCTTCCCGGCGCGGGCGCCACCGCGTGGCGCCCGCGCGCACCTCCGCTCCCGAGAAGGACAATCGACCATGACCCTCTTCGTCCCGACCACGCCCCTCGACCCGAACCCGGCCACCGCGACGGGCCGCGTCCCGATGCCGCAGGGCTTCCTCTGGGGGGCCGCGACCGCCGCCTTCCAGGTCGAGGGCGCCGGTCACACCGACGGGCGGACGGACTCGGTGTGGGACACGTTCTGCCGGGTGCCGGGCGCCGTCGTGAACGGCGACGACGGCGAGGTCGCGTGCGACCACTACCACCGGTACCGCGACGACGTGGCGCTCATGCGCGAGATCGGCCTCGGGGCCTACCGCTTCTCCAGCTCGTGGGCGCGCGTCCGCCCGGACGGCGACGCGGTCAACCCGGCGGGCCTCGCGTTCTACGACCGGCTCGTCGACGAGCTGCTGGGTGCCGAGATCCTCCCCTGGATCACGCTGTACCACTGGGACCTGCCGCAGGCGCTCGAGGAGCGCGGCGGCTGGACGAACCGCGACACCGCCTCCCGGTTCGCGGAGTACGCGGTGACGATGCACGAGGCGCTCGGGGACCGCGTCGGGGTGTGGACCACCCTCAACGAGCCGTGGTGCTCCGCGTTCCTCGGCTACACCGCGGGCGTGCACGCGCCCGGCCGGCAGTCCCGCGAGGACGGGCTCGCCGCCGCGCACCACCTCCTCCTCGGCCACGGCCTCGCGGTGCAGGCGCTGCGCGATCGCGCCCCCCAGGCGAACCTCGGCATCACCCTGAACTTCACCGTCGCCGACCCGGTCGACCCGCAGGACCCCGCCGACGTCGACGCCGCACGCCGGGTCGACGGCCAGTTCAACCGCATCTTCCTCGACCCGATCTTCCGCGGCGCCTACCCGCAGGACGTCCTCGACGACGTCGCGCCCTACGGGCTGCTCGACCACGTGCGCGACGGCGACCTGGAGATCGTGTCCACGCCGATCGACACCCTCGGCGTGAACTACTACAACGGGGGCGCGTTCGCGGGCCGCCCGCAGGAGCCGGGCGAGAGCGACGGCGGCACTCGTCCCGAGGGCGTGCGGGACGAGGCGACGGACGACGCGCCGGTCCGCGCGACGTCGTCCCCGTACCCGGCCGCCGACGACGCGCACGGGCGCTCGCGCGGGCTGCCGCTCACGGACATGGGCTGGGAGGTGCAGCCGGAAGGGCTGACGCGCCTGCTCACCCGCCTGCAGGCCGAGTACACGGGACCGCGCGGCGTCGCGATGTACGTCACGGAGAACGGCGCCGCCTACCCGGACGTCGTCGAGGCCGACGGGTCGGTCGACGACCAGGACCGCCTCGACTTCCTCGACGCGCACCTGCGCGCGACGAAGGACGCGGTCGACGCGGGCGCCGACGTGCGGGGCTACTTCGCCTGGTCACTGCTCGACAACTTCGAGTGGGCCCTCGGGTACACCAAGCGGTTCGGCATCGTCCGCGTGGACTACGAGACCCAGGAGCGCACCGTGAAGGCGAGCGGCCGCTGGTACGCGCGGGTGGCCCGCGAGAACGCGATCCCGGCCAGGGACGACGAGGTGAGCTGATGGCCGACGCGCCGGTGACCGTCCGCGATGCGACGGCGCGGACCACGGCGTCGGCGCGGGATACTGGGCGGATGAGCACCACCCCGAGCACCGCGCCGACGCTGGACGAGGTGGCCCAGGCCGCGGGGGTCTCGCGCTCGACGGCGTCGCGCGCGATCAACGGCGGGCTGCGGGTCTCCCCCGAGGCGCAGGCCGCGGTCGACGCCGCCGTCGCCGAGCTGGGCTACACGCCCAACCGGGCCGCCCGCTCCCTCGTCACCCGGCGCACCGACTCGATCGCGCTCGTCGTGCCCGAGCCCGACGAGCGCATCCTCACCGACCCGTTCCTCGCGGGCACGATGCGCGGCGTGAGCGCGGCGCTCGGCGGCACCGACCTGCAGCTCGTCCTGCTGTTCGCACGCCCCGACGAGCAGCCGGGCCGCATCGTGCGGTACCTGCGCAGCGGGCACGTGGACGGAGCGATCGTGGCGTCGCACCACCGCGACGACGAGCTCGAGGAGGCCCTGCTCGCGACCCGGCTCCCCGCCGTGTTCGTCGGCCGGCCGTTCCGCCCGACGCCCGACCTGCTGTACGTCGACGTGGACAACGTCGAGGGGGGCCGGCTCGCCGCGCGGCGGCTCGTCGAGGCGGGGCGCCGTCGCATCGCGACGATCGCCGGCCCGCAGGACATGACGGCCGGCGTGGACCGCCTCGCCGGGTGGCGCGAGGTGATGCGGGAGGTCGGCCTCCCCGACGGCGCGGTGGCGGTCGGCGACTTCGCCGTGTCCGGCGGCGCCGCCGCGATGGAGCGCCTCCTCGCGGAGCACCCGGACGTCGACGGGCTGTTCGCCGCGTCCGACCTCATGGCCGAGGGCGCGATCCGCGTGCTGGCCCGGCACGGTCGCGACGTGCCCGGCGACGTTTCGGTCGTCGGCTTCGACAACCTCACCGACACCGCGTCGTCGTCGCCTCCGCTCACGACGGTGCAGAACCCCATGGTCGAGATGGTGCGGACGGCGACGGACATCCTGCTCGACCTCGTCGCCCACCGCGGGGGCGCCGCGTCGCTCGTCCTCGCGCCGCAGCTCGTGGAGCGCGACTCCGTCTGACCCGCGGTTCTCGCGAGGTGGCGGTCAGGCGCGCACGTGGCCGTAGCGGTGCATGGTGCGGCTCACGGCCTGCTCGTGCAGGACCGTGAGGAGCTCGCGGCGGCCGCTCGCGACGACGGGCTGGTCGAGCACGGTGACGTCGCCGACGCGCTCGGCGGCGGCCTCCCGCAGCCCCGGCGACGAGCCGACGACGCGCACGCGCCCCCGCACCCGGCCGTCGCGCACGCGCGCGGCGAGGTCGGCGTCGCTCACCTCGGTGCCGGGGGCACCGCCCACGGCGGGCGCCCCGGGCGCGGGCAGGACGACGACCGGCACCCCGGCGGTCCGCGCGGCGTGCAGCACGCGCTCGACCTCGACGGGTGACGCGTCGGCGCCGACGCGCACCGTGAGCAGGTCGACGGGCCGGTAGCGGAACACGTTCGACTCGGCGCGCAGTGCGCTGGGGTCGTGCGCGCGGGAGAACTCGCGGTCCCACCAGCGGGCGTCGTCCGCACGGGCCCAGGCGAGCCACGCGTCGGGTGCGCTCTCGCGCGCGGGCGGCAGGTCCGCGGCGCCGTCGGTCGCCACCGCGTCGGTCCACGTCCCGAGCTGGGCGACGTAGTTCGGGCCGCCCGCCTTGGCGCCCGGGCCCACGGACGACCGCTTCCACCCGCCGAACGACTGGCGCTGCACGATCGCGCCGGTGATGTGCCGGTTGACGTAGGCGTTGCCGACCTGGACGGCGTCGAGCCACCGCTCGACCTCGTCGTCGTCGAGGCTGTGGATGCCCCCGGTCAGCCCGAACGGCACGGCGTTCTGCAGCTCGACCGCCTCGTCGAGGGTCGCGGCGGTCATGAGGCCGAGGACGGGTCCGAAGTACTCGGTGAGGTGGAACGCCGACCCGGGGCGCACGCCCTCCTTGAGGCCGGGCGTCCACAGGCGCCCCGTCCCGTCCTCGCCCGCGTCGAGGCAGCGCGGCTCGACGAGCCACGACTCGCCCTCCTCGAGGGTCGTGAGGGCGCGCAGCAGCTTGCCCGAGGCCGGTTCCGTGAGCGGCCCCATGGTCGTGGAGAGCGCGGTCGCGGGCCCGACGGCGAGCGACCGCACGGCGTCGACGAGCTGGCGCCGGACGCGTCGGCCCGTCTCGGTTCGCGGGTCGCCGGCGGAGCCCACGAGGATCGCGAGGGACGCCGCGGAGCACTTCTGGCCCGCGTGCCCGAACGCGGAGCGCACGAGGTCGGCGACGGCCAGGTCGAGGTCGGCCGACGGCGTGACGACGAGCGCGTTCTTGCCCGACGTCTCGGCGAGCACCGGTCGGTCGGGCCGCCACCGCGCGAACAGCTCGGCGGTCTCGATGGAGCCGGTGAGCACGACGCGCGCCACGCCAGGGTGGGAGACGAGGTGGCGTCCCCGCTCGTCGTCGGGCACGCGGACGTACTGCACGACGCCGGTCACGTCGTCCGGTCCGAGGCCGGCGGCCTCGAACGGGGCCGGGTCGGCGGCGACGGCGTCCCGCAGGCCAGCGTGGACGGCGTCGACCGCGACCTCGAGGCAGCGGGGCGTAGGCGGTGCGGGCTTCGCGAGGACCGCGGAGCCGGCCGCGAGCGCCGCGAGGACTCCGCCGACGGGGATCGCGACGGGGAAGTTCCACGGCGGGGTGACGAGGGTGACGCCGTCGGGCGTGAACGTCGCGCCGGGGTACGCACCGGAGGCGGGGTCGAGCTCGGCGGCGCGGTCGGCGTAGTAGGCGGCGAAGTCGACGGCCTCGCTCACCTCGGGGTCGGCCTCGGCGACGGTCTTGCCGGGTTCGTGCACCATGGCGGCGACGAGGTCGGTGCGGGCCTCCTCCAGGCGGGCGGCGATCGCGCGCAGGGCGGCGGCGCGCGCTGCCGGGGCGACCCGCGACCAGGCGGCGGTGGCGTGCTCGGCGCGCGCGACGGCGTCGTCCACCTCGGCCGTGGAGGCGAGCTCGGGGGTGCGGACGGGGACGTCCCCGCTGTCGGGGCCGGTGACGCGGCGCGCCCAGTCGCGCGACGCGGCGACGGCGGGGTCGGTGTCGGGGGCGTTGCCGAACCCCGGGTTACGCGTCACCGCGGCCGGATCCTGCCGAGCGACCCGGGGTTCGGCGGGCTCGCTCGACCCGGGGACCGGTCCCCGGGCCCGACGGCGCGGGGTCACGTCGGTCGCGGCGTACCGGACCCCGAGGTCGACCGACGCGCGGAACGCGTCCTCCTGGCGCTGCATCGCGGTGCGGCCGTCGCCGGCGAACATGGCGTGGAGGAAGTTCTGCTCGGCGGCGTTCTCCTCCAGGCGTCGCACGAGGTAGGAGATCGCGACGTCGAAGTCCTCGTCGCGCACGACCGGGGTGTAGAGGACGACGCGACCGGTGCGCGGGTCGCCGGGGTCGCGGTCGCGCGCGACCTCGTCGCGCACCGCGCGCGCCTCGCCGGGCGCCATGCCCTGGAGCATCTCGACGTCGACGGCGTGGCTGACCCCGCGCGCGCGGCCGAGCAGCACGGCGAGCGCGACGTGAAACAGGTTGTGGCTCGCCACGCCGATCCGCACCGCGTCGGTGCGGGGCGCGCGCAGCGCGTGGTCGAGGAGGCGCACGTAGTTCGCGTCGACGTCGCGCTTCGTCGGGTAGGGCGCCTGCGCCCAGCCGTGCAGCTCGGCCTCGACGGCCTCCATCGCGAGGTTGGCGCCCTTGACGAGACGTACCTTGACGGGCGCGCCGCCGGCCGCGACGCGCTCGGCCGCGAACGCCGTGAGCTCGTCGAGCGCGCCCAGCGCGTCGGGCAGGTACGCCTGGAGGACGATCCCGGCCTCGAGGTCGCGGAGCTCCTCGCGCGCGAGCACGGCCTGGAAGACCGCCGTGGTGAGCGCGAGGTCGCGGTACTCCTCCATGTCGAGGTTGAGGAACGTGCCGTGGTCGCGGGCCGCGCGGTACAGCGGGACGAGCCGCTCGACGACGCGGTCGCGCGACCCCTCCAGGTCCCACGTGACGAGCTGCGACGCGACCGACGACACCTTGACCGAGACGTAGTCGACGTCGGGCCGCTCGACGAGCGCGATCGTGCGCCCGAGGCGCGCGTTCGCCTCGTCCTCGCCGAGCACCGCCTCGCCGAGCAGGTTGACGTTGAGCGCGTAGCCCTCCGCCCGCGTCCGGGCGAGATGAGCGCCGAGGCCCGACCCGGCGTCGGCCACGAGGTGCCCGACGAGCTGGCGCAGCCGCACCCGCGCCGCCGGGACGACGACCGACGGCAGGACGGTCGCGACGCCCGCGCCGGCGCGCAGCAGCGTCCGGTCGACCGGCCCGAGGAACGCCCCGGCGCCGCCCGCGAGCTCGCCCAGGCGGCCCAGCGCCCGGGCGGCGACGCGCACGTCCTGGGGGCGCGCGACGTCGTCGACGAACCGGACGGCCAGCTCCAGGCCCGCGGGGTCGGCGACGAGCGCGCCGAGCCGTTCGGCGGTGCGCCGCTCGCGCGCGCTGCCCGCGCCCTCGCTCGCAGCGAGCCAGCGCCGCGCGAGGGCGACCGCGTCGTCGACGAGCGCGTCCGGTCCGGGTGCGACCGGTCCGCGCACGTCGGTGGTCACGGGAGAGGAGGCGTCGTCGCTCATCCCACCAGCCTGCCCCGCCCGGACGGGCCTGTCTTGTACGATCCGGGGCGACATGGCACCGGTCCACGACAAGACCCCCTGGCCCGAGGGCGCGGCGCTCCTGGCGGCGCTCAGCCCGGCGATGGTCGCGCTCATGGACGAGCTGCCGGGCACCATGTTCTGCGCGAAGGACGTCACCGGCCGGTACGTCGCCGTCAACCCGGTGTTCGTCGCACGCACCCGCGAACGGTCGCGGCGCGCCGTGCTCGGCCGCCGGGCCGCCGACCTGTTCGTGCCCCAGCTCGCCGAACGGTACGAGCAGCAGGACGCCGAGGTGCTGCGCACCGGTCGCGCGCTGCGCGGCGAGCTCGAGCGCATCCGCCGCCTCGGCGGCACGTCCGGGTGGTTCCTCACCGCGAAGCTGCCCGTGCACGACGCCGCGGGCACCCTCGTCGGGCTCGTGTCCGTCTCGCACGACCTGCGCGCGGGCGAGGCCGACGACGCGACCATGGCGACGGTGGCCGCGCTCGTCGCCGCCGTCGAGGCGGACCTCGGCGCGCGGTGGACGACGGCGCGGCTCGCCGACGCCGCCGGGTGCACCCCCGCGACCCTCGACCGCCGTGTGCGCCGCGTCTACGGCGTGACGCCGCGCCAGCTCGTGCTGCGCACGCGCGTCGACCGCGCGACCCGGCTCCTCGCCGCGGGCGACGGCACCGTCGCGGAGGTCGCCGCGGCGTCGGGCTTCTACGACCAGCCGTCGTTCACGCGCACGTTCGCCCGACTCACCGGCGAGACCCCCGCCCAGTACCGCCGCCGCACCGCGCGCCCGGGCTGACGCTGCCTCGTCCGGTGGCGAGGGACGGCGTCGGGCACGAAGACTGGTGGCATGACGACACCCGGAACGACAGGCCAGGGACCCTCCCGCATCCCCACGGCGACGCTGCCCGGCGGAGACATCCCGCTGCTCGGCCTCGGCACGTGGCAGTCCGAGGGCGACGACGCGTACCGCTCCGTGCGCCACGCGCTCGACGTGGGCTACCGCCACGTCGACACCGCGACCGGCTACGGCAACGAGGCGCAGGTGGGCCGGGCGCTCGCCGAGTCGTCCGTCGACCGCGGCGACGTGTTCGTCACGACGAAGCTGCCGCCGGACGCCGCAGGGCGCGAGCGCGAGACGCTGGAAGCGTCGCTGCGCGACCTCGGCACGGACTACGTCGACCTGTGGCTGATCCACTGGCCGCCGTCCGGCGAGGCGTCGCCGTGGGTGTGGGAGCGGTTCGTCGAGCTGCGGGACGAGGGCAAGGTCCGTTCGATCGGGGTGAGCAACTACTCGGTCGAACAGGTGGACATCCTCTCCGAGCAGGTCGGCGAGACCCCCGCCGTGAACCAGATCCCCTGGAGCCCCGCCGACTACGACCACCGCCTCGCCCACGACCTCACCACGCGCGGCGTCGTGCTGGAGGGGTACAGCCCGTTCAAGCGCACGGACCTCGACGCGCCCGTCCTCGCCGACGTCGCCGCGGCCCACGGCGTCACGCCCACCCAGGTGGTGCTGCGCTGGCACCTCGACCACGGGTTCGTCGTCATCCCGAAGTCCGTCACCCCGGAGCGCATCGAGGCGAACTTCGACGTCGCCGGGTTCACCCTGACCGACGACGAGCGCGCCGCCGTGGACGCCCTCGGGAACTGACCGCGCGGTACCGTGATCCCGGGCCCGGCACACCCCCGCCGGGCCCGGGAACCACCTCGACCCGGAGGACCTGTGACGACGACGTCAGCACCCCAGACGACCCTGCCCACGGCCCGGCCCGCCGACGCCGGCTCCGCCCTCGCCACCGCGCACGCCCAGCTCGCCGGCGCGGTCGACTTCCTCGGCTACGACCCCGGCCTGCACGAGATGCTCGCCACGCCCCGCCGCGAGGTCAACGTCGCCGTCCCCCTGCGCCGCGACGACGGCCGCACCGTCCTGTTCCACGGATACCGCGTGCAGCACAACGTGTCGCGCGGGCCCGGGAAGGGCGGACTGCGCTACGCCCCCGGGGTCGACATCGACGAGGTGCGCGCCCTCGCCATGTGGATGACGTGGAAGTGCGCCCTCGTCGACCTCCCGTACGGGGGCGCCAAGGGCGGGGTCGCGATCGACCCGCGAGAGCACTCCGACGCCGAGCTGGAACGCGTCACCCGCCGCTACACGTCGGAGATCATGCCCGTGATCGGCCCCGAGCGGGACATCATGGCGCCCGACATGGGCACGAACGAGCGGACCATGGCCTGGGTCATGGACACCTACTCCGTCAACCAGGGGTACACCATCCCGGCCGTCGTGACGGGCAAGCCCATCACCGTCGGCGGCTCGCTCGGCCGCACGACGGCGACCTCGGCCGGGGTCGTCCACGTCACCGCCGCGGCGCTCGCCGAGGCCGGGGAGGACCTCGCGCACGTCAGCGTCGCGATCCAGGGCTTCGGCAAGGTGGGCTCGCACGCCGCGACGCTGTTCGCCGCCCGCGGCGCCAAGGTCGTCGCCGTCTCCGACCAGTACGGCGGTGTGCACGACCCGGACGGCCTCGACGTGCGCTCCCTCGTGGAGCACGTCGCCGCGACCGGCAGCGTGCTCGGGTACGAGCGCGCGGACGCGATCGACAACGACACCCTGCTCGCCCTCGACGTCGACGTCCTCGTCCCCGCCGCGGTCGGCGGCGTGCTCGACGCCGCGTCCGCCCCGCGCGTGCGCGCCCGGTTCGTCGTCGAGGGCGCCAACGGCCCCACGACGGCCGACGGCGACCGCGTCCTCGCCGCGAACGGCGTCACCGTCGTCCCGGACGTCCTCGCGAACGCGGGCGGCGTCGTCGTGTCCTACTTCGAGTGGGTGCAGGCCAACCAGGCGTACTGGTGGACCGAGCACGAGATCGGGGAGAAGCTCGAGCACCGCATGCTGCACGCCTACGACGAGGTCGCGGGACTCGCCCGCCGCGACGGGCTGAGCCTGCGCGACGCCGCGCTCGTCATCGGCGTGCAGCGCGTCGCCGAGGCCCACCAGATCCGGGGGCTCTACCCCTGACGCGCGGGCCGGCGGGTCGCGGCCCAGACGCCGGCGCCGAGCGCGACGGCGGACGCGACGACCGCGGCCCAGCCGACCGTCTCGTCGGCGAGCGGGCCGGTGAAGCGCCCGACGGCCACCCAGGCGAGACCCCAGGACATCGCGAGGCCGATGCCGAGGGCGAGGGCGCGGCGCCCGGCGGTGAACGTGGCCCAGGCGACCGCGAGCGCCGCCGCGAGCGCGAGGACGACGACGGACCAGCCGGTGGCGCCGAGCCCGAGGTCGCCGACCTGTGCGTCGGCGAGGGCGGCGCTGACGTTGGCGAGCGTCGCGACGCTCACCCAGCCGGTGTAGAGGCCGGTGGTGCCGTCGAGCACGACGGCCTGCGCGGTGGTGTCGGGGGCGCGGCGCACGAGCCGGACGACGAGGACGCTGAGCACGGCGAGGAGGGCGGCGATGACGACGACGCTCGCGGCGAGGGAGCCCGCCTGGACCACGCCGATCCAGGCGGCGTTGAGCACCATGGAGGCGAGCACCCACCAGGCGGTGGCGCGCAGCCGGGGCGTCGTGGCGCGGCTGGGCAGCACCTGGTAGACGGCGAAGACGAACAGTCCGAGGTAGATGACGGACCAGATGCGGAAGGCGGGGTTGTCGGGGGCGACGGGGGTGGCGGTGGCGGACAGCGCTCCCCCGGCGGCGTCCTGGATCGGCTGCCCGCCGAAGGCTCCGGCGCCGTAGGCGGCGGCGCCGGCGGCGACGAGGGAGCCGACGAGCACGACGACCTGGCGGACGCGGTCGGCGGGTGTCGGGGCGAGGGCTGCGGGAGGGTGCGTGGCGGCGGTCGTCATGACGCCAGCGTGACATCCCTCAGCATGCTGAGCATCTTGGGAGGCACTCCTCGTCGCAGACCGGACCCTCGCGCGCAGGCGTGCTGGACGACCGTCACGCGCCGAGCCGCGGCGCCGCTATGATCCCGGCCGAGGTCGCCGCGTCGGTGCGGCGCACGTGAAAGGCGAACCGTGACCACCACCCTGCGCGCCGCGCTCTCGATCCTCCTCCTCATGGGGTTCTACGTCGTCGCGCTCGGGGCCGTCGTCGGCCTCGGTGTCACGACCGTGTGGGCGTTCTCCGAGCACGCCGGGGCGGGTGCCGCGAAGCTCGGGTTCCTCACCGTCGCGGTCGCGGTGGGGCTCGTGGTCGCGCTGTGGCGCGTCGCCCGGGCGGAGAAGCACCCGCCGTCGGGCGTCCTGCTCGACGAGGCGGCCGCGCCCGAGCTGTGGGCGACCGTCCGAAGCCTCGCCCAGGTCGCCGACACCCGCGCGCCCGACGAGATCCGCCTCGTCGCCGAGGTCAACGCGGCCGTCAGCGAGGACACGAAGCTGCTCGGCCTGGTCGGCGGGACGCGCCGCCTGTTCCTCGGCGTGCCGCTGCTGCAGGGCCTCACGGCGGCGCAGCTCCGCTCGGTGCTCGCGCACGAGCTCGGTCACTACTCGCGCTCGCACACGCGCCTCGGCCCCCTCGCGTACCGCGGGCGCGCGGCCATGGTCGCCACCGTGCAGCAGCTCCAGGGCAACGTCGTCGGCTGGCTGCTCAAGCACTACACCCACCTCTACCTGCTGGTCTCCGCCGCCGTGAGCCGCCGCCAGGAGCTCGAGGCGGACGAGCTGTCCGTCCGGGTGGCGGGCCGCGCCACCGCCCAGGCCACGCTGCGCGAGATCCCCGCGCTCGACTCCGCCTGGAGCTTCTACACCGGCCAGTACATGGCCCTCGGCTGGGACCACGGGTACGCGCCCGCGCCGACCGCCGTCTTCGAGGGCTTCGCACAGCTCCTCCAGGGCCGGTCGCGCGACCTCGCCGAGATGCGGGAGCACGCCCCCACCGAGCAGTCGCGGTGGGACAGCCACCCCTCCATCGCCGCCCGCGTCGCCGCCATGGACACGATGCCCGACGCCGACGCCCCCCTCGACCACCGGCCCGCCACCGCGCTCGTCCCCGCGTTCTGGCACCACGCCGCACGCGTCGCCCACGAGCAGGTCGACTACGGCACGCGGCAGCAGGTGGGCTGGGACGAGCTCGTCGCCCGGTCCATGCCCGTCGAGGACCAGCGGGTCGCGGACCGGCTCTACCGCGCCGTCGGCCGGGCCGCGGGGACCGGCAGCGGGAGCCTCGACACCTGGTTCGACGTCGTCGCAGGAGGCGGCTACGACACCGTGCGCCGCGACACCGTGCCGAGCCTGCCCCTCGACGAGGCACGCGCCGAGCTCGTCGGCGCCACCACCGCGGCCCTGCGGGCCGCCGCCGTCGCGTCCGGCGTCGCCGCCTGGCGCCTCTCGTGGACCGGACCGGCGACCCTGGTCGGGCCCGACGGCGCGCCCCTCGACCTCGAGGACGTCGCCCGCCTCGCGCTCGACCCCGCGACCGTGGCCGAGGCGCGGGAGCGGGTCGCCGGTCTCGGTGTCGACGTCGCCTCCGCCACGCAGGTCGCGGCACAGGCCACCGCGCACGGCGGGCAGGTCGTGGGCGGCCTCGCCAACGTCAAGGTCGACGGGACCCAGCACGACGTCCTCGTGCTCGACAACGGGCTCGTCCTCGCGCCGTGCCCCAAGAAGACCGAGGGCGGCAAGGCCCGGCTGGCCGCCCTGGCACGGTCGGCACCCGTCGCCGAGCTCGCCCGCACCCACCGGTTCCTGCCCTACGAGCAGATCCACGCGGCGGTCGTCCGCAAGGTGACGCCCGCGCGCGTCGACCTCACCCTCCACGGCGGCGCCACCGTGACCCTGCACGAGACGTGGTCGGGCGAACGGCTGACGAAGGACAGCAACGAGGCGCTCGCCGCGTTCGTCACCCCCTACGTGCGCGACACCGACCCGGTCGCGGCGTCCTGAGCGACCACGCGGGACCGACCGGGGGGACGTGTGCCAGCCGGGTACGACCGGAGGGGTGGCGGCGGGTCGTGGCGGGTCTGGCGGGAGCGGCGCGAGGGACGAGCGGCGCGGATGGTAGACCCGTCGCCGCCCCTCAGGTCGTCCCCGGAGGTCCGAGCCCAAGGCACGCTGTCAGGCGAACGGCTGCCGGTCCGCCCAGGCGGTGAGGCTCGTGCGCGGGCCGGTGAAGAACGGGACCTCCTCGCGCACGTGCCGGCGCGCCTCCGTGGCGCGCAGCTCGCGCATGAGGTCGACGATCCGGTGCAGCTCGTCGGCCTCGAACGCGAGGATCCACTCGTAGTCGCCGAGCGCGAACGACGACACCGTGTTGGCGCGCACGTCCGGGTAGTCCTTCGCCGCGAGGCCGTGGTCGCGCAGCATCGTGCGACGTTCCGCGTCGGGCAGCAGGTACCAGTCGTACGACCGCACGAACGGGTACACGCACAGGTACCCGCGGGGGTCCTCGCCCGCGAGGAACGCCGGGACGTGACCCCGGTTGAACTCGGCCGGGCGGTGCAGGGCCGCGTTCGACCACACCGGCTCCAGGTGCGCCCCGAGCCCGCTCTGGCGCAGGCGCTGGTACGCGCCCTGCACCGACTCGATCGTGGGGCCGTGCCACCACACCATGAGGTCGGCGTCCGACCGCAGGCCCGCGACGTCGTACCAGCCGCGCACCACGAGGTCGCCGTCCGTGGACGCAGGGTCCGCCCCGCCGCCCACGGCGTCGAGCGCCTCGGTGACCAGCGCCGCACGCTCCTCGGCGTTCGCGGGCAGCGGCGCCGCCGTCGCGAACACCGACCACATCGCGTAGCGGATCGTCGCATTGATCTCGTCGTGGTCGGCGGGGACGCGGCCCGCGCCACCTCCGTGCTGGTCGCTCATGGGACTGCGGTCTCCTCGTCGGCGGTGCGGGTGGTCGTGCTCGGCGGTGGGCGTGCTCAGGAGTACAGGTCGGTGCTGCACAGCGCGGGGACGCCGCTCGGCTCGCCGTCGCGACGCAGGCAGCAGCCCGGCGCGCACACCGACCGGAACGGGGGCAGGTCGCCCACGGTCGCCTCGGCGACGTCGTCGCCGCGCGCGATCGCGGCACGCTCGACCAGCAGGTCCACGAGCCCCCGCACGAACGGCTCGCGCGTGCCGACCGTCCCGGCGCGCACCGCCGTCAGGCCCAGCTCCCGGGCCGTCTCCAGGGCTTCCGTGTCGAGGTCGTAGGCGACCTCCATGTGGTCGGACACGAACCCGATCGGGGAGAGCACGACGTCGCGCACGCCGTCCTTCGCGATCTCCTCCAGGTGGTCGTTGACGTCGGGCTCGAGCCACGGCTGGCTCGGCGGGCCGGACCGCGAGCAGTACGCGAGGTCCCACGCGACGTCGTGCCCGAGGCGCTGAGAGACCTGGGCGGCGATGACGCGGGCGAGGTCCAGGTGCTGCTCGGAGTACGTCGCCATCGCGACGCGGGACGCCGCCTCCATCGTGTCGGGGATGGAGTGGGTGACGAACACGAGCCGCGCGGCCGAGCCGTCCCCGCCCTGCTCCGCGAGCGCCGCGTAGGCGTCGAGCACGGCGTCGACGTTCGCCTGCGCGAAGCCCGGGTGGTTGAAGTACGAGCGGACCTTGTCGAACTGCACGCCGGTGGACCCGGTGTCGTCGAGCTGCCCGCGCTTCTCGAGCACGACCGCGAGGTCCTCGCGGTACTGGCGGCAGCCGGAGTACGAGGAGAACGCGCTGGTCACGAGCGCGACCGTGCGCCGCGCCCCGAGGGCCTCGAGCTCGGTGATCGCGTCGTCCGTGTACGGCTCCCAGTTGCGGTTGCCCCACACGACCGGCAGGTCGACGCCCCGCCGCGCGAGCTCCGCCTCGATCGCGGCCTTCAGCGCGAGGTTCTGCTCGTTGATGGGGCTCTTCCCGCCGAAGCCGTAGTAGTGCTCGCCGACCTCCTCGAGACGGGCGTCGGGGATGCCCTTGCCGGCCGTGACGTTGCGCAGGAACGGCACGACGTCCTCGGGCTTGTTGGGGCCGCCGAACGAGTAGAGCAGCAGCGCGTCGTAGGGGCGCAGGTCGGGGGTGGCGTCGGCTGCGACGTCCTGGGGGGAGAACGAGGGCATGCTCCCGATGATCCCACCCGGTCGCGAGCACGCCCGACGAGAACCGGGCACGACGGACGTGACATTGACGGGACACCCTGTCACCTCCGTGGGTCGCGCATTCGACCCGTCCCGGCTTGCCGGTGCAGGGCACCGGCCTAGCGTGAAGAGATCCGGCGGCACCGACGCCGTCGGGCGCGGCCGCGACCGACGGCGACCCCGCCGTCGCGTGCCGTGCCGGTGCGACGCTCGAGGGAGAGCTCATGCACGCACGACGCACCACGTTCGGGACAGGAACGATCGGCGCCGCGGCGGTGGCCGCGCTCGCGCTGACGATGCCGCTGGCCGGCGACCGGGGAGGCGGCCGGGACGACGACCGTGGGCACGGCCGACCCGACGGCGACCGCGCCCGCAACGTCATCTTCATCCAGGGCGACGGTCTCGGGCTGTCGCACCGCGAGGTGGTCCGCCTCGCGACCGTCGGGAAGGACGGCCGGCTCGCGATGGACACGCTCGAGCACGCCGGCTGGACGACGACGGACTCGGCAGACCCCGACGACGCCGTCACCGACTCCGCGGCCGGCGCGACGGCGTTCGCGTCGGGGGTGCGGACGTACAACGGCGCGGTGGGAGTCGACGTCGACGGCGAGCCCGTGCCGACGCTCCTCGAGCGGGCCCGCGCAGCAGGCAAGGCGACCGGCCTCGTCACGACGGCGCAGGTCACCGACGCGACACCCGCCGCGTTCGGCGCCCACGTGCCCGACCGCGGGGACCAGAGCGAGATCGCGCGCCAGTTCCTCGAGTCGTCCCGTCCCGACGTGATCCTCGGCGGCGGCGAGGACTGGTGGTTCCCGGCGGGCGAGCCGGGCGCGTGGGAGGACAACCCCGCCAAGGACCCGACGGAGCAGAGCAAGGGCACCGCGGGGAACCTCGTCGAGCGCGCGCAGGACCTCGGCTACACGTACGTGAGCGACGCCGAAGGTCTCGACGCCGCCGGGCGCGGGAAGCTCCTCGGGCTGTTCGCGAACGAGGAGATGTTCGAGCAGCGCAACGAGGGCGAGGGCGACCTGTACGAGCCCGAGGTGCCGCTCGTCGACATGACCGCGAAGGCGCTGGACACGCTCGCGCGCGACCGCGACGGGTTCTTCCTCGTCGTCGAGGAGGAGGCCGTCGACGAGTTCGCGCACCGCAGCAACGCGACACGCACCATCCAGGCCGGGCAGGCGCTCGACGAGACCGTCGCGCTCGCCCTGGACTTCGCGGACCGTCACCGCGGGACGCTCGTGCTCGTCGTCGGTGACCACGCCACCGGTGGCCTGGCGATCGAGAACGTGGACGACGAGGACGAGGGCGGGGAGGGCGCGACGTCCGAGGACGGCCCGTTCGACGTCGCGGGCACGGACCTGCAGTTCACGGTCGACTGGACGACGGGCGGCCACACGGGCGAGGCGACGCCGATCACCGCGCAGGGCCCCGGAGCCGACCGGCTCGGCGGCGCGCAGCGCAACACCGACGTGCACGACGCCGTGCTGCGCGCGATGCTCGGCCGCGGGCGCGGCTGAGCATCGCGCGCGCGCGCGGGGTTTCGCGCCTACGCGTGCGCCGGGGG
>NZ_JAJBZH010000004.1:0-321342 GCF_020551945.1 Cellulosimicrobium marinum | reverse complement strand
CGCGGACCCTCGGGACGTCCCGAGGGTCCGCGCCCGGCACACGCGTAGGCGCGACCCAGCCAGCAGGGGGCGGCGCGCACTCAGCCCTTGACCGCGCCGCCGAGCCCGGCGCCCTGCAGGAACAGGCGCTGGAAGACGAGGAACAGCGCGACGGGGATGATCGTGGAGATCGCGAGCGACGCGAGGAACACCCCGAGGTCGGTGGTGGCCTCGATCGACGGCAGGCGCACGGACAGCGGCTGGATCGCCGGGTCCTTGAGCACGAGCAGCGGCCAGAGGAAGTCCTTCCACGCCGCGATGACCGCGAACACGGAGACGACGCCGAGGATCGGCTTCGACATGGGCAGCACGACGGACCAGAAGAGCCGGTACGGGCCGGCGCCGTCGACGCGCGCGGCCTCGAACACCTCGCGCGGGAGGCTGTCGAAGAAGCGCTGCACGAGCAGCACGTTGAAGGCGCTCGCGCCCGCGGGGAGCCACACCGCCCAGAAGCTGTCGACGAGCGAGCGGCCGAGGAGCGGCGGGTCGAGGATCGTCAGGTAGAGCGGGACGAGCAGCACGACCGCCGGGACGAACATGGTGGACAGCACGAGCGCCTGCACGACCTTGCCGTACCGGGGACGCAGGACGGACAGCGCGTACCCGCCGGTGGTCGCGACGACGATCTGCGCGCACCACGACCCGAGCGCGAGCCAGATCGTGTTGAGGAAGTACCGGCTGATCTGGACGTCGTTCCACGCCTGGTCGAGGTTGTCCCACGCGATGCCGTTCGGGAAGACGGCCATGGGGGTGCGCAGGATGTCCTGCGTCGGGGTGACGGCGAACTTCGCGAGGAGCAGCATCGGGCCGAGGCCGGCGACGACGAGCACGACGAGGAGCAGGACGTGGGTCGACCCCATACCCCAGCGGACGCCGGGGCGGCGCCAGTCGGCCTCGGAGAGCGCACCCCGGTCCGCATCGCGCCCGCGGCGCCGGTCCCGGCGCCCGCGACCGCCGCCGGGCCCACCGCCGGGTCCACCGCCGGCTCCGCCCCGGCCGGGTCGTCCGCGGCGGGCGGGCCGTGCGGCGTCGGGCCCCGCGCCGGTGGCCGTGGCACCGGCGGAGTCCGCGGCGTCGGCGGCGACGACGCCGATCTCGCTCGGGTTGTCGGTGGGCGAGAGGGTCATGTCGTGCTCCAGGACCGGGTGAGCCGGAAGTAGATCAGCGAGAAGACGGCGAGGACGGCGGCGAGCATGAGCGACAGCGCGGTCGCGGCGCCGTAGTCGCCGCCGAGGCTGTTCTGGAACGCGTAGCGGTAGATGAGCAGCAGCACCGTGACGGTGGCGTTGTTGGGCCCGCCGCCGGTGAACAGGTAGGGCTCGAGGAACACCTGCGCGGTGCCGATGACCTGCAGGATGAGGGTGATGAACAGGACGCCGCGCAGCTGCGGCAGGGTGACGTGCCAGATCTTGCGCCACAGCCCGGCGCCGTCGACCTCCGAGGCGTCGTACAGCTCGGGGGGCACGCTCGTCAGCGCGGCGAGGTAGATGATGATCGTCCCGCCCGCCCCGGCCCACGTGGCCGCGAGCACGAGCGACGGCATCGCCCACGACGCGTCCTGGAGCCAGGGGTAGGGCCCGAGGCCCACCCAGCCGAGGATCGTGTTGAACACGCCCGTGGGGCTCGCGTTGTAGAAGAACTTCCACAGCAGCACCGCGACGACGGGCGGCACGACGACCGGCAGGTACGCGAGCGCGGAGTACAGCCCCTTGCCGCGCCGCACCTCCCGCATGAGGACGGCGGCGACGAGCGGGATCGGGTACCCGAACAGCAGGGCGAGGAACGCGAAGTACAGCGTGTTCTTCACGGCCTTCCACAGGATCGGGTCGGCGAGCACCTGGCGGAAGTTGTCGAGGCCGACGAACGTCGGCTCGCTCACCAGGTTGGTCTCCTGGACGCTCATGATCACCGCGCGCACGATCGGGAACCACGAGAAGAGCCCGAAGATCACGAGGAGCGGCAGGAGGAACACGAGCGTGCTGAGCCCGCCGCCGCGGACCCACGTGCCCGGCGAGCGACGGCGCGGGGCCGGGTCGGGGGTGCGCGCGTGCGCGGGTCCCGGCGGTGCGGAGGTGGCGGTCACGAGACGTCCTTCGGGGTGCGGTGGGGGTGCCCGACGACGGGAGGTGCGTCCCGTCGTCGGGCACCCCCACGGCGAGGGGACGGCCCGGCCGGCAGGGGGCGCCGCCGGCCGGGCCGGGTCGTCAGCCCTGGTCGAGCAGGGCCTGGGCCTGCGCGTTCGCGTCCTCGAGGAGCGCGTCCACGTCGGCGTTCTCGTCCGTGAGGACCGCCTGGACCACGGGGTCGAGCAGGGCGTAGATCTCCTGCGTCTTCTGCGACGGCTCGCCGACGAGCGGCAGGTCGAACATCGAGTCCGTGTAGCTCGTCATGTGGTCGAGCGGCACGTTGACGTAGTCGGCGATCCACTCCTGGTTCTGCTCGTACTGCTCCTGGGAGAACATCGGCAGGACGGGCGTGCCGACGGGCTGGTCGTTGGCGACGAGCGTCTCGGCGTCGGCGACGGCACGGTCCTCGTCGACGAGCTTGGCGAGGTAGAAGAAGTCGATCCACTTGATCGCGGCCGCCTTCTTCGCGTCGTCGACGGAGGCGGGCATCGCGGCGAGCGTGCCGCCCGTGAGGACGCCCGCGTCGTCGCCCTCGAGCGGGAGCGCGGCGAGCCCGTACATGTCGGGGTCGATCGCGTTGGTCTGCACGAGCGCCGTGTAGACGTCGGAGCCCGACGTGTACATCGCGACCTGCCCGGCGGCGAACGCCTGGTTCATCGTGCCCCAGTCGAGCAGGAAGTTGCTGCCGAGGGAGTTGTCCTCCCACCGCATGTCCTGCAGCCACTCCAGCGCGGCCTTCGTGCCGTCGTTCGTCAGGGTGGAGGTGGCGGCGCCGTCGTCGGCGACCTCCTGGGTGCGGCCGCCGCGCGCGAACGTGTTGACGGTGAGCTGCCAGCCGCCCGTGTTGTTCTGCGACATCTGCATGTACCCGGCGACGCCCGGGTTGGCGTCGGCGATGGCCTTCGCGTCCTCGCGGACCTCGTCCCACGTGGTCGGCGGGTCGTCCGGGTCGAGGCCGGCCGACTCGAAGAGGTCGCGGTTGTAGTGCAGGCCCACGCCGTAGACGTTCTTCGCCGGGATCGCGTACACGTGCCCGTCGGAGCCCGTGCCGGCCTCGATGATCGCCGGGTTGAAGCTGTCGGCGTACTCGAGCTCGCGGAACTGGGCGTCGAGGTCGGCGAGCTGCCCGTTCTCGACGAGGGTCTTCGCGTCCGTGAACGGGATCTCGAAGACGTCGGGCAGGGTGCCGCCGGCGAGCTGGGCGGCGAACGTCGTCGCCTTCCACTCGTACTCCTCCGGCACCACGTCGATGTCCGGGTTGGCTGCCTCGAACTCCTCGACCTGCGCGTTGAACGCGTCGATCGCCTCCTGCTCGGAGCCCGGGAGGAGGGAGACCACCGTGAGGGTGACCTTCCCGTCGGCGCCGGTGCTGCTGCCGCCGTCCTCGTCGCCGTCGCCCGAGCCGTTGCTCGAGCACGCCGCGAGCGTGCTGATCGCGAGCGCCCCCGCGAGGGTGAGGGCGATCGCCTGACGTGTGGACTTCATCGTCACTCCTGTGTCCGGTGCTGCGTGGGTGTGCTGGGTGCGTGGTGCTGGGTGAGTGCTGGGTGAGGGCTGGGACGGTCGGGCTCAGGTCCGGAGCCAGACCGCGGTGTCGGCCGCCAGCCGGGCGGGGGCGTCGTCGCCCCCACGGGGCTCGCTGGAGAGGAGGACGGTCGCGGCGCCGGGCAGCGGCACGTCCTCCGGACCGAGGTTGACGACGCACGCGACGTCGCCCCGCGTGAAGGCGAGCACGTCGTCGCCGAGCGCGACCCCGTCGAGGGAGTCGAGCCAGCGGAACGTCCCGCCGTGCAGCGCGGGCTCGGACCGGCGGGTCGCGAGCACGCGGCGGTACAGGGTGAGCATCGACGCGTCGTCGTGCTCCTGGGCCTCGACCGAGGCCGCACCCCAGCCGGCGGGCTGGGGCAGCCAGGGCGCGGCGCCGCCGTCGGGACCGAACCCGAACGTCGTGCCGCCGCGCGTCCAGGGCAGCGGCACGCGGCAGCCGTCGCGGCCGGGGTCGACGCCGCCCGAGCGGAAGTGCATGGGGTCCTGGATCGCGTCCCGGGGCAGGTCCTCGACCTCGGGCAGGCCGAGCTCGTCGCCCTGGTACACGTACAACGACCCCGGCAGCGCGGCCGCGAGCAGCGCGGCCGCCCGTGCCCGACGACGCCCGGTCGCCAGGTCCGTCGGCGTGCCGAACCGCTTGGCGAGGAACGCGAACGAGCTGTCCTCGCGCCCGTAGCGCGTGACCGGCCGGGTGACGTCGTGGTTGGACAGCACCCACGTCGCGGGGGCGCCGACGGGCGCGTGGGCGTCGAGCGTGGTCTGGATCGACTCGCGCAGGGCCTTCGCGTCCCAGGGGCGCGCCATGAAGTCGAAGTTGAACGCGGTGTGCATCTCGTCGGGGCGCAGGTACTTCGCGAAGCGTGCGCGGTCCGCGAGCCACACCTCGCCGACGAGGACGCGCGGCTCGGCGTACGAGTCGGCGACGGCGCGCCAGGCCCGGTAGACGTCGTGCAGCTCGTCGCGGTCGACGTGCGGGTGCTCGCCGGGGCCCGGGTGCGCGGGGACGACGTCGGGCAGCGTGGGGTCCTTGACGAGCTGCGCCGCCGAGTCGATGCGGATGCCGGCGGCGCCGCGGTCGAACCAGAACCGCAGGATCTCCTCGTGCTCGCGGCGCACGTCGGGGTGGTTCCAGTTGAGGTCGGGCTGCTCGGGCGCGAACACGTGCAGGTACCACTCGCCGGGCGTCCCGTCGGGGTTCGTCGTGCGGGTCCAGGTGGAGCCCTGGAACTCCGAGACCCAGTGCGTCGGGATCTGCGACCCGTCCTCCCCCTTGCCGGGGTGGAACCAGAAGCGCTCGCGCTCGGGCGAGCCCGGGCCGGCGGCGAGCGCGGCCCGGAACCAGGCGTGGTCGGACGACACGTGGTTGGGGACGACGTCGACGATCGTGCGGATCCCGAGGGCGCGAGCCTCGGCGATGAGCGCCTCCGCCTCGGCGAGCGTGCCGAACTGGGGGTCGATCGCCCGGTAGTCCGCGACGTCGTACCCGCCGTCGGCGAGGGGCGAGACGTACCAGGGGGTGAACCAGATCGCGTCGACGCCGAGGTCGCGCAGGTAGGGCAGGCGGGAGCGCACGCCCGCGAGGTCGCCCGTGCCGTCGCCGTCGCCGTCCGCGAAGCTGCGCACGTACACCTGGTAGATCACCGCGCTGCGCCACCAGTGCGCGTCGGGCCGAGCGTCGTCCACCGGGACCTCTTCCTCGTGGTTCCGCTCGCCGCATCTCCGCGGGAACGTCGGGTGTGTCACGAGTGACAGTAACTAGACGACAGGGTGAGCGCAAGAACCCGACAGCAGCGTTATCGAAATGCGATCACAGCGCGACACGTCCCGGCGGTCGCCCCACGAGGGCACGCCGTCGCCGAGCAGGGGTCCGCGTGGGGAGACGACGACGACCCGCGCCGGAGGCGCGGGTCGCGACGAGGTGGACGGGGTGTGGAGAGGTGGAGGACGAGGAAGATCAGCGGGCGGGAACGTCCCGGCCGGTCGACGGGGCCGCGGCGGTCGAGCTGCGCACCACGAGCTCGGGCTCGAACAGCAGCTCGTCGCGCGACACGTCGGCGCCGGCGATCATGCTCGCCAGCAGGTCCACCGCGGCACGACCCATCGGCTCGATCGGCTGGCGCACGGTCGTCAGCGCGGGGTCCGTCGAGTTCATGAGGTTGGAGTCGTCGTACCCGACGACGGACACGTCGGTCGGCACCTCGCGACCGGCGCGGCGCACGGCCCGCACGGCACCGAGGGCGAGCGGGTCGCTCGCGCACACGAGCGCCGTCGCACCGGCCTCGAGCAGCCGGTTCGCCGCGGCCTGGCCGCTCTCCAGCGAGTACTGGCTGTGCGCGACGAGCGCCGGGTCGAGCCGTACGCCGTTGCGCTCGGCGAACGCGTGCGCCGCCGCGAGCTTGCGCTCCGACGGGACGTGGTCCGCGGGCCCGAGCAGCAGGCCCACACGCTCGTGCCCCAGGGACAGCACGTGGCCCAGGGCCTGGTTCATCGCGACGAGGTCGTCGCACGACACGCGCGGGAAGTCGAGGTCCTCGATCGACGCGTTCATGAGCACCACCGGCAGGCCGAGCTGCTCCAGGCGGCGGAAGTGCGCGTGGTCCGCGCGACGCTCCGCGTAGAAGCCGCCCGCGAAGATCACGCCGGACACCTGCTGCCCGAGCAGGAGGTCGATGTACTCCGACTCCGTCACCCCGCCCGCCGTGCGCGTGCACAGCACCGGCGTGAAGCCCTGCTGCGCCAGCGCCCCGCCGATCACCTCGGCGAACGCGGGGAAGATCGGGTTGACGAGCTCCGGCAGCACGAGCCCCACGAGCCGGCCGCGCTCCCCGCGCAGCTTCGTCGGCCGCTCGTACCCCAGCACGTCGAGCGCGGTGAGCACCGCGTCCCGCGTGGCCTGCGAGACCCCCGGCTTCCCGTTGAGCACGCGGCTCACGGTGGCCTCGCTGACTCCGACCTTCTGGGCAACCTCGGCGAGCCGTCTCGACATGCGCTCGACTATACGCCGCGACGCAAACGGCTTGCGTGAGCGCCCGCGTCCCGACGACGGCTTGCGTCGGCGCGTGAACGGGTTCGGTGCCCGTCCGGCACCGGCGCTAGGGTCGTTCGGTGTCCTCCCACAACCCTCCCGGTCTGGTCCCGGCGCCCGTCGAGGCAGCCGCCGCCCCGGGCACGACGCGTCTCCCCGACCGAGCGACCCTGCGGACCGCGCCGGAGCTGCGCCCCGCCGCGCGCTGGTGGCGCCGCGTGACCGAGGACGCCTTCGGGATCGACCTCTCCCCCGCGGAGGCGCCCGGCGCGACGGTCGAGTTCCTGGTCGACGCCGCGCTCCCCCCGTCCGGCTACCGGCTCGCCGTGGACGCGGCGGGGGTGCGTGTCGGCGCCGCCGACCTGGCCGGTGCCCACGCCGCCGCGCAGACGCTGCGCCAGCTCGCGGGCCCGGCGGCGTTCCGTCGCGCGCCTGCCGGGCCGGGCGCGGGGGCCGCCGTCGTGGAGCTGCCGCACGTCGAGATCACCGACCACCCGCGCTTCGGGTGGCGCGGCGTCCTGCTCGACGTGGCCCGCCACTTCCTCCCCAAGGCCGACGTGCTGCGGTTCGTCGACCTCGCGGCGATGCACAAGCTCAACGTGCTCCAGCTCCACCTCACCGACGACCAGGGCTGGCGCATGGAGGTCCTGCGCTACCCCCGCCTCACGGAGGTCGGTGCGTGGCGGCGCGAGTCCAGCGTCGGGACGTGGCGCGCCGGCGTGTTCGACGGCCGCCCGCACGGCGGCTTCTACACCCAGGACGACCTGCGGGAGATCGTCGCCTACGCGCGCGAGCGCGGCGTCACCGTCGTGCCCGAGATCGACGCGCCGGGGCACGTCGAGGCGGCCGTCGCCGCCTACCCGCACCTCGGGACGCGCAAGCGGCCGCACGAGGTCCGCACCACGTGGGGCGTGAGCACCGAGGTGCTCGACCCGTCCGAGGAGTCCCTGGAGTTCTTCCGCGGCGTGCTCGACGAGGTGCTCGACGTCTTCGACGCGCCGTTCGTCGCGCTCGGCGGCGACGAGGTGCCGACGACCCTGTGGCGCGAGAGCCCGCAGATCGTGGCGCGCGCGGCCGAGCTCGGCCTCGACGACGTCGCGGACCTGCACGGCTGGTTCCTCGCACGCCTCGCGGAGCACGTCGCGTCGCGCGGCCGGCGCGCCGTCGTGTGGGACGAGGCGTTCGGCCCGGCGCTCCCGCGCGACGCGGTCGTGACGTCGTGGCGCGGCTGGGCTGTCGGCGCGGACGCCCTGGCCGCGGGTCACGACGTCGTCATGGCGCCCGAGCAGGTCGTCTACCTCGACCACCGCGAGGGCGACGGCCCGGACGAGCCCGTCCCGGTGGGCTTCCACCGCACGCTCGAGGACGTCTACGCGTTCGAGCCGCTGCCCGCGGAGCTGACGCCGGCGCCCGGCGGAGGCTCGCTCCTCGGCGGCCAGGCGGAGGTGTGGAGCGAGCACCTCGACTCGGTGCGCCGCGTCGACTTCACCGCGTTCCCCCGCCTCGCCGCGTTCGCCGAGGTGATGTGGTCCCCGGAGGCCGACCGCGCCGTCGGCTCGGACGCCTCGCGGGCGTTCCGCGAGCGCCTCGTCGCCCACCACCTGCCGCGCCTGGACGCGTACGGGGTGGAGTACCGCCCCCTCGCCGGGCCGCATCCGTGGCAGACGCGACCCGGCGTGCAGGGCTGGCCGCGCGACCTCGCGGCGGAGCTCGCCGCGGGGGGCCTGCGGGGCGTGGGCGGCTGGGTCGAGGGCGGGGACCACGACGCCCAGCCGTGACCCGTCCCGCCCGGGGGGGCGGGTCGGCTCAGCCGTAGAGCAGGTCGTCGGCCGTCGCGTCCTGCCACCCCGGGACGTCGAGCGCGCCGGGCGCGTCCCACTCGCCCGCGAGCACGCGGGCGAGGGCGTCCCGGCGGCCGAGGAGCCGTTCGAGGGGCGTCGCGTCGGACTCGCCGGGCTGCAGGCCGCGCTGCGGGGTCTCGGCGAGGCGACCTGGTGCGACGTGGTCGACGGCACGCAGGAGCGCGAGCCCGGTGCGCACGGGCCGGACGGCGTCGACGTCGGTGACGTGGAGCAGGACGCCCTCGCACGCCTCGCCGGCCCAGTCGCGCACGAGCGGCGTGAAGCCGTACGGGACGGCGCGCACGCCGGGCAGGCCGGCGCCGTTCACGGCGTCGGCGAGCGCCGCGCCGTCGAGCCACGGCGCCCCGACGACGCGGAACGGCACCGCGGTGCTGCGTCCCTCGGCGAGGTTGACCCCCTCGGCGAGGCACGTGCCGGGGTAGAGGAGCGCGGTCGTGGTGCTGGGCATGTTCGGTGAGGGCGGCACCCACGGCCAGGTGGGGTCGCCGGCGGCGACGACGTCGCGGGTCCAGCCATCGGCGGCGACGACGCGCAGGTCGACGTCGATGCCCCGCGTGCGCACCCAGTGCCGGGCGAGCTCGCCGATGGTCAGGCCGTGCCGCAGGGGCATGGCCCAGCGGCCGACGAGCGAGTGGCAGGCCTCGTCGAGGACGGGACCCTCGACGTCGGCCGCCCGCCCGCCGAGCGGGTTGGGGCGGTCGAGCACGACGACCGCGACGCCGTGCTCGGCGCAGGCCTCGAGGACGTGGCTGAGGGTCCACACGTAGGTGTAGAAGCGCGCGCCGACGTCCTGCAGGTCGACGACGACGGCGTCGAGGCCGTGGAGGTCGTCGGCGTCGGGGCGCACGTGGTCGCCGTAGAGGCTGACGACGGGCAGACCGCTCGCGGGCTCGACGCCGGTCGCGACGTGCTCGCCCTCGCGGGCTCGCCCGCTGAGGCCGTGCTCGGGGCTGAGGTAGCGCACGACGGGTACGCCGGCGCGGCGGAGCGCGACGCGCGAGACCTCGAGGTCGACGGTCGTCGCGAGGTCGTGCGTGAGCAGGCCGAGCCGGCCGTGCCGGAGGAGGTCGTCGGCCTCGGTCGCGGTACCGGCGACCAGGCGGTCGATGCCGAATCTCATGGGGGTGGGCGCTCCTCGTCCTCGGGCGGCGGGGCGAGGACGCGTGCGCGGCACCTCGCTGTTACCGACGTGTAAAAGTTTGCCTTAACCGTAGCGGTACGTGTAGAAATTTGTCAGCATCGACGTCGCCGACGACCCGACCCCCGGAGAACCAGTGCAGCCTCCCGCGCCGCTCCCCCGTACGGAGAGCAGGAACCCCCGATCCTCGGGGCTCGACACGCGAACCACCCTCGACATCCTGCAGACGCTCAACGACGCGGACGCCGAGGTCGCCGCCGCGGTCCGCCCCACCCTCCCCGCCCTCGCCCGGCTCGTCGACCTCGCGGTCGACGCGCTCGACCGCGGCGGGAAGGTCGTGTACTTCGGCGCCGGCACGTCGGGCCGGCTCGCGGTGCTCGACGCCGCCGAGCTCGTCCCGACCTTCGCGCTGGAGCCCGGCCGGGTCGAGGCGCGCATCGCCGGCGGGCCGCGCGCCGTCCGCGACGCCGTCGAGGGCGCGGAGGACAGCGAGGCCGAGGGCGCGCGCGACGCCGCCGACGTCACCGCGGACGACGTGGCCGTCGGCATCGCCGCGTCCGGGGGGACGCCCTACGTCCGCGGGGCGCTCGTCGCCGCGCGCCGCGCCGGGGCCGTCACGGGCCTCGTCACCAGCGCACCCGACGCTCCGCTCGCCGCGCTCGCCGACGTCGTCGTCGCGCCCGACACGGGGCCCGAGGTCCTCGCCGGCTCGACGCGGCTCAAGGCCGGGACGGCCGCGAAGCTCGTCCTCAACGGCTTCTCGACGGCCCTCATGGTCCGCCGCGGCCGCGTGTACGACAACCTCATGGTCGCGCTCGTCGCGACCAACGAGAAGCTGCGCCGCCGCTCGGCACGCATCCTCACCGCGCTCACCGGGCTCGACGACGCCGCCGCCGCCGAGGCGCTGCGCTCCGCCGACGGCGACCTCAAGACCGCGCTCGTCGCCACCCTCACCGGGTGCGACCCCGCCGAGGCGCGTGCCCGCCTCCTGAGCACCGACCAGCACGTGCGCGCCGCGCTCGTGCCCGCCGCACCGACCCCCCACCCGCACCCGGCCGACGCGACGACGCGACGCGCCTGACCCGTGCCCCTCCCGAAAGGACGACCCATGAGAAAGCACCTCCCCCTGGCCGCCGCGACCCTCGCCACGGCGTTCGCCGTCGCGGCGTGCGCGCCCGGAGGCGACGCCGGATCCACCGGCGGCGACGACGGGGACGTCACCCTGACGATCTGGTCGTGGCAGGCGCAGAACTCCGGCGACTGGCAGCGGATCTTCGACGTCTACGAGGAGGCGCACCCGGGCGTCACCGTCGAGTTCGAGGGCTTCCAGCCGACCGAGTACAACCAGATCCTGTCGACCGGCCTGGCCGGGCGCGACGGCCCCGACCTCGCGATGCTCCGCGCCTACGGCGGCGCGCAGGCCGCGATCGACGCCGGCCAGCTCGTGCCGATCGACGACACGGTGGACGGTCTCGACCAGTTCGAGCCGACGATCCTCCAGGCCGCCCAGGGCAAGGCCGACGGCAAGACGTACGGCGTCCCGTTCGCCTACCAGACCATGACGATGTACTACGACACGGCGGTGTTCGAGGAGCTCGGCCTCTCCGAGCCCACCACGTGGGACGAGTTCGTCGAGGTCCAGGAGACGCTGCTCGCCGCCGACATCACGCCGATGGCGCTCGGTGCCCGCGAGGACTGGGTGCTGCCGATGTTCCACGACCTCGTGGGCGCGGCGCGCTACGGCGGCTCCGACTTCGCCGCCGCCGTGCAGGACGGCAGCAAGGACTTCACCGACGCCGACTACGTCGCGTCGCTCCAGATCGTCGAGGACATGAAGAAGTACCTCGACAAGGACGTCAACGCCGTCGCCGTCGCGGACGCGACCCTCCAGTTCACGTCCGGGCAGGCCGCCCAGTGGCCGGGCGGGTCGTTCGACCTCAAGACCTTCCGCGAGACCGCGCCCGACCTCGAGCTCGGCGTCTACCAGGTGCCCCCGGCACCCGGCTCGCCGGTCGAGGAGGCCGTGACGCCGTCGTACGCCGACGGCAGCTTCGGCATCAACGCCGCGAGCGAGCACCCGGAGGAGGCCGCCGAGCTGCTCAGCTGGATGACGACGCCCGAGTTCGGCCAGCTCGTCGCCGACGAGGTCCTGCAGTTCTCGCCCCTGGAGGGCGTGACGTACGAGGACGAGCTCATGCAGGAGATGAACGACGCGTACGCCGCGAACCCCGTCCCCTACCTGCTCCTCGTCGACTTCCGCTACGGCGACCCGACGGGCACCGCGGTGCTCGGCCCGGACATCCAGGCCATGTGGCTCGGCCAGAAGACGCCCGAGCAGCTCGGCTCCGACCTCCAGGACGGCGTCTCCACCTGGTTCACGCCCGGCTCCTGAGCCGGACCTCTCACCTCGCGCCGGGCGGCCCGCGGGCCGCCCGGCGCCCCGACCCGGAGGGAGCCGAGATGGCCGTCATGGTCCCCAGCCCTCGCCGACGACGCACCGCGAGCAACACCGGCATCCAGCTCGGCCTCGCCCCGTCGCTCGCCTTCATCGCCCCCGCGGCCGTGCTCTTCGCGGTGCTCATCCTCTACCCGATGGGCGCGGCCCTCAGCTACTCGTTCTTCGGGTGGCAGGGCACCGCCCGCGGGGAGTTCGCGGGCGTGCAGAACTACGTCACGCTCCTCACGACCGAGCCCTACGCGTCGGAGCTGTGGCGCGGGTTCTCGCACAACCTCCTGCTGTTCGTCGGCGCGTTCGTCTTCCAGAACTCGCTCGGCCTCGGCATCGCGCTGCTCCTGCACCGCCGCGGGCGCACCAAGCGCCTGTTCCAGACGCTGTACGCGCTGCCGTACCTCGTCAGCCCGATGGTCATCGGCTACCTGTGGTCGCTCATGCTCTCGCCGCTGTTCGGCCCGGTGAACGCGATCCTGCGCGGCGTCGGCCTGGAGAGCCTGGCCCTGCCGTGGTTGGGCGACCCCGACCTCGCGCTGTGGGTCGTGGTGCTCGTGACCGCGTGGCAGTGGCTCGGCTTCCCGATCCTCCTGTACGGCGCGGCGATCGGCGGCATCCCCGCCGAGCTCGACGAGGCCGCCGCGCTCGACGGCGCGACCGGGTTCTCGCGCGTGCGGCACATCACCCTGCCGCTCCTGGTCCCGTCGATCGGCATCGTCACCGTGCTGACGTTCATCGGCGCCATGGAGTCGATGGCCATCCCGTTCGCGCTCGGCGGGTCGAGCGGCAGCCCCGCCGGGTCCACCGACGTCATGATGCTGCTCTTCTACCGGACCGCGTTCGAGTCCGGGAACCCCAACTCGATCGGGGTCTCGTCGGCGCTCGCGACCGTCCTGTTCCTGTTCATCCTCGGCATCTCGGTGGGGATCACCCGCGTGATGCGCCGTGCCGAGCGGAGGCTCTCATGACGGCACTCGACACCGCGGCACCGGCCCGCGAGACCTCCCCCGTCCCGACCGGCCCCGCGCGGCGGACCCGCACCGCCCGCCAGGGCGGGCACTGGCTCCCCCGCCTGCTGATCAACGTGTTCCTCTGGGGCTACGCGGCCGTCGCCATCGGCCCGCTGCTGCTCATGGTGAACAACTCGCTGCGCACCCAGCAGCAGATCGCGACCGAGCCGCTCGGCCTGCCCGTCCCCGTGTCCTTCACGTCGTTCCAGGAGGCGTGGGTCACGGCGTCGTTCGAGACGTACTTCGTCAACTCGATCGTCGTCACCGTGACCTCGGTCGCGCTGTCGACCTTCGTGTCCCTCCTCGCGGCGTACGCGTTCGCCCGCACGCGCGTGAAGGGGCTGCGGTCCGTCGAGTCCGTGTTCCTCGCCGGGCTCATGCTGCCCGTGCACCTCGCCGTGCTGCCGCTGTTCTTCATGCTCGACCAGCTGCACATGACGTCGAACATCGCGAGCCTCGTGCTCGTCTACACGGCGCTCGGCATCCCGTTCTCGACGTTCGTGCTCGCCGTCTTCTTCCGGCAGCTGCCCGTCGAGCTGGAGGAGGCCGCGCGGCTCGACGGCGCGGGCCCGTTCCGCGCGTTCTGGTCGGTCATGCTCCCGCTCGTCAAGCCGGCGCTGGCGACCGTGGTCGTGTTCCGCTTCGTGCCGGTGTGGAACGACTTCTTCTACCCGCTCATCCTCATGCGCGACCGCGACAGCTACACCCTCCCCGTGGGGCTCACGCGGTTCTTCGGGGAGTACTCGACGGACTGGCCGCAGCTCTTCGCCGGGCTGACGATCGCGACCCTCCCGCTCGTCCTCGTGTTCCTCGTCGCGACGCGCCAGATCATCTCCGGCCTGACGGCCGGCATGAGCAAGTGACGTCCGACGCCGCCCCTCTCCTGCCGCGGTCCGCCCCGGCCGGGGAGGGGTGGTCCGCGGCGTCCGCCTGGGTGCGTGCCGCGGACGGGACCACGCGGTGCGAGGAGGTGCGGGCGTCGTCGCGCCGGTTCGACCTCGCGTCGCTCACCAAGGCGTTCGTCGCGGTGACCGCGCTCACGGTGGTGGACGAGGGTCTGCTCGACCTCGACGCCCCCGTGCGCGAGCACCTCGACGTCGCGGCCGTGCGCGGCGACGTGACGGCGCGCCACCTGCTCACCCACACGGCCGGGCTGCGCGCCGTCTCCGACGCCTGGCGCACCGCCACGACCCCCTCCTCCGTGCTCGACGACGTCCTGGGCACCGCCCCCGTGGAGGCGCCCGGTACCGTCCACCGCTACTCCTGCCTCGGGTTCGTCGTCGCCGGGCTGCTCCTGGAGGAGGTCACCGGCACGCCGCTCGACCGGCTCGTCGCCGGACGCGTCGCCGGTCCGCTGGGCACCGCCGTCCGGTGGGCCCCGCTGCCCTCGGACGACGCCGTCCCCACCGAGCCGGGCACCCCGACCGGACGGGTGCACGACGAGCTCGCCGCCGCGCTCGCGCGACCCGTCGGCAACGCCGGGCTCTTCGGGACGGTCGACGACGTCGCCCGCCTCGCCCTCCTCGTGGCGCGCGAGGGCGCCGTCGAGGGGCGCCAGGTGCTCTCCCGCGACCGGTGGCGCGAGCTCGTCGAGCCCGACCCCGTCGCCCGTGCGGCCGGGGCGGGCTACGGGCAGGCGGTGGGCCTGCGGCGGGGCGACCCGCGCTCGTGCGTCCACGACGACCAGGTCGGGCACACGGGGTTCACGGGCACGTCGTTCGTCGTCGACCTGCGCTCCGGCGGCTGCGGCGTCCTCCTGACGGACCGGGTCCACGGGGGTCGGGACGGCACCGACGTGGACGACCGCCGACGCCGGGTCGCGGCGCTCGCCGCCGGCCCCGCCGGGGACGGGTCGGACGCGACCCGACGGGTACGATCGAGCTCAGGCAAGAGTCCGAACTAATCGCGGCCGCGCTGCGGGCGCGGCGACCTGGAGCACCCGTTGTCCTCGACCTCCGCACCGCTGCTGATCCGCGGGGCCCGCGTCCCCCTGCCCGACGGCGGGTTCTCGCCGCCGCAGGACGTGCAGGTGGTCGGGGGCCGGGTGGCGGCGGTCGGTCCGTCGGGTGCCGCGGTCCCGGCCGGCGTGCGGGTGCTGGACGCGGGCGGTCGTCTCGCCCTGCCGGGGTTCGTGGACGCGCACGTGCACGGCGAGGCGGCGGTGCTCGACGACGAGGTGCAGCTCGCGATGCTGCGCCAGGGCGTCACGGGGGTCGTGGTGGGCCAGGACGGGGTGTCGTTCGCGCCGTCCCCGGCCGACGCGCCGCACGACGCGTACCGGTGGGCGAGCGCGTACTTCGCGGCGATCAACGGCGAGCACCCGGCGTTCCGCGGCGGGTCGGTCGCGGACCTGCTCGCGACGTACGACGGCACGACGCGCGTCAACGTCGGGCACCTCGCGCCGCACGGCACGATCCGGTACGCGGTGCTGGGCCCGCAGGCGCGCGCCGCGACGCCCACGGAGGTCGACGCGATGGCGACGGTGCTGGCCGCCGCGCTCGACGACGGCGCGCTGGGGATGTCGACGGGGCTGGAGTACGTGCCCGCGGCCTACGCGGACGAGGCGGAGCTCGTCGCGCTCGCGCGCGTGGTCGCGGCCCGGGGGCTGCCGCACGTGTCGCACATGCGCGGCTACGAGGAGAAGGCCGGGCCGGCGTTCGCCGAGCTCGTGCGCGTCGCGCGCGCGTCGGGCGTCGCGACGCACGTCTCGCACTACCACGGGCCTACCGCGGAGCTCCTCGGGTACGTCGACGACGCCCTCGCCGCGGGCCTCGACGTGTCGTTCGACTCCTACCCCTACCTGCGCGGCTGCTCGATCCTGTCGATGGTGTCCCTGCCGACGTGGCTGCCGATCGCCGACCCCGACGCCACGCTGGCCGCCCTGCGCGACCCGGCCGTGCTCGACCGGCTGCACCGCGAGCACTTCCCCGCGCTCACCGACCTGTGGCCGCGCGTCACCATGGCCGCGGCCCCCACCGGGGGCCCGGACGGCGCGCCCGGGGAGGACCTGGCGTGGACGGAGGGCAGGACGCTGCCCGACGTCGCGGCGCGCCTCGGCCTGTCCCCCGCCGACACGGCGGTCCGCCTGCTCGTCGCGACGCGCCTGCGCGCGTCGTGCGTGTTCGCCCAGCCGCCGACCAACTCGCGGGAGTCGGTGCGCGCGCTGCTGCGCCACCGCGCGCACATGGGCGGCTCCGACGCGATCTACGCGCCCGTCGGCGGCGGCGGACGCCCGCACCCCCGTGGCTGGGGCGCCTTCGCGCGCTTCCTCGCGGAGCACGTGCGTACGCTCGGTGACTGGACGTGGCACGACGCCGTCCGGCACCTCGCGACCGCGCCCGCGCGCCGCTTCGGCCTCGCCGACCGCGGGACGCTGGTTCCCGGCGCGGTCGCCGACGTCGTGCTCGTCGACCCCGACCGCGTGCAGGACGAGGCGACGTACGAGTCCCCGCGCGTCCCGGCGTCGGGGATCGACGACGTGCTCGTCGCCGGCGTGCGCGTCCTCGCGGACGGCGCGCTGACCGACGCGACCCCGGGCCGTCCGCTGCGCCCCGCGCCGCGGACCGCCCCCGACCCGAGGAGGACCGCATGACCGACCCGACCCCCGAGCCCGGCGAGCTGCGCGCGTGGGCGGGCGACGTCGTCGGGCCCCGGACGAAGGGCCTGCGCCTCGACGCCCCCGCGACCGTCGCCGACGTCCTCGACCGCACGGACGGCGCCCCCCGGATCACGGACGACCTGTTCTCGTGGCCGCTGCTCACCCTCGACGACGACGCCCTGGACCACAACGTGTCCCTCATGGCGCGGCTGTGCGCGGAGCGCGGCGTGGAGCACGCCCCCCACGTGAAGACCGCGATGTCGCGCGGCCTGTACGCGCGTCAGGTCGCGGCGGGCGCCTGGGGTGCGACGGTCGCGACCCCGGGCCAGCTCCGCACGGTGCACGACTGGGGCGCCGAGCGCGTGTTCCTCGCGAACGAGCTCGTGGACCCGCGCGAGCTCGCGTGGCTGCGCGGCGCGCTGGAGTCCTCCGCGTCCTTCGAGGCGTGGCTGTACGTCGACTCGACGCGCGGCGTCGACCTCGTGGTCCGCGCGTTCGCGGACGCGCCCGCCGAGGTCCGGTCCCGTCTCGGCGTCCTCGTCGAGGTCGGCGTGCCGGGCGGGCGGACGGGGGTGCGCACCGAGGTCGAGGCGCTCGACCTGGCGCGCGCGGTCGACGCGTCGGGCCTGCGCCTGCTCGGCGCGGCCGGCTACGAGGGGTCGGCGGCGGGCGGCACGAGCGCCGCCGAGCTCGACACCGTCGCCGCCTGGTGCCGCCACCTGCGCCACGTCGGGGCCGCGTTCGTGCGCGCCGGGGTCGCCGGGGTCCGCGAGCCCCTCGTGCTCTCCGCGGGCGGCAGCTCGTTCCTCGACCTGGTGCTCGCCGAGCTCCCCGGGCCGCTGACCCCCGAGGAGACCGGCGGCGCCGACGTCGACCCGCAGGTGCGCGTCGTCGTGCGCTCCGGCGCGTACCTCACCCACGACCACGGGTTCTGCGCCCGCATGGACCCGTGGGACCGGGTGCCGGGCGGTGCGCCCATGCACGCCGCGGCGACCGTCTGGGGGCAGGTGCTGTCGGTCCCGGAGCCGGGACTGGTGATCTGCGGCGTCGGGCGGCGCGACGTGTCGTTCGACATCGACCTGCCCGTCGCGCTCGCGCTGCGGACCCTGGGGGACGACGGCGCGCTGCGGCCCCCGCGCGAGCTCGCCGGGGCGCAGGTGACCGCGCTCAACGACCAGCACCTCTACCTCACGCTCGACCCCTCCCCCGACTCCCCGGCGACGGCGCAGGTCCGGCCGGGCGACGTCGTCGGGTTCGGCATCTCCCACCCCTGCACGACGCTCGACCGGTGGCACGTCGCCGCCGTCGTGCGCGGCGACGAGGTCGTGGACCTCGTCACGACCGACTTCTGACCCACCTGACGCACCACGAGAAACCGATCCGGAAGGACCCCATGAGCACCGACAAGACCGCCGTCTCGACCCCGAACGCCCCGGCGCCCGCGCACACGTTCCACCAGGGCGTGCGCAAGGGCCCGTTCGTCCAGGTCTCGGGCCAGGGCCCCGTCGACCCCGCCACGAGCGAGTACCTGTACCCCGGCGACGTCGCCGCCCAGACCACCCGCACGCTGGAGAACGTCAAGGCGATCGTCGAGGCCGCGGGCGCGACGTTCGACGACGTCGTCATGCTGCGCGTCTACCTCACGAAGCGCGAGGACTTCCCGATCATGAACGACGCCTACGGCGAGTTCGTCTCCGCGCACACGACGAAGGGCGTCCTGCCGAGCCGCACGACCGTCTTCACGGGCCTGCCCCGCGAGGAGATGCTCGTCGAGATCGACGCGTTCGCCATCACGGACGGACCGTCCGCCGCTGAGTGCGGGGTATTCGTCGTCCTTGGCCCTCCGCGGCGACGAATACCCCGCACTCAGCGGGTGGGTCGCGACGCGAGGACGAGGCTCGTCACCGTCGCGGCGAGGTCAGTGAGCCGTGACGCGGTGCGGTCGAGCAGCTCGTCGAGCGCGATGGGGCCCGGGGCGATGCTGAACGCCGCGGCGATCCCCGCCGCGCGCGCCTGGTCGGCCGGGAGCAGCACACGCCCCGCGAGCACGACGACGGGCGGCCGGCCCGGCGTCTCGGCCGCCAGGGCGCCGATCGCGTCCGCGACCTTCCCGTTGACCGACTGGGAGTCGAACGACCCCTCGCCCGTCACCACGAGGTCCGCCTCCGCGATCGCGCCCGGCAGGCCGATCGCCTCCGCGACGAGCCGCGCACCGGGCTCGAGCTCCGCGCCCAGCACCCCCACCATCGCCGCGGGCACGCCCCCGGCCGCGCCGGCGCCCGGGAGACCCGAGACGTCCTGCCCGGCCACCGGTGCGAGCACTCCCGCCCACCGGCGCAGCGCGTCGTCGAGGAACGCGACGTCGGCCGGCCTCGCACCCTTCTGCGGCCCGAACACGTGCGCCGCCCCGCGCTCGCCGTGGAGCGGGTTCGTCACGTCGACCGCGAGGCGCCACCGCACCGCGCGGGCCCGCGGGTGCAGGCCCGACAGGTCGAGGCGCGCGACCTGCGCGAGCCCCTCCCCGCCGTCGGGCACCTGCGCCCCGTCCGCGTCGAGCAGCCGCGCCCCCAGGCCGGTGAGCACCCCCGCGCCGCCGTCCGTCGACGCCGACCCGCCGAGGCACACCACGACCTCCTCGACGCCCGCGTCGAGCACGGCCGCCGCGGCGGCGCCCGTCCCGAGCGTGTGCGCGTGCAGAGGCTGGAGCGCGACGTCGCTCACCTGCGGCAGACCGCTCGCCTCCGCGAGCTCCACGACGCCCAGGCGACCGTCGCGCGAGACGCCGAACCGGGCCGTGCGCGGACGTCCGATCGCGTCGACCGTCGCCACCTCCCGCGCGGGGACCCCCCACACGGCGAGGAGCGCGTCCAGCGTGCCCTCACCGCCGTCGGCCATCGGCAGTTCGGCGACCCGGGCGTCCGGGACGACGTCGCGCACACCCGCGGCGACGGCGTGCGCCACCTCGGCGGCGCTCAGGCTGCCCTTGAACGAGTCGGGCGCGACGACGACGCGCAGCCGGCGCTCGGCGTGCGCGGCGGTCAGGGACGGGTCGGTGCTCGGCGCTGAGGACACGCCGCGATTCTAGGCAGGCGGGCCCGGTGCGGCCGGGCGGGGAGCGGGCTCCGGTGCCGTGTTTCGCGCCACACCACCAGGCCGGTCCGTCCGCCGTGCCGCGACCGGGGGGATGGCGGCCTGCGTGGCACGCAACCGTTCCAGGAGGTCACCGAGCACGGCGAGGTCGTCGTCGTCGAGCGCCCCGCCCACGTACGTCGCGATCGCCCGGGCGTGCGCCCGCCCGATCCGGCGCTGCACGTCCCCGCCCGCCTCCGTGAGACGCACCAGCGTGCCGCGCGCGTCGTCCGGGTCCGTGGTGCGCGTGACGAGACCGCGGCGTTCCAGCCGCTCGACCATCCGGCTGAGCGACGGCTGACTGAGCAGGATCAGGGCGTTCAGGTCGCGCAGCCGCATCCCGGCGACCGGGCCCTTCGTCAGGGAGAACAGCACGTCGTACTCGCGCATCGTCAGCTCGTCCCAGACCGGGTCGGCCTGCAGGCGGCGCATGAGCGCGACCTGCGCGCGGAACAACGACTCCCACGTCTCGACGGCGAGGCGCGGGCTCCCGGCACCCCGCACCGTGTCGTCCATGACCCCTCCGATCGGCACACCGGCCGGCCGCCGGTCGATGCCCGTGCACCGACCCTACCGGCGGGGGTCAGCGACCGAGGCGTCGTTCGCGCTGGGAGTAGGCGCGCAGCGCGCGCAGGTAGTCGACGCGACGGAAGTCCGGCCAGTACGCCTCGCAGAAGTAGAACTCCGAGTGCGCGCTCTGCCACAGCAGGAACCCGCCCAGGCGCTGCTCGCCCGACGTGCGGATGACGAGCTCCGGGTCCGGCTGGCCCTTCGTGTACAGGTGCTCCTCGATGTGCTCCACGTCGAGGTTCTCCGCGAGGTCCTCCAGGCGGGCCCCCTCGTCCGCCTGCTGGCGCAGGTAGGAGCGCACCGCGTCCGCGATCTCGTGGCGACCGCCGTAGCCGATCGCCACGTTGACCTGGAGGCCGTCGACCCCCGCCGTGCGCTGCTGCGCCTCCCGCAACGCACCCGCCAGCCGCTCCGGCAGCAGGTCGAGCCGCCCCATGACCCGCAGACGCCAGCGGCCCGTCGACGCGAGGTCGCTCACCGCGTCCTCGATGATGTCGAGCAGCGCGGACAGCTCCTCGCGCGAGCGCGAGAGGTTGTCGGTGGAGAGCATCCACAGCGTCACGACCTCGATGCCCAGGTCCTCGCTCCACCCCAGGAACGCGTCGATCTTGTCCGCGCCGCGACGGTGACCCGTCGCCGCCGTCTCCCCGAACGACCGGGCCCAGCGCCGGTTGCCGTCGAGGATCACCCCCACGTGCCGGGGCAGACCCTCGCGCGGGAGCGACGCGGCGACACGACGCTCGTAGAGTCGGTAGAGGGGGTGGGGCAGTCGCACGACGGTGTCCTCGGCGGTGGTCTGGCGGTGGTCTGGCGGTGGTCTCGACGGGCCCGGCGGGTGGCCGGACGGCAGGGTGCGCAGGCGCTCCGGTGCAGGTCGGCGCCGCACGGACGCCGGCGCACCGGCCTGCCACACGGTACCGCCCGCCGCAACCGGGGAGCCGTCCTGGGCGCCGGCCCGTGGGGCCCTGCCCAGGATCTTCACACGACGGCGCCACGGCACCGTCGCGAACCTACGCTTGCGTAACTTACGATGGCGTAGGTCGGTCGCGGAGCACCCGCACCGACCTGCACGACACGCACGAACCGACCGAGACCGAGGAGCACCCGGTGCCACGAGCGACGTCCGACCGCGACCCCGCACACGGACACCGCACGTCCCCCGACAGCGGACGGCCCACCGGGCCCGACACCGCCGCCGCACCGCCCGAGAATCCCCTCGACACCGTCCGCGACACCGTCACCGACGCCGTCGCCCACGTCGCCGACGCCGTCAAGCCCCGACTCCGCGGCTGGATCCACGCCGGGACCTTCCCCCTCGTCCTCGCCGCCAGCATCGTGCTCGTCGTCCTCGCACCCCCCGTCGCGGGCAAGGTCTCCTGCGCCATCTTCGGCCTCAGCGCCTGCCTGCTGTTCGGCACCAGCGCCGTCTACCACCGCGGCACCTGGTCACCCCGCGTCGCCGGCATCCTGCGCCGCGCCGACCACTCGAACATCTTCCTCATCATCGCCGGGACCTACACCCCCCTCGCCGTCCTCCTCCTGCCCCAGCGCACCGCCACCGTCCTGCTCGTCATCGTGTGGAGCGGCGCCCTCCTCGGCCTCCTCGCGCGCATCCTCTGGCTCGACGCACCCCGCTGGGTCTACGTCCCCATCTACGTCGCGCTCGGCTGGGTCGCCGTCGGCTACATGCCCCAGTTCTGGACCACGACCAACGGACCCGCCATCGTCTGGCTCGTCGCCGCAGGCGGGCTCGCCTACACCGCAGGGGCCGTCGTCTACGGCCTCAAGAAGCCCAACCCCAGCCCGCGCTGGTTCGGCTTCCACGAGATCTTCCACGTGCTCACCGTCGTCGGCTTCGTCTGCCACTTCGTCGCGATCACCCTGGCGGCCGTCGCCGCGAGGTAGGTCGCGGCTGACAGCCGGGACGGTGCGGACCGGGCGTGGGGGCGCGGGTCTACCATCCGCCCGCTCGTCCCTCGCGGGCTCCCGCCAGACCCGACCACGACCCGCGCCCCCACGCCCGACCCGCCCCTCGCGGTGACCTCGCCACGGTCGTCGGCACCAGCAGCCGCAGCCGACGCCCGCCCGGCCTCGCGATGGCCTCACCCGGTCTGGGGCAAAGCAACCGCAGCCGACGTACGCCCGGCCTCGCGGTGGCCTCACGACGGTCTGGGGCAACAGCGGCCGCAGCCGACGCCCGCCACCTCGCGTGGTCGCGTCACCCCGGTCTCCTGGTCCCTCGCCGCGGCTCCTCGCGGCGCCCGGGCTCAGTCGCGCGGGACGACGGCGTAGCGGCGGTTCGCGAGCGAGGGGTTGAGCTCGCGCGCCTCGCGCAGGGGCGCCGGGTCGAGGTCGGCGCTGCGCAGTTCGGCACGCTCGCCCAGCTCGAGGCCGACCTGCCCGTCGGGGCCCACGAGCACCGACCGGCCGACGACCCCCGTGCCGGCCTGGCCGACGGCGAGGACCACGGCGGTGTTCTCGATCGCGCGAGCACGCGCCAGCGTGCGCCAGTGGTCCTCCTTGAGCGGACCCGCGGCCCAGGCAGCCGGCACGACGAGGACGTCCGCACCGGCGTCGACGACCCGCCGCGCGCTCTCCGGGAACCGCAGGTCGTAGCACGTGAGGACGCCGAACCGGAGGCCGCCCACGGTGAGCACCAGCGGAGCGGCCGCGGGATCGCCCGCGGCGAGCCGGTCCGACTCGCGATGACCGAACGCGTCGTAGAGGTGCACCTTGCGGTACACGCCCACCAGGACGCCGTCCCGGTCGACGGCGACGACGGCGTTCACGGCTCTCGCCGACGCGTCGTCGGGCACGAGGGTGCCCGCCACGACGGCGACGCCGTGCTCCCGCGAGAGGCGGCGCAGGGTCGTGACGAACGGGCCGTCGAGCGGCTCGGCGTGCTCCGGGCCCGTCCCCCGCGGGTCGAACGCGGCCGCGTACTCGGGCAGCACGAGGAGGTGCGAGCCCACGCGCGCGGCCTCGCGGAACGCCGAGCGGACGGCGACGAGGTTGGCGGCATGGTCGGTCGAGACCTCGAGCTGCCCCAGCGTCACCCGGACCGGCTCGCCGGCTCCCGGCTGCTCGGTGCGCGACCCCGCGGCGCCGCGCACGTCAGCGACCGTCGTCGGTCGGCCCGGCCTCGCCGGCCGACCCCGACCCACCCGCCGCACCCGGCGCGCCGGGCGACGCCCCGCCGTCGGGCGACCCCGTGCTGTCGGACGAGCCGGCGCCGTCGGGCGAGCCCGCGCCGTCGGGCACGCCCCCGGTCGCGGGGCCTTCGGCAGCGCCGCCCGGACGCACCGCGGCGCCCGGGCGCCGTGCGTCGTCCAGGGGGATGCCGCGCACCTCCGCGTTGTGGCGCATGCGCCGCAGCTGCCGCGACAGCGCGAAGAACAGGCCGACCGCCGCGAGCGCCACCGCGAAGATCGCGAGGAACCCCGCGAGGCCGGGCGAGACGTCGGTCGGCTCCAGGTCCTCGCGCAACGGGTCGTCCGACGGCGCGGGGGTCGCGGTCTCGGCGACCACGTCCGCCGCCCAGCCCGGGCCGCCCGCCACGGCGACCGGCTCGCCGAGGGCCGCCGCGACGTCGGGCACGAGGAACGGCGCCGCGCTCATGCCGCGCCCCCCTCGGTCGCCCCGACGTGCGCCCGGACGCCCGCGAACAGGTCGTCCTCGGGCAGGGTGACGGGCACGCGGGAGTCGGCGAGCTCGTACTCCTCCACCGGCCACACCTCGGCCTCCAGGTCGCGCGGGATGGCGAAGAAGAAGCCGTCGGGGTCGATCTGCGACGCGTGCGCGATGAGCGCGGCGTCGCGCTGCGGGTAGTGGCGTGCGACGTGGACGCGCGTCGTCACCTCCCGCTCGGGGATCTCGCGCGCCGAGCGCGACTCCACCCAGTCCCCGAAGGGGGACTCGAGACCCGCGCCCTGCATCGCCTCGTGCAGCGTGCGGATGCGGTTCATCGAGAAGTCGTGGTTGTAGTACAGCTTGAGGGGCGCCCACGGGGCGGCACCGCCCTCGCGCCGGTACCGGTCCGGGTCGCCCGCGGCGCGGTACGCCTCCACGGCCACCTTGTGGCACATGACGTGGTCGGGGTGGGGGTAGCCGCCCGACGGGTCGTACGTCGTGACGACGTGCGGGCGGAACTCGCGCACCAGCTCGACGAGCGGCGCCGCGGCCTCCTCCAGGGGCACCAGCCCGAAGCAGCCCTCGGGCAGCGGCGGCAGCGGGTCGCCCTCGGGCAGCCCGGAGTCGACGAAGCCGAGCCACTGCTGCCGCACGCCCAGCGCCCGCGCGGCCGCGGCCATCTCGGTGCGGCGGAGCGCGCGCATCCCCTCGACGTCGGCCGGCCCCTCCCCGAAGCTCGGGTTGAGGATGTCGCCGCGCTCCCCCCCGGTGCACGTCGCGACGAGCACCTCGACGCCCTCGGCGGCGTAGCGGGCGGTCGTCGCGGCCCCCTTGCTCGACTCGTCGTCAGGGTGCGCGTGGACCGCGAGGAGCCGCAACGGTTCCGGCTCCCCCGGCTCGTGACGAGGCGTCGGTCCGGCCGTCGGTTCGGCCACGGGTCCTCCCGGTACGTCGTACGTGTCCGCGCGCCGGGGCGTGGGACGCGTCACGCCCGGGTCGCGGTCGTGCACGGCCGCCGCCGGGCTCTGCGAAGATGGTCGTGGACCATGATCCCCCACGCCGCCCACCGCTGACGAACCGCCCCGCGAGGGCCGGGCCGCCCGACGGGCGGGCTGCGACCGAGCTGCGACCGACCCAGGACCCGCCCGTGACGAACGACACCACCGCACCCGGCGCCGCGCCCGACGCCGCGCCCGACGCCGCGCCCGACGCCGCGCGCCCCGCCGGAGCGCCCGGCGGCACCGCGCCGGCCCCGCTCCGTCCGCCCCCCGGACGCTACGGGCCGGAGCCCACCGAGCGCCGTCGGCGCCTGACCGTCGTCGCGATCGCGGTGCTCGCCCTCCTCGGCGTCGGGGTCGCCGTCATGATGGGGCTGCGCTCCGCCGCGGTGCCCGTGCGGTACGACGTCGTCGGGTTCGACGTCGTCGACTCCGAGCGCGTGGACGTGACGTTCGAGGTCTCGATGGAGCCCGGCACCGCCGCCACCTGCACGATCGACGCCCTGGCGGACAGCTACGCGCAGGTCGGGGCGGTCGACGTCACCGTCGGCCCCGTCGAGACGCTGGAGTCACGGTGGACGGTGACCGTCGCGACGTCGGAGCTCGCCACGACGGGCGTCGTGGAGTCGTGCCGCGTGGCCGAGTGACGCCGACGAGCACACCGGCAGCGGGCTTTTCTTTGCTATTCTGAGGGATTCCTGCGCAGGGGCTCGACCCCGTGCGTCCAGGACACCCAGCCACCACCGCGCTGCCACCCGGGCAGCGTCACCGACCCGGGCAGGCAGGCGCTCCGCGTTCCGCACGCGCCTCGGCTGCCCGCACCTGCACGGCCGCCCCGGCGCGGCCGTCGACCATGGAAAGGAAGGAGCGAACCGTGACCGACACCTCTGTCACCTGGCTGACCCAGGAGGCCCACGACAGGCTGCAGGCCGAGCTCGCCCACCTGTCCGGCGAGGGACGCACCGAGATCGCCGAGCGCATCGCCGCGGCGCGCGACGAGGGCGACCTCAAGGAGAACGGCGGCTACCACGCCGCCCGCGAGGAGCAGGCGAAGAACGAGGCCCGCATCCGCGAGCTCACGGAGAAGCTGCGCCACGTGCAGATCGGCACCCCGCCGGACGACGGCATGGTCGAGCCCGGCATGGTCGTGACGGCGCTCGTCGCCGGCGACGAGATGACGTTCCTGCTCGGGTCGCGCGAGATCGCCGACACGACGGACCTCGACGTCTACTCCCCCACGTCGCCGCTCGGCGCCGCGATCGACGGCAAGTCCGTCGGCGACGAGTCGAGCTACACCGCGCCGAACGGCAACGAGATCACCGTGAAGGTCGTCGCGGCGAAGCCGTTCTCCGGCTGACGCGACCACCGCACGCACGGCCGACGCACGGCCCGGGACCCGCGAGGGTGCCGGGCCGTGCGCGTGCCCGCGACCCCCGCTACAGGCGGGGCACTCCCCCGTCGCCGCGCTCGACCCGGTAGCCCGCGGCGCGCAGGCGCGCGACGAGCTCGTCGCAGTGGTCGCGGCCCTTCGTCTCGACCTGCATCCGCACCCACGCCTCCCCGATCGCGAGCCCCACGTCCGTGCGGTCGTGGTCGACGTGCATGACGTTCCCGCGCAGCCCCGAGATGATCTCCAGCATCCCCGCGAGGGCGCCCGGGCGGTCGTCGAGCAGCACCTGGAGCTGCAGGTAGCGGCCCGCGGCCGCGAGGCCGTGCCGCACGACCCGCAGGAGCACCAGCGGGTCCACGTTGCCGCCCGAGAGGACGACGACGACCGGCCCCTCCAGCGCCCCGGCCCCCGCGAGCGCAGGGTCGGCCACGTCGAGCGCGCGCGGGGCCGCGAGCAGCGCCGCCACCCCGGTCGCACCCGCGGGCTCCACGAGCAGCTTCGCGCGCTCGGCCACCATGAGCAAGGACCGGGAGATCTCGTCCTCGGTCACCGTGCGGACCTCGACCCCCAGGCGCGCGAGGATGCCGAACGGGACGTCGCCCGGCGTGCCCACCGCGATGCCGTCCGCCATGGTCGCGGCGATCCGCGCCGTCGTCGGGGCGCCCGTCTCGAGCGACACCGGGTACGCCGCCGCACGCGCCGCCTGGACCCCGACGACGCGCACGTGCGGCGCCGCCTCCGCGAACGTCGCCGCCAGGCCCGCGACGAGCCCGCCGCCGCCGAGCGGCGCGACGACGGTCCGCACGTCGGGCACCTGGTCGAGGATCTCCAGCGCGACCGTGCCCTGCCCGGCGACCACGTCGGCGTGGTCGAACGGGTGGATGAGCACGGCCCCGGTCCGCTCGGCCTCCGCGCGCGCCGCCGCCAGCGCCGCGTCGACGTCCTCCCCGACGAGCCGCACCTGCGCCCCGTACTGCCGCGTCGCCGCCACCTTCGGCAGCGCGGCGTCCTGCGGCATGTACACGACCGCGGGGATGCCGAGCAGGCCCGCCGCGAGCGCGACACCCTGCGCGTGGTTGCCCGCGCTCGCCGCGACGACGCCCCGCGCCTTCTCCGCCTCGGTGAGGCGCGCCATGCGCACGTACGCGCCCCGCACCTTGAACGACCCGGCGCGCTGCAGGTTCTCGCACTTGAGGAGCACGCGCACGCCCGCCGCCTCGCTGATCGCGCGCGACGACTGCACGGGCGTCACCGACGCGACGCCCTCCAGCAGCCGGGCGGCGTCACGGACGTCGTCGAGCGTCACTCCGGCCGGTCCGCTCATGCGGTCGGGGTGCCCTCGGCGTCGTCCGCGACGGGCGCGTCCTCGACCGACGTGGCGCGTCGTGCCCGACGGCGCCCGGCCGGCTCCTCGAGGTCGGCCTCCGCGCGCGCGACCACCGGGGGCTGCGGGCTGCCCCGCACGACGACACGGTCCGCGTCGCCGAGCTCGGGGAACTTGTCGTGCCCGTGCAGGTACAGGATCACCGTGTTGAGGACCGCCGCGATCGGCACCGCGAAGAGCGCACCCACGATGCCCGCGGCGAAGCTGCCCGCCGCGACGACGAGGAGCACCGCGACCGGGTGCAGCGAGACCGCGTGACCCATGAGGAACGGCTGGAGGATGTGCCCCTCGATCTGCTGCACGAGCAGCACGATCGCGAGCATGATGAGCGCCTGCACCCACCCCTGGGCGACCAGCACCACCAGCACCGCGATCGAGCCCGTGACGATCGCACCGACGATCGGGATGAACGAGCCGACGAACACGAGGATGCCGAGCGGCAGCGCCAGGCTCGGCACGAAGAACGCCGCACCCACCCCGATGCCCACGGCGTCCACCGCCGCGACGAGGATCTGCGTGCGCGTGTACGCCGCGAGGGTCACCACGCCACGGCGGGCGGACTGGTGCACCCGGTCGCGGGCCCGCAACGGCAGCAGACCGACCGCCCACGACCAGATCGCACGACCGTCCAGCAGGAAGAAGAACGTGCAGAACAGGGCGATGAGCGCACCCGCGAGCACGTGGCCGATCGTCGTGGCCGCCCCGAGCGCACCCGACACGATGCTGCCCTGGTTCTCCGTCAACGCCGACTGCGCCTGGTCCAGGTACGAGTTCAGCGTGACCGAGTCGAGCCCCAGAGGCCCGTCGGCCAGCCAGCCGGTGAACTGCTCGAACCCCTCGACCGCCTGGTCGCGCAGGTCCTGGAACCCGCTGACGATCTGCTGGCCCGCGAGCGTCACCAGACCCGCCACGACCAGCAGCAGCCCGATGAGCGCGACCCCCGACGCCAGCCCCCGCGACATGCCGAGACGACGCTGGCAGAACCGCTGCACCGGCGTCAGCAGCACCGTGAGCAGCAGCGCCACCGCGATGGGCACGACGATGACCTTGAGCTGTGTGACCAGCCACAGGCTCGCGGCGACGAGCGCACCGATGAGCAGCAGCCGCCACGACCACGCCGCCGCCGCCCGCACGGAGTCCGGGACCGCCGCCGCACCGGGCCGACCGGGCGGCAACGGTGCCGGGTCCGGCGTCGGGTCCGGCGTCGGGTCGGGTCCGTGCGTGTCCGTCTGCGCGCTCACACCGCAACCCTAGGCGAGCGGCCCGTCCCCGCGGCGTCGGCTCCCCGCGACGCGCCTGGTGTGCGCAGGATCTCCCCACCCCCGGTGGGCCGAGGGAGTACCGGGGTTGTGCGAGGTAGTACCGAGTTTCTCGTGCCCGACGTCGCGTGGTCGCCTCGGGAGTCGGGGCGGGTGGGGTGACCGCTCGCCGTCGGGCACCACCGGCCAGGGACTGGGCCGTTGCCGGCGTACCTGGGCACCACCTCGCGCAACCTCGGTGCTACCTCGTGCGACCTCGGTGCTACGTCGTGGTCAGGGCGCGGTCGAGGTCGGCGACCAGGTCGTCGACGTCCTCGATGCCCACGGAGAGGCGGACGAGGTCGTCGGGGACCTCCAGCGCCGTGCCGGCGACCGAGCCGTGCGTCATCCGGCCCGGGTGCTCGATCAGGGACTCGACGCCCCCGAGCGACTCGGCGAGCGTGAAGACCCGGGTGCGGGCGCACACCGCGAGCGCGCTCGCCTCGCTGCCGGTGCGGAACGACACCATGCCGCCGAATCCGCTCATCTGGCGGCTCGCGAGCTCGTGGCCCGGGTGCGACGCGAGGCCGGGGTAGATAACCTGCGTCACCGCGGGGTGCTGGTCGAGGAACGTGGCGACGGCTGCCGCGTTGGCCTGGTGGCGGTCCATGCGCACGGCGAGCGTCTTGAGGCCGCGCAGCGTGAGCCAGGCGTCGAACGGTCCGGCGACGGCGCCCGAGGCGTTCTGGTGGAAACCCACTGCGCCGGCGACGTCCGTCCCGCCCGCGGGCGACGCGAGACCCCCGGGGAGCTGCGCGCCGGTCGCGACGACGAGCGCGCCGCCGACGACGTCGGAGTGACCGCCGACGTACTTCGTCGTCGAGTGCACGACGACGTCCGCGCCGAACGCGAGGGGCTGCTGGAGGTAGGGCGTGGCGAACGTGTTGTCCACGACGAGCAGCGCGCCCGCCTCGTGCGCGACGTCCGCGAGCGCGGCGATGTCGGAGATCCCGAGCAGCGGGTTGGTGGGGGTCTCGACCCACACGACCTTGGTCGTGCCGGGGCGCAGGGCGGCCCGCACGGCGGAGACGTCGGCGAGGTCGACGGGCGTGTGCTCGATCCCCCAGGGGCCGAAGACCCGGTGGACGAGGCGGTACGTGCCGCCGTACGCGTCGTCGGGGAAGACCACGTGGTCGCCGGGGCGCAGCACGGCGCGCAGGAGGGTGTCCTCCGCGGCGAGCCCGGAGGCGAAGGCGAACCCGCGTGCGGCGGGCGACCCGTCCGCCGTCGGGCGCAGTCCGCCCGACTCGGCGGCGGCGAGCGCCTCCTCCAGGGCGGTTCGCGTGGGGTTCGCGGAGCGCGAGTACTCGTACCCGCCGCGCAGACCGCCCACGCCGTCCTGCTTGTAGGTGGAGACCTGGTGGATGGGCGGGACGACGGCGCCGGTCGTCGGGTCCGGGTCCTGCCCCGCGTGGATGGCGCGGGTGGCGAAGCCGGTGGTGGTCCAGTCGGGGTGCTCGGTCACTCGTCCAGCGTACGGGCGCCGGAACACCCCGCGCCCCTGCGACGTTCTACCCCGTGCCGAGACGATGCGTCGTGGGCCCCGGGACCTCGTCCCCCCAGCGCCCCGGTCGTCCCGGCCCCTTCAGGAGGTAACCGATGAACTCGATCTTCGACGCCCTGTTCGGCGGCTCCGCCAAGACCACGATGGTCGCGCCGGAGGACACGCTCCCCGGGCGCCAGTCCCCCGTCCTGCAGGACCCGCGCCCGCACACCGTGCTCGGCACGTCGATCACCGGCCCCTGGCCGGAGGGCACGCGCGTGCTCTACCTGGCGATGGGCTGCTTCTGGGGTGCGGAGGAGATCTACTGGCAGGTCCCGGGCGTGGTGAGCACCGCCGTCGGCTACATGGGCGGCACGACGCCGAACCCGACCTACGAGGAGGCGTGCAGCGCGCGCACGGGCCACACGGAGACGGCGCTCGTCGCGTACGACCCCGCGCAGGTCACCGAGGAGGAGCTCCTCCGGATCTTCTGGGAGCGGCACGACCCGACGCAGGGCTTCCGGCAGGGCAACGACGTCGGCACCCAGTACCGGTCGGCCGTGTACTGGACGACGCCGGAGCAGGAGGCGGCGGTCCGTGAGACCGCGGAGCGGTACGGCGAGGTGCTCGCCGCGAAGGGCTACGACCCGATCACCACGGAGATGCGCCCCGCGTCCGAGGCCGGCCCGTTCTTCTACGCCGAGGACTACCACCAGCAGTACCTCGACAAGAACCCGCACGGGTACCGCTGCCACGCGACGACGGGCGTCCCGTTCCCCGACGCCGCGTAGCACCCCCGCGCAGGCATGCTGCGGCGTGCCTGCGCGGCCGTGGCGTGCGTAGATGGGGGCATGACGTCGATCCCCACGCTCACCGCCCAGGACGGCACGTCGGTCCCCGCGATCGGGTTCGGCACGTACAGGCTCCGGGGGGCCGGCGGGGCGGAGACGGTGACGCGGGCGATCGAGGCGGGGTACCGGCTGGTCGACTCGGCGTTCGCGTACGAGAACGAGGGCGCGGTCGGCCGGGCGGTGCGCGACGCGGCGGTCCCCCGTGAGGAGGTGCTCGTCACGTCGAAGCTGCCCGGCCGGTTCCACGCCTACGACGACGCGGTGCGCACGGTCGAGGAGTCCCTGTTCCGCACGGGGCTCGACCAGGTCGACCTGTACCTCGTGCACTGGCCGAACCCGCGCGTCGGGCGGTACGTCGAGGCGTACGAGGCGCTCGTGGCGTGCCGGGAGCGGGGGCTGGTGCGCCACGTCGGCGTGTCGAACTTCCTGCCGGAGCACCTCGACGCGGTGATCGCCGCGACGGGTGTCACGCCCGTCGTCAACCAGGTCGAGCTGCACCCGTACTTCCCGCAGGCCGACCAGCGGCACGCCGACGCCGAGCGCGGGGTGGTCACGCAGGCGTGGAGCCCGATCGGGCGCGCGAGCGAGCTGCTGTCCGACCCGGTCGTGGAGACGGTCGCGCGGGCCCACGGCGTCACGCCCGTGCAGGCGATCCTGCGCTGGCACGTCCAGCTCGGGGTCGTGCCGATCCCCAAGGCGTCGTCGCCGGCGCGGCAGCGCGAGAACCTCGACGTGTTCTCGTTCGAGCTGACGACGCACGAGATGACGGCGCTCACGGGCCTTGCGCGGGTCGACGGCCGGACAAAGGGCCAGGACCCGGCGTCCTACGAGGAGCTGTGACGGGGCCCGACGCCGCGCGCGCGCCCTGGGCGGTCGGCTCGCCCGCGCGTCTGCTCGCCGCCGCGCTCGTGGCCTTCTCGGCCGTGCTGCTGTTCGCGGTGCACGTGCGCCCGCTCGGCTACGTGGCCCTGGTGCTCGGCGTGGCGCTGGGATGGGCGGTCGACCGGGTGCTCGGCCACGACCTCGCGCTCATCGGCGTGGGACTGGCGATCATCTCGTCGATCTCCCTCGAGGCCGACCTGTCCGACGCGGGGATGGCCCGCTTCACCGTCGCGCTGTCGCTCGCGGTGCTCGTGCCGTGGGCGCTGTCGCGGTTCGCGTTCCAGGACCGGACGATCACGTTCCCCGTGGCCACCGGGCGGCGCTGGACGCGCGGGCAGCTCGTGTATCTCGCGGTCGTGGTGGTCGCCGGGTACCTGATCCTGCCGTTCTACTTCATCGGCTCGGGCGCCTACCGGAACTGGCCGGAAGTGACGGGCACGCAGGAGATCGTGCGCCTGTTCGTCGGCGTGAACGCGGTCGGCATCTGGGACGAGCTGTTCTTCGTGTGCCTCGTCTTCGCGCTGCTGCGCAAGCACTTCGGCATGTGGACGGCGAACCTGCTGCAGGCGACCGTCTTCGTGTCGTTCCTGTGGGAGCTCGGGTACCGCGAGTGGGGCCCGCTCCTGACGATCCCGTTCGCCCTCGTGCAGGGCTGGATCTTCTCGTGGAGCAAGTCGTTCACCTACGTGGTCGCCGTGCACCTGCTGTTCGACCTCGTCGTGTTCGGCGTGCTCGTCCACGCCCACCACCCCGAGCTCTTCGACGTCTTCGTCACCGCGCCGGGCTGACGACCAGGAGCCGCCGCGCGACGTCGGACCGGCAGGCGGCGTGCACGACGTCCGTCGCGGGACCGGCCAGGAGCAGGACCGTCGCCACCACGACGCCGACGCCGAGGGCCGCGCCCGCGACGACGTCGTGCGGGTAGTGCGCGCCCTGGGTCACGCGCGCCCCGGCGACGAGCACCGCGACGCCGACCGGGAGCACGACCCGCAGGGCGACGTCGGACGGGCGGACGGTCGCGGCGTGGCGCGGGGGCCGGGCACCGAACGCGCGCACCCCCGGTGCCCCGACCAGCACCACGGCCGTCGCGAGCGCGACCGCGATCGCCGTGTGGTTGCTCGGGAAGGACCAGTCCCCCGCCGGCGGGCAGTGCGCCACCTCGACGAGCTCCCAGCACCCGCGCGGCTGGCGGACCAGCGACTTCACGGCCTCGCTCGCCCCGTACGCGAGGACGGCGCCCACCCCGGCGGTGAGGGTCGTCGCCACGGCGGCCACGCCGTCGTGGCGGGCGCGCAGGAACAGGAGCGCGCACAGCACCAGGAGCAGGACGACGCCGGCCTCGGAGACGAGCGCCGACCCCGCCAGGTCGCCCGTCCTCGACACGACGGCGACGTACAGGGTCTCGCTCGGTCCGCGCAGCGCGAGCGCGGCGAGCACGACGAGCGCGGCGCCGCCGAGCCAGGCGAGCGCCCGCGCGGCGGTGCGCGCGGGAGGCTCCGCGGCGTGGGTCGGCGCGGGACCGGTCGGGGTCGGTACCGGGGCCGGTGCCGGGGTCGAGGGCCGGGCGAGCGCCGGGAGGGACGAAACGGGCGAAGTCACCCGGCCGAGGGTAGCCAGGTGAACGCCGGATGAACATCAGACCACGGGAGGACCCTCGACCACGGGGGCGTCAGCCCGGGGTCCCGTCCTCCGGCGGGGGCACGTAGAACGCGGTGGTCGCGGCGACGCGGGCGGCGACGACCTCGGGGTCGAGCCCGTCGGCCGCGGCGAGCGCCGCTCCCCACGCCTCGCTGCTCGCCGTGTTGAACGCGCGGATCTCCGGGTTCGTCCCGAGCTCCTCCGGCGACATCGGACCGTCCGCGCCGTCGAGGTGCAGGGCGAGCCCGAGCAGCGCCCCGTCCCAGCCGACGCCGACGGCCCCGGGGCCGAACTGGTCCCAGAACTCCGGCGGCGTGACGGCGGTGTGCTCGAGCGTGAGGCGCGTCCCGTCGTCGGACGCCTCGAGGCGCACGTCGACCAGCGAGGAGTCCTCCGACCCGGCGGGCCCCATGACCCAGGTGATCTGCAGGCGGTGCGGCGCGTCGCACACGCGGATCTCGCCGCCCGCGTTGCCCTCGGTCTGGTAGGTGCCGCCGACCCGAAGGTCGCCGCTCACGGGGAGGAACCAGCGCGGGATGCGCTCGGGGTTCGTCACGGCGTCCCACACGTCCTCGACGGCGGCCGGGTACGTCCGCGACAGCGTGACGACGCGCGCCTCGCCGGCCGGGAGCTCCGCGCTCCCGACGCGGCGCCGCACGGTCTCGAGCTCCGCGATGAGGTCCTTCATCCTGTCCTCCGGGGGGTGTCGGGGTGGTGCTGCGGGTGGGTGGAGGTCGAGCCGGCCCGCTCGGCGGCCTCGCGCCGGCGCCGGTCGCGCGCACCGCGGGCGAGCTCGGTGCCGAGCGCGTCGAGGCGCTGCTCCCAGAAGCGGCGCAGACCGGCCGCCCAGTCCTCGACCTCGCCGAGCGGCGCCGGGTCGAGGGCGTAGAGGCGGCGCGCGCCGTCGGGCCGGACGGTCGCGAACCCGTGGGTGCGCAGGACGCGCAGGTGCTGGGAGACGGCCGGCTGGCTGATGCCGAACTCCTCGCCCACGAGCGCCGCGACGTCGCCCGCCGACCGCTCCCCGTGCGCGAGGTGCTCGAGGATGCGGCGCCGGACCGGGTCGCCGAGGACGTCGAACGCTTCCACCCGTCCAGGGTGCAGCGCTGACTTATATAAGTCAAGCGTGAATCAATGCCCGAGTGATGCGCTCACGTTCGAGTGCTGCACGTCGCGGTGCATCCCTCGACCCGTGGTGCGACTCTCGACGCCCCGTCCGTAGCCAGGCGTCAGCGGCGACGACCCTTGCCCCGGGACCCGCTCCCGCCGTCGCGACCCCCGGCGCCCCGAGCGGGGCGCCGGCCGCGCACGGCGCCACCCGATCCCCCACCCCGAACCCCCGCACCGCGACCCCCTGAGCCCTTCCCCCCGGTGCCGCTCTTCCCCGTGCCACGCGTGCCCGACGCCGCGCGGTCGCCGGGCGCGTCCGTCCCCGCCCCGGACCGCGCACCCGCGGCGGCACGGCCCCGCGAGCTGTTCACCGTGCGCCCGCGCACGATCCCGACCATCTCCTCGACGAGGTCGTCGTCCCGGTCGGCGACCCAGGCGAGCGCGACGGGCGCGAGGGGCGCGCCGTCGAGCCGCCGGTGCACGACGTCCTTGCGGTGGTGCAGCCGAGCGAGCGACTGCGGGGCGACGAGCACGCCGACGCCCGCGGCGACGAGCACCACGGCGTCGGCGGTCGTCGCGGGACGCTCCAGCGCCGCGAGCCCCGGCGGTGCGGGCGCGTCGTCGGCGGCGCCGCGCTCCCCCGCCCACGCCACGACGTCGTCGAGCGGGCGCTGCAGCACGTCGTCGGCGAGGTCGTCGAGCGCGACGGGCTCGTCGGGGTCGAGCGCCGCGAGGAGGTGGTCGCGCGGGACGAGGACGACCGGCGTCTCCTCGTAGAGCGGGATCGCGGCGAGCACGTCGCGGTCGACCGGCAGGCGCAGGATCGCGGCGTCGGCCTCCCCGTCGCGCAGCGCGCGCTCCGCGTCGGCCGCCTCGACCGCGACGAGGTCGAGCGGGACGTCGGGGTGGCGCTCGCGCCACGTGCGCACCCACTTCGCCGGGGTCGCGCCGGGGACGTAGGCGAGGCGGAACCGCCGCCGCCCCGCAGGGTCGTCCGCCGGCGGGTCCACCAGGGGGTCGTGCTGCTCGGGGGGTGCGCCCGCGTCGTCGTCCACCCGACCAGCCTAGGTCCGCGCCGCCCGGACCTGTCGGGGCGCGGCCGAGGACTACCCTGGGCGCATGAGCAGCAAGCACTCCGCGCAGTCGATGAAGCCCGCCACGGCGGCCAAGAAGCTCGGGGTGTACCTGCCCGCGACGCCGGACGAGTTCCGGACCCGGGAGGTCACGCGCGCCGAGCTCGACGAGCTGGAGAAGAACCCGCCCGAGTGGCTCGCCGACCTGCGCCGCAACGGTCCCCACCCGCGCCCGGTCGTGGCGGGCCGCCTGGGCGTGTCGATCTCCGGCCTGGCCCGCGGCGGCGTCACCGAGCCCCTCACGACCGAGCAGATCGACGAGCTGCGGCAGGACCCGCCCGCGTGGCTCGTGCAGGAGCGCGAGACGCAGGCGAAGGTCCGCGCGGAGGAGGACCGTCTCGCCGCCGCGCGCGCGAAGAAGGGCTGACGTCCCCGTCCGCTAGCCTGCCCGCGTGCTGCGCATCTCCGACGTCACCTTCCTGGTCCGCGACCTCGACGAGGCGATCACGTTCTTCGTCGACGCCCTCGGGTTCGTCGTCCGTCAGGACGAGGTGGTCGGCGCGTCGTGGCGGCGGGTCGTCGTCGGGCCCGACGGCGGCGGCACGGGCCTCGTCCTCGTCCCCGCCACGGGCGACGTGCTGGGCCGCCAGGCCGGCGGCGACGTCGCGCTCTTCCTCGAGACGGACGACTTCGCCGCGCAGCACGCCCGGATGCTGGCGCACGGCGTGCGGTTCCGCGAGGAGCCGCGCCACGAGCCGTACGGGACCGTCGCGGTGTTCGAGGACCTCCACGGCATGCCGTGGGACCTGATCCAGCCGCCGGTCGACTGAGTCGCGCCCGGGCGCGTCAGACCTCGCCGCCGCCCGACGTCGCGGCGCGGTCCGTGTGCCCGAGCGACAGGTCCGGCGCGACGGCGTCGCGCACGCGGCGCTTGAGGTCCGGCACCTCGGGGAACCCGCCGTCGACCGTCCGGTCCCACAGCACCACGGGACCGTCGCCCGCGTCGAGCGTCACGCGGAACACCCCGCCCGTCCCCGGCACGAGCGCGACCTCGCCGAGCCGCGTCCGGAACGTCTGCAGGAGCTCCTGGGCGACCCACGCCGCGCGCAGGAGCCACCGGCACTGCGTGCAGTACTCGACGGCGACGCGCGCCGTCCCTCGGTCCGGGGCCGCGCTCGACTCGTGGGTCATGGCGCACAGCCTAGGTCCCGCGCGGCACGGCGGGCGCGCGGGGTCGGGGAGACTGGGGCGGTGACGACACCGGACCTCGACGCGCTCCTCGCGCGGCTGCGCACCGACGACCCCGGGCCCGCGCGCCAGGACGCGCCGGTCGCGGTCGACCCGGCGGACCGGCTCCTGCTCGACGAGGCGGCGCCGTGGCTCGTGGGTGTCCGGCCGGACGAGGTGGCCGTCGTCGACGACCGCTACGGGGCGCTGGCCCTCGGTGTCGCGCTGCTCACCGGGTCGGGCGGTGGTGCGGTTGGCGGTGGTGCTGGCGACGGCGGTGTTGGTCGCGATGGTGCGGGTGGCGCGGTGCGGGTGCACCAGGACGCGTGCACGGCCGAGGCGGCGCTCGACGCCAACGCGGCGCGTCTCGGCCTGGACGGTGCGATCGCCCACCGGGCGCTCGGCCCGCACCTGCTCTCGGGGGTGCGCGTCGTGCTCCTGCGCCTCCCGCGCGGGCTGGCCGCGCTGCGCGACGTCGCGGAGCACGTCGCGCGGGACGCTGACCCGGGGGTGGTCCTGCTCGCGGGAGGACGCGTCAAGCACATGACGCCCGCGATGAACGACGTGCTCGGCGAGTCGTTCGGCGACGTGCGCGCCACGCTCGCGCGCGGCAAGTCACGGGTCCTCGTCGCGCGTGCGCCCCGGGTGCCCGACGCCGGCACGGGGTTCACCTACCCGGTCACCGTCGACCTGGCGGACGTCGGGCTGACCGTGGCGGCGTACGGGGCGGCGTTCGCCGGCGCGAGCCTCGATCTCGGCACGCGGTTCCTGCTGGAGCAGCTCGGCGGGGCGTGGGGTGAACGGCCGTCCCCGGGCGGCGCGGACGACGGCCCCGACGACGGACCCGGCGACGAGGTCAGGGGCGCGGGCGGTGGCGGGCCGCGCGACGTCGTCGACCTCGGGTGCGGCACGGGACTCCTGGCGACGTGGGCCGCACGGCGCTGGCCCGGTGCGGCGGTCGTCGCGGCGGACCGGTCGGACGCGGCCGTCCGGTCCGCCGCGCTCACGGCGCGCGCGAACGGCGTGGGCGACCGGGTGCGGACCGTGCGCGACGACGCGGGGGCGTCGCTCGGGGACGCGAGCGCCGACGTCGTGCTGCTCAACCCGCCGTTCCACGAGGGTGCGGCGCTGCGGACCGACGCGGCGCACCGCATGTTCGCGAGCGCGCGGCGCGTGCTGCGGCCGGGCGGCGAGCTGTGGTGCGTGTGGAACGCGCACCTGCGCTACCGCCCGGCGCTCGAGCGGACCGTGGGGCCGACGACGCAGGTGGCGCGCGACCGACGCTTCACGGTGACCCGGTCGGTGCGCACCACCCGCTGAGTGCGGGGGATCTGTCGTCGGGATGCGCTGCGGACGACCGATCCCCCGCACTCAGCGGACGTCGACGACGTCCACGACGAAGACGAGGGTGTCCGTTCCGCCGATGCCGGCCTGCGGGACGCCGCGCATGCCGTACCCGTGCTCCGGCGGGATCGACAGGAGCACGCGCGAGCCGACGTTCTGCCCCACGAGGCCCTGGTCCCAGCCGCCGATGACCGCGCCGACGCCGATGGGGAACTCGATGGTGTCGCCGCGGTCGTAGGAGTTGTCGAAGACGTGGCCGCCCCAGGTCTGGCCGAGGTAGTGCACGACGATGTTGCCGCCGGCCGCGACGGCGGGGCCGTCGCCCTCGGACAGCACGACGACCTGCAGGCCGGCGGGTGCGCCCGACTCGGGGAAGGTGAGCGTCGGCTTGTCGCCGAACGAGCCCGAGGCGGTGGGCAGGGCGGTCTGGTCGGTCACGAGGGTGCCTCTCGTCGAAGGGGATCCTGCGCGTCGCGCGGGTCCGTTCACTGTACGCGGGGCGCTCGCGGCGGGCCGTGCGGGGGCCTTGTGTTCGGCGGCTAATGGTATTAGCTTGTTGGCTATGCACACACGCCAGCCTCTCCCCGTGCACCACCTCACCCGCCCCGCAGGGCGCCTCGCCCACACCGACGAAGGCTCCGGCCCGCTCGTCGTCGCCGTCCCCGGCATGGGCGACCTGCGGGCCACCTACGACGACGTCGTCCCGCACCTCGTCGAGGCCGGCCACCGGGTCGTCGTCGTCGACCTGCGCGGCCACGGCGACAGCGACACGACGTTCGCCGTCCACGGCGACGAGGCCACCGCGTCCGACCTCGTCGCCCTCGTCGAGCACCTCGACGCCTGCCCCGCCGTCCTGCTCGGCAGCTCCATGGGGGCCTCGGCCGCCGTGGTCGCCGCGGCCGAACGGCCCGACCTGGTCCGCGGGCTCGTCCTGCTCGACGGGTTCCTCCGCGAGCCGCTGAGCCCCGCGAAGCAGCGCGCCCTGCGCGCCCTGTACCGCGTCCTCTTCGTCCGGCCGTGGGGCGCGGCCGCGTGGGCGGCGTTCTACGGGACGCTCCTCAAGGGCCGCCGCCCCGCACGGCTCGCGGAGCACCAGGCCGCGATCCGGGCCAACCTCGCCGAGCCGGGCCGCCTGCGCTCGTTCCGCGACCTCACGCTCCAGCTCGACCACTCCGTCGTCGAGGAGCGGCTCCCCCGGGTCCAGGCCCCGACGCTCGCCGTCTACGGCGCGCTCGACCCCGACTACGACGACCCCGCGGCAGAGGCCGCCTTCGCCGAGGAGACCCTCGGCGCGACGACGCTCGTCCTGCCCGACGTCGGCCACTACCCCCATCTCCAGGCGCCCGACGAGGTCGTGGCCGCCGTCCTGCCGTTCCTCGCCTGCCTGCCGGCCCCGACGGACGCGTCGGCCGCGTCGGCCGCGTCGGACGAGCAGGTCGCTCGTGGCTAGGGCGGGGCTGTCGCACGACGCCGTCGTGCAGATCGCGCTCGACCTCGTCGACGCCGGCGGGCCGACGGGCTTCGCCGACCTGTCGCTCGCGAAGGTCGCGGCGCAGGCCGGCGTCGCGACACCGAGCCTGTACAAGCACGTGCCGTCGCTCGCGGACCTGCGGCGCGCCGTCACACTCGCGAGCGTCGACGCCCTCACGCGCACCGTGCGGGACGCGACCGTGGGCCGCGCCGGGCCCGACGCCGTCACGGCCCTCGCGCACGCGGTCCGGCGGTTCGCGCTCGCGCACCCCGGCCGCTGGGCCGCCGCGCAGGCCGCCCCCGACCCGGACGCCCCCGCCGACGCGGCCCTGCGCGCCGCCGCCGACCGGTCCGTGCAGACCTTCGCCGCGGTCCTGCGCGGGCTCGACCTGCCCGACGACCGCACCGTCGACGCGATCCGCTCCCTCCGGGCGGGCCTGCACGGCTTCGTCACGCTCGAGCTCACCGGCGGCTACCGCCTGCCCGACGACCTCGACACGAGCTTCGCGACGCACGTCACGATGATGCTCGCCGGCCTCGCAGCCCTGGCGCCGCGCCGGCACCCTGACCACCGCTGACGCCCACCGTGCGCGAGAACGGGACCACTCGCCGTCGAGCACGAGGTTGTCGCCGTTCTCGGCGTCAGAACGGCGACAACCTCGTGCTCGGCGTCAGGTAGCGAGGAACCACAGGAGGTCATGGCGCGTGACCGCGGGAGACCGGTCACACCGCCCTTGACGCGCTCCCCGGGCGTCGGGACGATGCCCGCGTGATCGAGCTCTTCGCGCGTGACCTCGACGTCCACTACGGTTTCGTCTTCCTCCTCGAGGAGGACGGCGACATGCCCGAGCTCGAGAGGGAGGGCCAGGAGAACGGGCTGCTGGTGACCGGCGGTACCGACGGCACCCTCCTGATGGCGACCGGGCTCCACACAGGTGCGGTTCCCTTCCGCGTCGAGTGGCATGCGTCGGAGCCTCCCGGCGACGACGCCTGGCAGGAGGTCGTCGAGGCGTCGGTCGAGATCACGGTGCCCCGCCTCGCGGTGCTCGCCTTCGAGGACGGCGACACCTTCACGGCCCCGCGTCTCGGCTGGCACCGCGCCCGCTACCTCGCGACGGAGATGGACGCCGGCCGGGACATGGACTGCGCGCTGCCCCCGCTCACGGCGCCCGACCGCTACGTGCTCCAGCTGTGGCCCGCCCCGCCCGCGCCGGACCGGGTCGTCACGGTGACGAGCGAGATCGCGGCGTACTGGCACAGCGTCGCGCGCGACCGCTCGGTATGACGGTGGGCGAGAACGGGACCACTCGCCGTCGAGCACGAGGTTGTCGCCGTTCTCGGCGTCAGAACGGCGACAACCTCGTGCTCGGCGTCAGGTGGCGAGGAAGCCGAGGAGGTCGTGGCGCGTGAGCACGCCCACGGGGTCGCCGTCCTCGACGACGAGCAGCGCGTCGGCGTCGTGCAGCGCCGCGCGGATCGCCTCGACGCCCTCTCCGGCGCCGATCTGCGGGAAGCGTTCCTCCATGTGCTGGTCCACGCGGTCCGCGAGGGACGCCCGGCCGGAGAAGACCGCGTCGAGCAGCTCGCGCTCGCTCACGGAGCCCGCGACCTCGCCGATCTTCACGGGCGGCTCCGCGCCGACGACGGGCATCTGCGACACGCCGTACTCGCGCAGGATCTCGATCGCGTCGCGCACCGTCTCGTTGGGATGCGTGTGGACGAGCTCGGGCAGGCGCCCGTCCTTCGCCCGCAGCACGTCGCCCGCGGTGACGCCCTCCTCGTCGGGCAGGAACCCGTACGAGCGCATCCACGCGTCGTCGAAGATCTTCGACATGTACCCGCGGCCCGAGTCGGGCAGCAGCACGACGATCACGGCGCGCGCAGCCGCCTCCGGGTCCTCGTCCTGGAGCCGGCGCGCGAGCCGCAGCGTCGCCTCGACCGCCATGCCGCACGACCCGCCCACGAGCAGGCCCTCCTCGCGCGCGAGCCGGCGCGTCATCGCGAACGAGTCCGCGTCGCTCACGGGGATGACCTCGTCGGGCACGGCCGGGTCGTAGGCGTCCGGCCAGAAGTCCTCCCCCACGCCCTCGACGAGGTACGGCCGGCCGTCCCCGCCCGAGTACACCGACCCCGCGGGGTCGGCGCCGACGACGCGCACGCGGCCGCCGTCGGACACCGCCCGGTCCGCCGAGACCTCCTTGAGATACCGGCCCGTCCCGGTGATCGTGCCGCCCGTGCCGACGCCCGCGACGAAGTGCGTGACGCGCCCGTCGGTGTCGGACCAGACCTCCGGGCCCGTCGACTCGTAGTGCGACAGCGGGCCGTTCGGGTTGGCGTACTGGTTCGGCTTCCACGCCCCCGGGATCTCCTGCACGAGCCGGTCGGAGACGGAGTAGTAGGAGTCCGGGTGGTCGGGCGCCACGGCGGTCGGCGTCACGACGACGCGCGCCCCGTACGCGCGCAGGACGTCCTGCTTGTCCTTGCTCACCTTGTCCGGGCAGACGAACACGCACCGGTAGCCCTTGCGCTGCGCGACGAGCGCGAGCCCGACGCCGGTGTTGCCCGACGTGGGCTCGACGATCGTGCCGCCGGGCCGCAGCTCGCCCGAGGCCTCCGCGGCCTCGACCATCTTCAGGGCGATGCGGTCCTTGACGGAGCCACCGGGGTTCACGTACTCGACCTTGGCGAGGATCGTCGCCGCGAGGCCCTCCGTGACGCGGGTCAGCCGGACGAGCGGGGTGCCGCCCACCAGCTCGGAGACGTGCTCTGCGTATCTCATGCCCCGATCATCCCTGATCGTGCCGAGGTCGGCCGGTGCGGAGGGAATTTCCGTACGCTGTAGAACGTTGGGCGTGCGTGTCGGGACAGGCCGGCTGCCGCCGGCACGCACGACCCGCCCCGACCGCGAGCGAGAGGTGCCCTGCATGACCGAGACCGCGACCGCCGCCGCCACCCCGAGAGCCACCGCGAGCGCCACCCCGAGAGCCACCACGGCGAGCGCCACCCCGACGGCGACCAAGACCACCACGACGACCGCCGCCCCCGACGCCCCGGTGCCGCCCGTCCCCGATCTCCCGCCGCTCGCCGACCAGGCCGAGCGCCTCGTCGCCCTCGGCGTCCCGACCCTCGCGGGCCTCGGCGACGACGCCGCCCGCGCCGCCGCCCACGACCTCGCCCGCACCGCTCCCCCGGGCGCGCTGCTGGTCGTCGACCCCGCCCTCGCCCCGCCGTCGGCGCTCGCCCCGCTGCTGCGCCTGCCCGTCCGCGGCGGAGAGAAGGACGGGTTCGTCGTCGTGGACATGGACGACGTCGACCGGTTCGCCCCGATCGAGGGCGTCACCGTCCCGGACGGGTCCCTCTACGTCGTGACCGGCGTCGACCGGGGCGACGACATGGCGAACTGGTCCCCCGACGAGGCGCTGCCGGAGATCACCGCGCGCGGACGCACGCCGCTGCTCGTGCACGAGGGGATCCACTGGGCGCTCCAGACGCCGGGCGTCGTCGCGCGCAACCACTGCTACATGACCATCGGGTCGCGGCTGCGCAAGGCCGACGGTCGCCTCGACACGCGCACCCCCGCGATCTGGATCTCGAACGGGACCGGGCGCGACGGCCGCGAGCGTCGCGGCGCGCCCAAGGTCGGGTGGTGCTGGGCGGGCAACCGGCACACGTGGCTCGGGTTCGCCTCCGCCTCGGGCCGCGTGCCCGCCTGAGCCCTCCCGGGCCCGCCGGCGTCGTTCCTCGGCGCCGGCGGGCGACCGGGCGGCAGGTCGACCGGGCGGTCAGGTGGGAGGGCCGGTCAGGTGAGGAATCCCCAGAGCGCGACGAGGACGGGGACCACGCCCAGGATGACGACGAGCAGCGGCCGGTCCGACGCCTCGTCGGCGGTGAGCCGTCCGAGCCCGGCGCCGATGCCTGCCGTGACGCCCACGACGCCCGCCGCCCCGGCGACCAGCGCCGCGCCGCCGGTCGCACCGGCGTCCGCGAGCTGCGCGGCGAGACCGCCCGCGAGGAGCGAGCCCCACAGGGCGCCGGCCACCAGGCCGAGGACGGCGAAGACGAGCGCCGCACGCCCAGGCGTGGCGTCCTTCGTGATCCGCGTGCCCAACCACGCCACCGCCGACCCCGCCGTCGGGACGCTGAGGACGATGAGCAGCGCCGCGAACGCCAGCCACGACGGGGGTGCGCCGGACACGACCATGTACAGGACCTGGACGCCGAGCATCGCCGCCGCAGCGACGGCGAGACCGGCGACGAAGACCGGCACCCGCGGCGGGACCGTGTCCGCCGCGGGTGCCGGCTCGTGAGAGCTGCGCGCCACCGTCAGTCGCTGCTCTGCAGGATCGCGAAGAGGCGCAGGAACTCCAGGTACAGCCAGATCAGCGTCACCAGGAGACCGAACGCGGCCGACCAGGCGAACTTCGCCGGGACGCCGCCCTCGACGCCGCGCTTGATGGAGTCGAAGTCGACGATGAGCGACGCGGCCGCGAGTCCCACGGCGACGAGGCTGATCACGATGCCCAGCGTGCCGCCGCGCAGACCCCAGCCGTCGAGCGCGCCGAACATGAGCAGCACGACGTTGACGAGCGAGAACGCGAGGTAGCCGACCATCGCGATGAGCAGCCACCGCGTGAACTTGGGCGTGACCCGCACCTTGCCGGACCTGAACAGGAACAGCGCGGCGGCGAACGTCGCGACCGTCGCGACCACGGCCGACGGCACGACGCCGTCGTAGAAGCTCTCGTAGTAGGCGCTGATCCCGCCGAGGAACACGCCCTGCGCGACGGTGTACAGCGTGATGAGCAGCGGGCTCGGGTTGCGCTTGAACGCGTTGACGAGACCGAGGACCAGGCCGGCGATCGCACCGATCGGCCAGATGCCCGGCATGGTCACCCACGTCGCCGCCGCGACGACCACGAGCAGCGCGAGCAGCCCGCCCGTCTTGATGATCACGTCGTCGTACGTGAGGCGCTTCGTGTCGGCCGTCGTCGCCGCCGGCGCGTCGTACATCTGGTTCAGCGTCGCGGCGTCGGCCGCCTGCGCGCCGTACTGGCCCCACTGGGCCTGCTGGGGCGGGGTGCCGTACGCCGGCGACCCCTGCGCCGGCGGCGTGCCGTACGCAGGCCTCGCCTGCGTGGCGGCCCCTCCGCGCTGGTTCTTCGGATCACCGAAGACCGCGCTGTTGTTGAAGACGGGGTTGCTCATGAGCTCCTCCTGGTCGCGGCGTCCACTCTCGCAGCGGGCCTCGTCATCGGCATCTCGCCTCGAGTCGGGTAGTCGCTGGCCTGACGTACATCCTAGGGAACGTGCGACCGCCGGTCACTGTTCCCACGAACCGTCCCCCGCGCGCAGGACCCGCCGCGAGGACCACCCGCGGCCGTCCGCGTACTCCGCGCGGCGTACGCCACCCGGCCCACGGGCCGCGGAACATACACCGCACGGTGGCTGCCCGGCGTCGGGCACCCGCCCTAGGCTCGGTGCGACACCATGACCCGCTCACCACGACCCGCTCACGCAGCACCCACCCGAGAAGGGGCCAGCCCTCATGATCGAAGCACGCGGCCTGACCAAGCGGTACGGGCCCAAGACCGCGGTGGACAACATCTCGTTCACCGTCCGCCCCGGGACCGTCACCGGGTTCCTCGGCCCCAACGGCGCCGGCAAGTCCACCACCATGCGCATGATCATGGGGCTGGACCGGCCGACGTCCGGGTCCGTCGTCGTCAACGGACGCCCCTACGCGCAGCACCGCTCCCCCCTCACCGAGGTCGGCGCGCTGCTCGACGCGAAGGCCGTCCACACCGGGCGCACCGCCTACAACCACCTCCTCGCGATGGCCGCCACGCACGGCATCCCCACGAAGCGCGTCGACGAGGTCATCGACATGACGGGCCTCCAGACCGTCGCCAAGAAGCGCGTCGGCGGGTTCTCCCTCGGGATGGGCCAGCGCCTCGGCATCGCCTCCGCGCTGCTCGGCGACCCGAAGACCCTCATCCTCGACGAGCCCGTCAACGGCCTCGACCCCGAGGGCGTCCTGTGGGTCCGCAACCTCGCCAAGTACCTCGCGTCCGAGGGCCGGACGGTCTTCCTGTCCAGCCACCTCATGAGCGAGGTCGCGCTCACCGCCGACCACATCATCGTCATCGGCAAGGGCCGCATCATCGCGGACGCCCCCGTGGGCGACATCGTCAACGGAGCCCAGCAGCGCACCGTGCGCGTGCGCACCCCGCACGCCACCCAGCTCGCCGAGCTCCTCACGAGCGACGGCGCGACCGTCACCAGCGACGAGCCCAGCCTGCTCGTCGTCAGCGGCGCCGACGCCCCCGGCATCGGCGAGCTCGCCGCCGCGAAGGGGTTCGTGCTGCACGAGCTCACGCCCGTCACGTCCACGCTCGAGGACGCCTACATGGCCCTCACCGCGGACGCCGTCGAGTACCAGACCGAGTCCGCGCAGCAGCACGTCGGGCACGGCGCCACCGGCGCGGCACCCGTGGCCGACGCCCCCGCCCAGACCTACGAAGGAGCGCACCGATGAGCACCACCACCCTCGCCCCGGGCGCCACCGGCCCGACGGCGACCCGCACCTCGCCCTACCGCCTCACCTTCGGCCACGTGCTCCGCTCCGAGTGGATCAAGTTCCGCTCCCTGCGCTCCACGTGGTGGACGCTCGGCATCACCGTCGTCGTCATGGTCGGGTTCGCCCTCATGTTCGCCGGGATCATCCGGTCCATGGACTCCGCCGGCATGTCCGCCGAGGAGGCCGGCATGGGGACCGCCGACGGCGTCGGCATCATGGTGATCACCATCGGGTACTCCTTCGCCCAGCTCGCTGTCGCGGTCCTCGGCGCCCTCACGATGACGGGCGAGTACTCGACCGGGATGATCCGTTCCACGCTCTCCGCCGTACCGCGCCGCCTGCCCGCGCTCGCCGCCAAGATGGTGATCATGGGCGTCGTCACCGCGATCACGACCGCCCTCGCCGTCGGGATCTCGTACCTCGTGACCTACCCGATCCTGTCGGGCGAGGGCATGACCGTCGACTTCGGCTCGTCCGAGGACCAGCGTGCGCTCGTCGGTGTCGTCCTCTACCTCACGACCGTCGCGCTGTTCTCGGTCGCCGTCGGCGTCCTGCTGCGCAGCTCCGCCGGGGCGATCTTCACGCTCGTCGCCGTGTTCTTCGTCCTGTCGATGGTGCTCACCCTCGTCCAGGGCTTCTCGGGCGCGGACTGGGTGCAGACCGTCCTCAACCTCCTGCCCGCCTCCGCGGGCGAGCAGGTCGTCCTCGGTGGCGGCATGTCCTCGCCCGACGCGATCGACCCGTGGCCCGGCTACGCCGTGCTCGCCGGCTGGACCGCGGCCCTCACCGTGGCCGCGGCCCTGGTCCTCAAGCGCCGGGACGCGTGACCACACCGGACACCACCGCGCCGACGCCGGACGAGCAGCCCGCTCGTCCGGCGTCGGCCGCCGTGCGCCCCGAGACGGCGACGGCGCCCGCCCTGCCGCTGCGCCCCGCCGTCGAACCCTTCACCGAGCTCGACGCCCGCCGCCTCGGACCCGTCCGCCGCTACTTCGCCCGCCGCCCCCGCGTCATGGACTGGGTCGTCGTCGCCGTCTACGGCGTCCCCGGCCTGTTCTACGCCGCCGCGACACCCGAAGGTCACGGCCCCCGTGCCGCGATGCTCGCCGTCGTGCTCGCCGGCGGGACCGCACTCCTGTGGCGCCGACACCGCCCCGTCCTCGTCGCGCTCGCCGTCACCGCGCTCGGCTGCCTCGCGATCGCCACCACCGGCGACACCGCCGGGTACGAGGTCGCCGCCATGTTCGCCGTCTACGCCGTCGCCGCCGCCCGACCACCCCACGTCGCCTGGCCCGTCCTCGGCGGCGTCGTCGTCGCGCTCTCCGCCGCCGTCATGCTCGGGTACGACGTCGTCACCACCGACGACGGAGAGATCCTGCGCGACAGCATCGACCCCGGCCGCGCCACCGCCGACCGCGTCATGAGCATCGTCGTGCTCACCTTCCTGTGCCTCACCGCGATGACCATCGGGTCGAACGTCCGGGCACGACGCCAGCACGTCGCCGACCTCGTCGACCGTGCCAACTCCCTCGCCCGCGACCGCGACCAGCAGGCCCAGCTCGCCGTCGCCGCCGAACGCACCCGCATCGCCCGGGAGATGCACGACGTCGTCGCACACTCCATCACCGTGATGGTCGCCCTCGCCGACGGCGCCAAGGCGTCCGGCGCGAAGAACCCCGAGCTCGCCGGCCACGCGCTCGACGAGCTCACCGCCACCGGGCGCGCCGCACTCGCCGACATGCGGCGCGTCCTCGGCGTCCTGCGCGACCCCGACTCCGGGGCCGCCGCCGCACCCCTCGCCCCCGCCGACGAGGCCGCCGAGCTCGAGGACATCGTCGAACGCTTCCGCACCGCCGGCCTGCCCGTCCGTCTCGTCCGGCGCGGACCCCAACCCGTCCTCGACGCCACCGTCCGGCAGGCCGCGCACCGCATCGTCCAGGAAGCCCTCACCAACGTCCTGCGCTACGCACCCCTCGCCCCCATCGTCCTCGTCGAGGTCGTGCGCTGGGACCGCAGCAGCACCGGCGAGGGCGACTGGCTCGAGCTGCGCGTCGTCAACCGTGCCGGACGCCGCCCCGGCGGCGACACCGATACGCGCACCCTCCCCCCGTCCGTCGCCGCCGGCCACCCCGAGGGCGTGCCCCTCGGCACCGGGCGCGGCATCATCGGCATGCGGGAACGCGCCGCCGTCCACGGCGGCACCGTCACCGCGGGCGCCGTCGGCGACGGCTGGGAAGTCGTCGCACGGCTCCGCCTCGACACCGGGCCGCACCGGTGACGACCGCCCCGACAGGAGACCCATGACCACCCGGGACACCCCGTACGACACCCCCGTCCGCGTCCTGCTCGTCGACGACCAGGCCCTGCTGCGCATGGGGTTCCGCATGATCCTCGCCGCCGAGGACGACATCGAGGTGGTCGGCGAGGCCGGCGACGGCGCCACGGGCGTCGCACAGGCCGCCGCGCTGCGACCCGACGTCGTCCTCATGGACGTCCGCATGCCCGGCACCAACGGCATCGACGCGACCCGCCGCATCGTCACCGACACGCCCACCGCACGCGTCATCATCCTCACCACGTTCGACCTCGACGAGTACGCCTTCGCCGCCCTGCGCGCCGGCGCCAGCGGATTCCTCCTCAAGGACGCCAAGCCCGGCGAGCTCGTCGGCGCCATCCGCGCCGTCGCCAGCGGCGACGCCGCCGTCTCCCCCCGCGTCACCCGCCGCATGCTCGAGATGTTCTCCGGCCAGCTCCCGCCCGACGGCGGCGCCCCCACGACCGGCGCCACCGGCCGCGACGACCCCCGCCTCGCCGACCTCACCGCCCGCGAGCTCGAGGTGTTCGAAGCCCTCGGCGAAGGCCTGACCAACGCCGAGATCGCCGAACGCTTCGTCCTGTCCGAGGCGACCGTCAAGACCCACGTCGGCCGCGTCCTCGGCAAGCTCGGCCTGCGCGACCGCGTCCAGGCCGTCGTCCTCGCGTACGAGACCGGAGTCGCCCGCCCGTCCTGACGGTTTCGTCGCGGCGGTCTCGTCGTTGGCGGGGTCGTCGTTGGCGGGTCGTGGTTGCGTCCGGGTGGGCGGGGGCGACGGGCGCGAGCGGTCGGTGCGGCGTCGGATGCGAAGGGCGTCGAGCCGCGCGCGCGAACCGACGCCCGACCGCACGAGGCGACGGCGCGGCAGCCCGAGCACCGAGGTCGCACCGCCCGCGGACCCGACCCGACCCGCCGACGGCGCGGCAGCCCGAGCACCGAGGTCGCACCGCCCGCGGACCCGACCCGACCCGCCGACGGCGCGGCAGCCCGAGCACCGAGGTCGCACCGCCCGCAGACCCGACCCGACCCGCCGACGGCGGGGCCCCGGTCGTCAGGCGGTGGGCTGGGCGGCGTGCCGACCCGTCGGGATGCTGTCGGGGGCGTCGTCGCCCGCGCCGTCGGGCGCGGTGCCCGACGGCGCGCTGCTCGCCTCGGCGAGGCGGCCGGCGTCGCGCTCGGCGCGGCGGGCCCGGCGCTTCTCCCCGCGGCGCTCGACCAGGGTGTAGAGCACCGGGACGACGACGAGCGTGAGGAGCGTCGAGCTGACGAGGCCGCCGATGACGACGAGGGCGAGCGGCTGGGAGATGAACGCTCCACCGCCGGTGATGCCGAGGGCCATCGGGGTGAGCGCGAAGATCGTCGCGAGGGCGGTCATGACGATCGGGCGGAGGCGCTTACGCGACCCTTCGAGCACGGCGTCGTCGAGGGTGCGGCCGCGTTCGCGGTACTGGTTGATGAGGTCGATGAGCACGATCGCGTTGGACACGACGATGCCGACGAGCATGAGCATGCCGATGAGGGACGGCACGCCCAGCGGGGTGGAGGTCGCGAGCAGGAGCAGCAGGGCGCCGGTGGCCGCGAAGGGGACGGACACGAGCAGGATGAGGGGCTGCACGAGCGAGCGGAACGTCGCGACCATGACGACGTAGACGATGAGGATCGCGGCGAGCAGGGCCAGGCCGAGGTCGGCGAACGCCTCCTCCTGCTGGGCGGCGACGCCGCCGATCTCGACGGTCGCGCCGGCGGGCAGGTCGAGGTCGTCGACGGTCTGCGTGAGCGCCGCGGTGAGCGCGCCGAGATCCTGGCCCTCGGGCGTGACGGAGACGGTGGCGCTGCGCTCGCCGTCCATGCGGGTGATGGACGTCGGTGCGGGCACCTCCTCGACGGTCGCGACGGACGTCAGGGGCACGGGACCCGCGGCGCTCGGCAGGACGAGCGCCTCGAGCTCGGCGACGGTGGCGGGGCCCTCGCCCTGCGAGACGACGACGTCGACGGGGCCGTCGCCGAGGTCGACGGTGCCGATCGGCATGGGGGACATGACGGACGCGACGAGGCCGGAGAGCTGGGTCTCGGTGAGCCCGGCGGCGGTCGCGGCCTCGCGGTCGACGGCGACCTGGACGGTCGTCTGCTCGGCGGCGAGGTTGTTCGTCACCTCGATCGCGCCGTCGGTGCCGGCCGCTGCCTCCTGGACCTGGCGGGCGGCGTCGGACAGCGTGTCGGGGTCGGTGGTGCGCACGACGAGGTCGACGGTGGACGAGCCCATCATCGCCTCGCCCCCGGCGACGGTGATGTCGGTCGTCGCGTCGGTGCCGAGGTCGGCGACGGCGTCGCGGACGGTGGCCTGCGCCGTCGTGCCGTCGGCGTCCTCGGCGAGGGTGAGGGCGAACGTCGCCTGCGGGGGGGACCCGCCGCCCATGACGGCGGCGGTGGCCAGGTCGCCCTGGCCGACGGTGGTCTGGACGGTCTCGACCTCGTCGAGACCGAGGAGGGCGTCCTCGACGACGCGGGCGGCCTCGTCCTGCGCGGCGAGGGACGTGCCGGGCTCGAACGTCTCGGTGACGGTGAGGGTGTCCTGGCCGGAGTCGCCGAGGAAGTTCGTCTCGAGGCGGGGCACGAGCGCGAGGGTCCCGGCGAGGACGGCGAACGCGACGACGAGGGTCACGACGGGGTGGCGCAGGGACGCGCGCAGGGTGGGCATGTAGGCGCGCTGCCAGACGCCGCGGCGCTCCTTGGCCTCTGCCTCGGCACGGGTGCGCTCGGCGACCTCGGCGGCGCGCGCGACGGACTCGTCGGAGCCGTCGTGCTCGACGACGCCCTTCGGGGGCGTGATGAACCAGTACGCGAGCACGGGCACGATGGTGAGCGCGACGAAAAGGGACGCGAGCATCGCGATCGCGACGGTGACGGCGAACGGCCGGAACAGCTCCCCGACCATCCCGCCGACGAGCGCGATGGGGGCGAACACCGCGACGGTGCACACGGTGGAGGAGGTGATGGCGCCGCCGACCTCGCGCACGGCGGTGAGGATCGCCTCGCGCTTGGGCTCGCCGTACGACAGGTGCCGCTTGATGTTCTCGATGACGACGATGGAGTCGTCGACGACGCGGCCGATCGCGACCGTCATGGCGCCGAGCGTGAGGATGTTCAGGGTGTACCCGGTGGCGTCCATGACGACGAACGTCACGCACAGGGACAGCGGGATGGAGATCGCGGAGACGAGCGTCGAGCGGACGGACGTGAGGAACAGCAGGATGACGACGATCGCGAACACGAGGCCGAGGCCGCCCTCGGTCGCGAGGCCCTCGATCGACTCCTCGATGAACGGCGCCTGGTCGAACACGACGGCGACCCGCACGCCCTGCTCGGCGAGCGCCTCGTCGAGGTCGGCGAGGGCGTCCTGCACGGCGTGGGAGATCTCGACGGTGTTGCCCGCGGGGGTCTTCGTCACGGCGATCGCGAGGGAGGGCTCGCCGTCGAGCCGGGAGGCGGAGGTGGCGTCGGCGTCCACCGCGGACACGTCGGCGACGTCGGCGAGGGTGACGACGCCCTGCTCGCCCTGCAGCGGCAGCGCGGCGAGGTCGTCGACGGAGGTGACGGGCGAGCCGATCTGGACGGTGAGCTCGGTGTCGCCCTCGGTGACGGTGCCACCGGGGACGAGGACGCCGTTGTCGTCGAGCAGGGTGGAGACGTCGGCGGAGGACACGCCGTTGGCGGCGAGGGCCTGCGGGTCGAGGTCGACGCGGACCTCCTGCTCGGCGACGCCGGTGACGGCGACGGACCGCACCTCGTCGACGTCCTCGAGGCGGGGCACGAGGACGGACTCGACGACGCTGCCGAGCGCGGCGGCGTCGAGCGTCCCGTCGCCGCCCTCGGTGCCCGCGGCGGCGAGCTGGATGACGGGCAGGTCGTCGACGGACCCGGTGACGACCTGCGGCTCGACGTCGGCGGGGAGCTGGGTGCGGATGCGCGTGACGGCGGTCTGGAGCTGCTGGGTGGCGGCGTCCATGTCGGTGCCGTAGTCGAGCTCGACGGTGGTGACCGACAGGTTGGTGGAGGCGTTCGAGGTGACGCCGGCGACGCCGTCGACGGCCTGGACGGCGGACTCGACGGGCTCGGTGACCTGGTCCTCGACGATCTCGGGCGCCGCGCCGGGGTAGACGGCGACGACGGCTGCGGCGGGGATCTGCAGGGACGGGATGAGCTCCTGCTTGAGCGAGCCGAGGCTCACGACCCCGAAGATCGCCGCGGCGACCGTGACGAGGGCGACGACCGCGCGGTTGGCGAGCGACGTCCGGGCGAGTCGGAACACGAGGGTCCTCCAGGGGGCAGGGAGATGGCCGCGACGTCGTCGTCGATCGTTAGCCTAACGCTAAGCACCCGGTGCCGGTTCCCGGTACGGTCGCGGCGTGGGAGCACACGAGGACGAGGGTCGCGGACCGGGCGTGCAGGCGGAGCGACTCAGCCTGGTCGAGCAGGTGGACGACGCGGGCCAGGTCCTGGGCGAGACGTTCCTCGCGCAGCGCCTCGAGCCGATCCTCACGATGCCGCTGACGGTGCAGCAGCTGCGGGCCCTCGCGGTGCTCCAGCTCGACGGGCCCGCGGGCGCCCACCACCTCGCCGACGTGCTCGGCGTGTCCGGGGCGACGGTGACCGGGATCGTCGACAGGCTCGTCGCCGCCGGGATGGCGGAGCGCCACGCGGACCCGAGCGACGGCCGGGTGCGCGTCGTCGCGGCGACGGCGCGGGGCGCGGACGCAGTGCGCCGGCTCGCGGCGCGCGAGGAGCCGACGCAGCACCTCCTGGAGCGCCTCGACCTCGACGACCTGCGGGCCCTGGCACGCGGGATCGCGGCGCTCGCGCGGGCCGCCCGCGAGGATGCCGACGGCGCGTGACGCCGTGCCGGACGGCGCCCGGGCGCCGTCCGGCACGGAACTGCCTGCCCCGCACAGGCAACTCCCTGTACCGTCCACGCATGGCCGCGCGACGAGACGACCACGCCCGGAGCGCGCGCGACACCCTCGCGGCGGTCGAGCTCGAGCTGGCGCAGCTGCTGCGCCGCGCGGAGGGCACCCGCGTCTCCGGCACCCCCCGGACCGCGGGGCGGACCGCCGCGCTCGACCGCTCGGGCTACCTGATCCTGCACGCCCTCGCGACGCATGGGCCGCAGAACGTCCACGTGCTCGCCGACCGCCTCGGCCTCGACGCGTCGACGGTCACGCGGCAGGTGGTCGCCCTGGAGCGCGAGGGCCACGTCCTGCGGGCACGCGACCCGGACGACGGTCGCGCGGTGCTCGTCGAGCCCACGGAGCCCGGCCTCGACGTCCTCGCCCTCCACCGCGCCGCGCGCGGGGACCTGTACGCGGACGTGCTCGCGGACTGGTCCCGGCTCGACCGGGCGCTCCTCGCGGAGCTCCTCGGTCGGCTCAACGCCGACCTCGACGCGTTCCGGCGGCGGGACGCGCGCTGACGCCGGGCCTTCCTGGCACGCTCACGGCGGCGGGAGCGCCCAGCGGATCGCCCGGGTGACCAGACGGCCGGCCGGGCGCGCACCCCACCCGGGCACGCCCCGCACGCGCGGCAGGCCGTCGCGCGCCCAGTCCGGCAGCGACGTCCGGGCGGCGGCCGCCAGGCCCGCGTAGGCGGGCCGCACGGGCCACGGCAGCGGCGGCTCCACGAGGAGGAAGCGCGCGGCGTCGAGCGCCTCGGGCGTGACGGCGAGCTGCGGGCGGTACCCCCGGAGGGCCGCGTCGAGGGCGGCACGGGTGCGCGGCACGTCCTGGACCCCGAGGCGCTGCCCGACGTCGCCCGCGAGGGCCACGTACTCGTCGCACCCGGCGTCGTCGAGCGGCCGGGCGCCGTAGAGCTGATGCGCGACGAGGAAGCTGTCGGTCTCCGCGACGTGGACCCAGCGCAGGAGGTCGGGGTCGCTCGCGGCGTAGGGCCGCCCGTCTGCCGCCGTCCCGCGCACGCGCGCGTGGACGGCGCGGACCGCGTCGACCGCGCCCTGCGCGTCGGCGGTGGTCGCGAAGGTCGTCGTCGCGATGAAGGTCGAGGTGCGCTGGAGCCGGCCCCACGGGTCGCCCCGGTAGCCCGAGTGCGCCGCGACGCCCGCCATGGCGAGGGGGTGGAGGCTCTGGAGCAGCAGGGCGCGCAGCCCGCCGACGAACATGGACGCGTCGCCGTGCACCCGTTGCACGGGTGAGCCCGGGGCGAACCACCGTGGTCCCGGGGCGTGGTGGATACGGGCTCGCACCGCCGCGGCGTCGGGCCCGGCGACGCGCGCGAGGATCGCCTCGCCCGCGGAGCGGCGTGCACGGTGGAGCACCTGGACCATGGGCCGATCATGGCCCCGACCAGCGCGGTCACGCACGGCGGAGCGTCCGTCGAGCGATGCAAAGAACTTTTTGCAGAGAAACCCTTGCAAAGATGTCTTTGCACTCGTACGGTGGACGCATGAGCGACACCGGCACCCCCTCCTCGCCCGAGGACCGCGTCCTCGGACCGGCGCAGATCAAGGCCCTGGCGCACCCGCTGCGCATCCAGATCCTCGACCTGCTCTCGTCGCACGGCGCGCTCACCGCGAGCGGGCTCGCCGAGCTCGTGGGCGAGTCCAGCGGGTCCACGAGCTACCACCTGCGCCAGCTCGCCCGGCACGGGTTCGTCCAGGAGGTCCCCGGCCGCGGCACGGCGCGCGAGCGCTGGTGGGAACGGCGACCGGGCGGGTTCACGGTCGAGCTCCCCGAGGACGCCGACGACGTCGCGGCGGCGACCACCACCGCGATGGTCAACCGCGAGTTCGAGAACGCCCGCGCCCGCAAGATCCTCGCCGTCCTCGACGACCCGCACGCCCTGGGCCACGAGTGGCTCGAGGTCACCCGCCTCCAGACGGTCAGCCTGTGGCTCACCCACGAGCAGATGGCCGAGATCCAGACCGCGTGGGACCGGTTCTCCGAGATGCTCGACCGGTTCCGCGACCAGGAGCAGACACCGGGCGCCCGCCCGGCCCAGATCCACTTCAACCTCTTCCCCCTGATCGACGGCAAGGAGAACCCCTCATGAGCGCGTACTCCCCCACCCTGCCCCGCACCACGGAGCTCCGCGGCCTCGACCGCGCGCTCGTCCTCCTGGGCGCGCGCCTCACCGAGCTCGGACGACGCCGCGCCGCGACGCGCGCCCGCGTGCTCCGCGAGGTGGCGGCCCGCCGCACCGCCGCGCAGGGGCGGACCGACGTCGCGGCCCACCACGACGAGCGCCTGCGCGACAACGCGGCCCAGCACCACCCGCTCCTCCTGCGCTGACCGTCCCGGTGCCCCGCCGCCCCCGGATGGGGACTTCTCCCCCGGGTCGCGGCGGCCCCGGCGGCTATGCTCTCCCGGGCGCTCCTTCCCCTCCGTGAGACGGCAGCGGGCACGGCGTCGTCCGACCGAGCCGCCGACCCGGGGGAGAGCCGTGGGCTTCCTGTCGCGCCTGATCGACAACCGCCGCACCGTCGCGTCGGTGAGCACCGTGACCGCGTTCGCCACCGCCGTCGTGGGTCTCGCGCTCTGGTACGACGGCGAGGCGACGGCCGACGTGGAGCTCAACGACTCCGGCGTGTGGGTGACGAAGACGTCGACCGGACAGCTCGGCCGGTTCAACTCCGAGTCCCAGGCCATCGACGGGGTCCTCCTCGCCGGGTCCGCGTCGTTCGACGTCCAGCAGGACGCGGGCCGTGTGCTGCTCGACGACGACGGGACGGGTACCGCCTCCCCGGTCGAGGTCGCCCACCTCACCCTTGACGGACAGGTCCGTCTGCCCGCCGGCGCCCAGGTGGCCTCCGGCGGCGCCACGACGGCGATCCTCGACGACGAGGAGGGCCTGCTGTGGGTCGTCCCGTTCGACGGCGCGACCGCGTTCGACCCCGAGGAGACGGACCCGGTCGCCGAGATCGACGGCGGCGGCGCGCTGACCGTCTCCCGGGACGGCACGGTGCTCGTCGCCGCCCCGTCGACGGGCACGTTGTGGAGGGTCGGCACGCACCGCGGCGGGGCCCCGGCAGGAGAGCCCACGACGTCCTCGCTGCCGGTGTCACCCGGGGCCGACGTCGCGGTGACGGCGGTCGGGGACGAGCCCGTGGTCCTCGACCGGTCCGGCGGCCGCCTCGTCCTGCCGGACGGGACCTCGGTGCCGCTGGACGCCGCCGACGGCGCCGCCCTGCAGCAGCCGTCCGCGGCGTCGGACCACGTCGTGGTGGCCACCGCGTCCGGCCTGGTGGCCCAGCCGCTCGACGGCGGCGACGCGACAACCCGGACGGCGCGGGGGGTGCCCGCGGCGCCCGTGCAGCTCGACGACTGCACCTACGGGGCGTGGTCGTCCACCGGCCAGGTCATCCGCGACTGCGCGGGCACGGACCGCGACGTCGACAGGACGCTGGAGGGGCTGGACCCGCAGGCGCGCCTCGGCTACCGCGTGAACCGGCACGTGGTCGTCCTCAACGACCTCGCGGCCGGCACGGTGTGGATGGCCGCGGACGAGTACCAGAAGGTCGACGACTGGGACGTGCAGCTCCCGGAGGAGGCCGAGGGCGAGGAGTCCGACGCCGAGCTGACCAACCCCGAGCAGGTGGACCAGCTCATCGCGGACCGGTCCCAGCCGAACAAGCCCCCGCAGCCGAAGGACGACATGCTCGGCGTGCGGCCCGGGCGGTCGACGATCCTGCCGGTGCTCGCGAACGACGTCGACCCGGACGGGGACGTCATGACCGCGACCGTCAGCGGAGACGGGCCGGAGGGCGTGCAGGTCGAGCGCATCCTCGGCGGCGCCGCGCTGCAGGCCGTGGTCCCGCAGGACGCCGACGGCACCGCCGGGTTCGAGTACGAGGTCTCCGACGGGCGGGGCGGGACGGCCACGGCGTCGGTCAGCCTCACCGTGTCGCCGTGGGGCGAGAACGAGGCGCCGGAGCAGACGGGCGACCCGGTGCTCAAGGTCGCTCAGGGCAGCACCGCGGAGATCAAGGTGCTCCCGTTCTTCAAGGACCCCGACGGCGACGACCTCTTCCTCGCGTCGGCCGACGCGACCGCCGCGGGCGACGACGTGCGCTCGCGCCCCGACGGGACGGTCGAGTTCCGCGACGGGGGCACCTCGACCGGCCGCAAGGTCGTCTCCCTCTCCGTGGCCGACGGTCAGGGCGGTCTCGCCGAGGGCACGCTCCTCGTGGACGTCGTCGCGGGCGAGCAGCCCCCCATCGCGGTGAACGACCACGTCGTCGTCCCGGCGGGCCAGACCACGACGGTCGAGCCGCTGCGCAACGACTCCGACCCGAACGGCGACGAGCTGCGCCTGACCTCGGTCTCCGAGCACGAGAAGGCCCTCGTCACCCCGAACACCGACGCCGGGACGTTCGCGTTCGCGGCCGACGAGCCCGGCTCGTACGACCTGACGTACCAGGTCACGGACGGGCCCGGCCTGACGACCGGCCTCGTCCGGGTCGACGTCCTCGCGGCCGACGCCGCGACCGGTCCCCCGATCGTCGTGACGGACACCGCGCTCCTCCCGGCGGGCGGCACGACCCTCGTCGACGTGCTGGCGAACGACACGGACCCGGCGGGCGGGGTGCTCGTGGTGCAGTCGGTGAGCGTGCCGGACGACGCGGGGGTGTCGGTCGCGGTGCTGGCGCACCAGATGCTGCGGATCACCGAGCTGCGTGCGCTGGACGGTCCGGTGACGGTCGAGTACACGGTGTCGAACGGGACGGCCACCTCCGTCGGGCAGGTCCGGGTGGTCTCCGTCCCCGCGCCGACCAAGCTCCAACCGCCGAACGCCGCTCCCGACGAGGTGACGGTGCACGCCGGGGACGTGGTGACGGTCCCGGTGCTGCGCAACGACACGCACCCGGACGGGTTGGAGCTGTTCGTGCAGCCCGAGCTGGAGCAGGGTGTGGACGGCGAGCTGGGTGAGGCGTTCGTGTCCGAGGACACGGTGCGGTTCAGGGCCGGGTCGCAGGCGGGCACGGCATACGCGATCTACCGGGTGCGGGACACCAACGGGCAGGAGGACTCGGCCCAGGTCACGATCCGGATCCGGGACGGGCAGGACAACGCCCCGCCGGTGCCGCGCGACGTGGAGGCCCGGGTGCTGTCCGGGGGCAGCGTGCGGGTGGACGTGCCGCTGGACGGCATCGACCCCGACGGCGACTCCGTCCAGGTGACCGGTGTGGCCTCCGCACCGGGCAAGGGCACCGCCCGGGTCGTGGACGGCTCCCTCGAGTACACCGCCGCCCGGACCGCCACCGGGCTCGACACGTTCACCTACGCGGTGCTCGACGCGCGCGGGGAGACCGCGACGGGCACGGTGCGGGTGGGGATCTCGCGTCCGGGTGAGACGAACCAGGCGCCGGTCGCGGTCGACGACGAGGTCACGGTGCGCGGGGGTCGCACGGTCGCGGTCGCGGCGCTGGTCAACGACACCGATCCGGACGGGGACCAGATCGCGCTCGTGCCGTCCGCGGTCGAGGAGAGCCAGGGCATGGACCCGCAGGTCGTGGGGGACCGGGTCGTGATCACCTCGCCGCCGGACGACGGGTCGTACACGTTCTACTACGGCATCCAGGACACCTACGGTGCGCGGGCGACGGGCGCGATCACGGTGCAGGTCGCGGCCGACGCCCCGCTGCTGCCGCCGGTCGCGCGTGACGACGCGGTCCAGGTCGAGGACATCCTCGGCACGACCGAGGTCACCGTCCCGGTGCTCGACAACGACGACGACCCCGACGGCGCCGCGAGCGAGCTCACCGTGACGAGCGACGCGCCGACCGCCACGGTGACCGAGGGTGGCGACCTCGTCGTCACGCTCACCGAGCAGCGGCAGGTCGTCACTTACACCGCGACGGACATGGACGGCCTCACCGCGAAGGCGTTCGTCAAGGTCCCCGGTCTCACCGACCAGGCCCCGACCCTGCGCCCCGGGACGTCCCTCGAGGTCGTGGCCGGGGACACCCTCGACATCGACATCAAGGACCACGTGCTCGTCGTCGAGGGCCGCACCCCGCGCATCACCACGCAGGAGTCGGTCAAGGCCACCGAGGGCTCGCGCGAGGTCACGTCCGTCACGACGGTCACCTACACGCCGTCCGCCGACTACCACGGCCCCGCCTCCGTCTCGTTCGAGGTGACCGACGGCTCCGGCCCGGACGACCCCGACGGGAACACCGCGCTCCTTACCATCCCCGTCACCGTGCTCCCCCCGGAGAACCTTCCGCCCGAGCTGCGCACCGCGACGCTCGACGTGGCGGCGGGCGAGGAGGCGTCGGTCGACCTCGCACGCTTCGCCACCGACCCCGACGGCGACCCGCTGACCTTCACGGCCGGCGATGCCGCGCAGGGCGTCACGACGTCCGTCGAGGGCGGCACGCTGCGCGCCCAGGCGTCGCCCGACGTCCCGAAGGGCACCGTCGTGCAGGTCCCGGTGACGGTGTCCGACGACAACACGCCGCCCGTGACGACCGAGGCGACGCTCACCGTCGTCGCCTCGACCCGGCCGCTGGCACGCGCGAACGACGACGCCGTCGACGACGCCCACCAGGGCAAGGAGACGGTCGTCCCGGTCCTCGCGAACGACTCCGACCCGTTCCCGGAGACCGGGCTGACGGTGCTCAGCGCGGTGGTCGAGACCGGTCAGGGCGGGGCCGCCGTCACGGGCGACTCCGTCGCCGTCACCCCGCGCGACGACTTCGTCGGTGTCATGGTGGTGCGCTACCGCGTCCAGGACGCGACGAAGGACCCCGACCGCGAGGTCGAGGGACGCGTCCACCTCACCGTGCTCGGCAAGCCCGAGGCACCCACCACCCCGCAGGTCGTCGAGGTCCGCTCCGAGACCGTCGTCCTCACCTGGGACCCGCCGAACAACAACGGCGCCGAGATCACCGGCTACACCGTGCGCTCCCAGAACGGCTACGAGAAGGCCTGCGGCACCACCACCTGCACCCTCGACGGACTGACCAACGACGTCGAGTACACCTTCACCGTGTTCGCGACCAACGACGTCGGCGACGGCCCCGCGTCCCCGCCGTCGGAGATCGCACGACCCGACGAGAAGCCCGACCCGCCCGCCGCACCCACCCTCGAGTTCGGCGACCAGTCCCTCACCGTCACCTGGACCAACGCGACCTACACCGACCGCTCCGCGATCGAGTGCGTCAACCTGCGCATCTCCCCCGCTCCCCCGAACGGCGCGACCGACAAGACGTGCCTGACCAGCACCACCACCACGTGGGAGGGACTGACCAACGGGCAGGCGTACACCGTGCAGGTCCAGGCGGAGAACAGGGCGCCGGACCCGTCGGACTGGGGCGAGGCGTCCGCGGCGGAGACCCCGGCGGGCAAGCCGGCGGCCCCGACGGCCCCGACGGCGCGGCGCACGTCGATCGGCGACACCTCCCAGATGGAGGTCACGTGGGCGGCGCCCGACAGCAACGGCGCGCCGATCACCCGGTACACCCTCGAGGTGCTGCGCGGCGGGTCGAGCGTGCGCACGCAGACGGTCGACGGCGGCGCCACGTCCGCCACCGTCGGCGTGACCGCCGACACGACCGGGTACGCGTTCCGGGTGCGGGCGCACAACAAGGCGACTGACAAGCTCGGGGAGGCCGAGTTCTCCCCGGCGTCCAACGCGGTCCGGGCCTTCGCGACGCCCTCGGCCGTGTCGGGCCTGTCCGCGCGCGCCACGGGAGCCAACGGTCAGGTGGAGCTCAGCTTCGGGGACGCCACCGGCAACGGCGTGAGGGCGAGCGAGATCACCTACCAGTACAACGTGGGCGGCGGCTGGACCGCGCTCGGCGGCAACCGGCGCGTGGGCGGCCTGACGAACGGCCAGCAGGCCACGATCCGGGTCCGCGCCGTCGCGGGCGTCGACGGGGCGAGCGAGCCCGGCCCGGCGTCGAGCGCGACGGCGACGCCGTACGGCCCGATCCCCGCACCGGACGTCACCATGAAGGGGGGCGACCAGGCGATCACGTACAGCTGGTCGACCTCGGGCAACGGCCGCCCCTACGACGTCCGCGTGACGGGCGCGGTGAGCTCGACGAGCAAGAACGGCTCCGGCACGCTGAGCGTGGGCCACGAGCAGACGCGGCGGATCTGCGTCCGCGTCGTCCCCACCGAGGGCGACGCGAAGGAGACGTGCCGCGAGGCCACGTCGGACAAGAAGCCCGAGCCCGTGCTGCGGACGTACAAGGGGTCGAACAACCAGTCCGCGACGTGCACCCACTCGTCCTGCGCGATCGTCGACCTGTCGATCACCGGTGCCGCGCCGAACACGTCCTTCTCGGCGTCGTGCTGGACGAGCCACAACGGCGACCACATGTTCGAGGGGACCCGCACCTACTCGGTCGCCCGGGACGGTACGCCGCTGCGTACCGACGGCAACGGGAACTTCCCGCGCAAGGCGATGTGGTGCCACTACGGGCAGCCGGGCGCGCAGGTGTGGATCCGCACGAGCGCCTTCGGGGACTCCCAGCGCATCACCTGGGGCTGACGTCAGCCGCGCCGGCGGAACCACCGCCGGCGCGGTGACGCCGCGTCCGGCTCCGGTGCATCGCTCTCCGCAGCCGGTCCCGGCCGGGGTGCCGGCTCGGGCTCCGGCTCCGGCTCCGGCTCCGACCCCGGTTCCGCCGGGGACGGGGCGGCGGCCGCGATCCCGGCGATCCGCCCCCGGTCGTCGAACGTCACGACGACCGTGCCGTCGTCGAGCACGAGACGCACCGCGGCGCCGTCGTCCTCCGCGGTGACGTCCCGCCCGCGCGCGTACGCGAGCACGGCGCGACGGTGGTCGGCGACGTCGGTGGTGAGCAGCCCCTCGCTGAGCACTCGCACCGTGCGCGGCACGCTCGGCGCCGGGAGCGCGAGGTCGGGGTCGTCCAGCAGGAGCCACGCGCGTGTCCCGCCGCCCACCGGGGCGTCGTAGTGGGCGCGCAGCCCGACCGTGGCCTTCGCGGCGAGAGCGAGGCGCAGGCCGAGATCCTCGGAGAGGGTGATCTCCGCCGTCGTCGCCTCGGCGAGTCCCGCGTCGCGCAGCGCGACGGCGGTCTCCACCACGTCGTCCGGGAAATCGTTGACGTTGTTCCACGCCCACATCCACGTGCCCGGGCCGGGCGCCCCGGTGCCGAGGAACTGCAGCCGGTAAGTCGTGGCGGTCCCGGCGGGGTCGGTGAAGGTCAGCCGCCCGGCCGCCATGTCGGCGTGCCAGGCGTCGTCGCCGTGCCGTTCGGCGAGATGGAGCTGGTGCTCGTGGGACAGGAACACGGCGTCGTCGACGAGGTCCTGGAGGACGGGCGGCTGGCTCATGGGTCGAACGTAGCCCCGCGCGTCACGCTCCCGGGGGGAACGACACGGCCCGTGGTGCGTCAGGCCGCGAGGGCTCGCGCGGCACCGCGGGGCGCGCCCGCCGGGCGACGACCCGCCGGTCGCCGCGGGACCGCCACGGCGTGCCGTGCGCTCGCCGCGCGCGACGCCGCCGCCGTGAGGTCGAGGACCGGGGCGGCCGGGCGCAGCTCCTCCCCCACCCGGGCGACGAGGTCGACCAGCCGGATGCCGAGCGCCGCGCACACCGCGGCGAGCACCTCCGACGACGCCTCCTTGCGGCCCCGCTCGACCTCCGACAGGTAGGCCGTCGAGACGCGCGCGGCCGCGGACACGTCCACGAGCGTGCGGCCCTGCGCCAGACGATGCCGCCGCAGGATCCCGCCCAGCACGTGCCGCAGCAGAGGCTCGTCGCGGCCGGTCGTCGTCGGCACCCCCCACCTGTCCATGCCCGTCACGCTACCCGCTCCCCGGCCCGGCGCACCGGGCCGGGGCGCGGATCTGCTGCGGGCGTAAGCGTCACCAGGTCTCGACGGTGTGCGCCATCTGCCAGAACCGGATCTCGTGCCGGCAGCTCGCCTCGAACGCCCGCTCCATGCGCGCGCGCTCCGCCTGCCCGGCGTCCGCGGCGAGCGCGTCCAGGCGGGAACGCAGGTCGGCCAGCACGTCCTCCGTGCGCTCGGCGGCGTAGAACTCCCACCACCCCGCGAGCGGGTGGTCGGCGTCGAGGGCGCCGGGCGTGGTCGCACGCTCCACGAGCCAGAAGCGGCGCGCGGACCAGATGTACGTCCACGGGCACGGGAGCAGGGCCGCGAGCAGCACCCCGAGGGTGTCGCGCCCGGCGGCGAGCATGTGGTCGACGTACGCCTGCGCGCTCGGCGCGAGGTGCGTCGTCTGCGCCTCCTCGTACGACACGCCGAGGAAGTCGCACATCGCGTGGTGCGCGTGCGACTCGTCGTCCAGCAGGAAGCCCGCCTTGGCGTGGAACCAGCCGGCCCACTCGCGGTCGGGCGCCATCGTCATGCCCAGCCCGTAGCACCGCAGGTAGGCGGTGAGGTACTGGTGGTCCTGGCCCACGTAGTGCCGCACCGACGCCGGCGCGACGGACCCGTCGCGCAGCCCCGCGAGGAACGGGTGGTCGTAGAACTCGGTGAACAGGTGCGCGTACCGGCGTCCCAGCCCGGCCGTGAAGCCGGTCTCGTCGGCCGCGACCAGCGTCGTCGGGTCGTCCAGGGTGACGTCGTTCAGGGTGACGTCGTTCAGGGTGATGGCAGCAGGCGTCGTCATGCCCACGTTCCTCCGCTCGTGCTAGCGAGATCAGGTTCGACGGGTCCGGGCGGCCTACCGCTCGTCTCAGTCCCTCGGCCCGGCACGTCGTCCGGGCGGGACACCCCGCGTGGTTCGTAGCGACCCTAGCAGCCCCGACGGTGCCCGACGGCGTCCCGTCCGCCGCGCGCGTCACCGGGCCCGGGCGCACGATAAGAGCGTCGCCCGCGCGCCCCGCAGGAGGGTCCCCGATGTTCCGCAGCCTGTTCCCGATCCTCACCGTGACCGACGTCGAGCGGTCGCTCGGGTTCTACCGCGACCTGCTGCGCGGCACGGTCGAGTACGCCTTCCCGGACGACGGCCCGCCGGTGTACGTCAGCGTGCACGTGGGCGGCTCGCCGCTGGGGATCGGGCTGGACGACGGCTCGACGACCGCGGCGCACCTGCCTGCCACGCGGGGCACCACGACCCTGTGGGTGTACGTGGACGACTGCGACCGCGCCGTCGAGCACCTCGCGGCGGCGGGCGTCGAGGTGGTCGAGCCGCCGGCCGACCAGCCGTGGGGAGAGCGCGTCGCGCGCGTGCGCGACCCCGACGGGAACCTCGTCGTGCTCGGTCAGGAGGCGGCCCCGCCTGCCGAGCCCGAGGGACCGACGGGCCTGTCCTGACCGGTCTCGTGCCCCCACCGGGACTCGAACCCGGAACATGCCGGGTTTAAGCCGGCCGCCTCTGCCAGTTGGGCCATGGGGGCGCGGGCCGAATCTACCGCGCCGCCGGGCCGGGACGCGGCGAGGGGCGAGCCGCGTGCGCGGCTCGCCCCTCGTCGTCGGGCACGGGCGGTCCGACCGCCCCGGGTCAGGAGGCCTGGGAGGCCGGCGTCCTGTCGTCGGCGTCGACCGGTGCGTCGCTCCCGCCGGACTCGGCCGCGGCAGCCGAGCCCTGCGCGGTCTGCTTCACCGGCTCGCCGTCCTTCTTCGGCAGCACGGACGCCTGGCGGAACTCGGCGCGCGGGTCGTGGAGCGAGCCGAGCGACACGAGCTCGCGGCCCATGAGGAACTGGCCGATCCAGCCGACGAAGATGCGCAGCTTGCGGTTGCCCGTCGGCATGGCGAGCACGTGGTAGCTGCGGTGCATGAGCCACGCGGGCACCCCGCGCAGCTTGAACACGCCGAACAGCTCGGCGACGCCCTTGTACAGGCCGAGGGAGGCCACCGTGCCGACGTTCTTGTGCCGGTACTCGACCGGGGCCTCGCTGTGCAGCTCGAGCGCGAGGTTGTCGGCCAGGCGCGTCGCCTCGCGGATCGCGTGCTGCGCGTTCGGCGGGCAGAACTTGCCCGGGTTGAGCACGTCGGGCACCGCGGCGCAGTCGCCCGCGGCCCACGCGTTCGGCACGACGTTCCCGTCGGCGTCCGCCACCTGCAGCGTCGGCAGGACGGTGACGCGGCCCATCTTGTCGACGGGGAGGTCGGACGACTCCTTGAGCACCGGGTTGGCCTTGACGCCCGCGGTCCACACGACGGTGTCCGAGTCGAACTCCACCCCGGTGGACGTCACCACGTGACCGTCCACGCACGAGGAAAGGAACGTGTTGAGGTGGAACTCGATGCCGCGCTTCTTCAGCTCCTCGAGCGCGTAGCCGGCCATGGGCTCGCTGAGCTCCGGCAGGATGCGGCCGGCGCCCTCGATCATCACGAAGCGCAGGTCGCGCTCCTCGATCGTCGCGTAGTTGCGCGTCGCGTAGCGGGCCATGTCCTCGATCTCGGCGATCGCCTCGACGCCGGCGAACCCGCCGCCCACGAACGTGAACGTGAGCATCCGGCGGCGCAGCTCCTCGTCCCACGTGGACGACGCGACGTCCATGCGGTTGAGGACGTGGTTGCGGACCGCGATGGCCTCCTCCACGTTCTTGAAGCCGATCGCCGTCTCCGCCAGCCCCGGGATGGGGAGCGTGCGGGAGACGGAGCCGAGGCCCACGATGAGGTGGTCGTACGTGACCGAGTAGTCGTCGCCCTCCTCCGGGTGGATCGTCACCGACCGGTTGCCGTGGTCGATCCCGACGACCTTGCCCTGCAGCACGTCGACGCCCTTGAGGGCGCGGCGGTGCGGTGCGACGACGTCGCGGCCGTCGATGGACCCGGCCGCCGCCTCGGGGAGGAAGGGCGCGTACGTCATGTACGGGCGGGGGTCGACGACGACGATCGCCGCCTCGCGGCGACCGAGCTTCTTGCGCAGGCGACGCGCGGCGTACAGGCCCACGGAGCCGCCGCCGAGCACGACGACGCGCGGCACCTTGCGGGGCCGCGGCGTGGCCGCGACCGGGGCGGCAGAGGCCTGCTGGGCACGGCTGACCGAGGTCAGGTCATTCTGAGGCATGGTTCAAGAGTATTACTGCTCCCGGTCCTCGCGAGCCGTCCCGTCCGTCAGGCGGGCGTGACGCCGCGCACGCCCGGGCACCGGCCACCTCGCATCCCGCGCGGAACGGACAGGCCGCCGGGGCCGCGCGCCGTGCCCGACGACGTGCGGCCCCGACCGCTCAGCTCCCCGCCTCGACCACGGGCGAAGGGGTCGGCGCAGGCGGGCGGACCGTGCCCGCCGGCGCCTGCTCCCCCGGCGCCCGGGTCGCCGGGTGCTCGTCCGTCCCCGGGTCGGCCGTCGTGGCGTCGTCGGCGGCCGGGTCGTCCGCAGCGGGGCCCTCCGTCGCCGGATCGCCCTCGGCTCCGCCCGGGGTCGCCGGGATCACCGTCGGGGCCTGGAGGAACGGCCACGGCATGGTCGTGGCCGACGACCCGGTCACGGGCACGGGCCGGCCGTCGTCGGTCGCGTGGTCGGCGTCCTCCTCGGCGACGGCGCGCAGCGGGTACACGTTCCACCGCTCGCGCCCGTCGCTCGCGAGCGCGGGCTGGAAGTACCACGCGCCCTCGACCTCCGGGACGCTCCAGGGCTGGTACGCCCCGTCGACGCTCACCGTGCGCACCGGGCGCCCGCGGTCGTCGAAGACCTGCACATCCCGCACGGGGTTCCCCGCGGCGTCGTACACGAAGAGGTTCGACACCTGCATCCCGTCCACCCACACGCCCTCGGAGCCGACGTCGCCCGCCCAGGACCCGTCGTGGGAGACCGGCTGGCCCGAGGCCACCGCGGCGTCGAACCCGTGCTGGTAGCCCTGGTCGTACGGGAGGGCGCCCGACGTCCTGAGCACGGTCGTCAGCACGAGGGGGACGGTGATCACGGCCACGCCCACGGACCCCCACCGCACGACGCGCGGCATCCACGCCTGCGGGAGCCAGCGGCCCCGGCCCCACTGGACGCTGACGACGACCGCCGCGAGCAGGAGCACCCGTGCCGAGAGGTCCGGGGGCAGCTCCGCGAAGGCGTACCCGCCGAACACCCACAGGACGACGGAGGCCGCGACCCAGCCCCGCACGACCCACCAGACGGGGGTGAGGGCCCGCGCGAACTCGCGCACGGCGGCCCACTGCGAGGTCGACCTCAGCGGCTCCAGCCTCGCGGCCCACCGGGCGCGAGACGACCGGGCACGGTCCGCCACGCGGGTGCGCACCCCGCGGCGGGCCTGCGGCACGTCGGCGGACCGCGGGCCGAGACCCGCGGCGACGCGCAGCTCGTGGGCGTACGCGGCGGGCGGCCCGAACAGGGCCGCGAGGTCGAGGTCGGGCACGGCGTCGGCGTCGGCGCGGACGGGCCCGCGCGGGAGCGCCCCGGGCGCGTCCACGACGGCCTCCGCGAGGTCCGCCTCCAACCCGTCCGCGAGCTCGGTGACCTGGTCCGGCCGCAGATCGGCCAGGTGCGCACGGACCTCGTCCGCGTAGGCGCGCACGTGCGCGTAGAAGGCGAGGCCGGCGGGCGGGCCGGCGGGCGTCGTCGTGCTCATCAGGCGGCCACCTCTCCGGTGCGCAGCAGCGCGGAGACGGTGCCCGCGAACGTCTGCCACTCCTTGCGGTGCAGGTCGAGCATCGCCCGGCCCTGCGGGTTGATCCCGTAGTACTTGCGGTGCGGGCCGGCGTCGGACGGCACGACGTACGTGGTCAGCGCGCCGTGCGCGTACAGGCGCCGCAGCGTCCCGTACACCGACGCGTCGCCCACGTCCTCGAGGCCTGCGGCGCGCAGGCGTCGCACGACGTCGTAGCCGTACCCGTCCTCGTCCGCGACGGCCGCGAGGACGGCGGCGTCGAGCACCCCTTTGAGCAGCTGTGTGGTGTCCATCCGACCCCTCCGTCGGGCTGCGCGGCCTGCCCTGCGCAGACCCTCCGCGACGCACACTACCGCGCGATGCGCGGTAGTGTGCGGGGTGATCGCGACGTGTCGCACGCCGAACCCCGGGTTGCTCGTCACGCGGAGCGGACCGTGACGAGCAACCCGGGGTTCGGCAGGGTCACGCGGGACGTCAGGCGATCGACCAGGCGATGCCGTCGAGGATGTCGTGCTCGCTCGTCACGACGTCGGTGAGCTCACCACCCGCGGCCGCGACGTCGTCGCGCACCCGCGTCACGACCTCGGACCACACGAGCGCGCCCGCGCCGATGACGTCGACCCGGCCCGGGTGCATGAAGCCCAGCGCGGCACGCTCGGCGCGCGAGCGGCGCAGCAGGTCGTCGCACGCCGCGAGGACCTCGTCGACCGTGAGCACGGCCCCGTTGATCCGGTCCCGGTCGTACGCCGCGAGCCCGAGCGCGTGGGCGGTCACCGTGGTCACGGACCCCGCGAGGCCGACGAGCGTCGCGGCCCGGCCGAGCGGGACGGTCCGTGCGGCGTCGTCCAGCGCGGCCCGCACGTCGGCACGCGCCGCGGCCACCTCCTGCGCCGTGGGCGGGTCGCTGCGCAGGTGCCGCTCCGTGAGCCGCACGCAGCCGACGTCCATCGAGAACGCCGCGTCCGGCGTCGCCGTGCCGAGCACGAGCTCCGTCGAACCGCCCCCGAGGTCCACCACCACGTACGGGCCCGGGCGCACCGCCGCGACCGTCGAGGTCGCACCACGGAACGACAGCGCGGCCTCCTCCTCCCCCGAGACCACCTCGGGCTCGACACCGAGCGCGTCGAGGACGCCCTGGACGAACTCGTCGCGGTTCTCCGCGTCACGCGTGGCGGACGTCGCGACGAACCGCGTGCGCGTCGCCCCGAGGGACTCGACGACGACCGCGTACCGCCGCGCGGCGTCGAGCGTGCGCTCCAGGGCCTCCGGCGCGAGCCGGCCCGTCCGGTCCACCCCCTGCCCGAGCCGCACGACCTCCATCCGACGGTCGAGGTCGACCAGCGTGCCCGCGACCGGGTCGACGTCCGCGACCAGCAGACGGATGGAGTTGGTGCCGCAGTCGATCGCGGCGACGCGTGTCGCCCCGGCGGGCGTCGGGGGGACGAAGGACGCGGCCGCGGGGCCGGGCTGCGCGGCGGGGGCGGAGGTGGAGCCAGAAGTCATGCGCCCAAGCCTGCCACCCTCTCCGCGGACCGCGCGCACCCCGTACGCTGTCCCTCCCGGGGCGCGAGCAGGTGGGGCGCACGGCAGGATGTGCCCGACCCGCCCGACCCGTGAGGAGACCACCCGCATGTCAGACGCGCGGCGCGAGCGCGCGACGCTCCTCGAGGCCGCGGCGCAGGCCGCCGGCCTCGGCACGTTCCGATGGGACCTGCGGACGGGCGAGCTGAGCTGGGACGCGCCGCTGCTCGAGGTGTTCGGCTACGACGCGACCTCGTTCGGCGGAACGATCGAGGCCTTCAACGCCCGGGTCCACCCCGACGACCTTCCCGCCGTGAACGACTCCCTCGACCACGCCATCGCGACGTGCGGCATCTACGAGGCGGACTTCCGCGTGCAGCGGCCCGACGGCACGACACGCTGGCTCACCGCCCGCGGCCGTGCGCTCCCCGGGCCCGACGGCGCGGCGTCGGAGGTCGTCGGCGTCACCACGGACGTCACGGCGCTGCGCGCGGGGGACGAACGCGTCGAGCGCATCCTGGAGGAGATGACGGTCGGGTACTTCTGGCTCGACCCGCAGTGGCGGTTCGGCTACGTCAACGGCGAGGCCGAGCGCATCCTCGCTTCGCCGCGCGAGCGCCTCGTCGGCGGCAGCATCTGGGACCTCTTCCCCGCGTCGGTCGGCACCGTCTTCGAGGACGCCTACCGCAGCGTCGCGCGCACGGGTCGGCCCGTGGTCTTCGACGCGTACTACCCCGCGCCCCTGGAGGACTGGTACGAGGTCCGGGCGGTGCCGGAGCGCGGCGGGGTCGCCGTCTACTTCACGGTCGTCACGGAGCGTCGCCACGCGCTCGAGCTCGCCGAGCAGGCACGGGCTCGGTCCGACCTGCTGGCCGCCGTCGCGGCCGCGCTCGCGGAGATCCTCGACCCCGTCGCCGCGCTCCGGGCCGTCCTGCCGCACCTCGTCCCGGCGGTCGCCGACTTCGCGATCGCGAGCACGCTCGACGAGGGACCGGCCGACTGGCAGGAGCGACTGCACGACGTGGCCGCGCTGCACGCCGACCCCGAGCGCCAGCCCCTCCTCGACGCCTACGCCGCGATCCGCGTCCCGGCGCTCAGCCGCCGCTCGCTCGTCGCGACGGCGGTCGCCGGTGCGGCGCACGTCCAGTACACGGGACTGCCACGGCCGGGCGACCTCGTCCGCCCCGGACCCGCGCAGGACCTGCTCGTCCGGCTCGAGCCGCACGCCCTGGCCGTCGTCCCGCTCCGGGGGCGCGGCCGCCTCCGCGGCCTCGTCACCCTCGGGCGGGGTGCCGGGCGGGGCGAGTTCTCGACGGCCGAGCTCACGCTCCTGCGCGACGTCATGGCGCAGGTCGGTCTCGCGCTCGACAACGCGCACCTGCACGCCGCTCAGCGAGGGCTCGCCGAGGAGCTGCAACGCAGCCTCCTCACGGCACTGCCCGAACCGGACCACCTGCACCTCGTCGCGCGCTACGCGCCCGCTGCCGCCACCGGCGCCCAGATCGGCGGCGACTGGTACGACGCGTTCCTCGTGGGCGACGGCACGACGTGCCTCGTCATCGGCGACGTCTCGGGGCACGACCTGCACGCGGCCGTGTCGATGGCCCAGGTGCGCAACGTGCTGCGTGGCGGCGCGCACGCCGTCGCGCAGTCGCCCGCCGGGATCCTCGGGGCCCTGGACCGTGCCGTGCACGACCTCGCGATCCGCACGGTGAGCACGTGCATCCTCGCGAAGGTGGAGCAGACCGGCGCGGACGCAGAGCTCGGGCTGCGGCGCCTGCGCTGGTCGAGCGCCGGGCACCCGCCGCCGCTGGTCCTGCACGCGGACGGACGCGTCGAGACGTTGCGTCGTCCGGCGGACCTCCCGCTCGGCCTGCGCGCCGACGCCCCCCGACAGGATCACGAGCACCCGCTGCCCCCGGGTTCGACCGTGCTGCTCTACACGGACGGCCTCGTCGAGCGACGCGGCGAGTCGCTGCTCGTGGGTCTGGAGCGGCTGCGGCGCACCACGGAGGAGCACGCGCACCTGCCCCTCGACGCGCTGTGCGACCGGCTCATCGCCGAGCTCGCCGCGGGCGCGGAGGACGACGTCGCGCTGCTCGCCGTGCGGTTCCACCCGGAGGACCTCCCGCGCCCGGCCGAAGCGGGCCCCGTCGTCCTCCCGGAACGTCTCGCCCAGGGCGTGTGACCGCCTCCCGCGGCGTCAGCAGGAGCAGCGGTCGGGGCGCCACACGTCGCGCACGAGGGCGAGGGCCTCGTCGCCCAGCGGGTTCACCCCCGGGCCCGCGGCCAGCGCGTGACCGACGAGCACGTGCAGGCACTTGACCCGCGTGGGCATGCCGCCCGCGGAGATCCCGTCGATCTCCTCCACGTGACCGAGCGCCGCACGCTGCGCGAGGTAGTGCTCGTGGGCGCGCCGGTACGCGGCCGCCAGCTCCTCGTCCTGCACGAGCCGCTCCGACATCTCCTTCATCACGCCGTTCGCCTCGAGCGTCGACGCCGCCGCGACCGCGCCGGGGCTCGTGAGGTAGAACGTCGTGGGGAACGGCGTGCCGTTCTCCAGCCGCGGAGCCGTCCGCACCACGAGCGGCCGCCCGCACGCGCAGCGCGCCGCGATGCCGACGACGCCGCGCGGGGTCCTGCCGAGCTGTTCCGCCAGCACCTCGAGGTCGTGCGACGTCACCGCGGCGGCGGGGTCGTCGGCGGGGATGGCGAGTCGTGCGTCGGTCACGGGTGGTCCTCGGGAAGGTCGGGGGCGGGCCGGGCGTCCGCGGACGCCTCACCCATTGTCCCCGCTCCCGGCCGCCGCACCGCCCGTCACCGGCTGACGGCCCGCCACCTCCACGGACTCCCACATCGCCTCGTACCAGGGCGTCCCGTCGCCGGGTCCCTCGACCGGGCCGTCGGTGATCTCCTGCCCCGTGCGCGGGTCGATGTCGTCGACCACCGACTCGGGGTCGAGGACCCGCCACGCCCGCTCCCCCGGCATGACGAAGTTCAACCGCTCGCGCGCCTCCCGCTCGACGAACGCGCGGTCCTCCCAGCGCTCCAGCTCGGACTCGAGACCGTCGTGCTCCGCCTGCGCGTCGGCCAGCTCGACCCGCAGCGCCCGCAGCTCGTTCGTCTGGCTCACGTACGCCCGCACCGTCGGCAGCAGGAGCACCACGGCGAGCAGCACGACGACCGACACCACGAGCGTCCGGACCGTCACGACCTCCGGCAGCAGGAACCCGTACCGGCTCCGGCGCCGGTCCTCCGGGCCGGGGCCCTGCGGTCGGCGCGGCGTCGTCCGGCGTGCCGCGGGGCGGCGCGCGGAGGCCGCGCTCGTCGACCCGCTGCTCGTCGACCCGCTCTTCGAGGTCGCGCCCTTCGAGGCCGACGTGCCCTTCGGCGCACTCGTGGGGGTGCTCTTCGAGGCGCTCTTCGAGGTGCTCTTCGAGGCGCCCTGGCTCACCCGCCGCGACCCGGACGACGTCGGGGACGACCCTGCGCGCGACCCTGCGCCCGGGCGTGCGGACGCACCGGGGCGCGGTGGGCGGCGCGAGGACGGCATGCCCCGATTGTGCCGTCGACCCGCTCCCGGGCCGGGCAGCACACACGGGGCGGGACGAACGTCACCCCTCACTCGGGCGCCCCGGACGCGCCGAGGCCCGGCGGACCGTGTCGGTCCGCCGGGCCTCGGCGTGCGGTGCGGGTCGTGCCCGCCGCGTCAGGCTGTCGCCGTCACGCGGTCCAGCGCGGGAACGCGGAGCGGCCGGCGTAACGCGCGGCGTCGTCCAGCGCCTCCTCGATGCGCAGGAGCTGGTTGTACTTGTTGATGCGCTCGCCGCGGGCGGGCGCACCGGTCTTGATCTGGCCCGAGTTCGTCGCGACCGACAGGTCGGCGATCGTCGTGTCCTCGGTCTCGCCCGAACGGTGCGACGTCATGGCGGTGAAGCCGTTGCGCTGCGCGAGCTCGACGGCGTCGAGCGTCTCGGTGAGCGTGCCGATCTGGTTGAGCTTGACGAGGAGCGAGTTCGCCGCCTTGAGCTCGATGCCCTTGGCGAGGCGCTCCGGGTTGGTGACGAACAGGTCGTCGCCGACGATCTGGACCTTGTCGCCCACCTCGGAGACGAGCTGCGACCACGAGTCCCACTCGTCCTCGGACAGCGGGTCCTCGATGGAGACCAGCGGGTAGTCGCGCACGAGCTGCTCGTAGTACGCGATCATCTCGGCCGGCGTCTTCTCGCCGCCCTCGAACTGGTACGCCCCGTCCTTGAAGAACTCGGTGGCGGCGACGTCGAGCGCGAGCGTCACGTCGGTGCCGGGCGTGAAGCCCGCCTTCTCGATCGCGACGAGGATGAGGTCGAGCGCCTCGCGGTTGTTGGCGAGGTTCGGCGCGAAGCCGCCCTCGTCGCCGAGGCCCGTCGCCAGGCCCTTCTCCTTGAGGACCGACTTCAGCGCGTGGTAGACCTCCGCGCCGGAGCGCAGCGCCTCGCGGAACGACGACGCGCCGATCGGGGCGACCATGAACTCCTGGATGTCGACGTTCGAGTCCGCGTGGGACCCGCCGTTGAGGATGTTCATCATCGGCACGGGCAGGACGTGCGCGTTCGGGCCGCCGACGTAGCGGTAGAGGTCGAGGCCGGCGCTCTTCGCGGCGGCCTTCGCGACGGCGAGCGAGACGCCGAGGATCGCGTTCGCGCCGAGCTTGCCCTTGTTGGGCGTGCCGTCGAGGTCGATGAGGGCGGCGTCGATGAGGCGCTGGTCCTCGGCCTCGAAGCCGATGAGCTCGGGGGCGATGTCGTCGATGACGGCGTTGACCGCGCCCTCGACGCCCTTGCCCAGGTAGCGGGACGTGTCGCCGTCGCGGCGCTCGACGGCCTCGAACGCACCGGTCGACGCGCCCGAGGGCACGCCGGCGCGGGCGAAGGTGCCGTCGTCCAGGACGACCTCGACCTCGACGGTCGGGTTCCCGCGGGAGTCGAGGATCTCGCGCGCTCCAACGGCTTCGATGCTGGCCACAGGTGCTCCTTCAGGCAGGGGGCTCGCAGGCGCTCTCCGCAGCCTGCCCCGGGCACGGAAACCCGGGGCACCGCGTGCGCCCGCGACGGTGGTGGGGTTTACGCCACCACCCTAGTGCCCGGATGTGAGCCGCGCCGCACGGTCCGCCCCTCGGTCGCCCCGGGGTGACCTCGGCCCGTGCCCCGGGGGACGGACGTCCCGCCCGGACGTCACGCGCGACGGGCCTCGTCCTCGGCGGCCACGACCCGGGCCTCGACGCGGCGCAGCTCCGCCCGCAGCGCGGCCTCGGCGTCGAGGCCGTCCGCCTCGGCGCGCGCCACGAGGACGAGGAGGTCGCGCCCGAGCCGCTCGGGCGTCGTCGGGCCCGGCTCCCCCGCGGGGTCCGGTCCCGGGACGTCCGGCCCCGTGCCCGACGGCGCGGCGAGCGCCGCGGTCACGACGTCGCCGAGGCCGCCGCGCCGGGTCCGCGACAGCACCTTCTGCGCCCGGGCGAGCGCACCCTGCGTGTGCGAGATGCCGTCGAGGACGGACTCGCGCCGCTTCTCCGCCTTCTTGATCGCGTCCCACTGGCCGTGCAGGTCCGTGGCGTCCGCGCCGGCGAACACGTGCGGGTGGCGGCGCACGAGCTTCGCGACGAGGTCCGCGGCGACGTCGTCGACGGTGAACGGGTCCGGCTCCTCGCTCGCGATGCGCGCGTGGAACAGCACCTGGAGCAGCAGGTCGCCCAGCTCCTCGCGCATCCCCGCGCGGTCGTCGGTCTCGATGGCCTCGGCGAGCTCGTGCGCCTCCTCCAGCAGGTAGTGCACGAGGGAGACGTGCGTCTGCTCGCGGTCCCACGGGCACCCGCCCGGGGAGTACAGGCGGTCCATGACGGCGACGGCGTCGCGCAGCGGGTCCGTGGGGGCGCGGTCGGGTGCCGGGTCGGTCATCGGCCCATCGTAGGCAGCGCCAAGAAGCCGCGACTTCCGCATCACAGGCCGAATTTGAGCACCCGAACGAGGTGTTACGCGACGCCATGAGACATCCGGCGGACGCGTGCTACGGCAGGAACTTTCCTGGGCCGGACCGGTCCTGCTCGTCATCTGGATCGGGCCGATCCTCCGATCCGTGTGGTGGGTCGGGAAGGTCATCGATCGCGCGTCGCCACGTCGGGATGCCGTAACTCAGTAATTACGGTATATGGACTCGTACTGCTGGACCACAGCGGACCACGAGAATCGTTCGACAGATCGCACTCCGCCCGCAGCGAGAATCTCGCGCAGGTCGTCGTCGAGCACAGCGCAACGAAGGGTTGTTGCCAACGCGTCCACGTCGAGCGGGTCGACGAGCAGCGCGTCCGCCCCGTGCTCGACGATCTCGCGACCTCCGCCGTGCACGCTGACGATGATCGCGGTCCCGGCACGCCACCCCTCGAGCAGGACGAGGGGAAACGCGTCGGATCTGCTCGGGATGACAAGGGCAATCGACGCTCGCATGAGGGAGTCGACCTCCGAGCGCCTCAGCGCGCCACAGAAGTGAACTCGATCAACTAGTCCGGAGCCGTTGACGAGTTCCTCGAGCGCGGTTCGCTCGGCTCCTTCGCCAACGACAATGAGCTGTACGTTCACCGGAAGCCGAGCGCGCGCGAACGCGGCCACCAGAAGGTCAAAGCCCTTGGTTTCCTCAAGGCGGCCGACTCCGAGCACGAAGCACTCCGGCGCCCATGGCGGAGCCTTCGCTGAAGTGTCCACTGCATCCGAGCCGTTGGGCACGACGTGTCCTGCACCCGACGCAAGCTCAAAGCGGTTCACGAGGTCGTTTAGGACATAATGCGACGGAGCGGTGACAGCGGAAGCTCGCCCGAGAGCCCCTCGCAGAGACGCCCGAAAAATCTTCGACCCATCGAAGACGTCGCGAAGGTCTCCAAGGGTCTCACCGTGCGAAGTGACCACGAGCCGCCCCGGCACGAACGGCGCCCAAGCCGACGCCCACACTCCGTTCTCGGCAAATCCGTGCACGTGAACGACTTCTGGTCGATCTGCCATGAATGCCCGCAGCCAAGTCTTCGACGCGCGCAACGCCTCCCCAAGGAACGCAGCGACACTACGAAGGCCCCGCTCGGGAAGAGGGCTCGGCAGGTAGCGGACGGGCACGCCGTCCGGTGCCTTCTGCTCCTCCACGCTTCGCGCGGCCACCCAAATCACAACATGATGTCCCGCGTACGCGAGGCCGTGCGCCACCTCGAATACGTGTCTTCCGAGTCCGCTGGTGTCCGGCGCCAGCGACGTGGTGACGAGCACTATCCGCATTTGGGCTCCCTCGGTGGCGTTCTCCAGAATCGTAGGCTCCTCCGACGCGACGCATCCATCGATTCCCCCGGATCTCGGGGTGCGGAGTTGTACGGCCACGGCGCTTGCCGCACAGCGTCCGCACAGCGACGTGCTCAGGTGGGCCCAGGGGACGTCCCTACGTTCCGGGACGACACGCGTCCGTCGTCCCCGCGAAGGGTCTTCCCATGTTCCTCACGTATCTCCGCCGCGAGCTCGGCAACCGGCGCAAGCAGACGGTGGTCGTCGCCGTCGGGCTCGCGCTCGCCGTCGCGCTCGTCGTCGTCGTCAGCTCCGTGTCCGCCGGTGTGCAGGCGGCCCAGGCCACGGTCCTCGAGTCCGTCTACGGCGTCGGGACCGACATCACCGTGTCCCAGCCGGGCGAGCGCGGCGCCGGCGGGCCCGGCCGGTTCGACGTCGGCGCCGAGGACGGCGCCACGGACGACGAGGGCTCGCGCACGTTCTCCCAGGACCGGCTCTCCGTCACGCCCGGCAGCGGGACGCTCGACGCGTCGACGCTCGACACCGTCGCCGGGCTCGACCAGGTCAGCGGCGTCGCGGCGACGCTCGAGCTGAGCAACACCTCGTTCGACGGCGAGATGCCCGACCCGTCGCAGAGGGGTGAGGGCGGTGGCCCCGGCCAGGGCGAGCAGCCGCCGGTCGGCGGGGCCGACGGCGCCGGGGGCAGCGCCTTCGAGATCGACTCGTTCAGCGTGACGGGCGTCGACCCGACGGCCGACGCGGTCGGCCCGCTCACCACGGTCACGCTCGCCGACGGCCGCACGCTCGACGCCGACGACGCCGACGCGGAGGTCGCCGTCGTCGACGCCACGTACGCCGAGAGCACCGGGCTCGCCGTCGGCGACACCGTCAGCGTCGGCGGCACGGACGTGGAGGTCGTCGGCACCGTGACGTCGACGACGGGCGACGGCGTCGCCACCGCGAGCGACGTGTACGTGCCGCTCGCGCTCGCGCAGTCCCTCGCCGACCTCGACGGCCAGGTCAGCGACCTGTACGTGCAGGCGGCGTCCGCGTCCGAGATCGACGCCGTCGCGGACGCGATCGCAGACGCCCTGCCCGAGGCGACGGTGTCCACGCAGTCCGACCTCGCCTCGTCGGTGACGGGGTCGCTGTCCACGGCGTCGAGCCTCGTGTCGAGCCTCGGGACGTGGCTGTCCGCCGTGGTCCTCGCCGCCGCGTTCGGCCTCGCGATCCTCTTCACCGTCTCCGGCGTCAACCGCCGCACGCGCGAGCTCGGCACCCTCAAGGCCATCGGGTGGCCGCGCGGCCGCGTCGTCGGCCAGGTCGCGGGCGAGTCCGTCGTGCAGGGCCTGCTCGGCGGGGTTCTCGGCATCCTGCTCGGCGTGGTCGCGGTCGTCGCGGTCAACCTCTCCGGCATCACCCTGTCCGGCGCGTCCGGCGGCTTCTCCTTCGGCGGTCCCGGCGGGGGCCCGGGCGGCGCCGGCACGTCCGGCGAGACGGCCGGTCAGGCCGCCGGTCAGCTCGCCGGCCAGGGCGGCGGGCCCTTCGGCGGCGGCGACCCGTTCTCCCAGGCCGCGAGCGCCGTCGACGTGGTGCTGTCCGCGCCGGTGCTGCCCTGGGTCGTCGCCGCGGCGGTGGGGCTCGCCGTGCTCGGCGGGCTCCTCGCGGGCGTCGTGGGCGGTGCCCGGGCGGCGCGCCTGCGCCCCGCCGAGGCGCTGCGCTCCGTCGCCTGACCCTCCCCGACCCGAGACACCGGCCCCGACCGGGGCCCTCCCGAGAGGCACTGCCATGTACGAGATCACCGGACTGACCAGGACGTACGCCCAGGGCAAGCGCACGGTGCACGCGCTGCGCGACGTCGACCTGCACATCGACGACGGCGAGCTGGTCGCCGTCCAGGGACCCACGGGCGGGGGGAAGTCCACGCTGCTGCAGATGCTGGGCGGGCTGGACCGCCCGACGTCGGGCCGCATCGCGCTCGACGGGACCGACCTCGCCACGATGGGCGACGCCGCGCTCACCGCCGTGCGGGCGCGGACCGTCGGGTTCGTGTTCCAGGGGTTCAACCTCGTCCCCACGCTCACGGCGCACGAGAACGTCGAGACGGCGCTCGTGCCGCTGAAGGTCTCGGCGGCCGAGCGGCGCACCCGCGCGACCGACGCGCTCGCCGCCGTCGGGCTCGCGGAGCGGGCGGGACACCTCCCGGCCGAGCTGTCGGGCGGCCAGCAGCAGCGCGTCGCGATCGCCCGGGCGCTCGTCAAGGAGCCGCGCGTGCTCCTCGCGGACGAGCCGACGGGCAACCTCGACGAGGCGACGCGCGACGAGATCGTCGACCTGCTCGAGGGGCTGTGGAAGGAGCAGGGGCTGACCGTCGTCATGGTCACGCACGACTCGGTCGTGGCGAAGCGCGCGCAGCGGCGGCTACGCATCGCCGACGGGCGGGTGAAGGATCTCGGGCGCTGACCGCGGGCGCCGACGCCGGGCGGGGTCCCGGTGCACGCGCGGCGCGAGCGGACGGGGCCCGGTGTCGACAGCGGCGCCGGGCCCCGGCATGCTGTGGCCGGAACCGGGACGGAGGGAGCGCCGATGGTCCGGCGGTGGCTGCGCGGGGTGGTCGAGCACCGCCCGCGCACGGTCCTGCTCACGGACGCCGTGCTCGTCGGGCTCCTGGCTCTCGCGTACGGCCTCGCGGTCCTGACCCGGCCGGGGCAGACGGCCGACGACGCGCTGCTCGCCCGCGGGGCCCTGCCCGCGGGGCTCCCCTGGCCGGATCAGCTGCGCGCGAACGCCCTGCTCCCGGCGTTCCTCGTCGCGGCGGCCGCCACGGTGACGTGCCTGGTCGACCGCCGACCGCGGTCGCTGATCGCGCTCCTCGGGCCCGTGATCACCTACGTCCTCGCCGTGGTGCTGCGCGACGACCTGCTGACGCGTCCCGTGCTCGAGACGGGCGGGTCCCCGACGAACACGCTCCCGAGCGCGCACGTCGCGACCGCCGCGGCCCTGTGCGCAGCAGCGGCGACGATGCTCGGCCGACGCCTGGCCCCCTGGTCCGCGACCGTTCTGGCCGTCCTGCCGGTCCTCGCAGCCTGGGCGAACGTCGCGTCCGGGGCGCACCGGCCGAGCGACACGGTCGCGGCGCTCCTGCTCGCCGCCACGGTCGCGCTCGCGCTGGACGTCGTGGCCCGGCCCGCGCGCCCTGCCCCGCAGGGGGATTCACCCGGGGCCGTTCCTGCCCGCCGTCCCGACGGCGTTGCTAGCATCCGACGGGGTCCGGCGAGCGCGCCGGACGGGACACGGGACGAGGACACCGCATGAGGATCAAGACCGAGGGCATCAGCTGGCAGGAGCTCGACGGCGAGCTCGTCATCCTCGACCTGGACCGGTCCGTGTACCTCACGACGAACGCCGCCGGGGCGGAGCTCGCGAAGCAGCTCCTCGAGGACCGCACGCTCGACGACCTCGCGGACCACCTGGTGGACGTCTACGAGATCGACCGCGAGACGGCCGTGCGCGACGCGCAGGCGTTCGTCGACGCCCTCCGGGAGAAGCAGCTCCTCGCCTGACGACCCGCCGTCACGCGTCGGGCGCGGCGGACGCGGCCGCGAAGTACTCCGCACGGGCGCGGGCGTCGGGCACGTCGTGCCCGAGCGGTTCCACCTCGTAGATGCCGGCGTGCCCGCGGCGGGCGTACCGCCGGGCGTCGAGGGCGTCCCGCAGGAGGCCCACCGAGCTCCCGGCGACGGTCCGCCGCGCCCCCGCGTAGAGCGCACCGCCCAGGTGCCGGTCGCCGGGGAGCCCGGGGAACGGGGTCCGCCCGTCGCGCGCCTGCACGACGGCCTCCCACGGCCGCGGGACGGCGCCGCGGAACGCCTCCCGGAGCGTGCCCGGCACGCCGAGGACCGCGGCCGTGCGCGCGAGGACCATCCCGACGCCGAGCGCCGACCTCGCCCGCTCCGCGTCGTGCCGCAGCCGACCGGCGTCGAGCTCGGGGTCCCGGGCCGCGTAGTGGAGGTCGCCCAGCCACATCAGCCGGTTCGCACCCCCGACGAGGGTGTGCAGCGCGAGGTGGTGGAGCTGGTCGGTCGCGTCCAGCACGGGGACGTCGACACCCTGCCCGAGGTCGATCCACCGACGCCGCTCCAGCAGGTCGAGCACCGGCACCGTGAACCGTCGGCGTTGTGCGGGCGGGACGAGGACGTGCCAGTGCAGGTCGACCGCCGTGCCGTGGACGCCCGTGAGCGCGAGCTCCGCGCGGCGGGAGTCGCGCAGCAGCGGCCAGTTGCGGTCCACCATCGCCGCGCCGGTCGCGAGCACCGCCTCCAGCGCGTCCTCGGCACGACGCGGGTCGACCAGGACGTCCAGGTCGAGGTACTCCCGCATGTCGGCCGCCGGCCACACGGCGTGCGTGAGGACCGGCCCCTTGAACGCCGCCCACGCGATGCCCGCCGCGTCCAGCGCACCCCCGATCACCCGCAGGTCCGCCGTCGTGCGCAGGTGCCGCAGCATCTGCGCGGTCCGCGCACCGGCGAGCGCCGGGCGCCAGGCGGACGGCAGGTCGTCCCGGGCGCGCGCGACCCTCGCGACCGCCGGCGTGACCCGGTGCAGCCCCGCCGCCTCGACCACGGTGCGGGGGTCGTCCGGGAGGGCCTCGTACGCCCCGTCCGTCACGCCTCGCACGGCGTCGACGAGCAGCCGCGCCAACGCGTCCGCCTCGACCGGCCGGCCCGTCCCACGCCCCGCCGGGCGGGCACCCGTCGTCCCGACCACCACGTCAGCCGGCCACCCGCGTCGTCCGGACGACGTCCCAGACGGCCTCGACGACGTCGTCACCGAACGGTGGCCCCCACGGGACGTGCGCCACGACGACGGGGACCTGCTCCGCGATCGCGGCCGCGGTCGTGAACTGCCGCGCGACGACCCCCGGGTCCTGCCACCCCATGAGCCGCGGGAAGCTCATCGTGGCGAGCAGCGCCTCCTTCGCCGGGAGGCGCACGAGCTCGAGCCGGCCGTCGTGGTTCGGCGCGGGGATCACCAGGGCGTCGAGGCGGCGCGCGCCGTCACCCGCGTCGTCGGCCCGCAGCGTGAGCACGTCCCGCCCGTCGGCGCTGCGCCGCTCGCGTCCCGCCGACGCCTGCTGCGCGAGCTCGCGCACCCCGGTGCGCAGACGCACCTCGGGCGAGCCGACCGCCACCTCCACCGGGTCGGTCGACACGACGGGCAGGACGTCGTCGGTGACCAGCTCGGCGCCCGCGGCGCACAGGAGCGCGGCCATCGTCGACTTCCCCTGTCCCGAACGGCCCATGAACGCCACCGTCCGCCCGTCGTGGCTGACCGCGCTGGCGTGCAGCACGCTCGTTCCCCGCAGGTAGAGCACGAGCGAGCAGAGCGCCCCCGTGGTCATCACGGACGCCATGCCGGGGTCCACGCCGTCGAGCAGACGCAGCTCGGCGTCGCGCAGGTCCGGGGAGAGGACCACGTCGCACAGGCCGTACACGCGGAACAGGACGGTACCGTCGTCGCGCCGCGCCACCGAGTACCAGTGGTCGTCCTCCTCGCGGTAGTCGAGGAGCAGGTCGCCCTCCGGGACGGCGTCGTTCTCCCGGAGACCCGCGCGCGCCCGGACCCGCAGGTCCGGGACCGTGCCCTCGTGGAGGCGCGCCGGCGGGAGGTGGAGGCCCGTGTCGACGTCGACGACGAGCCCGTACAGGCTGTGCAGGGTCATGGGGTGCGTGCTCCGATCGGGGACCGGTCGAGAGGGAGGAAGCGCTCGCCGTCGTCGGGGTCGAGGCACACGCCGTCGACCTCCAGCCAGGCGTGCGCCGCGATTCCGGTGGGGGCGCGCTTGACCCCGATCCGCACGGCGTGGTCGCGGTCCCGGAGCAGCCACGCCCCGACGAGCGCCCGGCGCAGGCACGTCCCGTTCCACGGGAGTCGGGCGAGGGTGCGCCACGCGACCGACAGCTGCGCGCGTTCCCGGGCGTCGAGCGGCGCCGGGCGGTCCGCGGAGACGGGCGTGCCGCTCGTCCCGTCGAGCACCAGGCGCACGCCCAGGAGCCGCGCGACACGGGGAAGGGTGGACCTGCGCAGGCCCACCTCGACGAGGGGGGCGACGGCGAGGACCCGCACCCCCGTCCACAGCTCGAGGGCCGACGCGTGGCGCACGGCCGCGAGGACGCTCATCGCTCCCCCGCCCGTGCGACGAGGCCGTGCGGCACCGTGGCGTGAGACGAGCCCTCGGCATCGGACCCGGTCCCGCCCCGGGCGGCGTTCCAGGCGACCTGGAGCAGGAAGTCCGAGGCCGGGTGCGGGTCGTCGCGGAGCCACTCCGTGCGCAGGCGCTCGGCGTCCACCCAGTCCGACGAGATCCCGGACCCGTCCCAGGACCGCGCGAACTCCCGCTCGCCCTCGCCCCACCGGGTCCCGTTGAATGACGCCTTCGTGGTGCGCCCGATCACCGCGGCGGGCAGGAGGTCCCCCACGAGGTGGTCGAAGGTGGCCGTGCGGCCCCCGAAGCCCCAGACGCCGCCCTCCCGCGCGAGGGCGCCGACGAACCGAGGGTCGGCGAACGGCGTGAACGGGCGCAGGCCGTACTCGGCGATCCCGGCATCCATGTTCGGGAAGAGGACGCGAGCCGCCGGTTCCCGCACGACCGCCTGCGTGGCACGGTCCCACCGGAAGGGGGTGCGGCGCGATCGGACCTCCGCGTCGACCAGTGCCGCCGCTCCGGCAGCCGTGAGCCACGGCCAGGGCTCGGCCCCGCGGCGGGCTCGTCGGGCGGTGACCGGGACGGCGGCGCGGATCGCGCCGCGCAGGAGCGCACGGTCCGGTCGTCGCGTCCCCAGGGCCCGTACCCAGGCAGCGCGCCCGCCGGAGATCACGTTGTCGCCGCCCTCTCCGTGGACGACGGCGCCGGCGGCGTCGAGGTGCCGGTAGATCGCGCCGTGACCCTGGACCGCCTCGGGCCAGACGACCCCGTGCCGACGGATCGCCGCGGTCGCGACGTCGCCCAGGAGACGCTGCTCGCCGTCCAGCTCGACGACCACACGCTCGGAGACGTCCAGGTGGCCGAGCACGAGGTCCTGCCACTGCTGCTCGTGCGACCGCGAGTGCGCGGGATGGTGTGCCGTCACGGGGACGGGCAGGGGGAGCCCGGTGCGGCGGGCGACGTGGACGGCGACGGCCAGGAGCGCCGACGAGTCCCGCCCACCGGAGAAGAGCACGTAGCAGGGTCGCGTCTGCAGCGCCTCGAGCAGGATCGCCTCGAGCACCGCGCGGGCGCCGCGGCCGTCGGCGGGGACGGAGGGCGCTGCGCGCTCGACGAAGACCGCGGAGAGCATCGTCTCCTGCTCGGTCAGTCGCGCGAAGCTCGCGCTCGACGTCGGTGCCGCCACACGCGTCCTCGATCTCGTCGTTCGGAGTGCCTGCTCGTGTCCGGGGCGGGTGGTCACGACCACCCGCCCCGGGTCGAGCTCATCGCGAGCCCTGGGGCTGCGGGGTCTCCGGGTCGCCCCAGATGTCGTACCACGCGGCGTTGTCACGGTCCGGACCCGGCTTGAGCTTGCCGAGCGTCAGGCCCTGGACCGAGCCGACCTCGGTCAGCGAGGGTGCTTCGTACCTCATCGTTCTTCACCTCCTCGGCGGTCTCGCGTGCCGTGCGACCGAACCGGCGCGCGCGGCCTCACCGACGTCCTCAGAACTCTGACGACAGGCCCCACAGTAGGGCCGCCGGCAGGCCGTCCACGGCTCTGGCAACAAACTTCACCCACAGCCGGAACACATTTCGCCCACACCGTCCTGGACGGCCGTCCAGGCACCATTCCCGCCGCTGCGGACGCCTCAGCGGGCGCCGGCCGTGCCCACGGTCGCGGCGGCGCTCACCTCGCCGAGGACCACGGCGTCGATGAGCTGGCGTGCCCAGTCGAGCACCTCGGCGCCGCGCAGGGGACGCCCGCCGATGCGGGCGGTCGTGGGGAAGGGGACGAGGAACGCGCGGATCGCGGGCTTGAGCATCGTGCCCGGGTAGAGGCGCTTGAGGCGCAGCTGCGCCGACTCGGGCAGGTCGACGGGCGCGAACCGGACGAACTTGCCCTGCGCGGTGACGTCGGTCAGCCCGGCGCGGCGCGCGTGGTTGCGGAAGTCGGCGACGTCGAACAGGGCGGACGCGACCTCGGGGAGCGCGCCGTACCGGTCGACGAGCTCGGCGCGCACCTCGGCCAGCGCGGGGGCGTCGGCCGCCGCGGCGATCTTGCGGTACGCCTCGAGCCGCAGGCGCTCGGTCGCGATGTACGACTCGGGCAGGTGGGCGTCCACGGGCAGCTCGATCGAGACCTCCGGCTGCTCCTCGGGCCCGTCGCCGCGGAAGTTCGCGACCGCCTCGCCGACCATGCGGACGTACAGGTCGAACCCGACGCCCGCGATGTGGCCGGACTGCTCGCCGCCGAGGAGGTTCCCGGCGCCACGGATCTCGAGGTCCTTCATCGCGACCTGCATGCCGGCGCCCAGGTCGGTGTGCGCCGCGATGGTCGCGAGGCGGTCGTGCGCGGTCTCCGTGAGGGGACGCTCCGGCGGGTAGAGGAAGTACGCGTAGGCGCGCTCGCGCCCGCGGCCCACGCGCCCGCGCAGCTGGTGGAGCTGGGAGAGCCCGAGCACGTCGGCGCGCTCGAGGATGAGGGTGTTGGCGTTGGAGATGTCGAGGCCGGTCTCGATGATCGTCGTGCAGACGAGGACGTCGAGCTCCTTCTCCCAGAACGCCCGGATGACCTGGTCGAGCTGGTGCTCGTTCATCTTGCCGTGCGCCACGCCGACGCGGGCCTCGGGCACCAGCTCGCGGAGCTTCGCGGCGGTGCGGTCGATGGTCTCGACCTTGTTGTGCACGTAGAACACCTGGCCCTCGCGCAGCAGCTCGCGGCGCAGCGCGGCGGCGATCTGCTTCTCCTCGTACGCGCCGACGTAGGTGAGGACGGGGTGGCGCTCCTCGGGCGGGGTCGCGAGCGTCGACATCTCGCGGATGCCGGTGACCGCCATCTCGAGCGTGCGTGGGATCGGTGTCGCGGACATGGCGAGCACGTCGACGTTGGTGCGCAGCTGCTTGAGCGTCTCCTTGTGCTCGACGCCGAACCGCTGCTCCTCGTCGATGATGACGAGGCCGAGGTCCTTGAACCGGATGCTCCCGGTGATGAGCCGGTGCGTGCCGATGACGACGTCGACCGCGCCGGTGCGCAGCCCCTCGATCACCTCCTCGGACTCCTTCGCGGTCTGGAAGCGCGACAGGGCTCTCACGGTGACGGGGAACCCCGCGTACCGCTCCGAGAACGTCTCGAAGTGCTGCTGGCCGAGCAGCGTCGTCGGCACGAGCACCGCGACCTGCTTGCCGTCCTGGACCGCCTTGAACGCGGCCCGGATCGCGATTTCCGTCTTGCCGTAGCCGACGTCGCCGCACACGAGCCGGTCCATGGGGACCGTCTTCTCCATGTCGGCCTTGACCTCGTCGATGGTCGCGAGCTGGTCGGGCGTCTCGACGTACGCGAACGCGTCCTCGAGCTCGCGCTGCCACGGCGTGTCGGGGCCGAACGCGTGGCCCTGCGTCGCCATGCGCGCCGAGTAGAGCCGGATGAGCTCGCTCGCGATCTCCTTGACGTGCTTGCGGGCGCGCGACTTCGTCTTCGCCCAGTCCGCGCCGCCCATCTTGTTGAGGCTCGGCGACTCGCCACCGGTGTACTTCGTCACCTGGTCGAGCTGGTCCATCGGGACGAAGAGCCGGTCCCCCGGCTGCCCCCGCTTGGACGACGCGTACTCGATGACGAGGTACTCGCGCGTCGCGGCGTTGCCGCCCGTGCCGAGCGTGCGCTGCACGAGCTCGACGAACCGGCCCACGCCGTGCTGCTCGTGCACGACGAAGTCGCCCGCCTTGAGCTGCAGCGGGTCGACGACGTTGCGCCGCCGCGACGGCATCTTCCGCATGTCGCGCGTGCTCGACCCGGCGCGCCCCGTGAGGTCCGCCTCGGAGAAGACGGCGAGCCGCAGGTCCGGCGCGACGAAGCCCTTGCCGACCATCGCCGGGGTGACGGACACGACGCCGCCCTCGGGCTCGTCGTCGAGCCGTGCGACGAGGCGCGCCGGGGTGTCGACCGCGCCGAGCTGCTCGACCATGCGCTTGGCCGGCCCGTGCCCCTCGGTCGTGAGCACCAGGCGCCAGCCCGCGTGCTGCAGGCCGCGCACGTCGTCGAGCGCACGCGAGACGTCCCCGCGGTACGACTCGACGTCGCGCGCGCCGATCGTGAACGTCGGCACGCCGTCCGCGCTCTCGCCCACGTGGGCGCGGGTCGTGCCCGACGCCGCCCGGTCGCCCCCCGGGCCTGACGCGCCCCCGGGCGGGAGCGCGTCGTCGGGCGCCGCGTCGAGGTCCGGGTTGTCGAGCGCGAACGACGACAGCGTCCACCACCCGAGGCCGCGGCGCTGCGCGACGGCGCGCACGTCGGCGAACGTCGCGAACGACGCCGCGGACAGGTCGATCGGCACGGTGATCGGCTGGTTCCCCCCTGCCGCCGCGCCCACCCACGCGGCCGCGAGGAACTCCTCGGTCGTCGCGACGAGGTCGTGGGCACGGCGCCGCACCCGCTCGGCGTCGTCGACGACGAGCAGCGCGTCGTCCGGCACGAGCTCGAGCACGGGCACCATGCGGTCGACGAGCACGGGTGCCAGCGACTCCATGCCCTCGACGGCGACGCCCGCCGACAGCCTGTCCAGCATCTCGGCGGCGCCCGGGAGCTGCTCCACGAGCGCCGCAGCCCGCGCGCGCACCGACTCCGTGAGGAGGATCTCGCGGCACGGCGGCGCCCACAGGCCGTGCTCGGCGAGCTCCAGGCTGCGCTGGTCGGCGACCGCGAACCAGCGGATCTCCGACACCTCGTCGCCCCAGAACTCCACGCGCAGCGGGTGGTCCTCGGTGGGCGGGAAGACGTCGAGGATGCCGCCGCGCACCGCGAACTCCCCGCGCCGCTCGACCATGTCGACGCGCGTGTACGCCGCCGCGACGAGCCGCTCCGCGACGTCCGTGAGGTCGGCGACGTCACCGTGGTGCAGCTCGACCGGGACGAGCTCGCCCAGCCCGTCCACCACGGGCTGCAGCAGCGCGCGCACCGGCATGACGAGCACCCGCACGGGGCCCGACGGCCCGACCTCCGCGTCCGGGTGCGCCAGGCGCCGGAACACCGCGATCCGCTTCGCGACCGTGTCCGCACGCGGGCTCAGCCGCTCGTGCGGCAACGTCTCCCAGCTCGGCAGCACGGCGACGAGGTCGCCCAGCTCGTCCGGCAGGTACGCGCGGACGCTCGCCGCGAGCTCGTCCGCGTCGCGACCCGTCGCCGTCACCACGACGAGCGGGCGCGACCCCGCCGTCCCCGCGGAGGCCGGCCCCGCGCCGTCGGGCACCGGACCGGTCGCCCGAGCGCCCGCCATCGCCGCGAGCAGCGGAGGCCGCACCCCCGCCGGGCCGACGACGTCCGCCGCGCCGCGCGCGCGCACGTGCTCGACCGCCGCCGCCGCGGCGGGGTCGGCGAGCAGCGCGGGCAGGATGCCGGTGAGGTTCATGGGTGCGGTCCTTTCCGGGACGTCGCGGCACGGGCGGCCGGACGGGCCGGTGGCAGGTGGGAGCGGAAGGCCGGGGCAGCACGAACACCCCGCACCCGGGCCCGAGAGGGCACGGGGGCGGGTGGGTCGTGGACGACCCGCACCAGACTACGCCGCGCCACCGACGACGCACCGGCCACGCACCCCGGCACCTACCGGCGGCGCCACCGCTCCCGCCGACGCTCCACGCCCCACAGAGTCACGCGCCGCACCGCCTCGACGACGATGGCACGGCTCATCTTCGACTCGCCCCGCACCCTCTCGACGAAGGTGATCGGCACCTCGGTCACGCGCAGGCCCGCGTCGAGCGCGCGGCGCACCATGTCGATCTGGAAGCAGTACCCCTGGCTCTCGACGTCCGTCCCCAGGACCCGGTCGAGCGCGTCGGCCGAGTACGCGCGGTAGCCGCCCGTCGCGTCCCGGACGTCGATCCCCAGGGCGAGCCGCGTGTACAGGCTCCCGCCGCGCGACAGCAGCCGCCGGTGCAACGGCCAGTTCACCACCGAGCCGCCCGGCACCCAGCGCGAGCCCAGCACGACGTCGTGGTCCGCGAGCGCCGCCAGCAGACGCGGCAGCTGCTCCGGCAGGTGCGAGCCGTCGGCGTCCATCTCCACGACGACGCCGTAGCCGCGCTCGCGCGCCCACCCGAACGCCGCCACGTACGCCGCACCCAGACCCTGCTTGCCCGCGCGGTGCAGGACGTGGACGTGGTCGTCGCGCGCCGCGATCGCGTCGGCGACCTCCCCCGTCCCGTCGGGCGACGCGTCGTCCACGACGAGGACGTGGACGTCCGGCACCGCGGCACGCACCCGCGCGACGATCTCCTCGACGTTCTCGCGCTCGTCGTACGTCGGGACGGCGACGAGCACCGGCTCGTCGTGCATGGCGCCACCTCCGTCCACGGTCCGTCCTCGTGCGCGGGCCGAGTCTAGGCCGACGCCGACCTTCCCCGGGCCACGGCGGTCGCCGTAGGCTCGGCGCACGATCCGTCGGACGGGTCCCGGGCACGCGGAGGTGGGCGGTGGACGAGCGACGACGGCGGGGAGCCGCCGGTGCCGCGACCGCCCTCGTCGCGTTCGTCCTCGTGTACGTCGTCGCGGTCCGCACGGTCACCGGGCAGGTCGCCGACGTCCGCGGGTTCGCCCAGCTCCAGGGAGGCGGCGAGCTGGTCTCGGGCGTCGCCTCGGTCTCCAGGGCCGTCCTGCCCGTGGTCCTCGCCGCCACCTGCCTCGTGCTCGGGGTGCTCGCGCTGCGGCAGCACCGGGTCCGCGACCTCGTCGCCGCCGTCCTCGTCGCGGTCCTCCCCCTGGCGGTCTCCGGATGGCTGCGCGACCAGGTGCTGGTGCGGCCGGACCTCGGCGACCTCGGCTACGCGTACAACACCATGCCCTCCGGGCACGTCAGCGCGACGGTCGGCCTCGCGGCCGCGATGGTCCTCCTGACGCCCCGCGCCTCGCGCCGGACCGTCGCCGCCGTCGCGGTCGGCGTGGTCGTCGTGGCGTGCGTCGCGTCCGTGGTGGGCCACGCGCACCGCCCGAGCGACACGCTCGCGTCGGTGCTGCTGGTCGGCGCGGTCGTCGGGCTCGTGGTGGCCGTGCTCGACGTCCCGACCGACCGCTGACCGTTTCACCCGGCCGGGCGTCCCACCGTGCCCCCGTCCGCTGAGACACTGACGAGGCGGTCCGCCGGACCGTGCGAGACGAGGAGGACTGCCATGGGCGGCGAGGGCGACTCGTTCGTCGACCCGTTGGACCTGCGCGTGCAGGAGCGCAACCAGCGGCGCTCCCTGCGCCGCGTCGCCCGCCTCGTGGCGCGCAGCACGTCCCTCGTGTGGGGCGCGGGGCGGACCCTGCTCCTCGCGCTCGCCGGCCTCCAGGTCGTCGGGGCGCTCCTGCTCGCGGGGCAGGTGCTCGTCGTCGAGCGGTTCCTCGAGGCCGTCGTCGACCTCTCGGGGACCGGGGGGATGAGCGCCCTCGTGGGTCCCGTCGTCGCCCTGGCCGCGCTCATGGGGGGCGCGGCGCTCGTGGGCGCCGTGCAGGGCACCCTCCAGCGCTACCTCGCGGAGTCCGTCGCGCGGCGCACCTGGCAGCAGGTCCTGTCCGTGGCGACACGGGTCAGCCTGCGCCAGTTCGAGTCCCCCGCCTTCTACGACTCCCTGCAGCGCGTCACCGCCAACGCCGCGAGCCGCCCGCTCCAGGTGACCCACGCCCTCCTCGGCGCCTTCGGGAGCGCCGCGGTCACGGTGAGCGTCGGCCTGACGCTCGTCGCGATCCATCCGGCGCTGCTCGGGCTGCTCGTCCTGGGCGGGGTCCCGCTGCTCCTCACCAACCGGCGAGAGAGCCGGATGGAGTTCGACTTCGCCGTGCGGCAGACCTACCCGGGGCGTGAGCGCGCCTACCTGTCCTACACCCTCACGGGCCGCTCCGAGGCGAAGGAGATCCGGGCGTTCGGTCTGGGACGGGCGCTGCGCGACCGGTTCGACCGGCTCTACGCCCGGTACCAGAGCGACCTCGCGGTGCACCTGCGCCGCCGGACGGCGCTCAGCCTCGTCGGCAACCTCGCGTCGGCGGTCGTCATCGCCGTCACGCTCCTCCTCGTCGTCTGGTTGATCTCCCGGGGCACCATGAGCGTCGCCCAGGCGGGTGCGGCGATCGTGGCGATCCGCATGCTCCAGGGCCAGGTGCAGACGCTGCTCGGGTCCGTCCAGGCGATCTTCGAGGCCGGTCTCTTCCTCGACGACGTGGACGCGTTCATGGCCCTCGGCCCCTCGGCGGACTCGCTCGAGTCGGGCCGGCCCGCACCCCGGGCGTTCGACACGATCACGGCGCAGGACGTCGGCTTCACGTACCCCGGGAGCGACGTCCCGGCCCTGCGCGGCGTCGACGTCACGGTCCGGCGCGGCGAGGTGGTCGCCCTCGTCGGCGAGAACGGCTCCGGGAAGACGACGCTCGCGAAGATCCTCGCCGGGCTCTACGACTCCGACACGGGCGCGGTCCGCTGGGACGGGACGGACTCGCGCGAGATCGACCGTGCGACGCTGCGGGAACGGGTCGCTCCCATCTTCCAGGACTTCGTCCGGTACGCCTTCTCGGCACGGGACAACGTCGAGGTGGGCGACGTGTCCGCGGCGGGCGACGAGGACCGCCTCCGCGCCGCAGCCACGCGCGCGGGCGCGGACGGGTTCCTCACCGCGCTCCCCCACGGGTACGACACCATGCTCTCGCGGATGTTCCGCGACGGGCGGGACCTGTCGGGCGGCCAGTGGCAGCGCGTCGCGATCGCCCGCGCCTTCTACCGCGACGCCCCGCTGATCATCCTCGACGAGCCGACCGCGTCGCTCGACCCCCGGGCCGAGCACGAGATCTTCGAGTCGCTGCGCGAGGTGCTCGCCGGGCGGTCGGCCGTGTTCATCTCGCACCGCTTCTCCACCGTGCGCTCGGCCGACCACATCTACGTGCTCGAGGCCGGGGCGGTCGCCGAGCACGGCACGCACGACGAGCTCATGGCGGCCGGCGGGCTCTACGCGGACCTGTTCACGCTCCAGGCGAGCGCCTACCTCGACGGGGACCGCCCGGGCGGGTAGAGACCGGCGTACCGCTCGGCGACGGCGCCCCACCCGTAGCGCTCGACCTCGGCCCGCCCCTCGACGGCGAGCCGACCCGCGACGTCGCGGTCCGTGACGGCGCTCCCGACCGCGCGGGCGAGCGCGTCGACGTCCTCCGGGTCCACCAGGAGACCGGTCCGGCCGTCGTCGACGAACTCCGGCGGCCCGCCGCGCTCCGTGACGACGACGGGCACGCCCGCGCGCCACCCCTCAAGGACGACGATCCCGAACGCCTCGACCCGGCTCGGCACGACGAGGGCCAGCGAGGACGCCATCGCCGTCACCACCTGCGGGCGCGCGAGACGGCCCGGGAGGACCACGCGGTCCTCGACGCCCTCCCGCGCGGCGAGGTCGCGGAGCCCGGCGAGCTCCGGCCCGTCCCCGCCGACGACGAGCCGGACGTCCGCGGGCAGGTCCGCGCGGGCGAAGGCCCGCACGAGCAGGTCGAACCCCTTGGTCCGCACGACCCGCCCGACGGCCAGGACGTACCGGTCCGGCAGCCACGGCGGGCGCGGCCCGCCCGGCTCGTCGAGGTCGATCCCGTTGTGGACGACCGTCCCGGTCCCGGCCGGCAGACCGAAGCGTCGTTCGAGGTCCGCGAGCGCGTAGCCGGAGCACGCCGTCACGGCGTGGGCGTGCGCGAGCGAGCGCGTGAGGGCCGTGCGCAGCAGGGCGGACGTGCCGAACACGTCGTGCGCGTCCATGAACGTCTCGCCGTGCCCCGTGACCACGAGCGGGGTGCGGGTGCGGCGGGAGAGCGCGTGCGCCCACGGACCCTGCGGCCCGTAGCAGTGCACGTGGAGCACGTCCGGACGGTCGGCACGCCACGCGGCACGCCACGCGCGCCACGCCCGGGGCGCCGTCCGCGCGAACGACGCCAGGGACGACCCCGTCCGTGCGGGCAGCGGGGCGGGCAGGTAGCGGACCGGGACGACGTCGTCCACCGCGGCCGGGACGTCCTCGTCGCCCTGGTCGACGGCCCACACCGCGACGCGGTGACCCGCGGCGTGCAGCGCCCGGGCGACGTGCAGGACGTGCTCCTCCACCCCGCCCGCCCGAGGCAGGAACGAGCTCGTGACGAGCGCGACCGAGACCATCGTCCCTCCTCCGCGTGCACGACCGGCCCGAGCGGTGCCGACGCTGGCACCCTAGGCGCTCGCGCCCGCGCACCGGGGGCGGGCCCGGGTGAAAACGGCCGCCCGGTCTCCGGACGCCGGGTGAAGGCGGCGCCGATCCCTCGTCCGGGAGGGGCCGGACCGTGAGAATGAGGGGTCCGCGCGGAGGTCCGCGCGGTGCGGACCGACGACGAGGAGGTGCGGGCGTGGCCCGACTGACGCTGGCGACCATCGCCGTGGGCGTGCCGATGGGCCAGCAGGTCTACGAGCGCGAGGTGTCGGCCCGGGCCGAGCGGGCGCTCGGGCCCGGCGTCACGGTGCACCGGTCGGTGACGCGCTCCCTGCGCTCGCCGCTGCCCGGCACCGTGCGGCTCCCCCACTGGGTGCTGCGCGAGGCCCCGGCACCGGTGCGGCGCGCGGTCGGGGCCGTGATGTACCCGCGCGCCGACGTCGTCCACCGCATGGGCCTCTCCCTGCCGCCCGCGCGCGTGCCGGAGATCGTCACCGTCCACGACACGGTCGCATGGCGCTTCCCCGACGAGTCGGCGCCCGAGCCGTTCGCCGCTCAGGAGACCCGACGGGCGCGCGCGGTGATCTCCGTGTCACGGTTCGCGGCCGACGACGTCGCCGAGCGGCTGGGGCTCGACCACGTCCACGTCGTCCACAACGGGGTCGACGACCGCTTCTTCGCCGCGGTCCCGCTCGCCGCGGAGCAGCTGCGCGGTCTCGGCGTCGACGGCCCCTACGTCCTGCACGCCGGCGGTTCCTCGCTGCGCAAGAACCTCGACGGGCTCGCCGCCGCGTGGCCGCGCGTGCGCTCCGCGCACCCCGACGTCCGGCTCGTGCTGAGCGGCCCGCCGTCGCAGCGGCGCGACCGGCTGTTCGGCCCGCTCGACGGCGCCCTGCGGGTCGGTCTCGTCCCTGACGAGCTGCTGCCGGGCCTCGTCGCGGGGGCGCGCGCCGTCGTCGTCCCGTCCCTGTACGAGGGCTTCGGCCTCCCGGCGCTGGAGGCCATGGCCGCCGGGGTCCCCGTCGTGGCCGCGGACCGCTCATCGTTGCCCGAGGTGTGCGGGGACGCCGGCATCCTCGTGGAGCCCGACGGCGCGGGCCTCGCGGACGGGCTCGTGCACGCCCTGTCCGGGACGACGGACGTCACCGAGCGCGTCGCGCGGGGCCGGGCCCGGTCGCAGCGCTTCACGTGGGACGCCTGCGCCGCGGCGCACGCGGCCGTGTGGCGCGAGGTGCTCGCCGGGACCTAGCGGGACGGGCGCGCCCCGGCCGGGAGCGTGGCGGCCCGGGCGAGGCCCGCGACCAGCCCGACGAGCGTCACGCCCGACCGCAGCACCCCGTTCGCGACCCCGCGCACCACCGACCCCTGCCGCGTGCGGACGCGTCCCAGGGCACGCACGGCGTAGGCGAGCTCGCCGCCCGCCGCGCGGAGACCCACGAGGACGTACCGACGCAGCCGCGCGTCGCCCAGGCCCACGGTGGCGCCGAGCAGCACGAGGTGGTTGCGCTGGGCGTAGTAGGCGTAGCGCAGGTCGAACCGCCGCCCCTTCGCGTACGGTCCGGCCACGTGCCGCACCACCGCGGACGGGGTGTAGACGACCCGGCCGCCGCGCAGCCGCATCCGCAGCACCGGGTCCGTCTCCTCGCGCAGGCACGTCCCCGGGTAGACGTCGCGGATCCCCCCGACCGCGTCGAGCGCGCGACGACGCACGGACATGTTCGCGCCGAGGAGGTGGTCGACGTCGACGTCGTGCCCGGGGTCCGCCGCGAAGTGACCGGTCAGCGTCCCGTCCCGACGGAAGAGCCCGATCTCCTCGGCCCCCTCGGACTCCTCGCCCGGCTCGCCGTTCACCGCCCGTCCCCCGACCGCGACCACCTCGGGGTCCGCGTAGGGCGCGAGGAGGCGGGCGAGCCAGTCGGGGCTCGCGAAGGCGTCGTCGTCGAGGAAGGCGACCACGTCCGTCTGCGTGGCGGCCACCCCGATGCGCCGGGAGCCGGCGGTGTGCCCCGCGCCGAGCGCGTTGCGCGCGTAGACGACCCCGTCCGCGGCGGCGACCACCCGGCGGGTCTCGTCCCCCGCCGACGCGTCGACGACGACGACCGTGTCGGCGCGCCTGTCCTGCCTCGCCAGGTGGTCGAGGCAGGTGCGCAGGTGCTCCGGTCGGTTGTACGTCGGGATCACGACGGCGACCGTCAGGCTCGGCATGCACCGAAGGTATCCGCACACGGGGGCGTGGCAGCAGCCCCGTCGCAGAGTTCACCCGCACACCCCGACGGCGGGCGCGGGCCGAGATTCACCCGCCGCGGCACGCGGACCCGCGAGTACGCTCGGCTCGGCACGTCACACCCCCTCAGGCGACCGGAGCGGCCGTGAGCGAGATCGACGCGTACATCATCGCCTGGACGGGGCGCGAGGCGGCCGCCCGTGCCATCGCTGCCGCCCTGGAGCCGGCGGTCCGCAGCGTCACCGTCGTCTACTCGAACCAGGACGGCGAACCGTGGGACGGCCCCGGCGAGTGGGTCGAGGTCCCGGACGAGTGGTTCTACGGGCCGAAGTTCGCGGCCACGCTCCGCCTCCACGGGCAGCGCGACCCGGGCGCTGTCATGCTCCAGGTCCAGGCGGACGCGACCTGCGAGGACTGGCCCGGCCTCGCCGCCCGGTGCGCCGCGGTGTTCGCGACGCGCGACGCGGTCGCCGTGTGGGCACCCGACGTCAGCTTCACCCCGCTCCCGCTCCGGCTGACCGGTCTCGCCGACGCGGGCCCCGACCTCCACCACGTCGCCCTCGTGGACGGCATCGTGTGGGCGCTCTCGCCGGACACGGTCGAGCGGCTGGCCCGCCACGACTACCGGGCGAACAACGTGGGGTGGGGCATCGACTGGGCCGCCGCGTGCTTCGCCCGGTCGACCGGCAAGGAGGTCCTGGTCGACGCGTCGTTGCACGTGAGCCACCCGCCGTCGCGGGGGTACCGGACGGACGACGCCGAGGCGCAGATGGAGCGCTTCCTGGACCAGCTCGACGACGCCGAGCAGGCCGCCAGGGCGCTCCTGCGCGGCTACCTCGCACCCCGCAGGTCGTCGCGGCCGGTGCGCGACGGCGTGCGCGACGCGCTGCGTCACCAGGTCCACCTCGCGCGCGCACGGTGGCAGGACGCCCGGACCGGGTCGCGCGAGGCCGAGCGCCGCGTGGTGCCCGGGACCGTGCCCGGACCGGGATAATTCACCCCGTGGTCCGTGGTTCGGCCCGCCGCGCACGACCTACTGTGTTCGCGTGACGTCCACTCCTCCCGCGATCAGCCTGTCCGGGGTCGGCAAGACCTACCGGATCGGCGCTGCGGGCGACCGCCCGGCGACGGCCGCGGAGGCGGCGCTCAGGCGTCTGCGCAACCCGCGCGCCGCCCGGGCGTGGAACGCGTTCGACGCCCTCGACGACGTCTCGTTCGACGTGGCGCCCGGTGAGGCGCTCGGCATCGTCGGGCGCAACGGTGCGGGGAAGTCGACCCTGCTGAAGATCCTCACCCGCATCACCGCCCCGACGCGGGGGCGCATCGAGATGCGCGGGCGGGTCGGGAGCCTGCTCGAGGTCGGGACGGGCTTCCACCCGGAGCTGACGGGTCGCGAGAACATCTACCTCAACGGCGCCCTGCTGGGGATGACGCGCGAGGAGATCCGGCGCCGGTTCGACGAGATCGTGGCGTTCTCCGGGGTGGAGAAGTTCCTGGAGACGCCGGTCAAGCGGTACTCGTCCGGCATGTACGTCCGGCTCGCGTTCGCGGTCGCCGCCCACCTCGACACGGAGATCCTCGCCATCGACGAGGTGCTCGCGGTGGGGGACGCCGAGTTCCAGCGCAAGTCGCTCGCGAAGATGCGGGACGCGGCCCAGCACGGGCGCACCGTGCTCTACGTCAGCCACCAGGTCCAGACCGTGCAGGCGCTGTGCACCTCGGCCGTCCTCCTCGACCGGGGGCGGCTCCTCCACCACGGCGACGTCGAGTCGACGCTCCACGAGTACCGGGCGAGCTTCGAGAGCTTCGCGCTCGCCCAGACGGACCCCACGAACCGCGGAGGGTCGGGCCAGCTGCGGTTCACCGACGTGACGGTCGAGGACCTCTACACCACGTCGGACGCCGACAAGTCGGTGGAGTTCGAGGTCGGGCCGAACGCGGACGTCCCCGGGCAGTACTACGTGTCGTGCCACGTCAACGACGAGAACGGCACGGTCATCGCCCAGTGCGACTCCCGCCTGGTCGGCATGTGGCTCGACCCGGGCACGACCCAGCGCGGCCGCCTCGTCATCAAGAACCTGTGGCTCAAGCCCGGCCGCTACACGATCGACATGTTCGTCTGCCAGGCGGGCGTGCTCGACGCGTGGGAGGGCGCGGCGCAGATCGAGGTCCTGCCCGACCTCCCCTACCCGGAGCTGGCCGAGGCGGACGGGATCGGGCGAGGCGTGATCCACGCGGACTTCGCCTACGAACGGTACTGAGAGGCGCGGAGCAGGAGAGATGCAGACGACAGTCATCACCCCGCCGGGGCGCCTGAACCTGCCGCGCTGGCGAGAGATGTGGGCCTCGCGCGAGGTGCTCTACCGGTTCGCGCAGCGCGACCTCATCCTGCGGTACCGGCAGACCGCGCTCGGCGTGGCCTGGGTGATCATCCAGCCGCTCGCGGCCGCCGGGATCTTCTCGATCGTCTTCGGCGAGGTCGCGAACCTCTCCAGCGGGGACGTCCCGTACATCGTCTTCAGCCTCGCCGGGATGCTCGCGTGGACGCTGTTCAGCGGCATCGCGACCCGTTCGGCGTCGTCGCTGGTCGGCAACCAGGCGCTCGTCTCCAAGGTCTTCTTCCCGCGGCTCCTCGTGCCGCTGTCCACGGTGTTCTCCGTCGCGGTCGACTTCCTGGTGGGTCTCGCCCTCGCCGTCGTCCTGCTCTTCGTGTTCGGCATCAACCCGGGGTGGGCCGTCCTCACGCTGCCGGTGTGGGCCGTGCTCGCGGCGCTGCTCGGGGCCGGCATCGGCATCGCGGCGTCCGCCCTCATGGTGCGGTACCGCGACGTGGGATACGTCCTGCCCTGGCTCTTCCAGATCCTCCTCTACGCGAGCCCTGTCGCGTACGCGCTGTCCGAGGTCCCCGCACGGCTGCAGCCGCTGTTCGCCGCCAACCCGATCACCTGGGTGCTCGAGACGTTCCGGTGGTCCCTGCTCGGCACCCCCGCGCCCCCCGGGTGGCAGATGATCGCGCTGGCCGTGGTCGCCCCCGTCGTCTTCCTCGGTGGCGTGCTGGTCTTCCAGGCCCTCGAGCGAGAGTTCGCCGATGTCATCTGACGGCGGGCGTGGTCGGTGCGCGTACCTCGTCCTGGGTCACCGCCGACCCGAGCAGGTCACGCGGCTCGCCCGGAGGGTGCTCTCCCTCAGCCCGGACGCCGTGGTCCTCGTGCACTGGGACGCCTCCGCGACGGAGCCGCCGCCCCGTGACCTGCCCCGCGGCGCGCACGTCATCGAGCGTCGCGTCCGGACGCGGTGGGGCGACTGGTCGCTCGTGGAGGCCACGCTCGCCCTGCTCGCGGCCGCCGCCGAGGCCGGGACGGACTGGTCGGTCCTCGTCTCGGGCGAGGACTGGCCGGTCCGTGACCTCGCCGGGTTCGAGGACGAGCTCCGCACCTCGGGCGCCGACGCGGTCCTCCGCTCCCGCCCGGTGCGCCGCGCACGGGCCGAGGACGGGCGGCACCCGCTCGCGTGGGACGAGACGCGACGCTACGGGGCGCGCTGGTTCGTCGTGCCGCGCCCGTCGGCGGCACCCGTCGCCCGGGTCGCCGACGCGGTGACGCGCCGCCTCGAGGAGCGGTTCGGCCACCGCGACGCGTACCCCGCGGCGATGCAGCTCTGGGGTCGTGGGTACGCCGTCGCGCTGCGCCGGGCGCCCTTCCCCGAACCAGGGTGGACCCTGCACAAGGGCGACCAGTGGATGGCGCTCGGGAGCGCGGCGCGCGAGGCGGCGCTGGCCGCGTCGCCGGCTGTGCTGCGGCACTTCTCCCGGACCCTCGTCCCCGACGAGTCGTTCCTCCAGTCCGTCCTGCACAACACCCCCGGGCTCGTCGTGCACGACCGCCGCACCACCTACGCGCCGTGGGAGAGGTTCGACCGCCTGCCGCACCTCGTCCTGCGGCCCGAGGACCTCGACGCCGCCCGTCGCTCGCGCGCCGCGTTCGCCCGCAAGGTCGGCGACGGGCCGCTCGCGGCCATCACCGACGACCTCGACGCGCTCGTGGCGGCCGGGTGAGCGGCGAGCACGTGGACGTCTCCGTCGTCGTCTGCACGCGGGACCGGGCCGAGCGGCTCGGGCGGTCGGTCGCGTCCGTCCGCGAGGCCCTGGACGTCGCGGCCGACGCCGGGCTCACCACCGAGCTCGTCGTCGTCGACAACGGCTCCCGGGACGGCACCGCCTCGCTGGTCGACGACGTCGCCGCGCAGGACTCCCGGGTGCGGCGGGTCGGCGAACCCGTCGCGGGCATCGGACGCGCCCGCGAGACCGGCGCCCGGGCGGCGCGCGGAGCGGTCATCGCCTACACCGACGACGACGTGGTCGTCCCGCCCCACTGGCTCGTGGCGCTCACGGCACCCGTCCGGGCCGGGGAGGCGGACGTCGTCGCGGGCGGCGTGCGGATGGCGGACGACCTCGAGCGACCCTGGATGACCGACCTGCTGCGCGCGTCCTACTTCGCCCACGTGCCCGAGCCGCCGGCGGTCTCCCCGTGCCCCATGGGCGCGAACGTGGCGCTCTCCCGGGCCGTGCTCGACACGCTGTCCTTCGACCCGATGCTGGGGACGGCCCGCTACCCCGGTGCCGAGGACGTCGTCCTCTACGTCCAGGCGCTCGAGGCGGGCTTCCGCGTCCGGGGGGTGGCGGACGCCGTCGTGCGGCACCACTTCTCGCCGGACCGTCTCGACGCCGACCGCCTGGGCCGACAGGCGGAGGGGTACGGCCGGTGCGACGCGTTCCTCTACCACCACTGGCTGCACACGAGGCTGCGGTGGCAGCGCGCGCGGCTTGCGGCGCACGGCGCACGGCTGGCGCTCCGGCGCGCCCTCGCCCGGGACGGGTTCGACGAACGTCTGCTCCAGGCGCGCCGCGAGCTCGCGTTCCACCGGGAGATGCTGCGGCTGCGGCCCGTGCCGCCCCGGTACGACGAGCGCGGGCTGGTGCTGCGCCCGGAGGCCGCCGGATGAGCCCCGAGAGCCGCGTCGCCCTCGTCAACAACTCCCGGGAGACCTTCACCCCGACGGTGAGCGGCGCGATCGCGACGTGCCTGTGGGAGCTGCTGCGCACGCCGGAGGGGACGCGCCGGGTCGACCGGGTCGTCACCCGCGGCACGACGGCTCCCTCCTACCCGACCCCGCTCGTCCGGGTGGTCCGACCGCGCCCCCTCCCGTTCGCCGGGCGGCGCGCGGGGCGCGCGCTGCGACGCGTCTCCGGCTGGGCCCACGCCGACCAGGCGTCGTTCGCGCGGCTCGTCTCGGCGGAGCTGCGTCGCGACCCGCCCGAGGTCGCGGTCTGCAGCAACGACCCCGAGGTCGCGGTGCACCTCGCCCGTGCCCTGCCCGGCGTGCGGGTCGTGCACTGGTTCCACAACCTCGAGGTGGCCGACGACCGCTGGCGGCGCGCGTACGCCTCCGTGCACGGCTCGCGCGTGCGCACCGTGGCAGTGAGCGCCTACCTCGCACGCGCCGTCGAGCAGGTCTACCGCCTCTCCCCGGGCAGTGTCGACGTCGCGCGCAACGGGGTGGACACGGCCCGCTTCGCGCCGCGGGCCGCCGACGACGCCCCCGGTGCGGACGACGTGCCGACGGTCGCCCACCTGGGCCGTGTCGCCGTCGAGAAGGGCCTCGACGTCTTCCTCGACGCGGCCGGGATCCTGCACCGCCGTGGCGTCCGGGTCCGGGTCCTCGTCATCGGCGACACCAACTGGGGCTTCTCCGACGGCGGCCCGTTCGGCGAGGCCGTCGCGGACCGGGTGCGTGCGTTGCGCGCCGCCGGGCTCGAGGTCGAGACGAGCGGCCACGTCCCGCGGGCGGACCTGCCCCCGGTGCTGCGACGTGCCGACGTGCAGGTCCTCGCGTCCCGGTGGGACGAGCCCTGCGCCCTGACGGTCCTCGAAGGGCTCGCCACGGGCCTGCCTCTCGTCGCGTCCGCGACCGGCGGGACGCCGGAGCTCGTCGGCGACGCGGGGGTCCTCGTCCCGCGCGAGTCGCCGTCGGAGCTGGCGGCGGCGCTCGAGCCCCTGCTGGCGGACGCCGGTCGCCGTGCGGCACTCGGCGCGTCGGCCCGGCGCCGTGCCGAGACGTTCACGTGGTCGCGCACGTGGTCGGCGCTCGTCGACGCGAGGCCGTCGGCCCCGGCGGCCCCGGACCCCGACCCGGACCCGGCATGAGCACCCCCACGACGTTCGTGCTGCCGGCGGACGAGCCGTTCGGCCGGGTCGGCTCCGGAGCCGTCGCGACGGTCACCGCCCACCTCGCGCAGGGTCTCGTCGCGCGCGGCCGCGAGGTGGCCGTCGTCTCCTCCCGCGTGCGCGGCGCTCCCCTCGCCGACGTGGCCCTCACCACCACGCCGTGGAGCGCGTCGCCGTCGCCGGTCACCCGCGCGGCGCGCCGGCTCCGGCGGCTGGCGCGGCGAGGCCCGGCCGACCCCTTCGACACCTACCGCGCACAGGTGGTCGCGTCCGCTCCCGCCGGGACCGTCGTGGTCCACAACGACGCCCGGCTCGCGGCGAAGCTCGCGCGTCACGACCGCCGCGTCGTCCTCTGGCTCCACAACCTCGTCGTGGACGACGCCGTCGCCGACGCCGGAGCCACGTGCCGGATGGTCGCCGTAAGCGACTACGTGCGGCGCTGGACCGCGGAACGGCACGGCGTCCCCCTCGACCGGATCGACGTCGTGCCCAACGGCGTCGACGTCGCCGCCTTCCGGCCGCGCGAGGGCGAGCGACGCCCGGGGCCGCTCCGCGTCGTCGTGCACGCCCGGATCGACCCGAACAAGGGGCAGGTCGTCGCGGCCCGCGCCGTCGCCGCGCTCCGGGCACGTGGAGTCCCGGTCGAGCTCACCGTGGCCGGGGCGCTGCGGACGTTCGGCATGGACGCCGACCGCGTCCGCGCGTACCAGGACGAGCTGCGCACCGCCCTGGACCGAGCCGGCGCCACGTACGTCGGCGAGGTGCCGCACGCCGACATGCCCAGGCTCCTGCGCGAGCAGGACGTCGCCCTCGCGCTGACCGCCGTGCCCGAGCCGTTCTCGCTGGCGGCCCTGGAGGCGATGGCGTCGGGGTGCGCCGTCGTCGCCGTCCCGTCCGGCGGGCTGGCCGAGGTCGTCGGTGACTGCGCGAGGCTCGTCGACCTCGGTACCGAACCGGTCGCCGACGCGCTGGCCGGGCTCGAGCGGGACCCGGCGCTCCGTGCCGACCTCGCACGGCGTGCGCGCGAACGTGCCGAGACCTTCTCCTGGTCGGCGTCGGTCGGGGCGCTGGTCGACGTCCTCGACGCGACGCCGAGGCCCGCATGACCGGGGAGCGGCCGCGCGAGGTGCACGTCCTCACGCCCGGCGACCACTTCTCGCCCCGCACGGGGTCGGCGGTGCCGACGGTCGTCCACGGTCTCGCCGGGGCCGCGCGGCGCCGCCCGGCGGTCCTCGTCGCGCACGGCACCTACCCGGACCGGTACGCGTCCGCCGACGTCCTGGAGTACGCCCCGGTCCCGGGCGCAGGCCGCGCGTGGCGGTACGCCGACGCCGCGCTCGGCCGCGTCGGGCTCCCCCGGCCCGGGACGCGACGGCCGCTGCGCGCCGCCCTCGTCGACCAGACCGCGTGGCCGCGGTCGGTCGTCGTCGCGCACAACGCGCCGCAGCTCGTCCCCCTCGTCGACGCGCGGCACGCGGCGGTCCTGTACGCGCACAACGACCTGCTGCGCAGCTACGGCGCCGCGGAGGTCCGCCGCGTGCTCGGCGGTGCGGCCGCGATCGTGTGCGTGAGCTCGTTCCTCGCGGACCGGGTCCGCGACCAGGTGGGTCCCGGGCTCGCGGGACGGGTCGAGGTCGTGCGCAACGGGGTGGACACCGACGTCTTCCACCCCCCGGCCGCTCGACGCGACGACGGGGTGCTGCACGTGCTGTTCGTGGGCCGCGTCGTCCCGGACAAGGGCGTCCACGTGCTCCTCGACGCCCTGGCGCGGCTCGACCGGCCGGACGTCCGGACCACGGTGGTCGGTTCGCAGGGCTTCGACGCGACCGCCGCGCCCTCGGCGTACGAGCGGTCGCTGCGCGAGCGCGCCGCGCCCGTCGCGGACCGGGTGACGTTCCTGCCCTTCCAGGACCGGCCGGCGCTCGCGGCCCTCCTGCAGGACGCCGACGTCGTCGTCGTGCCGTCGGTCTGGGCCGAGCCGAGCGGGCTCACGGTCCTGGAGGGCATGGCGAGCGGCGCCGCGGTGGTCGCGAGCGCGGTCGGCGGCATCCCGGAGCTCGCGGGCGACGCGGCCCTCCTGGTCCGCCCCGACGACGAGCGTGAGCTGGCCGAGGCCCTCGAGCACCTCGCGGACGACCGCGCGGCGCTCGTGCGGGCGCAGGTGGCGGCGAGGACGCACGCGGAGGCGTGCTCCTGGGGTCGGTCCCGCGCAGACCTCGACGCCGTGCTGGACCGGGTCCCGTGAACCGCGACCGGGTGGTGCGCCGCCGCGTGCTCGGGGACGCCGACGTGCCCCGGCCGGTGGGTGCGCGGGACCGGCTGCTGGAGACGGTGGCGGGTGCGTTGCTCCGCCCGGTGCTGCCCGCGTTCCGGGGCGCCCCGGCGACGGACCGCGTCGCCCTGACGTACGACGACGGCCCCCACCCCGAGCACACGCCGCGCGTCCTCGACGTGCTCGCCGCCCACGGCGTCCGCGCGACGTTCTTCGTGCTGGCCGGCCCGGCCCGGCGCAACCCGGCACTTCTCGCCCGGATGGTCGCCGAGGGGCACGAGGTCGCGCTGCACGGGGCGGACCACCGGCGCCTGACGCACCTGCCGACCCGGGCCGCGGTCTCGTCGGTGCTCGACGCGCGCCGAGCCGTGGAGGACGTCGCGCAGGTACCGGTCCGGCTGTTCCGCCCGCCGTACGGCGCGAGCACGCTGCGCGTCAACGCGCTCCTGCGCGCCCGGGGCCTCGACGTGGTCCTGTGGACCGCCGAGGCGCGCGACTGGGTGCACGGCACGGAGGCCGACCTCGCGGCGCACGCCCTGAGCACGCTGCGGCCCGGGGCGTTCCTCCTGCTGCACGACGACCGGGCCGACCCCGAGCTCGCCGACGACCCCGCGGAGCTGCCCCGGTTCGACCGGGCCGACCTCCTGCGCCGGATCCTCGCCGGGACCACCGAGGCGGGCCTGCGCCCCGGCCCGGTGGGCGACCTCCTCGCCGACGGCGCCCTGCGCAGCTACGGCCCCGACCTCGTGCGCTGACGCACCGCGTGCTCACGCGACCGGACGGCCGGCCTGGTCAGGCCGGGGGCGCGCCGTCGTCCTCCGCGTGCGCGCGCCGGACGCGCTCGCGGGCAGCCGCGACGTCGGCGAGCGTGAGGACGGGGACCGGGGTGCCGAAGTCACCGCGCGCACGCCCGCGCCGTTCCGCGAGCGCCGACGCCGCGTCGGCACGCCCCGACGTCGTGAGGAGCCGTGCGGCGCGTCGGACGAGCGTCTTGCGGGCGGACACCGGGAGCGGCGCCTCGCCCCCGCTGCCCTCGTCGACGGCAGGCGCCTCGGGGGCTCCGTCCGGGCCGTCGCCGAGGCCCGCGGCCCGCAGCACCGCGTACCGCTGCTCGAGGACCCGCGACCCCGTCCCCCAGCCGTACATCTGGCGGTAGAGACCGCGCAGCGACGACCGCGCCCGGACGTGCACCACGGCACTCTCGGCGAGGGCCATCTCCAGGCCGGCGAGCTGGGCGCGCCAGCACAGGTCGACGTCCTCGCCCGCGCGCAGCTCCGCGACGAACCCGCCCAGGGCGAGGAAGTCGACGCGGCGCAGCGCGAGGTTGCCCGCCCCCGCGCAGTACAGGCCCGGCATGATCGGGTTGCGCATGAGCCCGTCGACCTGCTGCTGCCAGGACTGACCGCCGCCGAGGCGCTCGCGGTCGAGCGGGCCCGCGACGAGGCGCCCGTCCTGCGCGGCGCTCAGCAGCGCGGCGAGCCACCCGCCGGAGACGACGTCGTCGGCGTCGCAGAACGCGACGACGGGCGCCCGCGCCGCGGCGACACCGACGTTGCGCGCCCCGCCGGGACCGTGCCCGGAGGACGCGTCGACCAGGCGCACGACGGGCCAGCGCCGCGCGGCGCGTGCGACGACGTCGGGGGTGGCGTCGCGCGACCCGTTGTCGGCGACGACGACCTCGCCCCGGACGGCCTCGACCTGCGGGCACAGGGCGAGCAGCTGCTCGCCCAGCGTCGCCGCGGCGTCGCGCGCGGGGATGACGACCGACACCACGGGGGACGTGACGGTCACGGCGTGCTCCTCAGCCGCGCTTGGCCCGGATGGACTCGGTGAGCTCACCGACGTCCTGGATGGACCCCATCTCGGTGTCGGTGAACTGGACGCCGAACCTGCTCTCCAGCGAGAAGAGGACGCTGAGGTGCGCGAGGGAGTCCCAGCCCTCGACGTCGGCGGCGGTGGTCGCCGGCGTCACCTCCAGGTCCGGCCGGGCGAACACCTCGCGCAGCACCTCGACCACGCCCGCCTCCACGTCATCCACGTGCGTCCTCCTCGTCCGGGGGCGGCGCTCCGGCCTCCCCTCCTCCGGCGGAGCCGTCCGGCCCCGTCCACGCGACGTACGGCGACCCGACCCGCTGCTCCGCGACGTCGAGCGCCCACCACTCGGCCGCCGGGTCGCCGCCCGGCGGCGCCTCGACGGGTCGGAACCCGGCCTCGGCGAGAATCGGTCGCGCGGGCGCGTTGCGCTCGGTCGCGACGAACTCGCCGAGGATCCGCCGCCTGCCGTCGACCGCGGCGCGCGCGTGCAGGGCGTCGAGGAGCGCACGCTCGGCGGTGCGGCCGAGGACGCGGCAGGACAGCACGAACGTGTCGACGCGCAGGTCGTGGCCGCTGGGCACGGCGGCGACGACGCCGACGAGCCCGTGGTCGTCGAACCGGTCCGCGACGCGCAGGCCCCATACGAGGCCGCCCGGCCGGGCGGCGAGGTCGAGCAGGTCGGCGGCCTGGTGACGGCGGCCCGTGAGGTTGAGCTGGTTCGTCTTGCCGACGAGCTGCACCACGCGGGCGAGGTTCACGTCGTCGAGGGGCTCGACCCGGGCCGTGGTCCGCAGGCTCGCGAGGAAGTCCTCCCGGGTCGCGGCACGTCCCTCCAGCTCGGCCGCCTCCCGGCGGGCGTGGTACTGCTCGGTGCGGCGCGCGTCGTCGGCCGTCAGCCCCGCCGACTGCAGCCCGGGGTACGACGCGACGGCCGCGACGTACCCGCTGGGCTGGGCGGGCAGCTCGACGACGCCCACCTGCGGGAGGAGCTGGCGCACGATCTCCCGCTCGGCCGGGTTGTCGTCGACGAGGACGAGGGCGTCGAGGCCGACGTCGAGCTGCTTGGCGATGCGCCGCAGGGCCTCGGGCTTGGTGTCCCAGGAGGCCTCGAACGCGACGAGGTCGTCGAGCCGCAGGCGCATCTCGGGGTGCTGCTCGAACGGGGCCCGCGCGTCGGCCGGGTTGTTCTTCGAGCAGACGGCGAGCAGCAGCCCGCGCGTGCGCAGCGACGCCGCGTACGCCTGGAACGCGGCGAACGCCTCGCCCGCGGGACCGTCCCCGAGGACCAGGCCGCCCACGCCGTCCTCGCCGACGACCCCGCCCCACAGCGTGTTGTCGAGGTCGAGCACGACGACCTTGCGCCCGAGCCCGAGGGCGCCGGCCAGGACGTCGGCCACCCGGCGGGCGAGGAACGGCAGCGCACCCGGACCGACGGCCTGCTTGCCCGCGAACCAGTACCGCGGCTCCTCCCACACGGCCGCGCCCACCTGGGCGGCGACCGCCTCCGCGTCGACGAGGACCGCGCCCGCGTCTCCCGCGAGCGCGAGCTCGTCGTTGACGCGCCGCAGGAGCCGACGGCGCGCACCGGGGGTCCGCAGCGCGACGTCGCCCAGCGCGTCGTGCGCGGGCGGCACGAACGACGTCTGGAGCACGAGGGCGCGGCTGCGCTCGCGCAGCAGGTCCCAGTGCGCCCGCCACCGCTGCACCTCGCGCCGCACGTCGTCGTCCGGCGCCCCGGAGACCTCGGCCAGCCGCGCCTCGCGCTGGTCGACGGCGAGCAGCACGACGTCCGGCCGGGACGCGTAGGTGCCCGAGGTCGGGTCCGCGATCTCCTGCTCGTACGCGTGGTAGGGCGCCTCGTGGACGTCGAGCGCGACGCCGTGCGCGAGCGCCGCGACACGCAGCGCCGACGCCATCGGGCCGCTCGTGTGGGACGCGAGCAGCGCGAGGCGCACGGTGCGCCGCGCCCAGGGAGCGGTCCCGTCGTCCGAGCGGGGCAGGCGCGCCGCGAGACGGTCGGCCGCGGCCCACGCGCTCGTGCTGCCCGGGTCGGCCGCGACGCGGGCGAGGACCGCGGCGCACCCCGCGGCGTCGCCCGCGTCGGCGAGCCGGCGGGCCTCGGCGAGCAGCTCGGCGCTCACGACGACGCCCTCGGGCGGATGACCCGCGGGGGCTGCGCGATCACCGTCGCCCCCGCGGGCACGTGCGTCATGACGACCGCGTTGGGGCCGATCTTCGCGTCGTCGCCGATCCGCACGGCGCCGACGACGACGCACCCCGCACCGAGCGACACGCGCGCCCCGACGACGGGGGCCTGGCGCAGGAACGCCTCGGTCTCGTCGCTGCCCGCGCCCAGGGTGACGCCCTGGCGCACGACGCAGTCGTCCCCGAGGGTCGCGTGCGGGTGGATCACGATGCCGTGCTGGTGGGCGATGCGGACCCGGCGTCCCAGCCGGACGGTCGGGGGCAGCTGGATGCCGAAGAGGTTGCGGACCACGATCGACGCGAGCTCTGCGGCAGGCCGCAGGACGGCCCGCAGCGGTCGCGGGCACCCGGGCGACGCCGCGTAGGCACCGACGCGCTGCGTCGCGACTGCGTAGAACCCCGGCGTCCACAGACCCTCGCTGTTGATGCGGTGGTCCTCACGGACGAGCCGCAGCAGCTCGGCGAACGACGCCGGCGCCTGCGGCGCGCGGTCCCCCGACCCGGTTCCGACGGGCGCGCGCTCCACCTCGACCACGGTGCTCCTTCCCCGGACCGCTGGGCGGTCGTCCGGCCTCCCTGGCCTACGGGCGAAGGTAGTCCGTGGACCAGGCCCGGGGCGAGGGACCGTGGACGTGCGAGCGGCGATCGGCGCACATTTCACCCGGGGCTCCGGCTGCGTGCGCGCGGCCGTGCACGATTCACCCGCGGCGGGCCTTCAGGCGGCAGTCCGGCCCTCGATACGATCCACGAAGACCGCGGCACTGGGGGTGGACGGCATGACCAGCACGCGACCCGCGACGGTCGTGCCGGGAACCGTGCCGCTCACGGGGCAGGGACGCGCCCGGTGGATGGACGTCCTGCGGGGCTCGGCCATCCTCCTCGTCGTGCTGAGCCACGCCACGGCGGTGGTCGGGTCCGTGGTCGGCGCCCCGCGCTGGATGGACACCGTCGACGTGTTCTTCGCGCCGTACCGCATGCCGGCGCTCATGGTGCTGTCCGGGATGCTGCTGCCGCGCGCGTTCGGCAAGCCGCTCCCGGCCTACTACCTCGGCAAGGCCCGCACCCTGCTGTGGCCGTACGTCGTGTGGGTCGTGGTGCTCGCGGCGGTCGGGGGCGCCCCCGGGCCGCTCCTCGAGCCGCGCACGTGGTACGCGACGAGCTACCTGTGGTTCGTCTTCTACCTCCTCGTGTACTTCTCCGTGGCGCCGGTGCTGCGGCGCGCACCACGGTGGCTCCTCGTCGTCGTCGCGGTCGCGCTCGTCGTGGTCTCGACCCCGATGGACGCCGCCGCCGACGGCCGGACCAAGGCCCTGCTCTACCTCGGGGCCTTCTTCGTCGCCGGCTACGCGCTCGCCCGCTCCCCCGGCGTCGTCGCGGCGGTGACGGCCGGTCGCGGACGCTGGGTCGCGATCGGCCTCGCCCCGCTGCCGGGCGTCCTCGCGGTGTCGACGGGCACGTTCACGCACGAGGGGCTGTTCGCCCTCGCGTCCGCCGTGGGCGTCCTGGGTGCCGTCGCGCTGACGACGGCGGTCGTCGGTCCGCGCACGCACGGCGTGGAGACCCTGGGGCGGCACAGCGTCGTCACGTACGTGACGCATTACCCCCTGTTCGTCGTGGTGGCCGCCGCGCTGGGAGCGGCCGGCGTCGGCGTGCTCCCCGCCGGTGCCGCCGTCCTGACCGTGCTCGGCGCGTTCGCGCTCGCCGTGGCCGTCGGCTACGCGCTCGTCCGGCTGCGCCGGTACGCCGTCGTCGGCTGGTTGTTCGAGTGGCCCGCCCGGGCCGTCCCGCGCCGCTGGGCGCCCGCCCCGTCCCCGTCGCCCGAACCCGGCGACGTCCGTCCCGGAGAGAGCGTGAGATGAGCACCGACCCGGCAGACATCCCCGTCGTCATCCTCTGCGGAGGCATGGGCACGCGGTTGCGCGAGGCGAGCGAACGCCTCCCGAAGCCGCTCGTGGACATCGGCGGCCGACCGATCCTGTGGCACGTCATGAAGACGTACTCCCACTACGGCTTCCGCAAGTTCGTCCTCCTGCTCGGCTACAAGTCCGAGCTCATCAAGCAGTACTTCCTCAACTACCGCACCCTCACGGCCGACTTCACCCTGGACCTCTCCACGGGCGAGCCCGCCGTGTTCCACACGGACGAGGTGGAGGACTGGTGCGTGACGTTCGCGGAGACGGGCCTCACGACCGCGACCGCGGCGCGCATCTTCCGCGCGGCCCGCTACCTCGACGCCCCCCGCTTCGCGGTGACGTACGGCGACGGGATCGGGGACGTGCGGCTCGACGCCCTCCTCGCCCAGCACGAGCGCGCGGGCACCGTCGGCACCGTCACCGGGGTGCACCCGAGCAGCCGCTACGGCGAGATGCACGTGACCGGCGAGGCCGTGACGGAGTTCAACGAGAAGCCGACGCTCGCGACGGGCTGGGTCAACGGCGGGTTCTTCCTCTTCGAGCGCGCGTTCCTCGACGACTACCTCGTGGACGACCCGGACGAGATGCTCGAGCACCGGCCCCTGCAGAAGCTGGCCCGCGACGGCGAGCTCGGGGTGTTCGAGCACACCGGGTTCTGGATGGGCATGGACACGTTCCGCGACTGGACCGAGCTGAACCGCCGGTGGGACACCGGCGACGCCCCGTGGAAGGTGTGGGCCTGACGTGCGACTGACACCCACGGCGATCGAGGGCGTGACGGTCGTCGACCTCGACCTGCTCTCCGACGACCGCGGCTTCTTCGCGCGCGCGTTCGACGCCGCCGAGTTCGCCGCGGCGGGCCTGACCTCGCAGGTCGCGCAGGCCAGCATGTCGTACAACCGGTCCGCGGGCACCGTGCGCGGGCTGCACCGGCTCGCGCCCCCGCACGCCGAGGGCAAGCTCGTGCGGTGCGTCGCAGGCGCCGTCGCGGACGTCGCGGTCGACGTGCGCCCCGGCTCGCCGACGTTCGGCGAGCACGTCATGGTCGAGCTGTCCGCGACGAACCGGCGCGCGCTGTTCGTGCCCCCGCACGTCGCGCACGGCTACCAGGCGCTCACCGACGACGTCGAGATGATCTACCTGTGCTCGGTCCCGTACGCGCCCGAGGGCGAGGACGGCTACCGGCACGACGACCCGGCGTTCGGCATCGAGTGGCCCCTGCCGGTACGCCTCGTCTCGCCGAAGGACGCCGCCTGGCCGCTGCTCGCCGACCGAGAGGGACCCACCCCGTGACCATCACCACCGACCTCCTCGTCGCCGGCCGGGAGCGCGAGGGACGGCCCGTGCGCGTCGGCGTGCTCGGGCCCGGGTTCATGGGCAAGGCCCTGATCCTGCAGATCATGGGCACCGCACCCGGGATGGTCGTCACCGCCGTGCACTGCCGCGACGTCGACAAGGCGCGCGCGGCGCTCGAGTGGGCGGGGGTGCACGACGTCGACGTCGTCGGCTCCGCGGCCGAGGTGGACCGCACCGCCCGCGCCGGACGCGTGGCGCTCACGCAGGACGTCGAGGCCGTCACCGCGGCGGACGAGGTGGACGTCGTCGTCGACGTCACGGGCGCCGTCGAGTTCGGTGCCGTCGCGGCGCTGAGCGCGTTCGCGCACGGCAAGCACCTCGTCCTCATGAACGCCGAGCTCGACGCGACGGTCGGGTGGGAGCTCGCGTGCCGCGCGGCCGAGGCGGGCGTGGTCTACACGGGGTGCGACGGCGACCAGCCGGGCGTCCAGATGAACCTGTACCGGTTCGTCCGGCGCATCGGGCTGACCCCGCTCGTGTGCGGGAACGTCAAGGGGTTGCAGGACCGGTTCCGCAACCCGACGACGCAGCAGGGCTTCGCACAGCGCTGGGGCCAGGACCCGCGCATGGTGTCGAGCTTCGCCGACGGCACCAAGGTCAACGTGGAGCAGGCGCTCGTGGCGAACGCGACCGGGATGTCGGTGCACCGCCGCGGGCTGCTGGGCCGCGACCACGACGGGCACATCGACGAGCTCACGACGATGTACGACGTGGACGAGCTGCGCGCCCTCGGCGGGGCGGTGGACTACGTCGTCGGCGCTCGCCCGGGCCCCGGCGTGTACGTGCTCGGTGCGATGGACGACCCGCGCCAGCAGCACTACCTCGAGCTGTACAAGCTCGGCACGGGGCCGCTCTACTCGTTCTACACGCCGTACCACCTGTGCCACTTCGAGGTGCCGGACACGATCGCGCGTGCGGTGCTGCTGGGCGAGACGACGCTGCACCCCGCGGGGCCGCCGACGGTCGACGTCGTCACGGTCGCGAAGACGGACCTCGCGCCGGGGACGGTGCTCGACGACCTCGGCGGCTACCACTACTTCGGCGAGTGCGAGCGGGCGGACGTCACGGCCCGCGACGGGCTCCTGCCGGTGGGCCTCGCGCACGGGTGCACCGTCGTGCGGCCCGTCGCACGGGACCAGGTGGTCACGTACGCGGACGTCACCGTGCCGCCCGGACGGGTCGCCGACGCGCTGCGCGCCGCCCAGGCCGACCGTCACGCCCTGCCCACGCCCGTCTGATCCCCGCCCGCCCCGGACGACGCGGTCAGGGACCGGCGACATCAGCGACCGGCGACGTCAGCGGCCGGTGACCGCGCGGCGCACGTCGCCCGCCACGCCGCGCCAGCGCGGGAGCACCCAGCTCGTCGTGACCGCGGCGAGCGAGCGGCCCGTCTCCGCGGGCGGCAGGTGCGACGAGGTCACGGCGGACCACAGCTGGCCCGCGAGGCGCGCGTGCGGGAAGTCGAAACGGACGTCCTTGCCTGGGGCGTGGAACTGCACCTGCCGTGCGCCCTGGGCGGAGTACTGCGTGGCGTGCCGACGCTGGAGGAAGAGCTGTTCGGGCACCAGCGCGAACCGCCCCCGGCACGCCATCTCGGTGAGCAGGACCACGTCGTTGCCGATGGTGGGGCGCAGCCCGCGGGTCGTGCGCAGCACGTCGGCCCGGTACAGGCCGAACACGAGGTGCGCGGCCTGCGCGCGCAGGAACTCCGTGATCCGCTCGTGCGGGGTCGGCCGGTCGCCGTGCAGCCCGTCGTCGTGGAGGTCCTCGGTGACGCGCCCCTCCCCGTCGATGATCTGCGTCCGGGGGTAGGCGAGGACCACGCCCTCGCCGCCGTCGTGCAGGGCGTCGACGCAGGTCTCGAGGAACCGCGGCCGCAGGACGTCGTCCGCGGCCGCGAGCTTGACCGTCGCGCCCCGCGCGCGGCGCATCGCGTCGTTGAAGTTCCACAGGCCGCCGCGGTTCACGTCGTGCCGCACGTACCGGACGCGCGGGTCCTCGGCGGCGTGCGCGCGGCAGATCTCCTGCGTGCCGTCCGTCGAGGCGTTGTCGTTCAGCACCACCTCCAGGTCGGCGAACGTCTGCTCCCGGACCGAGCGGAGGGTCTCGTCGAGGTAGCGCTCGCCGTTGTACACGGGGAGGCAGACGCTGACGCGCGGCGCGGCGCTCATGCGGGGACGGGGTCGAGCACCTCGAGCCGGGGCAGCGCGACGACCAGCCTCCCGCCCCACTGCGCGACGTAGGCGAGCTGGTCGACGATCTCGTCGCGCAGGTTCCACGGCACGACGAGCACGTAGTCCGGCCGGGCCTCGCGCAGCGCCTCCTCGGCGAGCACCGGGATGCGGGTCCCCGGCAGTAACGTGCCCTGCTTGACGGGGTTGCGGTCGACGCAGAACGCGAGCAGGTCGGGCCGCACCCCGCAGTAGTTGAGCAGCGTGTTGCCCTTCGCCGCGGCGCCGTAGGCCGCCACGGTGGCGCCCTCGGCGGAGCGGTCGAGGAGGAACCGGACGAGGTCGTCCCGCACTTGCCGGACCCGTTCGGCGAACCCGGCGTACCCGGCGAGCTCGTGCAGGCCCGCGGCCCGTTCCGCGTCGAGGACGCGGGCGACCGCCGCGGACGGCGGACCGGCGGCCTCCGTGGGTCGTGCCCACGTGCGGAACGACCCGCCGTGCGTCCCCAGCTCCTCGACGTCGACGACCTCCAGCCCGGCGACGGCGAGCGCACGCTGCATGGTCAGGAGCGTGTAGTACTGGAAGTGCTCGTGGTAGATCGTGTCGAACTCGTTGCCCGCGATGAGCCGGGGCAGGTGCGGGATCTCGATCGAGACCCAGCCGTCGTCCGCGACGAGCGCGCGCAGTCCGGCGACGAAGTCGCGCAGGTCCGGGACGTGACCGATGACGTTGTTCGCCACGACGAGGTCGGCCCCGCCGTGGCGCCCCGCGAGCGCCGCGCCCGTCGCCGCGCCGAGGAACTCGACCTCCGTGGGCACGCCGCGGTCCACCGCGGCCTGGGCGACGTTCGCCGCGGGCTCGACGCCGAGGCAGCGGATGCCGCGGTCCACGACGTGCTGCAGGAGGTACCCGTCGTTGCTCGCGATCTCGACGACGAACGAGGACGCGTCCAGCCCGAGGCGTTCCACGGCGTCGTCCACGAAGGTCGCGGCGTGCCGCACCCACGAGTCCGAGTAGGAGGAGAAGTACGCGTAGTCCGTGAAGATGTCCTCCGCCGGGACGTACGTGGGCAGCTGGACGAGCAGGCAGCGGTCGCACACGCGCACGTGCAGCGGGTAGAAGGTCTCGGGCTCGTCGACCCGGTCGGCGGGCACGAAGCTCTGCACGGGCGGGCTCATCCCGAGGTCGACGAAGGTCGTCGTGAGCTCGGCGTCGCAGAGCCGGCAGCGGCGCACGGTCATGCGGTCACCGCCGGTGCGTCGTCGAGCCGCAGCGTCGCGACGTCGAGGCGACCGGAGGCGGCGAGCTCCTCGATGCGCCGCAGCCGCACGAACCGCGGTCCCTCGAAGTCGGCGGCCGTGAGGTCGCGCTCGCCGGCGTGCGTCCAGATCTCACGGATCCCGTCCGGGACGGTCCACGCGGGGTCGGCGGCGGGGAGCGTCCCACGGATCTTGGTGAAGTCGACCCGGTAGTCGCGCGTGTCCGGGCCTGCCCCGGCCGCGAACGACACGGGAGCGCCGGTGATCTCGCTGACCTGCTCGGCGATCGTGCGGATCTGCACGACGTCCTCGTCGCGGCCCACGTTGAACGCCTCGTCGTGCACGACGTCGCGCGGCGCCTCGAGCGCCGCGAGGAACGCGCGCGCGATGTCCTCGACGTGCACGAGCGGCCGCCACGGCGTGCCGTCGGACTGGAGCCGCACCTCGCCGCGCGTGAACGCGGTGCCCGTGAGGTTGTTGACGACGATGTCCGCCCGCAGCCGCGGGGAGGACCCGTACGCGGTGGCGTTGCGCAGGTAGGTCGGCGAGAACGTGTCGTCCGCGAGCGCCGAGATGCCCTGCTCGGCCATGACCTTGCTCTCCCCGTAGGGGGTGACGGGCCGGAACGCGCCGTCCTCGGCGACGGGGGCGTCGCCGCCCGCGCCGTAGAGCGAGCACGAGGACGAGAAGAGGAACCGCGGGACGCCGGCGTCCTTCGCGGCGCGGGCCATGTGCACCGCGCCGTGGGCGTTCACGGCGTAGGTCGCCTCGGGGTTGAGGTGGCCGAGGGGGTCGTTGGAGATCGCCGCGAGGTGCACGACGGCGTCGAACCCCTCGAGGTCCTGAGGGCGCACGTCGCGGATGTCCCCGGTGCGCTGCTCGTACCCCGTGACGGGCGGCCCGAAGTCGCACCCGTCGTACCACCCCACGTCGAGGCCGACCACCTCGTGCCCCGCCGCCTGCAGGAACGGTACGAGCACCGCTCCCACGTAGCCCCGGTCCCCGTCCACGAGCACGCGCACGCCTGTCCCCTCCGCTGGTCCGCTACGACGGGTCCGAACTTACTCACCCTCGGCCCTGCGGGAAGGGGCTGAGCGGGTGGAATTCGCGCGATCTCCCCCGACCGGCACGATCCGTGCCGTCTCGACCGGGTGATATCCGTGCGGACATACCCACCGGGCCGGTTCCCTGCGGAAGAATCGGCCGCGTGAAGGTCCTGCGGGTGTCCCACAGCGCCGTCGTGACGCCGTGGCGCGAGCGCGAGCGCGAGCTGCGCCGCGTCGGCGTGGACGTGCGGCTGCTGTCGGCGCGCGTCTGGGACGAGGGTGGTGCGCGGGTGCCGCTGGAGCCGCGGCCTGGCGAGCCCGTCGCGGGCGTCGCGACGGTCGGGAGCCACCCGGCCCTGTTCCTCTACGACCCGCGGCCGCTGTGGCGCGCGCTCGGGGAGCGCTGGGACGTCCTCGACCTCCACGAGGAGCCGTTCGCGCTCGCGACGGCCGAGGTGCTGGCGCTGCGGTGGCTGCGCCGCGTCGTGGACCGGGCGCGTGGGCGCGACGTCGGCCCTGCGGCGCCGTACCTGCTCTACTCGGCGCAGAACCTCGACAAGACCTACTCGTGGCCGTTCCGGGCGTTCGAGGCCCGCGCCCTGCGGGGTGCCGCGGCGGTGAGCGTGTGCAACGACGAGGCGGGGCGGATCGTGCGGCGCAAGGGCGCGCGGGGGATCGTGCGGACGGTGCCCCTCGGGGTGGACCCGCGCGTCTTCCGCCCGGCCGACGCCGGGCCGGACACGAGGTCGGGCGCCGGGTCCCGTGCGCCGGGCCGCGCCGTCGTCGGGTACGTCGGCCGGCTCGCGCAGCACAAGGGCGTCGACCTCGTCGTGGACGCGGTGGCCGCGGACGACCGGCTGGAGCTCGTCGTGGCCGGGGACGGCCCGGACCGCGAGGCGCTGCGGGAGCGGGCGCGGTCGCTCGGCGACCGGGTCCGGTTCGTGGGGTCGCTCGACGACGCCGGGCTCGCGGACCTGTACCGCGGCCTCGACGTGCTCGCCGTGCCGTCGCGCGCGACGCCGGGCTGGGTGGAGCAGTTCGGCCGGGTCGCGGTCGAGGCGATGGCGTGCGGCGTGCCGGTCGTGGCGAGCCGGACGGGTGCCCTGCCCGACGTCGTCGCGGACGCCGGGGTCCTCGTCCCGCCCGACGACGTGGTCGCCCTGCGGGACGCGCTCGTGCGCGTCGGCACGGACACCGCCCTCGCCGGACGGCTGCGCACCGCGGGCCTGCGCCGTGCCGCGGCGTGCTCCTGGGAGCAGGTCGCACGGCAGTACCGGGAGATGTACGAGGAGGTCCTGCGCCCGGGGAGCGCCCCGAGCCACGGACCGGCGGCACCCGACGCCGTCGAGGACCCCGAGGTCGTGCTCGTCGCCTACGGGTCGCCCCACCTCGTCGAGCGCGCGGTCGCGCCGCTCGCGGGGAAGTTCCCGCTCACCGTCGTGGACAACTCGTCCTTGCCCGAGATCCGCGAGATCGTCGAGCTCGCGGGCGGGCGGTACCTCGACCCCGGCCGCAACGGCGGCTTCGCGGCCGGCGTCAACCAGGCGCTCGCGCACCGGCAGGCTCCCGGCCGCGACGTCCTGCTCCTCAACCCCGACGCCGAGGTCGACGCCGACGACGTCCGCCGCCTCGTCCGCACCCTCCACGCCCGGGGGCGCACCGCGAGCGTCGGGCCCGCCCAGGTCGACGGCGACGGGCGTCCCGCGCGCGTCGTCTGGCCGTACCCGTCTCCCCTCGCCACGTGGGTCGAGGCCGTCGGCCTCGGACGCCTGCGCCGCACCCCGCCCGACCGCAGCTTCGTCATCGGCTCGGTCCTGCTCCTGTCCGCCGAGGCGCTCGCCGACGTCGGGACGTTCGACGAGCGCTTCTTCCTCTACGCCGAGGAGTCCGACTGGGCGTACCGGGCGAACCTGCGCGGGTGGCGCCACGTCGTCGACCCCGAGGTTACCGCGCTGCACCTGGGCGGCGCGACCAGCTCCGACCCGCTGCGGCGCGACACGCACTTCTACGCGTCCCAGGAGCACTTCCAGCGCAAGCACTTCGGTGCCGCGGGCTGGGCGGCGGCCCGCGCGGGCGCCGTGGCCGGCGCCGCGGCGCGCGGCGTCCTGGCCCGGGGCGAGACCCGGGCGAGCGCGCGGCGCCGCCTCCGGCTGTACCTCGCCGGACCCGCGGCGGCCGAGCGCCGCTACCGCACGCCGGAGCCGGCGTGATCCGCAGGTCCGCCGCCTGGGTCGTCGGCACGGTCGCCGTCGCCGGCGCCCTCGCCCTGCTCGGGTACCTCGTCCCCGCCTCGACCCCCTTCGCCGTCGCCGGTGCGGCCGCGGTCCTCGTCGTCGGCCTCACCGCGTACGACCAGGCCGCCCTGCCCGTCCTCGCGATGCCCGCGCTCGTCGTCGTGCAGCGCGTCGCCGGCGGGGGCGTCGACCTCACCCTGAGCGACCTCGCGGCCTTCGCCGCGTTCTGGGCGTCCCTCGTCCTCGCGCCCCGCCCCTACTCCGCGGCGATGCGGTCCCTGCTGTGGCTGACCTTCTTCTACCAGGTCACGACGCTCTTCACCGTCATCGCCAACCCCTACCTCGCGAACACCGTCGAGTGGTTCCACGCGTGGCTGTCCACGGGCGGCGCGCTCGTCGTGGGGTGGGCCGTGGGTCGTTCCGGCCGGGCCCGCGTCGGGCTGACCCTCTTCATGATCCCGTGCCTGCTCATCGCTCTGCTCACGTGCGTCGCGTGGGCGCAGAACCTCGCGGCGGGCTACGACGGGCCGGTCTACCTCACGTGGCCCTTCGGGATGCACAAGAACCTCATCGGGTGCGTGCTCGGCATCGCCGCGCTCGTCGCGTACGCGCGTCCCTGGTGGGTGGGGTGGCCGCGCTGGTTCACCTACGCGTCGTTCGCGCTCTGCACGGTCGGCGTCGCGGCGTCCGAGGCGCGGCAGGCGCTCGTCGGCCTCGCGGTCGGCGTCATGCTCATCACGCTGCGCACCGACCCCGACCGCAAGCGGTCCAAGCTCATCCTGCTCGCCGCGATCCCCGCGATCTGGTTCGTGTGGCTCGCCGTGCAGGATCAGCTCTCGTCCGACAACCCGTTCAACTCGGCCAACCAGCGCCTCACCTGGTACCAGCAGGCGCTCGAGGTGTGGCGCTCGAGCCCGTGGTTCGGCGTCGGGCTGCGCTGGTGGACCGCCGGGCGCACCGAGTACACGTTCCAGCCGCCGAACGCGGAGCTCGAGGTGCTGTCCTCGGCGGGCGCCGTCGGCCTGCTCGGATTCCTCGTCCTCTTCGCCGGCAGCGTCGTCGTGCTCTGGCGGATGAACCCGCGGTTCGGCACCCTCGCCCTCACCGTGCTGCTGTCGCGGTTCGTCCAGGGCCAGTTCGACCTGTTCTGGTCGGCGATCGTCGTCACCGTGCCCTTCGCGATCGCCGGGGTCTGCGTCGGGGCCGAGGCCTACGCCCGCTCCCGCGAGGCGTACCGGTCCGGGCTGGTCCCCGACGACCCGGACCGCACCCTCCCGTCCGTCCAGGAGATGGAGACCGCCCGCCGATGAGGATCGTCCAGATCGCCCCGGAGGTCGCCGCGGGAAGCGGCGTCGGCGGAGTCGCGCACCACCTCGAGCAGTCGTTCCGGCGTGCCGGTGTCGCCACCGAGCGCTTCACGCTGGCCGAGGCGCGCGGCACCTGGCTGCCCGAGCCGGGCGCGGGCCTGCGCGGCCGCCTCGCCCTCCTCGCGCGCGTCGTGTGGTTCTCCACCGTGGGCACCGTCCTGGCACGCCGCTTCCTCGCCGCGAGGCCCGGCGCGGTGTCGATCTGCCACAACGACGTGCTCGCGGGCGACGTCTACGTCAACCACGGGATCCTGCGCGTCGCCATGCGTGCGCGCGGCGGCTACGCGTGGCGCATGGTCCGCAACCCCCTCCACCTGTTCACGGCGCTCCGCGACGCGGTGCGCTACCGGGGCCGCACCCATCGTGTGGTCGTCAACCTCACCGAGGGCGAGCGCGAGGCGCTGCGGGCGACGTACCCGCGCCTGCGCGTCCCGGCGGTCGTCGTGGCCAACGGCGTCGACGTCGCACGGTTCGCCCCGCCCTCCGACGTCGACCGCGCCGCCGCCCGCGCGGCGGCCGGCGTGCCCGACGACGCGGTGCACGTCGTGTTCGTCGGGCACGAGTTCTCGCGCAAGGGGCTCGGGCTGCTCCTCGACGCGGCGGCCACCGTCCCCACCGTCCACGTCGGCGTCGTCGGGGGGACGCCCGACATGCTCGCGGACGTCCGGGCGCACGTCGACCGTCTCGGCACGGGCGACCGCGTCCGGCTCGCGGGCCGGGTCGACGACCCGCTGCCCTGGCTGCACGCGGCCGACGCCCTCGCCCTGCCGAGCGCCTACGAGGCCAACGCCCTGGTGGTCCTCGAAGCGCTCGCGTGCGGCGTCCCGGTCGTCGCGACACCGGTCGGCTACGTGCCCGACGTGCTCGACGACGGCCGGAACGGATGGATCGTCGAACGGACGGTCGAGGGGGTCGCCCGCGGGCTCCGCGCCGTCGCGGCCCTCGACCCCGACGCCCGTTCCGCCGTCGCGCGCGCGGCGCGGGAGACCGCCGAGGTCCACGGCTGGGACGCCGTCGCCCGGCGCTACCTCGCGCTCGCGGCGGAGCTCGCCCCGCAGACAGGACGTGCGGCATGAGGGTCCTCCACGCCGTCCGCTCGGACGGGTTCGCGGGCGTCGAGCGGCACGTCGCGCGTCTCGCCCGCGCGCAGTCCGCGCACGGGGACGGCGTCGTCGTCGTGGGCGGCGACCCGGCCGGGATGCGGGCCACCACCGGCGACGCGCCGGTGCGGCTGCTGCCCGCCGCGTCGACCACCGACGTCCTGCGTGCGCTGCTCTCCCACGGGCCGGGGGCCGACGTCGTGCACGTGCACATGACCGCGGCGGAGGTCGCGGCGTCGGTCGCCACCGTGCTGCGTCCGCGCGTCGGGCCCGTCGTGAGCACCCGGCACTTCGCCCGCCCCCGCGGCACCGGGCGGTTCGGCCCCGCCGTCGCCGCCGTGGCCCGCCGGCCCGTCGTCGCGCAGGTCGCCATCAGCCGGTTCGTCGCCGACTCCGTGGACGGACCGAGCGTCGTCGTGCCCCCGGGGGTCGAGGACCGCGGCCCGGCCCCGCGCGCCGCCGAGCGCGAGCGGGTCGCGCTCCTCGCGCAGCGGCTCGAGCCGGAGAAGGGCACCGACGTCGCCCTGCGTGCGTTCGCCGCGTCCGGCCTGGCCGACGCCGGGTGGCACCTCGACGTGGCGGGGGACGGCGCGCTGCGCACGGAACTCGAGGCGCTCGCCGCGGGTCTCGGCATCGGGACGGCCGTGCGGTTCCTCGGACGTCGCGGCGACGTCGACGCGCTCATGGCGCGCGCCGCGCTGCTCCTCGCGCCGTGCGCCGTCGAGGGGCTGGGCCTGAGCGTCCTGGAGGCGATGTCGAGCGGCCTGCCCGTCGTCGCGGCCCGCGCGGGCGGGCACGTCGAGCTGCTCGACGGGCTCGACGACGCCGCGCTCCACGACCCCACGGACCCCGCGGCGGCCGCCGCCGCGCTGGCCGCGCTCGCCGCCGCGCCCGACCGTCGCGACGCCCTCGCCGACGCGGCACGCCGCCGCCAGGTCGACCGCTACACGCCGGACGCGTGGGTGGCCGGGACGGCAGCGGTCTACCGTCGCGCGCTGGAGGCCCGGTGACCGACCTCGTGCTGCTGTCTCTGGAGGCGTGGGACGCCGTCTGGCGCCGCAACCAGTACCTCGTCGCCGAGATGCTGCGGGCCGACCCGGACCTGCGCGTCCTGTTCGTCGAGCCCGCCGCGGACCCGTTGTTCCAGGCCAGCCGACGGCGCGCGCCCCGACCGGGCCGTGGCCTGCGGCGAGGACCCGCGCTCGACGGCGTGGGCGCGGACCGGCTGTGGCTGTTCGAGCCCACGAAGGGCCTGCCCCGCAGGCTGGACCCGCGCGTCGACGAGCGGCTCGCCCGCGCCACGCGGGCCGCCGCGCGCCGGCTCCGCATGACCGACCCGGTGCTGTGGGTGAACGACCCGGCGGGTGCACGCATGCTCCCGGCCACCGGGTGGCCCGCGCTCTACGACGTCACCGACGACTGGCTCGCCGCCGAGCGCACCCCGGACGAGCACGCCCGCCTCGTCGCCGACGAGGGCCTCCTGCTCGACCGCTGCGCCGAGGTGGTGGTCTGCTCGCCCGGGCTCGTCACCACCAAGGGCGCGGTGCGCGACGTCGTGCTCGTCACCAACGGGGTGGACGTGGAGCGGTACCGCACGCCGCTCCCCCGGCCCGCCGACCTCCCCGCGGGACGCACGGCCGTCTACGTGGGGACGGTGCACCCGGACCGGTTCGACCTCCCGCTCCTCGACCGCACGGCGCGGGAGGCCGACGGCGCGGGGTCGGTGGTGCTCGTCGGCCCGGTCGTCGACGTCGACCGGACCGTGCTCGCAGGGTTCGCCGACGCGGGCGTCACGGTCCTCGGCAGCCGGCCGCGCGACGTCGTGCCCGCGTACCTCCAGCACGCGGACGTGCTCCTCGTGCCGCACGTGCGCACCCCGTTCACGGAGAGCCTCGACCCGATCAAGGCGTACGAGTACCTGGCCGTGGGACGCCCGGTCGTCTCCACCCCGGTCGCCGGGTTCCGGGACCTCGGCCTGTCCCACGTGCACGTGGCCGCGCCGGACGACTTCCCCGCGGCGGTCCGCGCCCTGCTCCGCGCCCCCGGCGCCACGGCGGACGCGGGCGACGTCCCCACCTGGCGCGGTCAGGCGGCTCTCATGGCCGACGTCGTCGCGCGGGTCGCGCGGCACGGCGCCACACCGCGCTGACCGTCCGGGCCGTGCCCGCCACGGAGAAGCGCTCCTGGACGTCCGCCCACGCGCGCGCGGCCCGCTCCTCGGCGCCCTCGGGGTCGTCCAAGAGCCGGCCGACCGCGGCGGCGAGGGCGTCCACGTCGCCCGGGGGGACGAGGAGCCCGTGGGCGTCCGGTCCGCGCCCGACGATCTCGGGCACGCCGCCGGCGTCGGTCGCGACGACGGGCACGCCCCGGGCCATCGCCTCGACGACCACCTGCCCGAACGGCTCGGGCACCGGCGAGGCGTGCACGGCGACGCTCGCACCGTCGAGCTCGGCGGCCGGGTCGGTGACGTGGCCCGTCCACGTGAACCGCGACGCCACGCCGAGCGCGTGCGCCTCCGCACGGACCGCGGCCTCGTAGTCCTCCTCGCCGAACGTGCTCGCCCCGACGACCCGGAACGTCGCGTCCGGGTGGTGGCGGAGCACGTGCGGTGCGGCACGCACGAGCTCGCGCTGGCCCTTCGTCGGGCTCACGCGCCCGACGAGCACGACGACGGGAGGCCCGTCGGGGCGAGGTCGGGGCCGTGGTCGCACCTGCTCCGGCCCCAGCCCGGGGTACGCGACGACCGAGTCCCGTGGCAGGGTCGCCGCCGTGGCGCGCGAGTTCGTCACCAGCGCGCGCGGCAGCCACGACGCCGCCCGCACGAGCACGAGGAGCGGGCGGGGCAGGTAGTCGCCGGACACGCGGTCGTGCACGTGCCACACGAGCGGCGTCCCCGCGAGGGCCGCCGGCAGCAGCGCGAGGAGGTCCGCCTTGAGGGACGTCGTGTGCACGACGTCGGGGCGCGCCGCGCGGATCTCGGCGGCAAGCGTGCGCTGGAACCGCAGGACCGTCACCACCCGGCGGACGACGCCGCCGCGCGCCGAGCCCAGCTCCGCCCGGGAGGCCCGGGCGACCCGGGCGTCGAGCGGCACGACCCGGGTCGGCACGCCCTGCCCGCGCAGGCGGTCGACGAGCGGGCCGTCGGCGAAGAGGACGCAGCGGACGGACACCGACGCGTCGAGCGCACCGCAGAGCCGCTCGAGCGCGAGCTCGGCCCCGCCCGGCTCGGCCGTGTGGTCGAGGACGAGGACGCGCAGCGGGCCGGTCTCGGTCCCGCTCACCATCGGAAGGGTCGGCGGCGGATCCCGGCGTCGTCGTTCTCGGCCTCGTCGTCGGGCTCGGCCTCCGAGGCGGGGACCTTCGCCCAGCGGGGCTCGAGGCGGACCGCGGACCGGGCGACCGACGAGCCCTGCTCCGCGGCGGAGGTCTCCTTGCCCGGCTTCGTGGCCCGCGCCTCCGTCGAGCTCTCCGACGCGGGGCGCTGCGCGCCAGGTTCGCTCGCGAGCCGCTTGGCCCGGGCACCCCCACGGGTCGCCCGGCTCGGCACCGTGCCCTCGGTCGCCGCCGTGCCCTCGGACGCCGCCGTGGCCTCGGCGTCCCCGCTCTCGGCCTTCGCAGCGTCCGTGCCCGGCTCCTGCGCCGCCGCGTCCCCCGGGCCGGCGGTGAGCGGCGCGTCGGTGCCGTACGACGTGGCGTAGTGCATCCGGCGGACGCCCTTGACGCCCGCCAGCGCGATCCCGGCGAGCGGGACGTGGTTCACGCGGAGCCGCTCGGCGGCCTCCTGCAGCACGGCGCGGTCCGTCCGTTCGAGCGACGCGACGAGCACGACCCCGTTGGCGTACCCGCCGAGGATCGTGGCGTCGGCGGCCGCGAGCACGGGCGGCGCGTCGACCACGACGATCGCGCCCTCGGCACGGAGGTCGTCGAGCATCGCGCGGACACCGGCCGTCGCGAGGAAGTCCGCGGGGTCCATCTCCTCGTCCTGGACGGGCATGAGCCGCAGGTTGGGGATCGTCGTCGGCCGCAGCGCGTCCGGCGCGCCGCTCCACGACTCGGGCGCCGGGAGGAGCTCGGCGAGCTGGGGGCGCCGCAGGTCGCCGCAGACCGCGATGGTCGGCCGACCGCTCAGCGCGAACGACGCCGCGAGGTTCGCCGTGATGAACGCGCGCGGCGCGTGCGGGTCCGCGGCGGTCACCACGACCACGGCGTCCGGGGCGTCCTCCAGGGAGACCCGGACCGCGGTGCGCAGCTCGCGCACGGACTCCGTGAACGGGGACGCGTGGCGGCTCGACACCGGGAGGTTCCCCGTCCGGCGGAAGTCCTTGTCCGCGCCCCGGACGTCGTACAGCTCGGCCAGCACGGGCGTCTCGGCGAGCGTCGCCGCCTCGCCCGGACCACGCACGCGCAGGTCCAGGCCGCGGCGCGCGAACGCGAGCCCGACACCCGCCACCAGGCCGGTGAGCACCGCGATGGCGAGGACGAGCAGGGCGGGCATGCCGAGCGGCACCGCCGAGGTCGCCGGATCGACCAGCACGGCCGGGCTGACGATCGACTCGAAGGTGCTCCGCAGCGCGGAGATCGACTGGTACTGGCCGACGATGGTGTCCCGCTCCGCGAGCGCGAGCGGGTCGTCGGCGTCGCGGGCCAGGACGCGCTGGATCTCGTCGAGCTGGCCCCGCAGCGCCTCGCGCCGTTCGTCGAGCGCGGCGACCTGGCCGTCGAGCACGGTGGGCAGGTGGGCGATGTACGACTGCGCGACGGCGTTCGCCCGCGCCACGGCCTCCTCGGGCGTCCCCGCCTGGGCGATGACGGACATCGTCAGGGTGTCGGCGACGTAGAAGCCGCTCACGGAGCTCGCGAGGGTGCGCGGGTCCATGCCTCCGAGCGCCTCGGCAGCAGGCTCGATGACGGCAACGGCGCGCACGATCTCCGGGTCCGTGTCGACCGTCACCGACGACGCCTGCTGGTTCTCTCCCGGCACCGACTCCGCCGCGACGACCTGGACGCCGGCCGTGGCCTCGTAGACCGTCTCCTGACGCTCGACGTAGAACACCGCGCCCGCGACGACGACGAGCACCGCGGCGAGCACGTAGTACTTGCCTTCCCAGACGGTCCGGAGGAACTCCCTGAGGGTCATCGACCACCGCCTGCGTCGGGCTCACGGGACACCACCGGGTCGAGGAGTCCGCTCACCACCTCGCGCAGGCGCGCGACGAAACGCTCCTGGCCGAATCCGGCGACGTGGGCCCTCACCGCGCCATCATCCCACGCACGCGCGTGCGCGGCCTCGACGGCGCCCGCGATCGCGTCGGCGCGGGGGGCGTCGAAGAAGATCCCCGTCCGGTCCTCGACGACCGTGTCGAGGTAGCCGCCGTCGCGCAGCACGACGCTCGGCCGCCCGAACGCGCCCGCCTCGAGCGGGGAGAGGCCGTAGTCCTCGTACGACGCCGCGACGAGCGCGGAGGTGTGCCCGTACAGCCAGCGCAGGGTCGCGTCGTCGACCCGGCCGAGCAGGCGCACGAGCCCGGGGCGGGACCGCGTGGCGAGCTCGTCGAGCCGGGCGCGGTCGGGCCCGTCGCCGACGACGACGAGCGTGCGGCCCGTGGCCTGGGCGGCGCCGATCACCGCGTCCACGTTCTTGTACGGCAGGAGCCGCGCGACGCACAGCAGGAACCCGGGCTCGAGGCCCGGCACGGCGCGCTCCTCGCCCACGGGGAGCATCGCGGGCGGAGGTGGCAGCACCTCGGCCTCGATGCCGTAGGCGTCGCGCACCGCGCGCTGCGTCACGGTCGAGTTCGCGAGGTACACGTCGGCCCGCGCGGCAGCGGCGGCGTCCCACCGGCGCAGCCCCGGGGCGAGGACGCCGAGCGCGGTGGCGACCGCGCGCCGTCGGGCACGCTCCACGACACGCCCGTCGTCGGCGCCCAGGTAGCGGTCGCGCTGGTAGAGCCAGCGCGCCGGGGCGTGGCAGTACACCACCGTGCTGCGCGCGCCCCGGTACCCGTGGGCCCAGCCCGTCGACGACGCGAGCAGCACGTCCGCGTCGACGCGCTGCCGGTCGACGGCCCGGGCGAGGAGCGGCAGCGCGAGCCGGTGGTGGCGCCGCAGCAGGTCGACGCGGTCGATCCCGGACGTGCGCAGGTCGAGGTCCGCGAACTCCGGGAAGGTCCCCGCGGCGTCGTACAGGGTCGTGTACATCGGCGAGCCGGGAAAGGCCTGCGCGAGCATGAGCGCGACACGCTCCGCCCCGCCCCGCTGGGTGGCGTAGTCGTGCGCGAGCGCGACACCGTCCGTCATGCGTGCCCCTCCCTGGCGAAGCAGGTTCCAGGGTAGGCGCCCGTCAGGGCCCGGACCGGGGGGACGAAGGGACGTCACCCGGGTGAAAACGGACGGTCAGGCGCGCGTGTGGAACTTCCCCTGCGCCGCGAGCAGGCCGTCCGTGAGGACCGTCTCGACCGCGTCGGCAGCGTCGTCGAGGAGGAAGGGGAGCTCCTTCGCCTCGGTCCCGGAGAAGTTCTTCAGCACGAAGTCGGCGGTGTCCATGCGGCCGGGCGGGCGGCCGACGCCGCCGCGCACGCGGACGTAGTCGCGCGTCCCGAGCGCCTTCGTGATGTCGCGCAGGCCGTTGTGCCCGCCCTCACCCCCGCCGATCTTCAGCTTCACCGCGCCGAACGGGATGTCGACCTCGTCGTGCACCACGACGACGTGGTCGGGGTCCACGCCGAAGTACGTCGCCAGCCCCGCGACGGGGCCGCCGGAGACGTTCATGTAGGTGCTCGGCTTCGCCAGGACGACGCGCGGCCCGGGACGCCCGCCCGGCAGCGTGCCGATCCGCCCCTCGCCGACGACCGCCTGGGCGCGCGGGTGCCGGGAGAACCGGACGCCGGCCCGCCCCGCGAGGACGTCGAGGACCATGTGGCCCAGGTTGTGGCGGTTCGCGGCATACCGGTCCCCGGGGTTGCCGAGCCCGACGACGAGCCAGGGCTGGTCGGTCATGTCACCTCGTCCTTCGCACGGTCTCGGGCGCGCGAACGCCCGGCACCGTCACGGTACCGGGCGTCCGGCAGGTCGCGTCGCGGCCGGTCGCCGCGACGCGGAGGATCACTCCGCGGCGGCCTCGGCCGGGGCTTCCTCGGCCTCCTCGGCGGCCTCGTCCTCGGGCAGCTCCTCCGCCTGCGGCACCGAGACGGTGACGACGACGAGCTCCGGGTCGGCGGTGAGGGTCGCGCCCTTCGGCAGCGTCACCTCGCCGGCCGTGACCGAGGAGCCGGCCTCGAGGCCCTCGATGGAGACCTCGACGGTCTCCGGCAGGTGCGTGGCCTCGGCCTCGATGGCGAGGGTCTGGAGGTCGACGAGGTGGATCGTGCCGGGGGCCGACTCGCCCACGACGTGCACGGGGACGTCGACGGCGACCTTCTCGCCCTTCTTCACGATGAGCAGGTCGACGTGCTCGATGATGCCGCGGACCGGGTCGCGCTGGACGTCCTTGGCGATCGCGAGCTGGCCCTTGCCGTCGAGCTGGATGGAGAACAGCGCGTTCGAGTGCTTGAGCGCCATCATCGTCTCGTGGCCCGGGAGCGTCACGTGGACGGGGTCGCTGCCGTGCCCGTAGAGGACGGCGGGGATCTTGTCGGCGCGGCGGATGCGGCGGGCGGCACCCTTGCCGAACTCGGTGCGGGCCTCGGCTGCGAGCTTGATCTCGGACACGTGGATCACTCCTGAAGACTGTTGCGGGCCGGCCGCCAGTGGGGAGCGGTCGGCTGTCCGGACGGTGAGAGGGCCTCCCGGACGGCGGCTGCGTCGGCGCGGGACGTGTGACGGACGCGCGCAGGAGGACGACCGCCCAGTCGATAACGGAGATCCAACAGGTCTGGCTGACTCCACCCGGTCCGCGCCCACGGGTGCTCCCGTGGTTCCGCGTTCACCGGCCGTCAGACGTCCCTCGCCGAGGCAACCTGACTACTGTACCCGGGCCGGGGCCCGGGGCGAAACCTGCTCGCCCGCCTGCCGGGACGCTCGCCGGGGCGCTCAGGACGTCGCCGCTGCCGTGGCCGCGACCGTCGCGCCGACGAGGACCGCCGCGCTGATCTCGTCCACGTACGCGCGCACCGCCTCGCTCGCCCACGCGCCCTGCGCGACCTCCTTCGCCCGGCGGTCCACGGCACGACGCCGCGCGGCCGTCCACGCGTACCCGGCGTCGGTGCCGTCCGGCGCGCCCCGCACGCCGCCCGCCGCGAGGACCCGGCCCGCCTGGCCCGTCGCGGACAGGACCGCGACGAGCCCGACCGTCCGCTGGTCCGGGGCGCCGCCGTCGACCAGCACGCGCCAGAGCTCGCCCCGGACGGCGTCCTCGTGCCGGGAGTCCGCGGCGGGCCACCGCGTCGTCGGGAAGATGGCGAGCACGCGGCCGTCCTCGCGCCGCAGGAACCCGCGCTCCGCGAGCGACGCCACCGCGCGCGCCGCGGGCTTCAGCCGGGCGATCGGCGCGACGAGCGCCTTCGGCCTCGAACCCTCCTTCGCCCGCACGACGTCGAGCGTCTCGTCGAGCAGGGCGTCACCCGTCGAGGTCGAGTCGCGCACGACGATGCGCCCCACCCGACCACCGTCGCCGTCACCCGCGAGGTCCGCACGACCGAGCAGCGCGAGCTCGACCAGCAGCGCACCCGCGGCGACCTGCTCGCGGTACGAGGCGTCGACGACCGCCTTGCCCGTCTCGTCGTCCAGCGTCAGCAGGAGGTAGTCCTCGAGGATGAGCATGCCGTCCACGCTAGGACGAACCCCTGCGCCGGACCCGTGCCGTATGTCACGACCGCGCCCGTGTCCCGGCTCGCGCGGGTACCCGGAATTCACCCCCGTGACCGCGGGCGCCGGGCCTCGTGCGGTGGGACGCTCGACATGGACCGACGCCTCACGACGTGGTTCGAGGGCCGCTCTCACCCGACGGGAGCCGACATGCGACGACGCACCGGGGCCGAGAGACCTCTCCGACCGGCCCGCAGACCGCTCCTCGTGGTGCTGGTCGCGCTGGTGCTCGCGTCCGCGCCAGTCGCCGCCTCGGGGACGACCCGCTCCTCGGCCGTCCGATCCGCGATCGGCGACGTCTGCGTCGAGGCGCAGCGGCTGATCGACGAGTCCCACCCTCGTCGGGCGATCCGTCTGATCGTCGTGGAACGTGGCTCTCGGTCGACGACGACGACCACCACCACGACCGATCCGCCCCCGGCCACGGGGTCGTCGCCCCAGACCACGACCACCACGACGACCATCGGCACGGACGTGTGCGCGCCTCAGCTCGTGCTCGCACGATCCGCGCGGGAGGGGGCGCGGTCGATCACGCGGGCGGCCCGCCTGCGGGTCGACCACGCGGTCGCGACGGGGCGCGAACCTCCCTGGGACGCGGCGCTCTCGGCGGCGGACCGCGCGCTCGCGCTCGATGCGGACTCGCGTGCCGCCGCCACGCTGCGTTCCGAGGCCGAGGAAGGTCTGGAGACCGGTGCCGAGCGTGTCCAGGCCCGGTGGTCCGACTTCGTGGAGTCGACGCTCTCCCCGGCGGTCGCACCGGTCGTGGCGCTCCTCACGACGTTCCTCGCGCTGCTCGTCGTGGCCCGTGCGCTCACACCGTCGACCCTGTCCTGGCCACGACTCACCCCGCAGCTACGCGTCCTGTTCCTTGCCCTCGGACCAGCCACTCTCGCCGTCGCGGCGGTCGGGCTCACCTGGGGCAACCTCGTCACCCCCACCGACGTCCCGCCGCGGTTCTTCGGGGTCACCCTGGCCACCGCCCTCGTCCTGGTCTTCGCGACCGTGGGTGCGCTCTTCTTCGTCCGCAGGGCCTCTCGTGCGTGGCGTGTCGCCCGCGTCGGCACGTCCGCCCTCGCGGTGGTGGGCATCCTGCTGGTCGTCCCGTTCCGGACGTCGGGGCACCTGTCGTCGGGATTCGTGCTCGCCGGCGCGGCGCTCGTGCCGCTGGGCATCCTCCTCACGACCACCGCCCTCGCCACCGGGCTGCGGGTCGCCGTCGTCGTCGGGTCGACCGACACGGCCAGCGAGGCGTCCGGCCGGGTGCTCGCCTACTTGCGCGAGCTCGCCGCGGACCCCCCGGCGGGCCTCGAAGTGCCGCGAGGGACGGATGTGGACGCCCTCAAGGGCGGTGCCCTGGCGTCCCTGCCCGACAACCCGGTGCTCCGCACCTTGACCTCGATCGTGCAGGGTCTCCTCGGCACCACCCCCTGGCGTGTCCTCGTCGACGAGAACGGCACGAAGTCGGTGGCGGTCGTCGTGACGCGGAACGGGCGCACCGCGGGGACCGCGGTCGTGGAGCGTGACGTCCTGCTGCGCGTCGCGACGGACGCCGGGGCTGCGCCGGAGTCTGCCGAGGTTCTCGACACCGTCGACCTCCACAAGGCGGTGGCCGCGCTGGTCGTCACGACCCTCGCACGCCACCACCCCGGTTTCGACGGCCTGTGCGGCACGACGGACTGGCGCGCGCTCGCGCTGTACCACGTCGCGACGTCCGACTGTCGGCGCCACCCTGCGCTCCGGTGCGCGCTGCTCGCACGGGCCCTCGACCTCGACCCGGGCAGCTGGCCCGCCCAGCTCGCCTACCGCAGCACCGTCGAACGCCGGAGCACCGACCCGGCGGTCCTGGGTGCCTACCGGAAGTGGCTGACGCTGCTCCTCGACGGTGGTGAGCGGGCCGCCTACGAGGGCGCGGAGGACCTGGACGACGTGCATCCCGTGCTCGGACCCGGGAACCCCGCCTTCGCGCCCCTGCGGCTGCGCGCCCTCTACGCTCGTGCATGCCTCGCGATCAACGAGCAGTTCGCCGCCGGCCGGGATGTCACGACCTTCGGGGCCGACGCGGTGGACGACGTCGTCCGGCTCGTCACGGCACTCAACGCGGAACCCGGTCAGCAGCCGACAGGCGTCGGAGAACCAGGGCACGCCCTGCTCCTGGACACCCTGCGTGCCGCGGCGCTCCCCGCCCGCTCGCTGGCCGCCGACGCCGTCCAGCACGCCCGGGACGCCGTCCGCCGATCGGGGCTCTCACCCGATGCGGTGGAGCTCTGTGCGCGGCGCATCCGTTCCGAGCTCGCCCCGGTGCACACGGCCGTCGGCCCCGACCTGCCCGCCGGGCCGGACCTCGCCGCACTGCACCCCCTGTCGCGGACCGTGCTCGAGAGCGTGACCCGGCGTGCGGCTGGGTGGGGACCTGCAGGACGATCCGCCGTCCGACGGGACGTTCTGCGGGTGCTCGAGCTGAGCCTGCGACACGTGCCCGTGCTCCGGGTGCCGTCACCGGTGGAGCTCAGCCCGACGGCGCACTACAACCGCGCCTGCTTCCACGCGACCAAGGCGCAGCCGGACCCTGTCCGGGCCGCGGAGCACCTCCGTCTTGCCGTCGCTTCTCCGGACTTGGCCGAGTGGGAGCCCGACGACCCCCAGCTGCGCACGTTCCGGAAGACGCCGGAGTACGTGGCACTGTCCCGGCGCCCTCCGCGCGACGACCTGCTCGACGTCGGCGCGTTCGACGGCCTCCGGGAGAGGCTCGGGACCGTCGGGGTCCGCGACGCCGTCGGTCTGCTGACGCTGGCACCGGCCGCCCTGGTCGACGTCGCGGGCGTCTCCGGCGCGCGAGCGCTCGCACTGCGCGACGTCGCACGGCTGCACGCGACGGCCGACAGGACGGCCGAGGCCGCCATACCCTTCGTCTGGCCCGACGGGACGGCCGTCCTGACGGTCGAGCTCGTGGACGCATTGTGGCGCCGTGGTCGTACCATGCGCGCGACCCTCGGACCTCTGCGGGACGACGAGGTGGCCGCGCTGTCCCGGGCGATCGCGACGGACGTGCTGGCACGGGTCGACAGCGCGCTCACGGCCGACGAGGTCTCCCTGTTCGCCCGCGTGTGGCTGCTCACCGTGCGGGACGACGACGCGTGAGCGGCACCTCGTCCGCGCCTCCGCGGAGCCGCCCGCCGCGGCGGGTCAGCTGTTGCCGTCGAACAGCGAGGTGACCGACCCGTCGTCGAACACCTCGCGGATCGCGCGCGCGACGAGCGGCGCGATGGACAGCACGGTGAGCTGGGGGAACCGCTTCTCCGCGGCGATGGGCAGCGTGTCGGTGATGACGACCTCGCTCGCCCCGCACTCGGAGAGGCGCTGCGCCGCCGGGTCGGACAGCACGCCGTGCGTCGCCGCGACGACGACGGACTTCGCGCCCGCCGCGAGGACCACGCGCACGGCCTCGGCGATGGTGCCGCCGGTGTCGATGAGGTCGTCGACGAGCACGCAGTCGCGCCCCTCGACCTCGCCGACGACGCGGTTCGCGACGGCCTGGTTGGGGCGCGTGATGTCACGCGTCTTGTGGACGAAGGCGAGCGGCCCGCCACCGAGCTTCGCGGCCCACTGCTCCGCGACGCGGATGCGGCCCGCGTCCGGGGAGACCACGGTGACGTTCGACGTGTCGACGCGCGTGCGCACGTAGTCCGTGAGGATCGGCATGGCCCACAGGTGGTCCACCGGGCCGTCGAAGAAGCCCTGCGTCTGCGCGGCGTGCAGGTCCACGCTCATGAGGCGGTCCGCGCCGGCGGCGGTGAACAGGTCCGTCATGAGGCGGGCCGAGATCGGCTCGCGGCCCCGGTGCTTCTTGTCCTGGCGGGCGTACCCGTAGAACGGCTGCACGACGGTGATCGTGCGGGCCGAGGCGCGCTTCGCGGCGTCGACCATGAGCAGCTGCTCCATGATCCACTGGTTGATCGGCGCGGTGTGGCTCTGCAGGACGAAGACGTCCGCGCCGCGGACCGACTCCCCGAACCGGACGTAGATCTCCCCGTTCGCGAAGTCGTACGCGGTGGTGGGGAGCAGGTCGATGCCCAGCTCGCGGGCGACGTCGGTGGCGAGCTCGGGGTGCGCGCGCCCCGAGACGAGGACGAGGGACTTGTCCCCGTTTCCGGCGATCGTGCTGCTCATGCGGTGCTTTCCTTCGGTGTCCGGGCGGGGCGGGTCGGTCGGGAGTCGTAGGGGGCAGTCTGCCGGTTCAGTCCGTGGTGCGCGCGCTGCGCATCGCGTCGAGCGTGCTCTCGAGGTCCGGGCCGGGCGGGGGCGGGCTGGGCCGGTCGGCGGTCGCCGCGGCCGAGTGGTCGGCGAGCTGGGCCTGCGCCTGCGCGCCCACGACCGGGGTCTCGGGGTCCGTCGCGCGCGCGGCCGCCGCGGCCCGCGCCGCGGCGGTCCCGGCCCGGCGGCGCTCCACCCAGCCGTCGATGTTGCGCTGCTGGCCGCCGCTCACGCCGAGCGCGCCCGCGGGCACATCGCGCCGGATCACGGAGCCTGCCGCGGTGTACGCGCCGTCGCCCACCGTCACCGGGGCGACGAACATGTTGTCCGCGCCCGTGCGCGCGTGCGAGCCGATCACCGTGCGGTGCTTGTGCACGCCGTCGTAGTTCACCGTGACCGACGCGGCACCGACGTTCGTGTGGTCGCCGATCGTCGCGTCCCCCACGTAGGACAGGTGCGGGATCTTCGACCCCTCGCCGATCTCCGCGTTCTTCGTCTCCACGAACGTGCCGATCTTGCCCTGCGCGCCGAGCACCGTGCCCGGGCGCAGGTAGGCGAACGGTCCGACGCTCGTCCCCGCGCCGAGCACCGCGAGGCTGCCGTGGGTGCGCGTCACCGTCGCGCCGGGGCCCACCTCGGTGTCCGTGAGCGTCGTGTCCGGGCCGATCGTCGCGCCCTCGGCGACGACCGTGGCGCCGTGGAGCTGCGTGCCCGGCAGGAGGGTCACGTCGCGCGCGAGCTCGACGTCGACGTCCACCCACGTCGTGGCCGGGTCGACCACCGTGACGCCCTCGCGCATCCAGTCCTCGAGGACCCGGCGGTTCAGCTCGGCGCGCAGCGTCGCGAGCTGGACGCGGTCGTTGACGCCCTCGACCACCGTCGGGTCGTCGGACAGCAGCGCACGCACGGTGTCGCCCTCGGCGCGGGCCGCCGCGACGACGTCCGTGAGGTACACCTCGCCCTGGGCGTTGTCGCGCCCCAGGGTGCCGAGACCCCGGCGCAGCACCGCGGCGTCGAACACGTAGATCGACGCGTTGATCTCGCGGATCGCCCGCTCGTCGGCCGACGCGTCCTTGTGCTCCACGATGCGCTGCACGTCCCCGGCGGCGTCGCGCACCACGCGGCCGTAGCCGGTCGCGTCCGCGAGCTCGGTCGTGAGCATCGTCACCGCGTTGCCGTCCGCGACGTGCGCGGCGAGGAGCTGGGCGAGCGTGCCGCCGTCCAGGAGCGGGGTGTCGCCCGCGGTGACCACCACGGGCCCCTCCAGCCCGTCACCGAGACCGCGGCCCTCCGCGCCGTCGGGCACGCCGTCGACCACGGCCTGCGCGTGCAGCTTCGCGTCGAGCGCTGCGAGCGCGCACTGCACGGCCCGCCCCGTCCCCGGGACCTCGTCCTGGTCGACGACGAGCACGCCGGCGTCGACGCTCTGCGCGTGCTCCGCGACCCGGTCGCGCTCGTGCCGCACGACGACGGCGAGCAGCTCGGGGTCGAGCGACCGGGCGGCGACGAGCACGTGACCGAGCAGGCTGCGGCCCGCGATCGTGTGCAGCATCTTCGGGGTGGACGACTTCATCCGCGTACCCTCGCCGGCGGCGAGGACGATCACGGCAGCGGGAGCGACGGTCGTGTCGGTACCCAGCCGAGCTTCCATGGGTGTTCCCCTCGGGTTCGATGGCACGTGCTCCGCCCCCAGGACTCGAACCTGGACCAAGGGCACCAAAAACCCTTGTGCTGCCGATTACACCAAGGCGGACCGGACCCCGGGCGCGCGACGGGCGCCGGGTACGGCCCCCTCTGCCGCGGCAGGTGCGTCCAGGGACAGTCTGCCAGGTCGGCGGTCGTGCCCGACGCCGCGAGCGCCCGACTCGTGACGTTCCGCACCGCGCACCGGGCGTGGGCCGCGCCACACCCGTCCCGGGCCCGCGCACGACGGCACGGCATGATGGACCCGTGGCCGACACCCGACGCACCCCCCGTTCCCGCATGACCGCGAGCCAACGGCGCGAGCAGCTCCTCGCCGTCAGCCGCGGCCTGTTCGCGGAGAAGGGGTTCGAGGGGACGAGCGTCGAGGAGATCGCGGCGCGCGCCGAGGTGTCCAAGCCCGTCGTGTACGAGCACTTCGGCGGCAAGGAGGGCATCTACGCCGTCGTCGTCGACCGCGAGGTGCAGGCGCTCACCGCGGCGCTGTCGGGCGCGCTCGACGAGGGCGGGCACCCGAAGGTGCTGCTGGAGCGCACCGCCCTCGCCCTGCTGTCGTACATCGAGGCGTCCGAGGACGGGTTCCGCATCCTCGTGCGCGACTCCCCCGTCGCGCAGGCCACCGGCACGTTCTCCAGCCTCATCGGCGACGTCGCGACGCAGGTGGAGCACCTCCTCGCCGACCAGTTCAAGTCGCGGGGCCTCGACCCGAAGGTCGCGCCGATCTACGCGCAGATGCTCGTGGGGATGGTCGCGCTCACCGGGCAGTACTGGCTCGACGCCCGCTCCCCGAAGAAGACCGAGGTCGCCGCGCACCTCGTCAACCTCGCGTGGAACGGCCTCGCCGACATGGAGAAGCGCCCCCGCCTCATCACCACGACGAAGCCGACCTGACCGCCACGACTCGTGACGAATGTCCCGGGCGCCCCCGGACCGACGGTGGTTCCCTGGACCCATGGCGACCCTCGAGATCGACGGCCTCACCAAGTCCTACGGTGACGTCCGCGCGCTGCGCGGCACGTCCTTCGACGTGCGCGCCGGCGAGATCTTCGGCTTCGTCGGCTCCAACGGCGCCGGGAAGACGACGACCATGCGGATCGTGCTCGGCGTCCTCGCGGCCGACGCGGGCGAGGTGCGGTGGGACGGCCGCCCCCTCGACCACGACGCGCGCCGCCGCATCGGCTACATGCCCGAGGAACGCGGCCTCTACCCCCGCATGCGTGTCGGCGACCAGCTCACCTACCTCGCCCGCCTGCACGGCCTCGACGCCGCCGCGGCCCGCGAGGCGACCGCGCGGTGGACCCGCACCCTCGGCGTCGACGCGCGCGTCGCCGACGAGGTGCAGAAGCTGTCGCTCGGCAACCAGCAACGCGTCCAGCTCGCCGCCGCGCTCACCCACGACCCCGACCTCCTCGTGCTCGACGAACCGTTCTCCGGGCTCGACCCCGTCGCCGTCGACGTCATGAGCGGGGTCCTGCGCGACCGCGCCGACGCCGGCGTCCCCGTCGTCTTCTCCTCCCACCAGCTCGACCTCGTCGAACGCCTCTGCGACCGGGTCGGCATCATCAAGGACGGCGCGATGGTCGAGGTCGGCACCATCGACGAGCTGCGCAGCACCGACACCGAGCGGTGGGTCGTCGACGGCCCACCCGGCGCGTCGTGGATCGGGGCGGTGCCCGACGCGCGGGCCGTCGTCCTCGAGGGGTCGCGCACCGTCGTCGAGCTCACCCCCGACGCCGCCCACGACGGGTCGCCCGGGCGCGAGCAGGCCGTCCTGCGCGCCGCGCTCGCCGCCGGGCCCGTGCGGGAGTTCGCCCGCCAGCGCCCCTCCCTCACCGAGCTGTACCGGGACGTCGTGAGCTCGCCCGCCGACGACGCGCAGACCACCACGGGCCAGGAGGTCCCCGCATGACCACGACCCGACCCCGCACCGAGACCCCCGCCGCGACCGCCACCGGCGGCTCCCTCTCCTCCTGGGGCGCGATCCGCCTCGTCGCCGGGCGCGAGATCATGACCCGCCTGCGGTCCCGCTCCTTCGTCTGGCTCACCGTCCTGCTCGTCGTCGTCGTCGTGCTCGGCGGGTTCGTGCTCAACCTCGCGACGTCCTCCGGACCCACCGCGCAGCGCGTCGGCCTCACCACCTCCACCGCCCCGCTCGCCGAGAGCATCACCGCCACCGGCGACGCGCTCGGGACGCAGATCGAGACCGTCGACGTCACCGACGACGCCGCCGGCGAGCAGCAGGTGCGCGACGGCGACCTCGACGCCGTCGTCACCGGCACCCCCGACGACTGGACCGTCGTCGTCGACACCGGCCTCGGGGACGCCCTCGCCCCCGTCTTCACCACGCTCGCCCAGCAGACCGCCCTCGCCGACGCCGTCACCGCGCTCGGCGGCGACCCCGCCCAGGTCGCCGGCGACGTCGCCACCGCCGCGCCCTCCGTGCGGACCGTCGGCGAACCCAGCGAGTTCGACCCCGCCCGCTACGTCACCGGGCTCGTCACCGGCATCCTGCTGTTCATGGCCATCATGATCAGCGGCCAGCTCATCGCCCAGGGCGTCGTCGAGGAGAAGACGAGCCGCGTCGTCGAGCTCCTGCTCGCCAGCGTGCGCCCCTGGCACCTCATGGCCGGCAAGGTGCTCGGCATCGGGCTCGTCGGGCTCGGGCAGGTCGCGCTCGTCGTCGCCGCGGGCGTCGGGACGGCGCTCGGGCTCGGCCTCGTCGACACGTCGACCATCGACCTCGGCACCGCCGCCGTGTGGGCGCTCGTGTGGTTCGTCGTCGGCTTCGTCTCCTACGCCCTGCTCATGGCCGCGCTCGGCGCGCTCGTCTCCCGGCAGGAGGACGTCGGCGCCGTCACCACCCCCGTCACGTTCCTCATGGTCGTGCCGTACGTCGTCGGCGTGTCCGTCGCGCCGTGGGCGCCCGACAACCCCCTCGTCGTCTGGTTGTCGTACGTGCCGCTGTGCTCGCCGCTCCTCATGCCGGTGCGCATCGCGCTCGGCAGCGCCGAGACGTGGGAGGTGCTCCTCGCGCTCGGCCTGTCCGTCGCCGTCGTCCCCGTGCTCGTGTGGCTCGCCGCGAGGATCTACTCCAACGCCGTGCTCCGCACCGGTGCCCGCGTCCGGCTCAAGGACGCCCTGCGCACCGCCTGACGCCGAGGGAGTACCCCGGTCCCGCGAGGTACTGCCTCACGTGGCGTGATGGACCGTCAAGAGTCTTGACGTCGAGACATATCGAGTACCCTCGCGTCATGGAGCAGCACCCCGGCGGCGAGCGCGCGGACGAGGTCGACCGCATCGTCGCCGCGTGGCAGCACGAGCGGCCCGACCTCGAGCTCGAGCCGCTCACCGTGTTCTCGCGCGTCGACCGTCTCGCCCGCCACCTCGACCGGGCCCGCCGGACCGCGTTCGCGCGGGGGCACCTGGAGACGTGGGAGTTCGACGTGCTGTCCGCGCTGCGGCGCGCCGGGGCCCCGTACCGGCTCTCGCCGGGCGCGCTGGTCACGCAGACCCTCGTCACGAGCGGCACGATGACGAACCGGATCGACCGGCTCGAGGCCCGCGGGCTCGTGGTGCGCCGTCGCTCCCCCGACGACCGGCGAGGCGTGCTGGTCGAACTCACCGCCGAGGGGCTGGAGCGCGTCGACACCGCGATGACCGACCTGCTCGCCGTGGAGGCCCGCATCCTCGACGCCCTCGCCCCCGGCGAACGTCCCGCGCTCGCCGCGCTGCTGCGCACCGTCGTCGGTCAGTTCGACGACTGAGCCACCCCCAGGCCGCGCTCGCGCGCCAGGAGGACGGCCGCGGTGCGGTCGCGCAGGCCGAGCTTCGCGAGGACGGTTGCCACGACGTTCCGCACGGTCTTCTCGGCGAGGGACAACGAGCGGGCGATCTCCCGGTTGGACCGCCCCACGGCGACGAGCTCCAGCACCTGCGTCTCCCGCCGCGTGAGGCCGGGGAACAGGTCCGCGGGCGACGTCGGCGGTGTCGTCGCCCCGTGCACGACGCGGCGGCCCACCCTCGCACCGAACACCGTGGACCCGGCGGCGACCGTGCGGATCGCGAGCACGATCTCCTCGCGCCGGGCGTCCTTGAGCAGGTAGCCGCGTGCGCCCGCGCGGAGGGCGCCGAGCACCGCGTCGTCCGAGTCCGACATGGTGAGCACGAGCGTCGCGACGTCGGGGAAGCGCGCCGAGATCTGCGCCACCGCGGTCGTGCCGTCCGTGCCCGGCATCGCGAGGTCGGTCAGGGCGACGTCGGGCCGCAGGCGCGCGACCAGGGCGACCAGCTCGGCGCCGTCCGCCGCCTCGCCCACCACCTCGACCTCCTCGACGGCGTCCAGCGCGGCCCGGAGCCCGAAGCGGAACATGGGGTGGTCGTCGGCGAGGACCACCCGGACCGGGCCGCTCACGCGTCCGCCCCGGTCAGCTGGTCCCGCGCCGTGAGCTGCTCCCGACGGCTCGGCGCGTGGTGCGCCGGACCGTCTTCCGTCAGCGGGACGCGGAGCGTGACGACGGTCCCGCCCGGCCCTGCCGCGATCGACAGCGCGCCGCCCAGGTCCTCGGCTCGCGCTCGCATCGAGCGCAGGCCGACCCCCGGCCGCGCGTCGTCCGGCAGGCCGCACCCGTCGTCCGCGACGCTCGCGACGAGTGTCGACCCCTCGACCCGGACGTGCACGACGACGGAGCGGGCCGCGGCGTGGCGTCGCGCGTTCGCCACGGCCTCCGTGACCACACGGAACACGGCGTCCTCCAGGACGGCGGGCAGCGGCGGCAGCGCACCCGCACGGACCGTGACGGGCACCGGCAGCGACGTCGACAGCCGACGCCGCAGCGCCGTCGACAGGTCCGCGTGGACCAGGTCGAGCGGTCGCAGGTCGTCGATGATGCGCCGCACCTCGCCGACGGACCGGTCCACCTCCTCCCCGAGCACCGCGACGAGGTCGGCGGCACGGTCGACCGCGCCCGCGGCCAGCGCGTCCGCGAGCGCGTCCAGGCCCAGGCGCAGCCCGGTGAGGGACGGCCCGAGACCGTCGTGCAGGTCCTGCCGCAGCCGCTCGCGCGCGACGCGCGACGCACCGAGGACGGCGTCGCGCTGCGCCTCGAGCTCCGCGGCGAGCGCGGTCCCGCGGACGACGAGCGCGACCGTGCCCGCCATCGCGGTGAGCGCCGCACGGTCGGCACGGGTGTACCGCTCGCCCGGTCGGCGCGCTGCGAGCTCGAGCGACCCGAGCACGTCACCGGCGACCACGAGGTCGGCCGTCAGGCACGGCTCGTCCTCCTGCCAGGCGTCGGCGCTGCCCACCTGTGCCGCGACCGCGCCGTCCGGGTCCCGGACGCGGGCCGCCGGGGCGAGGAACGCCACCGCGACCTCGGCCAGCGCCGCGTCGAGCGGGACCTCCTCCCCGGCGTCCGCCACCGCGGCCCGCAGGCCCGTGGCCGCACGCACGGGGTCCGCGCGCGTGCCGTACACGAACCGGTCCACGAGCCGGCGCAGGCGCGCGTGCACGGGGAGGAGCGCGAGCGCGACGACACCCACCACGACCACCTGCAGGCCCGTCGCGCCCGGGCGCGTCCCGGCGAGCGCCGTCGTCACCCCGTACGCGGCCGCGACCGCGGCCGCGAGCGCCACCGCGGTGAGGACCCGCGGCGCCGCGGTGCGGACGTCGAGCAGCCGGTACCGCACGACCCCGACCCCGACGGCGAACGGGAGCCCGAGCAGCGCGGCCGCCTGCGCGGCCTGCGCGGCGGGCGACCCGCCGAGGGCCATCGTCACGACGAGCACGACGACCGCGACGAGCAGCCACGCGAGCTGCTGACGCTCCGGGTACCGGGCGCGCACGAGGCGCACGACGCACACCCCCCACGCGCCGACGACGCCGGCCCCGTAGAGCACGACGGGGACCGCGAGGTACCACCCCAGGGCCGTGGACGACCCCGGGTCGCCGAACGCCCACGTCCACGCGGGGTCGACCTGCGCCCGCCACCACTGCGCCTGCAGCAGCACGGCACCGGTCACCGCGAGCCCCGCCACGACCAGGGGCGCACGCCCCACGACGCGCCCGGACGGGTACCAGACGGGGAGCAGCGCGAGGACGAGGTACAGCGCCAGGCCCGCGAGGAGGTCGACCGTACGGCCGCCGGCCGTCGACGACCACGACGCCCAGCCCGCCCGCTCCACCGCGTCGCCCGCCACCCCGAGCTGCGTCACGAGGCCGACCGACGCGAGGAGCGGACCGAGCGCGTTGCCCGGCCGCACGAGCGCCAGGTACGCCCCGGCGGCGAACCACGCGGCCGCGACCGTCGCCAGGACCACCGCGGGGACCGTCGTCGTCCACGGCGCTCCTGCGGCGGCCTGGACGGTGAGCTCGGCGCTCGCGGCCACGACGGTGAGCGCGGCCGCCGCGACGGACGCGACGCCCACGACCGCCCGGCGGACCCGCATGTCCTCAGTGTGGCGGGCCGGGGCGCGGTGCGGTAGCGGGACGCGGGCTGCCGGGCCGGGCGGTCCGCCCGCCCGTCCGGGACGGCCGCCCGGCCGACCGGGCGCGGACGACCCCGGGGCGGGCGAGACGCCCGGGACCGTGCGGCGCGGGTCCCTGTGCCCGGGACGGTCGGGCGTCCCACGGTGGTGGTCCCGCCGCGCCACCGACGGCCGCGGCCCCGACGAGAGGGACGCACCATGACCGCTTCCGAGACCGTCCTCCCCGCACCGGCCGGTGCGGCGCTCCACGCCGTTCGTCTCGCCGTGTTCCGCGTGCTCTGCGTCGTGCTGGCGCTCCTCCTGGTCGTCGGGTTCGGGGCGTGGCGCGGCCTGCTCGCGCCGTGGGTCGTCCTCCCCGACACCACCGACCACGGGTGGGACCGCACGCCGGAGCTGCACCGGCTCGCGGACGCCGCCGCGGGGCTGTTCTTCGTCGTGGTCGCCGCGGCGCTCGTCGTTCTCGCGGTGCGTCCGTCGCGACGGTCGGGGCTGGTCGCGTGGGCGGGCGGGAGCGTCGCGCTGTCGGGCGCCTTCTCGTGGGTGTCGGCCCTCGTCCAGGGGCACGACGTCGCGCCCATGGTGGCGTTCTCCGCGGTGTGGGTCGCCGCGTCGGCGGCGGTGTTCGTCGGCCTCCACCCGGAGGGTCACCAGGTGCTGCGCGGCGGGGCGCCGGCCGACGACGCGCCAGGTCGTGCGCTCCGCGGGGTCACGGCGGCGCTCGGCGTGGCCGGGGCGGTGACCGCGGTGGTGGCCGTGGTCTGGCGGCTGGCGGGTGGCACGGTGGAGAGCACGGCCGAGGACGACGTCCTCAGCCTGGTCCTCCTCGGCCTGTCGTGGGCCCTCGGCGCGTGGGTCGTCCTGCGCGGGCGTGCGGGCTGGCGGCCGCTGGCCGCGCTCCTCCTCGCGAGCGGCCTCTACGCTGGCGTGGCCGGGCTCGTGCTCGCGCTCTCGTCGTCGCCGCTCGTGTAGCCGACGGACCGGGGGCGGGACCACGGCCCTCCCACCGCCCACCTCGCCCCCGGGAGCCCCATGACGACGCCTCGTCCGGCCGCGCCGTTCCGCGGCGGGATCGACGGCGTCCTGCTCGTCGCGGTGCTCCTCGTCGCGCTCAACCTGCGGGCGCCGCTCACGGCGGTGCCTCCGGTGGTGTCCGACGTCGCGGCGGACCTCCACCTCACGGCCGCCGCGGCGGGGCTGCTCACCGGGATCCCGGTGCTGTGCTTCGCGCTCGCGACGCCGGCGGTCGCGGGCCTGCTCGGCCGGTCGTCGCTGCGCACGGCGGTGGCGGTGGCCCTGGCCCTGGTGCTCGCGGGCACGATCCTGCGGTCGGCGGACCTGTCGGGTGTGACGGGCTCGCTCGCCGCCGGGACGTTCGCGGGCACGGTGCTGCTGGGCCTGGGGATCACCACGGCGAACCTCGCCGTCCCGATGATCGCGCAACGGGACTTCCCCGGGCACGTGAGCACCGTGACCGGCCTCTACACGGCGGCGATCAACGTGGGGACGGTCGCGACGACGGCGCTCACCGCGCCGCTGGCCGGGGCGGTGGGGTGGCGCTGGGCGCTCGCGTCGTGGTCCGTGCTCGCGGTCGTCGCGCTCGTGTGGTGGTGGCGCGCCGTGCCGCCCGAGGCCCCGCGCAGAGGTGCGCCCACCGGCCCGCCCGCGCCGACCGCGACGCCGCCGACCTCGTCGTCGGGCTCGACCCCGGGCTCGACCCCGGGAACGACGCCGGGCACACGGCCGGAGCGGCACGTCCTCGCGACGCCGTTCACCTGGGCCCTGTGCGCGCTGTTCGCCCTGCAGTCGTCGAGCTTCTACGCGCTGACGGCCTGGCTGCCCCTCGTGCTCGAGGAGCTCGCGGGCGTGCCGGAGTCCGCGTCGGGCGGGGCGGCGTCGCTGTTCCAGGGGTTCGCGATCGTCGGCGGTCTGGCCGTGCCGCTCGCGGTCCGCCGCCTGTCGTTGCGGCAGACGTTCGTCGGCATCGCCGTGCTGTGGCTCACCCTGCCGCTGGGGCTGCTCGTCGCCCCGGCCGCGTGGGCGGTCTGGGCGTCGGCCGCGGGGATCGCGCAGGCCGCGAACTTCGTCGTCGTCTTCACGCTCGTCGCCCGCCGCTTCCCCACGGTGCAGCGGGGACGCCAGGCGTCCGCGACGGTGCAGTCCGTGGGGTACTGCTTCGCCGCGGCGGCACCGACGGCCGCCGGTGCGCTGCACACCGCCACGGGCACATGGACCGTCCCGGTCGCCGTCGTGCTCGGCGCACTGACGGTCATGGCGGTGATCGGGGTCGTCCTCACCGGGCCCCGGAGCGCGCCCGCGCGGTAGCGCGGGCTCCTGCACGACGGCGCGCGGCGGGTCCCGCTCGGCGCCGTCAGCCGGCGACCTCCGCGGCCTCCAGCCAGGCCGCCTCGAGCTCGTCCTTCTCCGCCGCGAGCTCGCGGAGCTGGCCGTCGAGCTCCGCCACCGCGGCGTAGTCGGTCGCCTGCGCGGCGATCTTGTCGTGGAGGCGCGCCTCCAGCTCGGCCACCTTGGTCAGGCGGCGCTCGATGCGGTTGATCTCCTTCTTCGCCGCACGGACCTCCGCGGCGCTCGGCCCCACCGGGACCGGCTCTGCCTGCTCGACGCCCCCGTCGCGGGCGCCGGCCGCCGGGGCTCCGGCGGCGGGTGCCGGACCGCTCGCGAGCGCCGCCCGCCGCAGGTCGAGGTACTGCTCGACGCCGCCCGGCAGGTCGCGCACGCGGCCGTCGCCGAGCAGGGCCACCTGGCGGTCGGCGACGCGCTCCAGCAGGTAGCGGTCGTGGGAGACGACGACGAGCGTGCCCGGCCAGCCGTCGAGCAGGTCCTCCAGGGCGGCGAGCGTGTCGGTGTCGAGGTCGTTCGTGGGCTCGTCGAGCAGCAGCACGTTCGGCTCCGCGACGAGGAGCCGCAGGAGCTGGAGGCGGCGCCGCTCGCCGCCGGAGAGGTCGCGCACGAGGGTCTGCGCGCGCTCGCGCGTGAAACCCAGCCGTTCGACGAGCTGGGACGCGGTGAGCTCCTTGCCGTCCACGACGACGGACCGCTTCTCGTCCTCGATCACCTGCACGACGCGGCGCCCGGCGATGTCGTCGAGCTCGCCGACGTCCTGTGTCAGCTCGGCGACGTGCACGGTCTTGCCGCGCCTGACCCGGCCCGCGTCGGGCTCGCGCCGGCCCGCGAGGAGGGCGAGGAGCGTCGTCTTGCCCGCGCCGTTGACGCCGACCACCCCGTACCGGTCCCCCGGCCCGAGCCGCCACGTCACGTCGTCGAGCAGCACGCGCCGCTCCCCCGCACCGTCTCCCGTCTCCCCGGACGCGCCGGGGGCCGGGTCGGTCACGGGTCGCGCGGGAACGCTCACGGTGACGTCCTCGAGGTCGAGCACGTCCTTGCCGAGGCGTTTCGTCGCGGTGCGCGTGAGCTCCATGGTGTCGCGCGGCGGCGGCACGTCGGCGATGAGGGCCGCCGCCGCGTCGAGCCGGAACTTCGGCTTGCTCGTGCGCGCGGGCGCCCCGCGCCGCAGCCACGCGAGCTCCTTGCGGAGCAGGTTGTCGCGCTTCTCCGCGGCGACGGCCGCGGTGCGCTGCCGCTCGGCACGCGCCAGCACGTACGCGGCGTACCCGCCCTCGTACCCCTCGACCTGCCCGGTCCCGTCGCCCCGCACCTCCCACATGCGCGAGCACACCGCGTCGAGGAACCACCGGTCGTGCGTGACGACGACGAGCGCCCCCCGCGCACCCGGCCGCGCGAACCGCTCCCGCAGGTGCTCGGCGAGCCACGCGACCCCCTCGACGTCGAGGTGGTTCGTGGGCTCGTCGAGGAACAGGACGTCGTGGTCCGCGACGAGCAGGGCCGCGAGCGCCACCCGGCGGCGCTGGCCGCCCGAGAGCGTGCCCGCCGGGGCGTCGAGGTCGAGGTCGGTGAGGAGACCGTCGTGCACGGCGCGGACGCTCGCGTCGGACGCCCAGGCGTGCGTCGCCGCGTCGCCGTGGACGAGGTCGCGGATCGACGCCCCGGCGCCGGTGTCGTCGCGCTGGTCGAGCAGGCCGACCCGCAGCCCGCCGACCCGGGTGACGCGACCGCCGTCGGGCACCTGGGTCCCCGCGAGGAGGCGCAGGAGCGTGGACTTGCCCGCCCCGTTGGGGCCGACGATGCCGACCCGGTCGCCGTCGTCGAGGCCGAGGGAGACGTCGTCGAGCAGGGTGCGGGTGCCGACGGTCAGCGAGACGCCGTCCGCGCCGAGGAGGTGAGCCACACGGACGAGCGTAGGCGCCCCCGCGCACGAGCCGGAAATACCGCCGGCCGTGGCCGGACCGGCGGGTAGGGTCCTGCCGTGCCGCACTTCGACCTGCCCCTCGCCGACCTCGAGGCCTACGAGCCCGCGATCCCTGAGCCCGACGACCTGGACGTCTTCTGGGCGGGCACGCTGGCCGAGTCGCGGACGGCGGGCGGCGACCTCGCCGAGACGGTCCGCCTGGAGCGCGTCGAGACGGGGCTCGGCCTCGTCGTGGTCGACGACGTGACGTTCCCCGGGTTCGGCGGCCACCCGATCCGGGCGTGGCTCGTGCGACCGGCCGACGCCGCGCGCGCCGTCGAGACGGGCGAGCGCGACCCGCTGCCGGTCGTCGTCGAGTTCATCGGGTACGGCGGCGGTCGCGGGCGCCCGCACGAGCACCTCACCTGGGCGAACGCCGGCTTCGCGCACCTCGTCGTCGACACGCGCGGGCAGGGCAGCCGCTGGGGCAGCGGCGGCGCGACGCCCGACCCGGTCGGCTCGGGCCCCGCGACGCCGGGCTACCTCACGCGCGGCATCAACGACCCCCGCGACCACTACTACCGGCGCGTGCTCACCGACGGCGTGCGGGCCGTGGACGCCGTGCGCACCCTGCCGGGCGTCGACCCCGCGCGCGTGGCGGTCACGGGCACGAGCCAGGGCGGCGGCATCGCGATCGCCGTCGCCGGCCTGGTCGACGGGCTCGTCGCGGCGATGCCCGACGTCCCGTTCCTCGCCCACTTCCGCCGCGCCGTCGCGATCACGGACAGCGACCCGTACGCGGAGGTGGTCCGCTACCTCGCGGTGCACCGCGACGCGGAGGAGGCGGTGTTCCGCACCCTCTCCTACGTCGACGTCGCCCTGCTGGCACGGCGCGCGACGGCGCCCGCGCTGTTCTCCGTCGCGCTCATGGACGTCACCTGCCCGCCCTCGACCGTGTACGCGGCGTACAACGCGTGGGGGTCGGCGAGGCCCGGTGCCGCGGGCACCGCACGGGAGATCGACGTGTACCCGTACAACGGCCACGAGGGCGGCCAGGGCTTCCGGTTCGACCGCCAGCGGGAGTGGCTGCGCACCCACGCCGGGGCCTGACGGCGGGCCGGGTCGGGCCGGGCCGCCCGCGGTGCCGCCGTCCGACGACGCAGCCCGGGCCCGACGACGGGCGCTCAGCGCGCGACGACGCGCGCCCCCGCGGCCGGTGCGGTCGTGCACCAGACGCTGTCGCACGCGTCGGCCGCCGTCCAGGACGCGGCGATCGCGAGCGCGTGCTGGCGGCTGCGGGCGAGCGCGGCGACCGTGGGGCCGGAACCGGAGACGATCGCGCCGAGCGCCCCCGCCTCGCGCGCGACGTCGAGCGTGCGCCCGAGCTCGGGCCGCAGGGCGAGCGCCGGACCCTCCAGGTCGTTGTGCAGGGCCCTGCCGAGACCCACCGGGTCGCCGGCGCGCAGAGCCTGCATGAGCGCGGTGTCGGCGGCGAGCTCGGGCTCGTCCGGGCCGCCGACGGTGTCGTCGAACGTCCGGAACACCACGGGCGTCGAGAGCCCCTCGGCCTGCACGGCGAACACCCAGTGGAACTCCCCCCGCGTCATCGCGGGCGTGAGCACGTCCCCCCGGCCCGTGCCGACGGCGGTGTGCCCCACGAGGCCGAACGCGACGTCCGCGCCCAGCCCGGACGCGAGGCGCACGAGCTCGGCACGCGACAGCCCCGTCTCCCACAGCGCGTCGCACGCGACGAGCGCCGCCGCGGCGTCGGCCGACCCGCCCGCCATGCCGCCCGCGACCGGCACGCCCTTGACCACCTGGAGCCGCACGTCGGGGTCGATCCCCACGTGCGCCGCGAGGGCCTCGGCGGCGCGCCACGCGAGATTGGTGTCGTCCGTCGGGACGAGGTCGGCCTGGAGCCCCTCGACGCTCAACGAGACCCCGGAGCCCGGCGCGACCTGGTGCGCGACGACCTCCTCGCTGAGCCCCACGGCCTGGAAGATCGTCACGAGCGGGTGGTGCCCGTCGTCCTGGAGGGCGCCCACCCGCAACGACAGGTTCACCTTCCCGGGCGCGCGCACCCGCACGAAGGGCGGCGGCGCGGCGGCGAGGTGGGGGCTCACGCCTCCACCGTGCCCGCTCCGTCGCCACCCGGGCGCGACAGCTGCTCGGCGATGCGCGCGAACGCGGTCACGTCCAACGTCTCGCCCCGCGCCTGCGGGTCGACCCCCGCGGCCTCGAGCGCGGCGGCCGCGGCGGCGGACGAGCCCGCGACGCCCGCGAGCGCGGACCGCAGCATCTTGCGCCGCTGGGCGAACGCGGCGTCGACCACCGCGAAGACCTCCTCGCGCGTCGCGGTCGTGGCCGGGGGCTCGCGCCGGTCGAGCGCGACGAGCGCGGAGTCCACGTTCGGCACCGGCCAGAAGACGGCGCGCCCCACCGTCCCGGCACGGCGCGCCGCGGCGTACCAGGCGGCCTTGACCGACGGGACACCGTACGTCCTGCTGCCGGGCGGCGCCGCGAGCCGGTCCGCGACCTCCGCCTGGACCATGACGAGCACCCGCTCGAGCGAGTCGAAGCGCTCCAGGAACGTGAGCAGCACCGGCACCGCGACGTTGTACGGGAGGTTCGCGACCAGGGCCGTGGGCGGCTCGCCGGGCAGGGACGTCACGTCGAGCGCGTCCGCGCCGACGACCTCCAGACGGTCCCCGACGTCGGGGACGTGCGCGGCCACCGTCGCCGGCAGGCGCGCGGCGAGCACGGGGTCGATCTCCACCGCGACGACGCTCGCCCCCGCCTCCAGGAGCCCCAGGGTGAGCGAGCCCAGACCCGGCCCCACCTCGACGACGCGCTCGCCGGGACGCACGTCGGCCGCGCGCACGATCTTGCGGACCGTGCCGCCGTCGTGCACGAAGTTCTGGCCCAGGGTCTTCGTGGGGCGCACGCCGAGGCGCCCTGCCAGGTCGCGGATCTCGGCCGGTCCCAGCAGGGCGCCTCGGGTGTCGCTCATGAGGTCAGAGCCTACCGACCCCCCGCGGGGGAAGACGGGGACGACGAAGGGCGGGACGCGTCGCGTCCCGCCCTTCGCGGTGGTACCGCAGGCCGTGCTCAGAGCAGCCCGAGCTTGCGGGCGCACGCGGGCCACTGGCCCCAGCCCGACTGGGCCTGGAGCGCCTGCGCGCGTTGCGTCTGCTCGGCGGCGGACGCCTCCGACGGGAGACCGGAGCCACCCATCGCCTGCCAGGTCGGCAGCGAGAACTGGTAGAGGCCGTAGTAGCCGTTGCCGGTGTTCGTCGCCGGGTTGCCGCCGGACTCGCACTGCGCGAGCTGCGCCCACACGCCTGCCGGGGCGGAACCCTGCGACCCGCTCGACGAGGAGCCGGACGACGAGGACCCGCTCGACGACGAGCCGCCGGACGAGCTCGACGAGCTGCTCGACGGCGCCGGGGCCGGCTCCGGCTCGGGCGCCGGGCGCTCCTTGGTGCCCTTCACGACGACCTCGTCCACGGCAGGCTCCGTGACGCCCTTCGAGACGAGCTCGCGGGACTCCTCCTCGCCGTCGACCGTCGTGACACGGTAGACCGTCGTGTGGACGCCCTTCTTGCCCTCCTGCTGCACGACCGGCGCGAGGTCCTCGTACCGGTCCGCGTCCTCCTTCGTGACGGTCGTGAAGTCGACGGCCTTCTCCTTGGCGACCTCCTCGACCTTCACCCGCTGGACGACGAGCGAGACGCCCGCCTCGGCGAGCGCCGGGCCGGTGGCCTCGGTCTCGACGGCCTCGGTGTCGGTGGCCTCGGTGTCGGTGGCCTGGGCGTCCTCGGACGCCCCGCCCTCGGTCTGCGACGCGTCGTCGAGCTTCTCGACGTGGACGCGGTCCAGGTCGCCGAGCTCGACGCCCTGCTGGTCGAGGATCGCGTCGATGCCGATGCTGCCGTCGGGCGCGACCTGCGTCTCGCCGTCGGCCACGACGGCGACGGGACCGTCGGCGTCGAGACGGATCGGGAGGGAGGCGCGCTCGCCGGAGCGCGACGCGACGAGACGCACGTCGCTGCCGCGCGAGGCGAGGGTGGTGAGGGCCTCGTCGGCGTCGAGGGCGGTGAGCCACACGGACGACTGCTCGCCGTCGACCTGGACGGGCACCTCGCGGCCGTAGCGCACGACGACGTCGCTCCCGCCGCGCAGCGCGGCGTCGGCGTCGGGGACGACGAGGTCGCGCTCGCCGACGCTGACGCCCTGCTCCTCCAGGAGGCCCGCGACGGAGCCGGCGAAGGTGGTGACGGAGACGGTCTTGCCGTCCACGTCGAGCTCGACGGTCTTGCGCGCGTTGCCGTAGGCGACGGCACCGGTGGCGAGGAGGACGACGGCGGTCGCGCCGGCGACGAGGGGCCAGCGACGACGGCGGGCCGTCGTGGCCGCGGGGCTCGTGTCGCCCTGCGCGGCGGTGGGGTCGGAGAGGTCGAGGGGCTGGGTGGTGTCGGCGCTCTCGGGCGCTCCGGCCGCGTCCGCGGTCCGGTGGAAGGGGTTGTTCACTCGGGTCCAGTCGTCGTGGTTCCCGGGCACGGGAGCTCGACGGCGCGGTTGCACCACCCGCGGCGGGTGCGCACGCGTGCGCGCACCGTGGTCGCACCGAGGTGGTGCGGGCCCGCGGGTCTCGAGCGGCCGATCCGGCTGCCAGCGCCTCCTCGACACCCCTTCCCCAGGGCCCGACGGCGGCGCACCGCCCGGTCGTCGTCCGGTCGTCGGGCACCCTGGTCGGGGGCGGCGACGGCACGGCTGACGTACGAGCGACGATCGACCGTAACCGATCTGTTATCGAAGACCAAGCGATGCGCCGCTAGGATGAGAGGTTCTGTCCGCTTTCATCCCCGAATGTCAGGGCAGCCTCCACGACACGTTCACGCCCGACGACGTCAGTACCAGCCGACGGAGACGGAGTGCGACCACGCCGAGCACGGCGTCCCGTACCGACCCTCGATGTACCCGAGACCCCACGTGATCTGCGTGGCCGGGTTCGTCATCCAGTCCGCGCCCGCGCTCGCCATCTTCGACCCCGGCAGCGCCTGCGGGATCCCGTACGCCGACGAGCTCGGGTTGTCCGCGTCGACCCGCCAGTTGCTCTCCTTGGTCCACAGCTTGTCGAGACAGACGAACTGGTCGTCACCCCACCCGCGCTGCGCGGCCAGCGAACGGCCGATCGCGCGTGCCGAGCCGGGGTCCACCGAGACGGAGACGTCCATCGTCCCGACCTTGATGATCTCGTCGCGCGGCTCCGTCGTCACCGACCGCGTCAGCACCGTCCGGGACACCTCCGCCCCGCCCAGCGACTGCACCGCGTACGTCGTCACGGCCTCGCCGACCCGACCCGACTGCACCACCACCCGGTGGCCCTCCGGCAGGTTCGGGTCCTCGACCTCCTCCGTGGCGAACGGCAGCACCTCGGTGACCGTCGCGGAGGACGACGCCGCGCGGCTCACCATGACGAGCATCCCGTCCACCGCGGCGGCGTCCAGCGGCACGGACGTGTCGTCGTCCTCACCGAGCACGATCCCGGCCGCGACGAGCACGCCGCGCACCGTCGCCTCGGCCGTCGTGATCGGCAGGACCGCGCCGTCGACGGCCACGTGCACCGTCTTCAGCGTGGAGACCCGCACCGGCTCGCGGCCCAGCGCGGCGGAGCGGGACACGTTCGTCACCGCGTTCTCGGCACGAGGCCCCAGGTAGGTCAGCAGCTCACCCACGGTGCGCGCCGTCGTCGAGATCGTCTGGAGACGGCCGTCGATCTCGACGGTGACGTCCTGGCTCGTCCGGACGACGATCGTGCCGCCGTCGCGCGCGGACCGGTCGAGCGCGGGTTCCACCAGGTCGTCCGGCGCGACCGCCACGTCCTGGTAGTCGAGCACCTCGGCGACGGTGCGCCCGTAGGCCGACACGTCGTAGAGCTCGCCGTCGACGTCGAGGGTCACGCTCTTGTGCAGGGTGGCGAAGGCACCCGTCACCCCGACCAGCCCGACCACGACGACGCCCTGCGCGACGAGCCGCTGCACGCGGCGGCGGGTCGTTCCGTCAGGTGCGAGCACACGCATCTCCTCGGTCGGGTGGCGCTCGGGGTGGTCGCCGCACGCGGTGGCGCCCGGGGCGCCGTCGACGGCGCTCAGGCACAGACGGTAGCGGAGCCCGGCACCGGGACGAAACCGGCGGCTGACCGGCGAGCGGACCGGCGTGGCACCCGGCGTGGGACCCGGCGTCAGAACCCTGCGGCTAGGGTGGTGCCGATGCCGACGACGACTCCCCGCCCCGCGCGCACGTACGAGACCGACGCCCTCACCCGCCTCGTCCGGCTGCTGTCCTGGGCGGGCCGCGGCGTCGTCGTCGCGGTCGCGGTGGCCCTCGCGGTCCGCGCCGACGATCAGGTCCCCGTCCACGTGGACGCGGCCGGGAACCCCGACCGCTTCGGCTCGCCCCTGGAGGGTGCGCTCGCCGTCGTCGTGCTCGTCGCGTGCGCGGCCCTGTGCCTCGGGCTGTCCCCGTTCCCCCGCGCGTTCAACTACCCGTTGACGATCACCGAGGACAACGCCCAGGCGGTCTACCGGGAGGGCGAGCGGATGCTCGTGTGGACCGGGGCCGGCTGCCTCGTCCTCGCCGCGGGGGCGACGGCGACGATCTTCACCGACGGCGGCCCGTTCGCCGTGCTGATCGGCGTGGGTGTCGCACTGGTGCTCGGTGCCTGCGTCGTCGGGATCTGGCGCACGGTCCGCGCCGGCCGGACGTCGCACGCCGCGGCCCGGTCGCGGCACTGAGGCGTCGGGCCGCCCGTCACCACGGGCCGTAGACGGCCTCCGACGTCGCGGCGAGCCGCTCGCACACCGCCGGCAGCGGGAGGTCCAGGACCTCCGCGACCGTCCGGACCGTCTGCGGCAGCACGTACGGGGCGTTCGGGCGGCCCCGGTACGGGTGCGGCGTGAGGTACGGGGCGTCCGTCTCGACCAGCACCTGACCGGGCGGCACCTCGCGCAGCGCGGCCCGGAGCTCGTCGTTGGCGCGGAACGTCACCGGCCCCGCGAACGACAGGTACCAGCCCTGCGCGGCGCAGAACCGCGCCATCTCCGCGTCGCCGGAGTAGCAGTGGAACACCGTACGCTCCGGGGCCCCGTCCCGCGCGAGCACGTCGAGCACCTCGGCGTGGGCGTCGCGGTCGTGGATCTGCAGCGCGAGACCGAGCTCCTTCGCGAGCGCGACGTGCGCCCGGAACGACGCCCGCTGGACACGCTCGCCCTCGGGGCCGGTGCGGAACAGGTCCATCCCCGTCTCGCCGACGGCCCGCACCCGGTCGTTCTGCCGCGCGATGCGCGCGATCTCGGCGACCGCGTCGTCGAGCGACGTCGCGTGGTGCGGCCGCGGGTCGGGCTCCAGCCCGTCGGGCCCCACCTCGCGGACCCCACCGTGGAGGACCGCCTCGTTCGGGTGGATCGCCACGGCCCCGAGCACCCGTCGCACCTCGCCGACCATGCCGTCGTCGCCCGCCGACGGGCCGGAACGGGCGCCGACCGCATGCTCGGCGTGGGACGGCGCAGGGTCGGGGGCCGACGTCGCGGGCTCACCCCAGACCGTCTCGTCGCCCCGCAGGAGGGCGTCCGTCCACCGGGCCGAGAGCAGGTCGCACCCGACCTGCACCACCCGCTCCACCCCCACGGCCGCCGCACGCTCCAGGTGCGCCGCCGGGCTCGGGGGCAGGACGTCGTCGGGCAGGACGTGCGCGATCGACTCCAGGTGCGTGTGGTTGTCCACCACCGCGACGGGCAGCGGCTCAGGGTCCGGCGGCCACCCGCGCTCACGCTGCTTCGCCATGCGTCAGCTCCTTCTCGTCCTGCCGTGCGCGAACCCACATGGGGTACGGAGGTTTCAGGGTGGGGCGGGACGTCGCGGGTCTACCATCCGCCGCTCGTGCCTCGCGGCTCCCGCCAGACCCACCACGACCCGCGACGTCCCGCCCCACCCTGAACCCGCCCTGAGCGGCCGACCGGGTGCCGCACCAGGTCAGGCGGACTCGCGCAGTCGGTCGAGCTCCTCCTCGACGATCGAGTCGTCCAGCTTGGTGAAGACCGGCGTCGGCTTCCCCACCGGGGTCCCCGGGACGACGGCGCGCGGCTCCCACCCCGGGACGCCGTCCGCGCGGTAGTCGCCCGTGATGACCGGGTAGTGGCGCGAGTCGTCGTCGAGGTCGGTGACCTCCTCGATGCGCGGCTGCGGCGCGAACGTGCCCGTGCCGCCGAACGCCTCGTGCACCTTCTGCGCCGAGTGCGGGAGGAACGGCGACAGGATCGTGTTGAGGTCGCTCACCGCCTGGGTGACCGTGTGCAGCACCGTCGCGAGGCGGTCCGGGTCCGTCTTGAGCTTCCACGGCTCGGTGTCCGACACGTACTTGTTCACCTCGCCGACCGTCTTCATGGCCTCGGCCACGGCGGCGCGCTGCCGGTGCGACGCGATGAGGTCACCCACCCGGCCGAACGCCGTCGTCGTCGTCGCGAGCACGCCCTCGTCGATCGGCTGCCGCTCGGTCGGCGTCGGGATCGCACCGAAGTTCTTGTGGACGAGGTTCGCCGTGCGGTTCACGAGGTTGCCCCAGCCCGCGACCAGCTCGTCGTTCGTGCGGCGCTGGAAGTCCGCCCACGTGAAGTCGACGTCCTGCGTCTCCGGTCCCGCCGACGCCACGTAGTAGCGGAACGCGTCCGGCTGGTAGCGCGCGAGCATGTCCCGCACGTAGATCACGACGCCGCGCGACGACGAGAACTTCTGCCCCTCCACGTTGAGGAACTCGCTCGACACGACCTCCGTCGGCAGCTGCAGGTTCCCGTACGGGCCCGGAGCGCCGCCCTTGTTCCCGCGACCGTCGTACGCCAGCAGCTCGGCCGGCCAGATCTGGGAGTGGAACGTGATGTTGTCCTTGCCCATGAAGTAGTACGAGCGGGCCTCCGGGTCGTTCCAGTACGCGCGCCACGCGTCGGGGTCGCCCGTGCGCCGCGCCCACTCGATCGACGCCGACAGGTACCCGATCACCGCGTCGAACCACACGTACAGGCGCTTGCTCGGGTTGGACTCCCAGCCCTCCAGCGGCACGGGGATGCCCCAGTCGATGTCACGCGTCATCGCGCGCGGGCGCACGTCGTCCAGCAGGTTGAGCGAGAACTTCAGGACGTTCGGGCGCCACGCCGTCCGCGTGCGCAGCCAGTCCCCCAGCGCGTCCACGAACGCCGGCAGGTCGAGGAAGAAGTGGTTCGACTCGACGAACTTCGGCGTCTCGCCGTTGATGCGGCTCACCGGGTTGATGAGGTCGATCGCGTCGAGCTGGTTGCCGCAGTTGTCGCACTGGTCGCCGCGCGCGCCGTCGTACCCGCAGATGGGGCACGTGCCCTCGATGTACCGGTCCGGCAGCGTACGACCCGTCGACGGCGAGATCGCGCCCATCGACGACTGCTCCACCATGTAGCCGTTCTTGTGCACCGTGCGGAACATCTCCTGCACCACGGCGTAGTGGTTGCGCGTCGTCGTCCGGGTGAACAGGTCGTAGGAGAGGCCCAGGTCCGCGAGGTCCTTGGTGATCACGCGGTTGTAGCGGTCCGCGAGCTCCTGCGGGCTCACACCCTCCTTGTCCGCCTGCACGAGGATCGGCGTGCCGTGCTCGTCCGTGCCCGACACCATGAGCACGTCATGACCCGCCATCCGCATGTGCCGGCTGAAGACGTCGGACGGGACACCGAAACCTGCGACGTGACCGATGTGGCGCGGGCCGTTCGCGTACGGCCACGCCACGGCCGAGAGGATGTGGGTCATGGGGCCCGATCCTAGTCGTCCGTCCCCCGGCGTCGGCCGTCGTCTCGCCGTGCGCGGCTCGGTTGCGGACGTCTCGCCGTGCGCCGCTCGGTTGCGGACGTCCCGGGGTGGGAGGCGGTGGGCCTACCATCCGCCCGCTCGTGCCTCGCGGGGCTCCCGCCAGGCCCACCACGGCCCGCCGCCTCCCACCCCGTCCCGCCCTCGGCTGTCGGCCCACCTGGTGCGGTCGCTCCGGGACGACGACGTCCCGCACCCCGGCCCGGAAGCGCCGGCGAGCGGCGCGAGGGCGAGGTGCGGGACGAGGCCGCGCGGTGGTGACGTACCGGTCGAGCGGGCCGGAACCGAGAGGGCGCGGGTCGTGGCGGGTCTGGCGGGAGCCGCGAGGGACGAGCGGCGGATGGAAGACCCGCGCCCTCTCGGTGCAGGACCGCGGACCGGACCGGACCGACCGGACCCGACCGGACCCGACCCGACCCGACTGCGGACCACCGGCCTAGGGGCTCCGGCTCAGTACCAGTTGACCGCCTGGGAGTGCGACCAGGCGCCGCACGGGGTGCCGTAGACGGAGGCGATGTAGCCGAGGCCCCAGGAGATCTGGGTCGCGGGGTTGGTGGCCCAGTCGGCGCCGGCGCTCGCCATCTTGGACCCGGGCAGCGCCTGGGGGATGCCGTAGGCGCTGGACGTCGGGTTGTCGGCCGAAGGGTTCCAGTTGGACTCCTTGGTCCACAGGTTCTCCAGGCACGTCCACTGCGCACCGGTCCAGCCCCGCTCGGCGGCGAGAGCCCGGCCGATGGCGCGCGGGTCCTTGGGGCGCTCCTTGGTGCCGCGCACGAGGACGCGGTCGACAGGCTTCTTCGTGACCTTCTCGGAGACGACGTCGCGGGACTCCTCGACGCCGTCGACGAGGGTGACGTCGGCGACGGTGGTGCGCACGCCCTTCGAACCGGTGCGCTGCTCGACGGCGGGGTCGTCGCTGTACCGGTCGGCGTCGGTCTTCTCGACGGTCTCGTAGGCGACGGCCTCGGTCGTCTCCTCGCGCTCGACGGTGACGCGCTGCACGACGAGGGCGACGGTGGGCTCTCCCTCGGCGGGCTTCGCGACGCGCTGCACGCTGACGCGGTCGAGGTCGCCGAGCTCGATGTCGCGCTCGGCGAGGAGCGCGGGGACGCCCACGCCGCCGTCGGGCGCGACGGTGGTCTCGCCGTCGGCGACGACGTCGACGGGGCCGTCGGTGTCGAGGTCGAGGTCGAGGGAGGCGCGGTCCCCGGAGCGGGACGCGACGAGGTGGACGTCGCCTCCGCGGTCGGCGAGGGTGCGCAGGGCCTCGTCGGCGTCGAGCGCGGTGAGCCAGACGTCGGACTGCTCGTCGTCGGTCTGGACGGTGACCTTCTTGCCGAGGCGGACGACGACGTCGGCGCCGTCGTCGAGGGCGGTGTCGGGGTCGGGTGCGACGACGTCGCGGGAGTCGACGGTCACGCCGGCGGCGTCGAGGGCGCCCTGCACGGACCCGGCGAGGGTGGTGAGGGTGCGGATCTCGCCGTCGACGTCGATCGTCACGGTCTTCTGCGCCTCGCCGTAGGCGACGGCGCCGGACCCGACGAGAGTGACGACGGTCGCGGCGGCGACGCCGACCCAGCGGCGGCGCCGCGTGGTGCGGGTGGTGGCGGCGCGCGCGGCGGCCCGGGTGGCGGGCGGTTCGGCGGGGGTGGTGCCGGTGGGCTCGGTCGGGCTCGTGGGCGCGCTGGTGCGCGGTCGGAAGGGGTGCTGCACGCTGGTCCAGTCGTCGAAGGTCCCGGGCACGGGCGGTCGACGTGGCGCGGTCGCGCCTCTCGTGCGGTGTGTCGTGCCGGGGGCACGTGGTCGCCGAGGTCGATCCGCCGATCCGGCGGTCCTCCGGCGTCGTCGCTCGCGCCGGGCGAGCGACCGCCGTGTCCCGACCTGGGCGCATACACCCTCGCGGACTCCACCGCACGCCGGGACACCCGACCGTAACCGATTCGTTATCGAGCGCCAAACCGGCTGGCCACGGCGCGTCCCCGCGGCTCCGGTCAGCCCGCGGGCGTGAGCGTGACCCGCAGGAGGCGGTCGTCGCCGTCGCGCACGTCCCCCCGGCCGTCGGTGTTGCTCGTCAGGACGTACAGCACGGACGCGCCGTCGTCCCCGAGGGGCGTCGCCGGGTCGACCAGCACCGCGCGCAGCCGGCCGTGGTCCGTGAGCAGCGGCTGCGGCTCGCCGAACGCGTCGGGCGACGCACCGCCGTCGGGCGTGGCGAACGGCACGCGCCACAGCGTCTCGCCCCGCAGCCCGGCGAGGTAGGCGCCCTCGCGCGTCGCGGCGAGCCCGCTGGGCGAGGCCTCGTCGGTTCCCCACGTGGCCACCGGGTCCACGAACCCCTGGTCCGCGCCGCCCGTCCCCTCGACGTCGGGCCACCCGTGGTTCCCGCCCGGCTCCACGACGTTGAGCTCGTCCCACGTGTCCTGGCCGAACTCGCTCGCGAGCATCCGGCCCGTCGCGTCCCACGCGATCCCCTGGACGTTGCGGTGCCCGAGGCTCCAGACCGGCGACCCGTCGGGGTTGCCCGGAGCGGCGCGCCCGTCGACGGTGACCCGCAGGATCTTCCCGCCGAGCGACCCGGGGTCCTGCGCCACGCCCTGCTGCGTGGCGTCTCCCGTCGCGACGTAGAGGTGGCCGTCGGGCCCAAACGCGAGCCGCCCGCCGTCGTGGAACTGCGCGGCCGGGATGCCGTCGAGCACGACGTCGAGGGCGGACAGCTCGGTGCCGTCCAGCGTGCCGCGCAGCACCTCGTTGCCGTCCGCCGCGGTCCGGTACACGAACACCTCGCCCGGTGCGTCCCCGTCGTCGGGCCCCACGGCGACGCCGAGCAGGCCCGCCTCGCCGCCCGTGACCGTGCCGTCGCGCAGCTCTTGCGCCCCCGCCCCTCCGACGGGCCGGGTCTGCCCCGTCGCCGGGTCGACGACGACGAGGGACCGCTCGTCGCGCTGCGACACGAGCAGGTGCCCGTCGGGCAGGGCCGCGATCCCCCACGGCGCGTCGAGGCCCGTCGCCACGTCCTCGACCTCGGCCTCGACCTGCGGCACGACGACCAGCGCGCCGCCGTCGGGCGGGTCGGACGTCTCGGGCGGCTCGGTGGTCGGTGTCTCCGCGGTCGGCGTCCGGGTGGTCGGGGTGCTCGTCGTGCCCGACGGCGCGGGCTCCCCGTCCCCTGCGTTGTCGCCCGTGCACGCCGCGAGCAGTCCCACGAGGACGACGCCCGCCGCCGCGCGGCGGGCAGGGCGGTGGGCGGTGGGCATGCACCCATCGTCAGGGCCGATCGTCCTGCCCGCACCCGCGCCACCCGTTCGACGAGCAGATCGCGTGCGTCGCGGGACACTGGAAGCACAAGGCTGTGATCCGCACGGCCCCGGCCCCAGGGAGGCCGAGATGAGAGCGAAGGTGCTCAGCTTCGTCGTCGCCGCCATCGCCTACGGCGTGACCCTCCTCGTCGCGAACCTCGTGCTCGACGGGATGCGCATCGGCTGGTTGTGGGGCGTCGTCGCCGTCGCGCTGTTCACCGTCACGATCACGGTGCTGCGCCCGCTCGTCGTGCGGCTCCTCGGCGAGCACGTCCATGGCTGGACGTGGACCCTCGGCCTCGTCACCGTCCTGGGCTCGCTCGTCGTCACGGCGCTGCTCTCTCCGTCGAGCGGGTTCGACATCGACGGGTTCTGGACCTGGGTGTGGGCCACGCTGATCGTCTGGGTCGGCACGATCGTCTACGACCTCGTCGACGACCGCGCCGTCGCCGCCGCAGGCCGCCGCGTGGACGGCTACCAGCAGCGCCGCCGGCAGACCCCGCCCAGCGCCTCCCCGGCCTGACGCGCCGCCGCGCCCCGTCCCGAGGGAGTACCGCAGTCCGCCCAGGTAGAACCGCAGTCTGCCGAGGTAGTACCCAGGTGCGCCGGCAACGGCCCAGTCCTTGGTCGGTGGTGCCCGACGGCGAGCGGTCACCCCGGGTGGGACGGCACCGGGAGGGGTGGGTGGGGCGCCGCGTCGTGGCGGGTCTGGCGGGAGCCGCGAGGGACGAGCGGCGGTGGGAAGACGCGGCGCCCCACCCGCCCCGACACCCGAGGCGACCCCGCGCCGTCGGGCACGAGAACCCCGGTACTACCTTGCGAGACCAGGGCTACTGAAGGCGGGTGAGGCCGCGCCGGAGGCCGCGGATCGCCTGGCCGATGCGGTGCTCGTTCTCGATGAGCGCGAAGCGCACGAACTCGTCGCCGCCGGGACCGAAGCCCACGCCGGGCGACACGGCGACGTCGCACTCGGTGACGAGGTGCGTCGCGAACTCGATCGAGCCCATGTCTCGGTAGGGCTCGGGGATGCGGGCCCAGGCGAACATCGTGCCGCCGGGCTTGTGGATGTCCCAGCCGATGCGCTGGAGGCCGTCGTGCAGGGCGTCGCGACGCGACTCGTACACCGAGGAGATCTCCTGCGGGTGCTCGGTGGCCTCGTTGAGGGTGACGGTCGCGGCGATCTGGATGGGCTGGAACGTGCCGTAGTCGAGGTAGCTCTTGAGCTTCGCGAGCGCGCCGACCACGTCCTTGCGGCCCACGAGGAACGCGACGCGCCAGCCCGCCATGGAGAACGACTTCGTCATGGAGTACAGCTCGACGGCGACCTCGCGGGCGCCGTCGCACTCCATGATCGACGGGGGGCGGAACCCGTCGAACGTCATGTCGGCGTAGGCGAGGTCGTGCACGAGCACGACGTCCTTGTCGCGGGCCCAGTCGACGAGGCGCTGGAGCTCCTCCTTGGTCGCGACCGTCGTCGTGGGGTTGTGCGGGAACGACAGCACGACGACGCGCGGCTTGGGCCAGCCGAGCTCCCACGCCTCGATGATGCGGTCGATGTACCCCGCGGCGTCGGTCCCGTCGCCGATGGGGACCTGGCGCGCGTCGGCGCCGGCGAAGTACGGGCCCCAGATGTGGATGGGGTAGCTCGGCGTGGGGACGAGGGCGACGTCGCCCGGCTGGAGCAGCACCCACATGAGGTGGCTGAAGCCTTCCTTGGCGCCGATGGTCGAGATGATCTCGGTGTCGGGGTCGAGGGTGACGCCGAACCGGCGCCGGTACAGCCCGGCGACGGCCTCGCGCAGCTTGGGGATGCCGCGCGACGCGGAGTAGCGGTGGTTGCGGGAGTTCTGCGCGGCCTCGGCAAGCTTGTCGACCGCGACCTGCGGGCTCGGCAGGTCGGGGTTGCCGAACCCGAGGTCCACGACGTCGCGTCCTGCTCGGCGTGCCTCGATCTTGAGCCCGTCGATGATGGTGAAGACGTAGGGCGGCAGACCGGGGATCCGGCGGAACTCCATCGCAGTGCTCCTGCTCCGTGGGACGCCCCCGCGCGCGGGGGTGCGCGCGGGTCGCGGGTTTCGCAGCGTACGCCTGCTGCCCGACGCCGCGTGGTCGTGTCTCGCGGCGCGCCTCCCCCGACCTGTCAGCGCGTCGTCGGCCCCTGGACCCGTGGGGTGCTGACAGGTCAGGGGGTGCGGCCGAGGTTGCGCGCCATGCGCTGGAGGGTGGCGACCGTGGTGGCGTACTGCTCGGGGCTGATGCCCTCCGCGACCTGCTCGCGGGTGCGCGACACCGCGTCGAGCAGGTCGTGGTACGCATGGTTGCCTGCGACGGTGACGTGGAGGCCGGCGTCGCCGCGCGCGACCCAGCCGCGCCGCACGAGGTCGTCGACCTCCGCGGTCACGGCCGCGGCCTGCCCGCCGGGTGCGCCCGCCCCGGTGAAGGGCGAGAGGACGCCGTCGACCGCGGTCTCCTCGCTCACGCCGTCCCGGATCGTGTTGAGCACCTGCCAGTGCCGCCGGGTCAGGCCGGAGTGGTGGAACACGCCGTCGACGTTCTCGTCGATGAGCCGGTCGACGAGCTTGAGCCAGTAGCCGATCGGGCGGTCGTCCGTCATGGGTCCTCCTCGTGGTCGACGTCCGCGCGGGCCGCGCCTGCCCTCACTGTCGCACCGGGTGGCAGAGTGGGCACCATGAGCGAGAACCTGGCCTCCCGTGCGCGGCGCGCCCTGATCGTCGTCGACGTCCAGCCGACCTTCTGCGAGGGCGGCGAGCTCGGCGTGGAGGGCGGGAACGCCGTGGCGCGGCGCATCGCGGACCACGCGCGGGACCACCGCGACCGGTACGACCTCGTCGTGACGACGCAGGACTGGCACGTCGACCCGGGCGACCACTGGAGCGCGACGCCGGACTTCGTCGACACGTGGCCCCCGCACGGTGTCGCGGGCTCGCCGAACGCCGAGCTGCACCCGGCGCTCGCGGACCTCGCGCCGGACGCGTCGGTGAAGAAGGGCGAGTACGAGGCCGCCTACTCGGGGTTCGAGGGGGTCGAGACGGACGGCCGGACGCTCGCCGACGTGCTGCGCGGGGCCGGGGTCGAGGCGGTCGACGTCGTGGGGATCGCGGAGTCGCACTGCGTGCGTGCGACGGCGCTCGACGCGCACGCGCTGGGGCTCGCCACGCGCGTGCTGACCGACCTCACGGTGCCGGTCACGCCGGAGCTCGGCGCGGCGGCGCGCGAGGAGCTCGCCGCGGCGGGTGTGACCCTCGTGACCAGCGACGACGTCTGAGGTCGCGGCGGCGCGGAATCCGGTTCCCGGTGTCGGCGCGAGGCACTACTCTCGCCCTGCCGTCGTCGGCACCGGGCCGACGACACCGTTCCGAGAGCGAACCCCATGTCACGCCCTGCCCTGCGCCGTCCGGTGCGCCCTGCCGCCGTCCTGCTCGTCACCTCCTGCCTCCTCGCCACGTCCGCCTGCGGCGTCCTGCTGCCCGGCTCCGAGCCCGTGCGCGACGAGGCGGGCGCGATCACCGAGGCGGACGACGCCGCCGACGTGTTCTCCATCGCCGTCGGCGACTGCACCGACGACGCCGAGGACGCGTCGAGCACCGAGGCGGAGGAGATCTCGACGGTCGCCGTCGTCCCGTGCGGCGAGCCGCACGACAACGAGGTGTACGCGTCCGTCCTGCTCGACGACGGCGACTACCCCGGTCTCGAGGTCGTCGAGGCGGAGGCGGACGAGCGCTGCCTCGGGGAGTTCGAGGGCTTCGTCGGCGCCGCGTACGAGGAGTCGGCGTACGACTACTGGCCCATGTACCCGACGGCCGAGAGCTGGGCGACGGGCGACCGCGAGATCCTGTGCCTCGTGTACCACGGCGAGCTGGAGAAGGTCACGGGCACGCTCAAGGCGATCGGGGGCTGACCGCCCCGCGCGGCGGCGCTCAGCGGCCCCGGGCCGCGAGCGCCGCCGCGTACAGGTCGCGCTTGTGCACGCCGGCGGCGTCGGCGACGTCGGCGACGGCGGTCTTGAGCCGTTCCCCGCCGTCGACACGCGCGAGCACCTCGGGGACGAGGTCGGCGACGGGCACCGGTCCGCGCGCCGGGGCACCACCGACGACGACGCAGATCTCCCCGCGCAGCGGCTCCGCGCCGGCGCGTTCCGCGAGCTCCGCGAGGTCGCCGCGCAGCACCTCCTCGTACGTCTTGGTGAGCTCGCGCGCGACGGCGCCGGGCCGGTCGGCGCCGAACGCGTCGGCCATCGCGGCGAGGGTCTCGGCGACGCGGTGCGGCGCCTCGAAGAACACGAGGGTGCGGGGCTCGTCCGCGAGGGCGGCGAGCGTGCGCGCCCGCTCCCCCGCCTTGCGGGGCAGGAACCCTTCGAAGCAGAACCGGTCGGTGGGCAGCCCGGACAGGGCGAGCGCGGTGAGCACGGCGCTCGGGCCGGGCGCGGCCGTCACGGGCACGCCGCGCTCCACGGCGCGCGCGACGACCCGGAAGCCGGGGTCGGACACGCTGGGCATCCCGGCGTCGGACACGACGAGCACGGTCCCGCCGTCGTCGACCACGTCGAGCAGGTCGTCGGCCTTCTCGGCCTCGTTGTGCTCGTGGAAGCTCACGACCCGGCCGCCGACCTCCACCCCGACGCGCGCCGCGAGGGCGCGCAGCCGCCGGGTATCCTCCGCGGCGACGACGTCCGCCTCCGCGAGCAGGCGCCGCAGCCGCGGGCTGGCGTCCTCGGCGTTGCCGATCGGGGTGCCCGCGAGCACGAGGTGACCCGCCTCGCGCGGGGTCGTGGCGGCGTCGGGCACGGCGGGATCGGCGGGCGCGGAGGTCATGGCGTCCAGGGTTCCACACGCCTGCCCCTACCATGGCCTGCGTGTCCCAGCCGCCCGTGGACGCGCGTCCCGCGTCGAGCCCGTTCCCTCCCGTGCCCGACGACGCCCCGGCGGCCGCGCAGGGCGGCGCGCCCCCCGGTGCCGCGCCGGTGAGCGCCCCGGACGCCCCGGCCCCGACGCACCGCGAGCGCCTCCTGTTGGCCCTCCTGGGCCCGCGCCGCCTCGCGCTGGGCGCCACCGCGCACGACCGCCTGTGGGCCTGGCTGGGCGTCACGATCGTGGCGGTGGTCGCGGCGGTGCTGCGGCTGTGGCACGTGGGCCGCCCGGACACCCTGGTCTTCGACGAGACGTACTACGTGAAGCAGGCGTGGACGCTGCTCCAGGTGGGGTACGAGGCCGACTGGCCGGAGGAGCCCAACCCGGCGTTCGAGGCCGGCGACGTGGACTCGTACCTCCCGACCGCCGACTACGTGGTCCACCCGCCGCTCGGCAAGTGGATGATCGCCGCCGGCATGAAGGTCATGGGCGGTGCGGACGACCCGGTGTCGTGGCGCCTCGCGTCCGCGGTCGTCGGGGTGCTCGCCGTGGTGCTCGTGGCGTGGGCCGCGCGACGGCTGTTCGCGTCGACGGCCATGGGGATCGTCGCGGGCGCGCTCATGGCGGTCGACGGCGAGGCGATCGTGCACGCCCGCACCGGGCTGCTCGACAACATGCTCATGTTCTGGGTGCTCCTCGCGTTCGTGTTCCTCCTGCTGGACCGCGAGCAGGCACGACGGCGCCTCGCGGAGCGCTGCGGGGCGATCCTCGACGCGGGCGGGACGATCGGCCGGTACGGGCCCCGGCTCGGCTGGCGGTGGTGGCGGTTCGCAGCGGCCGTGTCGCTCGGCCTCGCGTGCGGGGTGAAGTGGTCGGGGCTGTACTTCCTCGCCGTGTTCGCCGTGCTGTCGGTCCTGTGGGACGCGACCGCCCGCCGCACCGCCGGGATCGAGCGGTGGTGGGAGGACGCGCTGCTCGTCGACGCGATCCCCGCCGCCCTCGTCATGCTCCCCACCGCCGCCCTGGCCTACCTCGCGACCTGGACGTCGTGGTTCCGCTCCCCCGGCGCGTACATGCGCCAGTGGGCGCTCGAGAACCCCGGCGAGGGCGTGCAGTGGCTCCCGCCCGCGCTGCGCTCGCTGTGGGAGTACCACACGAGCATGTGGACGTTCCACACGGGCCTGACGTCGGAGCACCCCTACGAGTCGCACCCGCTCGGGTGGATCGTCCAGTGGCGGCCGACGTCGTTCTACTGGCGCTCCTACGACCCCGGCCAGGAGGGCTGCGAGGTCGAGCGGTGCGCCCGCGCCATCACGTCCCTCGGCAACCCGGTCCTGTGGTGGACGGCGGCGGCGGCCGTCCTCGTGACGCTCGTCCTGCTGTGGCGGCTCAAGGACTGGCGGGCGCTCGCGGTGCTCAGCGGGCTCGTCGCCGGGTGGGTGCCGTGGTTCGTCTACGCCGAGCGGACCATCTTCACCTTCTACTCGATCGTGTTCACGCCGTGGGTGGTCCTCACGCTGGTGTACGTGCTCACGGTCGCGCTCGAACGGACGGAGAGGTCCTCGGGGCGCCGGCTGGTGCGCCGGGGCATCGGGGTGCTGCTCGCCGTGATCGGGGTGGTCAGCGTGTTCTTCTACCCGCTCTGGTCGGGGTGGCAGGTGCCGTACTGGTTCTGGAACATGCACATGTGGCTGCCGAGCTGGATCTGACGCGTCACTGGTAGCTCACGAAGTCCGGTGTGGGCTCGACCTGCCACGTCTGCTCGGGCGTGAGCATGGGCGCGTCCTCGTCGTAGAAGTTCTTCCAGCCCCACCACACCCCGGGCGGCGCGTCCTCGTGCAGCCGGCGCCACGTCGCGGCCTTCGCCGCCTGGCCGCCCTGCCCGTCGGCGTGGATCACGACCGCGAGCTCCGGGTGCGCGGTGTCGAGGCGGTCGCGGTCCGTGATCATCGACGTGCGGAACTGGTGCAGGAGGAAGATCTTCTGCGGCAGGTCGTGCTCGCGCACCATGTCGGCGAGCCAGTCCCCGACGGCGTTCACCTCGTCCACGTCGACGGACCCGATCTGCTCCAGGTGCACCTCGTCCGGGGCGAGCCGCCACTCCGGGTCGAGCGCGAGGCCGACGTGCGGCTCGCGCAGCAGGTCCTCGTACTCCCGCGCCTGCGTGAGGAAGTCGGTACGGCCCGGCTGGAGGTCCAGCACGACGTAGACCCCCGCATCACGCGCGGCGTCGACGTAGGGCCGCACGAGGTCCGCGGACCGCTCGTTGGAGTAGTTGCCGTCGTCCCCCGCCGACCCGGACGCGACCGTGGTGATGATCTCGAGCGTCGGGACCACGGGCTGGTCGGTGAGCGCCTCGTAGGCCGCGGCGTGCTCCTGCGCGCGGGCGATCGTGGCCGGGACGTCCTGCTCGCCGAGCACTCCGAGCACCGGGGCTCCCGGCGCCCCGTACAGCGCCACGTAGGTGCGGCCCGGCAGGGCGACCTGGCCCCCGCCGGGCAGCTCCGCCCCCGTCGCGGCGGTCTCCACGCGCCACGCCAGGTCGTCGCCCGTCCCGAACGAGGGACCGAGCCCCACGGTGCCCGACGTCGCGCCCTCCGCCCGCGCGTCGTGCACGCCCTGGACGGTGGCGGACGTCGCACGCGGGTCGCCCCCGGGCACGTCCAGCACCCGGGCGCCCGACGCGCGGGCCGTCGCCCCGGCGAGCACGCTCCCCGGGGTCGTCGCCCGGTCGGTGAGCGCGAGCACCCCGGTCACGCGCTCGGTCTCGCCCACGGGCGGGAGCTCCGCACGCGCGGCGTCCACCGCGGCCGCCAGCGCCGCGTCGTCGGGCGTGCCGTCGTCGGCGAGCACGTCGCCCGGGTCGACCGACACGGTCGCGCGGCCGAGGTCCTGCGGGGCAGCCCCGGTCGGGGCGTCGGTGTCCTCATCGGTCGGGGCGTCGGTGGTCGGGTCGGTGGTGGCGTCGGTCGGGTCGGCGGTCGGCTCGGCCGTCGCGTCCGCAGGCGGCGGGCCGACGCGCACCGTCCCGACCGCGCCCAGGCGGTCGAGCTCGGCCACGAGGTCGTCGTCGCTCGCCGCGCCCCCGGTCACGAGCACGGGCGCCCCGACCTGCTCGGCGAGCGCGCCCGCCGCCGCGGCAGCGGTCGACCCGTCGTCCCCCGCCGTGTCGACCAGGACGGCGAGCGGCGCCGCCTCGAAGAACGTCCGGCTCGTGGCGAGCGCGAGGAGCGACGCGTCCTGCTCGTCGAGCGTCGTCACACCCTCTGGCGCGGCGCCGCGCGCGACGGGACGCGGCGGCGCGGTCGTGCTGCTCGTGGCGTCCGACGGCGCGGGCTGCGGCGTCCCGCCCGTGCACCCCGCGACCCCCACGGCGAGGGCGAGCGTCGCCGCGAGGGCGACCACGCGGCGTCGGGCACCGCGACGGGACGGGGCGGTGGGACCGGACGACGCGGTGGGACGGGACGGGGCGGGCGGAGGCACGGGGACGAGCACCTCATCGATGGTGGCAACGCGCGCCGTGGCGCGCGACCGGGGTGCGGGTGAGGTGCCTCACCCGCCCCCGCGGGTCACCAGTCGACCTGCGGCGACGGGTGGAACGCGCGGCCGTCGCGGCGCCAGGACGCGGCCTCGACCGCCACGCGCCGCCGGTAGTCCTCCCAGTCCTTGCGGTCGGGCGCGGTCCACGCGACCTCGGCGACCGCGGACAGCCGCGGCAGGAGCATCGTGAACAGCTCGTCGGTCGTCGCGATCCGCTCGGTCCACACGGCCGCCTCGACACCCTCGATGGCGTCGGCGGGCATGCCGTCGACCACGTGCTCGGGGTCCCAGTCGTAGGAGTCGCGCAGCTCGACGAGCCCCGCCCAGTCCTGGCCGAGCGGGAAGTCCGCGGTGTACTTCATGTCGAGGTACACCTTGTTCGCGGGCGACATGAGGATGCGCGCCCCCGCCTTCGCCGCGTCGACGAGGTACGTGAGGTCCATCGGGTGCGTGTCCCAGTACTGCACGACCGTGCCCGGCCGCAGCGGCGCACGCGCCGCCTCCTGCCACGCCACGGGCTTCTTCCCCGCCTCGAGGATCACGCGCTCGCACAGCTCGACGAACCGCCCGTACTCGGCGGGCTCCATCTTCAGCACCTCGTCGCCGCCGAGGTGGACGTACTCGCCGTCGGTGGCGTGCGCGAGGTCGGTAAACACGTCCCGCAGGAACGGCTCCGTCGCCGGCAGGTCGAACGTCAGCCGGGAGAACCCGACCTCGATGCCGAAGTACTCGTCCGTCGGCGTCCCGTCGGGCACGAGCTCGCCGTAGACGTGCGTCGCGGCGTTGATGTGCCCCGGGACGTCGATCTCCGGGACCACCGTCACGTACCGCTGCGCCGCGTACTCCTGCAGCGCGTGGAAGTCCGCGAGGGACAGGTACCCGCCCGTGCCGCCCGCGCAGTCGCCCCCCGACGACAGCTTCGCGAGCTCGGGCCGGGACGGCGACTCGATGCGCCAGCCCTGGTCGTCCGTGAGGTGCAGGTGCAGCACGTTGAGCTTGTACGCGCCCATGACGTCGATCACGGCGCGCAGGGCGTCCGGCCCGAAGAAGGTGCGCGCCAGGTCGACGGACAGGCCGCGCCACGGGTAGCGCGGCGCGTCGTGCACGACGGCGTGCGGGACCCGGCCGGCGCCGTCGTCGTCCCGCTCGACGAGCTGGCGCAGCGACCGGACCGCGTGCAGCAGGCCGGCGGGCTGCGCCGCGGTGGCGACCACGCCGTCGGCGTCGACGACGAGCGAGTACCGCTCCGCGGAGGTGGACCCCGCCGGGCCCGCCGCGGGGTCGAGGCGGAGCGCGACCGGGGTGGGCGACCCGGCACCCGGGGCGCCCGCGACGTCGGCGAGGAGGCCGGCCGCGAGGTCCGCGAGGTCGGGGGCGTCCGGGACGTCCGCCTGGACGCGGACCCCGGCCAGGGTCAGGGACGCGCCGCTGGTGCGGACGTCCAGCGGCTGCGGGAGGAGGGAGACCATCGGAGGAACCTCGTCGTCGTCGGGGTGGTCTGACGCTCGCCACGCCGTGATCGAATCGATTCGGGCGTTTGCGAGGACGCCACCGTAACGCGCTCCGCGCGCGGAACCAAGAGGACCCCGGGACGCGCCCCGGTGCGGTCAGGGAGCGGCGACGTACCGCGGGGCCGGGTCCAGGGCGAGGACGCCCGCGACGTCGCGCGCCGGGTCCTGCGACCCCGTGGTCCACCCCGCGAGCGTGCCCTCCGGGAGCGCAGCGTTCACCTCGTCCCACAGCGCGACCCGCTGCGTGTACCCGCTCGCGACCGCCTGCACGACGACCGCGACCTCGCCGTCACCGACCCGCGTCCCCGCGAGGTCCTCGACCGCACCCACCTCCGGCAGGCGCAGCACCACGAGCTTCTGCGGCGTCCCCTCGGCACGCACGACCTCCCCCACGCCGCGCACCGCGGCGTCGACCTCGTCCGCGCCCACCACCTCGGGCCACCCGTCCACGTCGCGGGAGGACACGTCCAGGACGACGCCCGTCCCCGGGTCGGCGAGGAGGTCCGCGTACTCCGCGACCTGCTCCTCGAACGTCGACCCGCCCGGCTCGAACCGCAGCAGCACGTGGACGCCCGCGTCCGCCGCCGCCTCGACGAAGGGGCGCAGGGCCGCGCTCGGAACCTCGGTGGAGTAGTCGCCGTCCTCGCCCGCCACGGACGAGAGGCGCGTCGCGGCCACCTCGACCACGGGGACGGTCGTCCGCTCGTCCTGCGCCGCGAACGCGTCCGCCGCGTCCGACGCCCGCGCGAGGGCGGCGTCCGCCACCTCCGCGGGGACCGCCTCCAGCGCAGGCGTCACCGGGTCCGCCTCCACGACCACCGCGCGCGTCTCGCCCGGCAGCACGAGCTGCGAGCCCGACGGCAGCAGCGCCCCCGACTCCGCCGCCCGCACGCGCCACGCGAGCTCCTCGGAGGTCCCGAGCTCGGCACCGATCCCGACCACGGCCAACGCCTTCGCCGACGCGATCTCCTCCACCACCGCCGCGTCCGCCCGCGGGTCACCGCCCGGGACCTCCAGCGGGAGCGCGCCTGCCGCCCGCGCCGTCGCGACGGCCGCGAGCTGCGTCTCGCCCGGCTGCGCGAGCACCAGCACCTCCGTGAGCACGTCCGCGTCGCCCCGGTCGGGAAGCTCCGCACGCAGGTCGTCCACGTCACGCGGGTCGAGCTCGCCGTCGGGCGTCAGCGCGTCCACGTCCAGGCGCACCACCTGCACGCCCCCGAGGCCGTCCAGCGACGTCGTCGGGGCGGCCTGCTCCGTGTCGTCGCTGCCGGGCGGCGTCGCCTCCTCGCCCACCTCGACCACCGCGACCGCGCCCAGCCGCTGGATCTCCGTGCGCAGGCCCTCCGCCGAGATCGCACCCCCCACGAGCAGCACCGGAGCCGTGAGCTCTGCCGCCGCGGCCGCGGCGACGGCCTGCGCCGACGGGTCGCCCGCCGCCGCGACGACCACCACGGGCGCCGTCGCGAAGAACGCCTGGCTCGCCGTCAGCGCCAGCTCCGCCGCGTCCGTGGAACCCAGCACCAGCGCCGTGTCCTGGGGCTCGGCCGCGCGGGCCACCAGGCCCGTCGGGCGCGGACCGCCGTCGGCCTCCGCGCGGCCGGTCGCGCACCCGGCGAGCAGAGGGACCGCCGCGACGACGAGCGCGGCAGATGCGGCGAGCGTGACGAATCGGGCGTTCCGTGAATTCACGGCTCCATCATCGCGCACCCGCACCGGCGGGACGACCCACGCGTGTGAGGGAGTGGTGGAGCCTGCCGCACCCGCCCCGCACCCGGTCGTTCCCGGGCGCGCCGGGACGGGGCCTGGTCAGGCGGCACCAGCACCGGCATACTGGCCGCGCCTGTACACACATCCGAGGAGAGCACCTGCATGTCCACCCCTGACCAGCCTGAGCGCCCCCAGGACCCTCAGCAGCCGACGCCGTCCGGCCCGCCCGCGTACGGCGCCTCCCAGCCCGGGGAGCCCACGCAGGCACCGCAGTACGGCGCACCGTCCGCCCCGCAGTACGGCGCGCCCCAGGCGCCGCAGTACGGCAGCGGCACGCCCGGCTACTCCGCCGCCCCCGCCCAGAACCCGGGCAAGACCATGGGGATCGTCGGCTTCGTGCTGTCGTTCCTCGGCTGCCTGTCGATCGTCGGCATCATCCTGAGCATCGTCGCGCTCAACAAGTCGAAGAAGGCCGGCTTCAGCAACGGTCTCGCGCTCGCCGGCATCATCATCGGCGCCGTCGTCCTCATCGGGACGATCATCTCCGGTGTCGTCTTCTGGCAGGGCCTGCAGATCATCAACGAGGCCTGCGAGGGCATCCCCTCCGGCGGCACGACCGTCTACGAGGGCGTCAACGTCACCTGCCCCTGACGCCGCACCACCCGCGACCGACCGCGTCGCACCCGAAGGCTCCCGCCCACGGCGGGGGCCTTCGGTCGTCCCGCCCGACCCGACCCGAGCGAGGAGGCCCGCGTGCCCGTCCGACTGACCGGTGAGCTCGTCTGCGACGACGCCGCGCAGGCCGCGACCGTGCGCGAGCATCTGCCACGGCACGTCGCGCTGACGCTCCGCGAGCCCGGCTGCACGGCGTTCGACGTCGCACCCACCGAGGACCCGCTCGTCTGGCGGGTCGACGAGTGCTTCGTCGACGAGGCCGCGTTCCGCGCCCACCAGGAGCGCGTCGCGGCGAGCACCTGGGGGACGGCCACCGCGGGCATCACGCGCCGCTACCGCGTCGACCGGGACGACGGGCCCTAGCGTCCGGCCGACGCGGTCAGCGGGAACCGCGCGTCGAGACGCGAGCCAATGACCGTCTGCTTGAGGCCCTGGAGCAGCGGTCGGCCCGCACCGACGACGAGGACGGGGACGAGGACCACCTGCCAGCCGGTGACGTCCGTGAGGTAGAGGATCACGGCAGCCAGGAAGAGGACGACGCCGACCGCCCAGAAGATCTGGTCGTAGCCCTGCTCGACCCGCGCACGCTGAGCACGCTGGGCGTTCGCCTGCTCGACCCGCGTGCGCTCGTCGAGGGCCTGGACGGAGGCGGCGAAGTCGTCCCGTGCGACCTCCTGGAAGAGCTCGGAGACAGGGACGTCCAGAGCACCGGCGATCAGGGAGAGGCTCTCGAGGGACGCGTCGGCCCCGGACTCGAGGCGCTGGATCGTGCGGACCGCGACGCTCGACGCCTCGGCGAGGCGCTCCTGCGTCCAGCCGCGGGACCGTCGGAGCTCGGGGATGCGGGTCGTGTTCGTGTTCATGGCCATCAACCTAGTTCTCGGCCCCCGACACGGGAACGACACGCACCCGACAGGCACCCGCCAACCACCCGCCACCTCCCCGCCAGTGGCGCTGACCTGCGGTGATACCTCAGTCGCCGCCGGCGGGTCGTCGCCCGCGCCGGCACGCCCGACCGCGCCGGCCCTGGAGCTCTCGGCCGGGTGGACCCGCAGAAGATCCGGTGAGGCCCGCAGAACGACGAAGGCCGCTGATCTGCACGACGTGCGGATCAGCGGCCTGTCTGGTGGAGCTAGGGGGATTCGAACCCCCGACCTTCTCATTGCGAACGAGACGCGCTACCAACTGCGCCATAGCCCCTTGAGCGGTGTACAGACTAGCACCCCGGGGGCGGGGTCCCGCAAACCAGCCGCCCCCGGGGGACACCGCTACTGCCCGGACGCGCGGCGTCGGGCGAGGATCTCGTCGAGCGCCAGGCCGAGGGTCTCGGTCGACGGCTTGCGGACGTCTCCGTCCGCGGGCTCCGGCGCGGAGACGGGCACGGGAGCCGCGTCGTCCGCCGCGGAGGTGACGTCACCGTCCGTGAGCGGCGCGGGCTCGCGACGCGGCGCGGGGGCCTTCATCGTGTACGTCGGCCGCGGCACCGGGACCGGGTCCCAGGCGCGACCCGACGGCACGTGCTCGACCTCCGGGCCGTCGGAACCCTCCACAGCATCGGAGTTCTCCGCGACGACAGGCGTCTCCGCACCGCCTGCGGGAGCGGGCGTCACGACCGCGGGGACTCCCTCCTCGGCGTCGTCGGAGCCGCTGGCGCGCGACGACGACGCCTCGCGCGCGGAGGCGGACCGCGGCGCGCCCTGCGCCGTCGCCGTCGCGGTGGCCGACGCCGTCGCCGTCGCGGTGGCCCGCGCGAGGTCCTGCGGCGTGACGCGCGGGATCATCTGCGTGCTCACCTGCGACCCGTGCACGGCCCGGCCGGTGACACGGGGCCGGACGTTGCGGGGTGCGGCCGGCGCCCCGGCCGGGGCGCGCGCCGGGCGGGTGGCGCGACGCCGCTCGGCCAGCCACGCGGCGTCGGCCCGGCGGGCGGACAGCACGGCGCGGCGGCCCAGCACGAGGACGAGCGCGAGCAGGGCCGTCGGGATCGCGCCGGCCCACCACGGGGCGAGCCCGAGACCGACGACGACCCACACCACGACGCTCGCGAGCAGCAGCACGACGGTCAGGGCGAGACGACGCCGTGCCGCCGCGGCACGACGTTCGAGCAGGGCGAGCCGTGACGCGGGAGGACGGGCGGGAGGCGCACCCTGCGGGGGTGCCGCACCGACGCTGGTCTGCATGGCGTCCTCTTCCTCGTCGTCCCGCCGGCCGGACGGCCGGTCCTGCTCCCCCGTCACGGCGGGAGCGGCGCCGAGCAGAGCCCGCACCTCCCCCGTCGGTCCACCCGCGATCGCGGCGGCGCCGTCGAGCCCCACCCGCAGCCCGTCCGGCGCGGCGAGCCGTGGCCCCGCGACGGCGAGGACGCGCAGCGCACCGGAGAACCGGTCCTCCGTGCGGGCCTCCAGCAGCTGCTGACGCTGGCGCACCCGGTGGGGCACGTAGTAGCCCAGCCACAGCAGGACCACCGCGAGCGCGACGACCCCTGAGGCTGATTCCACGTTCCGACGGTAGGCGAGGCCGTCGCGGGCAGGGCGCACGCGCCCCGGCGTGTCGGGGTGCGCGTCGTCGGTCAGGGGTCTCGGCGTGCGGCCTGCCAGCGGGCGAGCAGGCCGTGCGGCACCTCCTCGGCCGTGAGGGCGAACGTCCGGTGGTCGCGCCAGTCGCCCTGGATGTGGAGGAACCGCTCGCGCACCCCCTCGTCGCGCAGGCCGAGCTTCTCGACGACGCGCAGGCTCGGCCCGTTCTCGGGGCGGATGTTGATCTCGATGCGGTGCAGCCCCAGGACGGAGAAGCAGTAGTCGGTCGCCATGGCGACCGCGGTGGGGATGATGCCGCGCCCCGCGACGTGCTCGCTCACCCAGTACCCGATGCTCGCGCCGCACAACGAGCCGTACGTGATGGAGGAGACGGTGAGCTGACCGACGAGGGCGCCGTCGAACTCCACCGCGAACGGCAGCGACGACCCGCTGCGCGCCTGGGCGGACAGCGCGCGCACGTACTCGGCGAAGGTCGGAGGCCCGCCGGGGCCCGGGCGCGGCGACGTGGCCTCCCACTGCTCCAACCACTCGGCGTTGTGCGCGCGCAGGCGCATCCACGCCTGCCCGTCCCGGCGGCGCAGCGGACGCAGCACGACCGACCCGTCGAGCGCGTCCTCGCGCAGCGTGACCGGCCACGGCTTCGCGACGGTCCACGCCCGGGCGGGCCGTCCCGTCATCGCACGACCTCTCGCGCAGGGTCCATCGTCGGCCCACCTCTCCCGTGCCGAAGCACGGACGTCCCGGCCTCGCTGACAGGATCTACCACGGCTGCGGGTGGCACCACCACCCGCAGCCGTGGCCGTGGCCGTGTCGGTCAGCCGAGGGTGACGACGACGCGCACCTCGCTGCCCGCGGGCTGCGCGGGGACCGGGATGGCGGGGTCGTGCTCGACGCCGTCGACCGTGACCGAGCGCACGCCCTTCGAGACGTGGTCCGGGTTGCGGACCTCGATGTCGTAGACGGCGCCGCGCCACTCGCGACGCACCTCGAACCCGTCCCAGTCCTTCGGGATCGACGGGTCGACGACCAGGCCGTCGAGCGCGAGACGCACGCCGAGGACGTACTTCGTCACGGCCGTGTACATCCACCCGGCGGTGCCGGTGAGCCACGGGTTCTGCGCCTTGCCGAACCACTCGTGGTCGCGCCCGTAGAGGAACTGCACGTAGGCGTACGGCTCGGCGCCGCGCACCTCGATGTTGTCGTTCTGGTTGAACGGGAGGATCGCGTCGTAGAACTGCACCGCCTCGTCGCCGCGGCCCAGCATCGCCTCGGCGATGATCGGCCACGCGTTCGGGTGGGAGAAGATCGCGGCGTTCTCCTTGATGCCCGGGTAGACGCGCGTCACGAAGCCGACGGTGTCGTCGACCTTCGTGAACGCCGGCCAGTTGAGGTGGTTGCCGTACTCGGAACCGAGGAGCTCGCGCACCGCGTCCATCGACGCCTCGCCGCGCTCCTGGCTCGTGATGCCCGCGATGACCGGCCACGCCTGGTGCTCGAGGAAGATCTTGCCCTCCTCGTTCTCGGCCGAGCCGATCTTCACGCCGTCGCGCGTGTAGCCGCGGATCCACCAGCGGCCGTCCCACAGCTGCGCGTCGGCGACCTTCGCGATGCGCTCGCGCTCCGCGGAGAAGCGCGCGACGTCGGCCTCGGCACGCTCGTCCCCCGCGGCGGCGAGCGGCTGCGCGATCTCGAGGAACGCGCCGATCGCCCACGCGTGGAGGAACGTCACGAGCGACGTCTCGCCGCCGCCCAGGTTGAGGCAGTCGTTCCAGTCGGCGCGCAGCCCGAGCGCGACGCCGTTCTGGCCGACCTGCTCCGCGGAGAACTCCAGCGCCTTGACCAGGTGGTCGTAGACCGTCGCGGGCGTGCCCTCCGCGAACGGGATCTCCAGGTCGAGGAACGCGCGGTCGCCCGTCTCCTTGACGTACTCCACGACCGACGGCACGAGCCACAGGTGGTCGTCCGAGCACGTGTCCTCGAGACCGTGGATGAGGTCCTTCGGGTCGACCGTCGGGACGATCGTCGGCGACGGGACGTCGGGCAGCTTCTCCGCGTCCGGGTCGAACGCCTTCGGGTCGAACAGGTGCAGGCCGTACCCGGCCTCCGTCTGGGCGCGCAGCAGCTCGACGATGCGCTGGCGGGTCTTGCCCGGGTTCGAGTGGATGACGCTCATGACGTCCTGCGCCGTGTCGCGGTACCCCAGCCCGGCACGGCCGCCCACCTCGACGAACGACGCGAACCGCGACCACTGCACGCACGTCTCCGCCTGGAGCAGCGTCCACGTGTTGATCATCGTGTTCATGCCCTCGTGCGGCGTGCGGATCCGCAGCTTGTCCTGCTTGGCGCGCCAAAAGTCGCGCAGGCGGGCCCGCTCGGCGTCGACCGTCGCGAGGTCGGAGTACTTCGCCTGGATCGCGCGGCCCGCGGCGTCGCGCGACCCGTAGCCGAGCATGTACACGAGGCGCTTCGTCTCGCCCGGCGCGAGGGTGACGGTGTGCTGGAGCGAGCCGCAGTGGTTCTGCGTCGTGGCGGACTCGTTGCTGCCCTCGCCGCGCTCGATCGCGATCGGGTTCGCCTCGCTGCGGTACGGCCCGATGAAGTTGTCGCGCAGCGAGTCGTACGACGACGGCGTCTCGCTCGACGCGAAGAAGTGGTACGTCCACGGCTCGTAGTAGAAGTCGTACTCGATGATCCCGTCCTCGTACGAGGACCCGGACGCGTAGAGCGACATCTGCAGGTTCTGGTTGTCGATCGTGATGGTGTGGAAGCTGAACTCCACGTACGACCCGACGGACAGCTCGCGGACCTCGTCCGTGGTGTTGGTCAGGCGCACGTCCCAGACCTCGACGTCGTCGTCCACCGGGATGAAGATCGTCTGCTCGGCGTCGACGCCCTTGTACTCGGCGCGGAACGTCGAGTAGCCGAGGCCGTGCCGCGTGGTCCACCGGCCCGCGCCCCCGGTCGGGTCGAGCTCCTCGCCCGGGCCGACGAACGGCTTGCCGACCGGCTGCCACGACACCGACCAGTAGTCGCCGTCCGCCGCGTCGCGCAGGTACACGTAGTGGCCGGGACGGTCCACGGGCACGCCGTTCTGACGGAACCGCGTGATCCTGCCGTACTGCGAGCTCTTGTAGTACGAGTACCCGCCGCCGGTGTGGGACAGCACCGTGCACAGGTTCTTGCTGCCCAGGTAGTTCGTCCAGGAGACCGGGACGTCGGGGCGCTCGACGACGTACTCGTCGCGCGCGGTGTCGAAGTGGCCGTAACGCATCGTTGCTCTGGTTCCAATCCGGTGGTGCGGCGTGGCGGGTGGTGCGGACGCCCGGAGCGGCCGGGCGCCGTGCCGGTCAGACGCCGGCGGTGACGAAGCCCTTGAGCCAGTCGAGCAGCTCGGCGGCCTTCTCGGGGGTGTCCGCCTCGACGAACATGCGCAGCACGGGCTCGGTGCCGGAGAACCGCAGCAGGGCCCAGTTGTCGTTCTCGAGGAGGATCTTCGTGCCGTCGAGGTGCGACACGGACACGACCGGGTACGGCCCGACGTGCGTGAGGGGCTCGGCCTCCAGACGACGCGGCACCTCGACGCGCATCTCGGGCGTGGCGGGCACGCCCGCCTCGAGCGTGTACAGGCGGCCCGTGATCTCGTAGATCATCGCGCGCAGCTCGGAGATCCGCTTGCCCGTGCGGGCCAGCATCTCGGCGACGAGCGCGCACGCGAAGATGCCGTCCTTGCCGAGGATCCAGCCGCGGATCGTCAGGCCGCCCGACGACTCGCCGCCGAGCACCGCCCCGATCTCCTCCATGCCCGCCGTGACGTGCTTGAAGCCGACCTTGACCTCGCGCGACTCCTCGCCCAGGTGGGCGGCGAGCCGGTCGAGCAGGTGCGTCGTCGCGAGGTTGCGCACGACGCCGCCCTTCTCCCCGCGGACCTCGTGCAGGTACCAGTAGAGGAGGAGCAGGAGGTCGTTCGTCGAGATGTACTCGCCGGTCTCGTCGACGATGCCGATCCGGTCGGAGTCGCCGTCGGTCGCCATGCCCAGGTCGTAGCGGCCGCCGCCGTTGCGGATCATCGTGACGAGCGTGCTCAGGCGCTGCAGGTCCGGTGCGGGCGCCACGCCGCCGAACAGCGGGTTGTGCGCGGCGTGGATGAACTCCGAGCGCACCCGCATGTCCGACAGGATGGTGCCGAGCGTGAGCTGGCTCGTGCCGTACATCGGGTCGACGACGACCTGCAGGTCGGAGCCGCGCACCGCGTCGACGTCGATGATCTCCTCGATCGCGTCGACGTACGGGTCGGTGAGGACGCGGTCGACGACGACGCCCGTGCGGCGCGCGATGTCGATGTCGAGCGTGATGACGTCGTCCACGGACAGCGCGTTGGCCTCGTCCTGGTAGCGGTCCGTCTCCTCGTCGAGCGGGAGCGAGCCGTCGGCGCGGAACACCTTCATGCCGTTCCACTCGGGCGGGTTGTGGCTCGACGTGACGATGATGCCGTACGCGGCGCCGAGGTAGGGGGCGGCGAACGTCACGAGGGGCGTGGGGACGTCGTCGGGCAGGAGGGTCACGGCGATGTTGTTGCCGGCGAACACCTCGGCCGCCGCGATCGCGGACTCGCGGGACAGGAAGCGGCGGTCGCCGCCGATGACGACCCCGCGGCCGTCGATCCCCTGCCGCACCGTCTCGTTGGCGATCGCCTGGCACAGGCGGCGCACGTTCGCGAGCGTGTACCCCTCGCCGATGACGGCGCGCCACCCGCCGGTGCCGAACACGATCTTCGTGTCGGTGTTCTTCTTCGGCACGAACAGGCGCTTGAGGACGACGTCGGCGGCCTCCTCGAGCTCGGCGGGCGTGTTGATGCCGCGCACCTCGTCCGTGTCGTAGATGCGGTACGACGAGATGCGACGACCCGCGCCGATGACGCGGCGCGCGAGCTCGGTGAGCCGGTGCTCCCCGCCCGCCGCCATCGTCTCCAGCTCGCGGAACAGCAGGTCGGGCGACGCGACGTACGCCCCGACGTTGACCTCCGGGCGGTCCCCGACCGGCGCGCCCGCACGGTCCTCGGCCTCGACGATCGCGCTGATCTGGCCCTCCGCGCGGACCACGAGGCCCGAGCTCGGCTGCGGCTCGTCGACGACGGCCGACAGCAGCGACAGGTCCGCGCCGGTCAGCGCGTGGCGCGTGAGCAGGCCGAGGAGCGACTCGGAGCGCAGGAGCGGCGTGTCCGCGTACGCGACGAGGACGGAGCCCTCGGCACCGGCGCCGAGGACCGACGCGATCGCGCCCCGCGCCGCGAGGACCGCGTCCCCCGTGCCGCGCGGCTCCGCCTGCTCGACGTAGACGACGTCCTCGCCGAGCAGCTCGCGCACCGTCGGGTCGTCGGGCGAGACCACGACGACGACGCGCGACGGGTCGACGATCTTGCGGACGTTCGCGACGGCCAGCTCCACGACGGTGGCGCTGCCCAGGGGGCGGGTCAGGAGGTCGCGCGACGCGGCGTCGTGCCCGGCGGCGAGGACGACGGCGGCCCGTGCGGCCCGCGGGGCGCCCGCGGCCAGGGGGACGGACGCGCCGCGCGCGGCGGGTGACGCGGCGCTCGCCGCGGTGGTCGGTGCGATGGACGGTGCGGTCATGTCGCCCCTCAGGGTCGGTGGTGGGCCGGACCCGGCGAGACCGTGTTTGTCAGGAGTCCGAACTACTACGCGCTCCGATCATAGGCCCGCCCGAGCCGTGCGCGGAACTCGTCCACACCGTTCTCACCCGCCGATCCGCGACCGCGCGGACGGGCGCGCCGCCGCTCGTGCACCCCCGGCGGGTCCCGCGGGGTGACAATAGGGACATGAGTGGCCCGGTCCAGCCGTACCCCCTGCACGGAAGCATCGAAGCCGAGGACGCGAAGGAGATCCTCCGCAAGGCCATCCGCACCAACCGCCAGACCCGGTCCGAGCGGCTCCGCAAGGAAGCGGCCGCCGCCATCGCGGACGTGGTCGAGACGATCCCCGAGGTCGCGGCGGCGACCTGCGTCGCGTCGTACGCGGCGCGGCCCGCCGAGCCCGGCACCCTCGACCTCCTGGAGCGGCTCGCGGGCCGCGGCGTCCGCATCCTCCTGCCCGTCCTCGGCGCGGGGCTGCAGCGCGACTGGGCGGAGTACGCCGGCCCCGAGGACCTCCAGGTGCGCGCGCCCGGACGCCCGCCCGAGCCCGGCAGCGACCCCCTCGGCCCCGAGGCGATCGGCCTCGCCGACGTGGTCGTCGCCCCTGCGCTCGCGGTCGACACGCGGGCCGTGCGCCTGGGCCAGGGCGGCGGCTGGTACGACCGCGCCCTGGAGCACGCACGCCCCGACGCGAAGGTCGTGGCCGTCGTCTTCCCCGAGGAGGTCTACGACGCCGCGGACCGCCCCCTGCCGCGCGAGGCGCACGACCGCCCCGTCGACGCCGTCGCGACGCCGAACGGGTGGCGCTGGCTGCCCTGACCGGGCTACGGGACGAGGGTGAGCTCGTCCTCGGCCGCGTCGGCGACCGCCTGGACGCCGAACGGCCACGCGAACGTCTCGCCCCGGGCCCACGTCGCGAGCTGGTCGTCGTAGTGGCGCGACGCCGGGTGGCCCGACGTCCCGGTCACCGTCACCCACGTGGACCGGTCGAGGTCGTCGAGGTCGACGACCATGCGCATCGACGGGCCCGCGGTCACCTCGAACGAGCCGGAGGCCGCGTCCCACGCCGTGGCGTTGACGATCGACGACCCGCCCGGCATGCCGACGGGGTCGGGGTTGACGTAGTCGCGGACCGGCGCCGGGATCGACTCCCCGCCGAGGACGGGGTGCTGCAGCGCGAGGACGTGGAGGTTCCCCCACCGCCAGTCGTCCGGCTCCTTGCTCTGCTCCACCGTGAGGTCGAGCCGCGCGGACACGAGCGCCTGCGTGAGCACCTCGTCCCGCGTCTCCACGACGCTCACGGTCTCGCGGTCGTCCCAGAACGCGTCCGTCGGGTTGTCGACCAGGCCCTGCACGACGGCGAGCCACCGGCTCCCGCCGTTCGGTCGCGCGGACTCCGGCAGGTCGTCCCAGAACGTCAGCTCGAGGAGGTTGCGCCACACGGCGGCGAAGTACGCGGCCGCGGCGGAGTCGGTGTCGGTCCGGTAGTCCCAGTCCGCGAGGAGCTCCTGACCCTGGGCGGCGAAGTCGTCGTCGATCTCCTGGTCGAGGAGGATCGGGACGAGCACCTCCGCGTACGGGCTGCGGTCGTCCACCTGGATCTCGTTCATGGTGTCGACGTCGATCTCGCGGCCCGCCGCGATCTCGTCCTGCAGGAGCTGGCGGATGCGCTGCGCGCGGTAGCCGTAGTCCCAGTCGGTCGTGAGGAACGGCTCGACGCCTGCGGGGAGCACGGCCTGGTTGGCGGCGACGACGAACCCCTCGGCGGGGTCGACGACGCGCGGCATCTGCTCGCTCGGGACGTAGCCCTGCCAGTCGTAGCGCTCGTCCCAGCCGGGGCGCGGCCAGGAGCCGTCGGACGCGACGGGCCCGGAGACGGAGCCTCGCACCGGGATCTTCCCGGGGGCCTGGTACCCGATCTGCCCGTCGGTCGTGGCGAACACGATGTTCTGTGCCGGCACCTCGAACAGCGCCGCGGCGGCCTGCATGTCCTCGGCGTCCGCGGCGAGGTTGAACGCGAAGACGGCGTCCGCGGTGCGGCCGGGCTCGAGCGCGGTCCACTGGAGCGCGACCGCGTACTCCCCGAGCCGTGTGCCGTCGACCGGTGACTGGGTGACCGCGTCGAGCTCGCCGACCACCCCGGACACGACGGGCCCGTGCACGGTGGAGCGGATCTCCAGCTCGACGTCCTCCCCGCCGGCGACGCGCAGCGTCTCCGTCCGGGTCTCGAGCGGCACCCACTCGTCGCCGCGCAGGTACGTGTCGTCGCGCACGCGCTCGATGAAGAAGTCCGTGACGTCGGCACCCATGTTCGTCAGGCCCCACGCGACCTGCGCGTTGTGCCCGATGACCACGCCGGGGAAGCCGGCGAAGGAGAAGCCCGCGACGTCGAACCCGCAGTCGGGGCCGACCTCGGTGCAGTGCAGACCGACCTGCGCCCAGATGCCCGGGGCGCCGAGGCTCAGGTGGGGGTCGTTCGCGAGGATCGGCTGCCCCGTCGCGGTGTGCTCGCCCGAGACGACCCACGAGTTCGAGCCCGTGCCCTCGCCGCGGCCGATCAGCACGGGGACGGCGTCGAGCGCGCGGTCCGCGGCCTCGACGGCGGCCTGGAGGTGGTCGGACGCGAACGTCTCCTCCCCCTCCGCCGTGAGGTCGGCCGAGACGCGCTGCGGGTTCTCCAGCTCGCCCGGTTGGAGGATCGGGGCGTTGACGTCGCTCGGGTACGCGGGGAACAGCTCGGCGACGCGCGCCGTGTCCTGCATCGTGCCGTAGGCGAGGGCGCGCTCGAGCTCGTCGTCGTAGTTGCCGCGCAGGTCCCAGGCCATTGCCTTGAGCCACGCGAGCGAGTCGATCGGGTCCCACGGCTCCGGGTCGGTGACCTCGACCTGGAGGCCCAGGACCGTGTACTCGAGCCCGAGCTCGCCCGGGCTGCGGTCGTCGAGGTAGGCGTTGACGCCCTCGGCGTACGCCTGGAGATAGGCCTGCGTCTCGGGTTCGACGACCTCCCACTCCGCCTCCGCGACCTCCCGCCACCCGAAGGTGCGGGTGACCTTGTCCGCGGCGATCGCGTCGGGGTTGTCGCCGACGAGCTCCGCGAGGCGCCCGGCCGTGACGTGCCGCCGGTAGTCCATCTCGAAGAAGCGGTCCTGCGCCTGCACGTAGCCCTGGGCGCGGAACAGGTCCTCGGGGGTGTCCGCGTAGACGTGGGGCACGCCCTGCGCGTCGCGCAGCACCGTGACCTCGGCGTCCAGGCCGGACAGCTGGATCTCGCCCCCGGCCTGCGGGAGCGGACGACGCACCGTCACGACGACGAACGCCGCGCCCGCGACGAGGGCCACGACGAGCAGCGCCGCGACGCCGACGAGGACCCGGCGGCCTGTCGAGCGTCGGCGGGGGGTCTCGGCCGGGGTCGGGGCGGCCTCTCCGTCGGGGGCGTTCTCGTGGGCAGACACGGGTGCGAGACTACCCCGGGCCGTCACCCCGCCCGGCCCCGCGTATGATTAGCACTCGGAAGTTTCGAGTGCCAGCCCGTGGCGACCTGGCGGCAGCGACCGGTCCCCGGCACGGCGCCGTCACGTGAACGAGGAGAACCCGTGCCCACCTATGCCTACACCTGCACCGCCTGCGGACACGCCTTCGACATCCACCAGGCCTTCACCGACGACGCGCTCACGGTGTGCCCGGAGTGCTCCGGCCGTCTGCGCAAGGTGTTCTCGTCCGTCGGCGTGACCTTCAAGGGCTCGGGCTTCTACCGCAACGACTCGCGCGCGGGGAAGGGCTCGTCGTCGGGCGCGTCGTCAGGCTCGTCGTCGAAGACCGCGAAGGGCGGCGCCTCGTCCGGCGCGGCCGCCTCGACGTCGAGCTCGGGTTCGTCGACCGGTTCGTCGTCGACGGGCTCCTCGGCCTCCTGACCCTCGGCCTCCTGGCCCTCGGGCTCCTGGCCCTCGAGCGCGACACACCACCTCCGAAAGTCGACCACAGCGTCGGCCTCGCTCGTGGAGGACGCGACCCCGCGCCCCACCCGTCCACAGGCTCCGGCGGCCGGCACCCGTGCCCCGGCTACGGTCGCGGCCCATGGACCCCCTCGCCCGTGGCCCCCGCCTGCCCGACGACGCCCGTGCCCGTGCGCGCTCGGCCCGCCGCCTCCTCGGCGCGGCCTGGTGGCGCCTGCGCTTCGTCGCCGCCGCGCTGTGCTGCGGCCTCGCCGCCACGGCCTCGGTCGCCGCGCTGCGCCCACCTCCCCCGGACACCGTCCCCGTCGTCCTGACGACGCGCGAGGTGGAGGCCGGGGAGCCGGTCGGCTCCGACGACGTGCGCCTGGTCGAGGTCGCGGCCGCCTCTGCCCCCGCCGCGCTCCGCTCGACCGCCGACGCGGTGGGTCGCACCGCCTCGGTCCGCCTCGCCCCGGGGACGCTCCTCCAGGAGTCGCTCGTCGCGGCCGGGGAGCTCGTCGCCGCCGCGCCCGACGGGACGGTCGTCGCCCCCGTGCGGCTCGACCCGGCGGTCGGTGGCCTGCTCGCGCCGGGCGACCGCGTGGACCTGCTCGTCGCGCCCGGGCTGGCCGCTCCCCCGGACGCCGGGGCGCAGGCGGGCGCCGACGACCCCTACCTGGCGCGCGGCGCCGTCGTCGTCCCTGGCCGGGCTGCGGAACCCTCGGGCGGCGGCCTGCTCGGGACCGCGTCCGGGGGCGGTGCCGACGTCACCCTCGTCGCCGTGCGCGCGGGCGAGGCGGAGCGCCTCGCGGCCGTCGCGGGCTGGGGCGAGGTGACCGCCGTGCTCGTGCCCTGAGCTGCGCGCGCTGTTGCCGCCCACCGTCACCGTTGTCAGGATCGTCTCTGCACGGTCGTGGCGCCGTCGCCACGCGGTCAGCGACGTGAAGGGACCTCCCATGGGGATGCTCAACGGGTTCAAGGAGTTCGTGCTCCGCGGCAACGCGATCGACCTCGCGGTCGGCGTGGCCATCGGTGCCGCGTTCGGTGCGGTCGTCACGGCGATCGTCGACGGGCTCATCAGCCCGCTCATCGCGATGATCTTCGGCAAGCCCGACATCTCGAACATCTGGATGATCGGTCCCATCAACGAGGCGACCATCGACATGGGCCTCATCCTCAACGCGATCTTGCAGTTCCTGCTCGTGGCGCTCGCGATCTACTTCGTCATCGTCGTGCCGATGAACCACCTCGCCGCCCGGCGCAAGAAGGACGTCGAGCCGGAGCCCGAGGCCCCGGCCGAGGACGTCCGGGTCCTCCAGGAGATCCGCGACCTGCTCGCCGCGCAGGCTTCCGCGCCCGGCACCGGCTCCCTGGGTGGCGGTCCGGCGGCGGGCGGCCCCTCGGCCGGCCCGTCCGACCGGATCTGATCGCAGCGCCTGAACCGTCCTGTCCGAGCGTCAATGCCGGCCGTAGTGCGGCGGGACGTCGCGGAGCAGGCGCTCGTCGTCCGCGCCACGGCTCTCGGGTGACGGCGCGGCGTCGCCCCAGCCCCCGGGGCGCTCGTCCTCGCTGAGCCCGGCGACGGCCGACGTCTCGGTCCCGCGCCGGACGGCGCGCCGCGGCCTGCGGGCGCGCGGTCGGTCAGGCTCGGGCGCGGGATCGGGTGAGGTCGTCACGACCCCATCGTCCCACCGGAATCGGCGCACCGGACCGTTCCCGCGGGTCGTCCCTCAGAGGTCGTCGTCGCCGTGGTCGGCGTCGTCGTCGAGCACCGGCACGACGACGATCCGGTCGCCCCCGCCGGTCTGGGCGACGCCCCCGGACTCCGGCAGCCGCGCGTCGCGCACGTCCTGCACGACGCGCCGGATGCGCTCCGCCTCCTTCGCCGGGTCGAGGAACGCCGCGGCGGACCACACCTGGGCGACCGTCCACCCGAGCCGTTCGAGGCGTTCGCCGATCTGCCGGTCGCGCACGCGCACGCTGCGCTCCGCGACGTACGCCGCGTCGTCGGTCAGCACGGCGACGAGCAGCTCGCCCGGCAGGTCGGGGTGGCCCACCACGAGCGGGACCCGGTCGCCGTCCCCGATGCCGTAGTCGGTCTCGACGACGAGGCCGGCGCGCCACAGCCGCTCGGCGAGGTCGAGCACGAGGCGGTCCGGGCTGCCGCCGACGTCCACGCCGTTGCCGAGCAAGACCTGGTCGGCGGCTCCGCTGCGCTGCTCGGCGAGGTCCAGCACCTCGGCGAGCAGCCGGGCGCCGGGGCCGCGCAGCCGTTCGGGGTCGAGGTCGGAGGCGGTGAAGCAGGACACGACGTGCAGGCGTCGCCGGGTCGCACCGACGGTGTCGAGGAGCATCGCCTCGCTGCCGGGCGTCCCGAGGATGCCGAACCGGTGCAGGACGCGTCCGTGCGGGGTGCGGCCGAAGCCGACGGACAGCACGACGGTGTCGCGCACGAGACCGGCGACCCCGGAGATGTCGGCGACGACGACCGGCTCGGGCCGTGACGTCGAGAAGAACCCGGCGAGCGCGGGGTTGCGGCGCACCTCGACGAGGAGGGCGTCGCGGATGCGGTCGGCGTGCGCGGTGCTGATGGTGACGATCGCGAGCGAGTCGTCGGGGCGGGTGAGCGCGTGCTCGATCGCGACCTCGACGACCCGTTCCACCTCGGCCTGCGTGCTCTCCACGGCCCCCGAGACCGGGTCGGGCATCCCCGCGCCGTCCACGACGTCGAGCTGGACGAGCGCCTCGGCGCGCGGCAGGGGCGAAGGGCGCAGCACGCCGTCGTACCCGTGCGCGGCGAGGAACGAGGTGACGTACGGGTCGCGGCGCGAGCCGTCGGCGAGGAGCCGCACCATAGGCAGCAGGTCGGCGAGGTCGCCGACCGTCGAGGCGGACGCGGCGCGCCGGTCGCCGACCACGACGACCTGGCGGCCGCGGGCGAGCGCCGAGAGCACGAGCTCGACGGGCGCGTGCTCGACGGCGTCGAGCACGACGAGGTCGACCGTGCGGGTGGCGGGGAGCAGGTGCGGGACGAGGGTCGGCGTGGCGACGAGGACGGGACGCAGCCGCCGCAGCACCTCGGGGTGCTTCTCCGACGTCTCCCGGAGGCTGACGAGCCGGCCCTCGAGGAGCTCGGTGAACAGGTCCTCCGCCTCGTCGCGGTGCTCGCGCATCGCGGTGGCGAGGTGCTCGCGCACCGCCGCCCGGACCGGTGCCGCGAGCGACGCGACGTGCGTGCGGTCGAGGTCGCGGAACCGCCGCGCGAGGGCGTCGAGGCCCGCGCCGTCCTGGCCGGCGAGCGCCTGGTCCTGGGCGAGCACCTGCTCGAACACCGAGCTCCACCACGCGAGCTCGAGCTCGGCACCCACGAGGTCCGGCTCGACCCGCCGCGCCGTGAGGTCGGCGACGAGGTCGTCGAGACCGGCGGCGGAGAGCCGGCGCCGCACCGCGGTGCGGCGGGGCAGCTGGTCGAGGGACTCGGTGTCGTCGGCGAGCTCGTCGAGCCGCGCGGCGAGGTCGTCGAGCGGGGCGTCGAGGAGGCCGCCGCCGTGCCGCGTGCCGCGCAGGACCGGCTCGAGCTCCTCGGTGTCGATGCGCACGGCCTCGTGGGTGTCCTCGATGCCGGCAAGCCCCTCGGGCAGCCGGGGCCAGCCGCCCCCGGGGCACTGCGCCTGCCAGACGGCGCGCTGCGCCTGCACCTCGACGAGGGCCGCGTGCAGGTCGGGGACGCGCACGCCCGGGCGCACCATGTCCTTGGCCCGGCGGCGCAGGCGCCGCCGGGCGAACCAGCCCATGTCGACGCCGTGCTCCTCGCGCCACGCACGGCTCGCCGTCGCCTCGACCATGTCCTGCGCGGTGCGCTCGAAGATCATGGGCTGGAACACGTCGAGCGTGCCGCGCATCCCGCCGAGCATGCGGAGCTGGTCGCCCCACTGGCGCAGGGTCGTCGCGGGCGTGAGCCCGGTGACCTCGGCGACGCTCTCGATCTGCGCGCGCAGCCGGGGCAGCGTGTGCGAGCGCAAGCGCTCGACCCGGACCAGCGCGTCCTGCGCGGCCTCCCCGGTCGTGAGGTCCGCGCCGTACCAGGGGGTCGCCGTCGCGCGCGCGGTGAACACGCCGAGCTCGGCCGCCTCGCGCAGGTCCGCCGCGACCTCGTCGCGCCGCGGCCCGACGCCGAGCACCACCTCGGGCGCCAGGCGCACCGTCGTGTCGGGCGCGGGGCGCTGGGCCACGAGCCGCGCGAGCGCCTGGAGCGCGTCGTACGCGGAGACGTGCCACGGGTCGCGCGTGAGGTGGAGGGCCTCGATGTATCCGGCGAGCCGTGCGCGGGACCCGAGGAGGGCGTCGCGGGTCCGGGCGAGCTCGTCGTCCTCCACCGGCTCGGGCTCGGTGGCCATCGCCGAGAGCAGACGGTGGGAGACGTCGGCGCGCCACGTGGGCTCGGGGGCGACGTCGAGCACGAGCCCGCCCAGACCGAGCGACTCCAGCCGGGCGACGAGCGAGTCGGCCGCACGCCGGTGCCCCGGCACGTAGAGGACCTGCCGCCCGCTCGCGGCCGCCTCGGCGACGACCGCGGCGAGGGTGCCGCTCACGTCCGCCCCGGCCGGGGCGTCGACGAACAGGTGCGCCCCCGTCGTCAGCACGTCGACGACGTGCCGCTGCGACGGGTCGAGGTCCCCGACGCCGCGCTCCAGCTCCGGGTCCGCGTCGCCCACGCGCGGGGCGGGCAGGTCGCGGCGCAGGCGGGCGGTGGCGGCGTCGTCCCCCGCGAGGGCGGCGACGATCTCGTGGCGCGGCAGACCCGGGGCGAGCTCGTCGAGGTCGTCGACGAGCACCTGGCCGGGGTGGACGAACGTGCCGGCGAGCACCCGGTGGGTGAGCTCGAAGTCGCCGAGCACCGCACGCCCGAGCGCCGCGATGCGGTCGGTCGCGTCGCCCGGGTCGAACCCCGCGCCCGTGAACGTGCTGCGGGCGAGCGTCACGGGGTCGAGCAGCGCGCCGTGGGCGCGCAGGGTGCGGGCGAGGAGCGGGTTGACCTCCGCCGTCGGTTCGAGCGTGAGCTCGTAGTCGGTCTCGCCGTCGCCGCGCGGCGTGACGGTCACCGGTCGCAGGAGGACGGGCGCGCGCACGGTGCGCACGTCGGGCGCGGCGTCGGCCGGGGACTCCTCGTCACGGGCGGCGTCGTCGCGGCCGGAGTGCTCGCGGGCGGTGTCGTCGTGGGGGGAGCTCTCGTCCGGGGCGCTCTCGGCAGGAGAGGTCTCGCCGGGGCGGGACTCGTCCGCGGGCTCCTGGGTCGCCGTGTCCCCTGCGGCGTCCGCGGTCACGTGGACGGTCGGGCCGCGTCCGGCGACCCGGGCGAGGGCTCCGACGTCGTCCGCCTGCTCGGGGTCGACGGCCCCCTCGGTCCAGGTCGCGACGCCGATCGCGAGGTAGGTCGGCGCCACGCCGTACCGCTGGGCGTGCTCGGCGGCGCGGACGACGACCGCGCGGGCCCGACGGCGCGCGGCGGGCAGGGAGCCGCCCTCGCGGAAGAGGTTGGACAGCCGGGTCGGCCGCCCGGCGAAGAGCTGGGCAACCCCGGAGGGGTGCGCGGCCGTGAGGTCGACGACGGCGTCGCCGAGGAGCGAGATGTCGGCGAGGGACGACCCGCCCGCGAGCTCGACGAGACCGCCGCGCCACCGGGTCACGGCGTCCTCGACGAGGTCGGCGGTCGTCGGTTCGGGGACGAGGGCGGGCCGCTGCGGTGCGGGCGCGGCACCGTCCTCGCGGGGCGTCCCGGCGGGGTCCGGTGTCAGCCGGTCCGGATCGGCCACGCTCCGGGCGGCTGAGCTGGTTCGGGCTGCGGCGTTCACCCTCCGACGCTAACCGCGCGGACGGGCGCCGGGGACGAGGCACGCCGGGCAGGAGCGCGCTCCGGGTCGGACGGCGACGGGCCTGGGTCCGGTCGCCGGGGACCGCGCCGGGACGGTCGCCCACTGCGCCAGACGCCCGTCCATGAGCGCGCGGGCGCAAACCCGAAGGTTTCCTGTGAGAATCGCGCAGGAATGGCTCCTCGGCGCGCAAATGCGAAGAGCCCCGGACCGAGGTCCGGGGCTCCAGCCTTCCGGCGTCGAGCCGGGACGAGAAGACGGCGCGCACCGCGCAGGGGGCAGGCGATGCGCGCCGTCGGGCTCTAGTCTGCACGCTGTCAGGAGGGTGCGTCAACTCGCGACGGCCGTGGGCGCGAATTCACCCGCTCGCGCTGTCATCGCTCTTGGACACCTGTCCATGACGAGCACAGGAAAATCCGGGTCACCGGCCGGTGGAGGGGTGGGTGCGACGTCGGCCGAGACCCGGCCCGTCGTCGCCGGGCGACCCGTCGAGGGGACGGTTCGCCGGGTCGCCCGGCCCTCCCACGATAAACCACGACACGCGTCTAGGTTCAGGGACGGAAGTCCCGAGACACCGTCCTCACACGATCTCCTCGTTCCGTCACGTCGCGCTCACCGGCGCCCTGAGCGGCGCGCACACGGCCGGGCTACCGTGGAGGGACGCCCGCGCCCGACGCCGGACCGCGGCGCGCGCGGCCACGGCCGGCGGGACGAGCGGGCGGCCACCACCACCCGAGGACCCGGACGAGCAGCCACGTGACCCAGACCCCCGCCAGCCGCACCCCGAGCGCGCCCGACGACGCGACGCCCGAGCCCGACTCGACGGCACCCGAGGCCCCGAAGCTCTCGCTCACCCAGATCGTCGCGAGCGCGCTCGCCGCCGTGAGCACCACCGTGCTCATGTCGTACTTCGGCATCGCCGGCACCATCATCGGCGCGGGCGCGGCGAGCGTCGTCACCGTCCTCGCGAACTACTTCTACACGCGCTCGATCCAGCGCACCCACGCCCAGCTCAAGCCGGTCGTCAGCCACCTCGCCCCGCGCGGGCGCACGACGACGACCACGCAGATCACGCCGGTGCCGCGCGGCGAGGAGACGCAGCCCCTCCCCCGCGCCCGCGGCGCGGAGACCCTGGAGGCGGTGCGCGTCCCGCGCGGCACGACGACGGACCTCGCGGACTCCGCCGCCGACCCCACGGCCGGCTCGACGGCCGACTCCACGGCCCGGACCACCACCGACACCGGGGACGACGCGTCGCGCCCGGGACCGTGGTTCCGTCTCATCGACCGCTACGGCAAGGGCAAGGTCCTCGCCGCGTCGGCGGCGCTGCTGTTCGTGGTCGTCATGGGTGTGGTGCTCGTGGTGGAGCTCGCGATCGGCAAGCCGTTGTCCGACGCGGTGCGCGGCCAGGAGGGCTCGGGGACGTCGATCAGCCGGACCACCACCGTCGAGGAGCCCGTCACCCCGCTCCAGGACGAGCCGTCGGGCACGACGTCCGAGGAGCCCGTCCCCGCCGACGAGCCCACCGACCCCGCCACCGAGGACCCGGCCCCCGCGCCCACCGAGGACCCGACGAGCACCCCGACGGACGAGCCGACCGAGGAGCCCGAGACGACGCCGGAGCCCACCGACCCGGCGACTCCCGGCACCGGGTCCGACGGGTCGGGCACCGCGGGGCCCGGGGAGGGCGCCGGCTCCGCAGGCACGGGTGGAGGCACCGGGACCGGCACGGGGACCGGTGAGAGCGGCGACGCCTCGGGCGAGGACACCGGGTCCACCGAGCAGGTCGAGCCCACGCCGACGCCGTCCGCGAGCGTCGGGCTCGCGGCCTAGGCTCCCGCTCTCCGCCCCTGGTCGACGACGGTCGACAGCAGCGGACGCGCTCGGTCACGCTGACCCCGTGACCCGACGACGCCCTCACCACCCCGCACGACGCTCCACGGCCGGCACCTCGACGCCGACCTCGACGCTGGCCGTCACGCTGACCGTGCTGGTCGCGACCGGCCTCTCCGCCTGTGGGGGTGGCGACACGGGCGTCCCGGACCGCGAGCCCACGGTGACCGGGGTCGCGGAGTCGTCCGGGGAGGGCGCCGTGCTCGTCGAGCCGTCCGACCCCTACTACGAGCGGATGTCGCTCGACCTGGGCGACACGCTCCTCGTGGACCGCGACGGAGCGGCGCTCGACCCGGCCGACGTCGTGACCGGCGACGCGGTCGAGGTGTGGGTCGGCGAGGTGTGCGCCGAGTCCTTCCCGGTGCAGTGCGACGTCGAGGCGGTGCGCGTCCTCGACTGAGGGCGGTGTCAGAGCAGGCGCGTCAGGGCGGGTTCGTCAGGGGGACGCCGGGTCGGGCGGCAGCATCGGCCAGTCGGGCGGCGGGTCCTCCCCGACCCGGCCGTCGATCGCCTCGCGCAAGAGGTCCATGTGGCCCGTGTGCCGGCCGTACTCCTCGACGAGGTCGTGCAGGTGCCGCCGCACGGTGGGCCGGGCGTCGTGGAACTCGAGGTGCCCCGGCTGGTCGAGGCCGCCGTCGGCCAGGAGCTCACGGAGCCGCACGCGCGAGCGACCCACGGCGGCGTCCCACAGGGCGTAGACCTGCGAGGCCGTCTCGTCCGGGTCGACGGTGAACTGCCACCGCGCGACGTCGTCCTCCGGGACCGACGCCCAGGTGACCGGGACGCGGCCCGACATCCGCCAGGAGAAGACGTCGTCCTCGCACACCGCGAGGTGCTTGAGCAGCCCCCCGATGGTGAGCTCCGACGTGGGGACGGCTCGGGCGCGGAGCTGGTCGACGTCGAGCCCGTCGGCCTTCCAGCGGAACGTCGCCCGCAGCCGTTCGAGTGTCCCGACGAGGTGCTCGACGTCGGTCCCGGCGAGCGGGGGTTCCCAGAGCGGGTCGGTCATGGCGCGCGTCCTCTCGGCTCGGCGTGACGCCACCCACCGTACGCGCGACCACCGACGCCGTCAGCGTCGTGTCGGTGCGCCTGGGCAGATTCGAACTGCCGACACCCGCTTTAGGAGAGCGGTGCTCTATCCCCTGAGCTACAGGCGCGTGGCCCCGGGTCAGGGCCGCAGCACAGCCTAGCCGCCCGGGCGGGTGGGGCGCGAAGCCGCGTCGCCGCCCGGGCTCGACGAGCCGGGGCGGCGACGGGCGTGCGCTCAGCCGAGGACGGCCTTGAGGAACTCCTGCGTGCGCTCGTGCTTCGGCGCGGTGAACATCGTCTCGGGGTCGGCCTCCTCGACGATGCGTCCGTGGTCGAACATGAGCACCCGGTTGGACACCTCGCGCGCGAACTGCATCTCGTGCGTGACGAGGAGCATCGTGATGTCCGTGGTCTCGGCGATCTCGCGCAGGACGCCGAGGACGTCGGCGACGATCTCGGGGTCGAGCGCGGAGGTGACCTCGTCGAGCAGCAGGATCTCGGGGTCCATGGCGAGCGCGCGCGCGATGGCGACGCGCTGCTGCTGGCCGCCGGAGAGCTGGTTGGTGCGGAAGTCGCGCTTGTCCGACATCCCGACCTGCTCCAGCAGCTGCTCGGCGCGAGCGACCGCCTCGCCCTTCGACTGGCGCAGGACGTGCACGGGCGCCTCGATGATGTTCTCCAGCACGGTCATGTTGGGGAACAGGTTGAACTGCTGGAACACCATCCCCACGCGGTTGCGCACCACGCGCCGCCGCTTCTCGGGGACCTCGACCCACTTCTCGCCGCGGTACTCGTGCGTGTACGGGTCGCCGTCGATGAGGATGAGCCCGCCGTTCGCCTCCTCCAACGTCATGAGGAGGCGCAGGATCGTCGTCTTGCCGGAGCCGGACGGGCCGATGAGCGTCACGCGGTCGCCCTGGGCGACGCTGAAGTTCAGACCGTCGAGCACGACGTTGTCGCCGAACCTCTTGACGACGTCGCGGAACTCGATCGCGGGGACGGTCCCGGGGGTGTCGGTCATGGTCGTGCTCCCAGCGGTGGTGGTCTCGGCGGTCGTCTCAGGCAAGGCGGGTCTCCATCCGTCGCACCAGCAGCGACGTCGGGTAGCTCACCAGGAGGAAGAGCAGCCCGACCATCGTCAGCGGCTCGATGTACGAGAACGTGTTGGCGCCGAACTTCTGCGCCTCGGTGAACATCTCCACGACCGAGATGACGAAGAGGAACGGCGTCTCCTTGAACATGGAGATCGCGTAGTTCCCGAGGCCCGGCAGGGTGTTGCGGACCGCCTGGGGCAGCACGACGGCCACCCAGGTGCGCGAGCGCGGGAGGTTGAGCGCGGTGGCGGCCTCCCACTGGCCGCGCGGCACGGCCTCGATCCCGGCGCGGTACACCTCGGACATGTACGTCGCGTAGTGGACGCCGAGGACGGTGCAGCCGATGACGAGGGACGGCACGGTCGGCAGCAGGAGCCAGATGAACACGAGCTGCACGGGCAGCGGCGTCATCCGGACGAAGTCGGTGACGAGCCGCAGCGGGATCCGGACCCAGCGGGTCGGCGTGCGCATCGCGAGGGCGATGAGCAGCCCGAGGATCGAGGCGATGACCATGCCGACCACGGTCGCGAGAACGGTGATGCGCAGGCCTTCGAGGAGGTGCGGCAGCACCTCCCAGGCGCGGTCCCAGCGCCAGATGGTGTCGTCGTTCACGCGGCGACCCCCTTCCCGGCGATGGCCTCGGGGCCGACGTCGGGCTTGACGCGCAGCGCCTCACGGATCGAGGGGCGCGTGCCGCGGCCGAGCCGGCGCTTGGCACGCTCCTCGAGGTAGTTCATGCCCCACGTCAGCAGGTAGGCGATCGCGAAGTAACCGAGCAGGCCGACGGTGTAGCTGAAGAAGATGTCGTTCGTGGCGCGGCGCAGCTGGTCGGTCCAGTAGTTGAGGTCGTGCAGCGTGATGTAGTACGCCAGCGCGGACCCCTTGAGGAGCTGGATGAGCAGGTTCGCGAGCATGGGGATCATGAGGGCCCACGCCTGCGGGAAGATCACGCGGCGCACCTTGTGCGCCCAGCTCATGTTGAGCGCCGTGCAGGCCTCCCACTGGCCCTTCGGGACGGACTCGATGGACCCGCGCACCACCTCGGACCCGTAGGCGCCGTAGTTGAGGCCGAGCGCGACGATGCCGACCGCGAGGGCCGCCATCTCGTACCCGAACACCGGCAGCACGTAGAAGATCCAGAAGAGCTGCACCACGAGGGACGTGCCGCGGAAGAACTCCACGACGACCCGGGACGGCCCGCGCACCCACAAGGAGCGGGCGCGCGAGCCGAACCCGAGGAGGAAGGCGACGACGATCGCGAGGAGCGCGCCGCCGACCGTCAGCTCCAGCGTGACCAGCAGTGCGTCCCCGAGGCGGGGCAGCCGGTCGACCAGTGTCTGGATGTCGTCGGACATCAGGTCAGGAGTCCAGCCCCAGCTCCGGGCCGATCTCGTCCGCGATGGCCTCGAGGTCGCCCTCGCAGAGCATCTCGGTGGTCAGGCCCGACGGCGGGCGCTCGGCGTCGGTGAAGCCGAACGGCCCGAGCACCTCGGCGTAGCGGTCGGGGTCGGAGATGATCTCCTGCGCCTTCTCGTTGTACGCCTCGACGAGGTCGGTGTCGCCCTGGCGGAAGACGGTCGACCCGGCGCCGATCTGCGGCACGCCGTCGATCACGGCGACGAACGCGTCGGTGGCCTCGACGGCCGCGTCGGTGCTCTCGGCGAGCGCGCGCAGCGAGATGCCGGTGAGCGCGAACGCGTCGGCGCGGCCGGCGACGACGGCGTCGAGGCCGTCCTGCGGGCTGCCGACGTCGAGCGTCGACACGTCGGTCTGCTCGGCGTACCCGGCCTCGATGGCACCGGACATCACGGCGAGCGTGACGCCGCCGTCGACGGCGGACTGCCAGTCGGTGAGGTTCTGCGGGTTGCCCTCGGGCACGAGGAACGCCGTGGTGTACATGATCTCCGGCTCGGAGAACGCGGCCTGCTCGCAGCGCTCCGGGAGGATCGACATGCCGGCGCTGATGGAGTCGACGCGGCCCGCGTTGAGGTTCGGGATGAGCGAGCCCCACTCCGTGAGGGTGCCCTCGACGGTGTCGATGCCGAGCTCGGCGTAGACGGCCTCGTTGAGCGCCACGGCCGCGCCGGTGAGCTCGCCGCCGTCGTCCTCGTAGCTGTAGGGCTCCTCGCCGGCGAAGCCGACGGTGATGCTGCCGGAGTCCTGGAGCTCGGCGAGCGTGCCGCCGCCCTCGCCGTCCGACGTCTCGCTGCCGCCGTCGTCGACGCTGCTGCAGGCCGTGGTGGCGGCGAGGAGGACTGCCGCGCCGCCTCCGAGGAGCGCGCGGCGTCGGGACGCGGTGGTTCGCGTGGAAGTCATGGTTCCCTTCGTGCCCGTCGACGCGAGCGGTCGCGGACGGTCGTGGGGTGGTTGGACGATCGTCCACGCTAGCGGCATGTCGAGCGTTCGACAATCCGATCGTCTGATCGTCGGATTGTCTACAATCAGACGAGCGCGCGGCGTCCTGCCCGGACGTACCCGGTGCGGCGTGCTCGCCGAAAAGCCGCGGTGACCAGCACAGACGTCGCCCGACCGCACCGCCGCCCGACCCGCGCGGCCGGACCCGCGCACCGACCACCGGAACGCCCGAGACAGGGGAAAGACAGGGGATGATGTGATACCGGATCGTGACCTGGACCCCGACCCGACCGCCGCGGCACGCCGCACGACCCCACGGAAGGAGTACCGATGAGCCCGACCTCCCGCGCGCCGCTCGGCACCGCACCGTTCCTCTCTCCGGTGACGCGCCCCTCGACGGTCGACCTCATCGCCCGCGAGCTCCGCGACGCCGTGTACTCCGGCGCCCTGCGCGTCGGTGCGCCGATCCGCGAGGTCGAGATCGCGAGCCAGCTCGGCGTGAGCCGCGGGCCGTTCCGCGAGGCCGCCCAGCGGCTCGTCCAGGAAGGGCTCTTCACGTCCACCCCCGGCCGCGGTCTCAGCGTCGTGACCATCGGCCGCGACCGCATCCCCGCCCTCTACGCCGCCCGCACCACGGTCGAGACGACGGCCGCCCGGCTGGCCGTGGCCCGCGCCACGGACCCGGAGGTCGCCGTCGTGCGCGACGCGTACGACGCCCTCGTCGAGGCCGGGCGCTCGCAGGACGCCCGCCGCATCGGCGACGCAGACCTCTCGCTGCACTGGTCGCTCGTCGCGGCGGCGGGCAACCCGTGGCTGCTGCGCTGGATGACCACCCTCATCGTCGAGGTGCGGGTCGCGAGCTTCACCGTGAGCGACGAGTACGCGGTGCGCCGGGACTCGGCCGAGTCGCACGCCGACATCGTCGAGCGGCTGGAGGCCCGCGACGTTGACGGCCTCGTCGCGGCGATCACGGCAAACCTCGCCGCCGCGGTCGAGCGGCTCACCGCCCCGCAGGAGGCCGACGTCGAGACGCTCGAGGAACCCCACCCCGTCCCCCCGCCGCGCCTCGACCCGATCGAGCCGACGGGCCTCTGACCGGCGCCTTTCCCGGCGCGGGCGAGCGCCGCGCGCGCCTCGTCAGCGGGTCAGCCCCCACAGGAGCAGCGCGACGACGACGGTCCAGGCCGGGACGAGGAGCACGCCCAGCAGCCGCACCCGGAGGTCGGCCCGCCGACGCCGCGCCGTCGAGGCCGAGTCCTGGAGCGGCGCCACGACGGGGTCCGCGTCGTCGGGCCGCCGGGTGCGGGACACCTCGACGGCCACGCCGGCGGCGAGGAGCGCGACCCCGGCGGCGCAGGTGGCCGCCGCGGGCAGCGCGACCAGCGCGCCGCGGAGCAGGACGAACGGCACGACGAGCGCCGCCGACGCCGCCCCGAACGCGAGGGTGCCCACGACCGGCCGGCGGACGAGCACCCGCAGCACGGGCTCGGAGCGCCACGCGAGCAGCAGGACCGCACCCCCGAGCGCGGCCGCGGCGAGCACCTGCCCGACCGTGACCTCCACCGCGCCGCCCGGGGCAAGCTCCGGCACGGACCAGAGCGTGAGGAACATCCCCGCGAGCTGGACGAGCGTGGGGAGCACAGCACGGACGACCGCCGACGAGCCCTGTCCGGGGCTGCGCGGCAGCCCGAGCGACCGCGCGTACGCGACCGGGTCGCCGAACGCCTCGTCCGCCGTCGCCCCGCTCTCGGCGCAGTGCGACTCCACCTCGCTCAGGGCCTCGCCGATGTGGTGGCCCGCGACGCCCTCGATCCTCAGCTCAAGCAGCATCGCCTCGGCCCAGCGCGGGTCGACGTGCGGCGCGAGCTCGCGCTCGACGGCGTACCGGCGGGCGTCGCGCCGCTCCTGGGCCGTGGTCGTCATCGGGTCCCCTCCGTCGTGGTCGTGCGCGGCGCGCCGCCGCGGACGAGCCGGAGCGTCGTCGCCGTGAACTCCTCCCAGCGATCGCCGGACCGGCGCAGCTCCTCGACCCCCGCGGGGGTGAGCGCGTAGTACTTGCGACCCGGGCCGCCCTCGCCGGGGCGCCACTCGGCGACCACCCGCCCGGCGTCCTCGAGCCGCTTGAGCAGCGGGTAGAGCGTCCCGCCCTTGACCGGGCCGAGACCGCCGTCCGCGAGCGCCGCGGCGATCGCGTAGCCGTAGGTGGGGCCGTCCGCGAGCACCCGCAGCACGCACACCGCGAGGACGCCGCGGAGCCATTCGCCGGGCCAGTCGGGATCGTGGGGCACGACTAGACAGTATCGCTGACTAGATCGGCAGACAACCTACATCGCCAGGAGACCTACCGTAGTCGGTGGGTGACCGTCCGGTAGCGCAGGCCGGTGGACGACGTCGCCCACTCCCCCGTGGCGGTCCGCCACCCCGCGGGGACCTCGGGCGCGACGGTGTCGCCGTCCACGACGAGGTCGATCTCCGTGACGACGCAGCGGTCCGCCCGCCCGATCGTCGCCGTGTAGAGCTGCGCGCCCCCCATGACCCACACCTCGCCGTCGGGCCCGGCGGCGTCGCGGGCGACGGCGAGCGCGTCCTCGACCGACCCGGCCACGTGCACCGGTGCGTCGGGACGGCCGGGCGCGGGGCCGTCGTCGGGCACCCACCCGGCCTGCCGGGTGACGACGACGTTCGCCCGGCCGGGCAGCGGACGGAACCGGGGCGGGAGCGAGTCCCAGGTGCGGCGCCCCATGACGACGGAGTGACCCGACGTGACGCGCCGGAAGTGGGCGAGGTCCTCCGGCAGGTGCCACGGCATGGTGCCGCCCGCGCCGATGACGGGTCGCCCGGCGCGGTCGCGCGCCTGGGCCCAGATCAGTCCGAGCATCAGACGGCGATCGGTGCCGTGATCGTCGGGTGGTGCTGGTACCCGACGACCTCGATGTCCTCGTACTCGTACGCGTCGATCGAGTCGCGCGGGGCGAGCGTCAGCGTCGGCGAGGGGTAGGGGTCGCGCGCGAGCTGCTCGCGCACCTGCTCGACGTGGTTGTCGTAGATGTGCACGTCACCGCCGGTCCACACGAAGTCGCCGACCGCGAGACCGGTCTGCGCGGCGACCATGTGGACCAGCAGCGCGTACGAGGCGATGTTGAACGGCACGCCGAGGAAGAGGTCGGCCGAGCGCTGGTAGAGCTGGCACGAGAGGCGGCCGTCGGCGACGTAGAACTGGAACATCGTGTGACAGGGTGGCAAGGCCATCCGATCGATCTCCGCGACGTTCCAGGCCGACACGACGTGGCGGCGCGAGTCGGGGTTCGACCGGATCTGCTCGATCACCTGCGCGATCTGGTCCACGTGGCGCCCGTCCGGCGTCGGCCACGAGCGCCACTGCACGCCGTAGACCGGCCCGAGCTCGCCGTCGGCGTCCGCCCACTCGTCCCAGATCTTCACGCCGCGCTCCTGGAGCCAGCGGACGTTGGAGTCGCCCCGCAGGAACCACAGCAGCTCGTACGCGACCGACTTGAGGTGCACGCGCTTCGTCGTGATCAGCGGGAACCCCTGCGACAGGTCGAACCGGACCTGCCGGCCGAACACGCTGCGCGTGCCCGTCCCCGTCCGGTCGCCCTTCGGGGTCCCGTTCTCCAGGACGTCCCGCAGGAGGTCCTCGTAGGGCGTCGGAATGGGGGTCGGGATCGGCGTCTCGTCGCTCACCACGGCGCCAGTCTAGGTGGGCAATGACGAGCACGCCGCAGCGCACGTGATGCACGCCCGCCCCACGGAGGTGCGAGGATCGGGCCATGACGACCCAGCCTGCCGACGACTCCCTGAGCCCCGCCGCCGAGGCCGAGCGCGACGTGCCGCCCGCCTCGCCCGCCCCGACCGATCCGCTGTGGGTGGAGCGGACGGGCACGCGCACGTACACGGGCTTCTCGGGGCGCGGCGCGCAGGTGTCGATCGGCCCGGCGAGCGAGGGCGCGGTGTTCACGCCCGGTGAGCTGTTGAAGATCGCGCTCGCGGCGTGCGCGGGCATGAGCACGGACCAGACGTTCGCGCGACGCCTCGGCGACGACTACCAGGTGACGATCCGTGTCGAGGGCGCCAAGCTCGTCGAGGAGGACCGCTACCCGACGATCACGGGCACGTACGACATCGACCTGTCGTCGCTCGACGACGACGTGCGCGACCGGCTCGTCACGGTCGCCGCGCGAGCGATCGACAAGGCGTGCACGGTAGGACGCACGGTCAAGGCCGGCGCGGAGGTCGAGTACCTCTTCCAGCCGGAGGGGTCCGGGCGCGAGGTCCAGCCCCAGGGATGACGGGAGGCGCGATGGCGCACGAGCAGGAACCCGCACGGGGCACGACGCCCGACGGCACGCCCGACTACGGGACGCCGGGCGCGCCCCACGGCCCCGCGGGCACGGTGGTGACGTCGCAGGACCTTCCCGGGTCGCAGGACGCGGTGGGGACGCAGGACGCCGCCGAGTGGGGGTCGTACCGGCCCACCCCGCTGCTCGACGCCGCGCTCGACAAGGCGGTGACGATCCCGTCGCAGGTCGTCCGGTCCCACGTGGACGCGGTGCGGCGCCGCAACCCGGAGGCGGGCCCGGCGGAGGTCATCCGCATCCTGGAGCGCGAGTACCTGCTCGTCATCCAGGCCGCGGGCGGCGCGGTGGGGGCGGCGGCCGGGTTCCCGGCCGTCGGCACCGGGGTCGGGGTCGTGCTGACGACGAGCGACATCGCGACGTTCTTCGCGTCGTCGGCCGCGTTCTCGCTCGCCGTCGCGGACGTGCACGGCATCGCCGTGGACGACGTCGCGCGCCGCCGCGCCCTGCTGCTCGCCTCGGTGCTCGGGGAGAAGGGCGCCCGCGACGTCGAACGGGCCGCGCAGGGCTCGGGCCTCGCCTGGGGGAAGGTGCTCCTCACGCGCATGCCCGCCGGGACGCTCGTCAAGGTCAACAAGGCGCTCGGCAACCGTTTCCTGCGCACGCAGCTCGCGAAGCAGTCCGGCCTCGCGCTCGGGCGGCTCGTGCCGTTCGGGATCGGCGCGGTCGTCGGGGTGGCCGGGGCGCGTGCGCTCGGCCACGGCGTCGTCGCGCAGTCGCGTCGCGCGTTCGGGCCGCCCCCGTCGACGTTCGGTCGCCTCCTGGAGGTCGTCGAGGCGCCGACCGAGGACGCCCGCCCCACGCTCGTGCCGGTGCCGGAGAACGCCGCACCGCGCCGCGGTCGCCGCTTCCTGCCGCGCCGTCGTACGAAGCACGACCCGACCCGCGACGCCGAGTGACGACGCACCGGGTCGCCGTCGGTCGCGAGCTGCCCGTTGCGGCGAGCGTCGCGTTCGCGTGGGTCGCCGACCCGCGCACGCACCCACGGTTCATCCCCCTCACGCGCATGGCGACGCCCGCCGCTCGAGGCCCCGAGGTCGGGGACCGGTTCGCGATGGTCAGCGGTCCGGGCGTCGCGCGCGGGTGGCGCGGGTTCGTCGACCGCATGGTCGTGACGTCGGTGGAGCGCCCCTCCGCGGCGGCGGGCACGACCGGACGCACCAGCGTGCGCAAGGAAGGACCCGTCCTGCTGGGGGACGCCGGGTTCGACGTCGAGCCGCTGGACGCCGGACGCTGCCGCGTCGTGTGGTGGGAGGAGGCCTACCTCGCCGGACCGCTCCCCCGCGCCGTCACCGCCCCGCTCGTCGGGCTCGCGCTGCGCGTCATGATGCACGTGTCGCTGCGTCGGCTCGACGCACGGCTCGCGTCCCACGCGGCCTGACCCGCGCCCCGACCCGCGCCCCGACCCGCGCAGCCCGTGGACGTACCGAACCCCGGGTTGTGCGGCACGGACGACTGTCGGTGCCGATCAAACCGGGGTTCGGCGGGGAGGGGGCCGGGGGTCAGTCCCGCTCGTCCTCCCCGGGTGCGTCGTCCACGGGTGCGTCCTCGACCGGGTCCGTGGTCGCCGGGCCGGCGAGGACGAGGTAGAGGTCGCGGCGGGTGCGCTCGAGCAGCTCGGCCGCGGCCTTCGCCTGCTCGTCGGTGCCCGTGCGGGCGACCTGGTGCACGGCGGCCGCGACGGCCTCGACCCCGGCGCGCAGCGCGTGGCGCGAGCGCCCGCCGCGGTCGGCGGCGTCGGCGAACGGGTCGCCGAGGGTGTCGCCGTGCTCCGCGACGTGCGCGGTGCCCGCCTCGGTCAGGGACGCCATGCGCCGCCCGCCCTCGGCGGAGAGCTCGACGAGCCCTTCGTCCTGGAGGAGGTTGAGCGCCGGGTAGACGGCGCCCGGGCTCGGACGCCACTGGCCCTCGCTGCGCTCGCCGATCTCCTGGATCAGCTGGTAGCCGTGCATGGGCTGCTCCGCGAGGAGCAGGAGGATCGCGGCGCGGACGTCGCCGCGACCGGCGCGGCGCGGTCCGCGGTGGCCACGGTGGCCGCCGCGCCCGCCCGGACCGAACCCCGGACCGAACCCCGGGCCGAAGCCGGGACCAGAGCCCGGTCCGCGGCCCTCGGGGCCGCCGAAGCCGCCGTGGCCGGGGCGGCGCGCGCCGCCCCGGCCACGGCCGGAGGGGACGTCGCCGCGGAACCAGGCCGCGTCGTCGGGCACGGGCGGGAAGCCGTCACGGCGACGGCGGCCCGGGCCGCGCCCGCCCCCCTGCTCGCCGAACGGCTGGGACATGGTCTCGGGGCGACGGCCCCGGTGCTGGTGTGCGTGGTTCATGGGTGCTCCTGAGGTGTGTGTCGGGGACCCGGGACGCGTCCGCCCGGGTGGAGGGCCGGGCGCGACGGGTGTCGCGTCGTCCGGCCGGGTCGCGGTCCTGGTCGGGGGTCCGGAGACTCGGGACCAGGCAACTCAGCGATACGCTGACGATATATCGACAGAGTATCGCTGTCAACGCCGAGATCGGTGAGCGCGGCGCCGGGCCGCCCGCACCGCCCGGACGTACGCTGGCAGCCAGCACGTCCCCGGGCGGCCACCCACCGCCCGGCGCACCCCGGGCCGACACCCGTGGCCCGGCTCACCGAGGAGGCGGCGATGCACGCAGACCACCGGCGGCACTACCTCATGTGCCGGCCGACCTACTTCACGGTCAGCTACGAGATCAACCCCTGGATGGACCGCAGCCGACCCGTCGACACCCCGCTCGCCGTCGCCCAGTGGGAACGCCTGCGCGACACCCACCGCGACCTCGGGCACACCGTCGAGACGATCGACCCCGCCCCGGGGCTGCCCGACATGGTCTACGCCGCGAACGGCGCCACCGTCGTCGACGGGCTCGTCTACTCCGCGAGGTTCCGGCACCCCGAGCGCGGCCCCGAGGGCCCCGCCTACCTCAAGTGGTTCGCCGACCACGGGTACGTCACCCACCTCGCCGAGCACGTCAACGAGGGCGAGGGCGACCTGCTCGTCGCGGGCGACGTCGTGCTCGCCGGGACGGGGTTCCGCACCGACCGGGCCGCGCACGCCGAGGCCGCCGCGCTGTGGGGGCGCGAGGTCGTCACGCTGGAGCTCGTCGACCCGCGCTTCTACCACCTCGACACCGCGCTCGTCGTGCTCCGCGGGAACCAGGGCGGCCGTCCGACCGCCCCGGCGAGCGCCCCGGGCGCCTCGGCCGGTCGCGCGGCCGGCCCGGGGGTTCAGCACCCCGGCCTCCTGGGCGACCCGCCCGACGTCGCGTACTACCCGCAGGCCTTCTCCCCCGCCTCCCAGGAGGTGCTGCGCGACCGCTTCCCCGACGCGCACCTCGCGTCCGAGGAGGACGCCGTCGTCCTCGGGCTCAACGCCGTGAGCGACGGGACGCACGTCGTGCTCAACCCGCGCGCCGAGCACCTCGCGGGCGCGCTGCGCGAGCGCGGCTACGAGACCGTCGGCGTCGACACGTCCGAGCTGCTGCGTGGCGGCGGCGGGGCGAAGTGCTGCACGCTCGAGGTCCGCCCGGCGCGCGACGGGCACGCGTCGTGACCGCGCAGGACGTGCGCCGCACGGCCCGACCCGCACCGGGCGGCACCCTCGCGCACAACTACCACCCGCTGCCCGTGACGATCGCGACCGCCGACGGCGCGTGGGTCACCGACACGGCCGGGCGCCGCTACCTCGACCTCCTCGCCGGGTACTCCGCCCTGAACTTCGGCCACCGCCACCCCGCCCTGGTCGACGCCGCGGCGCGCCAACTCGGCCGCGTCACCCTCACGTCGCGCGCGTTCGACCACGACCTCCTCCAGCCGTTCGCCGACGCGCTCGCCGCGCTCGTCGGACCGCTCACCGCCGGGGGCGGCGAGCGCGCGGACGGGAGCGTCGCCGCCGGCCCGGGCACGAGCGTGCTCCCCATGAACACGGGCGCCGAGGCCGTGGAGACCGCGATCAAGACCGCCCGCAAGTGGGGGTACGACGTGCGCGGCGTCCCGCCCGGCGAGGCGACGATCGTCGTCGCGTCCGGCAACTTCCACGGACGGACCACGACGATCGTGTCGTTCTCCGACGACCCCGACGCGCGCGACGGCTTCGCCCCGTACACGCCCGGCTTCCGGGTCGTGCCCTTCGGCGACGCGGACGCCGTCGCCGCGGCCCTCGACGACACGACCGTCGCCGTGCTCATGGAGCCCGTCCAGGGCGAGTCGGGCGTCGTCGTGCCACCGGACGGGTACTGGCCCGCGCTGCGTGCGCTCACCGCCGAGCGCGACGTCCTGCTCGTCGCCGACGAGATCCAGTCCGGGCTCGGCCGCACCGGCACGACCCTGGCGTGCGAGCTGTGGGACGTGCGCCCCGACCTCGTGACGCTCGGCAAGGCGCTCGGCGGCGGGGTCGTGCCGGTCTCCGCCGTCGTCGGGCGCCGCGACGTGCTCGACGTCCTCACGCCCGGCACGCACGGCTCGACGTTCGGCGGCAACCCGCTCGCGTGCGCCGTCGCGCTCGCCGTCGTCGACCTCCTGCGCACGGGCGAGCCGCAGGCGGCAGCACGCTCGCTCGGCGCGGTGTTCCGGGCGCGCCTCGACGGGCTCGTGGACGCGGGGCTGCTCGAGCGGGTGCGCGGCGTCGGGCTGTGGGCCGGTCTCGACCTCGACCCCGCGCGCGGGACGGGGCGCGACCTGTGCGAGGCGCTGCTCGCGCGCGGCGTGCTCGCCAAGGACACCCACGGCTCCACCATCCGCCTCGCACCCCCGCTCACCCTCACCGCGACCGACCTCGAGACCGGCCTGTCCGCGCTGGAGGACGCGCTGACGGCGCTCGCGCACGGTCGGTAGAGTCCGGAGGGTGACCACCGCCGCGCACCCGTCCGAGCCCACCGACACCACCGCCGCGACCACCGCCGACCCCGCCGCGCTCGCGGCGTCGCTCGACGACCTGCGCCGCGCGTACGCCGACCTGCAGGCCCTCGGCCTGCGGCTCGACCTCACGCGGGGCAAGCCGTCCGCGGAACAGCTCGACCTGTCCGAGGCGCTGCTCGCCCTCCCGGGCGAAGGCGTCCACACGGACGACACCGGCACGGACGTGCGCAACTACGGCGGCCTCGACGGCCTCCCCCAGCTCCGGCGCATCTTCGCCGAGCTGCTCGGCGTGCCCGTCGACCAGCTCCTCGCCGCGGGCAACGCGAGCCTCACCCTCATGTATGACACCCTCGCCGACGCCGTGCTGTACGGCGTCCCCGGGTCGACGCGCCCCTGGGGCCGCGAGGAGCGCGTGCGGTGGATCTGCCCCGTGCCCGGCTACGACCGCCACTTCGCCGTGTGCGAGGCCCTCGGCATCGAGATGATCACCGTGCCCATGACGCCCGACGGCCCCGACGCCGAGGCCGTCGCCGCGCTCGTCGCCGACGACCCGAGCATCAAGGGCATGTGGGTCGTGCCGACGTACGCCAACCCCGACGGGTCGGTCGTCACCGACGACGTCGCCCGGCGCCTCGTGTCCATGCCGACCGCCGCCCCCGACTTCCGCATCCTGTGGGACAACGCCTACGCGCTGCACCACCTCACGCAGGACGAGGTCACCACCGCCGACGCGATCGGGCTCGCCGCCGAGGCGGGCAACCCGGACCGGGTCGTCCTGTTCGCCTCCACGTCGAAGATCACCTTCGCCGGGGCGGGCGTCGCGTTCCTCGCGTCCTCGCCCGCGAACGTCGCCGCCCACCGCACCCACCTGTCGTCGCGCGCCATCGGCCCCGACAAGGTCAACCAGCTCCGCCACGCCCTGTTCTTCGGCGACGCCGAGGGCGTGCGCGCCCACATGCGCAAGCACCGCGACATCCTCGCGCCCAAGTTCGAGGCTGTCACCGGCATCCTCGCCGAGCGCCTCGGCCCGTGGGGCGTCGGGTCGTGGACCGACCCGAAGGGCGGCTACTTCGTCAGCCTCGAGGTCCCCGCCGGGACCGCGTCGCGCGTCGTCGAGCTCGCGAAGGCCGCAGGCATCGCCCTCACCCCCGCCGGCGCCGCCTACCCGTACGGCAAGGACCCGCAGGACACCGTGCTGCGCCTCGCCCCCTCGCTCCCCCCGCTGGACGAGGTCCGCGTCGCCATGGACGGCGTCGCGACGTGCGTCCTCCTCGCCGCGGCGGAGCAGGCCGCGAAGTAGTACCGCGGTCCGCCGAGGGAGTAACTCGGGAACCTTGGTACTCACCCCGGGCGCGGCGGTTCCGCTCCTGACGAATCTCACTGGCCACGTGTGGGTGGCGCGGCGCACGATGGAGGTCGCGCACCACCGATGAGTTCCGCCGGCCGCGACGGTCGGTGGTGGGTGGCCCGGGGCTCCGGGCGGCTCTGCGACGGCCAGGAGGGGACATGACCGCGACCAGCGACCTCGCGATCGAGGCGCGAGGCCTCGTCAAGCACTTCACGTCCGGGAAGTCCGTGACCAAGGCGGTCGACGGCATCGACCTCGCCGTGCCCGAGGGAACCGTCCTCGGTGTGCTCGGACCGAACGGTGCGGGCAAGACGACGGCCGTCCGGATGCTCGCCACGCTGCTGCAGCCCGACGCGGGCACCGCGACGGTCCTCGGCCACGACGTGGTGCGCGACGCCGACAAGGTGCGCTCCGTCGTCGGGCTCACCGGCCAGTACGCGTCCGTCGACGAGGACCTCACCGGCACCGAGAACCTCGTGATGCTCGCCCGGCTGTACGGGTTCCTCGGAGGGTCCGCGCGACGCCGCTCGGCCGACCTGCTGGACGCGTTCGGCCTGGGCGACGCCGGGGACCGCCAGGTCAAGACGTACTCGGGCGGCATGCGTCGACGGATCGACCTGGCCGCGAGCCTCGTCATGAGCCCGCGCGTGCTGTTCCTCGACGAGCCGACGACCGGCCTGGACCCGCGCAGCCGCAACCAGGTGTGGGACATCGTGCGCGTGCTCGTCGCCGACGGCGCGACCGTGCTCCTCACGACGCAGTACCTGGAGGAGGCGGACCAGCTCGCGGACAAGATCGCGGTGATCGACCACGGCAACGTCATCGCCGAGGGCACCGCGACGGAGCTCAAGCGGTCCGTCGGCGAGGGCGCCGTCCATCTGCGCCTCGCGGACTCCGCGCAGCGGACGCAGGCCGCCGAGATCGTCGGGCGGGTGCTCGGCACCGACGTCTCCCTCGCGAACGACCCGTACGCCCTCTCCGCACGGGTGCCCGACGACGGCGCCACCGCCGTCGCCGGGGTCCTCCCCGCGCTCGGCGACGCGGGCATCGTCGTCCCGGAGTTCACGCTCGGGCAGCCGAGCCTCGACGAGGTGTTCCTCGCCCTCACCGGCCAACCGGTCGACGAACCCGACACGACGATGGAGGAGGTGGCCTGATGGCGACCGAGCCCACCACCACCGCTGCGGAGCTGCGCGCGCCGGAGGCCGGGGCGCTCCGTGAGGCCGTGGCGCTGGAGACCCGACCGAGCAGGCCGTCGCCGGTGTCCGCGACCCTCACGTACACGTGGCGCGCCCTGCTGAAGATCAAGCACGTCCCGGAGCAGCTGTTCGACGTCACGGTGTCGCCGATCATCTTCACGCTCATGTTCACGTACCTGTTCGGCGGGGCGCTCGCCGGCGACGTGCAGAGCTACCTGCAGTTCCTGCTCCCCGGGATCCTTGTGCAGGCCGTGCTGTTCACGACGATCTACACCGGGTACACGATGAACACGGACATCTCGAAGGGCGTGTTCGACCGGTTCCGCTCGCTCCCGGTGTGGCGGCCCGCACCGATCGTCGGCGCGCTGCTCGGCGACACGGTCCGCTACACGATCGCGTCCGTGGTGACGCTCGCGCTCGGCCTCGTCCTCGGGTTCCGCCCCCCGGGCGGCGCCGTCGGGGTGGTCCTGGGCGTCCTGCTGCTGCTCGTCTTCTCGTTCGCGCTGAGCTGGGTGTTCACCGCCCTCGGGCTGGTCCTGCGGTCGCCCAACGCCGTCATGGGCACGTCGATGCTCGTCCTCATGCCGCTGACCTTCGCGTCGAACATCTTCGTCGACCCCTCGACGATGCCGACCGTGCTGCAGCGCTTCGTCGACGTCAACCCCGTCACGCACCTCGTCACCGCCGTGCGGAGCCTCATGGCCGGCGACCCGGACCTCAGCGGCATCATGTGGGTGCTCGTCGCGTCCGTCGTGCTCACGGCGGTCCTCGCGCCGATCACGATGCGCCTCTACCGCAACCGCAGCTGACCCGGCACGGGGCGGCGTCTCAGCTCGGCGGCGCCGCCTCGTCGTCGCACTTCTTCGTCACGACCATCACGGGGCACGCGGAGTGGTGCAGCACGGCCTGGCTGGTCGAGCCGAGCAAGAGGCCGCGGAACCCGCCGCGCCCGCGCGACCCGACGACGATGAGGTCGGACGCGGTGGAGAACTCCGTCAGGAGCTCGGCACCCGTGCCGTCGAGGACGATCCGCTTGATCGTCAGCCCGGGGTTCTCGGCCTCGTGCCGGTCGATGATGACGTTGAGCCCCTCCGTGACGTCGGCGAGGACCTGCTCGTGGTCGATCGAGGCAGGGAGCCAGGCGAGCAGCCCTGCCCCGGCGCCGACGGGCACGCCGGCCACGGCGACGAGCTGTGCGTCCCATGCCTGCGCCTGGCGGATCGCGTGCCGCAGGGCGATCTCGGCCGAGGGAGAGCCGTCGACCCCGACCACGATGCGTCGCAACGGGCCGATCGGCGGCAGCCCGGCCTCGTCGGCGCCCTCCGTCGTGCCCTGCGGCCGCAGCGGGACGACGACCGTCGGGCAGTGGGCGTGCGCGGGGAGCGCGGACGAGACCGTGCCGAGGAGCCGTTCGGTGAACCCGCCGCGGCCTCGGGTCCCGACGACGGCGAGCGAGTGCTCGCGGGACATCTCGACGAGCACGCCCGCTGCATCACCGGTGGTGACGGTCGCGCTGGTCCGGACCCCGGCCGCCTCGGCTCGCGCCTGGGCCTCCTCCAGCACGGCCCGGGCGCCCTCCTGGATGGCCGAGTCGTCGAGCGCGGCGTAGCCGCCGTCGAGCGACGCCGCGGTGAACGACGGGAGCGAGTAGGTGCACACGATGTGCAGGGACCAGCCGACCCGCTGAGCGTAGGCGGCCGCCCAGTCGAGGGCGTGGAGGCTCGGGGCCGAGCCGTCCACCCCGACGAGGACGGTGTCGGTGCGGGTCATCGATGACGCTCCTCTCGTGGGGCACGTGCCACCGGACGACCAACCTAGCCCGAGAAGAGCCCCGTGTCCGTCCGCGACAGGTCACGAACACGTCAAGAATGCCACGAACCCCGCCCTGCCGCGACAAGCGGTGTGGACGGGGTTCGAGGACCCGGACGCTCGTGAGAGCGCGCGCGGTGCTGTGGTCAGGCGACGCGGATGAACGTCGGGTTCGACTGCCAGATCTGACGGAACTGGATCGTCTTGCCGGGGCGCGGGGCGTCGATCTGCATGTTGTCGCCGGCGTAGATGGCGATGTGGCCGGGCGTCCAGATGAGGTCGCCGGGCTGGGCCTGCGAACGCGGCACCTTGGTGCCGACCGAGCCCTGCGCGCCCGAGGTGCGCGGCAGGCTGATGCCGACCTGGGCGTAGACGTAGCTCGTGAAGCCGGAGCAGTCGAAGCCGTCGGGCGTGGTGCCGCCGTAGACGTACGGGACGCCCACGTAGCGCGCGGCGATCGAGACGATCGTGCTCCCGTGCGCGGAGGCGGGCGCGGAGACCGCGGCCTCTTCCTGCGCGGGCGCCTCGGCCTGCGTGGACTGGCGCTCCTGGGTCCGGCTCGTCTGCTCGGTGCGCTCGACGACCGGCTCCGGCTCCGGCTCGGGCTCCGGCTCAGGGGCGGGAGTCACCTTGACGGGGGCGGCCTCGATGGTGAACGCGGCGTCGGCGGCGACGGTCACGGTCGGGGCGGCCTCGAGCGCCTGACGCGCCTGCGCGGTGAGCGCACTGAGGTCGACCGAGTTGAGCTTGGGCTCGCTGTCGACGGGGGCCGCGGTGGCGGGCGCCGCGGCACCGATCATCGAGACGATCAGCCCGGACGAGGCGGCGACGACGGCGGTCCGGCGACCGACGGTGGACACCTGGTCCGACGCGGCCTGGGCGATGGTGGTGAGTGGCGTCATGGGACGCCGCGCCGCGCGGTGGCGGGCGCGAGTCGTGCTCACGGTCACTGTAGGTCTCCTGTACGCCTGCGAGGTCAGCTGTCGGGTTCGGGTGGGAGAAAGCACCCGGCCCTGCAGACCGAGGTCTGCCGGGCTTCACCCCAAGGACACTGTCACCAGCGCCCGGAAGTGGGTCCCCCGTCCCTGTCGTAGGTCGTCGTGGACCTCGGGCGGCGACAGGGTTCGGCGTTCCGCTCGAGGACTCCGTCGGAGAGATTTTCCGGTGGAGCAGGACGACCGTACATGACGCCCCCGCAAAAGTCACGTTCCCATTACGACATGGCTAGAACGAACCCGTCGTCGCAGGTCAGGTAGCCATTCTCCCCGGATGTCCGGCTAGGCGCGGGCCACGAACAGGTGACGCGCGACGTCGTCGGGCAGGTCGAGCTCCACCGACGCGCCCCGCCCGCGCACGACGACGCCCGGGCCGTCGCGCCGCACCGTGACCGTCCGCCGCGGGAGGACGCCGGCCTCGGCCAGCCCGGCGAGGAGGTCGACGTCGACCTGGACGGGCTCGGCGATGCGGCACAACACCACGTCCACCTCGTCCTCACCCGCGCCGACCTGCTCGAGGTGCGCCGGGAGCGAGACCACGCCGTCGAGGAACTCGACGTCCTCGCAGGGCTCCCCCAGCTCGGCGAGACCCGGGATAGGGTTGCCGTACGGGTCCTCGTGCGGGTGGTCGAGGAGGGCGACGAGACGCTCCTCGACGAGCTCGCTCATCACGTGCTCCCAGCGGCACGCCTCGGTGTGCACGTGCTCCCAGTCGAGCTTGATGACGTCCGTCAGCAGGCGCTCCGCGAGGCGGTGCTTGCGCATGACGCGCGTCGCCTTGTCGTGCCCGGCCGTCGTGAGCTCGAGGTGGCGTTCCCCCGTGACGACGACGAGACCGTCCCGCTCCATGCGGGCCACCGTCTGCGAGACCGTGGGGCCGGAGTGCCCGAGCCGCTCGGCGATCCGGGCACGCAGCGGGACGATCCCCTCCTCGACGAGCTCGTAGATCGTCTTCAGGTACATCTCGGTGGTGTCGATCAGATCGGTCACGTCGGCTCCCCTGTCGTCGGCTCGGGCCGCCCTTCGGGCGCACCTGCCCGTCCGGGCGGGCCGTCGGGCCAGTGTATGACGATCCGCTGACGCTCCCGGGAGGGATTCGCGGGACTGCGCCGACGCTCCCGTGACACGGACCCCGTCAGCCCTGGATCGACCGCCCGGTCGTCCTCCGCGCGCGCGTAGGGTGACGCTGTGACCGAGCCCGCGCGCCCCGCCGACGTCCGCCCCGCCGACCCCGCCACCATCCGGGTCCCCGCGGACCTGCTGCCGTCCGACGGGCGCTTCGGCTCCGGTCCCAGCAAGGTCCGCTCCGCCCAGGTGCGGGCCGTGGCCGACGCCGGCACGAACCTTCTCGGGACGTCGCACCGCCAGGAGCCCGTCCGCGCGCTCGTGCGCCGCGTGCGCGAGGGGATCGCGACGCTCTTCGACGTGCCGGACGGGTACGAGGTCGTCCTCGGCAACGGCGGGTCCACGTCCTTCTGGGACGTCGCGACCGCCTGCCTCGTGCGGCGCAAGGCCCAGCACGCCGCGTTCGGGGAGTTCGGCGCGAAGTTCGCCGCCGCGACGACCGCAGCACCGTTCCTCGACCCGTCGCAGGTGATCTCCGCACCGGCCGGGACGGTCGCGCACCTCGCCCCCGCCGACGACGTCGACGTCCACGCCACGCCGCACAACGAGACCTCGACGGGCGCGATGGCGCCCGTGCGCCGCGTGCCCGGGTCCCGCGAGCGCGGTGCACTGACCCTCGTCGACGCGACGTCGGGCGCGGGCGCGCTCCCCGTCGACGTCGGCCAGACCGACGTCTACTACTTCGCCCCGCAGAAGGTCTTCGGGTCGGACGGCGGCCTGTGGCTCGCCGTCTGCTCCCCCGATGCCCTCGCGCGAGCCGACGAGGTCGAGACGAGCGGCACCCGGTGGGTGCCCGAGTCGCTCTCGCTGCGCACCGCGGCGGCGAACTCGCGCCAGGACCAGACGCTCAACACCCCGGCGGTCGCCACGCTCGTCATGCTCGCGGAGCAGGTCGACTGGCTGCTCGGCAACGGCGGCCTCGCCTGGGCCGCGGGTCGCTCCGCCGAGTCCGCAGCGCACCTCTACGGCTGGGCCGAGACGCGCGACTGGGCGACGCCGTTCGTCGCCGACCCGGCCGAGCGCTCGACCGTCGTCGGCACGATCGACCTCGACGACGCGGTCGACGCGACCGCCGTCGTCGCCGCGCTGCGCGCGAACGGCGTCCTCGACGTCTTCCCCTACCGCAAGCTCGGCCGCAACCAGCTGCGCGTCGCGATGTTCCCCGCGATCGAGCCCGACGACGTCCGCGCCCTCACGGCGTGCGTCGACCACGTGGTCGAGCGACTGGCCTGAGGCCGCGCCGGCCGAGCCGAGGAGGTCGGGCGAGGGTCGTCGTCACTCTCCTCGGACCGGCGAGCGACGCCGACGGGCAGGGTCGCTGGCGGTGCTCGGTCTGGGGGTGCGAAACCGGTGGACGCACGCCTGCGATTCGCGACGGAAGGGCGACCCGTCACCGACGAACGGGCTCCCGGCCCCAGTCGAAGAAGCGCACACCGAGGGCGACGAGAAGTGCTCCCGCGAGAATGAGCACACCTGCCGCGACCGGCAGGGGGAGCACGGGCGGCGACCCTGTCAACAGGCTGTCGAGCGAACGCACGAACCATGTCGTCGGCAGCGCGTCGATCGCGAGGGACAACGCGCGAGGGACGGAGTCCGTCGGGATCACGCTGCCCGCCGTGAAGAGCACGACCACCGGCACCACGCCTCCGACCTGCAGCGCGAGGTCCGGATCGCGCATGCGGGCGCCGAGCAGCAGGCCGAGACCCAGCAGCATGGCGAACCCGCCCCCCACGACGCCGAGCAGCGCGGGGAGCTCAGCCGGAGTCAGGAGTCCGCGGGTGGCCGCGAGGGCGACCACCACCGCCGTCTCGACGAACGCGACACCCGCACGCACAGGAACCTGGCTCCCCAGGATCGCTGCCCGGGGGACGGGAGTCGTCGCGAGGAGCCGCAACGTCCCGCGGTGACGCATGGTGGCCAGTGACAACGCGGTCCCCGAGACCGCGACGGTTGCCAGGCCCACGACGAGGAGGACCGCGAGGTTGTCGTCGAGCACCGTCGATCGGACACCCGTCGCCTTCCCCACGAGGTGGTCGACGAGAGCGCTCACCGCCAGGAGACACCCGAAGGAGACGAGCATCGCGACAACGGCGCGGTTGCTCCGGAACAGCTCCGACGCCATGCCGCGCGACAGCTCCACAACTGCCGAGGAACGGACATCACGACGCACGGGTCAACGGTTCCCACGTGCTGAGCCGAAGGACTCCGGGGCGACGCTGAGCTCCAGGAAGAGCTCCTCGAGCGTCCCGCGTCGGATCGCGAAGTCTGATGCCGAGACGCCTCCGGTGAACGTCACCCGACGCATCACGGCGTCCGGCTCGGAGGTCCGCACGCTGACCCGACACGTCCGGCCAGTGCGGTCCACGGTGACGGTGCCGGGTTCCCCGAGGCTCTCGAGCAGCGCGCGCTCGGTGTCCGCACCGACCGAGAACGACACGACCGCGTCAGCGTTCCGTTGCCGGACCAGCTCGTCGGGCGCGTCGAGCGCGACGAGCCGCCCCCCGACGACGATGCCCACCCTGTCGCAGAGCTCGGTCGCCTCGTCCATGTGGTGCGTCGACAGCACGACGGTCGTACCCCGTCGCCCGAGCTCCGCGATGACCGTCCACAGTGCACGCCGGGCAGCAGGGTCGAGACCGGCGGAGGGCTCGTCCAGAACGACGTTCTCCGGGTCGGAGATCAGCGCGACACCGAGCAGCAGCCGCCGGAGCTGACCGCCGGACAGGTTCTTCACCCGGGCGCGGGACTTCTCCTCCAGGCCGATCTGCTCGATCACCTCGTCCGGAGTCAGCGGGCGGGCATGGAAGGACGCGAAGAGGCGGAGCGTCTCGCGCACCGTCAGCGTGTCGAAGAGGCTGGCCGACTGCGGCTGGACCGCGAGGCGGGCGGTGACCGTGGCCCGGTCGACCGCGGGGTCGATCCCGAGAACGCGTACGGTCCCCTCGTCCGGGTCGCGCAGCCCCACGAGGCACTCGATCGTCGTCGTCTTCCCCGCCCCGTTGGGACCGAGCAGGCCGAAGATCTCACCCCGGGAGACGGCGAACGTGATGCCGGCGACCGCGCGGACGTCGTCGTACCGCTTGACGAGTCCGTCGACCTCGATGACCTTCTCGCCGCCCTCGCCTTGCACGTCGCCCCCCTGCACCTGGTTCACCTGTCCCCCTGGTCCCACACGAACCTCCGCGCCGCGAACCAGCCGGAGGTGACGGTCACGACGGCCATCAGCCCCCACAGCACGGGAACGCTCGCGAAGGCCTAAGTCCCGGCGAGGTCGACCCCGAGTGCGGCGATCAGCCACGTGGTCGGAATTGCGTTGCACACGACCTGCACCGCGTCGGGGAGCAAGCCGACCGGGATGATCCCTCCGCCGGGCGCGATGAGAAGAAGGGGCAACGTGGCCATGGCCTGCTGCGCCGTCTCCGCGCTGCGGGCGCGTGCCGCGAAGAGCAACGCCAGTGCGAAGAGCATCGCGATGCCGAGGATCATGGTGACGGCGAGGCGCCCGGCGCCCGCGCCGCCCGTGTAGCCGGCGGCCGCAGCGATCACCAGGACGACGAGGCCCTCCCCGGCGGCGAGCACGACACGCACCGGCAGCATCGACAGGAGGAACAGCCCGCGGGGCACGGGTGTGGTGCCGAGCAGTCTGAGCGTGCCGCGCTCGCGCAGGGCGACGAGCGGAACCGCCGTACCGAGGAACGCGATGCTCATGAGGCCGACCCCGAGCGCGGTTCCCAGGTTCAGGCGGACGAGGTCGACCTGCGCGGCGCCGTCGGCGAAGGTCGCGTCGAGCACGAAGACGACGACGAGGTAGAACGCGAACACGAAGACCGTCGCGAGCCCGGTCCGGGGATCACGGACGAGGTGCCGCCCGTTGACGACGGAGAGCTCGACAAAAGAAGAACGCGTCGCAACCGCTCGTTCGTGCACACCGGCCCCCCGCCAGTCCCCCGTCGCCCCACTGCCTCGGGCCGTGACGCCGGAGAGTCAACAGCGCGAGGCGTCGGACTGTCAAGAAGTCGGTTTTGCGATGTTCGTGGAGGGCGTGGGGACGAGCACCCGTGGTCAGGCGGCTCGGGCCGCCTCCTCGGCGTCCTCGGCACCGAGCCGGCGACGGGTCTCGGCGCGGGCTCCGCTCTCCACGGCGGTGCCGCCGTCGAGGTAGCGCACGACGAGGTGGGGTCGCTGCAGGACGCGGTAGCGGACCTCGAGGTGCCAGTTGCGCACGGCCCACACGGCCGCCCCGACGGACACGAGCGCCGCGGTGATCGACCCGACGCCGATGGCCCAGCGAGGTCCCCACGCCTCGGCGATCCACCCGACGACGGGCGAGCCGACGGGCGTGGCGCCGAGGAAGACGATCATGTAGAGGGACATGACGCGTCCGCGCATGACGGGGTCGACGCTCATCTGGATGGTCGAGTTGGCCGCGGTCATCATCGTGAGGGACGCGAGGCCGACGGGGATGCACGCGACGGCGAAGCTGGGGTAGGTCGGCATGAGCGCCATCGCACCGGTGGCGACGGCGAAGCCGAACGCGGACCCGATGACGAGCCGGACGCGGGGCCGTTCGCGCCGCGCGGCGAGGAGCGCGCCGGTGAGGGAGCCGATGGCGAGGATCGAGCCGAGGATGCCGTACTCCCCCGGGCCCATCCCGAACTCGACCTTCGCCATCATCGCGGAGGTGAGCTGGAAGTTGAGCCCGAACGTCGACACGACGCCGACGACCACCATGATGACGACGATGTCCGTGCGGCCGCGCACGTAGCGGATGCCCTCGCGGATCTGCCCCTTGCTCCGTGGCACGCTGGGCAGGGCGTGCAGCTCGCGGGTGCGCATGGCGCCGAGCGCGAGGATCGTCGCCGCGAAGCTCACGCCGTTGACGACGAAGATCCACCCGGTGCCGACGACGGCGATGAGCAGGCCGGCGACGCCCGGGCCGATCAGCCGGGCCGCGTTGAACGACGCGCTGTTGAGCCCGACGGCGTTGGACAGCTTGTCGGCGGGCACCATCTCGGCGACGAACGTCTGCCGTACCGGGTTGTCGAACGCGGTGACGACGCCGAGCAGGGTGGCGAAGACGTAGACGTGCCAGAGCTGGACGTGGCCGGAGAGCACGAGGGCGCCGAGGCCGAGCGCGAGCAGTCCCATCGCGCCCTGCGTGGCCATGAGGAGCCGACGTCGCGGGAGCCGGTCGGCGAGGAGGCCCGCCCACGCGGACAGGGCGAGGACCGGCGCGAACTGCAGCGCTGTCACGATGCCGACGGCCACGCCGGACTCGTCGGTGAGGTCGGTGAGGACCAGCCAGTCCTGGGCGATGCGCTGCATCCACGTGCCGACGTTCGCCACGAGGGCGGCAGCGAACCAGACGCGGTAGTTGAAGTACTTGAGGGAGGTGAACGTCGCGCTCATCGGGCGGCGATCCTGATCAACAGCTCACTGGCGCGGGCCAAGGTCTCTCTCTCGTCGGGGGCGAGGGCGGTCAGCTGCTGCGTGAGCCACGCGTCGCGTCGGCGCCGGGTCTCGGAGACCTCGTGCGTGCCGGTGTCCGTGAGGCGGACGACCACCTGGCGCCGGTCCGTGGCGTGCTCGACCTTCTCCACCAGGCCGAGCTCGACGAGGCGGTTCACGGCCCGCGTCATCGACGGCGGGCGCACCCGCTCGTGCTCGGCGAGCGCCCCCGGCGACATCTCGCCGTGCTTGTGCAGCACGGTGAGCACGCCGAACTGTCCTTCCGGGAGGTCGGCCTCCCCGCGCTGCGAGCGCAGTCGACGGGAGATGCGGGTGAGGGCGACGCGGAGCTCGCCGCCGAGGGGTGCGGGACGACACTGGTCGCGCGTGGGCGCAGCAGGGTCCGCAGCAGGCATGATGCTTACCCTAACTCATTACCTCGGGTAAGGACAGGCCCGATCAGGGGACGTACGACACCACGACCTGCCCGTCGCCCCGGACCGAGAGCGCCCCCGCCGCGTGCGGGACGAACACCGACTCGCCCCGGGAGAGCCGCAGCGCGCCGTCGGCCCCCGCGGCGAGCTCCAGCTCCCCGGCGAGGCACAGGACGACGCGCGGGCCGGCGTCGGGCAGGGCGAGCGCGCGGTCGCCCCGCACCTCGCCCGTGACGAGCGCGAACTCGGGGACCGAGGCGCGGTACGTGGTGAGGCCGGAGACGTCGTCGCGCACGACCCGCGGCCGTGCCGCGGGACCCGGGAGGCACGTGGCGCACTCGAGGAGGGCGTCGACGTCGACCCGCTTGGTCGTCAGCCCGGCACGCAGCACGTTGTCGGAGCTCGCCATGACCTCGACCGCGCACCCGGACAGGTAGGCGTGCACGTGGCCCGCCGGGACGAACATCGACTCGCCCGGCTCGAGCGTCACGCGGTTGAGCATGAGCGACACGACGGCGCCCGGGTCGCCGGGGTGCTGCTCCGCGAGGGAGAGCACCGTCGCGTCCGCGCGCCGGGACGTGCGGGGCCCGGGACCACCGGCACGCCCCGCCCGGTCCCGGACCGACGCGACGGTCCGCGCGAGGTCCGCCGCCAGGCCCGGCTCCGCCCGGGCGTGCAGCGCGAGGGTGAACGCGGCCCGGATGCCGGGCTCGGTCGGCCGTGCCTCGATCTCCGTGCGCATCCTCGCGACGAGGTCGCCGTCGAGCCCGTCGAGCAGCTTGAGGATGCGGGCGGGGCGGCGGAAGCCCGAGAGCCCTTCGAACCGGGAGACGGCGACCACCATCTCGGGCTTGTGCTGGTCGTCGTGGAAGCTGCGCTCCGGCGAGTCCCGGGGCACCCCCTCCCGGTTCTCCCGGTTGAACCCCGCGCGCGCCCGGTGCGGGTGCGGGTGCACCTGCAGGGACAGCGCGCGGTCCGCCGCGAGCACCTTGAGCAGGTACGGCAGGCGGGGGCCGTACGTGTCGAGCACGCGGGTGCCGAGCACGCCCACCGGGTCCGCCCGCAGGAGGTCCAGGAGCGTGCCCGACACCGCCCCGCCGGGGTCGCCGCCGGAACCGGGCACCGCGGTCACCCGGGAGGGCGCCAGCACGTGCGCGCCCATCCACATCTCGGCCGCGGGCCGACCGTCGACCTCCGCGCCCAGGAGACCCTGGATCGCGGTGGTCGACCCCCAGTCGTACCGCTGGACCGTGTTGTCGAGCCGGTAGAACGCAGCCGTCCGCCGCACCGCCCCCGTCATGCCGCCGCGTGGGCCTACAGGCCCAGCGCCTCCTGGATCGGACCGAGGAGGAAGTAGACGACGAACATGGCCGCCGCGACCCACATGAGCGGGTGGATCGCCCGCACCTTGCCCAGCGCGAGCTTGATGACGACGAACGCGATGAAGCCCGCCCCGATGCCGTCGGCGATCGAGTAGGTGAACGGCATGACGATGATGGTGAGGAACGCGGGGATCGCGATCTCGACGTCGCGCCAGGAGATCCCCGCGACCTGCGTCATCATGAGGAACCCGACGAAGACGAGCGCCGGCGCGGCCGCCTCGTAGGGCACCAGCGCGACGAGCGGCGACAGGAACGTGGTGAGCAGGAACGCCACGCCGGTGACGACGGCCGCGAGGCCGGTGCGCGCCCCCTCGCCGACGCCCGTGGTCGACTCGACGTAGCTCGTGTTCGACGACACCGACCCGGCGCCGCCCGCCGCCGCCGCGATCGAGTCGACGACGAGGATGGCGCGCGTGCGGGGCGGGTTGCCCTGCGCGTCGAGGAGACGACCCTCGGCACCGACGGCCACCATCGTGCCCATCGTGTCGAAGAAGTCGGCGATGAGAAGGGAGAAGACGAGCAGCACGACGGTGACGAGCGCGATGTTCTGGAACGACCCGAGCAGCGAGAACTGCCCGATGAGGCCGAAGTCCGGCACGTCGACGACCCCGTCGAACGTCGGCGCGTTGAGGTTGAAGCCGTCCGGGTTCGATCCGTCGGGCGCCTTCGCCCCGATGTGCAGCGTGTTCTCCAGCACGACGGCGAGCGCGGTCGCGGTGAGGATCGAGACGAGCAGTGCACCCTTCACCTTGCGGACCCACAGGACGATCGTCAGCAGCAGACCGACGACGAACACGAGCACCGGCCACGTGCCGAGGTCGCCGAGCGCGAGGAGCGTGCCGCTGCCGGCGGTGACGAAGCCCGCGTTGACGAGGCCGATGAGGGCGATGAACAGGCCGATGCCGACGCTGATCGCCGTCTTCAGCTCGACGGGGACCGCCTTGAACACGGCCTCGCGGAACCCGGTGAGCACGAGCAGGAGGATGATGAGGCCCTCGATGACGACGAGGCCCATGGCGTCCGCCCACGTCACGCCCGGCAGGGACGCGATCGAGTAGGCGACGACCGCGTTGAGGCCGAGTCCCGCGGCCAGGCCCAGCGGGAAGTTGGCGAACACGCCCATCGCGATCGTCATGACGCCCGCGACGAGCGCCGTCGCGGCGGCGACCTTGCCGAAGTCCGGCTCCGCCCCGCCCCCGAGGAACGCCCCCGTCCCGTCCTGCACCGTCCCGATGATCAGGGGGTTGAGGACGACGATGTACGCCATGGCGAAGAACGTGACGAGACCGCCGCGGATCTCCGCGCCGACGGTCGAGCCGCGCTCGGTGATCTTGAAGAAGCGGTCGAGCGCGTTCGAGGCAGGCGGCGGGGCCTGCTCGTCCTCACGGACGGAGGTGGGGGAAGACATGGGGAGAATGCTGCCAGAGCCAGGTTTCGACACGGTAACGACGCGCCCTCAGGCAGCCCCGAGCCGGACGAACGGTGGTGACGCGTCGGTGAACGGCGCGTCCGCGCGCCCGTCCCGGACCGGACGGGCGTCCTCGGCGGTCCGCAGGTCCGTCGTCGTGCGCGGGACGCCGCCCGCGAGCTGGAGGTCGTGCAGCGCGTCGAGGATGCCGACGGCACGGGGGCCGAGGGCGCCGTCGGGCACCCCGTAGAGCAGTCGCGCCGGGCGCAGCGTGTCGAGGACCGCCCGCCCACGACGGTGCTCGTCGGGCACCCACACGACGGTCGCCCGCACGCCGTCGGACGCGAGCGCCGCGGCGAGCAGGTCCGCGGTCCCGCACGGGACACGGTCCCGGCCGACGACGAGGTCGCCCGGCCCGAGGTGGGGGGCGAGCTCCTCGAGCGCGACGAGCATCGCCCGGGCGCGCGCGGTCGCGTCGCCCGACGGGTCGTCGACGGCCGGGTCACCGCACGCGCGCGGGGCTCCCCGCCCGGTGCACAGGACGTGGACCCGGGAGCCGGCGAGCGCGGTCCGGTCGCCGGTGACGCGCAACCGCCCGCTCACGAGCGCGAGGGCGAGCAGCCGGCGCAACCGGGGCTCCGTGGAGAGTGGGCCGTCACGCAGGGCGCGGCGCGCGGCCCGGTCGGGCTCCAGGGCGACGACGTCGTGCCCCGCCGCGGCGAGGCAGGCCGCGTGCAGCACGCCGCGCCGACCGCAGCCGACGACCGAGACCCGCACGGTGCACCGCCCCCGACCTCAGTAGGCGCCGTGCCCGGAGTACACGGCGCGGGCGGTCCGCGCGAGGATGAGGAAGTCTCCGAAGAGGGTCCAGTTCTCGACGTAGTAGACGTCGAGCCGCACGCTCTCCTCCCACGACAGGTCGGAACGGCCGCCCACCTGCCAGAGGCCGGTGAGACCGGGCTTGACCAGGAGCCGCCGCCGGACCGACGTCTCGTACTGCTCGACCTCGCGCTGCAGCGGCGGGCGCGGACCGACCAGGCTCATGTCGCCCCGCAGGACGTTGAAGAGCTGCGGCAGCTCGTCGAGCGAGTAGCGGCGCAGCACGCGGCCGACACGCGTGACGCGAGGGTCCTCGCGCACCTTGAACAGCGGTCCCGAGCCGTCGTCGACGTCGGCCAGCGACAGGACCTCACGGTCCGCGCCCTCGCGCATGGAGCGGAACTTGAACATCGGGAAGGTCCGGCCGTTGCGCCCGACCCGCTCCTGCCGGTACAGGACCGGTCCGCGGCTCGTGCACCGGACGGCGAGCGCCACGACGAGGAGCACGGGCAGGAGCAGCAGCACGAGCGCGGCCGCACCGATCCAGTCGGTGGCCGACTTCACGGCGAAGCGCGGGCCGGTGAACCGGGGGGCGTCGACGTGCAGCAGGGCGACGCTCTCGGCGGGAGTGATGGTGATCCGGGGGCCCGCGACGTCGGCGAGCTCGGCCGTGAGCATGAGGTCGACGCCGTACGGCTCGAGCTCCCAGCCGAGCCGGCGCACCACCTCGGCGGTGATGGCGTCCGAGCCGGAGACAGCGACCGTGTCGGCGCCGATCCGGGTCGCGACCTCGCCGGCGTGCCGCAGCTCGCCGAGCACCGGCACCCCACGGATCTCCTCGTCGGCGCCCACGGCTCCCGCCGGCACGCACACGCCGACGACCCGGTAGCCCGACTCGGACCGACCGTTGAGGTCACGGATGAGCCGTTCCGCCTGGTCGCGGTGCCCGATGGCGAGCACGGCGGTGCGCGCCAGGCCTCGGCCGCGCTGGCGGTGCAGCCACTGGCGCCACGCGTACCGGCCGGCCAGCAGCCCGCCCAGGCCGAGGGGGAAGGCGAACGCGAGGTACCCGCGCGCCTCGGGGAAACGGAGCAGGAAGGCGAGCACCGCGAGCACCGCGAACAGGCGCCACGTCGCGTCGAACACGCGCTGGTACTCGGTGGGGCCGCTGCCCATGACGCGGGGGTCGCGCGTGCGGGACGCGACGAGCGACAGGGACCAGGCGAGGCCGACGAGCAGGCTGAGCACGACGTACGGCACGCGGACGTCGGCGCGCACGGGCTCCTCGATGAACTTGTCCCAGCGGACGAAGTACGCCACGAGGACCGCGACGACGATCACGGCGGTGTCGGTGACGGCGAGTCGGCGCCGGTAGGAGACCTGCCACGAGTGGTCGTGGAACGCGGCGCGGGCGGCCCGCACGCGCGCTGCCGGCGAGGTGGTGAGCAGGGTGCGCAGCGTGCGCCGTCCGGCCACGGAGACGCTCTGGGACATCCGTCCACCTCCGGTCTGCTCAATCCCCTGCATGGCGACTCATCCTAGGGTTCGACGAAGTTTTCCAACGAGGGTTTAGCCGGGCTTTCACCCGGGTGAGAAGGTCGGCCGCGCGCGGCCGTCCGACGCCTCACGAGCGGCGTGTTCCCGCGGACACGCGGCGCGCGAGCCGGGCCAGAAGTTTGTTGGACGAGTGTCCACAAATGGTGTTCCGCGGAGCCCCGGCGGGCTACCGTCGGAGTACCCGCCGTACAGCCGGCCACCTCCGCCTGCCCCGTCGCACCGCGCGGCCCCCTGCGTCGGCACCCGTCCTCGCGTGCCGGGCGTCACGCCCTGTCGGCTGCTCACACCAGGACAGGATCGCGCACCAGGGTCCGGCGTGACAGGGCCCCCCGGGTGAAATCGACCTGTCGATACGATGACCGCGTGCCCTCGTTCGTCACGCTCCTCCTGCACCCCGACCGTCGCCGCGCCGAGCCCGAGCCGCAGCGCGTGGACCTGCGCGCCGTGATCCTCGCGGGGATGGGGCTGTGGACGGTGGCGCTCGTGGTGTGCGGCGTCCTCCTCGTGACCGGGACGGCCGGACCGCGCGGGGTCTCGACGTGCGTCGCCGGGCTGCTCCTCGGCGGCGCGGCACTGTGGTGGGAGCACCGGCACCGCGCACCCGCCGACCGCTGACCGACGGCTCCGTCCGTCAGCCGGCCCCGGCCGGCGAGTCCCACGCGGACCGCGCCAGCGCGGCGTCGACGTCGCCGCCCGCGAGCGCGTCGGTGAGCACGTCGACCAGGACGTGGCGGGCCGCGAAACGGCCCGACGCCGCCGCGAGCCCCGCGGCGAGCCCCGCCACGTCGACCGCGTGGACCCGGGCCCGCTCCCCGTCGCCCACGACCCACCACGGCACGACGACGCCCGCCACCGTCAGGCGCCCGTGCCGCCACCACGTCGACGGCAGCCCCGGGAGCGCGCGCGCCGCGCCCGCAGGCACCGGCTCCGCCGTGCCCGGGCCGTCGGGGTCGGGGCCGTCTTGCGGGGGGACGTCGACGTCGAGGAGGTCGGCGGCGTCGTCCACCAGGGACGGCGGTACCGGGACCACGGGGCGCGACGGCGCCCACCGGGGGTCGGGTGCGACCACCACGTCGCGGGCCTCCGCGACGACGGGCACCCCGGACGACCCGATCGCGGGGACCCGGTCGGGGGCGGGGTCGAGCTGCTCGCCCCGCTCGGCGAGGACCGCGAGAGCACGCCACAGGGCGAGTGCGTCCTCGGCGGGGACCCGGGAGCCGACGGGCCCGAGACCGTCCAGGAGTTCCGGCCACCGCGCGGCCTCGACGTCGCCCAGGTCCCGGACGCCGCCGAGTGCGACGAGCACGTCGTCGTCCAGGCCGTGCAGCGCGGGCGGGACGGGACGCAGGAACGGCACCCCGCCCAGCGCGAACGGCCCCCCGAGCTCCTCCGTCAGCCACCACGCGGTGTACGACGCCGCGACGCCCGCCCCGCCCGGTGCCCGCACCGGCTGCAGCAGCGCCGCCCGCGCGCCCGGGTCCGCGGCGAGGTCCGCGAGCACGCCCGGCCACGCGTCGTCGGGCACCGCGTCGAGGTCCGCGACCGCGACCACGTCCCCGACGAACACGCCCGGCCCGAGCACGTCCCCGAGGTGGGCCAGGTACGCGTCCCAGTCCGGGAGCCAGCCCTCCGGCTCGGCGCTGCGCAGGTCGGGCTCCTCGCCGGGCAGCGGGGTGAGGACGTCGTGCACGCGCAGCACCGTCGGCCCGACGGCGACCCCCACCGCCCGCAGGACCTCCTCGCCCCATCGCGCGGCCACGTCGGCGTCGACCAGGTCGAGGTCGAGCGACCGCGCCGCCCACGACCCGTCCAGGGCGAGGGACCGGGCCGGGGCCCGCTCCCCGGACGCGTCGACCAGCGGCAGCTCGCCCCACCAGAACGGGAGGGCGCCCACCGTCGCGGCGTCGACCGCACCGACCCGTGCCGCCGACCCCTCGTGCCCCGCGACGACCGCCGCCGCGAGCCCGAGCAGCCGGTCCACGCGGTCCACGACGTCCTCCCCGTCCTCGGCGTCGCGCGCCGCGGCGAGGACGTGCGCACGCACCGCAGGGTCCGCCGCCACCGTGCGCACGTCCGCGGTCCGGGCGCCCAGGCGTTCGAGCAGGGGGTGCGCGGCGCGGGAGTCCACGACGCGCAGCCCGAGGTCGGCGAGGTCCCGCGCCCCGGACCCGCCGTCGTCGAGCAGCAGCAGCCCGCGCGGGCCCCGGACCGTGCGCCCGTCCGCCAGCGGCACGGGCACCGCGCCGAGCGCGTCCACGACCCGGCGGTCGCCCGCCCACGGCGCCACCGCGTCGTACAGCGCGGCCCACCGCGCGGGCGGCCACGACGTCGGCAGCGCGTCCACGACGTCCCCGAGGTCCACCACCTGCACGCCCAGGGTCCACGCCGCACCCGCCAGCGCGGGCGGGACCGCCACCAGGTCGGAGCCCCCGAGGGCGGCGAGGAGCCGCGCGTCGGACCCGACGTCGCCCGCGAGCAGGCGGGCGCGGTCCGGTCGCAGGAGGTCCGCGCCGCCGTCGAGCGACCCGTCCTCGTCGCCGGCCGCGGACGGCAGCAACGGCGTCGTGGCGAGCGCCCGGACCGCGGCGTCGCGCACGGCCGCGTCCACGGCACCGCGCGGCAGCCCCGTGGGGACGAGCTCCAGGACGCGCGCGCCGCGCTCGGGCGCCACGGACGCCAGGAGCTCCGCGTACACCTCACCGGCGCGCCGCGCCACGTGGTCCGCGAGCGCCCCCGAGGACACGTGCCGCCGGGACGGGTCGAGCGGGAACGACGCCACGAGGAGCGCGGGGAACGACGACGGCTCCTCCGTCGGCGTCGGGGCGTGCACGACGTCGGGCGCGGCGTCAGCTGCCGTCCCGCTCCCGCGCGGCAGCGCCCACACCACCGACCACCCCGTGCGCGTGCGCTCCTCCACCGGCCGGTCGGCGAGGAGCGCGGCGTCGACCGTCCCGGACCGGCGCAGCACCGTCCAGCGGTCGGCGACGTCCGCGACGCGGCGCGTGGTCGTGTCGTCGACCACGACCTCGGCCAGGGCGGGGAGCGCGAGGAGCAGCGCGTCCCCGACGTCCGCGAGCTCGGACCGGACGGCGGCGACGGCCTCGTCGTCGCGCAGCACGGCCTCGACCACCGTGTCGTACCCGGCGGGCACGTCGGTGCGAGCCGGGAACGGCAGGCGCAGGACCGGGAGGCGGTCGCCCCGGCGTCCGACCTCGGAGGCGAGCGCCTCCTCGCCCGCGAGAACGGCGCGCGTGCGCGCGAGGGAGAACTCGACCGCCCGCTCCCCCGAGCCGATCCGGATCTCGTCGGCCACCGAGCGCAGCGCGGCGAACCCCACCCCGAAGCGACCGACGGTCGCGCCCGACGCACCGGACCCTGTCGCGGAGGCGCGCATCGCGGCCAGCGACGCCACGCCCGCCGCGTCGAGCGGCGCACCCGTGCTCGCGACCCGCAGCACCCAGGGGTCCTCGGGGCCCGACGGCGCCCGCAGCCCCAGGTGCACGCGACCCGGCACGCCGGCGCGCGTCGCGGCGTCGGCGGCGTTCTGCGCGAGCTCGACGACGACCCGCCCGCGGTACGACCCGTGGGCGTGGTCCTCCTCCGTGTTGGCGTCCTCGCGCAGCCGCGTCGGCGACGAGCGCCAGGCCTCGAGGACAGCGCGTCGCAGCGCCTCGGTCCCGAAGGGGTCCGGCGTCACGCGGAGGGCTCGTCCTCGGCGGCGGGGCGCGTCTCGGCGGAGTCGGTGGTGGCGGCGTCGGTGTCCGCGGCGGTGTCGGTGGCTGGGTCTGTGCCCGTGGCGGCGTCCGTGTCCGTGGCGGCGGAGCCCGTGGCCGCGGCCTCCAGGACGGAGACGAGCTCGACGTGCAGCTCGTCGACGAGCGGCGCCGTGTCCGGCCAGTCGCTGGGCTGCGGGTCCACGTCCGTCTCGGAGTGCGCGCCACAGCCGTGGTCGAGGCTCACGACCTTGCCGTCGTCGGGCGACCACGCGTTCGCGCACACGCCGAACACCTGGCCCAGCGCGCCCTGGAGCGGGACGAGGAAGCCGCAGGACCCGCACTCGGCGCTCGCCGCGACGGCGCCGCGCGCCGTGGGGCCGCGCGAGCCGCGGTACCACCGCTCGGCCGCCTCGTCACGACCCTGCGGGGACAGCACACGGGCGCGCGCGAGGGCGAGCTCGTCGATCGCGACGGCGTCCTGCTCCTCGTCGCCCGTCGCCACGTAGCCGGGCTCCAGGCGCGGGTCGTCGGCGCGGAACGGCAGGACGTCCCCGGGCCCGACGTCACCGGGGCGCAGCCGCTCCGACCACGGCAGCCACGCGGGCGCGAGGAGCGCGCCGTCGCCCGGCAGGAGCTCCACCTCGCACACCGTCGCGGTGCGGCCACGGGGCACGCGCGCCAGGGTGACCGTCCAGTGCCAGCCCGCGTACCCGCGCGTCGTGCACGCGAACCGGTGCGAGATGAGGCGGTCGGCCTCCGCGACGGTCCCCAGGTGCTCGCCGACGTCGGCGGGGCTCTGCGCGACCTCCTCCGCGGCGGCGCGCGCGAGGTCGGCCGCGCCGACGAGGACGGTGTCGCGCGCGGCCCGGGCGGACACGCCCTGCGCGCGCTCCGTGGCGGCTGCGACGGCACCCATGCTCAGACCTCGATCTCGTCCGCGACCGCGCGCAGCACGGCCGCGACCTTCGTCGCCTTGCTCTTCTCCGGGTAACGGCCGCGGCGCAGGCCGTTGCCGACGCCGTCGAGCTCCTTGATGAGGTCCTCGACGATCACCGCCATCTCCTCGGCCGAGCGTCGCTTCGCCTTGGCCACCGACGGGGGCGGGTCGAGGAGCGTGACGGACAGCGCCTGCGGGCCGCGACGACCGTCGGCGACGCTGAAGTCGAGCCGGGAGCCCGGCTTGGGCGCGGGTGCTCCCGCGGGGAGCGCGGAGGCGTGCAGGAAGACCTCGCCGCCGTCGTCGGCGGCGATGAAGCCGAACCCGCGCTCGGTGTCGAACCACTTGACCTTGCCGGTGGGCACGTGAACCTCGTTCGTGCTCGAAGGGACCAGGACCCCCAGGCTACCGGCCGCCCCGGCAGGTCGCCGCATCCTCCCGGCCCGGCGGCACCCGCGCCGACGTCGGCAGACCCCGCCGACGTCGGCGGACCGGACGTGCCGAGCTCGCCCGCGTCCGCCGAGCTCGGCACCGCCGCCACGCCGTCCACAGGCCGTCGTCCCGTGGCCTCCATCCACAGACCTGGACCCGCCCCGTCCCCACGGCACGGACACGCAGGCACGCTGGGCCGCGTGCTCACCCCCGACGACGACCGCATCCACCTCGCCCGCGACCACCCCGAGGAGCGGGTGCGCCACGCCTCCGCCACCGGGGAGTGGGAACGCCTCCGGCACGGCGCCTACCGTGACGCACCCCCACCGCAGCCGTCGAGGCACGCGGCAGGACGTGAGCGCCTCCTCGACACCGCCCGCGCCGTCCACCGGTCGCTACGCGCCGACCACGTGTTCAGCCACACCACCGCGGCGCTCGTCCACCGGCTCCGGCTCTGGGAGACCCCCGACCGCACCGACGTCGTGCAGTCCTACCGGCGCTCGGGATCCGCCGCGCAGGACCTCCGCCGCCACGTCGGTTCCGTCGCGCCCGCCGACCGTCGCGTCGTACGCGGCCTGCCCGTCACGTCCCTGCCCCGGACGGTGGCCGACTGCCTGCGCACGCTCCCGGCGCTCGACGGACTGGTGCTCGCCGACTCCGCCCTCGCCGCCGGGGTGCGCCGCGAGGAGGTGGCGGTGCTCCTCGACGCGGCCGGCTCGGGACGCGGTACCCGCCGCGCCCGCCACGTGCTGGCGCTCGCGGACGACGGCGCCGAGTCGGCGTGGGAGTCGTGGATGCGCTATCTCGTGCTCCGCCTCGGACTACCGCGGCCGACGACCCAGGTCCCGCTGCGCACGGAGGTCGGCGACGTCCGGGCCGACGTCGGGTGGCCGGCCTGGCGGCTGCTGCTCGAGTTCGACGGGCTCGTGAAGTACCGGACGGATCGTGGCGGGGTCGCCCCGGCGTCGGACCCCGGCTCGGTGCTCGTCGCCGAGAAGCGGCGGCAGGAGGCGATCGAACGCCTCGGGTTCCGGGTGCTGCGGTGCACCGCGTACGACGACCCCTCGGACGTCGCGCGCCGGGTCCTGCGCCGCGTCCCGCCGGAGGTGATGGCAGGGCTCCGGGTGGATCGTGCGCTGCCGCCGCTGCGCCGTCGGCAGGGCGTGTCCTGATCGGTCGGGGCCCCGGTGTGCACCGAGGTCGGCAGACCTGGACGAACTCGGCGGACCGGGAGTGCCGACCTCGCCCCGGTCCGCCGACCTCGGTGCGCCGACCTGGTGCACCGCGCACGCGTAGCATCGAACGGATGGCCACCTCCCAGACCGGACCGCGGCCCGGACGGTCCGCGACGTTCGGCGACGTGCTGCGCGCGAGCGACGACGCGCGACTCGTCGCGCTGCTGAGGCGCCGCCCGGACCTGGGCTCGCCGTCGCCGTCGACCCTCCTGTCGCTCGCCGCGCGCGCGTCGAGCCGCACGAGCCTCGAACGCGTCCTGGCGGGACTCGACGCGTTCGAGCTCCACGTGCTCGAGGCCGTGCTCGTCCTCGACCCCGTGTCCGGTCCGGTGAGCCCGGCCGACGTCGCGCACGCCCTCGGTCTTGACGGCCCGGAGGGCGTCGCCCTCGTGGGGCGCACGCTCGACGACCTCGACGCGGCGGCGCTCGTGTGGTCGCCGGAGGCGGCGGAACCGGACGCGACACAGCCGGCCGCGACACAGCCGGCCGCGAGCGCCGGACCGGCACGACGACGCCCCTCCCCCGGGCTCGCGGAGATCCTCGGCCCCTACCCGGCCGGGCTCGGCCCCGCGACGGGCGTGTCGACGCCCACGACGCCGGGCGCGGTCGTGCCGCTGCCCGACGACGCGCCGCCCGGCGCGGCCGCGATCCTCGACGCGCTCACCTGGGGGCCGCCCGTCGGGGTCGCACCGCGCTCCGACCCCGCCGCGCGCCGCGCCGTCGGCTGGCTGGTCGACCACGACTACCTGCGCCCGACGGACGACCGGCACGTCGTGCTCCCGCGCGAGGTGGGGCTCGCGCTGCGCGGCGGTCGCACCGCGCGCGAGGTCCGGACCACGCCGCCCGTGCCCGGCCTGCGCGAGGTCCCGCCGGGGACCGTCGGCGCCGAGTCCGCGTCCGCCGGGCTCGAGGCCGTCCGGCTCGTCGCACGACTCGTCACCGCCTGGCAGGAGAACCCTCCCGGCGTGCTGCGCTCCGGCGGGCTCGGCGTGCGCGACCTGCGCCGCACCGCCACGACGCTCGAGACCGACGACGCCACCGCCGCCGCGGTCGTCGAGCTCGCCGCCGCCGCGGGGCTCGTCGAGGACGACGGCGACGACCCGCCGTCGTTCACCGCGACCCCCGCGGCCGAGGACTGGCTGGACGACGACCTGGGCGACCGGTGGGCGACGCTCGCGCGCGGCTGGTGGCGGTCGCGGCGCACGCCGTGGCTCGTCGGGAGCCGGGACGAGAAGGGGGCGCTGCGCGGCGCGCTCGACCCGGAGCTGTGGCGGCCCTGGGTGCCGCGGCTGCGCGCGTCGGTGCTCGACGTGCTCGCGACGCTCCCCGGCCGGGGGCCCACGGCGGGCGACGTCGTCGAGGTGCTGCGGTGGCGCACCCCGCGCGCCGTGCCGCCCGAGCAGGCGGTCGCCGGGCTGCTGCGCGAGGCGGCGCTGCTCGGCGTGACGGGCGCGGGCGCCCTGTCCGCGCCGGGCCTCGCGCTCCTCGGCGGGTCCACGGAGGACGACCTCGCCGCGGCGTTCGAGGCGGTCCTGCCGGCCCAGGTCGACGAGATCCTCCTCCAGGGCGACCTCACCGGGATCGTCCCCGGGCGACCGTCGGGCGCGCTGGAACGGCTCGTCGAGGTGGCCGCCGACGTCGAGTCGCGCGGCGCGGCGACCACGGTCCGGTTCACCGCGGAGTCGGTCGTGCGCGCCCTCGACCACGGGCGTACCGCCGACGACCTCCTCGACGACCTCGCCGCGCACTCGCGCACCCCCGTCCCCCAACCGCTCGACTACCTCGTGCGCGACGCCGCCCGCCGCCACGGCCGAGTTCGCGTGGGCACCGCGTCGAGCTACGTCCGCGCGGAGGACCCCGCGCTGCTCGCCGGTCTCGCCGAGGCGCCCGGCCTGCGGCACCTCGGCCTCGTGCGCCTCGCCCCCACGGTCGTCGCCGCCGCCGTCCCCGCCGCCGAGCTCCAGGCCGCGCTGCGCGAGCACGGGGTCGTCTCGGCCGTCGAAGGGCCGGACGGGCGCGTGCTCGTGCCCGACGGCGGGCGGCGGCCCCGCGCGCAGGGCGGCGGCCGGGTCGTGGTCGGGCGTCGGCGGGCCCGCGCCGCGGCCGCCGGGTTCGGGCCGGGCGACCACGGTGCGGACGGCGGTGGCACGGACGGCGGCGACGCCCAGGTCGCGCGGTACGCGCTGCTCGTCGCGCGCCTGCGCGCCGCGGACCGCGACCCAGGCCGGACGGGGCGTGACGAGCGCTCCCGCAGGCCCGGACGAGGCGGAGCACCGGACGGCGCACCCGACGACGGCGCGGCGGGCGCACCCGTGAACGGGGTGCGGCGCGAGGACGGCGAGCGAGGTGCCGGGGCCGGCCGGGCGGCGTCGGGCACGCGCCGCGCCACCTCCGACGGCGGCGGAACAACCGACCCCGCGGAGGCGTTGGGGCTGCTGCGCGAGGCGATCGCCGACGGCTCGTCGGTGTGGCTCGAGGTGGTCGGACCGGCAGGTTCACCCGCCCGGCGCCTCGTGCGCCCGCTGACCCTGGACGCGGGACGGCTGCGCGCGCAGGACCCGGCGCGCGACGCCGAGCTCACGGTCGCGGTGCATCGCATCGCGTCCGTCGCCCCCGCCACCCCCGCGGCGGCACCGCACGGCAAGGAGGACGCATGACCGACGGACCCCTCATCGTGCAGAGCGACAAGTCGCTCCTGCTCGAGGTCGACCACCCGCGCGCCGACGACGCGCGCCGCGCCATCGCGCCCTTCGCCGAGCTGGAGCGCGCGCCCGAGCACGTGCACACCTACCGGCTCACGCCGCTCGGGCTGTGGAACGCGCGCGCCGCCGGCCACGACGCGGAGCAGGTCGTCAACACGCTCATCGAGTACTCGCGCTACCCCGTGCCGCACGCCCTGCTCGTCGACGTCGCCGAGACGATGTCGCGCTACGGGCGCCTCACGCTCGCGCAGCACCCCGTGCACGGCCTGGTCCTCGAGGCGACCGACCGCGCCGTGCTCGCCGAGGTGCTCAAGTCCAAGCGGACCGCCGGGCTCGTGGGCGAGCACGTCGAACCCGTCGGCGAGGGCGTCGTCGCGTGCGTCAAGGTCCACCCGTCCGAGCGCGGCCACCTCAAGCAGGTCCTCGTCAAGCTCGGGTGGCCCGCCGAGGACCTCGCCGGGTACGTCGACGGCGAGAAGCACCCCATCGCGCTCAGCCCCACGACGCCGCCGCGCGCCGAGGGCGAGGAGCCGAAGCCGTGGGAGATGCGGCCCTACCAGGCGCAGGCCGTGGACGGGTTCTGGCACGGCGGGAGCGGCGTCGTCGTCCTCCCGTGCGGCGCCGGGAAGACCATCGTCGGCGCGGGCGCGATGGCCCGGTCGAGCACCACGACCCTCATCCTCGTGACCAACACCGTCAGCGCGCGCCAGTGGCGCGACGAGCTCGTGCGCCGCACGTCGCTCACCGAGGACGAGGTCGGCGAGTACTCCGGCGCGCGCAAGGAGATCAAGCCCGTCACCATCGCGACCTACCAGGTGCTCACGACCAAGCGGAAGGGCGTCTACACGCACCTCGAGCTCCTCGACGCCCGCGACTGGGGCCTCGTCGTCTACGACGAGGTGCACCTCCTGCCCGCGCCCATCTTCCGCATGACCGCCGACCTGCAGGCGCGGCGACGCCTCGGCCTCACCGCGACCCTCGTGCGCGAGGACGGCCGCGAGGACGAGGTGTTCTCCCTCATCGGCCCCAAGCGGTACGACGCCCCGTGGAAGGACATCGAGGCGCAGGGCTACATCGCCCCCGCCGACTGCGTCGAGGTGCGCCTCACCCTGCCCGAGCCCGACCGCATGGCCTACGCCATCGCCGAACCCGAGGAGAAGTACCGCCTCGCCGCCACCGCGACCGGCAAGAACCGCGTCGTCGAGCAGATCGTCGCCCAGCACCCCGACGACCAGGTGCTCGTCATCGGCCAGTACCTCGACCAGCTCGAAGAGCTCTCGCAACACCTCGACGCGCCCCTCATCACCGGCGCGACGACGGTCCGCGAACGTCAACGCCTCTTCGACGCGTTCCGCTCCGGCGAGGTCTCCCGGCTCGTCGTGTCGAAGGTCGCGAACTTCTCCATCGACCTGCCCGAGGCGTCCGTCGCCGTCCAGGTCTCCGGGTCGTTCGGGTCCCGCCAGGAGGAGGCGCAGCGCCTCGGCCGCGTCATGCGCCCCAAGGCCGACGGCCGCACGGCGCACTTCTACGCCGTCGTCGCGCGCGACACCGTCGACCAGGACTTCGCCGCGCACCGGCAGCGGTTCCTCGCCGAGCAGGGGTACGCCTACCGCATCGTCGACGCGGAGGACCTGGGCGTCGTGCAGTGACGGGTGGGGCCCGCGACGAAGGAGCGGGCACCCGCCCGGCACGGAACGACGCCCGGGCCGACCACAAGCGCGGAGGACCTGGGCGTCGTGCAGTGACGGGTGGGCATCCCGCGAGGTAGAACCGTGGTTGCCCGAGGTAGACCCGTGGTCCCGCGAGGGAGAACCGTGGTTGCGCGAGACAGATCGCGGGAGCCCCACCTCGGGAGGCCCTGGGGCGGCTGCCTTCCAGGTGACGTCACCACGCTGCTGGGGTGCCCGACGTCGGGCAGCTCGTTGTGCGTTCTCGCTCGCGTGACCACGGTTCTCCTCGCGGGACCACGGTTCTCCTTCGCGTGACCACGGTTCTCCCTCGCACGACCACGGTTCTCCCTCGCCTCGACGACGGTTCTGCCTCGGCACCGTCCGTAGCGATTGCAGGTGCCGGGGTGCCGGGGAAGGATCGGGGCCGTGGGAGTGCTCGCGCGCGGTCTCGTCCCGTCCCGGGGTACGGGGCGCGGCAGACGGTCGCTGCGCGGCGTCGTCCCGATCCTCGCGGGTGCGGTCCTCGGCGTGTCGCTGCTGCTCGCCCCGCACGCCTCCGCGGTGACGACGCCGTCCGCGGCCTCCGTGCGCGTCGAGGCGCCGCTCGACGTCGCGGGTGAGATCACCGACCCCGAGGGCGTGCTGGGCGACGCGACGCAGGAGGTCCAGGACGCGCTGGACGCGCTGGCCGCCGACACGGACCTGCAGCTCTTCGTCGTGTACGTCCCGGGGTTCGACGGCCTGGACGGCATCGACTGGGCGAACGCGACGGCGAACGCGTCGGGGCTGGGCGTGGACGACGTGCTCCTCGCGGTCGCGACGCAGGACCGTCGGTACGGGCTGTCGTACGACACGAACGTCGCGCTGTCCGACGCGGACCTGGACCGCGTGGAGTCTGTGGTGGAGGACCACCTGCGGGCCGACGACTGGGCGGGTGCGGCGGTCGCGGCGGCGGACACGATGCGCGACGCCGCGGGCGGGGGCGGCGTGAGCGGGTTCCTCGTGCTCGTCGTCGTCGGCGTGCTGGTGCTGCTCGTCGTGCTCGTGGTCCGGGCGGTCGTGAACCGGCGCCGCCGGGCGGGCACGCCGGGGCGCGGCACCGGCGGCGCGGCCGACGCCGAGCAGGTGCCGACGGAGGAGCTGGACCGGCGGGCGAGCGCGGCGCTCGTGTCGGTCGACGACGCCCTGCGCACGTCGGAGCAGGAGCTCGGGTTCGCGCAGGCGCAGTTCGGCGTGGAGGCGACGCGCGAGTTCTCGACCGTCCTCGACGACGCGCGCCGCACCGTCGCGGAGGCGTTCGCGCTGCGGCGCCGCCTGGACGACGCCGAGCCGGAGACCGAGCCCGAGGCGCGGGCGATGCTGGCGCGCGTCGTCGAGCTGTGCGACGACGTGGCGGACCGTCTCGACGCGCAGGCCGCGGGCTTCGACGCGTTGCGCGACCTGCAGGCGGACGCCCCGCGCGTCCTCGACGAGACGGAGCGCCGCGCCGACGAGGTCGCGGCGCGGGTGCCGGCGGCGCGCGCCGCGCTGGGCACGCTCGCGCACACCTACCCGGCGTCGGCGCTGGCGTCGGTCGCGCCGAACCCGGAGCAGGCGGAGGCGCTGCTCGCGGACGCGGTGGGGGCGGTGTCGCGGGGGCGCGAGGCGCTGGCGGCGAAGGACCGCGCGGGGGCGGTCGCGTTCGCGCGGGCGGCGCAGAACGCGGTGGGTCAGGCCGTGACGCTCCTCGACGCGGTGGAGCGGGCGGGCACGGACCTCGCGGACGCGGGCGCCCGCCTGGAACGTGGCCTCGCGTCGATCCGCGCGGACGTGGCCGACGCCGCGCGCCTCGCACCGCAGGACGCGTCCGTCGCGCCCGCGCTCGACGAGGCGCGCGCGGCGGCGGACGTCGCGGCGGGGGTGCGCGACGGCGGCGACCCGTTGGCCGCGCTGCGCCGTCTCACCGACGCCGAGGCGGCGCTCGACGCCGCCCTCGCACCGTTCCGTCAGCACGCCGAGCAGGCCGCGCGGGCGAACGCGCTCCTGCGGGAGACGGTGCAACGGGTCGACGCGCAGGTCCGCGCGACGCACGACTACGTGGAGACGCGGCGGGGCGCCGTCGGGCCCGAGGCACGCACGCGCCTGGCCGAGGCGATCCGGCTGCTCGGCGAGGCACGGGCCCTGCAGCCGTCCGACCCGGCGGGTGCCCTGCACCGCGCGCAGGAGGCCGACGCGCAGGCCCAGTCCGCCGCGCGCCTCGCGCAGCAGGACGCGGAGCGCTGGGACGCCTCACGGGGCGGGACCGGCGGCGGGTCCGGCGGGTCCGGTGGCGTCGGCGGCATGGTGCTGGGCGGCATCCTGCTCGACTCGATCCTGCGCGGGGGCGGCGGACGGTCCGGAGGGTTCGGCGGCGGGAGCTTCGGCGGCGGTTTCGGCGGGGGATTCGGCGGGGGCGGGTTCGGGGGCGGGCGACCCGGCGGTCGGTCCGCGCGGTCCTCGGGCCGCCGGTCCTCGGGCGGACGGGCCTCGGGCGGACGCTCGGGGCGCGGCGGGCGCTTCTAGCGCCGCACCTGCGCGGCACCCGCGGACTCACGACTCGGGCCGGGGGTCGGACGACGGAAGAACGGCAGCATCGACCAGGGAGGCAGCATGGCGGAGAAGCAGAGCATCTTCGGGCGCATCGCCCAGCTCACGAAGGCGAACATCAACGCGCTCCTCGACAGCGCGGAGGACCCGCAGAAGATGCTGGACCAGCTCGTGCGCGACTACACGAACAACATCGCCGAGGCCGAGCAGGCCGTCGCGCAGACCATCGGGAACCTGCGCCTCGCCGAGCAGGACCACAACGAGGACGTCGCCGCCGTGCAGGAGTGGGGCCAGAAGGCCGCCGCCGCGTCCGCGCAGGCGGACCGCTACCGCGCGGCCGGCGACACGGCGAACGCGGAGAAGTTCGACGCCCTCGCCAAGGTGGCGCTGGGGCGGCAGATCACCGCGGAGGGCGAGGTGCGCCAGGCCGAGCCGCTCATCGCGTCGCAGCGGGAGACGGTCGAGAAGCTCAAGACCGGTCTCGCGACGATGAAGGACAAGCTCGCCGACCTGCGGTCCCGGCGAGACTCGCTCGTCGCCCGGCAGAAGAGCGCGCAGGCGCAGCAGACCGTGCAGGGCGCGCTCGGCTCCATCAACGTGCTCGACCCGACGAGCGAGCTGTCCCGCTACGAGGAGATGGTGCGGCGCGAGGAGGCGCTCGCCCTGGGCCAGGCCGAGGTCGCGGCGTCGAGCATCGACGCGCAGTTCGCCGAGCTGGAGCAGTCGGGCGAGTCGGTGGAGATCGAGGCGCGGCTCGCCGCGCTCAAGCAGGGCTCGGCGCCCGCGCCGCAGGTCTCCCCCACGCAGGTCACCCCGCAGATCGGGACGGGCACGCAGGACGCACCCCCGTCGGACTGGTGACCGCGAGCGCCCGGCACGCGGGGACGGGTCAGGCGGGGACGGCCCGCTGCCCGACGGCGGAGCGCACCTCGGCGAGGAACGCGAGCGCGAGGCGGTGGCCGCCGTCGGCGATCGCGTCGGCGTGCGGGTCCAGCCCGGCGAGCACGGCCGCGGTGTCGACGTCGTCGTAGCGGTCGCACCAGCCGGCAAGGCCTGCCCAGGACGCCTCGGGGTGGAACTGGACGCCGACGGCCGACCCGAGGCGGAACGCCTGGTACGGGTACATGTTCGACGACGCGAGCCACACCGCCGTGGCCGGCAGTTCGACGATCGCGTCGGCGTGCGCGCTCACCACGTGCTCCACGGGCGCGTCGCCGCTCGCGAGGGCGCCGAGCAGCGGGTCGTCCGCCGCCTCGTGCCGCCAGAAGAGCCGCGTCGCGCCCACCTCCCGGCCGGGCGGGGCACCGACCTCGACACGACCGCCGCCCGCGACGGCGAGGAGCTGGGCGCCGAGGCAGATCCCGAGCGTCGGCACGCCGGACCCGGCGGCGGCGAGCAGGAGGTCGCGCAGGGCGGGCAGCCAGGGTGCGCGCGCGTCGTCGTGCGCGGACACGTGCCCGCCGAGCACGAGGAGGCCGTCGCCGACCTCGTCGAGCGTGGGGACGGGCTCGCCGTCGTACGCCCGCACGACCCGCAGGTCCGCGCGCAGGTGCTCGGCGAAGGTGTCGAGGGTGACGTCCGGCGAGCTCTGGACGACGGTGACGCGCGCGTCGGGCGCGGCGATCGGGGCCGCGGTGCGGACGCTCTCTGCGGTGGTGTCGAACGTGGTCACGAAGGACGACCGTACCCAGTGGCCCCCGGTACGGCGCAAACCGCGACCTCGGAGCACCGGCGCGGAACGGGACCGGCGGACCACCCATCCGGTGCCGCAAGGGCGTCGAACCCCCTGCACGGCCGCGAACGTCGCGGCCCGGAAGGGAGCACGACCTATGCGCACCCGAGCACGCACCGCACTGAGCGTCCCCGCACTCTCGCTCGCCGCAGCCCTGGCCGTGGCGGCACCGGCGTCCGCCGCCGACACCACGCAGGGCGAGCTCACGCCCGTCCCGCTCAACGGCGTCGACGGTGGCGGCACCGCCATGGTGTGGATCGACGGCACGACGCTGAACGTCGAGGTCGAGGCGACGGGCCTGCTGCCGGACAGCCCGCACGCCGCGCACATCCACTTCGCACCGGACGCCCGTCACGAGTGCCCGGCGGCGAGCGACGACGCCGACGGCAGCGGGACGCTCACGACGAGCGAGGGCGTCCCCGCCTACGGGTCCGTCCAGGTGTCGCTCACGACCGAGGGCGACACGTCGGCCGACTCGGCCCTCGCCGTCGACCGCTTCGACACCGCGCCCGACGGCGCGCTGATGTACGAGCGCGGTTCGATCGAGGTCTCGCAGGAGGTCGCCGACGCGGTCGCCGGCGGGCAGGCCGCGGTCGTGCTGCACGGCGTCGACCACGACGGCAGCGGCGCCTACGACGGCGACACCGTGTCCGACCTCGACCCGTCGCTGCCCGCCGAGGCCACCGACCCGGCCCTCTGCGGGATCATGACGGTCTCGCAGATGTCCGAGATGCCGCAGGGCGGCGTCCAGACCGGCTCCGGCTCGACGGCCGGCGTCGAGAACGCGGGTCTGCTCGCCGGCGGGGCGGCGGCGCTCCTCGCGGGCGGCGCCCTCCTGCTGACCCGTCGTCGCGCGGCGGCGCAGGACTGATGAGCCACGACGTCCGGCGCGGCGTCGTCCCCGCCGTCGCCGTCGCGCTCCTCCTCGGTGGGGGCGCGGCGGTGGCGGTCGGGGTCGCCGGCCAGGAGCCCGCGCCGCCGCAGGTGCGGACGACGTCCGGCGCCGCGCCCACCCCCGACCCCTCGACCCCTCCGCCGGACCGCGGGGACGGGGCGGCCGCGCCCGTGCGCCCCGGGCCGACGCCGACCGCACCGGCCGAGCAGCCGCCGCCCACGCGCGTGCGCGTCCCCGCGATCGGCGTCGACTCCGCGCTCGTCACGCTCGGGCTGCAGGACGACGGCACGATGGCGGTCCCGCAGGGCGAGGACGTGGACCGTGCCGCGTGGTTCGACGGCTCGCCGCGGCCGGGTGCCGACGGCCCGGCCGTCATCGAGGGCCACGTGGACACCGAGAACGGGCCGTCGGTCTTCCACGACCTCGCACGCCTCTCCCCCGGCGACGAGGTGACGGTCGACCGCGCCGACGGGTCGTCGGTGACGTTCGTCGTCGAGACGGTCGAGCAGTTCCGCAAGGACGAGTTCCCCACCGCCACCGTGTACGGGAACACGCCGGGACCGGAGCTGCGCCTCATCACGTGCGGGGGGACGGTGGACCCGGCGACCGGCCACTACACCGACAACACGGTCATCTCGGCCCGTCTGGCCTGACGGCCACGGCTAGGCTGGCGCCATGTCCGACTCCCAGAGCGCCGCCGCCCTGACGCCCCCGCGGCGCACGTACCTCGTCGTCGACGGGGAGAACATCGACGCGACGCTCGGCATGAACGTCCTCGGTCACCGGCCCGCGCCGGAGGAACGGCCGCGCTGGGACCGGATCGTCGACTTCGCCCGCCAGGCGTGGGGCCAGGACGTCACGCCGCTGTTCTTCCTCAACGCGTCGTCGGGGCAGATGCCGATGTCGTTCGTGCAGGCGCTGCTCGCGATGGGGTACCGGCCCATCCCGCTGTCCGGGTCGGGCAGCGAGAAGGTCGTGGACATCGGCATCCAGCGCACGCTCGACGCGCTGCGGGACCGCCCGGGCGACGTGCTCCTCGCGAGCCACGACGGCGACTTCCTCCCGCAGGTGGAGACGCTGCTCGGTGACGCCGACCGCCGGGTGGGCGTGCTCGCGTTCCGCGAGTTCGTCAACGTGCGGCTGTCGGAGCTGACGACGCGCGGCCTGGAGATCTTCGACCTGGAGGACCACGCGGGCGCGTTCACGGCGGTCCTGCCGCGCGTGCGGATCATCCCGCTCGACGAGTTCGACCCGCTGCGCTACCTCTGACCTCCCTGGGTGCGGGGGATCCGTCGTCCGGAGCGCCTCGCGACGACGAATCCCCCGCACCCACGGTCAGGCGTGCAGCTCGCGGTACAGGGGCGTGGGGAACGACGCCGTCGTCCCGTCGCCGCCGAGGAGACCCGCGATGCGCGCGGCCTCCGCGGCGACCGCGGCCTCGGCGTCCGCCCCGACGTCCTCCAGGAGGCGGTACGCGGGCTCGCCGCCGCGCCGCACGGTCCAGGCGCCGACGATCCTCCCCTGCCACCAGACCGTCGCCCCGGCGTTGCCGATGGTGTCGAAGACCTGTCCACGGTGCGGTCCCAGGTACCAGTCGCGCGCGGTCCAGCCCATCGTCGTCGGGTCGAGCGACGGCAGGAGGGCGAGGTGCTCGTCCACCGCGACGTCCTGCGCGCCGGGCAGGTCGGTCCCGCGCAGCATCACCCCGGGCAGCGGGGCCGGGTCGTCGGGCGGCCCCGTCTCCACCTCGACGTCCTGCAGGTCGAGCGCCGCGAGCGCCGCGCGCGTGTCCCGCAGGTTCCAGCCCGTCCACCACTGCAGGTCCTTCTCGGTCGCCGGCCCGAACACGGCGAGCCAGGCCCGCGCGAGGTCGGCGCGCGCCGTCGGCTCGTCGAGCTCGGGGACGCCGCCGGGGAACCAGTCCGACATCGGGGCCCACTCGTGCCGGTTGGACGACCACGAGCCGCGCGGCTCCCCGCGCACGACGACCCCCTCCGCGGAGAGCATCGACAGGAGCTGGCTCGTCGCGGTGCGCCGCACGTCCCACGACTTGTCCGTCGTGGGCAGGAACGCCGTCCGCAGCAGCGGGGCCGCCCGGGACAGGCTCGCGCCGTCGAGCGGCCCGTGCTCGGCGAGGGCCGCGTGCACCTGCCGCTCCGCCTCCGCGAGGAACGCCTCGGCGTCGTCGACGGGCGGGTCCGTCGGCAGGGTCGCGAGCTCCTTGAGCAGGCGTACCCGCAGCCGGCGCCCGACGGCGGCCCCCGCCGCCGCGTGCACCACCGGCACCACCTCGCGGCGCACGACGAACATCGTGCGGCGCATCGCGAGCACCTTGACGAGGGTGCGCCGCCCGAAGAGCGCGTCGCGCACGTCGTCGAGCACGAGGCCGGGGGCACGGGCGAGCACGGAGAGGTAGACGCTCGGGGCGTCGGTGGCGTGGAGCGCGAGCAGGCGGTCCACGACGTCCTCGGCGGTCCGCGCGGCGGGCAGGCCCGGGTGGTCGACGGCGAGGGCGAGCTGGTGCGCGACGAGCCGGCGACGGCGCTGGGCGACGGTGATCCGCATGGACCGATCCTGCCCCGTGCCGCCCACGGCCGGTGGAGCAGGCTCCCAGGCGGCTCCCAGTCGTCGCGCGCACACTGGGAGCATGAGCACCCCCGAGGCACGCCTCGTCGTCGTGGACGACGAGCCGAACATCCGCGAGCTCCTCGCGACCTCCCTGCGCTTCGCCGGGTTCGAGGTCCACGCCGCGGCGGACGGCCAGGGGGCGCTGCGGCTCGTGCGCGACGTCGAGCCCGACCTCGTGGTGCTGGACGTCATGCTCCCCGACATGGACGGGTTCACGGTGACGCGCCGCCTGCGCGAGAAGGGCCAGCACACCCCCGTCGTGTTCCTCACCGCGAAGGACGACACGCGGGACAAGATCACCGGGCTGACCGTGGGCGGCGACGACTACGTGACCAAGCCGTTCAGCCTCGAGGAGGTCGTCGCGCGCATCCGCGCCGTGCTGCGCCGCACGCACGCCGAGCCGGTCGACGACGCCGTGCTGCGCTTCGCCGACCTGGAGCTCGACGAGGACTCGCACGAGGTGCGCCGCGCGGGCCAGGACGTCGACCTCTCGCCGACCGAGTTCAAGCTCCTGCGGTACCTCATGCTCAACGCCGGGCGCGTGCTGTCCAAGGCGCAGATCCTCGACCACGTGTGGCAGTACGACTGGGGCGGCGACGCGAACATCGTCGAGTCGTACATCTCCTACCTGCGCCGCAAGATCGACAACCTCACCGTCCCCGGTCCGGACGGCGCGCCCGTCGCGCTGCCGCCGCTCATCCACACCAAGCGCGGCGTCGGGTACCTGCTGCGGCAGCCGCCCGGCGCGGCCTCGGCGTGACGGGCCCGACGACGCCCCGCCCCTTCGGGCGGCCCGTCCCCACCGAGGGGTGGAGCTGGTTCGCGCGGGTGCCGCTGCGTGCGCGGCTCGTCGCGATCATCGTCCTGCTCCTCGCGGCGGGCCTCGGCATCGCCGCCCTCGCGACGACGACGGTCGTGTCGGGGTACCTCGTCGACCAGGTGGACGGCCAGCTCGAACGGTCGGCGAGCACGGTCGCGCGGTCGACGATCCGCCCGGAGACCCCGCGCAGCGCGCTGCCGAGCGACTACTACGTGCTCGCGCGGGACCTGCAGGGCGGCGAGAGCCCCCTGAGCTGGCCCTCGACGGTCCGGCTCTACGGCGAGCCCGACATCCCCGCGCTGTCCGACCAGGAGATCGAGCGCCTCGACGGCCAGCCCTTCACCGTGTCCTCCACGGGCGGGACCGACCCGGCGCAGTGGCGCGTCGTGTCACGGTTCGTCCTCCTGGACGACGAGGTCGTGGGCACCGTGTTCGTCGCCCTGCCGCTCACCGGCATCCACGAGACGGTCAAGGTCCTCGGTCGCACGCTCGCGCTCTCCGCGCTGGGGATCGCGCTGATCGGCGGTGCGGTCGCCTACCTCGCGGTGCAGCGCGCGCTGCGGCCCCTGCGGGAGATCGAGGAGACGGCGGCGGACATCGCCGCGGGCGACCTCGCGCGCCGCGTGCGCCCCGCACCCCCGACGACGGAGGTCGGGTCGCTCGCCGGGTCGCTCAACGCGATGCTCACGCAGATCGAGGAGGCGTTCGCGGCGCAGGAGGCGTCGGAGGCGCGGATGCGGACGTTCGTCTCGGACGCGAGCCACGAGCTGCGGACCCCGCTCGCGACGATCCGCGGCTATGGCGAGCTGTACCGGATGGGGGCGCTCGACACGCCCGACAAGGTCGAGGACACGATGGGCCGCATCGAGGACTCGGCCACGCGCATGGGCACGCTCGTCAACGACCTGCTCGCGCTCGCCCGGCTCGACGAGGGCCGACCGCTGCGCCGCGAGCCCGTCGACCTGGCGGCGCTGGTGCGCGACTCGGCGCAGGACCTGCACGCGCTGGACCCGACGCGCGAGGTGCGGGTGGTCGGTCTGGCAGCGGGCGCCCCGGTCCCGGACGCCGTGCGCGTCGTCGGGGACGAGGACCGCCTGCGCCAGGTCCTCGCGAACCTCATCGGCAACGTCGCACGCCACACGCCGAGCGGCACCGCGGCGGAGATCGCCCTGGGAACGGTGGCGGCACCGCCGCTCCCCGACCCGGCGACGGGAACGGGGACGGGAACGGGCCGCCCCGGGCCGGCACCGACCGCGGTGCTCGAGGTGCGCGACCACGGTCCGGGGATCCCCGCCGGCCAGGAGGGGCGCGTGTTCGAGCGCTTCTACCGCGCGGACTCGTCCCGCAACCGGGCGTCCGGGGGGTCGGGTCTCGGGCTCGCCATCGTCGCCGCGATCGTCGGCGCCCACCGCGGTCACGTGTCCGTCCGCGCGACCGAGGGCGGCGGGCTGACGGTCCGGCTGGAGCTCCCCCTGGCCGACTGAGGCCCGTGCCGACCTGCGAGTCGCCCGTTCGCGACCGTTCCGTGACTCTTCTGTGACGGAACAGCGACCTGCGTCCGGCTACGATGGCGCGGCGTCGTGGGCGGACCGTCCTAGGCTGGAGCAGAGGGACCGGCCGCCTGACGACGCCGGACCTCCCGGCCGGGAGCACCGGCCGGCCACCCCCACGTCGTCGAAGAAGGCTGAGTTCATGGGCGTCACAAGCGTCGACGCACCGCAGTGGTTCCTCTCCTCGTTCGTCCGCAGCGTCCGCGGCGCCGGGGCGACCGCCCCGGACGACGAGATCCGCGCCGTCGGGCAGGCCCTGCTCGACCGGTGGGACAAGCCGGGACGCCACTTCCACAACCTGCGCCACCTCGCGGACGTCCTGGGACGGGTCGACGAGCTCTGGCAGGAGACCCACGACCCGGACCTCGTCCGGCTCGCCGCGTGGTACCACGGCGCCGTCTTCGACGCGAAGGGCCGTGCCACGTACGCGAACAAGGGCGGCGAGGACGAGACGGCGAGCGCCGCGCTCGCCCTCGACGAGCTCGCCCGTCTCGGCGTGCCCGCCGACGCGGCGCGCCGGGTCGCCCACCTCGTCAACGCGCTCGTGCGCCACGCGCCCGACCCGACGGACTTCGACTGCGCGGTCCTGTGCGACGCGGACCTCGCGATGCTCGCGGCCGAGCCCCAGCGGTACAAGGAGTACCTCAAGGACGTGCGCGACGAGTACGCGCACATCCCGACCGCGGACTACGTGCGCGCCCGCATCGCGATCCTCACGAAGCTCCTCGACCGGCGCTCGCTCTTCTCGAGCCCGCTGGGCGCGGCGTGGGAGGAGCCGGCGCGGCAGAACCTCGACGCGGAGCTCCAGCGCCTGCGCAAGGAGCAGATCAAGCTGGCGCAGGCGTCCTCGCCGTCCACAACCACACCGAGCGTGCACACCGCCTGAGCGTCGTCCACAGGGACGACCCGGGCACGGGTCGTCGGGCGCACGCCTGTCCTAGCCTCGTCCGCACGCACCCCGGTGGGTGCCCCGGCGGCACCGCGTCGCCCGCGCACCGGGCACGGAGGAGGACGAGATGAGCAGGTACGAGGTCGACAGCGCACGGGTCGCGCAGGCCGGAGCGGCCGTGAACGGTTCGGTCACGGTGATCCGCACCGAGGTCGCCGCGATGATGCGCCACCTCACCGACCTCCAGGCGTCCTGGCGGGGCGGCGCGGCCACGGCGTTCACGGGCGTCATGACGCAGTGGCAGGCGACGCAGGTCCAGGTCGAGGCGGCGCTCGACGCCGTCACCGCGGCGCTCGGGTCCGCCGCGCAGACCTACGCCGACGCCGAGGCCCAGGCGTCCCGCCTGTTCGTCACGCGCTGAGCGCACCGAGGCCGCGCGGGCGGCGGAGCGCCACGGCTCCGCCGCCCGCGCTCAGCGCACGGCGTCGCTCAGCCGGTTCCCGCGCCGCCGTGCGCCGAGCCACCAGGCGGCGCCTCCGAGCGCGCCGAGCACGGCACCCACGAGGGCGACGCCGAGCGGAAGCGTCGTGGGGATCCCCAGGTGGACCGTCAGGCCGAGGATGCGCGACAGGCCCCAGGGCAGCACCATCATCTGGTCGTTCCAGGCGGTGAGAGTCGTCTCGAGCCCGATCGCCATGACGACGACCCCGCCGACGAGGAGCGGTGCCGCGACGGCGAGGAGCGTGCGGCCCGTCGCGCCGAGAAGCCCGACCCCGAGCGACCGCAGCGCGAACCAGGCCGCGACGACCACCCAGGCGAAGCCGGCGACGGCGAGAGTCACGTACACCGTGCGGGGACCCGGTTCCGCCCAGAGCCCGTACCAGTACCCGCCGGGCCCGGTGGGCGCGAGCGCGCCGAGGAGCAGCACCGTCCGGAGGACGGCGGCGCCGCCCACGGCCCCGGCGAGCGCGAACGCACCGCCGCGCCCGGTACCCGCGCGCAGCACGGCGACGAACAGCAGCCACGCGCCGAGGACGATCGCGAGGTGGACCCAGGACAGGGCCCACGTGTAGGCGACCCGACTGAGGACGAGGGCCGCGACGGGCACCACCACGACGAGCACGCGGTCGGTCCGCGTCACCTCGGGGCCGAGCGGGGCGACGCGCCACGGTCGCGTCGCCCCGAGCCACAGCGCACGCAGCGCGACCGCCCCGGGGACGGACGTGGTGACGCCGTCGGCGTCCTGTCGGGCGTCGCGCCGACGGGCCCGGACGGCGAGCGCTGCGAGGAGCCGGCCGCCCGGCGTCGTACCGAGGAGCAGCGCGGCGACGAGCAGCACGCCGAGGACCCTCGCGACCCAGGCGACGGACAGGTCACGCTCCGCCCGCTGCACGCCGAGGTCGGCCGCGGTGAAGGTGTACGCGGGCAGGGACAGGTCGTCGCCGTACGTGGCGACGTGACGGGAGCGCGCCGCGTCGTAGTCCTCGCGCGCCTCGGCCCAGGCGGCACGGGCGTCGGGCGCTCCGGTCGCGAGCCACCGCCCGTGCTGGAGCACGACGTCGCGGTAGTCGGCGAGCACCGTGAACAGGTCGACCTCGTAGTCGAGCGCGGCGACGAACTCCTCGCGCAGAGCCGCGTCGCGCCAGGTCGACGGGTCGGTCTCCACGACGAGCTCGCGCATGCGCTCGGCGGTCGCGACGGCGTCGTGCCCCTGCGCGAGCGCGGCGTCGACGTCCGCGCTCCCGCGGCCGACGATGGACGAGATCGAGTCCAGCGCGGCGGCGTCGCCGGAGAGGATGTCCCACTCGAAGATCCACATCATGGGCGGGGGCTCGAGCCCGAGCGCCCGCACCTGGTTCTGGGCGAACGGCCCGATGTAGAGGCCGTCGCGCACGGCGTCGCGCGAGAGCGCCATCGCCTCGCCGATCGCTGCGACGGTCTGCGGGTCGTCGGAGAACGTGGCACGCGCCCACGACGCGGTGACCTCCTCCGGGTCAGCCGTGGGGTCGAGGGCGAGCCGCGCCGCGGCGTACGTGTTGAGGTCGTAGAGCTGCCAGAAGCCCGACTTGCCGTACAGGCTCATCGGACCGGCCTTCCAGGGGCCGCCGTCCTGCGCCCACGCCCACACGCCCTCGACGTGCGGGTTCGCCTCCAGGTAGTGGGCGAGCGCCGCGGCGTACGCGGGGCCGAGGTCGTTGGGCAGTGCGCCGAAGCCCTCGAACTCGCGCCGCGACTGCAGCTCGACGATGCGGCGCTGGTCGCCCACGTCGAGCGTCGGGTTGAGCGGGAGCCACGAGTAGAAGTCGCCCGCGACGTGCTTGGTCGACACGACGAGAGCGGGCGAGTCGAGACCGGCGAGCACGGCCTCGTAGGAGTCCGGGTTGGTGTGCATGTCGCCGACGGCGCCGACGCCCACGGACCAGGAGCGGAAGATCACGTCCTTGCCGTGCTCCTCCGCGACACGGGTGAACGCCGTGAGCATCGCGCGGACCGACTCCTCGTCGGTCACGGCGAGCTCGGACCAGTAGTCCCAGCCGGGCAGGTCGTAGATGCGCCCGGCCTCGCCGATGCGGATCATCACGCCGTCGACCGCGGGCATCGTGTCGAACACCTCGTCGAGACCGGCCGCGTAGACGTCCCAGAGCTCGGGGTCGGCCGTGTCGAGGCCGCGCGCGTCGAGGTACTCCTGCAGGGGTGTCGTGAGCATGAGCATGTCGGTCTGGAGGTAGACGTCCATGCCGACGTCGTCGGCGTCCTGCCACAGCGGCCCGAAGGACTCCTGCATGACGCGAGCCCGCTGGGCGTGCTCGTCCTGGGCGTCGTAGACCTGCGTGCCGTCGCCCACCCCGGCGAACGACACGTACTCGAGGAACCCCGGGACGACGACGCCGTTGAAGCCCTGCGCGAGCTGGTGGGCGACGTAGCCGCGGAGGTCCGCCGCGTCGTCGGCCAGGGACTCCGGGTCGACGTAGGGCGCGGCCGAGAGGATCGTGTCGGCGAACGACCCGCCGTTGTGCGAGTACGGGTCGCCGGTCCGCCACGCGTCGGGGTCGGGCTCGATGCCGACGGCGCCCTTGTCGACGAGCCGCATCCCGAGCGCCGGCTCGACCACGACGCCGTCCCCGGAGTCGCCCGGCGCCGCGGGCAGCGCGTCACGGCCCGTACGGACGCGGTCCGCGACGTCGTACAACCCGCGCGCCGCCCCGGCCGGCCCGGCCGCGTCGACGCGCCACCCCTGCCCGTCGACCGTGACGCGGTACGCCTCGGCGTTCTCGCTCGCGAGGTCCGCGCCCAGGACCACGGTCAGCTCGCCGGGCGCGGGACCGGCATCGGGCGTCGTCCCCTCGGGGGCGACCCGCACCGTCGCCTCCTGACCGCGGGCGGAGAGCGCCCCCACGAGCGCGTCCGCCGCGAGCGCGACGCGCTCCCCGTCCGGGACGACGACGGCCAGCACCCCGGGCGGCGCGACCACCGGGGTCGGCGGTGCCGCCGCGGGCTCCTCCGGCGCCGCGACGGCCGGGGTGGCCTCGACCGCGAGGACGTCGCCGAGGCCGACCGCCGTCCCGAGGCCGAGCGCGAGCAGGACGGCCGCGGTCGTGGCGGCGTACCAGGGGCGGCGAGGCGTGACGTCGTCGTGCACGGCGACAGCGTAGGCCCCCGGGGAGCGGTCAGGACGCCGCGGCGCCCTCCCGGCCCGTCGCGCGGAGCCCCGCGAGCAGCGCGAGGGTCGCTCCCACGGCGAGTCCCACACCGAGCAGACCGACGACGCCGACGAAGAGCCCACCGACCGCGCCGTAGTCGGCGAGCGGCGCGCCGGCGAAAGCGTGGTCGCGCGCGGCGCCCGCGAACCCGACGGCCTCGGCGGTCGCCTCGAGTCCGTCGGGCGTCGCCGCCGCGAACGACGACAGGACGACCGCGGCGAGCAGCGCCCCGGCGCCCAGGGTGACGACGGCGCGGCGCACCGCGGCGGGGGCGGGCGACGGCGCGGCGTCGGGCACCGAGCGGGCGGTGCGGGCGTACCGCTCGACGACCGCGACGCCGGGCGCGACCGCCAGCACGAGGGCGACCACGCCCGCCGTGATGAGCGCCTCGCCGAGCCCGATGACCAGGTGCACCGACAGCATCTGCCCGACGAGCACGCCGACCGGGACCGCGACCGTGCCGCCGACGGCGAACAGCCCGGCGAACACGAGCGCGGACGCCGGGACGCTGGCCAGCGCCCCCGCGCCCGCCGCCGCGGGCGCCCACCGCCCGCGGGTCAGGCGCAGGACGCCGCGCGTCGCGACCCAGCCGACGAGGGTGCCGACGACGGCCATGAGCAGCACGTTCGTCCCGAGGGCGGTGAGCCCGCCGTCGGCGAACACGAGCGCCTGGACCACCAGCACGAGCGTCACCGACAGCACGCCGAGCCACGGGCCGACGAGGGCCGCCGCGAGCGCGCCGCCCATGAGGTGGCCGCTCGTCCCCGCCGCGACGGGGTAGTTGAGCATCTGGACGGCGAACACGAGGCCGGTGGTCGCGGCCGCGAGCGCCACGCGGCCGGGCGTGAGGTCGGCCCGCGCGCGGTACGCCGCGTAGCCGACGGCGGCGAGCGAGACGACGGCGGTCGTCGCGGACGTGGGGTCGTCGAGGAAGTGGTCGGGGACGTGCATCTCAGGCTCCTGTCGTCTGCAGGGTGGTGCGGTGGTCGTGGGTGGCCGACGGCGCGGGGTCGCGCGGACCTGCCCGGTGGCGGGTCCGCGCGGCGGTGGCCCAGGTGGCGACGACGGCGTCGAGGCCGGCGTCGTGCGTGCTCGCGCCGAGGTGCCGGGCGACCGCGCCCGGCCCGTCGAGGTCGAGGCGCAGCGGGGTGCGTCCGGCTCCCGCGTGCGGGGGCGGCGGGCGTGTCCCCGCGAGGAGGACGGAGTCGACGACGCGCGCCGGCCCGAGGATCCCGGGCAGGCCCCGGTCCGGGCCGAGGTCCAGGTCCTCGACGAAGAGCTCGCGCACGGGTGGCCACGCGGGTTCCGACCCGGCCGGGGCGCCGGGCTCACCGGTCCGCCGCTCGACACGGGTGGACGCGCGCAGCCTCCCGCCCGTCTCCCCCGTCCGGCCGAGCACGAGCGTCTCGCGGAGGAGCGCCACCGCGTCGGCGCCGAGGCGGACCGTGGTGCGCCGCTCGACGTCGGCCCCCTCCGCGACGACGAAGGGCAGGGCGTCCCAGACGAGCAGGCCGCCGTCCGCCACGTCCGCGTCCACGTCCCACGACGCCGCCCGCCCGCGCCCGGTGTACGCGACCGTGCCGCTCACGTCGACGAGCTCGAGCTCCACCCCGGCCCCGACCCGGACCTCGAACCGGACGTGGTCGCCGCCGAGGAGCAGGGCCCGCGTCGCGACGAGGGCGACGCGTGCCGACGCGGGCCCGGTCGACAGGACGCGCGCGCTGAGCGCACCCGGCCGCAGGTCGCACCGCACGCGCCCTCCCGCCCGGGTCACCCCGACGTGCGTCGTCCCGTCCATGCGCGCTCCCCCGTCAGGCCTGCGTGCCCGACGGGGCGTCCTCGTGCGGGTGCGCGTGCGCGGCGCCCCCGTCGTCGTGGGTGTGCAGGTATCCGCCGTCCTCGTCCGCGTGGAAGTGCGGCGCCATGGGTCCGGGGTCCTGCGGCACGTGGCTGCCCGCGCGGTGCGCGGCGAGCAGGCCGTGCAGCCACGCCGTGAGCGCGTCCACGGACGCGCGGTCCAGGCGGGAGAGCGCGAGGACGGGTGCGCCGTCGCGCGCGGCGGTCGCGTCGGCGACCATCTGCTCGACGTCCACGCCGACGTACGGCGCGAGGTCGGTCTTGTTGACGACGAGGAGGTCGGCCCGGGCGATGCCCGGCCCGCCCTTGCGTGCGACGTCGCCGCCACCCGCGACGTCGAGCACGAAGATCTGGGCGTCGACGAGCGCGGGCGAGAACGTGGCGGTGAGGTTGTCGCCGCCGGACTCGACGAGCACGACGTCGAGCGGCGCGAAGTCCGCCTCCAGGTCCTCGACGGCGAGCAGGTTCGCCGTGACGTCGTCGCGGATCGCGGTGTGCGGGCATGCGCCCGTCTCGACCGCGCGGATGCGCTCCGGGTCGAGGACGCCCGCGGACCGCAGGAACCGCGCGTCCTCGTCGGTGTAGATGTCGTTGGTGATGACGCCGAGCCGCAGCGTCGCGCCGAGCTCGCGGCACAGCAGCGCGATGAGCGAGCTCTTGCCCGTGCCGACGGGTCCGGCGACGCCGAGGCGCAGCGAGCGGGCGGGGGCCGACGCGGGGTGCGCCTGGTCGTGGGCGTGGATGTCGGTGTCGGTGTGGGTGTCAGGCACTGAACAGCCTCTCGGTGGTGCGGGCGTGGGTCTCGGCCCACTGCTCGACGAGCGGTGCGCCGAGCGCGGGGATCGCGCGGGGGTCGGTGAGGTGGGCGACGTCGTGGGCGAGCGCGTCGATCGCGGGCTGCGCGACGAGGACCCACCCCGTGGCCTCGACGGGGTCGACGGGGGCGAGCTTGAGCGTGGCGGCCGCGACGGTCTGCACGTCCTCGTAGCCGACGAGCCGCGCCACCTGCACGGCCGAGAGCCCCGCGCACGCCGCGGTCACCCCCAGCACGACCGGCCGCGGCGGCGCCGTGCGGCCCTCCCGGCCCCGACGCCCGTCACCGTCCGACGCCGCCCGGTCGCCCTCGTCGACGTGGCGCACCGCCGCGTCGAGCGCGACGACGCCCGCCTCCCCCGCCCACAGGCGGCGCAGGAGCCGCAGGTACCCGCGCCCGAGCCGCTGGGACGTCTCGCGCAGCGCCGCCGACGGCGTCCGCGCGGCCCACGCGGACCACGTCGCGACGAGCGCCCCGGCCACCGTCGGGACCGGGGACCACGCGCCGTCGGGCGCACGGTCGGCCGCAGCCGCGAGGACGGCGTGCCGGGCGACGACCGCGGTCGCCGCCTCGACGCGGGTCACCGTCGCGAGACGCGCACGGACGTAGTCGGGCACGGCGGCGGCCGGCATGCCGGCGCGCAGGGCGGGCTCCAGCCCCGCGGACTGCGTGTGCCCGCCCGTGGGCAGCCGCGCGTCGGCGAGGAGCGCGAGCATCAGCTCGGCCCGCCCCTGCGCGGCACGCGCCGCCCCGTCGTCCACGGCGCGCCTCAGAACAGCGAGTAGAGCTGCGCGAGGGGAAGCCGCTCGGCGGGCGCCGGCACGATGAGCTCGCCGTCGACCTCGATCGCGAACGACTCGGGGTCGATCTCGATCCGCGGCAGGTAGTCGTTGAGCCGCATCTGCGCCTTGCCGACGTCGCGCGTGCCCGCGACCGGCAGGAGCTGGCGGGCGAGCCCGAGGCGCTCGGCGAGGCCGTCGTCCAGCGCCGCGGGCGAGACGAACGACATCGACACGTCCGCGCCGACGGCGTCGGCGAGCGCCGGTCGCATGAGCACGGGCTGCGGCGACGGGATGGAGGCGTTGGGGTCGCCGAGGGCTCCCCACACGAGCGCGCCGCCCTTCATGACGACGCTCGGCCGGACGCCGAACAGCTTCGGCTCCCACAGCACGAGGTCCGCGACCTTGCCCGGCTCCACGGACCCCACGTACGCGTCGATCCCGTGCGCGACCGCCGGGTTGATCGTGTACTTCGCGACGTAGCGGCGGGCGCGCAGGTTGTCCGCGGGGAGGGCAGGGCCGGGCGCGCCGCCCGGGTCGGCGCCGCGCCGGGCCTTCATGACGTGGGCGACCTGCCACGTGCGCGTGACGACCTCGCCGATGCGCCCCATCGCCTGGGCGTCGGACGACGTGATGGAGATGGCACCCAGGTCGTGGAGCACGTCCTCGGCCGCGATGGTCGTGCCGCGGATCCGCGACTCGGCGAACGCGAGGTCCTCCGGGACGGCGGGGTTGAGGTGGTGGCACACCATGAGCATGTCGAGGTGCTCGGCGACGGTGTTCACGGTGTGCGGCAGGGTCGGGTTGGTCGAGCCGGGGATGACGTTCGGGTGGCTCGCGACCGTGAGGATGTCGGGGGCGTGCCCGCCACCCGCCCCCTCGGCGTGGAACGCGTGGATGGACCGCCCGCCGATCGCGCGCAGCGTCGACTCGACGAAGCCCGCCTCGTTGAGCGAGTCGGAGTGCAGCGCGACCTGCAGGCCCCAGTCGTCCGCGGCCCGCAGCGCCGCGTCGATCGCCGCGGGCGTGGACCCCCAGTCCTCGTGCACCTTGTAGCCGCCCGCGCCCGCCATCGCCTGCTCGCGCAACCCCTCCGCGCTCACCGTGTTGCCCTTGCCGAGCAGCAGCACGTTGACGGGCAGGCGGTCGAGCGAGCGGTGGATCGCCTCGAGGTGCCACGCGCCGGGCGTGACCGTCGTGGCCTTGGTGCCCTCGCTCGGCCCGGTGCCTCCGCCCGCGACCGTCGTGATGCCCGTCGCCAGCGCCTCGTGCACCTGGGACGGGGAGATGAGGTGCACGTGCGAGTCGATGCCGCCCGCCGTGAGGATCTTGCCCTCGCCCGAGACGACGTCGGTCGACGGCCCGATGCGCAGGTCCGGGTGGACCCCGTCCGCCACGTCGGGGTTGCCGGCGCGGCCGAGCGCGACGATCCGCCCGTCACGGATCCCGACGTCCGCCTTGACGATCCCCCACCAGTCCAGCACGAGCGCGCTCGTGACGACCGTGTCCGGCGCGCCCTCCGCGCGCGTGGTCGTGCCCTGCGCCATCGACTCGCGGACCGACTTGCCGCCCCCGAACACGGCCTCCTCGCCGCCGAACGTGCGGTCCTCCTCGACCTCGATCCACAGGTCGGTGTCGCCGAGGCGCACCTGGTCGCCCGTCGTCGGGCCGTACAGCGCCGCGTACCGCGCGCGGGAGATCGTGACCACGTCAGCCCTCCCCGTCGCCCGTCACGGCCCCCGTGCCCGACGCCGCCGGGTCGCCACCCACGGGCCCCAGCGCCCCGCCGTCGGGCTTGCCGCGCTGGATGCCGGGCACCCGGCGTCGGCCCCGCAGCGCGACCGCCTCCACCTCCGCGGACGCACCGGGCTCGAACCGCCGCGACGTCCCCGACGGGATGTCGAGCCGGAAGCCGTGCGCCGCCGCGCGGTCGAGGTCGAGCGCCGCGTTCGCGTCCGGCAGGTGCAGGTGCGACCCCACCTGCACCGGACGGTCCCCCGTGTTCGTCACGACGAGGGTGAGCCGCTCGTCGTCGGACCGGTCCGCGTTGAGGACCAGCGGCACGTCCTCCGCGCCCCGCTTGAGCCGCACCGCCCCCGGCCCGCTCGTGCTGATGCCCGCCATCGCCGCTCCGTCCTCGTCGCCCGCCGGTTCGCCCGCCGTGACCGTCGCCCGTCAGGCGATCGGCTGGTGGATGGTGACGAGCTTGCGCCCGTCGGGGAACGTCGCCTCGACCTGGACGTCGGGCAGCATCTCCGCGACCCCGTCCATGACCTCGTCGCGCCCCAGCACCTCGCGCCCCGCGACCATGAGCTCGGCCACGCTCACGCCCTCGCGCGCACGCTCGACCACCCACGTCGTGAGCAGCGCGACCGTCTCCGGGTAGTTGAGGAGCACGCCGCGCTCGTGCCGGTCACGGGCGACCATGCCCGCGACGGCGAGCAGCAGCTTCTCGGTGTCACCAGGAGTCAGGTGCATGGGGTGATCCTGCCCGTCACGTATGTCCGCCGCGTATACACGGCGTTATACGCGTGTGTGCCGCCCCGCGCACGACGAGGGCCGCCGACCGGGCGAACCCGGCCGACGGCCCTCGATGTCCTGCGACCTTCCCGGACGGACCGGGAGGTGGGGGTCAGGCGTGGATCAGAAGTCCATGCCGCCCATGCCACCGGTCGGGTCGCCCGCCGGCGCGGCCTTCTCCGGCTTGTCGGCCACGACGGCCTCGGTCGTGAGGAACAGCGCCGCGATGGAGGCGGCGTTCTGCAGCGCGGAGCGCGTGACCTTGACCGGGTCGTTCACGCCGGCGGCGAGGAGGTCCTCGTACTCGCCGGTCGCCGCGTTGAGGCCCTGGCCGGACGGGAGGTTGCGCACCTTCTCCGCCACGACGCCGCCCTCGAGGCCCGCGTTGACCGCGATCTGCTTGAGCGGCGCGTCGATCGCGGCGCGCACGATCTGCGCACCCGTCGCCTCGTCACCGTCGAGCTCGAGCTTCTCGAACGCCACGGCACCGGCCTGGATGAGCGCGACGCCACCACCGGCGACGATGCCCTCCTCGACGGCGGCCTTCGCGTTGCGCACCGCGTCCTCGATGCGGTGCTTGCGCTCCTTGAGCTCGACCTCCGTCGCGGCACCCGCCTTGATGACGGCCACGCCGCCCGCGAGCTTCGCGAGGCGCTCCTGAAGCTTCTCGCGGTCGTAGTCGGAGTCCGACTTCTCGATCTCGCCACGGATCTGGTTCACGCGACCCGCGATGAGGTCCGCGTCGCCCGCACCCTCGACGATCGTGGTCTCGTCCTTCGTGACGACGACCTTGCGCGCCTGGCCGAGCAGGTCCAGCGTCGCGTTCTCGAGCTTGAGGCCCACCGTCTCGGTGATGACCTGGCCGCCGGTGAGGATCGCGATGTCCTGCAGCATGGCCTTGCGGCGGTCGCCGAAGCCCGGGGCCTTGACGGCGACGGACTTGAACGTGCCACGGATCTTGTTGAGCACGAGCGTGGCGAGCGCCTCGCCCTCGACGTCCTCGGCGATGATGAGGAGCGAACGCCCCTGCTTCATGACCTGGTCGAGGACCGGGAGCAGGTCCTTCACGTTCGAGATCTTGGACTCGACGATGAGGACGTACGGGTCCTCGAGCACGGCCTCCTGGCGCTCGGGGTCCGTCTCGAAGTAGCGGGCGAGGAAGCCCTTGTCGAAGCGCATGCCCTCGGTGAGCTCGAGCTCGAGGCCGAACGTGTTCGACTCCTCGACCGTGATGACGCCCTCCTTGCCCACCTTGTCGAGGGCCTCGGCGATGAGCTCGCCGATCGCGGGGTCGCCGGCGGAGATCGCGGCGGTCGCGGCGATCTGCTCCTTCGTCTCGACCTCGACGGCCGCGTTGAGGAGCTGCTCCGTCACGGAGTCGACGGCCTTCTCGATGCCGCGCTTGACGGCGATCGGGTTGGCGCCGGCCGCGACGACGCGCAGGCCCTCGCGCACGAGCGCCTGGGCGAGCACGGTCGCCGTGGTGGTGCCGTCACCCGCGACGTCGTCCGTCTTCTTGGCGACCTCCTTGACGAGCTCCGCACCGATCTTCTCGTACGGGTCCTCGAGCTCGATCTCCTTGGCGATGGAGACGCCGTCGTTCGTGATCGTCGGCGCGCCCCACTTCTTGTCGAGCACGACGTTGCGGCCCTTGGGGCCGAGCGTGACCTTCACGGTGTCCGCGAGCTGGTTGAGCCCGCGCTCCATGCTCCGACGAGCCTCCTCGTCGAACGCGATGATCTTGGCCATGGGGAATGATCCTCCGCTGGTGGCGTGTGGCGGTCGGCCGGCGCCCGCGACGGACGACCCGCGCCGGTCGGCGTTCCTGTCACGCCGCCCGGGCCGGGCCTCACCTGTCGACCTGGTGGGTTGCGCCGCACCCGCCGGAGCGGCTGCCTGCGCTGGTGCTTCTGTCACTCTGACTACGAGAGTGCTAACGCCATTATTGGCACTCGCCTCCTGCGAGTGCAAGACGCCGCACCCCGCCCGGCGCCCGTATCGCGACCGGCGAAACCCGGCGGCGACCCGGCACCCTCCCCACCTCCCCTAGGATGCCCGGTGTGATCCGCGCAACACCGACGTGGCGCCTGGGCGCGGTGGCCGGCTTCGTGCTTGTCCCGGCGCTCGGACTCACCGCGGCGACCGCCGCCGCCGCACCCACCGGCGAGCACATCGACCTCTACCAGGACGGCGTCGCCGTCACCGGCGACGCCGTGCTCCGCCTGCCCCCCGGCGCCGCCGCCACCTACCTCGACGGCAGCCGCGTGCTCGACCCCGCGAGCCTCGACCCCGCCGCGCTCGCCGCCGGCGTCGACCCCGCCGACGGCGAGGCGAACCGCCTCGCCCAGGTCGCCGGCACCCCCCTCGACGCCGCGACCCTCCTCGACCCCACGGCGGCCGACGCCGCGGCGCACGCCTCCCGGCAGTGGCTCGCCGACGGCGTCGTGCCCGGCGCCGACGGCCCGTACGCCGCGCTCGGCGAGGCCGCGCTCCTCGACCTGCGCGCCCTCGTGCTCGACAACGGCGCCGCCCTCGCCGCCCCCTCCCCCAGGTGGCGGTACGTCTGGCCCCGCGACGCGTCGTTCACGGCCGCGGCGCTCGCCCGCACCGGGCACGTCGGCGACGCCGTGCGCGTCCTCGGCTTCCTCACCCAGGTGCAGGAGGACGACGGGTCGTTCCACGCCCGCTACCTCCCCGACGGCTCCGGCGTGCCCGACGACCGCGGCCTCCAGTCCGACGGGACGGGCTGGGTCCTGTGGGCGTGCGCCGTCGTGCTCGCCGAGACGCCCGAGGGCGACCGGGCGAACGTCGTGCGCGCCCTGCGCCCCCTCGTCGACGCCGCCACCGACCACGCGCTGTCCCTCGTCGACGGCACCGATGCCCTGCCGCCCGCGTCGAGCGACTACTGGGAGGTCGAGCCCACGTCGCTCACGCTCGGCACCGCGGGCCCGCTGCTCGCCGGGCTCGAGGCCGCCGACGACGTCTACCGCGTCGCGGCACGGCACGACGGCGTCGGGACGGCCCGGGTCCGGGCGCTGGCCGCCGCGGACGCCGCCGACCGGCTCCGGGACGCCGTCGAGCGCGCGTTCGGGACGCAGGGGTACCCGCGGCACGTCACCGGCGGGCCCCGGGACGCGTCCGTCGCGTTCGTGCTGCCCCCGTTCCAGCCCGCACCGCTCGACGGCGCCCGCGCGGCCTGGCGCGCGTCCGTCACCTCGATGCTGCGCCCCGCCGGCGGCCTCGCCCCCGGGGCGGGGTGGCGCGAGGACGGGATCTCCTGGACGCCGCAGACCACGCTCTACGCGCTCGCCGCGGCGTCGTCCCCCGACGCCGACGACCGCGCCGACGCACGCGAGTGGCTGCGCTGGGTCGACGACCACCGCACCGCGTCCGGCGCGATCCCCGAGAAGGTCCTCGCCGACGGCTCGCCCGCGGCCGTCGCACCGCTGTCGTGGAGCTCCGCGCTCGTCGTCCTCGCCCTGGTCGAGCTCGACACGACCCCCGACCTCGACGGCGGCACCGTCCTCGGCGCACCCGCGGGGTAGCCGGCGGAGCCTGCGCTCGGCCCGAGCGTCGGCGAGCTCGTGCTGCTCGGCCGGAGCGTGCGCCGCTCCGGCTGGGTGTCGTACACCGCCGAGGACCGGCGGCCGACCGGCCCGCCAGCGAGCGATGCACCACGGCTCGAGCGATGCACCTCCGGGTGCATCGCTCGAGCCGTTCGTGCATCAGCCGGGACGCCGCCGTGGTCGCGCGAAGGAGAACCCTGGTCGGTCGAGGGAGAACCCTGGTACTACCTCGACCGACCTCAGTCCTCCTTCGCGGGACCCGGGCTCTCTCTCGGCGGCACTGCCGTGGTCGAGCCGGGGGCGAGGTCCGGCACCTCGCGCACGTCGAACTCGCGCCGCAGCACCCGCCGCGCCGCGTACCAGCCGCCGAGGCCGTGCACGCCCGGGCCGGGCGGGGTCGAGGCGGAGCACAGGTAGACCCCGTCGAGGCCGACGGCGTACGGGTCGAGGCGCGCGGTCGGGCGGGCCAGCATCTGGCGCAGGCTCACCGCGCCGCCCGCGATGTCCCCGCCCACGTAGTTCTCGTCGTGGCGGGCGAGCTCGGCGGCGGGGGTGGAGCGCGACGCCACGACGACGTCCCGGAAGCCCGGCGCGAACCGCTCGACCTGCGCGACGACGTCCTCCGTGACGTCCCGCGTGGACCCGGCGGGCACGTGCGCGTACGTCCACAGGGGGCGCAGCCCGCCCGCGGCCCGGCCCGGGTCGACGACGGTCGGGTCGCTCAGCAGCACGACCGGCCGCTCCGCGTGGCGACCGGCCGCGACGTCGGACTCGGCGCGCACCATCTCGGCGCGTGTCCCGCCGAGGTGCACCGTGCCCGCGCGCCCGACCTCGGGGTCCGCCCACGGCACGGGCCCGGAGAGCACGAGGTCGACCTTGGCCGCGGCGTCGCCGTGTCGGAACCGGCGCAGCGCCGCGGCGGTGCGCGGGGACAGCCGGTCGGCGTAGACCTCGGCGACGACGCCCGGCGCGGTGTCGAACAGGTGGGCGCGGGCGGGCGGCAGGTCCGCGCGCGACGCGACCCGGTGACCGGTGACGACGGTGCCCCCGTGGGCGCGCAGGTCGTCGACGAGCGCGCGGACGATCTCCCCCGACCCTCCGCGCGGGACGGGCCAGCCGCCAGGGGCGTGTCCCAGGGTGGCGAGCAGCAGCGCGGTTCCGGCGGCTGCCGGGGAGGGCAACGGGCCGATGGCGTGCGCCGCCACACCCGTGAGGAGCGCCGCCGCCTCAGGCGTCGTGAACCGGCGGCCCCACGCCGCCGTGCCCTGCTCGACGACCGCCGCCCCGAACCGGGCCGCGACCGTCGCACCGGCCGGGCTCAGCACGCTGCCGGGGACGGAGCGCCGGTCGCCGAGGGCGACCGCGACCACGTCCCGCCACCCCCGGGCGAGCGGGCCGAGCAGGCTGCGCCACGCCACGCCGTCGGGCCCGAGGCGTTCCACGGTCCGGTCGAGGTCGCGGTACGCGACGCCCGCCCGGCCCCCGTCGAGCGGGTGCGCGTACGACACCTCGGGGGCGCGCAGGTCCACGCCGCGGGCCGGGAGGTCGAACGCGTCGAGGAACGGCGACGCCCACGCCATCGGGTGCACCGCGGAGCAGACGTCGTGCACGAGGCCGTCCGCGAGGCCGAGGTCGAGCGTGCGGGCGCCCCCGCCGACGGTGGTCTGCGCCTCCAGGACCTGCACGGCGAGCCCGGCGCGGGCGAGCGTGACGGCGGCCGCGAGGCCGTTCGGGCCGGAGCCGACGACGACCGCGTCGAGGTTCTCCGCCATCGTCGGACCGCGCCGTCGGTCAGTGCCGCGTCAGAGTCCGTGCCGCGTCAGAGCGGGCGCACCTGCTCGGCCTGCGGGCCCTTGGTGCCCTGCCCGAGCTCGAACTCGACCTCCTGGCCCTCCTCGAGGGTGCGGTAGCCGTCGGTCTGGATGGCGCTGAAGTGGACGAACAGGTCCTGGCCGCCGCTGGCCGGGGTGATGAACCCGTAGCCCTTCTCGGCGTTGAACCACTTCACGGTGCCCTGGGCCATCGGTTCTCCTCGTGCGTCGTCGCCGGCGGGGCGCCGCGCACCCCGTGGTAGGCCGAGCCTAGCCGCGGGGCGCCGTCGACGGTAGGTCGAGCCGCAGGTCAGCCCGCGGGGGTCAGCTCCGAGGTGATGACCACCATGACGTCACCGGAGCGCAGGGCCTGCTCGCTCACCTGCTCGGCGGGGATGCCGAGGATCGCGGCGACGGCGGCGGCGGTCTCGGCGCGGTTCTCCGTGTACCAGATGACATTGCCGGTCACGCCGGAGTCGCCCGGGTAGTCGTCGGCCTCGACGTTGCTGAAGCCACGCCCGTCGAGCGCGTCCTTGCCGGCGGCTGCGGAGCCGGTCGGGCCGCCGTCGTTGAGCACCCGAACGAAGGCGCTCGGGTCGGCCACGGCCAAGAGTGCGTCGATGTCCGGGGCGTCCGTCGTCTCCTCGGGCTCGTCCGCCGGGGTCTCGGTCTCGGCGGGCGTCTCGGTCTCGGCGGGCGTCTCGGTCTCCGCCGGCGGTTCCGTGGTCTCCTCCGCCGGGGGCTCCGTGGACTGCGCCTGCGGCGGAGCCTCGCCGCTGCCGTCCGTGAGGAGCGAGAAGCCGCCGAACGCGAGCCCGGCGAACACGACGGCGACCAGCAGGAACGGCCACGTCTTGCTCCACCGGCCGCGCGGCGAACGATGGACGCCGACGGGCGCCCCCTGCGGCGCGGGAGCGTCGAACTCGTCAGGCCCGTAGGGGTAGCGGCTCTTCGTCACGCCGACAGGGTAGCCTCCGTGACGCAGATGACTAAACGTCCGCTCTGCCCGGCCTTCACGACGCGCGGACGGAGCGGGTCACAGTCCTTCGAGCCGACGGGCCGTGCGTGCCCGCTGCCGGGTCGAGCGCATTCGGCGCAGGCGCTTGACGAGCATCGGGTCGTGCTCCAGCGCCGCGGGCGAGTCGATGAGGGCGTTGAGGACCTGGTAGTAGCGGGTCGCGGACATGTCGAACAGCTCGCGCACGGCCTGCTCCTTCGCGCCGGCGTACTTCCACCACTGCCGCTCGAACGCGAGGATCTCCCGGTCCCGCTCACCCAGGCCCGACGCCGCGTCGTCACCGGTGCCCGGTGCGTCCGCCCCGTCGGGGCCGTGCAGCACGTACGCCGCCTCGCTCATCGGTTCCTCCCGCGTCCTGGTCCGCGGCGGCCGGACCGCCAGGTCCCGCGCGCCGCACCCAGGGTACGCAGCGAACCACACCGGTGTCATTCGTCCTCGCCGGGCTCGGGCTAGGCTCGGTGGCCGTGGAGAGCGCACCCGGAACGACCCGCCCCCCGCTCGCGAGCATCATGGCGCCCGACTGGGCGGAGGCGCTCGCGCCCGTCGAGCCGCAGCTGCACGCCCTGGGCGACATGCTGCGTGCCGAGGTCGCGGCCGGCCGCGAGTACCTCCCCGCGCCGTCGGCGATCCTCAACGCGTTCTCGCGCCCCCTCGCGCAGGTGCGGGTCCTCGTCGTCGGGCAGGACCCATACCCGACGCCCGGCCACCCGATGGGGCTGTCCTTCTCCGTGCAGCCCCACGTGCGCCCGGTGCCGCGGTCCCTGCAGAACATCTTCACGGAGCTCGCCGACGACGTCGGCGCCCCCCGCCCCGCGACGGGCGACCTCACCGCGTGGGCCGACCAGGGCGTCATGCTGCTCAACCGGGTCCTCACGGTGCGCCCCGGCGAGCCGGGCTCGCACCGCGGTCAGGGCTGGGAGGCCGTGACCGAGGCCGCGATCCGCGCCCTCGTCGCCCGCGACCAGCCGCTCGTCGCGATCCTGTGGGGCCGCGACGCCGCGACGCTGCGCCCGATGCTCGGTGACACCCCCGTCGTCGCGAGCGCCCACCCGAGCCCCCTGTCGGCGCGCCGCGGCTTCTTCGGCTCCCGCCCCTTCTCCCGCGTGAACGACCTCCTCGCCGCCCAGGGCGCCGACCCCGTCGACTGGCACCTGCCCACCGCCTGAGCCACCACGACCGGCGGCGACGATCGCGGCGGTGTGCGCGATCGCGGCGGACCTGCCGAGGGGCGCGGTCGGGCTAAGGGGTGGTGGACGGGATGCGCGCGGGAGAGACGCGCGGTCGGGCTGAGCGGTGGTGGACGGGACGCGCGCGCGGTCGTGGCGGGCCTGGCGGGAGCCGCGAGGAACGAGCGGCGGATGGAGACCGCGCGCGCGTCCCGGGAACCACCGCGGTGGCGACCGCCCGAAGCACCACCTGGCACATCACCACGACCCGCAGCCGCCCGCGCGACGCACCGGAGGAGCACAATGGGCCGGGTGACGACGCAGAACCCCTCGACCTCCCCGACCGCCGGGACGCCCGCACCCGACGCCGACGCGCCGCGCTGGACGAGCTACGTCGCCGTCGGCGACTCGTTCTCCGAGGGGCTGTGGGACCCGTACCCGGGGCAGGAGGACCGTCAGCGCGGCTGGGCGGACCTGCTGGCGCAGCATCTCGCGGTGCGGCGGGTGGCCGTGGGCGAGGAGCCGCTGCGGTACGCGAACCTCGCGATCCGTGGCCGCAAGCTGCGGTCGATCCTCACGGAGCAGGTGCCGGCGGCGCTCGCGATGGGGCCGGACCTGGTGAGCCTGGTGGGCGGGGGGAACGACATCCTGCGCCCGAGCGCCGACGTCGACCGGCTGGCCCGCAACCTGGAGCACGCGGTGGCGCGGTTGCGCGCGGCGGGGATCGACGTGCTGCTGGGGACGGGGTTCGACGCCTCGCACTCCCCGCTCGTGGGGATGACGCGGTCGCGCGTGGGCGTGTTCAACGCGCACGTCTGGGCGATCGCGCGCCGTCAGGGCGCGTTCGTGGTGGACCTGTGGGGGCTGCGGGCGCTGCAGGACTGGCGCATGTGGTCGGACGACCGCATCCATCTGACGCCGGAGGGTCACCGTCGGGTGGCGCAGGCGGCGCTGGTGGGCCTGGGGCAGGTGCCGGACGACGTGGACTGGGACGACCCGTTGTCGCCGCTGCCTCCGTCGCCGGCGATCGACCGGGCGCGCCAGAACGCGCAGTGGGTGCGGGCGCACGTGGGTCCGTGGGTGCACCGTCGTCTGACGGGGGTGTCGTCGGGTGACGGGCGGGTGCCGAAGGCGCCGGAGCTGCTGCCGGTTCCGCTCGCGCAGGACTGAACGGCCGGCGACGTCCAGCGGGACGGCGATGCGCCCGACCGGCGCAGCCCCCGAACGGCGAAGCCCCCGACCGGGACGGTCGGGGGCTTCGAGGGGAGCCGCCTGTCGGGTTCGAACCGACGACCTTTCGCTTACAAGGCGAGCGCTCTACCAGCTGAGCTAAGGCGGCGTGCGCCCGGGGTCCGGGCGAGCGAACAGACTACCTGCTCGCCGGGGCCCCGGGCGTGTGCGTGGTGGGCCGGGGCGTCAGCCCTGCGCGCCCTGCACGGCGGTGGTGAGCGCGCTCGGGTCGGACCAGTTGCCGTCCCAGCGCTCGCCGTCGATCGTGATGGTCGGGGTGCCGAAGCCGCCGGACTGCGGGTTGATCAGCGCCTCGTCGTTGGTGGCGACGTTGGTGGCGGTGGCGGCCCAGTCGGCGAACTGCTCGGTGGCGGTGCCGTCGGCGATCTGCGCGGCGACGTCGGCGGGCACGCCGGCCTGCTCGGCGAGGTCGGCGATCTGCTCGTCGGTGAGGCCCTCGGTGCCCTCGGCGGGCTGGTTGGCGAACATGAGGGCGTTGAAGTCGTTCATCGCCTCGGGGGCCTGGTCGGCGACGAGGCCGGCGGCGGCCACGGCGCGGGTGGAGAACTGCGACCCCTGGGAGAACCGGTCGAGGATCGCGACGGGGTGCAGCACGACGGTGATGTCGCCGGCCTCGCGCAGCGCGTCGATGGAGGCGCCGTTGGTCTCCTCGAAGTCGCCGCAGACGGGGCACATGTAGTCGAGGTACACGCCGACCTCGACGGCCTCGGCGCCGTTGTCGGTGCCTGCGGTGCCGTCGGCTCCCATGGTGATGCCGCCGCCGTCGGAGTTGGCGGGGTTCGTCACGTCGTCGAGGTTGCCGGCGGCGACGGCGTCGATGGTCTCGTTGCGGTCCTGCATCGCGGGGATCCAGATGGCGAGGAACACGCCGACGAGCACGAGGAGGCCGGCGACGAGCGCGCCGATGGTGATGTAGCGGTTGCGGCGGTCGCGCTTCGCCTGGGCCTCGCGGAGCGCGAGGGCCTCCGCGCGGGCGGCCTCGCGGCGCTGGGCCTTGGTCTGGGCTTCGTTGCTGGGCATGGTGGTCCTTCGGGTGCGGTTCGGGTCGTCGTCCGCGGACGACTGGGCGGGGGCGCGTCGCCGACGGCGCGGGCGGCCGTCAGGCGAGGGCGAGGCGCGGGGGTCCGCGCCGGGTGCGCACCACGGCGTCGGCGAGGTGGTGCAGGGCGGCGGGGACGGCGTCGGGCACGGCGGGCCGGACGGTGCCGGGTGCGGTCCGGGGCAGGGGCGTCCCGAGGACGCGCGCGAGGGCGGCCCGGAGGACGGCCGTGGTGCCGGTGGCGAGCGCCCGGACGCGCTCCTGGGTGCGGCGCACGGACGCCGCTGCGCCCCAGACGACGAGGCCGGCGGCGACGTGGGCGAGCAGGACCGGGAGCGCGAGGACGCCGAGCACGGTGACGACGGCGGCGTGCTCGCCGCCCAGGGCCGTGCCGGAGGGGCAGTCGGGGGCCTCGTGCACGAGCGCGAGGTGCACTCCTGCGAGCCGCCACGGACCGGGCACGGTGACGCACTGGTGGACGACGGCGAAGCCGCGGTCGGCGAGCTGCGTCACCGCGGTCGCGGCGAGGAGGACGAGGAGGACGACGGGGGTGCCGAACCGTCCGGTCGCGGGCACGACGGACGTGCCCACCTGACCGCGCGACCTCGCGCGCGGGACGGTCGTCCGCAGCACGGCGCCAGCGTACACAGGGCGGCTGGGACCGCGCTGGGAGCGTCCGGAGGACGGGGCGGGTCGGGGCGGCTCAGCGCAGGTCGGGCGGGCCGGGGAACGGCCACCACTCCACGGGGCGGTCGGAGACGACCAGCACGACGCACACGACGGTGAGCACGACCCCGACGCCGAGCAGCACGAGCGTGCCGGTGCGGCCGGGGGCGACGCGGGCGAGGGCCGTCCGCGTCCCGTAGCGTGTGAGGTGGGTGAGCGGCCCCACCCACGCGAGCACCACCGCGGCGAGCATCGCGAGCCACAGCACGAGGGACGTCACGAGGGGCGCGTTGCCGCCGTCGGTGTCGCGCAGCACGACCCAGCGGTCGGCGTCGAGCAGCCACCAGCCGGCGACGACGACGAGCACCCCGGCGCACGCGGCGACGAGGAGCGACGGCAGGGCGCCGATGAGGGCGCGGAAGACGTACCAGGGCGACGCGGCGACGGACCGGGCGGTGTCGCTGCGCTGGACGCCGCGCCGTTCGCGCCGGGTGTGCAGGGACTCGGTCGTGACGCCCACGACGCGGGCGAGGACGACGATCAGGGCGAGCACGCCGAACGCGACGCCGGGCAGCACCGCCGCGAGGAGGACGAGCGGCACGGCGAGCAGGGTGAGGGCGGCGCGGCGCGACGCCGGGACGGGGCGCACGTACAGCGGCTCGCCCTCGGCCTCGGGCCGGGGCGCGCCGAGCTCGTCGAGCAGGTCCTGGTCGGGGGGCGCGTCGCCGCCGACGAACTGCGCGGCGGGGTCGCCGACGGGCACGGCGACGGTGCGCCCGTCGTTCACCTGCGTCTGGGTGACCGGCAGGGGCGGGGGCACGACGGCGGTCGGACCGGTCGGGGGGCCCACGAGCCGGGTGGGGGCGTCGCCCGCGTCGGCCGCCTGGCGCAGCGCCGCGACGACCTCGGTGGGGCCGAGCCGCTGCGCGGGGTCGGCGTGCAGGGCGGCGGCGAGCGCACCGGCGGTCACGGGTCCGAGGCCCGCGAGGTCGGGCCGGCCGCTGCGGGCGCGGGCGAGGACGACGTCGGTGGGCCGCACGCCGAAGGGGGCCCGTCCGGTCGCGGCGTAGGCGAGCATCGCCGCCCACCCCCACCAGTCGGTGTCGGCCCCGGGCGTCGCGCCTTCCAGGAGCTCGGGCGCGAGGTACCCGGGGGTGCCCATGACGAGCCCGGTGGACGTCACGCGGGCGTCGTCGAGGCCGTGGGCGATGCCGAAGTCGATGAGCACGGGCCCGCGCGACGAGACGAGGACGTTGCTGGGCTTGAGGTCGCGGTGGATCACGCCGGTGGCGTGCACGACCTCGAGCGCGGCGGCGAGCTGGTCGGCGAGCTCGTACAGGTCCCACGCGTCGAGGGGGCCGCCGTCGGCGACCTCGTCCTCGAGCGTCGGGCCGTCGACGAGCTCGGTGACGATGAACGCGTCGGGCCCGTCGAGCTCGACGTCGAGGATCTGGGCGACGGCGGGGTGGCGCAGCCGCTGGAGGGCGAGCGCCTCGCGGCGGAGCCGCTCGCGCCCCTGGGCGGCGGCGTCGAGGTCGACGTGCGCGTGGAGGAGCTTGATGGCGACGAGGTTCCCGCCGCCGTCGTGCGCGCTGTGGACGGTGCCCATGGCCCCGGAGCCGAGCCGCGCCCCGATGAGGTAGCCCCCGACCTCGCTGCCGGGGGCGGGCCCGCGGCCGGTCGTCGCCGCGACGCGCTGCGTGGACTCCTCCATGGTGACAAGGTAGCCGCTGACGGCCTGTGCGGCCGGTCGGCCCACTATCCTGGCAGGCCCAGGCGTGGTTCATCGAAGCTCAAGGAGAAATCGATTGTCAGGCAAAGAGGGGTTCGATCTCGTCGTCGTGGCCAACCGGCTGCCGGTGGACTTCACCGTCCGTCCCGGCGGTGACGTGGACTGGAACCGCTCCCCCGGCGGTCTCGTCACCGCGCTCGCCCCGGTCATGCAGGCGGCCGACGGCGCGTGGGTGGGCTGGTCGGGCGCCCCGGATCTCGCGACCGAGCCGTTCGACGCCGACGACATGCGCCTCGTCCCGGTCACGCTGAGCGCCGACGAGATCGAGCGGTACTACGAGGGCTTCTCCAACGACACCCTGTGGCCGCTCTACCACGACGTCATCTCTCCCCCGACGTACCACCGCACCTGGTGGGACGCGTACCGGCGCGTCAACCAGCGCTTCGCGGACGCCGCCGTCGAGCAGGCCGCCTACGGCGCCGTGGTGTGGGTCCACGACTACCAGCTGCAGCTCGTGCCGAAGATGATCCGCGAGAAGCGCCCCGACGTGCGCATCGGCTTCTTCAACCACATCCCCTTCCCGCCCCTGGAGCTGTTCCAGCAGCTCCCGTGGCGCCGCCAGGTCCTCGACGGGCTCCTCGGCGCGGACCTCGTCGGCTTCCAGCGCGCCGGCGACGCCGCGAACTTCATCCGCGCGGTGCGGCGCCTGCGCGCGTATACGACGCGCGGCCCGATGATCACCGTCCCGGGCGAGGAGGGGCACGACCGGCACGTGCGCGCGGCCGCGTTCCCCATCTCCATCGACTCGCGCCGGTTCGACGAGCTCGCCCGCACCCCCGAGGTGCAGCAGCGCGCCCGCGAGATCCGCGCCGACCTCGGCGACCCGGACGTCATGATGCTGGGCGTCGACCGCCTCGACTACACCAAGGGCATCCGGCACCGCATCAAGGCGTACGGCGAGCTGCTGCAGGACGGGCGCCTCGACGTCGAGCACGCGACGCTCGTCCAGGTGGCGAGCCCGAGCCGGGAGAACGTCGACGCCTACCAGGAGCTGCGCGAGCACGTCGAGGGCGCGGTGGGGCGCATCAACGGCGAGTACGCGGAGATCGGCCACGCCGCGATCCACTACCTGCACCACTCGTACCCCGCCGACGAGATGGCGGCCCTCTACCTCGCCGCGGACGTCATGCTCGTGACGTCCCTGCGGGACGGCATGAACCTCGTCGCGAAGGAGTACGTGGCCGCGCGCTCGGACGACCGCGGCGTGCTCGTGCTGTCGGAGTTCACCGGCGCGGCCGACGAGCTCGCGTCCGGCGCCCTGCTCGTCAACCCGCACGACATCGACGGGATGAAGGACATCATCGTCGCCGCCGCGCACATGGACCACCGTGAGCAGCGCAAGCGCATGCGCCGGCTGCGGCGCCGCGTCCTGTCCGACGACGTCGCGAAGTGGTCCGAGTCGTTCCTCGGCGTCCTCACCGCGATGCCGTCGCGCGTCCCGCGCCCCGTGGGCCGGGTCACCGCGCCGGGGGGCGACGCGTGAGCGCGCCCGACCTCGCGGCCGCCGTCCGCGCGTTCGCCGAGGGCCCCGGGCCCCGGCTCGTCGCGCTCGACTTCGACGGCACGCTCGCCCCGCTCGTCGACGACCCGCTCGCGGCACGCATGGCTCCCGCCGCCCGGGCCGCCGTGGACCGTCTCGCCGCCGCGGTCCGCGGGACGACGACGTGCCTCGCCCTCGTCTCGGGCCGCAACCTCAGCGACCTCGCGGCGTGCGGGGCGCCGCCGGTCGGCGCGTTCCTCGTGGGCAGCCACGGCGCCGAGACCGGGCGGGTGACCGCCGACGGCGTCGACGCCGTCCCGCTGCGGCTCGCGGCCGACCAGGAGCGCGCGCTCGGCGCGCTGCGGGCGGGGCTCGCGGACGCCGTCGCCGGGCGCGAGGGCGCGTGGGTGCAGGACAAGCCGAGCGCCGCCGTCCTGCACACGCGCCTCGCCTCCCCCGACGACACCCGGGCCGCGATCTCCGCCGCGGACGCCGTGGCGCAGCACCTCGGGCTGCACGCGATGCACGGCAAGGACGTCGTCGAGATCGCCGTCCTGGAGACGTCCAAGGGCGAGGCCGCGGACCGGCTGCGGGCCGCCGTCGCGCAGGAGGTGGGGATGCCGGGGCAGCCCGCCCGGATCCTCTACGCGGGCGACGACACGACCGACGAGACGGTGTTCTCGGTGCTGGGCGAGCAGGACCTCGGGATCAAGGTCGGACCCGGCAAGACGCTCGCGGCGCGGCGCGTGGCCGACGTCGACGAGCTCGCCGCCGCGCTCGACGAGCTCGCCCGCGCCCTGGAGGAGACCGCGACCGGATCGTGACCTCCGGTGTGACGGAGCACTCACACCGCAGGGGTAGGATCGGCTGCACGATGACGTCGGGACCCCGTCCGTTCACGCCCGGGGGCCCGACTTCTTCTGTGTCGTCGAAGACACGCTCGACCACCATCGAGGCCTGAGCAACGTCGACAGGACACGTCACTGCACAACGGATCGTCCGGCACGTACCTGCCGGTGGAGGGATGTACCAGTCATGGCTACGGTCACCTACGACCACGCGACCCGGCTCTACCCCGGGACCGAGCGTCCCGCTGTGGACCAGCTCAACCTGCACATCGAGGACGGCGAGTTCCTCGTGCTCGTCGGCCCCTCGGGCTGCGGCAAGTCGACGTCGCTCCGCATGCTCGCGGGCCTCGAGGACGTCAACGGCGGACACATCTACATCGGCGACCGCGACGTCACGGACGTCCAGCCGAAGGACCGCGACATCGCGATGGTCTTCCAGAACTACGCGCTCTACCCGCACATGTCCGTCGCGGACAACATGGGCTTCGCGCTGAAGATCGCCGGCACGCCGAAGGCGGACATCCGCCAGCGTGTCGAGGAGGCCGCGAAGATCCTCGACCTCACGGAGTACCTCGACCGCAAGCCGAAGGCGCTCTCCGGCGGTCAGCGCCAGCGCGTCGCCATGGGCCGCGCGATCGTGCGCCAGCCGCAGGTGTTCCTCATGGACGAGCCGCTGTCGAACCTCGACGCCAAGCTCCGCGTCCAGACCCGTACGCAGATCGCGTCGCTCCAGCGCCGCCTCGGCGTCACGACGGTCTACGTCACGCACGACCAGACCGAGGCCCTCACGATGGGTGACCGCATCGCGGTCCTCAAGGACGGCCTCCTGCAGCAGGTCGGCACGCCGCGCGAGATGTACGACACCCCGGCCAACGTCTTCGTCGCCGGCTTCATCGGCTCCCCGGCCATGAACCTCGCGCAGTTCGAGGTCGAGAACGGCTACGCCAAGATCGGCGAGGCGCGCGTCGGGCTCGAGCGCGACATCACGGGCCAGCTCACCGAGGCCGACAAGAACCACGTCACGCTCGGCTTCCGCCCCGAGGCCCTCGACGTCGTGTCGCAGGCCAACGAGGCGTCGTTCCCGGTCGAGGTGAACATCGTCGAGGAGCTCGGCTCCGACGCATTCGTGTACGGCACGCTCGTGGGCCCGCGCGCCCTCGACGCGCACGTCACCTCGGGCGCCGGCGAGAACCAGGTCATCGTCCGCGTCGACCCGCGCAACGTGCCCGCCAAGGGCGAGCGCATCTACGTGACGATCCGCCCGGGCCACTCGCACGTCTTCTCCTACGCGACGGGCAAGCGCCTCGGCTGATCCCCGCACCGCTCCGACAGGGCGGGTCCGACCTCCGGGTCGGGCCCGCCCTGCGGCGTTCCCGGGCTGCACACCCCCGAACCCCGGCTTGCTCGGCACGATCGGGCGATCGTGCCGCACAACCCCGGGTTCGGCACCGCAGGGTCGGGTCCTTGACACGTCCGTGGAGCACCACGAGACTGCTTTTGCATCCGCGGCATCAGAAGTCGCATGCTCGTCAACCCAAGTAGACAGCGTTGTCAATTGGAGTCACATGCAGATCGCGCACGCATCAGCACGCGCCCGACGCGTCGGCACGGCACTGACGGGCGGTGCGCTCCTCGCGGGCACGCTCGCCGCGGCGCCCGCCCTCGCGACACCATCCACCACCTCCGCTCCCCCACCGACCGCCACCACGACCGCCGCCACGACCTCCGCCTCCGCCGCGACCTGCGAGGAGGGCGACGGCCTCCCCGACTCGAAGATCTCCATCCAGCTCTACACGCACGTCGGCGAGATCGGCTCCGGCACGCCGTCGCCCGAGACGCTCGACCGCGTCCTCGGCGAGGTCGCCGCCGCCGGGTTCACCCACGTCGAGCCGTACGACCAGCCCTACTCGATGCCCGTCGAGGACTACGCCGCGATCCTCGACTCGCACGGTCTCGAGGTGTCGTCGAGCCACGGCAGCACGAGCTGGGACTCGTGGCCCGCGACCGTCGCCTACGCCGTCGCGCTGGGCCAGGACTACATCGGCACCGGCGGGATGGGCGGTGGCTACGGCACGTACGAGGAGGCGCTCGCCACCGCGGAGCACGTCGACCGACTCGGCCGGTACGCGCACGAGAACGGCATCGACAAGATCGCGCTGCACAACCACCAGAGCGAGTTCACGACGCGCTACCCGCACCCCGAGACGGGCGAGATGGTCAGCGCGTGGGAGGTCATCGAGGCGAACACCGACCCGCGCTACGTGACGTTCCAGCTCGACGTCGGCTGGGCCGCCGACGCCGGGATCGACGTCCCGGCGTGGATCGAGGAGCACGGCGACCGCATCGAGCTCCTCCACGTCAAGGACGCCGTGAACATCGACGCGCCCGGCGACATGCGCCAGGTCGCCCTCGGCAACGGTGACATGGACCTCCCGGCGATCTTCGCCGCGGCCGAGCCGTACGTGCAGTACTACACCTACGAGTGGGACTGGGCGCCGTCGTTCGAGACGTCCGCGGAGTCCTACCAGTACCTGCGCTGCTACACGACCGACGACGGCGGCGGGAACGAGGACGAGGACTCCCTCGCCCTCGTTCGGCCGGTGACGGCGTCGAGCATCGACGAGCCCGGCCACGAGCCCGAGATGGCCGTGGACGGCAACGCCGGCACGCGCTGGAGCAGCGCGTGGAGCGACCCGGAGTGGATCGCCGTCGACCTCGGCGCGAGCTACGACCTCGACCGCGTCGTGATCGACTGGGAGACCGCCTACGGGTCCGGGTACGAGATCCAGACCTCGCCCGACGGCAAGACCTGGACCACGGTGCACACCGTCACCGACGGGAACGGCGGCTTCGACGACCTCGCCGTCACCGGCACGGGTCGACACGTGCGCCTGTACGCCACGGAGCGGGCGACGCAGTGGGGCTTCTCCCTCTACGAGCTCGAGGTCTTCGGCACGCCGAGCGGCGGCCAGCCCGGGCTCGACCTCGACGTGGACGCCCGGTCGCAGTGCCTCGCCGACCGCGCCTACGTCGCCGTCCGCGCGACGAACGGGGAGGAGTCGCCCGTCGACATCACCCTCGCGACGCCGTACGGCACGCGTGACGTCGCGGACGTCGCGCCGGGCGCGAGCGCGTACCAGGCCTTCGCCGTGCGGTCCGCGTCCGTCGAAGACGGCACGGTGACGGTGACGGCGACCGGCACGGTCGACGGCGAGAGCGTCACCTCGACCGTCGAGGTCGAGCACGACGCGCTCACCTGCGACTGACCCGGCACCGGGCCGCCCGGCCAGGGACGGTTCGCCCCGCGCCCGCCGGCCTCTCCCCGAGGCCGGCGGGCGTCGGTGTCCCCGGACCGTGGACAATGAAGCGGTGACGGTCCACAACCTGCAGATCACGGCGTCGGCCCCCGACCCTGCGCTCCTCGACCTCCCCTGGGACGTCCCCCTGGAGGACTGGCCGGCGGAGACGCTCGCCGCGCTGCCGCGAGGCATCTCCCGGCACATCGTGCGGTTCGTGCGGCTGTCGGGACGCGTCATCGCGATCAAGGAGATCGGCGAGAGCGTCGCGTACCGCGAGTACGAGCTGCTGCGCCAGCTCCGGCGGCTGGAGGTGCCGAGCGTCGTCCCGGTGGGGGTGATCACGGGCCGCACGGACCCGCAGGGCGAGCCCCTGGAGGCCGTGCTCATCACGGAGCACCTGCAGTTCTCCCTCCCCTACCGTGCGCTGTACAGCCAGGCGCTGCGCCCCGACACGGCCACGCGGCTCATCGACGCGCTCGCCGTGCTGCTCGTGCGGCTGCACCTCGTCGGCTTCTACTGGGGCGACGTGTCGTTGTCGAACACGTTGTTCCGGCGCGACGCGGAGACCTTCGCGGCCTACCTCGTCGACGCGGAGACCGGCGACCTGCACCGGGAGCTGTCGCCGGGTCAGCGGTCGTACGACGTCGACCTCGCCCGGACCAACATCATCGGCGAGCTCATGGACCTGGCGGCGGGCGAGCTGCTGGACGAGGACGTCGACGAGGTCGCGATCGGCGACGCGCTCGTCGCGCGGTACACGGAGCTGTGGGAGGCGCTGACGTTCTCGGAGTCGTTCGACGCGGACGAGCGGTGGCGGGTCGCGGCGCGGATCGAGCGTCTGAACAGCCTGGGGTTCGACGTCGGCGAGCTCGCCATCACCACGGACATCGGGGGCACGTCGGTCCAGATCCAGCCGAAGGTCGTGGACGCCGGACACCACTCGCGACGTCTGCTGCGGCTCACGGGCCTGGACGTGCAGGAGAACCAGGCCAGGCGCCTCCTCAACGACCTGGACTCGTTCCGGGCGGCGGCGGACCGGCAGAACGACGACGAGGAGTTCGTCGCGCACGACTGGCTCAGCGGGGTGTTCGAGCCGACGATCCAGGCCGTGCCCCGGAACCTGCGCCGCAAGCTGGAGCCCGCGCAGCTGTTCCACGAGATCCTCGACCACCGGTGGTACGTCTCCGAGCAGGCCGGGCGCGACGTGCCGATGCCGGAGGCGACGCGGTCGTACGTGGAGAACGTGCTGCGGCACCGCCCCGACGAGAAGTCGGTCCTGGGGCTCGCGCCGGGCGAGAAGGACCCGGAGCTCTTCGGCTGACGCGTCGCCGTCCCGCACGTGTCAGCACCCCGTCGACCCGGAGGCCGAGGGGGTGCTGACAGGTCGGCAGGGTCAGACGTCGGTGGCGCGCAGGCGGGCGATCTCGTACAGCGAGATCCCGGTGGCGACGGCGGCGTTGAGCGACTCGGTGTCGGAGCCGATGGGGATGGACGCGACGACGTCGCACGCCTCGCGCACGAGCCGCGACAGGCCCTTGCCCTCGGACCCGGCGACGAGGACGAGCGGCTCGGTCGCGAGCTGGAGGTCGCCGATCGCGGTGTCCCCGCCCGCGTCGAGCCCGACGACGAAGCAGCCGGCCTTCTTCAGCTCGCCGAGCGCGCGCACGAGGTTCGTCGCGCGGGCGACGGGCACGCGCGCGGCGGCGCCGGCGGAGACCTTCCACGCCGACGCCGTGACGCCCGCGGCCCGGCGCTCGGGGACGAGCACGCCGTGCGCGCCGAACGCGCCCGCCGAGCGGAGCACCGCCCCGAGGTTGCGGGGGTCGGTCACGCCGTCGAGCGCGACGACGAGCGGCGGGCGGTCGCTCGCGGCGGCGGCGTCGAGCAGGTCGTCCACGTCGGCGTACTCGTACGGCGGCACCTTGAGCGCGACGCCCTGGTGGACGGCGCCGTCGGTGATCCGGTCGAGCTCGGGCTTGCCCACCTCGAGGAGGTCGTAGCCGCGCCCGGAGACGATGTCGAGGATCTCCCGCGTGCGGTCGTCCGCGTCGAGCCGGGAGAACAGGTAGACCGCCTCCACGGGGATGCGGGCGCGCAGCGCCTCGAGCACGGAGTTGCGCCCCGCGACGATCTCCTGCGCGGAACCGCGGCCCTTCGGCCCGGACGTGCCCGCACGCCCGGTGCGCGCGGCGCCCGGTCGCTGGCCGGCGGCCTTCTTCTCGGCCGCGGCCTTGCGCTTGTGGGCCGCGTGGTACACGCGGTCCTCGGCCTTCGGCGTGGGCCCGCGCCCCTCCAGGCCCTTGCGGCGCTGGCCGCCGGAGCCGACGGTCGCGCCCTTCTTGCTCCCGGCCTTGCGGGTCGCGCCGCGTCGTTGTGAGTTGCCAGCCATGGGTCTACCCGTCGTGTCGTGTCGGTCGGTCAGGTCGGTCGGGGGCGGCAGCGGCACCGCGTGCCGTGCCGCTGGCGTCGGGACGCCTCAGGCCATGCTCCGTCAGGCGAGGCTCCACCGCGCGCCGTCCGCGGAGTCCTCGACGACGACGCCCGCCGCGACGAGCCGGTCGCGGATCGCGTCCGCGGTGGCGAAGTCGCGTGCGGCGCGGGCCTCGGCACGGGCCGCGAGCTCGGCGGCGACGACCGCGTCGAGCGCCGCCGCGTAGCGCGAGTCCCCGGAGTCGGCCCAGCGCGGGTCGCCCGGGTCGAGGCCGAGCACGTCGAGCATCGCCCGCAGCGCGACGAGGTGGTGCCGCGCGACGACGTCCGCCGCGGCGGTACGGTCCGCGAGCGCGGAGTTCCCGGCGCGCAGGTGCTCGTGCACCACCGCGAGCGCCGCGGGCACGTTGAGGTCGTCGTCCATGGCGGCGACGAACGCGGTGGGCAGCTCGACGTCGTCGACGTCAACCTCCCCGACCCGTTCGGTGGCGCGCTCGACGAAGCCGGACAGCCGTTCCCACGTGGTCTGCGCCTCGGTGACTGTGGCGGGCGTCCACTCGAGCATCGACCGGTACTGGACGGACGCGAGCGCGTAGCGCAGGACGACGGGCTTGGTCGTGGCGAGGACCTCGCGCACGAGCAGGCCGTTGCCGAGCGACTTGCTCATCTTCGCGCCGCCCTGCGTCACCCAGGCGCTGTGCAGCCAGTGCCGGGCGAACCCGTACCCTGCGGCGTGCGACTGCGCCTGCTCGTTCTCGTGGTGCGGGAAGCGCAGGTCCAGCCCGCCGCCGTGGATGTCGAACGTGTCGCCGAGGTAGCGGCGTGCCATGGCGGAGCACTCGAGGTGCCAGCCCGGCCGCCCCCGGCCGAACGGCGTGTCCCAGGACGCGGTCGCGGGCTCGTCGGGCTTCGGCGCCTTCCACAGCGCGAAGTCGCGCGGGTCGCGCTTGGCGGCGGCCTCCCGCGCGTCGGCGGGCACGTCGTCGGGGACGGGGTTGAGGTCCTCGAGGCGCTGGTTGGTGAGGGAGCCGTACTCGGGCCAGGAGCGCACGTCGAACCAGACGTCGCCGGGGCCGGTCGTGTACGCGTGCCCGCGCTCCACGAGGCGCTCCATGAGTCCCACCATGTCGGTGACGTGCCCGGTCGCGCGCGGCTCGTACGTCGGGGGCAGGACGCCGAGCGCGTCGTACGCGGCGCTGAACGCGCGCTCGTACGTCGCGGCCCACGCCCACCAGGGCTCGCCGGCCGAGGCCGACTTGGCGAGGATCTTGTCGTCGACGTCCGTGACGTTGCGGATGAGGGTGACGCGGGACCCGCTGCGGCGCAGCCAGCGCACGAGGACGTCGAACGCGACGGCGGAGCGCATGTGACCGATGTGGGGTGCCGCCTGGACGGTCGCGCCGCACAGGTAGATGCCAACCTCGCCCGGCGTCCGGGGGACGAAGTCGCGCACGTCCCGCGTGGCGGTGTCGAACAGGCGAAGGGTCACGTCCGCAAGGGTACCGGGAGGGCTCGTCCCGGGCGGAACCCGTCCGGTCCGGGTCAGCCGAACGCGCGGCCCTCGCCCCGGTACGTGGGGACGACGTCGACGACCTCGTCGCCGCGGACGAGGTGCACCTCGTCGAAGCGCTCCATCATCTCCCCCGCCTTCGCGTGGCGGAACCACACGCGGTCGCCCACGTCGAGCTCGGCGGCGCGCCGCCCGGTGCGGCGCAGCGGGGTCTGCACCTCGCCCGCCCCCTCGCGGCCGGTGAGGGACCAGCCGGGCGTCGCGACGACGGGCAGGCGCGTGGACGACGCCGGCCCGGACGCGACGTACCCGCCGCTGAACGCCGTCGCCCACCCCGGTGCGGGGACACGCACGACGTCGAGCCCGAAGAAGGCCGACGGGCGCGGCCGGAACGCGCGGTAGGCGTCGAAGAGGCCGGGGACGAACAGCCCGGACCCCGCGGTCACCTCCGTGACGACGGGGTCCGCGGAGGACGTCTCGAGCGATCCCGTCCCGCCGGAGTTCACGAGCTCGAGGTCGTGCCCGACGGCGCCGCGCACCGCCTCCACGACCTCGCCCCGCCGCGTGGCGAGGTCCGCGACGGAGGCTCGCTTGACGAGCCGGACCATCGGGCTCGTGTCGGGCAGCCCGGCGACCTGCGCCTCGTAGAACATCACGCCCCGCAGGTGCGTCCCGGGCTCGGCCGCGACCCGGGCGGCCAGGGCGGCGGCGTCGCGCGGGGTGTGCACGGGCGAGCGGCGCGTACCGAGGTGGACGCCCAGGGGGCCGAGCGCGACGCGCAGCGACGCGTCGACGTCGAGGCACAGCCGGACGGGTGCCCTGCCGTCGTCGTGACCCGCGGTGGCGAGCGCGTCCCGCACGAGGGCGAGGTGCGCGGCGTCGTCCACCATGAGGGTGGTCTCGCGGCGCGCGACCTCGTCGCGGGCCAGCGCGGCGAGGGCCCCGCGGTCGACGGTCGGGTACGCCACGAGCACGTCGCGCACGCCGTGCTCGACGAGCCACAGCGCCTCGCGCAGGGAGAACGCCATGACGCCGCGGAACCCGCGGCGGAGCGCGCGGTCGGCGAGGGCACGCGCGCGCACGGACTTCGAGGCGAGCCGCACGGGTACGCCTCCCGACCGCGCGAGGAGCTCGTCGGCGTTCGCGTCGAACCGGTCGAGGTCGACGACGGCGAGCGGCCCGTCGAGCCGCTCCGTCGCCCGCGCGAGGCGGTCCAGCAGCGACGCGGGGACGCCCCGCCCGGTCGGGTCCTGCGCGCCGCCGTCCGCGCCGTCCGCGCGGCCCCCCTCCGCGCGCAGCACACCGCCCACCACCATGGGAGAAACGTACGGCACCGGGCCGCCGGCGCGTGAGAGGGTACGGGCTGTGAGCAGCGACGCCACCCTCCCCTGGACCAACTGGGCCCGCACCGCGACGGCGACGCCGCGCCGTCGGGCCAGCCCGCACGACGAGGCGGACCTCGCCGCGCACGTCGCCCGCGCCGCGGGAGACGGCCTGCGCGTGCGCGCGGTCGGCGCCGGGCACTCGTTCACCCCGGCGGCCGTCACCGACGGGCTCCTGCTCGACCTCGACCGGGTGAGCCTCGTCGAGCGGATCGGCCGCGAGGGCGACGCCCTGCACGTCACCGTCGGCGCCGGGATCCGCCTCCACCGGCTCAACGCGGCGCTCGACGCGGCCGGGCTGGCGATGCGCAACCTCGGGGACATCGACCGGCAGTCCGTCGCCGGCGCGATCTCCACCGGGACGCACGGCACGGGGGCACGGCTCGGCGGTCTCGCGACGCAGGTGCGCGGCGTGCGCGTCGTCGGCGCGGACGGGCAGGTGCGCGAGGCCTCACCGACGCAGGACCCGGACCTGTTCGAGGCGAGCCGGCTGGGGCTCGGCACGACGGGCGTGCTGTCCGCCGTGACGCTGGAGGTCGTGCCGGCGTTCCTCCTGCGCGCCCAGGAGGAGCCGTGGCCCCTCGACCGCGTCCTCGACGGCCTCGCCGCCGCGGACGACGACCCCGACGGGCTCGTCGGGGGCAACGACCACGTCGAGTTCTACTGGTTCCCGCACACGCGCCGCGCCCTGACGAAGCGGAACAACCGCCTGACGCCCGACGAGGAGGCCGCGGAGCTCGACCGGCTGCGCACCGCCGGGCCGGGCGCCGTCGCACGCGCCCGCACGTGGCTCGACGAGGAGCTCCTGTCGAACGGCGCGTTCGAGCTCGTCAACCGCATCGCCACCGCGGTGCCCCGCGCCACGCCCCGCCTCAACGCCGTCTCCGCCCGCGCCCTCGCGCCGCGCACGTACGTCGCGCCGTCGCACCAGGTGTTCGTCACGTCCCGGCGCGTGCGGTTCCGCGAGATGGAGTACGCGGTGCCCCGCGAGCACCTCGTCGACGTGCTCACCGCGATCGACGCCTGGCTCGAGACGTCGGGCGAGCACGTCCCGTTCCCCGTCGAGGTGCGCTTCGCCGCCGCCGACGACGTGTGGCTGTCGACCGCGCACGGGCGCCCCACCGCGTACGTCGCCGTGCACCAGTACGCGCGGCTCGACCACCGGCGCTACTTCGACGCGGTCGAGGCGATCGTCGCGGAGGTCGGCGGCCGCCCCCACTGGGGCAAGCTCCACGGCCTCGACGCCGCCCGCCTGCGCGAGCTCTACCCGCGGTTCGACGCGTTCGTCGCGGTCCGCGACGCGGTCGACCCGCAGGGCGTGTTCGCGAACGACTACGTGGACCGCGTGCTCGGGACGGCGCCGGGGCCCGAGGCGCGCTGACCTCGGACCCCGTCCTGTCCCCCGCCGGGGCCGTCGGCCCGCCGGGCGTCCGCCCGGGTCAGGGCAGGGGTGCGGGACCGTCCGGCCGGACCGGTGTGCCGTCGGCACGGACCATGAGCGACAGCACGTACTCGGCCAGGGCGTGGAAGCTGCGGATCGCGGTCTCGTCGTCCTGCTCCACGAGCCACGCGATCTCGATCCCGTCGATGTAGCCCGCGACGATGCGCGACAGGAACGCGATGTCGGTCGTGTAGGTGACGTCCCCGCGCTCCGCGACGCCCTCGAGGAAGCCGCGCGTCATCGCCCACGTCTGCTCGAGGTGGGTGTGCGCGACGGACCGCAGCGCCCGGCTGCGCACCCCGGCGGTCGCGAACTCGAACGTGAGGAGCCGCATGTGCCGGCGCGGCGTCAGCCCGGTCCACAGCCCGTCGGCCGCGGCGTGCGCGAGCTCGACGACGTCCCCCTCGACGTCGAGCGCGGCGCGGACCGGCTCCGACGCGACGAGCGCCAGGCTGTTGCCCATCGCCTGGAGCAGCTCGTCCTTGTCCTCGAAGCAGTAGTGGACCACCCCGAGCGAGACGCCCGCCTCGGCGGCGACCCCCCGGATCGTGACCGCCTCGACCCCCTCGCGGACCGCGATGGTCATCGCGGCGTCCACGAGCTGGGCCCGGCGTTCCTCGACGGACATTCGGTTCATGTGCGATTCATCCCATGTGTCGTGCTCTGGGAAAGTCAAACACATCGGTGCGCTCACAGCGATACTAGGGGGCACCGACGCGCCCGGCACTCGGGGCGCGCACCCCGGTCGGGGCGACGCGTCCCGCCCGTTCACCAGGCCACCGACGACGAACGGAGCCCCGTGCGCCTCCCACCCCGGACGACCTCCGCGACCCGCGCCGCGGCCGCGACCGCCCTCCTCGGGGTGCTCGCCACCGCCGGGTGCGCGACGGGGACGACCACGGACGACCCCGCGACGCCGGAGGCGTACGACGTCCCGGGCGTCCCGGTGACGATCACCGTGCCGGCAGGCTGGTCGCCCGGCACGCAGGACGGCACGTCGTTCGTCCGCGCCGCCGCGGAGGAGGACTCCTCCTCGGCGTTCCGCGCGAACGTGTCTGTCACGGGCGAGCCGACGACCGCCTCGCTCGAGGACGAGGCCGCGGACACCCTGGACTACCTCGACGGGCTCGGTGGCTGGACCCCGGACGCGGCCGGGCAGGGGCCCACGACCGTCGGCGACGTCCCCGCGTACCGCCTCTCCGGGACGGTCGACGTCGACGGGGAGCCCGTCGCGCAGGAGATCGTGCTCGTCGGGTCGTCGGTCGGCGACGACGCCTGGGTCGTGCACCTGACGGCCTCCGCGGCGGTCGACGACGAGGAGGGGGCGGCGCAGGCGGCCGACGTCCTCGCGAGCGCGGTCGTCGAGCCCGCGGTCCGCCCTGCGGGCTGACCGCGACGACCAGCGCCGTCGCGACGGCGGCGACGCCCTCGCCACGGCCCGTCAGGCCGAGGCCGTCCGTCGTCGTGGCGGTGAGGGTCACCGGCGCACCTGCCGCCGCGCTCAGCGCCGACTCGGCCTCCGCGCGCCGGGACCCGACGCGCGGCCGGTTCCCGATCACCTGGACCGCGACGTTCCCGATCTCGAACCCCGCCGCCCGGACGCGGCGCGCGGCCTCCGCGAGCAGGCTCGCCCCGCTCGCGCCCGCCCACTCCGGCGCGCTCGTCCCGAAGTTCGACCCGAGGTCGCCGAGCCCGCTCGCGGAGAACAGGGCGTCGGCGGCCGCGTGCGCCGCGACGTCGGCGTCCGAGTGCCCGGCCAGGCCGCGCTCCCCCGGCCAGTGCAGGCCGCCGAGCCACAGCGCGCGCTCCTCGCCCTCCGGGGCGAACGCGTGCACGTCCACACCCACCCCTGTGCGCGGCAGCGCCGCGCCGGCGCTCGGCAGGTCCGTCATCGTGGCTCCTCCAGGGTGAGGCCCGCGACGACGAGGTCGCGGCGGGTGGTGATCTTGGCGGCGGCGGCGTCCCCGGCGACCACGTGGACCGGGTGGCCGAGGTCCTCGACGAGGCCCGCGTCGTCGGTCGCGGCGACCGCCTCGTCGTCCGAGCGGTGCGCCGCCGCGGCGTGCGCACGCTCGAGGAGGGCACGGTCGAAGCCCTGCGGGGTCTGGACCGCTCGCAGCACCGACCGGTCGACCGTCGCCACGACCGGCTCCACGGCCGGCGCCCCGGCCGACCCTCCGGCGGTCGGGTCGTCGGGCGCGGGGGGCGCGACGCGCTTGATCGTGTCCGTCACGGGAAGTCCCGGCACGACGGCGCCGTGCCCCGCCCGCACGGCCCGCACCACGCGCTCCACGAGGGACGGCGGCGCGAGGGGGCGCGCGGCGTCGTGCACGAGGACGACGTCGACGGGACCGGGCAGGGTCCCGTCGGCCACGAGGTGGTCCGCGAGGCCCGACGCGAGACCGGCCGCGACCGACGCCTGACGCGTGCCGGCCCCGGTGACGACCCGGACCGGCCGGTCGACCCCCGGGTCGGCGGCGAGCAGTGCCGTCACGTGCGCCTCCACCCCCGGCGGGGACGTCACGACCACGAGGTCGACGACGCCGGAGGCGCACAGCCGCCGGGCGGCGTGCACCACGAGCGGGAGACCGTCGAGCTCGGCGAGCGCCTTGGGGACGTCCAGCCCGAGGCGGGTCCCGGATCCGGCGGCGGTGAGGACGGCGAGAGTCGGCACGGCCACACGCTACCGGCCCGCGGACCCGCGCCGACGGGACCGGGCACGACGACGGGAGGGTGGCCGTCCGTGCGGACGGCCACCCTCCCGTGGTGTCGTGAGCCCGAAGGGGTCAGGACGCGAGGACCTCGTCGAGGATCGCCTCGGCCTTCTCCTCCTCGGTGTGCTCCGCGAGCGCGAGCTCCGACACGAGGATCTGCCGCGCCTTGGAGAGCATCCGCTTCTCCCCGGCGGAGAGCCCGCGGTCCGCGTCCCGGCGCGAGAGGTCGCGCACGACCTCCGCCACCTTGATCACGTCGCCCGACGCGAGCTTCTCGAGGTTCGCCTTGTAGCGGCGCGACCAGTTGGTCGGCTCCTCCGTGTAGGGTGCACGCAGGACCTCGAAGACGCGGTCGAGGCCTTCCTGGCCGACGACGTCACGCACGCCGACGAGGTCGACGTTCTCGGCTGGGACTTCGATGGTCAGGTCGCCCTGGGCGACCTTGAGCTTGAGGTAGATCTTGTCCTCGCCGCGGATCGTACGCGTCTTGATCTCTTCGATCAGTGCGGCGCCGTGGTGCGGGTAGACAACGGTCTCGCCTACTGTGAACGTCATCTTCAGATGTCCCCTTTCGCGGAGGCCCACCTTACCACGCGGAACTGTGGAAATCCGTTGCCCCACCTGCGCCCCCCGGCCCTCCAGGGCGGTATCTGCGCAGGTCAGAGGCCTTTGCCGCCGCTCTGCGAAGTCCCCTCCGCGCGCCCGCCCGGCCGGGTACGGACCGGACCGGGCGGCCCGCACCCTCGCCGCCCCTCTCCGGGCCCGACGTGACCCCGCTCACGACCCGCCCCCGGAGGCCCCCGAGGGCCGGTCCGAGGCCCCGCGACGCACTAGGCTGGGCCCCGAAGCCCGTCCCCTCGCGCCCCTGGAGAGCACGTGACCCGCACCACGACCGCCCGAGCAGCCCGGACCTCGCGGTTCTGGGCCGTCCCCGTCGTCGTCGCGAGCGTGGCCGTCGCCGCGGCGTGCTCCCCCATCGAGACGGACCGCCCCTACTCCCCCTCCGACGGCCTGCGTGTCGACCTCGCCGACGGCGTCCGCGGCCTCAACCTCATGGTCGTCACCGCGGCCGAGGGCGACCCGGGCACCCTGATCGGCGCCTTCGCGAACGACTCGTCGCAGGACGTGGAGTTCGAGGTGACGCCGGAGGGCGGTGCCGGCCTCACCGTGCCCGTCGCCTCGGGCGAGACCGTCTACCTCGGGACCGAGGACGGGTTCGACGCCCAGCTCGGCCAGGTCGACGCCGCTCCCGGCGCCGTCCTGCCCGTCACGGTCGCCGTGAGCACCGGCGAGGAGCAGAGCCTCTCCCTCCCCGTCTTCGACGGCACGCTCGAGGAGTACGCGCACCTGGTGCCGTGACCGGGACCGGCGTCCACGCCGGCCCCGCCCCGGACGACGACGGCGCCGCACCCCGCGAGGGGAGCGGCGCCGTCGTGCTGTGCGGCGTGGCACCGGCCACGCCGGAGCGTCACCCGAAGCGGCCGGAGATGTAGTCCTCCGTCGCCTGCTGGGAGGGCGAGGAGAACATCGTCGCCGTGTCGTCCATCTCGATGAGACGACCCGGCTTGCCCGTCCCCGCGATGTTGAAGAACGCGGTGCGGTCGCTCACGCGCGCCGCCTGCTGCATGTTGTGCGTGACGATGACGATCGTGTACTGGTCCTTGAGCTCGGCGATGAGGTCCTCGATCGCGAGCGTCGAGATGGGGTCGAGGGCCGAGCACGGCTCGTCCATGAGGAGGACCTGCGGCTTCACCGCGATGGCGCGGGCGATGCACAGGCGCTGCTGCTGACCGCCCGAGAGCCCGGAGCCGGGACGGTCCAGACGGTCCTTGACCTCGTTCCACAGGTTCGCGCCCCGCAGCGAGGACTCGACCAGCTCGTCGGCGGCCTTGCGGGAGATCCGCTTGTTGTTGAGCTTCACCCCGGCGAGCACGTTCTCCCGGATCGACATCGTCGGGAACGGGTTCGGGCGCTGGAACACCATGCCGATCTGACGGCGCACGGCGACCGGGTCGACGTCGTTCCCGTACAGGTCCACGCCCTCCATCGCGACGGTGCCCTCGACGCGCGCGCCCGGGATCACCTCGTGCATGCGGTTCAGCGTGCGCAGGAACGTCGACTTGCCACAGCCGGACGGGCCGATGAACGCCGTCACCGACTTCGCCTCGATCGTCATGCTGACGTCCTGCACGGCGAGGAAGTCGCCGTAGAAGATATTGAGGTCCTTGACGTCGATGCGGTTGCTCATGTCCTGGGGTCCTTCCGGGGTCCCGACGGCAGCGGGTGACTGCCGACGAGGGGTCGAGGGGTCGCCGCCACCACGGGCGGGCGTCGCGATGCTCATCGGGCCTTCTTCGGGGAGAACCACCGGCTGACCAGCCGGGCGGCGAGGTTGAGGAGCATCACGATGATGATGAGGGTGAGCGCGGCGGCCCAGGCGCGGTCGACGCCGGTCCCGCCCTGGGCCCACTGACGGTAGGCGAACACGGGCAGCGTCGCCATGCGGCCGTCGAAGAGGTCCCAGTTGACCTGGTTCACCAGGCCGATGGTCAGCAGCAGCGGTGCCGTCTCGCCGATGACGCGCGCGACGGCCAGCATCACGCCCGTGACGATCCCGGCCATGGCCGTCGGGAGGACGACCTTGACGATCGTCAGCCACTTCGGGACGCCCAGCGCGAGGGACGCCTCGCGCAGCTCGTTCGGCACGAGCCGCAGCATCTCCTCCACGGACCGGATCACGACCGGCGTCATGAGCACCGCGAGCGCCACGGCGCCCATGATCCCGGCACGGTAGGCGGGTCCGAGGATCAGCGTGAACAGCGAGAACGCGAACAGGCCCGCCACGATCGACGGGATGCCCGTCATCACGTCGACGAGGAACGTGATGCCCCGTGCCAGGGCGCCGCGCCCGTACTCGACGAGGTAGATCGCCGTGAGGATGCCGAGCGGGACGGAGATGGCGGCGCACGCGAGCGTGACGAGGAGCGTGCCCACGATCGCGTGGTAGACGCCGCCGCTCGTCATCGACCCGTAGACGCCCATCATGTCCGTGGTGAGGAACTCCCAGCTGAACCGCTCCATCCCGTAGGAGACGACCGTCCACGCGAGGGAGACCAGCGGGATCATGGCGAGCAGGAACGCGAAGGTGACCAGCGTCGTCGCGAGGCGGTCGGTGGCGTACCGGGCGCCCTCGACGACGCGGGACGCGACGGTCAGGCTCACCGCGTAGAGCACGGCACCCAGGCCGAGGACGCCGGCGATCGTCGGGTCGGCGACGACGAGGAGCACCACGAACGCCACGGCGAGAGAGCCGCCGACGAACGCGTAGGGAGCCCAGCGGGGCAGGCGCGTCCCGGTCGCGGTGAGCTGGAGGGCCGTCTCCTGGACGGGAGTGTCGACGGTCATCAGTTGGCTCCCGAGAAGTCCTTGCGGCGGGCGACGATCGCCCGGGCGGCGAAGTTCACCGCGAACGTGATGACGAACAGCGCGAGACCGGTGGCGATGAGCACGCTCACCGACAGGCCCGAGGCCTCCGGGAACTGTGCCGCGATGTTCGCCGCGATCGTCTGGTGCTGCCCCGGCTTGAGGAGGAAGAACGAGTAGAGCATCCCGGGAGAGATGACCATGAGCACCGCCATGGTCTCGCCGAGCGCACGCCCGAGGCCGAGCATCGCGGCGCTGATCACGCCGGAGCGGCCGAAGGGGATGACGGCCTGGCGGATCATCTCCCAGCGCGTCGCGCCCAGCGCGAGCGACGCCTCCTCGTGGAGCGTCGGCGTCTGGAGGAACACCTCGCGGGAGACCGCCGTGACGATGGGCAGCAGCATCACCGCGAGGACGACGGCCGCCGTCATGATGTTGCGCGCCGGCGCCTGGTAGCCCTCGAAGATCGGGATGAAGCCCAGCGACGACGACAGCCACCGGAAGAACGGGTCGAGGATCGGCGCGAGCCACAGCGCGCCCCACAGGCCGAACACGACCGACGGGACGGCCGCGAGCAGGTCCACCAGGTAGCCGAGACCCTGCGCGAGGCGACGCGGCGCGTAGTGCGAGATGAACAGCGCGATGCCGACCGACACGGGGACGGCCAGCAGGAGCGCCAGGATCGACGCCAGCACCGTGCCGAAGACGAGCGGGCCGATGTAGGCGAGGAGGGAACCACCGGAGAACCACGAGATCTCGGCGAGCTCCTCGGGGCTCGCCGTCAGCGCGGGCCACGCCTCGATGACGAGGAAGGCCGCGACCGCCGCGAGCGTGACGAGGATGAGGATGCCCGCGCCGTGCGCGAGCCCGGAGAAGACCCGGCCGCCGATGCCGGACGTCCGGGCGGTCGGGCGGACGGGCGACTGCTCGCCGCGCTGCCGGGGTGGACTGGTGACGCTCACTGGTGCTCCGTCGTTCGAGAGGACAGGTTGCCGACCGGCCGCCCGAGCGGGCGGGAGGGACGATGCCGTCCTTCCCGCCCGCTCGAGGCGTGGTGCGTCAGCCCTGGGCCGTGATGCCGTCGAGCGCGGCCTGGACCTCGGCGTGGAGGTCCTCGGAGATCGGCGCCGACCCGGCGACGTCGGGCTCGGCCGCACGGGCCTGGCCCTCCTCGCCGGCGACGTAGGACAGGTACGCCTTGACGTTGTCGGCGTCCGCCTGGTCGTCGTAGGTGCCGCAGGCGATCGAGTACGAGATGAGGACGAGCGGGTAGGCGCCGGCCTCGGTCGTCGTGCGGTCGAGCTCGACCACGAGCTGGGTGTCCGTCGCGGTCTCGGCGCGCGGCGACGCGTCGACGACGGCGGCAGCGGCCTCGGGCGAGTACGGCACGTACTCCTCGCCGACCTTGATCGCGACCGTGCCGAGGTCACCGGCACGCGAGGCGTCCGCGTAGCCGATCGCGCCCTCGGCGCCCGTCACCGTGTCGATGAGGCCCTGCGTCTGGGCGCCGGACTGGCCACCCTCGACCGGCCAGTCACCGCTGGCCTCGTGCGGCCAGGCGCCGTTCGACGCCGCCGCCAGGTACTCGGTGAAGTTCTCGGTCGTGCCGGACTCGTCCGAGCGGTGGACCGGGATGATGTCGATCGCGGGGAGCTCGACGCCCTCGTTCTCGGCGGCGATCGCCGGGTCGTCCCACGACGTGATGTCGCCGTTGAAGACCTTGCCGAGCGTCTCGGCCGACATGTTGATGTTCTCGGCGTCGACGTCCGGGAGGTTGTAGACGACCGCGATCGGGCTGATGTAGAGCGGGAGCTCGAGGACGTCACCGCCGAAGCAGCGCTCCTGCGCCGCGGCGAGCTCCTCCTCGTCCAGCGCGGCGTCCGACCCGGCGAACAGCGTCGCGCCCGCGATGAACTGCTCGCGGCCGCCACCCGAGCCGACCGCGTCGTACGTGACCGTCACGCCCGGGGCGATGTCGCCGAACCCGGCGATCCAGCCGGCGACGGCGTTCTCCTGCGAGCTGGCCCCCGCACCGGCGAGGTCGCCGCTGAGGCTCTCGAGGTCGGACCCCGACGAGCTCTCGGAGCCGCCCGGCTCGGAGTCGTTGCCGTCCGAGCCGTCGGAGCTGCAGGCAGCCAGCGTGAGGGCGAGGGCGCCCACCATGACCGCGGTACCTGCGCGGGAGATTCGGCTGAGCTTCACGAGTCGATCCATCCTGTTCGAAGCTGTGCGAACCGCCGGCGAGTGCCGGCGACATCCAGGACGGTAGGAGCGACGAGTGACGCGAGCGCCGAGCACGGATGAACGACGGGTGAACAATGCACAGACGTTTTCCCCGCTCCGGACGCGGCGCCCGCCCCGGGCGCCGCGACGGACCGCGGACGCTCAGGACGCGGTCACGCCGTCGGCGATCTTGTACCCCAGGCCGCGCACCGTGAGCAGGAAGCGCGGCGACGCCGGCTCCGGCTCGATCTTCGAGCGGATCCTCTTGACGTGGACGTCGAGGGTCTTCGTGTCGCCCACGTAGTCGGTCCCCCACACACGGTCGATGAGCTGCCCGCGCGTCAGGACCCGGCCCGCGTTGCGCAGCAGCAGCTCGAGGAGCTCGAACTCCTTGAGGGGGAACGGGACGACGTCGCCGTCCACCGTGACCGTGTGCCGCTCGACGTCCATCCGGACCGGACCGACCTCGAGGGTGCCGTCCTCGACGACCTCCACGCCGTTCTCCCCGCCCTTGCGCCGCAAGACGGCACGCACCCGCGCCAGGAGCTCGCGGAACGAGTACGGCTTCGTCACGTAGTCGTCGGCACCGAGCTCCAGGCCGACCACCTTGTCGATCTCGGAGTCCTTCGCCGTGAGCATGATGACCGGGACGTCGCCCCGCTGGCGCAGCTCGCGGCACACCTCCGTCCCGCTGAGCCCCGGGAGCATCAGATCGAGCAGGACGATGTCCGCCCCCACCGTGTCGAACTGCTCGAGCGCCTCGGTACCGGTGGCCGCCTCGACCACCTCGAAGCCCTCGCGCCGCAGCTGGTACGCCAGCGGGTCGCGGTACGACTCCTCGTCCTCCACCACCAGGATGCGCGTCACGCGCCTACCTCCTTGTTCCGGATCTCGTCCTCGTGGCCCGGCGTCGCGCCGGGCACGTCCTGCTCCTCGGCGACGACGTCGTCGACGCCCAGCCCCACCGGCGCGGTCTCGGCCGCGGGCACGCGGATCGTGAACGTCGACCCCCGCCCTGGTTCCGACCACATCGTCACGTCGCCGCCGTGGTCGGCCGCCACGTGCTTGACGATGCTCAGCCCGAGCCCCGTCCCGCCCGTGTCGCGGGACCGGGCCGGGTCCACGCGGTAGAACCGCTCGAACACGCGGTCCTGCGCGTCGGCCGCGATCCCGATCCCCTGGTCCACGACCGCGATCTCCACGAGCTCGCCCGACCGGCTCACCCCGACCCCGACGCGCGTGTTCTCCCCCGAGTAGGCGACCGCGTTGTCGAGCAGGTTCCGCACCGCCGTGACGAGGAGGTTGTGGTCGCCGTACACCTCGGCGTCCAGCTCGCCCCCCGTCGTCAGCGTGATGCCCTTGCCCTGCGCGCGCGTGCGCGCACGGTCCACCGCCTCCTCGACGACGCCGCGCACGGGCACCACCGTGACCTCCTGGAGCGCCCCCGCCACCTGGAGCCGCGACAGCTCGATGATCTCCTGCACCAGGGCGGACAGGCGCGTCGCCTCGGACTGCATGCGCGCGGAGAAGCGGCGCACGGCCACCGGGTCGTCCGCGGCGTCCTGCACGGTCTCGGCGAGCAGCGCGAGCGCCCCGACGGGTGTCTTCAGCTCGTGGGACACGTTGACGACGAAGTCGCGGCGGATCGCCTCCACCCGGCGCGCCTCGGTCCGGTCCTCCGCGAGCACGAGCACGTGGTCGGGCCCGACCTGCGCCACCCGCACCTGGAGCATCACCGTGCCCCGGCCCACCGGACCCCGCGGCAGCTCGAGCTCCTCGTCGCGGATCACCCCGTCCCGACGCACCGCGTCGATGAGGTCGCGGATCGCCGCGTGCGCGATCGCGTCGCCCCGCACCACCCCCAGCGCGTACGCGGGCGGGCTCGCGCGCACGACGTCGCCCTCGTCGTCGAGCACGACCGCTGCGGACCGCAGCACCGCGAGGACGCGGACGAGACCTTCGTCGAGCTCGCGCGCCGGCTCGGCCGGGCGCGCACGCTGCGCGTGCTCGCTCAGGCGGAAGGCGACGGCGGCGACCACGCCGACGACGACCCCCACGATCCCGGCGAGCAGCACCGTCGTGCCCTCGATGAGGCTCTCAGCTTCCACACGCCCAGCGTACGGTCGTGGCGGTGCGGTCCCGCGCCGATCCGCCGCGTACGGGCCGCGACCGGCGAAGAGTTCACCTCGACGCGCCCTGGCGTTCACCGCACGGACCCCCGGGGCTGCGAGGGTGACCGGAGCACAGGACGCGATCGGGCGCACGTGGCGGCCCGGCACGTCCACGGACCGGTGCACCAGGGGGCCCGGTCATGACGAGAGGGAAGCGATGCGGGAGATCTTCGAGGCCGAGCTCAAGCAGGTCGGCGACGACCTCGCCGAGATGAGCAGGCTGGTCGAGTCGGCGATCGGTCGCGCCGGCCAGGCGCTGCTCACGGCCGACCTGCAGCTCGCGCAGCAGGTCATCGCCGCCGACCACACCATCGACGCGATCGAGCGGGAGCTGGACGAGCGATGCGTCCTCCTCCTCGCGCAGCAGCAGCCCGTCGCCACCGACCTGCGGGTCGTCGTGAGCGCGCTGCGCATGAGCGCGACACTCGAGCGCATGGGCGACCTCGCCCGACACGTCGCACAGGTCGCGCGCGGACGCTACCCGTCCCGGGCGATCGCTCCGGCGGTGCACAAGACGTTCGAGCAGATGAACGACGCCGCGGTGCGCGTCGCGCGTCGCACCACGACGCTCCTCACGACCCGCGACCTCACCGTCGCCGCGAACATCGAGCGCGACGACGACCTGCTGGACAAGCTCCACCAGGACACGTTCACCGCGCTGCTCGACCCGTCGTGGTCCGGGACCCCGCAGGAGACCATCGACGTGACGCTCGTGGGCCGCTACTACGAGCGGTTCGGCGACCACGGCGTCTCCGTCGCCAAGCGCGTGACGTACCTCGTCACCGGCGACTTCGCCGACGACCGCGGCGTCCCGTCGGGCGGAAGCCGCGCGACGGCCTAGCCCGCCGTCCGCCACCAGGAGGGCGTGGCGGGCCTGGCCGGGAGAGTCGACGAAGGAGGCGCGGATCGTGGAGATCCGCGCCTCCTTCGTGTCGTCACGCCCTGGTGACCTGAGTCAGCGGCCCTGGTTGGCCACGGCCGCGGCGGCCTCGGCGGCAGCCTCGGGGTCGAGGTAGCGCCCGCCCTTCGTGACCGGCTTCAGGTTCTCGTCGAGCTCGTAGAGCAGCGGGATGCCCGTCGGGATGTTGAGGCCCGCGATGTCCTCGTCCGAGATGCCGTCGAGGTGCTTGACGATCGCACGCAACGAGTTGCCGTGGGCGGCGACGAGCACGGTCTTGCCGGACGTCAGGTCGGGCACGACCTGCGAGTCCCAGTACGGCAGCGCGCGCTCCAGGACGTCCTTGAGGCACTCCGTGCGCACGACCGGCGCGTCGGCGTAGCGCGGGTCGGCGTCCTGGGAGAACTCCGAGCCCAGCTCGATCTCGGGCGGCGGGACGTCGTAGGAGCGACGCCAGAGCATGAACTGCTCCTCGCCGAACTCCTCCAGCGTCTGCTTCTTGTTCTTGCCCTGCAGGGCCCCGTAGTGGCGCTCGTTGAGGCGCCACGACCGCTTGACCGGGATCCAGTGGCGGTCGGCGGCGTCGAGCGCGAGGTTCGCGGTCGTGATGGCACGACGCAGGAGGGACGTGTGCACGACGTCGGGCAGCACGCCGGCCTCCGTGAGGAGCGTCCCGCCGCGCTTCGCCTCGCCGACGCCCTTCTCGGACAGCGCCACGTCGACCCAGCCGGTGAAGAGGTTCTTCGCGTTCCAGTCGCTCTCGCCGTGGCGGAGCAGCACGAGGGTGTAGGTCATGGTTCCATCCTGCCGCACCACGCCGTGGACGGGCATCCCGGTCCACGTGGTGGTGACCCGCGCCGTCGGGCACGGGACGAACGTCCCGCGGGAATGGGCACGGGCCACGGCCCGTTGGGACGGGCATGCCGATCGACGGAGAGTACGCACCGAGCACGAGCGACCGGGCGCGCAAGCAGGCCGAGTCCTACGAGGCGTCCGGCGGGACCCGGAGCACGACCCTGAACGGGATGCCCGTCGTCGTCCTCACGACCCTGGGACGGCGCACCGGCGCCGTGCGCAAGACGCCGCTCATGCGCGTGGAGCACGACGGCACCTACGCCGTCGTCGCCTCCCTCGGCGGCGCCCCCCAGCACCCCGTCTGGTACCACAACGTGGTCGCCCACCCCCAGGTGGAGCTGCAGGACGAAGGTGCGCGCCACGACTACGTGGCGCGCGAGGTGCACGGAGAGGAGCGCGACCTGTGGTGGGAGCGCGCCGTCGCCGCCTACCCGCCGTACGCCGACTACCAGCAGCGCACCGACCGCGTCATCCCCGTCCTCGTGCTCGAACGCACCGCCTGACACGCCAGAGGGCGTGACGGTCAGCGCGCCGCGCGGACCTTCGTCGCCTCGGCGTAGACGTCGAGCATGCGGCGCGCGGCGGCGTCCCAGCCGAACCGTTCGCTGACGCGACGCGCGCCGATCGCGAGCGCGGCGCGACGGTCGTCGTCGGCGAGGAGGTCCGCGAGGGTGCGCGCCCACGTCCACGGGTTGTGGTCGGGCACGAGGACCCCGGACTCACCGTCCACGACGACGGTCGTGAGCCCACCGACGGCGGCCGCCACGACGGGCGTCCCGCTCGCCTGCGCCTCCGCCGCGACGAGGCCGAACGTCTCGTTGTGCGAGGGGACGGCGACGAGGTCGGCGGCACGGTAGTAGTCGACGAGCCGGTCGCGCGCCACGGGCGGTCGCACGACGACGCGGTCGCTCACCCCGAGCTGGTGGGACAGCGCCTCGAGCTCGCGGACCGCGGTGGGCCGTCCGCTCGGGCCTCCCAGCACGACGAGCGTGGGGACCGGCTCGTCGTGGTCGGCGAGCACGCCGAGGGCGCGGACGAGCAGGTCGGGTGCCTTGAGCGGCTGGACGCGTCCCGCGAACAGCACGAGCCTGCCGTCGGCGGGCAGGCCGAGCTCGTCCCGCAACGCCCGCCGGGCCTCGTCCCGCCGGGCCGGGGACGCGCCGTCGGGCAGCCCCGGGGAGAACAGGTCGAGGTCGACGCCCGGCGGCACGACGTGCACCCGCTCCGGGTCCGCGGCGTAGTCGCGGACGAGGTCCGACGCCTCGGCGTCCGTGCTCGCCACAAGTGCGTCCGCCTCCGCGACGACCTGCTCCTCCCCGATGATCCGCCCCAGCGGCTCGGGGGCGTCGCCGGGCGCCAGGGCCGCGTTCTTCACGTGCGCGAGGGTGTGCATCGTGTGCACGAGGGGAACGTCCCACCGGTCGGCGGCGAGCCAGCCCACCTGACCGGACAGCCAGTAGTGGGTGTGCACGACGTCGTACCACCCGGCGTGGCGGCGCGCCTCCGCCCGGAGCACCCCGGCCGTGAAGGCGCAGAGCTGGCCGGGCAGGTCGTTCTTGTCGAGCCCTTCGAACGGGCCGGCGACCACGTGCCGCACGGTCACGCCGTCGGCCACCTCGACGACCGGCGGCTGCGCGGACGACGTCGCGCGCGTGAAGATCTCCACGTGCGCGCCGTGCCGGGCGAGGGCGTGCGCCAGCTCGGTGACGTACACGTTCATGCCGCCCGCGTCGCCCGTACCGGGCTGGTCGAGGGGCGACGTGTGGACGGACAGCATCGCGACGCGCAGCGCGTCGTCCGTGCGGTCGGCCCCGGGGCGGTCGGACGTCACGGCGCTCAGGCCTCCACGACGCACGCCGGGGCGGGCAGCGCGAGGACGTCGAGGACCTCGCCGAGGCCGTCGCTGCGCCGCACGCGCAGGAGGGCGAGGTTCGAGCCCGGCACAGGGTCCCCGTCACGGACGATGAGGGGGTCGTCGTTCTGGTTCGCCACGACGACGAGGTCGTGCAGAGGCTCCCCGTCGCCGGTCGGGCGCAGGACGGCGTGGTGCCGGGGCCACGCCCCGCCCACCGGGGTGTCGGCGAGGTGGCGCAGCGCGGGCGGCGCACCCTGGGGCCCGGCGTCGACCGCGTGGACGGCGAGGACGTCCGCGCCGCGGACCGCGACGACGACGCGCGCTCCGTCCGCGGTGACGGACACGTGGGACGGGTAGCTGCGCCCTCCCGCAGGGGCCGCGGCGTGCGCGGCGGGGTACCGGGCGACCACGTCGTACGTGCCGTCCGCGGCCGGGGCCAGCACGAACAGTGCAGGGTCGAGCTCGCCCACGACCACGAGGTGGCCGCCGGGGAGCGCGGCGAGATGGCGCGGCCCGGTGCCGGGCGGGAGCGTCGCGACGACGCGCCCCGGAGTCCCGGCGGGCGCACCGGGGTCGTGGCGGCGGACCTCGTCCGTGCCGAGGTCGACGACGAGCACCCCGTCCCGGCCGTCGTCCGCGACGAAGTGGGCGTGCGGGCCGCCCTGCCGGTCCCCGTCCGGACCGCTGCCCGCGTGCCCGTACCCGCGCGGCTCCCCGACGAGAGCGCCCGTGCCGTCGACCGACGCGACCGTGAGGACCCCGTCCCCGTAGTTCGCGACGAGCACCTCGGTCGCGCGCGCGACGACGTGGCAGGGGTGCGCACCACCCGTCGGGACGGCCGGGCCGCGGGGCGCGAGACCGCCGTCGGGCGTGACGGCGAAGGCCGTCACCGTCCCCCGCTCCGCCTCCTCGACGGCGTACAGCGTGCCACCCTCCGCACCGGGCCCGTCACCGGAGGGTCCGAGGGCCAGGAACGACGGCGACGGCGACGGCGCGACCAGCACCCCTCCGACGAACACCCCCCGCTCCGTGTCGAGCTCGACACGCCAGACCCCCTCGGGGTCCGCCGACGCGGGGTGCGGGTAGGTGCCGATCCACAGGGCGCGCGTCGCGACGGTCATGCCTCGAGCCTAGTTCGCCCGCGCGTCCCCCCGGACACGACGACGGGGCGCCGCCCGAGCCACGTCGGACGGCGCCCCGGTCGGCCGCGGCTCAGTGCGCGGCGTCGTACGCCTTCTGGACCTCCTGCGAGATACGACCACGGTCGTTGACCTGGAAGCCGTTCTCGCGGGCCCACTCACGGATCTTCGTCGCGTCGGCCGCACCGGAGGAACGCCCCCGGCGTGCCGGGCGGGACGTCGAGCGCGACGACACCTTGCGGGCGTTGCCCACCCAGCTGGCGAACGCGTCGCGCAGCTCTTGCGCGTTCTTCGCGCTGAGGTCGATCTCGTAGGAGACGCCGTCGAGGGCGAAGGTCACCGTCTCGTCCGCCGCCCCGCCGTCGAGGTCGTCGACGAGAATTACCTGGACTTTCTGGGCCACTGTGGTTTCCTCACGCTTCACCGGAATGACATTGCCTGGCCAGGATGCCAGCGCGGAAGAACCCACGTCAATTGTCGCCGCCGTCGGCGCGCCGACTTCTTTCTCGGGCGCACCCGAGACATTCGTCACCGCGGGGTGCCGGGAACGCCGGAAGAACGGGGAACGGAGGCGCCTTCCGCACCGCGCGTCGCGTTCTCCTCGGCGTCGAGACGCGCAAGAGCGGTACGTTCGTTCCGGTCCGCGCGCACGATATACCGCATCGCGACCCAGAACAGCAGACCCACCCCGACCGACGGGACGAGAGCCCCGAGCGCGGGCAGAAAGTTATCCATGTCGTCCTCGTTCCTCAGTTCACCGGCTTCACGAGCGGGAAGAGAATGGTCTCGCGGATACCGAGACCCGTGAGCGCCATGAGCAGGCGGTCGATACCCAGACCCATCCCGCCCGACGGCGGCATCGCGTACTCCATCGCCGTGAGGAAGTCCTCGTCGATGCGCATGGCCTCCTCGTCGCCCGCCGCCGCGAGCAGCGCCTGCGCCTCGAAGCGCCGGCGCTGCACGACCGGGTCCACCAGCTCGGAGTAAGCGGTCGCGAGCTCGACGCCGCGCACGTAGAGGTCCCACTTCTCCACCTGCCCGCGCACGCTGCGGTGGTCCCGCGTGAGGGGCGACGTCTCGACCGGGAAGTCGCGCACGAACGTCGGCGCGACGAGGTGATCACCCACGAGGTGCTCCCACAGACCCTCGACGAGCTTTCCGTGGTTGACGTTCTTCGGGTCGAAGGAGAGGTCGTTCTTGTTCGCGAACGTCAGCAACGTCTCGAGCGACGTCTCCGGCGTGATGTGCTCGCCCAGCGCGTCCGACAGCGAGTCGTACATCTTCAGCTGCGTCCATTCACCGCCGAGGTCGTACTCCGTGCCGTCGGCGAGCGTGACGAGCGTCGTCCCGAGCGCGTCCTGCGCGGCCCGCTGGACCAGGTCCTGGGTGAGCACCGCCATCGTGTCGTAATCACCGTAGGCCTCGTACGCCTCGAGCATCGCGAACTCCGGCGAGTGCGTCGAGTCCACGCCCTCGTTGCGGAAGTTGCGGTTGATCTCGAACACCTTCTCGACACCGCCGACCGCGGCGCGCTTGAGGAACAGCTCGGGTGCGATGCGCAGGAACAGGTCGATGTCGAACGCATTCATGTGCGTCTCGAACTGGCGCGCGGCGGCGCCCTCGGGACGCGTCTGCAGCATCGGGGTCTCGACCTCGACGAAGTCACGCTCCCAGAAGTTCTCACGGATCGAGCGCACGACGGCCGCGCGCAGGCGCACGGTGTCCCGCGCTGCCGGCCTGGCGATGAGGTCGACGTAGCGCTGGCGTACCCGCGCCTCCTCCGAGAGCTCCTTGTGGAGCACCGGGAGCGGGCGCAGCGCCTTCGCGGCGATCTGCCAGGAATCCGCGAAGATGCTCAGCTCGCCACGACGCGAGCTGATGACACGACCGTGCGCGAACAGGTGGTCGCCGAGGTCCACGTCCGCCTTGAACGAGGCGAGCGACTCCTCCCCCACCACCGCCTGGCTGAGCATGACCTGCAGGCGGTTCCCCTCGCCGTCCTGCAACGTGACGAAGCACAGCTTGCCCGTGTTGCGCAGGAACACGACACGCCCCGCGACGCCGACCTCGTCCTGCGTCTCCTCGCCGGTCTGCAGGTGCGCGTACGCCGCGCGGACCTGAGCGATCGTCGTCGTGCGCGGCACGACCACGGGGTACGCCTCGCCACCACGCGCCAGGATGCGCTCCCGCTTCTCCCGGCGGACCTGGATCTGCTCGGGGAGGTCGTCGACCGCGTCCGGCACGGGTCCGGGCACGGCAGGGTCGGGAGCAGCAGCGGGAGAGGTCACCCGACGATTCTACCGACGCCCGCGCCAGGCCCGACGCGCGCCGGACGCACCTCCGGGGCGGCGGCGCAGCGACGTCGGGCACCGGCCGGAGGTGGCGTCGACCTGGTCGTGCGGGCCGCCCTGCCGGGTCATGAGGGTCCGACGGGCGCCCGCGCCGGGTCATGAGGGTGCGACGGACGCCCGCGCCGGGGTCATGAGGGTCCGACGGGCGGCCGTGCCGGGTCGTGGCGGGTCTGGCGGGAGCGTCGCGAGGAACGAGCGGCGCGGATGGCAGACCCGGCACGGCCGCCCGTCGGACCCGCCCGCCACCCACGACCGGGGTACTACCCCGCGCGGCCCAGGTTCTCCCCCGCCGGGGCGGGCTGGAGGTCGAGCGCGAGGTCGAGGATCGGCGCGGAGTGCGTGAGCGCGCCGACGGAGAGGTAGTCGACGCCCGTCCCGGCCACCTCGCGCGCCCGGTCGAGCGTGAGGTTCCCCGTCGCCTCCAGCTCGACCTTCGCGGGCACCCTGCCGTGCCCCTCGCGGGCGCGCACGGCGGCGACGGTCGCGGCGAGGACGGGGGTGGGCATGTTGTCGAGCAGGAGGAAGTCGGCCCCGGCGTCGAGCGCCTCGAGGGCCTGGTCGGTGGTGTCGGCCTCGACCTGGACGAGCACGTCCGGGAACGCGGTGCGGATGGCTGCGATCGCGGCGCTCACCGACCCGGCGGCGACGACGTGGTTGTCCTTGACCATCGCGACGTCGTACAGGCCCATGCGCTTGTTGGTCCCGCCGCCGGCGCGCACGGCGTACTTCTCGAGCGCGCGCAGGCCGGGGGTCGTCTTGCGCGTGTCGAGGACCTGCGCGCCGGTCCCGGCGAGCTCGCGGGCCCAGGCGCGGGTCGCCGTCGCGACGCCGGACGCGCGCGAGGCGAGGTTGAGCAGCGTGCGTTCCGCGACGAGCAGGACCTGGACGGGGCCGTCGAGCTCGGCGAGCACGTCCCCGCGGGTGACGCTCTCGCCGTCGTGGGCACGGAACGTGACGCGGGGTGCGGGTAGCCCGATCCGGTCGGCGACCTGCCGCGTCACCTCCTCGACGACGACGAGTCCGGCGACGACGCCGTCCGCGCGGGCCACGAGGTGCGCGGTGCCGGTGCCCGACGTCGGCACGGTCGCCTGCGTGGTGACGTCGCGGCCCGGCGCGGGGCCGAGGTCCTCGTCGAGCGCGCGGGCGACGGTCTGCGCCGTCCAGGCGGGGTCGAGGCCGGGCTCGACGCGCGACGGCTCGCGGGCGTCGTCGGGCCGGGTCGCGGGGGTGGTGCGGTCGGGTGCGGTCACGGTCGCCACCGTAACCGTTCATGCGGGGCGTCGGGACACGCGCGGAGGGCCGGCGGTCCGCGCGTGGTGCACGCGTAGGCGCGCACCGGCGCGCACCGGCGCGCACCGGCGCGTCAGCGCACCAGGAGGGTCCCGTCCTCGGCGAGGGACACGACGACGCGCCGCTCCCAGGCCGGGTCCTGCGCGGGGAAGTCGGTGCGGAAGTGGCCGCCGCGGCTCTCCGTGCGCAGCGCCGCGGCGGCGGTGAGCGCCGACGCGACCTGGTGGATGTTCGTGGTCTCCCACTCGGCGGCCTGCGGCTGCGCGACGACGTCGCTCGCCTCGTGCGCGTCGGTGCGGATCGCGGCGAGGCGGCGTGCGGCGGTGGCGAGCCCGTCGGCGTCGCGCACGACGCCCGGCCCGGCCGACGCGACGGACTGGATGCGGGACCGTGCGGCGGCGGCGACGAGCGCGGAGGGGCCGGGGCGCGGGGCGGGCTCGCCGACCACGAGGTCGCCGAACGCGACCCGGTCGGTGATCTCTCGGGCGGCGCGGTGGGCGAACACCAGGCCTTCGAGCAGCGAGTTGGACGCGAGCCGGTTCGCGCCGTGCACGCCCGTGCAGGCGACCTCGCCGATGGCGTAGAGCCCGTCGAGCGACGAGCGCCCGTGCAGGTCCGTGACGACGCCGCCCGAGTGGTAGTGCTGCGCGGGCGCGACGGGCACGGGCTCCTCCGTCCAGTCGATCCCCGTCTCGGCGAGCCGCTCGGTGATCGTGGGGAACCGCGCCCGGAGGAAGTCGGCGCCCAGGTGGCGGGCGTCGAGGAGCACGTGGTCCGAGCCGGTCGCCGTCATCTGCCGCACGATCGCGTGCGCGACGACGTCGCGGGGCGCGAGCTCGGCGAGCGGGTGCTGGGCGGGCATGAACCGGTGCCCGTCGGTGTCGAGGAGGATCGCACCCTCGCCGCGCACGGCCTCGGAGATGAGCGGCAGCTGGCCCTTGGCGCCGAGCCCGAGCCACAGCACCGTGGGGTGGAACTGGACGAACTCCAGGTCGCCCAGCTCCGCGCCCGCGCGCAGCGCCGCGGCGATCCCGTCGCCCGTGGCCTGCGGGGGGTTCGTCGACGAGCGGAAGACCTGGCCCACGCCGCCGGTGGCGAGCACGACCGCGCGGGCGAGCGCCGCGCCGACGCCGTCGCGCGTGCCCTCGCCCTTGACGTGGAGCGTGACGCCGCACGCCCGACGCCGCCCGTCCGGGCCCGGGGCCGTCGTCAGGACGTCGAGCACGAGGGCGTTCTCCACGACCTCGATGCCGGGGTCGGCGCGCACCGCGTCGAGCTGCGCGACGAGCGCGCGGGAGATCTCCGCGCCCGTCGCGTCCCCGCCCGCGTGCGCGATCCGGTCGGCGTGGTGCCCGCCCTCGCGCGTGAGCGCGATGTCGCCGTTGTCCGCCCGGTCGAAGTTCGCGCCGCGCGCGACGAGCTCGCGGACCCGCGCGGGCCCCTCCGTGACGAGCACCTCGACGGCCACCGGGTCGCACAGCCCCACCCCGGCGACGAGGGTGTCCGCGAGGTGCGCCTCCGGGGAGTCCTCCGGGTCCAGCGCGGCGGCGATGCCGCCCTGCGCCCACACCGTCGAGCCGGACGACAGCTCGCCCTTGGTCACGAGCAGCACCCGAGGGACGCGGGTGCGCAGCTCGAGCGCGGCCGTGAGGCCCGCGATGCCGGAGCCGACGACGATCGCGTCCGCCGTGGTCGTCCACCCCGGCTCCGGGGCGGCGAGGGTGCGGGCGAGGGGGCTCACCCGCGGGAGGCCGCGGCGTCGGGCACGCCCGCCCGGACCGACGCGAAGGACACGCCGCTCGGGGCGAGCCCGTCGGCCGCGGGCACGTCCGGGACGAGCCCCGGCTCGTCCGACAGGTCGACGGCGCGGTTGTGCTCGTCGACGAACACGACGTGGGGCAGGTACGTGCGCGCGTCCTCGTCGGAGAGCGTGCCGTAGGCGATGAGGATGACGACGTCGCCCGGGTTCACGAGGTGCGCGGCGGCACCGTTGATGCACACCTGGCCCGCGCCGCGCTCCCCCGGGATGACGTACGTGGTCAGGCGTGCCCCGTTCGTCACGTCCACGACGTCGACCTGCTGGCCCGGGTAGAGGTCGGCGGCGTCGAGCAGGTCGGCGTCCACGGTGATCGACCCGACGTAGTGCAGGTCGGCCTGCGTCACCGTCGCCCGGTGGATCTTGCCGATCATCATGGGGCGCTGCAGCGACGCCGGGCGCGAACGGGGGGTCGGCGCGGTCACGCGGTTCCTCCAGGGTGCTGGGTCCGGCCGCCCGCGGGGGGTTCCCCCGCGGCCCGGGTCGCGGGCGCGAGGGTGACGGCCGTGTTGTCGATGAGTCGGGTGGTGCCCACGCGCGCGGCCACGAGGAGGAGCCCCGGGCCGACGGCGCCGGGCGCCAGGTCCTCCACGGTAGCCGGGTCGACGAGCACCAGGTAATCCGGGTCAACACCGGACGCACCGTCGAGGATTCCCCGCGCCGCGGCGAGGACCTCGAGCGCGCCCGCGCCCGCCGCCGCCGCGTCCGCTCCGGCCCGCAGCGCGCGGCTCAGCGCGAGCGCCTGCTCGCGCTCGGCCGGTGCGAGGTACGCGTTGCGCGAGGACCGGGCGAGTCCGTCCGCCTCCCGCACGGTCGGGACGCCGAGCACCTCCACGTCGACGTCGAGGTCAGCGACCATGCGGCGCACCGCGAGGAGCTGCTGGGCGTCCTTCTCGCCGAACACCGCGACGTCGGGCCGCACGAGGTGCAGCAGCTTGAGCACGACCGTGAGCACCCCGTCGAAGTGCCCGGGCCGCGCCGCGCCCTCCAGCGCCGTCCCGAACCGGCCCGACGACACCCGCACGACCGGCGCGCCCGCACGCAGCCCCGGGTACATCTCGTCCACCGACGGCGCGAAGACCACGTCGACACGCGCGTCCTCGCCCGCCGCCGCGAGGAGCGCGACGTCGCCCGCGACGTCGCGCGGGTACCGCTCGAAGTCCTCGCCCGGGCCGAACTGCAGCGGGTTGACGAAGTCCGTCACGACGACCTCGCCCCGCGGCCCGACCGCGGCGCGGGCACGACGCACCAGCTCGAGGTGGCCGGCGTGCAGCGCCCCCATCGTCATGACCACCGCGCGCCCGCCCGGCGCACCACGGCCCGGGGCGGGCTCGCGCAGCGCCGCCCGCAGCGCGTCCCGTGTCGTCGCGACCCGGGGTGCGACGGGTCCCGGCGTGGGTCCGGCGGTCATCCTCCGACCTCCTCGGCGTCGTCCAGCGCGTCGAGCACGGCCCGCTCCGCCGCCGCGTCGATCCGGCCGCTCGCGTGCGCGCGGCGCGCGGCCGCCCCGCCCAGGGCCACGTACGAGGCGAGCACGTCCTCGGCGTCGCTCGTCGCCGCCAGGCCGCGCAGGGCCGCGAGGTGCTCGACGACGGTGCCCACGTCCCCGCGCGACACCGGTCCCGTGAGCGCCGAGATGGCCCCGGCGGCCCCGGCGCCGGACTCCGCGGCACGGTCGGCGGCGCGCGTCGCCCCGTCGAGCGCGGCGGACAGCAGCGGGGCGAGGGCTCGTCCCGGATGCTCCACGCCCGCGGCCTCGAGCGCCTGTGCCGCCTGCGCGACGAGCACCACGAGATGGTTCGCCCCGTGGGCGAGAGCCGCGTGGTAGAGCCCGCGCGACTCCTCCGCGACGACCACCGGCTCCCCGCCGAGCTCCACGACGAGCGCCTGCCCGATCGGCAGGACCGGCGCCGGGCCCGTCACCGCGAACGTCGTGCCCTCCAGCCGGGCCAGGTCGAGCGACGTCCCCGTGAACGTCATCGCCGGGTGGACCGCGAGCGGGATCGCGCCGGCCGCGCGCGCCGGGTCCAGCACGCGCGCGCCGAACCGGCCGGACGTGTGCAGGACGATCTGCCCGGGCTGCCACGCCCCGACGTCGGCGAGGCCCTGGACGAGGCCCGGCAGCGCGTCGTCGGGCACGGCGAGGAGCGCGAGCTCCGCCCGCTCGACGACGTCGGGCACCTCCAGGACGGGCACGCCTGGGAGCAACGCCTCCACCCGGTCCCGCGACGCCTCCGAGATGCCGCTCGCGCCGACCACGGCGTGCCCCGCGGCGCACAGCGCGCTCCCCAGGACCGCCCCGACCCGGCCCGCGCCGACCACCCCGACGCCGAGGCGGCCCGGGCGTGCTCCGCTCACGCGTCCCGCCCCTCGCCCGACGCCACGGGCTCGGCCGGCCCGTCCGCGGACGCGTCCAGCGGCACCTCGTCGCGACGCATCCACAGCTCGGGCCCCTGGTGCGCGCGCGCCTCGTGCGCACGGGCGGCCTGCGTGTCGAGGAGGCGCGCGGCGTCGCCCGCGTCCAGGTGCCGCGCCATCGGGACGACCGGGCCCGGGGTCGAGTGGACCGCGAACGTCGCGACGTCGAACCGGCGCTGCAGCGGCCCCTGCTGGAGCGCCAGCGACTGGGTGCGCTCGTGCGGCACGACGACGAGGCTGCGGAACACCCGACCGCTGCGCAGCACGAGCGCGCGGTCCGTCACGCTGAACCCGTTGCGCCGCCACGACAGCGGGTCGAGCAGGCGCGCACGCCGCGGCGACACGACGAAGTAGTCGCCCGCGTCGCGCCCCGACAGGCCCTCGTCGAGCAGCGCGCGCGGGTCCGGTGTGCCGAGGTCCGGCAGCACGAGCCACAGCGCCGCGAGCGCCTCGTCCCGGGTGCCCACCGGGAGCAGGACGCTCTTCGTCTGGGTCCCGTCCGCGCTCGGGCCGTACCCGGCGACGTTGACGTCGACGCGCCACCAGTCCGGTCCGCGCCAGAACGGGCCCTGGAGCAGCCGCACCGCCTGGACGCGACCGGGCGGGATCGTCTGCGAGCGCGTCTCGAGGAGGCCGTGACGCAGGCGGATCCCGTCGGGCGAGATCGCGGACCGGAAGCCGAACTCCCCGGTGAACCGCTGGAAGAGGTAGCCGCCGAAGCCGAGCACGGCCGGCAGCGCGCTGAAGAGGATGCCGATCTCGCGCGTGCCCACGACCACGCCCACGATCCCGAGGATGCCGAGGACCAGACCCAGCGTGGCGCCCGAGCGCAGCAGCGACGCGACGAGACGCCCCGGCTGGACGGCCGTCACGGGCTGCTCGGGAGCCTCGAGCGTCGGGGCGGGCACCTGGGCCGCGTGGTCACCCGCGACGGGGGACGCACCAGGGGGCGTCCCGTCCGGGGCGCCCGGGGGCGTCGTGCCCGGGTGCGGGGCCCCCACGCCGTGGGGCGCCGTCGCCGCCGGGTGGTCGACCCGCAGACCCGCGGCCCGCGCGAGCAGCTCGACCCGCAGCCGGTTCGCGTCGGCGTCCTTGAGGAACCCGAGCTTCACGCCCGAGTCGCCGCCCCCGGCGACCTCGAGCCGGAGCTCCGCCAGGCCGAAGAACCGGGCGAGGAGAGGCTGGGACACGTCGACGGCCTGGAGCCGGTCGAGCCGCGCCCGCCGCTGCTGCCGGAACAGGACCCCGGTGCGCAGGTGCACGGACTCGTCGTCGACCGCGTAGCTCGTCATGCGCCACGCGAGCGCCGAGTACCCGAGACCCACGAGACCGATCGCGAGCACGCCCAGCAGGACCTGCCACCACAGGTCCCCCTCGAACACGTTCTGCCCCTCCGGCAGCCCGTTGAGCGCCTGCTGCCCGACGACGACGAGCAGCACCGCGATGACGGTCCACCCCCGCACCAGCGGGGTGACGGGGTGCACCCGGTGCCACTCGAGCTCGTCCGCCCCCGGCCGCGGCACCGCCTCGACCCGGGCGTCGCCCCCGCTCACAGGCCGGCCAGCCGGGCCTCGCCGCGCGACGCGAGACGGTCGCGCAGGCGGTCCGCCTCGGCGGGCTCCAGACCGTCGATCGTCGCGTCCGTCGACGCGGACGCCGTGTGCAGCTGGACCTGCGCGATGCGGAGCCTGCGGGCCAACGGGCCGGCCTGCACGTCGACGTACTGCATGCGACCGTACGGGACGACGACGAGCGTCCGGAACATGATGCCCTTGCGGATGAGGAGGTCGTCGTCCCGCTCCGCGTAGCCGATGGCGCGGACCTGCCGTGGCACGACGACCACCGTCCACACGGCGTCCGCGACGAGCAGCGCCACGAGGATCCACGGCCACCAGTGGTCGACCAGGAGGAGCAGCACCACCACGACGACGAGGAGCACCGCGAGGACGATCCCGGCCGACAGCAGCCGCGCCGTCGCCAGGCGGGGCGACACGCGGGTCCACTCGACGCCCGGCGGGTCGAACGGGCCGCCGGCGCCCGGGGTCGCGGGTGCGGACGTCGTGGCACGGTCCTGGTCGGTCATGTCTCGATTCTCCCATCCGGTCGGTGCACCGGACAGCGCTCAGGCCGAGGCGCCCGCCTCGCCGTCCGCCTCCGTCGAACCACGCCGCCCGCGCACCTCGTCCTCCTCGCCGGGCGGCGGGAGCTGGCAGAAGCGCTCCGCGAGGAGACCCACGACCGCCAGGACCACCGCGCACCCGACCGCGACACCCGCCGCGACCGCGCGGTCGCGACGGGCCTCGATCGCCAGGTCACCCAGCACGGCGAGGACCTGCGCGCCGTACCACCCTGCGAGCAGGGCCCCCGTGAGCGCGGCCGCCTTGGCGAGCACGAACGTCCGCGCCGCCCGGATCGGGTCCAGGCCCGGCCGCTTGCCCTTCTGGTAGGACCGCACCGTCCAGCCCGCCCACAGCACCGCCCCGGCGAGCGCGACGATCGCGACGTCCACCACCCACGGCACCGCGGGCAGGTACGTCCCCCGGCCCTCCAGCCAGCGCACCACGAGCCAGCCCACCGCCGTCGTGACGGCGGCGACGAGCAGGAGAGTGCCGACCGAGGTCCGTCGCATCAGCGCTGCGGGTCGCGCGACGGGTCGTGCACGGGCGGGAACGCCGGCCACGGCGAGACCGGCTCCGCGGACTCACGAGGCGGTGCCTGCGGCGCGGGGGGCTGCTGCGCGGGAGACTGCTGCGCCGGGGGATGCTGCGCGGGGGCGTGCGGAGCGACGGGCGCCGACGGCGGCGCGGGGGCCGACGGCGGGGCCGGCGCGGGCTCGGCCGGGCGGGCCGCGGGGTGCAGCGCCGGGTCCGCGAGCGGCCCCGGGGCGGCGACCGGTGCGAACGGCACCCCTCGGATGATGCCGTCGTGCTCGGGCGTCGGCGCGGGCGCAGGGCGTTCCGGCGGCTCGGGCAGCCGGACCGCGGGCGGGCCCGGGTTCGGCGCGGGCACCGGTCCGTCGGCGACCGGGGAGAAGACGGGCCGTGTCCCCTCGGCCGGGCGCACGTCGTCGACCGGGTGTGTCGGTTCGGCCGGTCGGAACGGTTCGACCGGTCGGAACCGCTCCTCCGGTCGGAACTGCTCCTCCAGGCGGAACTGCTCCTCCGGGCGGAACGACTCGTCGTGGCGGAACGGCTCGGCCGGTCGCGCCGCAGGGTGCGGCGTCGGCGCGGTCGCGGGCGACGGGGCCGCCGACGGCGCGGGCGGGACAGGAGCGGCAGGTCCGGCGGGTGCGGCCTCCCCCGAGTGCACGGGCGCCTCCGGGGGCGGGGGCGCGGCGTCCTGCCGGGCGGTCGTCACGGGCACGGCGCCCGTCGGGTTCGGCGCCGGCTCCGTCAGCCAGTCGAGCGCGAGCCAGCGGATGCCGCCCCGGTCCGGCGCGGTCGCCGCCAGCGCCGCCACGGGCCCGCCGCCGAGCCCCGGGAGGACGGCGTCCGGCGCGATCTGCGCCCAGGGCTCGAGCACGAACGCGCGCTCGTGGGCGCGGGGGTGCGGGAGCTCCAGGTCGTCGGCGACGGCCGTCAGGTTCCCGTACACGACGAGGTCGACGTCGAGCGTCCGCGGACCCCACCGCTCGTCGCGGACACGGCCGTGGGCCTTCTCGACCCCCTGGCACGCGTGCAGCAGGTCGCGGGCCGACAGGCGGGTCCGGGCGAGCAGCACGATGTTGAGGAAGTCGGGCTGCTCCGGACCGCCCACGGCGGCCGTGCGGGCCAGCGGGGAGACCTCGGTGATCTCCAGGCCCGCGATCCTGTCGAGGTCGGTGATCGCGTCGTGCAGCGTCTGCTGCGGGTCGCCGAGGTTGGCCCCGAGCGCGAGGACGACCTCCACGAACCCGGCGGGCACCTCGTCCATGCGGTCGTGCTCGCGCTCCGCCGGTGCTTCCTGCTCGGCGGGCGCCGCCACGACGTCGTGCGCCTCGTCCCGGACGTCCTGGGGTGCGGGCGCGTCGAACGGTGCGGGGTGCGGCACGACGTCGTCCCCACCGGTCACCTCGTCGGTACCGGCCACGTCGTCCGCCGCAGCGGCGTCGTCGTCCGGGGCGGTGGGCCCGGTCGCCAGGGGGTCCACGGGCGGCGGGACGGGGACGGGCGGGGCGACGGCGAGGTGCGACGCGTCGCCCGCGGCCACCGGGGTGACGGTCTCCGCCCGGTCCTCGGGACGGTGGTCGGCCTGGGCGTCGGTCGCCGTCGCACCGTGGTGCGCGAGCTCCTCGAAGGCGGCAGGGGGCGCGGAGCGGTCGTCCTCGTCGCGCTCGTCCGCGACCGGGCCGGTCTCGGGCCCGGCCGGGAGGCGGGCGTCGTCGTGCTCGTCCGGGCCGGCGGCGTCGGGCTGGTCGTCGACCAGGGCCGGGTGCTCGGTCGCCGCGGGCGGCGGGACGGGCGGTGCCGACGGCGACCCCGCCGGCGGGATGCTCGGGGGCATCACCGACGGCGCCTCGGCGAGCAGCGGCTCGGGCTCCGGCTCGCGACCCGCCTCCACCCCGTGGATGAGCGCGGGAGCGACCGAGCCCACGGGGATCGGCGCGGCCGCGTGGCCGTCGCGACGCCCGAAGGGCGCGACGACCGGCGCGACGACCCGGTCGCGGCGGATGACGACCTCGACGTCGTCGAACGGGACGGACAGCGGCGCCTGCGGCTTGTGCACCGCGACGTCGACCGCGACGACGTCCGGGTGCGTGAGGATCGTCGCGGCGATGCGCTCCGCCACGGTCTCGATGAGGTCGGCCGGCGATCCGGCGAGCACCGCCACGACGTCCTCCGCGACGCCCGCGTAGCTCACCGTGTCGGCGAGGTCGTCGCCCCGGGCCGCCTCGCGCGTGTCGAGGTGCAGCACCACGTCCGCGCGGAAGAGCTGGCCGTCCACCTTCTCGTGGTCGTAGACGCCGTGGTGGCCGGTGCTGCTGAGCCCCGTGAGCCGGATCCGGTCGAACGGCCGCCCGTCCGCGTCGAGGACCGCTCCTGCGAACGCTGTGGTCACGTCGTACTCCGTCCTGGCGAGGGACCACGGTCGCCCTGGGGCGGTCGTGGTCCGCTGTCGTGAGTGGAACCGGGCGGTCCGGTCCGTGCTGCCTGCCGTGCTCGGGCCCGCGGCCCCATCCTGCTAGGTCGCGGGCCGCTCCGTCGAGTCGCCCGGGGCGCCGTCGGGGTGCCCCGACGGTTCGGCACCGCGCGACCACGCCGCGGCGACGCGCACCGCGTCGGCCGACGCGCGCACCGCGTGCACGCGCACGCACCACGCGCCCGCGGCGGCGGCGAGGGCCGTGACGGCGGCGGTCGCGTCGTCACGGGCCAGCGGTGGGGCCGGGTCGCCGTCGACGCCGGCGAGCAGGTGACCGAGGAAACGCTTGCGCGACGCCCCGACGAGCACGGGCAGGCCGAGGTCCCGGACCTCGCCGAGACGGGCGAGCAGCGGCCAGTTCGCGGTCCCCGACTTGGAGAAGCCGAGACCGGGGTCGAGGACGACCTGCTCCCGCCGCACCCCCGCCGCGAGGAGCGCGTCGACCCGGGCGGCCAGCTCGGACCGCACGTCCGTGACGACGTCGTCGTAGTCCTCGAGGTCGTCCATGACGTCGGCGTGCCCGCGCCAGTGCATGCAGACGTACGCCACCCCGGTGCGGGCGACGACGTCCGCCATGCGGGGGTCGGCGAGCCCGCCCGAGACGTCGTTGACGAGGCGGGCACCGGCCGCGACCGCGCGTTCCGCGACGACCGCGCGTGTCGTGTCGACGCTGACGACGGCGCCCCGCTCCGCCAGCGCGGAGACGACCGGCAGGACGCGGGCGAGCTCGTCGGCCACCGGCACGCGGCCCGCGCCCGGGCGGGTGGACTCGCCCCCGACGTCGAGGACGTCCGCGCCCTCGGCGAGCAGCTCGAGCCCGTGGGCCACGGCGGCGTCGGGCTCGAACCACTCGCCGCCGTCCGAGAACGAGTCCGGCGTGACGTTGACGACGCCCATGACGAGCGTCCGGCCCAGCCCGGCGAGGTCGTCGAGCCCGGCGACGCGCAGGTCGCCCGGGAGGGGCGAGGTGTCGCGGGTCACGGCGTCGACCGGGCCTAGCGGCCCAGGATGAGGCTCATGGCCTCGGCCCGGGTCGCGGGGTCGCGCATCTGGCCGCGCACGGCGGACGTCACCGTCCGCGAACCGGGCTTGCGCACGCCCCGCATCGACATGCACAGGTGCTCGCACTCGACCACGACGATCGCCCCGCGCGGCAGCAGGTGCTCGACGAGCGCGTCCGCGACCTGCGAGGTGAGGCGCTCCTGCACCTGCGGGCGGCGGGCGAACACCTCGACGAGCCGGGCGAGCTTCGACAGCCCGGTGATGCGTCCGTCGACGTTGGGGATGTACCCGACGTGCGCGACGCCGTGGAACGGGACGAGGTGGTGCTCGCACGTCGAGTACACCTCGATGTCCTTGACGAGCACCATCTCCTCGTGCCCGAGGTCGAACGTCGTGGTGAGGACGTCGCCCGCCTCCTGCCGCAGCCCGGCGAAGATCTCGCGGTAGGCGCGCGCCACCCGCGCCGGGGTCTCCCGCAGGCCCTCGCGGTCCGGGTCCTCCCCCACCGCGAGCAGGAGCTCGCGCACGGCCGCCTCGGCCCGGTCGGCGTCGTAGGGCGGCACCTCCGCCGGGGCGCGCAGGTCCTCCGCGGACCCCGCGCGGGTGATCCCGCCCGCCCCGTCCTGGTGCGTCATCAGGGCCGGCCCGTGGCGTCGCTGACGCCGTCGCCCGCCCCGTCCTGACCGACGGCCCGGTCGAGCGGGGCGTCCGCCGGCACCTCGCCGACGCGCTCCGGCGGCAGCTCGTCGTTCGCCGCCGCGGCCTCGTCCTGCGGGATGACGGGGTGGCCGTTCTGCGACGCCTTCTCGGCCTCGGTGAGCACCGGGCCACGCTGGGAGACGGCGCGCTGCTCGCTCGACAGCCACACGTCGCGCGCGTCGCGCTTGACCACAGGGGCGAACACGCGCGCGAGCTCGGCCTGGTTGAGCGTCTCCTTCTCCAGGAGCTCGAGGACGAGCGCGTCGAGCACGTCGCGGTACTGGGTGAGCACCTCCCACGCCTCGTCGTGCGCGGCGTCGACGAGCTTGCGGACCTCGTGGTCGACGGTCCCCGCCACGGACTCGGAGTAGTCGCGCTGGTGGCCCATGTCGCGGCCGAGGAACGGCTCGCCCGACCCGCTGCCGAGCTTGATCGCGCCGACGCGCTCGCTCATGCCGTACTCGGTGACCATCTTGCGGGCGATCGCCGTGGCCTTCTCGATGTCGTTCGACGCGCCCGTGGTCGGGTCGTGGAACACGAGCTCCTCGGCGACACGGCCGCCCATCGCGTAGGCGAGCTGGTCGAGCAGCTCGTTGCGCGTCGTGGAGTACTTGTCCTCGGTCGGCATGACCATCGTGTAGCCGAGCGCACGGCCGCGCGGCAGGATCGTCACCTTCGTGACGGGGTCCGTGTAGCGCATCGCCGCGGCGACGAGGGCGTGGCCGCCCTCGTGGTACGCGGTGATCTTCTGCTCCTTGACGTTCATCACGCGGGTGCGCTTCTGCGGCCCGGCGACGACGCGGTCGATCGCCTCGTCGAGCGCGCGGTCGTCGATGAGCTGGGCGCCGCTGCGCGCGGTGAGCAGCGCGGCCTCGTTGAGCACGTTCGCGAGGTCGGCACCGGTGAACCCCGGGGTGCGGCGCGCGACGGCGGCGAGGTCGATCCCGTCGACGATCGGCTTGCCCTGCGCGTGCACGCCCAGGATCGCCTCGCGGCCCTTGAGGTCGGGCGCCTCGACCGCGACCTGCCGGTCGAAGCGGCCCGGGCGCAGGAGCGCGGGGTCGAGGATGTCGGGGCGGTTCGTCGCGGCGATGAGGATGACGTTCGTCTTGACGTCGAACCCGTCCATCTCGACGAGCAGCTGGTTGAGCGTCTGCTCGCGCTCGTCGTGCCCGCCGCCCATGCCCGCGCCGCGGTGGCGGCCGACGGCGTCGATCTCGTCGACGAAGATGATCGCGGGCGAGTTCTCCTTGGCCTGGTTGAACAGGTCGCGCACACGGCTCGCACCCACGCCGACGAACATCTCGACGAAGTCCGAGCCGGAGATCGAGTAGAAGGGCACGCCCGCCTCGCCGGCGACGGCGCGCGCGAGCAGCGTCTTGCCCGTCCCCGGCGGGCCGTACAGGAGCACGCCCTTGGGGATCTTCGCGCCCACGGCCTGGAACTTGTCCGGCTCGGCGAGGAACTCCTTGATCTCGTGCAGCTCCTCGACGGCCTCGTCGGCGCCCGCGACGTCGGCGAACGTCACCTGGGGCGTGTCCTTCGAGACGAGCTTCGCCTTCGACTTGCCGAAGCCCATGACCCGGGAGCCGCCGCCCTGCATGCGGGACAGCAGGAACCAGAACAGCACGCCGATGATGAGGAACGGGATGAGCAGGCCGAGCAGCGACGTCCAGAACGACGGCTGCGCGACCTCCGAGTTGTACCCGTCCTCCGGCTCGGCGGCCACGACGGCGTCCACGACGGCCTCGCCCTGCGGCGCGACGTAGAAGAACTCGACGTTCGTCCCGTAGTCGTGCTCGTCGTCCGTGCCCTCGTCGGTCACGTAGGGGTCGGACAGCGTGAGGCGTACGCGCTGGTCGCCGTCCACGAGGAGCGCCTGGTCCACCGTGTCGCCCGCGAGCAGCTCGAGACCGGCGGACGTGTCGATCCGCTGGACGCTCGGCCGGGACAGGGTCGTGAACGCGATCCACAGGATCACGAGGCCGAGCACGATCCAGATGATCGGCCCGCTGAGAATCTTCTTGATGTTCATCGGCGACGGGGCGCGCGGCCCCGGATCCCTCCGCTCGCGCAAGTGTTCGGGCTCGAAACTACACGCTCCGCCTGGGGGCCCGCTGTGGTACGGGCCCCTGTTCGCCCAGGGCGTGGCCCGGTCAGGCCGAGTACACGTGCGGCGCGAGCGTCCCGACGAACGGCAGGTTGCGGTACTTCTCCGCGTAGTCGAGGCCGTACCCGACGACGAACTCGTTCGGGATGTCGAATCCGACGTAGCGCACGTCCACGACGGTCTTGGCCGCGTCGGGCTTGCGCAGCATCGCCGCGATCTCGACCGACGCGGGCCCGCGCGAGCGCAGGTTGGACAGCAGCCACGACAGGGTGAGGCCGGAGTCGATGATGTCCTCGACGATGAGCACGTGCCTGCCGGTGAGGTCCGCGTCGAGGTCCTTGAGGATCCGCACCACGCCGGACGACTTCGTCCCCGAGCCGTACGAGGAGACGGCCATCCAGTCCATCTCCACCGGGTGGCTCAGGCGGCGGGCCAGGTCGGCCATGACCATGACGGCGCCCTTGAGCACCCCGACGAGCAGGAGGTCCTTGCCCGCGTAGTCGCGGTCGATCTGCTCGGCGATCTCGTCGAGCCGCGTACCGAGCTGCTCCTCGGTGAGGAGGATGTTCTCGAGGTCGCCTGCGACGTCCGATGCTTCCACGGGGGTCACTCCTGGGTCGGGGGGGTGCGGTGGGAGGGGGCGGGGCCCAGGGAAAGCCTGCCACACGCGCGCGCCGCCCTCAGGTCGCCCGGCAGGTGCACGGGCCCCTGGCCGCGCCAGGCCGTGACGAGGGCGTCGAGGGCGTCGACGTGGACCGCGAACAGGTCGCCCGCGGGGCATCCGGCTCGCAGCGCCGCGGCCCGCAGCGCCCGGCGCCGTAGCGCCGCGTGCGCGTCCGCGAGCACGCCGACGTCGAGCCCGACCGGTCCCCTGTCGGCGGCACCGGGAGCGCCAGGCACGCCGGGACCGCCGGACGGTTCGGGACCGCCGGACGGTCCGACGAGCGCCCGGTCGAGGAGGTCCGCGGCGAGGTCGTCGAGCAGGTCGGCGTCGTCGCGCAGCAGGTCGGCGGTCCGCGCGAGGCCCGGGACGGCGCCGGGGCCGAGGACGTCGACGAGCGCCGGGACCACGCGGGCCCGCACCTGCGAGCGGACGGGCCCCGCGGCGTCGGGCACGACGTTCGTGGGGTCGTCCCACCAGGCGAGCCCGAGGGTGGTGCACACGGCCTCGGTGTCGGCGCGCCGCAGCCCGAGGAAGGGGCGGCGCAGGCGGCCGCGTCGGTCGGCCATGCCCGCGAGGGAGCGCGCGCCCGACCCTCGTGCGAGGCCGAGCAGCACGGACTCCGCCTGGTCGTCGAGCGTGTGCCCGAGCAGCACGGCACGAGCGCCGTGCTGGTCCGCGGCCGCGTCGAGCGCGGCGTACCGCACGGTCCGGGCGTCGGCCTCGAGCCCGGCCCCGGTGCGCGGGACGACGACGCGGCGCACGTCCACCGGGTCGAGGCCCAGTCCTGCGCACCGCGCCGCCGCCGCGCCCGCCACGTCCGCGCTGCCGTCCTGGAGACCATGGTCGACGACCACAGCCCCCGCCCGCAGCCCGAGCCGGGGGGCGACGAACGCGGTCGCGGCCGCGAGCGCCGTCGAGTCCGCCCCGCCGGAGCACGCGACGAGGACGAGGTCGTGGGGCGCGAGGTCGCGCAGCGCGCCGCGCACGGCGCGACGCGCCGTGGCGACGACCGGGTCGGGACCGCCCACCGGCTCAGCCGTGGACGCGGCGCACCCAGGCGCGCGCGTCGGCGATCTCGCGGGCCGTGGGGAGGTTCTCGGGCGCGGCCCACACGGCGTTGAAACCGTCCCGGCCGACCTCCTTCTCGACGGCGCGGACGAAGGCGGCGCCGTCGCGGTACTGGGCGATCTTCGCGTCCATGCCGAGGAGACGCCGCAGCACGACGTCCGCCCCGGAGGCGCCCGCGCCGTCGCGCCGCGCCTCGAAGGTGCGGCGGATGCTCCGCACGGTGCGGACCGTCCGGGGGCCGACGGCGTCCATCGCGACGTCGGCGTGCCCCTCCAGCAGGGCCATGACGGCGGAGACGTCCTCGAGCTGGTGCCGCTCGTCGTCGGTGAGGAACCCGTCGACGAGCGTGGTGCCCTCGCCCCGCACGGCGTCGAGGACGGCGCGCCCGACGGTCCGCAGCTTCTCCCGCAGGCGCGCCTCGGCGAGCCGCCGGGAGGACGCCGAGAGGTCGGCCAGGAGGCGGCCGGCCCGCTCGCGCAGGTGGGCGGCGAGCCAGGGGGCGGCGGCGAACTGCAGGGCGTGGGTCTGCTCGTGCAGGCAGACCCACAGGCGGAAGTCCGCCGGGACGAGGTCGAGCGCGCGCTCGACCTGCAGGACGTTGGGCGCGACGAGGACGAGCCGGCCCGGCCCGGGGGCGTCGGCGGGTGCGCTGTAGGGGTCGAACTGCCCGAGCACGCGGCTCGCGAGGACGGCCAGGACGGACCCCACCTGGGCGGCGCCGACGAGGGCGGTCGCCTGGGGGACGCGCGGGGGCCGACCGGTGCCGTCGTCGAGGAGCGTGTCGGCGACGCCCTCGGTGAGCGCGCTCATGATCTCCGTGTTGGCGCGCGCCCACCGGGCGCGGTCGACGACGAAGACGGTGCCCAGCTCGTGCGGGCGCGGGTCCCCGGCCGGGGTCATGCGGGTGACGTCGAGCACGTGGGGGACGGCCCGGGAGGCCGCGTCCCGCAGGTCCTCGACGAGGTCGGCCAGCTCGTCGCGCGAGGCGGTCGGGCCGGGCGGGGCGAGCCGTCCGGCGATCTGCGCGGCCGCGCCCCAATCCACGATCGCGGTCCGCGGCGGGCGGTCGGCGTTCTCGACGAGCGTCACCGCTCCACGGTATCCCGCACCCGGCGCACCGACGGGTCGACGCGTCAGGGGCCGCAGCCGCACTCCGCGAGCGACCCCACGAAGTCGTCGAGGATGATCCGCGCGCCGTACGTGCCGCCGTCGGGCACGGCGTCGGTCATGAGCGCGAAGACGAGCTGGCGGTCGTCCGCGGTGACGACCGTCCCGGCGAGCGAGGTGACGTCGGGCAGGCTGCCCGTCTTCGCGCGGACGACGCCGCGCCCCGCGTTGTCGAGGAAGCGGTCGTCGAGCGTCCCGGACAGCCCGGCGACGGGGAGACCCACGGCGCCGGTCCGCAGCTGCGGGTGCCCGGGGTCGGCGAGGAGCAGCACGACGTCGGCGAGCTGGCGGGGCGTGAGCACGGAGCCGTCCCCGAGGCCGGAGAGGTCGGCGAGGGTCGCGCCCGTGAGGTCGACGCCGAGCCCCTCGACCGCGGCCCGCACGGCCCGGGTCGCGCCCTCGCCCGAGCCGGGGAGCCCGGCGTCGAGCGCGACGACCCGGCCGACGACCTCGGTGATCGTGTTGTCCGAGTGCTGGAGCAGGTAGTCGACGACCTCGCCGAGCGGCGCGGACTCGACCTCGCCGAGGACGCGGGCGTCGTCGGGTGCGGGCGCCCGGGCCACGTCGCCGGAGACGGTGATCCCCTCGGCGTCGAGGGCGGCGACGAACGCCTCGGCGGCCGCCAGGGCGGGGTCGGCGGCGCGTGGCGCGTACTCCTCGTCCTCGAGCCGTGCGATGTCCACGGCGAGCGCCGCGACGGGGGCGACGTACCCGGCGGTGACGTTGCCGGCGAAGACCGCCGGCGAGACCGCCGGGCCGGTGAAGAGGGTGTCGTCGAGGCGCAGCGCCACGGTGGTCGCGCCGGTGAGCCGCAGCTCGGCGGAGACCTGGGCGGCGAGGTCGGCGAGCCCGGCGCGACCGTTGACGGCCGTCGGGTCGCCGGCGCCCGCGGCGAGCATCATGTCCCCGCCCCCGACGAGCACGACCGTGTCCTGCCCGTCGAGGACCGCGCGGGTCGGCAGGGTGGCGTGCGGGCCGGGCGACGTGAGGGCGGCGGCGGCGGTGAGCACCTTGAGCGTGGACGCGGGCACGTGGCCCGTGGTCTCCCCCGCCGTGCCGAGGACGTCGCCCGTGGCGGCGTCGACGACGAGCGCGCCGACGCGCGGCCCGAGGCGCTGGTCGGCGACGAGGTCGTCGGTGAGGTCCTGCACGGTCGCGACGGCGGGCACGGGGGCCGCGGGGTCGAGCGCGGGGAGGCCCGCGGCGAGCGCCGGCGCGGGGACGGCGCCGGGCGCGTCGGGGAAGGGGGCGGGCTCGGGCGGCGGGGGGGCGGTGGTGAGCATGCCCGGGACCACGTCGACCGCGTCCGCGACGAGGTAGCCACCCGTGAGCGCGACGACGACGCCGACGGCGACACCGGCGCGCGTGCCCCAGCCCATGCGGCTCCCTCGGTCGTGACCTGCCGTGCGTGCGTGCCGGCCGTCGCGCAGGACGGGTCCGGTCTCGAGCACGTGCGCATTATCACTCACGGGAGGCCGTGGACCCGCCTCGCGGCGCCCTCACGGCGGGGACGCACGTGTCACACTAGGAGCCGCACGACGGCGTCGTCCGTCGATCACACCCGACCAGCCACCGCCCGACGACCGCGGTGCCGGTACGACTGGAGGACAGCAGTGGAGTTCGACGTCACGATCGAGATCCCGAAGGGCCAGCGCAACAAGTACGAGGTCGACCACGCGACCGGCCGGATCCGTCTCGACCGCATGCTCTTCACGTCGACGCGCTACCCGGACGACTACGGCTTCATCGAGGGCACCCTCGGCGAGGACGGCGACCCGCTCGACGCCCTGGTCCTCCTGGAGGAGCCCACGTTCCCCGGGTGCCTCATCCGCTGCCGTGCGCTCGGGATGTTCCGCATGCGCGACGAGGCAGGCGGCGACGACAAGGTGCTGTGCGTGCCCACGGGCGACCAGCGTGCCGCGTGGCGCCAGGACATCGACGACGTCTCGGACTTCCACCGCCTGGAGATCCAGCACTTCTTCGAGGTCTACAAGGACCTCGAGCCCGGCAAGTCGGTCGAGGGCGCCCACTGGGTGGGCCGCACCGAGGCCGAGGCCGAGATCGAGCGGTCGCTGCAGCGCGCGATCGACTCGGGGTACCACACGCCCGGGCACTGACCCCGGCCCTCCCCGCTGCCCGACGGCGCCCCTCACCCTCGCGGTGCGGGGCGCCGTCGTGCGTCCCGGCCCCGGACGGCTTCTCACCATCTGGTCTCACATCGCGAGAACGGGGTGTCGCTCCCGGAGGTGCGTGCCTACTGTCGAGCCATGACCCGTCGAATGTGTTGCTGACCGCAGCGCACGTTCGCCTGCCCTGAGAGAGGTCGCCGACGGCGGCGACCGCCCGGGCACCCCCGACCCGCGTGCGCCGCTCGTGCCGTGGGACCGGTCGACGACCGTGCCGCTCCCCACGGCCCCTCCCGTCCGATCCCCGCCACCGCAGGAGCGAACCCATGAGCACCGAGCAGTCCCCCGCCTGGTCCTTCGAGACCCGCCAGGTCCACGCCGGACAGTCCGCCGACCCCGCCACCGGGGCGCGCGCCCTGCCGATCTACCAGACCACGTCCTTCGTCTTCCCCGACGCCTCGGTCGCCGCCGACCGGTTCGCGCTCAAGGACCTCGGCCCGATCTACACGCGCATCGGCAACCCGACCCAGGAGGTCGTGGAGAACCGCATCGCGTCGCTCGAGGGCGGCGTGGGCGCCCTCCTCCTCGCCTCGGGCCAGGCGGCCGAGACGTTCGCGATCCTCAACGTCGCGCAGGCGGGCGACCACGTCGTCGCCTCCCCGAGCCTGTACGGCGGCACCTACAACCTGCTGCACCACACGCTCCCCCGGTTCGGCGTCGAGACCACGTTCGTCACCGACCCGCACGACCCTCAGGCCTGGCGCGACGCCGTGCGCCCCACCACCAAGCTCTTCTTCGCCGAGACGATCCCCAACCCGCGCGCCGACGTCCTCGACATCGAGGCCGTCGCCGAGGTGGCCCACACCAGCGGCGTGCCCCTCGTCGTGGACAACACCGTCGCGACGCCGTACCTCGTGCGGCCGATCGAGCACGGCGCCGACGTCGTGGTGCACTCCGCGACGAAGTACCTCGGCGGCCACGGCGCGGCCATCGGCGGTGTCATCGTCGACGCCGGCACGTTCGACTTCGCGGCCGACCCCGAGCGGTTCCCCACCTTCAACACGCCCGACCCGTCGTACGACGGCCTGGTCTACGCCCGCGACCTCGGCGTGAACGGCATCCTCGGCGCGAACCTCGCCTACGTCCTCAAGGCGCGGGTGCAGCTCCTGCGCGACCTCGGCTCGGCGATCTCCCCGTTCAACGCGTTCCTCATCGCCCAGGGCATCGAGACGCTCTCCCTGCGCGTCGAGCGCCACGTCGCCAACGCGCAGCGGGTCGCCGAGTGGCTGGAGGCGCGCGACGACGTCCGCACCGTCCACTACGCCGGCCTCCCGTCGAGCCCGTGGCACGCGAACGCGCAGAAGTACCTGCCGCGCGGCGCGGGCGCCGTGCTCGCGTTCGAGCTCGACGGCGGGAGCGAGGCAGGGCAGGCGTTCGTCTCCGCCCTGCAGCTCCACTCGAACGTCGCGAACATCGGCGACGTGCGCTCCCTCGTCATCCACCCGGCCTCGACGACGCACAGCCAGCTCACGCCCGAGGAGCAGGCGCTGTCCGGGGTCACCCCCGGGCTGGTGCGTCTCGCCGTCGGTATCGAGCACGTCGACGACATCCTCGCCGACCTCGAGCTCGGGTTCACCGCGGCGAAGTCCGCGCTGGGCGCCTGAGCGCGCGATGGCGAATCTGGACGGCCGGGGCGCCGCCGGTGCCCCGGCCGTACAGTGGCCGACGGTGAGCACCGTGACCGACGAGCACCCCCGTCCCCGGCAGGCCCGCTCCGCGACGCGGCGCGCGGGCGCGTCGGCGCGCGCCCGCACGGCGGGCCCCGTGCCCGTCACCGGGGCGTGGCTCGAGGGGGACGACGCCGGGCAGCGGCGGTTCGCGGACGTCGGCACGTTCGACCTCGAGTCCGGGGCACGGATCGCCGACGTGCGCGTCGCGTACGAGACCTGGGGCACCCTCGCGCCCGACGGCTCCAACGCGGTGCTCGTGCTCCACGCCCTCACCGGCGACTCCCACGTGACCGGCCCCGCAGGTCCGGGACACCGCACCGCCGGCTGGTGGCAGGACATGATCGGCCCCGGCGCCCCCATCGACACCGACCGCTGGTTCGTCGTCGCACCGAACGTCCTCGGCGGGTGCCAGGGCACCACCGGGCCCGCCTCCCCCGCCGCCGACGGCGCCCCCTGGGGCAGCCGGTTCCCGCGCGTCACCGCCCGTGACCAGGTCGCGGTGGAGATCGAGCTCGCCCGCACGCTCGGGGTCACGTCGTGGGCCCTGGTCATCGGCGCCTCCATGGGCGGCCACCGCGTGCTCGAGTGGGCGGTCCTCGGCCCCGAGGCGGGGATCGAGGTGGAGGCGATCGCCGCGGTCGCCACGGGCGCGCAGACCACCGGGGACCAGATCGCCTGGGCCCACCCGCAGATCGGCGCGATCCACGCCGACCCGCGGTTCCGCGGGGGCGACTACTACGACGCGTCCGACGGCGACGGGCCGCACGTCGGTCTCGGGCTCGCCCGGCAGATCGCGCACGCCACGTACCGCACCGCCGACGAGCTCGACGCACGGTTCGGCCGTCTCCCGCAGGGCGGCGAGGACCCCTTCACCGACGGCCGCTACGCCGTGCAGTCCTACCTCGACCACCACGGGGACAAGCTGGCGCGACGGTTCGACGCCAACTCCTACGTCGTCCTCACCCGCTCGATGCTCACGCACGACCTCGGGCGGGACCGCGGCGGGGTCGACGCCGCCCTCGCCTCGATCACCGCGCGCACGCTCGTCGTCGCCGTCGACTCCGACCGGCTGTTCCTGCCCGCCGACTGCGCGAGGATCGCCGCCGGCGTCCCCGGCGCGGAGCCGCTGCGCGTGCTGCACAGCGACTACGGGCACGACGGCTTCCTCATCGAGCACGACCAGCTCGGCCCGCTCGTCGCCGACTTCCTCGGCGAGCGCACCGCGGCGCGCTGACCGGTCCGTCCGGTCCGTCCGGGCCGCCCCCCGGCCGCGCGTGCGGCACGATGGGCCCATGGATTCCGAGACCTCGACCGCGAGCGGTCATCTGCGCACCCAGTGGGACCTCCTGGACGGGTGGTTACGAGCGCTCGGCTCGGAGCTCGACCGTGCGGCGGACCGGTCGAGCGTCCTCGACGGCTGGACCGTCGGCGAGCTGGTCTCCCACCTCGGCCGCGCGCTCGGCGCCCTCGCACGGTGCACGCCCGTCCCGCCGGGCACCGTGCCCCTGACGTTCGCCGAGTACATCGGCAGCTACCCCGAGCGCGCCGACGAGATCACCGCCGTCACGCGCGAGCTCGACCACGAGCTCGCCGCCGACCGCCTCGGTGGTGTCGAGCGGATGGCCGCCGAGGCCTTCACCCGTCTCGACGAGCTCGCGACCGAGCGGGTCGTCCAGGCGCGGCGCGGGCCGATCACCCTCCGGGACATGGTGGTCTCCCGGGTCGTCGAGCTCGTCGTCCACGCCGACGACCTCGCCCGCTCGCTGCCCGCGGCCGCGGGGTCCGCGGTCGACCGTGCCGCTCTCGACGCCGTCGCCGACGAGCTCCTGCGGGTGGTCGTCGCACGGGGCGGCTGGAGCCTCGAGATCCGCGACCCGCTCCTGTGGACGCGCCTCGCGACGGGTCGTGAACCGTACGACGTGGACCGGCTCGCCCTTGCGCTCGTCCCCGTGCACACGTCCGAGGCGGTGCCCGACCTCGGCAGGATGCTCCCGCTGCTGTGACGTACCACCCGTTCCCGGCACGCTCCCGGCGCACCGCGTCCGTCGAGGCCTCGTCCGGCGCGTCCGCCGACCGCTCATGACGGCCGGCGGGGGCTGGCAGCCCGACGTCCTGGGCGCGGGGTACGAGCACCGCACCCTCGAGCTGCCCGACGACGACGAGGGCGGCGTCGTCGCCACCCTGGTGCGCTACGCACCGCCGGCACCGGAGGCCCTGCGGCCGGCGCGCGCGGTGCTCTACCTGCACGGTTGGAGCGACTACTTCTTCCAGACGGAGCTGGCGGAGCTCTGGCACGGGCAGGGCGCCGCCTTCTACGCCCTCGACCTGCGCAAGTACGGGCGGAGCCTACGCCCGCACCACACGCCGGGCTACGTCGACAGCCTGGACGCGTACGACGCGGACATCGAGGCCGCGCTGTCGGCGATCCGGGCAGACCTGGGCGACCACGCGGCGGTCATGCTCATGGGCCACTCCACCGGTGGTCTCGTCGCCGCGCTGTGGACGCACCGGCACCCGGGACGGGTGCGCGGCCTGGTCCTCAACAGTCCGTGGCTCGAGCTCCAGGGGTCGTCCCTGGCACGGACGGTGTCGGGTCCGGCCATCCGGCAGCTCGCGCGGTTCCAGCCGCGCGCACCGCTGCCGAACGTCGACCCGGGCTACTACGCGCGGACGCTGCGCGACCGCGCGGACGCGACGTGGACGATCGACGACGCGTGGCGTCCTGTGCCCTCGTTCCCCGTCCGCGCAGGGTGGCTGCGCGCGATCATCGCCGGCCACGCCCGGGTCGCCGCCGGTCTGGCCGTGGACTGCCCGGTCCTCGTGCTGCTCGCGGAGCGGTCGTTGTTCAGCACTCGGTGGACGGAGGACATGCGGGGCGCGGACATCGTGCTCGACGTCGAGCCGCTCGCCCGCCGTGCGCAGCACCTCGGGCCTGTGGTCACCCTCGTGCGGATCCCGGGCGGGATGCACGACCTCGCCCTCTCGGCGCCCGGCCCGCGCGCCCGGTTCTTCGCCGAGATCGTGCGCTGGACCGCGGGGTACGGCTGGTCGTGAGAACGCTGGTCGCGAGAATTCTGGTCGTGAAGATCCTGCATGCGGAAATGCCGAAGGCCCACCCCGTGTGGGGTGGGCCTTCGGTGAAGGGTTGTCCGGCGGCGTCCTACTCTCCCACCCCGTCTCCAGGGCAGTACCATCGGCGCTGAAGGGCTTAGCT
>NZ_JAJBZH010000003.1:516346-595576 GCF_020551945.1 Cellulosimicrobium marinum | reverse complement strand
TCCCACGTCCGGTCGCGCGAGAATCGCGCATGGCGCTTCCACACCGTCCACCACGGGCCGAACCGCTCGGGAAGATCACGCCACGCGACCCCGGTCCGATACCGGTGAACGATCCCCTCCACGCCTGACGATGATCACGCCACGGACGCGACCTGCCCGAGACCCACGGGATGCCCGGCTCGCCCGCGATGCTACCGACCCCCCGCTGTCAGCCTCTCTCCGCCGCCCGATCAGACGGGTTCGAGCGCCACGTGCTCCCCGTCGGGGAGCGTCACGACGACCGGGTCGCCGGTCCGTACCGTCCCGCCCCGGGCGACCACGGACATGACGCCGGCCTTGCGCACGACGCCGCCCGCGCCGTCGGGCACGAGGAGCTGCTTGAGCAGGCCGGGGCGGAAGTCGTTGATCTGCTGGCACGGGTTGCGCAGACCGGTGACCTCGAGCACGACGTCGGGGCCGATCGCGAGGCGCGTGCCGCGCGGCAGGGCGAGGAGGTCGATGCCGCGCGTCGTGACGTTCTCGCCGAGGTCGCCGGGAGCCACGGCGTGCCCTGAGGCGGCGAGCTCGTCGAACAGCTCTGCGTGGATGAGGTGCACCTGGCGGAGGTTGGGCTGCGTGGGGTCGGCGCGGACGCGGCTGCGGTGCTGGACGGTGACGCCCGCGTGGGCGTCGCCGGCGACGCCGAGGCCCGCGACGACCTCGACCCGGTCGACGACCGTCTTGCTGAAGGTGTGCTCTGCGCCCGCCGAGACGGCGAGGACCTGCGGTGCGGGTGGGGTCACGCGCTCATCGTGGGACCAAGGTCACGGATGTGCCAAGAAAGGCACACCTTGCTACACATCGCGCACCGCGTGTGACTAGAGTGACCGTGTCCATTGTGACCGACTTCACAAGGGCAGTGGGTGCGCCGTGCCCCGAGAAGGGCGACGGTGGGCCGACAGGGACGAGCTGGACCGACGACGGCGAGGTGGGGACGTGGGCGCAGGGCGTGACGACGCCGACGTCATCGTCGTGGGCGCGGGGCCCGCGGGGTCGACCGCCGCCCACTACTGCGCCGCGGCCGGGCTCAACGTCCTGCTCCTGGAGAAGTCGGCGTTCCCCCGGGACAAGATCTGCGGCGACGGGCTCACCCCGCGTGCCGTGGCCGAGCTCGTGCGCATGGGCGTCCCGACGCGCGCCGAGGACGGCTGGATCCGCAACGAGGGCCTGCGTGTCGTCGCGACCGGCCGCTCGTGGGAGCTCGCCTGGCCCGACCTCGCGTCGTACCCGAGCTACGGCATGGCGCGCGCCCGCCACTCGTTCGACCGCACGCTCGCCGAGCACGCGCAGCGCACGGGCGCCAAGCTGCTGGAGCGCACCGCCGTCACCGGCCCCGTGCTCGACGAGCGCACCGGCCGCGTCGTCGGCGTCACCGCCCGCCCGGTCGACGACAAGGGCCGCCGCGCGGGCGACGAGGTCACCTACCGCGCGCCCGTCGTCATCGCGGCCGACGGCGTGTCGTCACGCTTCGCGCTCGCGCTCGGCCTCCAGCGCCGCGAGGACCGCCCGATCGGCGTGGCCGTCCGCACCTACTTCCGGACGCCGCGCCACGACGACCCGTGGATGGAGTCCCACCTCGAGCTCTGGGAGGGCGAGCCGAACCGCTCCGCCCTGCTGCCGGGCTACGGGTGGATCTTCGCGCTCGGCGACGGGACCGCGAACGTCGGCCTCGGCTCCGTGAGCTCGACGCCCGCCAAGCAGTCCGCGGCGAACGTCGACTACAAGGACCTCTTCGCGACGTGGATGCGCAACGCGCCCGCCGAGTGGGAGTTCACCGAGGAGAACCAGCTCGGCCCCGTACGCGGCGCGGCGCTGCCCATGGGCTTCAACCGGGCGCCGCTGTACACGCGGGGCGTCCTCCTCGTCGGCGACTCGGGCGGCATGGTCAGCCCGTTCAACGGCGAGGGCATCGCCTACGCCATGCAGGCGGCGCGGACCGCGGCGGACGTCGTCGCGCAGTCCCGCGCGCGCGGCACCGACGCCGCGCGCGAGCGGGCGCTGCAGACCTACCCGCGGGTCATGCGCCGCGAGCTCGGCGGCTACTACACGCTCGGCCGGTACTTTGTGAAGCTCATCGAGCACCCCGAGATCATGCGGATCTGCACGCGGTACGGCCTGCCCCGGCCCGTCGTCATGCGGTTCGTCCTCAAGCTCCTGTCCGACTGCTACGAGCCCCGCGGCGGCGACTGGGTCGACCGCGTCATCGCGGGGCTGACGAGGGTGGTGCCATCGTCATGACCGCACCTGGTGGGCCGGCAAAGGCGTCGGCACTCGCACCACCGGAACGACCCCTCGGGCGCCGCCCGAGGACTTCGAGCCCCCACTCGAGGAGTACGCGATGACCAACCCGTACGTCCCGCTTCTCGTCCTCATGGGTGTGGCCGCCGTGCTCGCCCTCGGCGGCGTCGCCGCGAGCGCGGTGATCGGCCCCAAGCGCTACAACCGCGCCAAGCTGGACGCGTACGAGTGCGGCATCGAACCCACGCCCCACGCCGTCGGCGGCGGGCGCTTCCCCATCAAGTACTACCTCGTCGCGATGACGTTCATCGTGTTCGACATCGAGGTGGTCTTCCTCTATCCGTGGGCCGTCGACTTCGCGACGCTCGCCACGTTCGGGCTCGTCGCGATGCTCGCGTTCCTCGCGCTCATCACCGTCCCGTTCGTCTACGAGTGGCGCCGGGGAGGGCTCGAGTGGGACTGAACCGCACCACCTGTCCGCAGCGCACCGGCACGAGGGACTAGGAGACGACCATGGGGATCGAGGAAGCTCCCTCGGGCTTTCTGCTCACGACCATCGAGGACCTCGCGGGGTACTTCCGCAAGGCGTCGCTGTGGCCCGTGACGTTCGGGCTGGCGTGCTGCGCCATCGAGATGATGGCGGCGGGCGCGTCGCGCTTCGACCTGTCGAGGTTCGGCATGGAGGTGTTCCGCGCGTCGCCGCGCCAGGCGGACCTCATGATCGTCGCCGGGCGCGTCAGCCAGAAGATGGCGCCCGTCGTGCGGCAGGTGTACGACCAGATGAGCGAGCCCAAGTGGGTCCTGTCGATGGGCGTGTGCGCGTCCAGCGGCGGCATGTTCAACAACTACGCGATCGTGCAGGGCGTCGACCACATCGTGCCCGTCGACATCTACCTGCCCGGCTGCCCGCCGCGGCCCGAGATGCTCATCAACGCGATCCTCGCGCTGCACGAGCAGATCGGCGACGAGCCGCTCGGCGCGAACCGCAAGGAGGCGGCGCGTGCCGCCGAGGCCGCGGCGCTCGAGGCGACGCCCACGTTCCAGATGAAGGGTCTGCTCCGGTGAGCGCGGGTCCGGGCGCGGGCACGCCGGTGCCGCAGCCCGAGGAGGTGCCGGGTCCCCGGTCCGCCGGCCTCGTCTCCGGCGCGCACGCCCCGCACACCCTCGAGGTCGTCGAGGTCCGCACGGGCATGTTCGGTGCGCACGGCTCGGGTGACACGTCGGGCTTCGGCGGGCTGGTGCAGCCCGTCGCGATGCCCGGTGCGGCGAGCCGTCCCTACGGCGGGTGGTTCGACGACGTGGTGGACGACCTCGCGGCCGTGCTCGCGGAGTCCGGCACCGCCGTCGCGGACGCGATCGAGTACGTGAGCGTCGACCCGCCGGGCCCGCACGCCGAGCTCACCCTGCACGTGCACCGCGACCACCTCGTCGCGGTGTGCCGGGCGCTGCGCGACGACCAGGACCTGCGCTTCGAGCTGAGCCTCGGCGTGAGCGGCGTGCACTACCCGCACGACGTGGGCCGCGAGCTGCACGCCGTCTACCACCTGACGTCGGTCACGCACGGGCGCCGGCTGCGCCTGGAGGTCGCGGTGCCCGACGCCGACCCGCACGTCCCGTCGACCACGTCGGTCTACCCGACGAACGACTGGCACGAGCGCGAGACGTGGGACTTCTTCGGGATCGTCTTCGACGGACACCCGGCGCTGGCCCGCATCGAGATGCCCGACGACTGGCCGGGCCACCCGCAGCGCAAGGACTACCCGCTGGGCGGGATCCCCGTCGAGTACAAGGGCGCCACCGTGCCCCCGCCGGACACGAGGAGGTCGTACTCGTGAGCACGTACACCCCGCACGCCACCCGCCCCCCGGTCGGCGACTTCGATCCCGGCGTCCCGAGCTTCGAGGCGTCCGGCGGCGACTGGGCGGAGATCGCGGAGAGCGCCGTCGCGGCCGCGGCGCTCGGTGAGGAGCGCATCGTCGTCAACATGGGCCCGCAGCACCCGTCCACGCACGGCGTGCTCCGGCTCATGCTGGAGATCGACGGCGAGACGGTCACCGAGGCGCGGTGCGGCATCGGCTACCTGCACACCGGCATCGAGAAGAACATGGAGTTCCGGACGTGGACGCAGGGCGTCACGTTCTGCACCCGCATGGACTACCTCGCGCCGTTCTTCCAGGAGACGGCGTACTGCCTGGCCGCGGAGAAGCTCCTCGGCATCACCGACGACGTGCCGGAGCGCGCGAGCGTGATCCGGGTGCTGCTCATGGAGCTCAACCGCATCGCGTCGCACCTCGTGTGCCTCGGCACGGGCGGCAACGAGATGGGCGCGACGACGGTCATGACGATCGGCTTCACCGCACGCGAGGAGATCCTCAAGATCTTCGAGGCGATCACGGGCCTGCGCATGAACCACGCGTTCGTGCGGCCCGGCGGCGTCGCGCAGGACGTGCCGCCGGACCTCGTGGCGCAGGTGCGCGAGTCCGAGCCGCTCATCCGGCGCTACCTCGGCCAGCTCGGCGACCTCATGCTCGCGAACCCGATCTTCAAGGGGCGCCTCGTCGGCGTCGGGCACCTCAACCTCGCCGGGTGCATGGCCCTCGGCGTCACCGGTCCGGTGCTCCGCTCGACCGGGCACCCGTACGACGTGCGCAAGGCGGCCCCGTACTGCGGCTACGAGACGTACGACTTCGACGTGCCGACGTCGAGCGGCGCGGACTGCTACGACCGCGTCGTGCTGCGGCTCGAGGAGTGCTACCAGTCGTTGCGCATCGTCGAGCAGTGCCTCGAACGGCTCGAGGCGACCGCCGGGCAGCCCGTCATGGTGGGGGACCGCAAGATCGCGTGGCCCGCGCAGCTCGCGATCGGCTCCGACGGGCAGGGCAACTCGCTGGAGCACATCAAGGAGATCATGGGCACCTCCATGGAGGCCCTGATCCACCACTTCAAGCTGGTCACGGAGGGCTTCCGGGTCCCCGTCGGGCAGGCATGGCAGACCGTGGAGCACCCGCGCGGCGAGCTCGGCGTGCACCTGGTGTCCGACGGCGGCACGCGCCCCTACCGGGCGCACTTCCGCGACCCGTCGTTCAACAACCTCCAGGCCGTGGCCGCGATGTGCGAGGGCGGCCAGGTCGCCGACGTCGTCGTCGCCGTCGCCTCCCTGGACCCGGTGCTGGGAGGGGTGGACCGATGACGACCGACGCAGGCACCACGAACGGCTCGTCCGGGGGCGTGCGCACGCGCCCCGGGTACGACGCCGAGACGCACGCCCGTCTCGCGGCCGACGCCGCGCAGATCGTCTCCCGCTACCCGCAGCCGCGCTCGGCCCTCCTGCCGATGCTGCACCTCGTGCAGTCCGAGGACGGGTACGTGTCGCGCGACGGGATCCTGTTCTGCGCGGAGCAGCTCGACCTCACCGCCGCGGAGGTCTCGGCCGTCGCGACCTTCTACACCCAGTACAAGCGCCACCCCAACGGCACGTACACCGTCGGCGTCTGCACGAACACGCTGTGCGCGATCATGGGCGGCGACGCGATCTTCGACGAGCTGTCCGAGCACCTCGGCGTCGGGCACGACGAGACGACGGACGACGGCGCGATCACCCTCGAACGCGTCGAGTGCAACGCCGCGTGCGACTACGCGCCCGTGATGATGGTCAACTGGGAGTTCTTCGACAACCAGACCCCGCAGTCCGCGACGGACGTCGTGGACCGCCTGCGCACCGGCGAGCCGGTCGCCCCGACGCGTGGCGCCGCGAGCGTGTGCAGCTTCAAGCAGATGAGCCGCGTCCTCGCCGGCTTCTCCGACGGCCGCGCCGACGAGGGCGTCGGCGCGGGCGACCCCACCCTCGTGGGCCTGCGCCTCGCCCGCGAGCGCGGCTGGACCGCCCCCGCGACCGACCAGGGTTCTCCCTCGCCCGACCAGCGCTCTCCCTCGCCGGACCAGAGCTCGCCCGCGCCGGACGGTGAGACGGCCGCGGAGGCGGGGGAGGCCGCCTCCCGCGCCGGTGGTGACGCGGGCGAGCCGGAAGCCGGCGGTGTCACGCCGGAGCCCGGCGAGAAGCAGTCGAGCGCCGAGCGTGAGCCGGTCACCCCGGAGGACACGGCTCCGGGCGGCAAGCCCGGGACGCCGGAGCGCGAGGGTGACGCGTCGAGCCCGGACGAGCGTCCGGCGTCGGGCACGGAGGAGGACGCATGAGCGAGCAGGGCACGACGGTGCGGCCCGACCCGCTGACCCCGGTCCTGTCGGACACGTGGGACGCGGAGCGGTCGTGGACGCTGGCGTCGTACGTTGACCGGGGCGGGTACGCGGGGCTGCGGGCGGCGCTGGCGCAGGAGCCGGCGGCGATCGTGGAGGCGGTGAAGGCGTCGGGCCTGCGCGGCCGTGGCGGCGCGGGGTTCCCGACGGGGATGAAGTGGGGCTTCCTGCCCGCGCCGGACGGCGGTCCGCGGTATCTGGTCGTCAACGCGGACGAGTCGGAGCCGGGGACGTGCAAGGACATCCCGTTGATGATGGCGAGCCCGCAGGCGCTGGTGGAGGGCGTGGCGATCACGTCGTACGCGATCGGCTGCGACCACGCGTTCATCTACGTGCGCGGCGAGGTGCTGCACGTGTACCGGCGTCTGCTGCGGGCGGTGGAGGAGGCGTACGAGGCGGGCTTCCTCGGCAAGGACGTGCTGGGGTCGGGCTTCGACCTGGACGTGACGGTGCACGCGGGTGCGGGGGCGTACATCTGCGGCGAGGAGACGGCGCTGCTGGACTCGTTGGAGGGGTTGCGCGGGCAGCCGCGGCTCAAGCCGCCGTTCCCGGCGGTGGCGGGCCTGTACGCGCGGCCGACGGTGGTGAACAACGTGGAGTCGATCGCGAGCGTCCCGTCGATCGTGGAGCGCGGGGCGGACTGGTTCGCGTCGATGGGGACGGAGCGCTCGGCGGGGTTCGGGCTGTTCTCGCTGTCGGGGCACGTGACGCGGCGGGGGCAGTACGAGGCTCCGCTGGGCACGACGTTGCGCGAGCTGCTGGACATGGCGGGCGGGATGCGCGGCGGGAGGGCGTTGAAGTTCTGGACGCCGGGCGGGTCGTCGACTCCGCTGTTCACCGACGCGCACCTGGACACGCCGCTGGACTACGAGTCGGTGGCGGCGGCGGGGTCGATGCTGGGGACGCGTGCGCTGCAGATCTTCGACGACACCACGTGCGTGGTGCGGGCGGTGAGCCGCTGGACGGACTTCTACGCGCACGAGTCGTGCGGCAAGTGCACGCCGTGCCGCGAGGGGACGTTCTGGATGAAGCAGGTGCTGGGGCGCCTGGAGGCGGGCGAGGGCACGCACGGTGACCTGGACCTGCTGCTGGACACGTGCGACAACATCCTCGGCCGGGCGTTCTGCGCGCTGGGCGACGGCGCGACGTCGCCGGTGACGAGCAGCATCGAGCTGTTCCGTGACGAGTACGAGGCGCACGTGACGGGCCACGGGTGCCCGTTCGACCCGTCCGCGTCGGCGTTGTTCGACCACGCCCCGCGGGCCCGCGCCCTCACGGCAGGAGTGCACCGATGACGACGACGCCGTCCGACGACCAGGTGACGTTCACCCTCGACGACATCGAGATGGCGGTGCCGAAGGGCACGCTGGTCATCCGGGCCGCCGAGCAGGTGGGCATCCAGATCCCGCGGTTCTGCGACCACCCGCTGCTCGCCCCGGCGGGTGCGTGCCGCCAGTGCCTGGTGGAGGTGTCGACGCCGGACCGTGAGGGCAACCTGCGCCCGATGCCGAAGCCGCAGGCGTCGTGCACGCTGGAGGCGACGCCCGGCATGGTCGTGCGGACCCAGCGCACGAGCGCGGTGGCGGACAAGGCGCAGCACGGGATCATGGAGCTGCTGCTCATCAACCACCCGTTGGACTGCCCGGTGTGCGACAAGGGCGGTGAGTGCCCGTTGCAGAACCAGGCGATGAGCAACGGGCGGGCGACGAGCCGTTTCGTGGACGTCAAGCGCACGTTCCCGAAGCCGATCGCGGTGTCGACGGCGATCCTGCTGGACCGGGAGCGGTGCATCCTGTGCCAGCGCTGCACCCGGTTCTCGAAGGAGATCGCGGGGGACGTGTTCATCGACCTGCAGAAGCGGGGTGCGGCGCAGCAGATCGGGCGGTTCGACGAGACGGTGCTGGACTTCGCCCCTCCGGGGGGCGGCGAGCCGGGCGACCGGCCGGTGGGGCTGGCGCTGGAGGACGAGGCGGGGCTGCCGTTCGCGTCGTACTTCTCGGGGAACACGGTGCAGATCTGCCCGGTGGGGGCGCTCACGGGGTCGGCGTACCGGTTCCGGTCGCGGCCGTTCGACCTGGTGTCGACGCCGTCGGTCGCGGAGCACGACGCGTGCGGGAGCGCGATCCGGGTGGACCACCGGCGTGGTGTGGTGCTGCGCCGGCTCGCGGGCGAGGACCCGGTGGTCAACGAGGAGTGGATCACCGACAAGGACCGGTTCGCGTTCACGTGGCAGTCGGCGCCGGACCGGTTGACGCACCCGCTGGTGCGCGACCGCGAGGTGGCGCCCGACGGCTCGGTGTCGCGCGGCGAGCTGCGCCCGGCGTCGTGGGCGGAGGCCCTGGAGGTGGCGGCGCAGGCGCTGGTGCGGGCGCGGGACGCGGGCGGCGTCGGGGTGCTCCCGGGCGGGCGGCTCACGGTCGAGGACGCGTACGCGTACGCGAAGCTCGCGCGGGTGCTGCTGCGCACGAACGACGTGGACCACCGTGCGCGGGTGCACGGCGCGGAGGAGGCCGACTTCCTGGCGCACGCCGTCGCGGGCCACGGGATCGGTGTGACGTTCGCGGAGCTGGAGAAGGCTCCGGCGGTGCTGCTCGTCGGCCTGGAGGCCGAGGAGGAGGCGGGGGTGACGTTCCTGCGGCTGCGCAAGGGCGCGCTGCGGCACGGGGTGCGGGTGTTCTCGCTCGCGCCGTTCGCGTCGCGCGGTCTGCAGCGCATGGAGGGCACGCTGCTCCCGGCCGCGCCGGGCACGGAGGCGGAGTGGCTCGACGGGATCGCGGGCGGTGACCAGGTCCGCACGCTGGACGAGGCGTCGGCCGCGGACGACGCGCTCGCGGCGGCGTCGGACGCGCTGCGCGAGCCCGGGGCGGTGGTCCTCGTGGGCGAGCGCCTGGCCGGGACGCCCGGCGGGTACGCCGCGGTGCTGCGCACGGTGGCGGCGACGGGCGCGCGCCTGGCATGGGTGCCGCGGCGCGCGGGCGAGCGCGGCGGGGTCGAGGTGGGCACCCTGCCGAACCTCCTGCCGGGCGGTCGCCCGGTCGGGGACGCGGCGGCGCGTGCCGACGTCGCGGCGGCCTGGGGCGTGGACGCGGCGGACCTGCCCGACGCCCCGGGGCGCGACGTCTCGGACATGCTCGACGCCCTGTCGGTGGGTCAGCTCGCGGGCGTGCTCGTCGGCGGGCTGGAGCTCGACGACCTGCCGGACCCGGCGCACGCGCGCCGGGCGCTCGCGGCCGCGGGGGTCGTGGTGAGCCTGGAGGTGCGGCGTTCGGCGGTGACGGAGCTGGCCGACGTGGTGCTGCCGGTCGCGCCGCCGGTCGAGCGGCCGGGCTCGTTCTGGAGCTGGGAGGGGCGGTTGCGGCCGTTCCCGGCGGCGCTGGTGTCGACGGCGATGCCGGACCACCGGGTGCTCGACGCGCTCGCGGACGCCGCGGGCGCGACCCTGGGCCTGCCGAGCGTGGACGCGGTGCACGCGGAGCTCGGCCGGCTGGGGCCGTGGGCGGGGGCACGGGTCCCCGCGCCGCAGGTGGCGGCGGCGGAGCCGCCCGAGGTCGAGCCGGGGACGGCGGTGCTGGCGGCCTGGCGGCTGCTCCTGGACGACGGTCGCGGGCAGGACGGCGAGCGGTACCTCGCGGGCACGGCGAAGCGCCCGGTGGCGCGGATGTCGGCGGCGACGGCGGCCGCGGTCGACGTGTTCGACGGCGAGCTCGTGCGGGTCGGCACGGACCGGGGCGCGATCACGCTCCCCGTGGTGGTCACGGACATGGTGGACCACGTGGTGTGGCTGCCGCTGCGCTCGGCGGGCTCGCAGGTGCACGCGACGCTCGGCGCGTCGCCGGGTGACGTGGTGACGCTCGCCGCGGCCGACGTGCCGCAGCCGCAGGTCGCGGGGGCGGCCGCGGAGGGGACCGCACGGACCGACGGAGGGGAGGGCGCATGAGCCTCGTCACGCAGCTCGCGGCGGGCCGGGTGGCGGCCGAGACGCCGGGGGTGCCCGGGATCGCGGCGGACTTCTCGCAGGACAACGGCTGGACGTACCTCGTCAAGGCGGTCCTCATCATCGTGTTCCTGCTCACGAGCGTGCTGCTCGCGATCTGGTTCGAGCGCAAGGTCGTGGCGCGCATGCAGGTGCGCCCGGGGCCGAACTGGCACGGCCCGTTCGGTCTGCTGCAGTCGCTCGCGGACGCGATGAAGCTGCTGCTCAAGGAGGACGTCACCGTCAAGGCGGCGGACAAGTTCGTCTACCTGCTCGCGCCGATGATCTCGGTGTTCTGCTCGCTGCTGGTGTTCGCGGTGATCCCGTTCGGGCCGGAGGTGCGGATCCCGTTCACGGACTACGTGACGCCGGCGCAGCTCACCGACTTCCCCGTCGCGGTGCTGTACATCCTCGCGTGCGCGGCGCTCGGCGTGTACGGGATCGTGCTCGGCGGCTGGTCGTCGGGCTCGACGTACCCGCTGCTCGGCTCGGTCCGCTCGACGGCGCAGGTCATCAGCTACGAGCTCGCGATGGGCCTGTCGCTCGTGTCGGTCTTCATCATGGCGGGGTCGATGTCGACGTCGCAGATCGTCGACTCGCAGACGCCGTTGTGGTGGTTCCTGCCGCTGCTTCCCGCGTTCGTGATCTACGTCATCTCGATGATCGGGGAGACGAACCGCCTCCCGTTCGACCTCCCGGAGGCGGAGGGCGAGCTCGTGTCCGGGTACATGACCGAGTACTCGTCGATGAAGTTCGCGTGGTTCTTCCTCGCGGAGTACATCAACATGCTCAACGTCTCCGCGATCGCGACGACCCTGTTCTTCGGCGGGTGGCGCGCGCCGTGGCCGCTGTCGGCGATCAACGACGGCATGTTCAACGAGGGCTGGTGGCCGATCCTCTGGTTCCTCGTGAAGATGTGGGCCTTCATGTTCGTGTTCGTGTGGGTGCGCGGCACGCTCCTGCGGATGCGCTACGACCAGTTCATGCTCTTCGGCTGGAAGCGGCTCATCCCGTTCGCCCTCGCCTGGGTGGTGCTCCTGTCGGTCGTGCAGGGCGTGCGCCAGTTCGCGGAGGTCGACACGCGCGTCGTCCTCGGCGTGGGGATCGGGCTCGCGCTCCTCGTCGTGGCCGCGACGTGGTTCTGGCCCGACCGCAGGGCCGCCCCGGGCGACCGGGGCCCGTCGGGGCGCGGCGCGGCGTCGGGCACCGGCGCGGCCGGCGAGCCGTTCGACGCGTTCGCGGGCGGGTTCCCCGTCCCGCCGCTGCCCGGCCAGTCGCTGCCGCCGTCCCCGCGCCGTCGTGCCCTGGTGCCCGACGACGCCCGCCCGCCCGGGGGGTCCGGCGCGGCCGGTCCCCGCACGCCCCACGACGAGGAGGTCGACCGTGGCTGACGACCAGCAGCAGGCCGCAGGGGCGGGGGAGTACCGCCCGCTGCGCCCGCAGGCGAAGGGACTGCGCGAGGCGATCGCGCCCGTCGCGGGGTTCGGCGTGACGTTCTCGTCGATGTTCCGCCCGACGGTCACCGAGCAGTACCCGCGCCGCAAGCACGCGCCGAAGCCGCGCTACCACGGTCGCCACCAGCTCAACCGGTACGCCGACGGGCTGGAGAAGTGCATCGGGTGCGAGCTGTGCGCGTGGGCGTGCCCCGCGGACGCGATCTACGTCGAGGGCGCGGACAACGCGGACCTGCCCGACGGGGGTCACATGTCGCCCGGCGAGCGGTACGGCCGCGTCTACCAGATCAACTACCTGCGCTGCATCTTCTGCGGGCTGTGCATCGAGGCGTGCCCGACGCGCGCGCTGACGATGACGAACGAGTACGAGCTCGCGGGGCCGACGCGCGCCGGGATGATCTGGGAGAAGCAGGACCTGCTCGCCCCTCTGCACGAGAGCATGCTCGCCGGCCCGCACCCGATGGTGCCCGGCACGACGGACACGGAGTACTACCGCGGGGAGGTGAGCGGCCCGGTGGCCGAGCAGGTGGACTGGGTGCGCGAGCACCGCCCGGACGACCCGACGCTGCCGCCCGAGCCCGAGGGCCCGCCGCCCGAGGTGCGCCGCGTCGAGCACGCCCCGCGCGGACGGAAGGGTGCCCGGTGACCGCGAGCACGGGTGAGGCGGTCCTGTTCTGGGTCCTCGCCCCCCTCATGGTCCTCGCCGCCCTGTCGCTGCTGTTCGCGCGCAAGGCGGTGCACGCGGCGATCGCCGTCATGTTCGTCATGGTCGACCTCGCGATCCTCTACATCGCGCAGGAGGCGTCGTTCCTCGGCGTCGTCCAGGTCGTCGTGTACACGGGCGCGGTGATGATGCTGTTCCTCTTCGTGCTCATGCTCGTCGGGGTCGACGCGTCCGACTCGCTCGTCGAGACGATCCGCGGCCAGCGGTGGATCGGCGTGCTGCTGGGCCTCGGCCTGGGCGCGGTGCTCGTCGGTGTCGTCACGCAGGCGACCTTCCCTCCCGCCGTCGGGCTCGCCGCGGCGAACGAGGCGACGAACCCCGTCGCGCTCGCGCGCGTGCTGTTCGCCGACTACGTGTTCGCGATGGAGGTCGTCGGCGTCCTGCTCATCACCGCGGCCGTGTCGGCGCTCGTGCTCACGCACCGGCGCCGCCTCGTGCCGAAGGTGGGGCAGCGCGAGCACGCCGACGCGAAGGTCGCGGCGCTGCCGTCCGGCGGACGGCTGACCCCGCTCGCGGCGCCGGGCGTGTACGCGCAGAACAACGCGATGGACACCCCGGCGCTCGACCCGCAGGGCAGGCCCATCGAGGAGTCGGTGTCGCGCATCCTGCGCATCCGCGGTCAGGAGCGCTCGGCGACGACGATCCTCGCGGCCGAGCGGGAGGTGCTCACCGAGCACGAGCCGACGCGCCCGCTGCCCGCCCTGCGGGCGGACGACGCCAACGAGCGCGTGGTGCAGGCGGAGCCGGCGGACGCGCCGCCCGCGGGCGAGGTCGGCGGGCCGGACGACCCGGGCAGGGCGCGCGTCCCGGGAGGGGAGGACTGATGGAGATCACGAACTACCTCGTCCTCGCGACGATCCTGTTCTCGATCGGTGCCGCGACGGTCCTGCTGCGCCGCAACGCGATCATCGTGTTCATGGGCGTGGAGCTCATGCTCAACGCCACGAACCTCGCGCTCGTGACGTTCGCGCGCATCCACGGCGACGTCACGGGCCAGGTGCTCGCGTTCTTCGTCATGGTGGTCGCGGCGGCCGAGGTGGTCGTGGGGCTCGCGATCATCGTGTCCATCTTCCGCACGCGTCGGTCCGCCTCGGTCGACGACGTCAACCTGCTGAAGAGCTGAGAGGCCGGCACCGATGACGATGCTCCTTCCGCTCGAGACGACGGTCGTGCCCGCGAGCACGACCGTGCCCGGGCCGTTCCTCGCCGCGCCGCTGCTGGTCGTGCTCCCGCTGCTCGGCGCGGCGGTCCTCCTGCTCGCGGGTCGCCGCAGCGACCGCTGGGGCGCGTGGTTCGGCGTGGCGATGTCGGGCGCCGCCTTCCTCGTCGGCGCGTGGGTGTTCCTGTCGATGCTGGCGCTGCCCGTCGACGAGCGCGTCGTCGACCACCGCCTCTTCGACTGGATCGCGGCGGGCGGCCTCGACCTGGCCGTCGGGCTGCGCATCGACCCGCTGTCGATGACGTTCGTGCTGCTCGTGACGTTCGTCGGGACGCTCATCCACGTGTACGCGGTCGCGTACATGGCGCACGACACCGACCGGCGCCGGTTCTTCGCCTACCTCAACCTGTTCGTCGCGGCGATGCTCGTGCTCGTCCTCGCGGACTCCTACCTGCTGCTGTTCGTCGGGTGGGAGGGCGTGGGCCTCGCGTCGTACCTGCTCATCGGGTTCTGGAACCACCGCCGCGACTACGCGGTCGCGGCGAAGAAGGCGTTCGTCATGAACCGGGTGGGCGACCTCGGGCTGATCGTCGCGCTCATGCTCATGTTCGCGACGTTCGGCGCGGTCGACTTCACGACGGTGTTCGCGCAGGCGCCCGAGGCGTCGACGGCGCTGCTCACCGCGACCGGTCTCGCGCTCCTGCTCGCGGCGTGCGGCAAGTCCGCGCAGTTCCCCCTGCAGGCGTGGCTCGGGGACGCCATGGCCGGCCCGACGCCGGTCTCGGCCCTCATCCACGCGGCGACGATGGTCACGGCGGGCGTCTACCTCGTCGTCCGGTCGGCGCCGGTCTTCGAGGGCGCGCCGACCGCGCAGCTCGTCGTGGTGATCGTCGGCGCGGTGACCCTGATCTTCGGGGCGGTCGTCGGCTGCGCAAAGGACGACATCAAGAAGGCGCTCGCCGCCTCGACCATGTCGCAGATCGGGTACATGATCCTCGCCGCGGGCCTCGGCCCGGTCGGGTACGCGTTCGCGATCTTCCACCTCGTCACGCACGGCTTCTTCAAGGCGGGCATGTTCCTCGGCGCCGGGTCGGTCATGCACGGCATGGACGACCAGGTCGACATGCGGCGCTTCGGCGGGCTGTCGCGGTACATGAAGGTCACGTTCGTGACGTTCGGGCTCGGCTGGCTGGCGATCCTCGGGATCCCGCCGTTCTCGGGCTTCTGGAGCAAGGACAAGATCATCGAGGCCGCGTTCGTGCCCGTGGACGGCGAGCCGTGGCGCGCCTGGGTGTTCGGCGGCGCGGCCCTGGTCGGCGCGGGCATCACCGCGTTCTACATGTCGCGCCTGTTCTTCATGACGTTCGCGGGTCGCCGCCGCTGGAACGACGGGCGCGGGTCGGTCGACGGCATCGGGTCCCAGGACGGTCCCGTGCGCCACCCGCACGAGTCCCCGGGGCTCATGACGTGGCCGATGATCGTCCTCGCCGTCGGCTCCGTCGCGCTCGGCGGCCTCCTCGCCGCGGGCTCGCGGTTCGTCACGTGGCTCGAACCGGTGACCGGGCACGCGGAGCACCACGAACCGGTCCTGCCGGTGTGGTCGCTCGTCACGCTCACGCTCCTGCTCGTCGCCGTGGGCGTCGCGCTCGCGTGGCGGCAGTACGCGATGTCCTCCGTGCCGGTCCGCGCCCCGCGCGGCACCGCGCTCACCCGGGCGGCGCGCCGCGACCTCTACCAGGACGACGTCAACGAGACCGTCTTCATGCGGCCCGGCCAGTACCTCACGCGCTCCCTCGTCTACGCCGACAAGGAGATGGTCGACGGCGGGTGGCTCGGCCTCGCCGGGCTCGTCGGCCGGGCGGGCGAGTGGTTGCGCGGCTGGCAGAACGGCTACGTGCGCTCCTACGGCGCGACCATGCTCGGCGGCCTCGTCGTGATCGCCGCCGTCGTCCTCGCCCTGACCACCGGCACCGCGAGCTGAGGAGAGACCCTGATGAACAGCGTTCCCTGGCTCACCCTCCTCGTCGCGTGGCCCGTCGTCGGTGCCGCCGCGGTGTGGCTCACGGCCGCGGCCCGCACGCGCGGCGTCGGCTCCGGCGCGCTGAACGCCGTGCGCGGTCTCGCGCTCACCGCCGCCCTCGTCGAGGTGGTCCTCCTCGTGTGCGCGTTCGCGGCGTTCGACACGTCGGCGGCCGGCGCCCACCAGCTCACCGAGACGTATGCGTGGATCCCGCAGATCGGCGCGAGCTACGCGGTCGGTGCGGACGGCGTGGCGCTCGCGCTCGTCGCGCTCGCCGTGGTGCTCGTCCCGCTCGTCGTGGGCGCGGCGTGGAAGGAGCAGGACGGCGACGTGCGCCGCCTGCGCCACTACCTGGCCCTCGTGCTGCTCCTCGAGGCGTTCATGGTCGCCGTGTTCGTCGCGCGCGACGTGTTCCTCTTCTACGTCCTCTTCGAGGCCATGCTCATCCCGGTCTACTTCATGATCGGCGGGTTCGGCGTCGGGACGCGGCGCCGGTACGCGGCGGTGAAGTTCCTGCTGTTCTCGCTCGCCGGCGGTCTGGTCATGCTCGCCGCCGTCATCGCCCTCTACGTCCAGGTCCCCGTGGACCCGCTGACGGGCGCGCGCCCGGACGACGCGTTCCTCACGGCGAACCTCGTGGAGACGTTCGCCGCGAACCCGATGCCCGTCACGACGGAGCGCCTGCTGTTCCTCGGGTTCTTCCTCGCCTTCGCCATCAAGGCGCCGCTCTTCCCCGTGCACACGTGGCTTCCCGACGCCGCCCAGCACGCCCCCGCGGGCACGTCCACCCTGCTCGTGGGCGTGCTGGACAAGGTCGGCACGTTCGGGATGCTCACGCTGTGCCTCCCGCTCTTCCCGAGCGCGAGCGCATGGGCCGCACCGGTCGTCGTCGTCCTCGCGGTCGTGTCGATCCTCTACGGGGCGCTCATGGCGATCGGGCAGACCGACCTCATGCGGCTGATCGCGTACACCTCGGTGTCGCACTTCGGGTTCATCGTGCTCGGCATCTTCGCGTTCACGTCGCTGAGCGTCGCCGGGTCGTCGCTGTACATGGTCAACCACGGCATCTCGACGGGGGCGCTGTTCCTCCTCGCGGGCTTCCTCGTGGCGCGCCACCCGGAGCGCTCGCAACGCCTCACGGACTACGGCGGGCTGCAGAAGGTGGTCCCGGTCCTCGCGGGGACGTTCCTCGTGGCGGGCCTGTCCGCGCTGTCCCTGCCCGGCCTGTCGACGTTCGTCAGCGAGATCATGGTCCTGCTCGGCACGTTCGCGCGCAGCCCCTGGGCCGCGCTCGTCGCCGTGCTCGGCGTCGTCCTCGCCGCGCTCTACGTGCTGCTCACGTACCAGAAGGTCTTCACCGGGCGGACGCACGAGGGCCTCGACGAGCTCCCCGACCTGACCGGCCGCGAGAAGTGGGTCGCGGCGCCGCTGCTCGCCCTCCTGCTGGTCCTCGGGTTCTACCCAGCCCCCGCGCTCGACCTCGTGCGCGAGCCCGCGCAGGTCACGCTGTCCGACCTCGCGCCCGCGGGCGTCGAGGACCCGCCGAGCGACGACCCGTTCCGCACGCGCACCACCGGAGAAGGGAGCGAGTCGTGAACGGCTCCTTCGTGGCCCCCACGGTCGACTGGGTCTACCTGGTCCCGATCCTCGTCGTGCTCGGCGCGGGCGTCGTCGGCGTGCTCGTCGAGGCGTTCGTGCCGGCACGGGCGCGGCGCACCACGCAGGTCGTGCTCGCGCTGGGTGCCACCGCGGCGTCGTGCGCGGCGGTCGTGTGGCTCTGGGGCGACCCCGCCCTCGCGGGGGACGGCGGCGGGGCTGCCGGGGTCCGGGTCCTCGGCGGGTCGCTCGTCGTCGACCACTTCGGCCTCGCGGTCCAGGGGACGGTGGCCGTCCTCGCGTTCCTCGCGCTGCTCGTCATCGCGGACCGCACCTCGACCGGCCAGGACGCGTTCGCGCCGACGGCCGCGGCCGTGCCCGGCTCGCCGTACGAGGACCTCGCGCGGCGCAAGGGCCTCGAGCAGACCGAGGTCTACCCGCTCGTGCTGTTCGCCGTGGGCGGCATGATGATCTTCCCGTCCACCGGGAACCTGCTCGTCCTGTTCGTCGCGCTCGAGGTGCTGTCCCTGCCGTTGTACGTGCTCTCGGCGATGGCGCGGCGACGGCGCCTGCTCTCGCAGGAGGCGTCGTTCAAGTACTTCCTGCTCGGTGCCTTCGCGTCCGCCCTGCTGATCTTCGGCGTCGCCCTGATCTACGGCTACGCGGGCTCCGTCGACCTCGCGCGCATCCAGCAGGTGATCGCGACGGGCGAGACGCCGGTCGCCGACATGACCGGGCTCGTCCTCGTCGGTCTCCTGCTGGTGCTCGCGGGCCTGCTCTTCAAGGTGGGTGCGGCGCCGTTCCACGCGTGGACGCCCGACGTCTACCAGGGCGCCCCGACGCCGGTCACGGGCTTCATGGCCGCGTGCACCAAGGCCGCGGCGTTCGGCGCGCTCCTGCGGGTGCTGTACTCCGTGTCGATCGGCCTCGTGTACGGGGCGCCGGACGTGCGCGAGCACCTGTTCGTCGCGCTGTGGGTCGTGGCGCTGCTGACGATGGTCGTCGGGACCGCCGTCGGCGCCGTGCAGACCGACGTCAAGCGCCTCCTCGCGTACTCGTCGATCGCGCACGCCGGCTTCATCCTCGTGGGCGTCGTCGGCTTCAACCAGCTCGCGCTGCGCGCCACCGTGTTCTACCTCCTCGTGTACGGCCTCGCGACGGTGGGGGCGTTCGCCGTCGTCACGCTCGTGCGGGAGAAGGCGCCGGCGCGGGTCCCGGCCCTCGTCGGGGCGGCGGCCTCCACCACCACCGACGCGCAGACCCCCGACAACCCGTCGGACGCGGGGCCCGACGACGGCGCCGTGCTCGGCGAGGCCACGCACCTCGCGCAGTGGGCGGGCCTCGGGCGGCGCAGCCCGTGGCTCGCGGGGACGTTCGCCCTGTTCCTGCTGTCCATGGCCGGGATCCCCCTCACGGCGGGTTTCATCGCGAAGTTCAGCGCCTTCGGGGCCGCGATCGCCGGACCGGACGTGCAGGGCGGCGGCTCGACGTGGGTCCTCGCCGTGGTCGGTGTCCTGGCGTCCGCCGTGGCGGTGTTCTTCTACGTCCGCATCATCGTGCTGATGTTCTTCACCCCGTCCGCTGACCCGCAGGACGGGCCCGCGGTGACGGTCGTCCGGTCCACCGGGCCGACCACCGTGGCGATCGCCGTCTGCGCGCTCGGGGTGCTCGTCCTGGGCGTGTTCCCCTCTCCGGTTCTCGATCTGGCGGCCCAGGCGGTTAAGTTCGTCCCGTGACCTCCGTTCCTGCTGGGCCTCCGGCGCGGTCGGCCCCCGTGACGACGACCGCCATCCCGATCTCCGACCCGGAGCTCGCCGCGCTGCTCACGCAGCGTCTCGCGAGCGTCGAGACCCGCCTGCGGGACGCCGTCGCGCACGCGGACCCTCTCGCCGACACGGCCTCGCGCCACCTGGTCAACGCGGGCGGCAAGCGGCTGCGTCCGCTGCTCACGCTGCTCGCCGCGGAGCTCGGGGACGGCGGGCGCCCGGAGGTCGAGGAGGCGGCCGTGGTCGTCGAGCTCACGCACCTCGCGTCGCTCTACCACGACGACGTCATGGACTCCGCGCCCGTGCGGCGCGGCGCTCCCTCGGCGCACTCCGTGTTCGGCAACTCTGTGGCGATCATGGTCGGCGACCTGCTGTTCGCGCGGGCGGCGTCGACCGTCGCGGCGCTCGGGCCGGAGGCCGTCCTCATCCAGGCCGGCACGTTCGAGCGTCTGTGCCTGGGGCAGCTCCACGAGACCACGGGCCCGGGGGAGGGCGAGGACCCCGTCGCGCACTACCTCCAGGTCCTCGCGGACAAGACCGCGTCGCTGCTGTCCACGTCCGCGCGCCTGGGGTCGATGTTCGCGGGCTGCGACCGCGGGGTCGTCGACACGGTCGCCGCGTACGGCGAGAAGCTCGGCGTGGCCTTCCAGCTCGCCGACGACGTGCTCGACCTCGCGTCGTCGGGCGACGAGTCGGGCAAGACGCCGGGCACGGATCTGCGTGAGCGCGTCCCCACGATGCCCGTGCTGCTCCTGCGGGCGCGCGTCGTGGACGGCAGCGCGACGGCGGCGGACGTCGAGCTGGTCCGCCTCCTCGACTCGGACCTCTCGGACGACGCCGCGCTCGCGGACGCCGTCGCGGCGCTGCGCCGGCACGACGTGCTCGCCGAGACGCGCGCGCTGGCCGTGCGGTGGGCCCGGGACGCGGCGGGCGAGCTCGACTCGCTCCCGGACGGTCCGGTGACGGCGGCGCTGCGGTCGTTCGCGCAGGCCCTGGCAGACCGCGCCGCCTGAGGTCCCGGGCCGGCCGGGCGCCGTCGGGCACCCCGGCCTGCGGGTGAATCCTGCGCGACCCCCGCGGGCGTTCCCCGAGGCCACACGCCTCGCCTCCGCGATGGTGGCCCCGGGCATCGATGACCAGGGCAGACGTGCGTCGCCGACCCGTCCCGACGGGGGTGGTCCGTCCTGCTGCCCGGACCGAGACCGAGACCCTGCGGACGTCCGGGGCAGTTCTCCCCATGGGACGGGGGGACGGAACCGGCCGATCGGCGGTTATCCTCGTGTGCGCGATCGGTGCGGGGCCCGGCGAGAACGGTGATCGGCGGGGGCGGGGGCACGGCCGGTCGCCACCTGACCCGGCAACTCGGAGGACCTGTGGGCTTCTTGTCGCGCCTCAACGACAACCGCCGCACCGTCGCGTCGGTGAGCACCGTGTCGGTGTTCTCCACCGCGGTCGCCGGCCTCGCGCTCTTCTACCAGGGCGAGGCCACGGCGGACGTGGAGCTCAACGACTCCGGCGTCTGGGTGACGAAGACGTCCGCCGGCCTGGTCGGGCGCTTCAACTCCGAGTCGCAGGCGCTCGACGGGTCGCTCCTCGCGGGCTCCGCGTCGTTCGACGTCCAGCAGGACGCCGGGCAGGTGCTGCTCGACGACGACGGCTCCTCCGCCGCGTCGCCGATCGACGTCGCCCACCTCACCCTCGACGGCCAGGTCCGGCTTCCCGCGGGCGCGGACGTGCGCTCGGGCGGCGGCACGACGGCGATCCTCGACGCCGAGGAGGGCCTGCTGTGGGTGCTCCCGTTCGACGGCGCGACCGCGTTCGACGCGGAGGAGACGGAGCCGGTCGCCGAGATCGACGGCGGTGGCGCGCTCGCCGTCGCCCATGACGGCACGGTCTTCGTCGCGTCGCCCACGGCGGGCGAGCTGGTCACCGTGCGCACGGACGCGGGCGTCCCCGAGGGCGACGCGTCGCGCGACGCTCTCACGGTCGAGCCCAGTGCGGACCTCGAGGTGACGGCGGTCGGGGACGAGCCCGTGGTGCTCGACCGGTCCGGCGGGCGCCTCGTGCTGCCCGGCGGCGAGTCCGTGGTCCTCGACGGGGCGGAGGGCGCGCGGCTCCAGCAGCCGTCGGCGTCCTCCGACGTCGTCGTCCTCGCGACGGGGTCGGGCCTCGTCTCCCAGCCGCTCGGCGGCGGCGACGCCACGACGCGCAGCGCTCAGGGCACCGCCAACCCGCCCGTGCAGCTCGACGACTGCACCTACGGGGCGTGGTCGTCCACCGGCCAGGTCATCCGCGACTGCGCGGGCACGGACCGCGACGTCGACAGGACGCTGGAGGGGCTGGACCCGCAGGCGCGGCTGGAGTACCGGGTGAACCGGCACGTGGTCGTCCTCAACGACCTCGCGGCCGGCACGGTGTGGATGGCCGCGGACGAGTACCAGAAGGTCGACGACTGGGACGTGCAGCTCCCGGAGGAGGCGGAGGGCGAGGAGTCGGACGCCGAGCTGACGAACCCCGAGCAGGTGGACCAGTTCATCGCGGACCGGTCGCAGCCGAACAAGCCCCCGCAGCCGAAGGACGACGTGCTCGGCGTGCGGCCCGGGCGGTCGACGATCCTGCCGGTGCTCGCGAACGACGTCGACCCGGACGGCGACGTCATGACGGCGACGGTGCTGGGCGAGGGCCCGGACGAGGTCGAGGTGCAGGAGGTGCTCGGCGGCGCCGCGCTGCAGGCGGTGGTCCCGCAGGACGCCGAGGGCACGGTGGGCTTCCGCTACGCGGTGTCCGACGGGCGCGGCGGCGTGGCCGAGGCGTCGGTGTCGCTGAACGTCTCGCCGTGGGGCGAGAACGAGGTCCCCGAGCAGACGGGCGACCCGGTGCTCAGGGTCGCGCAGGGCGGCACCGCCTCGATCAAGGTGCTGCCGTTCTTCAAGGACCCCGACGGCGACGACCTCTACCTCGCCGCCGCGACGGCGACGTCCGCGGGCGACGACGTGCGCTCGCGTCCCGACGGGACGGTCGAGTTCCGCGACGCGGGCGGGTCGACGGGCCGCAAGATCGTGACGCTGGCGGTCGCGGACGGTCAGGGCGGTCTCGCCGAGGGCAAGCTCCTCGTGGACGTCGTCGCGTCGGACCAGCCGCCCGTCCCGGTGAGCGACCACGTCGTGGTGCTGGCCGGCCAGCCGGTGACCGTGGAGCCGCTGCGCAACGACTCCGACCCGGACGGCGACGACCTGCGCCTGGCCTCCGTCTCGGAGTCGGCGCCCGCCGAGATCACGGCGAACTACGACGCGGGCACGTTCCAGTTCCTGTCGAACGAGCCCCGCTCCTACGACCTCGTGTACGAGGTGACCGACGGGCCGCACCTCGCCCGTGGCCTCGTGCGCGTCGACGTCGTGATGCCGCCCGAGCACGGCGGCGCGCCCGTCGTCGTCACCGACACGGCGATGCTGCCCACCGGCGGCAAGACGCTCGTGGACGTGCTGGCGAACGACACGGACCCGGCGGGCGGGGTGCTCGTGGTGCAGTCGGTGAGCGTGCCGGACGACGCGGGGGTGTCGGTGGCGGTGCTGGCGCACCAGATGCTGCGGATCACCGAGCTGCGTGCGCTGGACGGTCCGGTGACGGTCGAGTACACGGTGTCGAACGGGACGGCGACCTCGGTGGGTCAGGTCCGTGTCGTGCCGGTGCCCGCACCGTCGGAGCTGCGGCCGCCGAACGCGGCGCCGGACGAGGTGACGGTGCACGCGGGGGACGTGGTGACGGTCCCGGTGCTGAGGAACGACACGCACCCGGACGGGTTGGAGCTGTTCGTGCAGCCCGAGCTGGAGCAGGGTGTGGACGGCGAGCTGGGTGAGGCGTTCGTGTCCGAGGACACGGTGCGGTTCAGGGCCGGGTCGCAGGCGGGCACGGCGTACGCGATCTACCGGGTGCGGGACACCAACGGGCAGGAGGACTCGGCCCAGGTCACGATCCGGATCCGGGACGGGCAGGACAACGCCCCGCCGGTGCCGCGCGACGTGGAGGCCCGGGTGCTGTCCGGGGGCAGCGTGCGGGTGGACGTGCCGCTGGACGGCATCGACCCCGACGGCGACTCCGTCCAGCTCACGGGCGTCGCGTCCCCGGCCTCGAAGGGCACGGCGCAGGTGGTCGACGGGTTCCTGGAGTACACGGCGTCGAAGAACTCGGTCGGTCTGGACACGTTCACCTACGCGGTGCTCGACGCGCGCGGGGAGACCGCGACGGGCACGGTGCGGGTGGGGATCTCGCGTCCGGGTGAGACGAACCAGGCGCCGGTCGCGGTCGACGACGAGGTCACGGTGCGCGGGGGTCGCACGGTCGCGGTCGCGGCGCTGGTCAACGATACCGACCCGGACGGGGACCAGATCGCGCTCGTGCCGTCCGCGGTCGAGGAGAGCCAGGGCATGGACCCGCAGGTCGTGGGGGACCGGGTCGTGATCACCTCGCCGCCGGACGACGGGTCGTACACGTTCTACTACGGCATCCAGGACACCTACGGTGCGCGGGCGACGGGCGCGATCACGGTGCAGGTCGCGGCCGACGCCCCGCTGCTGCCGCCGGTCGCGCGTGACGACGCGGTCCAGGTCGAGGACATCCTCGGTACGACCGAGGTCACCGTCCCGGTGCTCGACAACGACGACGACCCCGACGGCGCCGCGAGCGAGCTCGAGGTCGGCGTGGAGTCGCAGACCGCGACGGTCGACGACGACGGCGACCTCGTCGTCACGCTCACCGAGCGGCGCCAGGTCGTCACCTACACGGTCACCGACCCGGACGGCCTCACGGCGAAGGCGTTCGTCAAGGTCCCCGGTCTCACCGACCAGGCCCCGACGCTGCGCCCGGGCATCACGCCGCTCGAGGTGCACAGCGGGGAGCCGCTCGACATCGACATCACGGACCACGTGCTCGTCGTCGAGGGACGCACCCCGCGCCTGACGTCCGAGGACAAGGTCACGGCGCTGGAGGGGGCCCGCGAGGTCACGTCGGCGACGGAGATCACGTACACGTCGGACGCGGGGTACGTGGGGCCCGCGTCGGTGACGTTCGAGGTGACCGACGGCTCCGGCCCGGACGACCCGGACGGCAGCACGGCACTCCTCACGGTCCCCATCACCGTGCTCCCGCCGGAGAACCTGCCGCCGGAGCTCGTGGGCACCCCGACGCTCGACGTGGCGGCGGGCGAGGAGGCGTCGGTCGACCTCGCGCGCTTCGCGACCGACCCCGACGAGGACCCCCTCACGTTCTCGGTGGGCGGGAGCCCCGAGGGCATCACGCTCTCCCTCGAGGGCAGCACGCTGCACGCCCAGGCGACCCCCGACACCCCCAAGGGCACGGTGGTCGAGGTGCCTCTCACGGTCACGGACGGCGAGCACCCGCCCGTCGACGGGGCCGCGACGCTCACCGTCGTCGCCTCGACCCGGCCGCTCGCGCGCGCCGTCGACGACAGCGTGGAGGACGCCCACCAGGGCCGCGCGGAGTCGGTGGACGTGCTCGCGAACGACTCCAACCCGTTCCCCGAGGGTGAGCTGACCGTCCTCGACGCTCTCATCGAGACGGGGCGCGGCGCGCCGCCCGTCGTGCGCGGCGGGACGGTCGAGGTCACCCCCGCCGACGACTTCGTCGGTGTCATGGTGGTGCGCTACCGCATCCAGGACGCGACGAAGGACCCCGACCGCGAGGTCGAGGGACGCGTCCACCTCACCGTGCTCGGCAAGCCCGAGGCACCCACCACCCCGCAGGTCGTCGAGGTCCGCTCCGAGACCGTCGTGCTCACCTGGGACCCGCCGAACAACAACGGCGCCGAGATCACCGGCTACACCGTGCGCTCCCAGAACGGCTACGAGAAGGCCTGCGGCACCACCACCTGCACCCTCGACGGACTGACCAACGACGTCGAGTACACCTTCACCGTGTTCGCGACCAACGACGTCGGCGACGGCCCCGCCTCCCCGCCGTCGGAGATCGCACGACCCGACGAGAAGCCCGACCCGCCCGCCGCACCCACCCTCGAGTTCGGCGACGAGTCCCTCACCGTCACCTGGACCAACGCGACCTACACCGACCGCTCCGCGATCCGCTGCGTGAACCTGCGCATCACCGCGGGCGGCGGCACGGACAAGACGTGCGTCGAGGGGACCACCTACGAGTGGACCGGGCTGAAGAACGGCACGTCGTACCAGGTCCAGGTCCAGGCGGTGAACGACGCGCCGGACCCGTCGGAGTGGGGCGAGCTGTCCGCGGCGGAGATCCCCGCGGGCGTGCCGGACGCGCCGGCCGCGCCGACGGCGGCGCGCACCGAGAGCGCCGTCAACGGCGGCGTCATCGGCGTCACGTGGAGCGTGCCGTTCGAGAACGGCGACGCGGTCTCGACGTACCACCTCCAGCGCTACAAGAACGGCGCGGCCGACGGCGCCCCGGTGACGGTGAAGGGCAAGACGTCGTACTCGGCGACGGGTCTCGACAACGAGGCCAGCTACCACTTCACGGTCGTCGCCGAGAACAAGGCGGGCAAGGGCGCGGCGAGCGCGGCGTCGAACAAGGTCGTCCCGTACGGCAAGCCGGGCGAGCCGGGCAAGCCCTCGGCGTCGCTCATCAACGGCGACACGAGCGGCAAGGCCCGCGTGACGTTCGGCGCTGCCGACGCGAACGGCAACGCCGTCACCTACGACGTCCGGGCGAACGGCTCGGGCGGCTCCACGAAGTCCACGACCGCGACGTCGTACACGTTCACGGGGCTGAGCAACGGCAGCGCCTACACGTTCGACGTGCGCGCGTGCAACGCCGCCGGGTGCTCGGGCTGGACCACGCGGTCCGGCTCCGTGACGCCGTACACGACCCCCGGGTCGCCGGGCGTGAAGTGGAACAAGACGTCCGCGACCGACGGGTACTTCCAGGTGTCCGCGCCCGGGTCCGACGGCGGGAACAAGGCCACCGTCGAGTGGGAGTTCACGCGCGGGCAGTCGGGCAGCGGGAAGGGCACGGGCCGGGTCGACGTCGGTGGCGGGTACTCGAAGACGTACACGCTGCGCGCCCGTGCGTGCAACGACGCCGGGTGCTCGGGCTGGACCAGCGACAGCGGGACGACGGAGGACGAGCCGCCGCCCCCGCAGCCGACCGTGTACAAGCACTCGAACGCCGTCGGAGAGTCCGGCTGCGGCCACAGCTCGTGCCGCTGGCTGGGCCTGCACGCGAACGGCTACTCCGGCACGGTGAAGTACCAGTGCTGGGCGTCCGACGGCGGGTGGCACATGTTCTCGCCTTCCTCGTACTGGGTGGGCCAGGGCACCACCTGGTGGTCGGCCACCCTGACCGGCAGCAACAGCGTCCGCCTGCAGTGCTACTACGGCGCGCCCGGCCAGCAGGTGCAGATCCGGTTCCAGAGCGGACCGAGCACGACGGGCATGACCTGGTAGCCGGCGACCGCCACACCACGACCTCAGGAGAGACGGAACACCCATGAGCACGATGACCCCGGAGCAGGCCGCCTGGTTCGCTCAGACCTTCGACCGCCTCGTCGGCAACGTCGGCCAGGCGGTGCTGGGCAAGGCGCACGTCGTGCGCCTGACGCTCACCTGCATGCTGTCCGAGGGGCACATCCTCCTCGAGGACGCGCCGGGCACGGGCAAGACGTCGCTCGCGCGCGCCCTCGCCGCGAGCGTGCAGGGCACGAACAGCCGCATCCAGTTCACGCCGGACCTGCTGCCGTCCGACGTCACGGGTGTGACGATCTACGACCAGAAGTCGGGCAGGTTCGAGTTCCACCAGGGCCCGATCTTCGCGTCGATCGTCCTCGCCGACGAGATCAACCGTGCCTCGCCGAAGACGCAGTCGGCGCTGCTGGAGGTCATGGAGGAGGGGCGGGTCACCGTCGACGGCGTCGGCCACGACGTCGGCCGGCCGTTCATGGTCATCGCGACGCAGAACCCCATCGAGCAGGCGGGCACGTACCGCCTGCCCGAGGCCCAGCTCGACCGCTTCCTCATGAAGACGTCGCTCGGGTACCCCGACCACGCGTCCACGGTGGAGATCCTGTCCGGTGCGGCCGTGCGCGACCGCAGCAAGACGCTCCAGGCGATCATCACGACCCAGGCGGTCGTGGAGATGTCCGAGCTCGCGGCGCGCGTCCACGTGGACGGCGCCGTCCTGGAGTACATCTCGCGCCTCGCGGAGGAGACGCGCAACGCGCCCGAGGTGCGGGTCGGGGTGTCCGTCCGCGGCGCCCTCGCGCTCGTGCGCTGCGCGAAGGTGTGGGCGGCGGCGCACGGCCGCAACTACGTGCTGCCGGACGACGTCAAGGAGCTCGCGCAGCCGGTGTGGGCGCACCGGTTCGTCCTCGACCCGGAGGCGGAGTTCGCGGGCGCGACGAGCGAGGCCGTGCTGGGCCGCCTCCTCGCCGACGTCGCGGCACCGCAGGAGCGTCGCTCCGCCTGACCCGCCGCTCCGTCCCCGCTGCACCCGTACCGAGAGCAGGACCATGAACGCCTCCCGCCCCCGCTCCGGCGGCGCGACAGCCGGCACCGCGCCGTCGACCGCGCGCGCCGGGCTCCTGCGACCCGTCGGCGACGCCGTGTCGCGCGGCACCGCGTCGGTGCGCCGCGCGCTGCGCCCGCTCGCGCCCGCGACGTCCGCGGTGAGCCCCTTCGGCTGGGTCACGGTCGTCGCGGCCGTCGGGGCCTGGTGGGCCGGCCTGGTGCTGTCGTGGCTGGAGCTCGTCGTCGTCGCGGTCCTGCTCACGGTCGCGCTGCTCGCGGCCGTGGTCTTCGTGCTCGGCCGGTTCCGGTACGGCGTGGTCCTCGACCTGGCGCAGCGGCGCGTGACGGTCGGCGACCGCGCGGTGGGTCGGCTCGACGTGACGAACGCGTCGTCGCGCCCCCTCCTGCCCTCGGTCATGGAGCTGCCGGTCGGCCAGGGCATGGCGACGTTCCCCGTCCCGCGTCTGCGCCCGGGGGCGAACCACGAGGAGATCTTCACGGTCCCGACGAACCGCCGGTCCGTCATCTCGGTGGGTCCGGTTCGCTCCGTGCGGGCCGACCCGCTGGGCCTGTTGCGGCGCGAGGTCGTGTGGACCGAGCCCGAGGAGCTGTTCGTCCACCCGCGCGTGAAGAACCTCACCGGGTCGTCGACCGGGTTCCTCAAGGACCTCGAGGGCCGTGTGACGACGGACATCTCGAACTCCGACGTGTCGTTCCACGCGCTGCGCGATTACGTGCCGGGCGACGACCGGCGCCACATCCACTGGAAGACGACCGCGCGCACGGGCCAGCTCATGGTGCGCCAGTTCGAGGAGACGCGCCGCTCGCACCTCGCGGTGCTGCTGTCGACCCGTGCCGAGGACTACGCGCACGACGACGAGTTCGAGCTCGCCGTGAGCGCGTGCGGCTCCCTCGGGCTGCAGGCCATCAAGGAGGACCGCGGCGTCACGGTGCTCGTCAACGACGGGAACCTGCGCGGCGACCACCGGACCCGCCTCCTCGACGACCTCGCCCGCGTCGACACGAGCGCGCAGCGCGCGACGCTCGTCGACGTGGCCCGCCTCGCGGGCGCGACCATCACCGACGCGTCCGTGGTCGCGTTCGTCGTCGGGTCCCGCGTGACGCCGACCGAGCTGCGCGCCGCGTCCGCGCGTCTGCCGCAGGACGTGCGGGTCATGGCGATCCAGTGCGTCCCCGGCGCGTCGCTGAGCCGGCACGCGATCGCCGAGCTCGTGGTCCTGACGATCGGGGAGCTCGGGGAGCTCCCGCTCGCCCTGCGGAGGCTGAACGACTGATGAGCGCCCCCAGCACCACGACGCGCGGCTCGCGCCGCGTCCCCGCGGGCACCGCGGCCGCCCCCTCGTCGGGGACGTCGCGCCGCGGCACCACCCGGCTGCGCGGCGCCGAGCGGCCCCGCGCGCTGACCGTGGCGGGCGCCGTCGACGCCGCCGCCCTCCTCGTCGTCCTCGGTGCGACGATCGTCGGCCTCGGCCCCGTCTGGGGGTCGACGGGCTACCTCGTCCCGGCCGTCGGGGGTGCCGTGGTGGGCCTCGCGGTCGCGTGGCTCGGCGCATGGCGCCGCTGGCCCGCGGTCACCGTCCTCGCGGTCGCCGTCCTCGCCTACGTGCTGTTCGGCGGTGCGCTGGCGCTGCCCGCGGACGCGATCGGCGGCGTCGTGCCGTCCCTGACGACCGTCCAGGACCTGCTGCTCGGCGCGGTGACCGGGTGGAAGGAGTTCGTGACCACGGTCCCGCCGCTCCACTCGTTCCCGGACCTCGCGGTCGTCCCGTACCTCCTCCTGCTCGTGACCGCGCTCGTCGCCGGGTCGGTCGCGTGGCGTGCGAAGCACGCGGCCTGGGCGCTCGTGCCCGTCCTCGTGGCGTTCGTCGGCGTCATCCTCCTCGGCACGGTGATCGCGGCCGCGCCCGTGGCGCAGGGCCTCGTGCTCGGCGTCGTCGGCCTGCTCTGGGCGAGCTGGCGGGTCACCGCCGCGCGGATGGGCGCCCACCAGGTCACCACGGAGGCGAGCCGGGCCGCGACGCGCCGCCTGTGGTGGCACCGGGTCCGCACGGGCGCGGCGATGCTCGCCGTCGGCGGCGTGGCGGCCGCGTTCGCCGGGCCGGCGCTCCTGCCGGACGAGCCGCGGACGGTCCTGCGCGAGACCGTCGTCCCGCCGCTCGACCTGCACGAGTACGTCAGCCCGCTCACCGGGTTCCGCAAGTACGCCAAGGACCTCGACGAGGCGGAGCTGTTCACCGTCCGCGGGCTGCCCGCGGGCACGAAGGTGCGCCTCGCCACGCTCGACGCGTACAACGGCGTCGTGTACGACGCGTCCAGCGGCCTGCCCGGCTCCGGCGTGTACACGAGGGCGGGCGACGAGATCGCGACCGTGGCCACGGGCACGCCGACGACCCTGGAGGTCGAGGTCCGCGACTACGCGGGCGTGTGGGTGCCCGACGCGGGGACCCTCGCCGGCATCACCTACACGTCGGACCGGGCGCGCGAGCTCGCCGAGGGCACGTACTACAACTCCACGACGGGGACGGCGCTCACGACGGCGGGCCTGCAGCCCGGCGACACGTACACGCTCGACACGCTCGTGCGTCCGGAGCCCACGGAGGAGGACCTGCGCGCGGGGGCGATCGACCAGGTCGCCGTGCCGCCCCTGCAGAAGGGCCTGCTGCCCGCGGCGCTCGCCGGCAAGGCTGCGCAGTTCATGGGCGAGGAGACGGACCCGGTGGAGCAGCTCTTCGCGCTGCGCGACGGGCTCGTCGCGAGCGGTGTGTTCTCGAGCGGCCTGGAGAACCAGCCGCCCTCGCGCCCGGGCCACTCGGCCGAGCGCATCGACACCCTGCTCGCCGACGACGAGATGGTGGGCGACGACGAGCAGTTCGCCGTCGCGCTCGCCCTCATGGCGAACCAGGCCGGGATCCCCGCGCGCGTCGTCATGGGCTTCTACCCGGACGAGAAGGACCCGCTGGAGCCGGGTGAGCCGTTCACGGCCACCGGGGGCGACGTCCACGCGTGGGCCGAGGTGCCGTTCGTGGGCTACGGGTGGGTGCCGGTGACGGCGATCCCCGACGAGGACAACAAGATCGAGCCGGAGCCGAAGAGCCTCCAGGTGCCCAAGCCGCCCGTCCTCGAGGACCCGGAGCCGCCGGAGGAGCCCGCCGAGGCGGAGGCCGGGAAGGTCGACGACGAGGACGACGAGAAGGCCGACAGCGAGCGGTTCGACTGGGGCACGGTCGTGCTCGTCGGCGTCGCCGTCGCCGTGCCGCTGCTGCTCCTGGCCCTGCCGATCGTGCTCGTCCTCGCGTACAAGGCCCGACGCCGCGCCCGTCGCCGGGCGGCGGAGCGTCCGGTCGACCGGGTGAGCGGCGGCTGGCGCGAGGTGCTCGACGCCGCGACCGACCTCGGGACGCCCGTGCCGGTGGGCGCGACGCGGCGTGAGGGCGCGGGCGTGATCGCGCAGACGTTCGGCGCGACCACGACGATCCCGCTCGCGCATCGCGCCGACGCGACGGTGTTCGGCGCGGGCGAGCCGACCGAGCAGGAGATCGAGGCGTTCTGGGCCGACGTCGACGGTGTCGTCGGCGGGCTACGCTCCTCCGTGAACCGGCGCGCCCGGCTGCGCGCGGCCCTGTCGCTGCGGTCCGTGCGGGCCGGCCGGACCGCCAGGGCGGGCGGCGGACGGTGGACGTCGTGGTTCCGTCGGCCCCCGACGGCGCCGACCGGGACGGCGGGCCCGACGAGGGGCGCGCCGACGGACGAGGGAGTGGATCGATGACGGACGTGACCTGCGCCGCGTGCGGTTCCGCGCAGTCGGCGGGATCGGCGTTCTGCGCCGTGTGCGGGCAGCCGTTCCCCCGGACGGGTCGGCCGCTCGCGGCGCCGCCGTCGGGGCCGCTCGGTGGCGTGCAGGCCGCAGCGAGCGGCGGCGTGTGGCAGGGCGCACCGGCGGGCGTCGCCGACGTGACGACGGAGCCCGAGGTGTACGCCGCGACGCAGAAGGCGGCGCTGCCCGCCCCGGTCGCGGGCGCACCGGCGCTCGCCGCGGCGCCGTTCGCGGGGGTGGGCCGCCGCGTGCTGGCCTTCGTCGTCGACGCGGGGGCGGTCGGCGTGCTCGCCGCGATCGTCCTGGTGGTCGGCGTCGCGGTCGTCGGCGTCCCGCTGACGGGCGCACCGCGGCAGGTGACCCCCGAGGAGGCGTCCGCCATCCTCGGCCAGCTCCTCGTCGTCTACGCGCTGGCCGGTGTCCTCGTGCTCGCGTGGTGGCTCGGCATCGCGTTCTGGGAAGGACGCACGGGCAAGACCCTCGGCAACCTTGCGACGGGGATCCGCACGCTCGACCTGACCACGCGCACGCCCGTCGGCTTCGGCCGGGCGCTCGTGCGCTGGCTCGTCGTCGCGGCGGGCGGCCTCGTCGTCGTGGGGCAGTGGCTGGTCGTCGCGAGCCCGGCGTTCGACTCCTCGGGCCGCCGTCAGGGCTGGCACGACAAGGCGGCACGCGCGGTCGTCGTCGACGCGCGGGGCACCTCCGCACCCGCCCGGCACGACGGCGTCGCCTCGCTCGTGCCGCCGGCCTCCTCGGCACCGGGCTACCCCTCGGCACCGGGCTACCCCTCGTCGGCGGGCCAGCCCGGACCGGCGGGGTACGCCCCGCCCTCGGCCCCTGCGGCGGCCGGCGCTCCCGCGCCCGGCGGCTACGCGCCGTCGACCCCGGCACCGCGTCCCGTGGACCCGGCGGCCTTCGCCCCGCCCGCCGCGGCACCGGGCACCGCGGCCCCGTCCGCTCCGCTGCCGGACCCGTGGGCCTTCCCGTCGGCGCCCGCCGGGCCGGGCGGGGGCGGCGGTCTGATCACCGGCGTGCCCGGGTCCGCGCCCGCGGCCCCGGCCGCTCCGACCCCGGCTCCGACCCCCGCCCCGGCCCCGGCCCCGGCCCCGGCCCCGGCCCCGGCCCCGGCCCCGGTCGCCGCGCAGCCCGCGGCCGAGCCGGAGGACCCCGAGTGGGACAGCACGCGCATGAGCGTGGCGGAGGCCCGTGCGATGGACCCGGCGCCCGTCGTCACGGTCGTCCTGGAGCTCGAGTCCGGCGAGCGCCGCGTCGTCGACGGGCCCGCGCTCGTCGGACGCAACCCGCAGGCCCCCGACGCCGGGTGGATCCTCGTGCCGGTCGCCGACCCGACACGGTCCGTGTCCAAGACGCACGCCGAGCTGGGGGTCGACCCGGGCGGCCTGTGGCTCACGGACAGGGGCTCGACGAACGGCACGGTGGTGTCCGCGCCGGGCGCGCCGCCGCGCGTGGCCGAGCCGGGGGCGCGGGTCCGCGTCCCCGTGGGGGCCACGATCCACGTCGGCGACCGCCGGCTCGTCGTGCACCCGGGGGCCGCGTGAACGGCCCGGAGACCGAGGTGCACCTCTCCTGGGGCGCGGCGTCGCACCGCGGCGCCCGACGTCAGCTCAACGAGGACCGCTTCCTCGTGTCGCGCTCGGTCTTCCTCGTCGCCGACGGCATGGGGGGCCACGACGCAGGCGAGGTCGCCAGCGCCACCGCCATCGCGGCGCTGCGTCCCCTCGCCGACCTCGACGTCGTGCGGCCCGAGGACGTGCGCGCGCGGCTCGTCGCGGCGCAGGACGACGTGCGGGCGATCGTCACCGAGCCCGGCCGCGGCGCAGGCACGACGCTGAGCGGCGTCGCCGTGAGCGAGCAGGACGGCAACCCGTACTGGCTCGTGCTCAACGTGGGCGACTCGCGCACGTACCACCTGTCGGGCGGGCGGCTTGACCAGGTGAGCGTGGACCACTCCGAGGTCCAGGAGATGGTCGACGCCGGTCTGCTCACCGCGGGCGAGGCCCTGACCCACCCGCGTCGCCACGTGGTGACCCGGGCCCTGGGCTCGCGCAACGAGCCGCAGCCCGACTTCTGGTACGTGCCGATCGAGAGCCACGACCGTGTCCTCGTCTGCTCCGACGGGCTCACGGGCGAGCTGTCCGACGAGCGGATCGCGGAGATCCTGCTCGAGCACCCGGACCCGCAGAGCGCCGCCGAACGGCTGGTGCACGAGGCAATCGTCGCCGGGGGCCGGGATAACATCACTGTCGTCGTCGTGGACGCCACGGGCGTCCAGGACGATACGGGCGCCGGGAGCACCGCTCCGCGCGACCGGCTGCCCGCGACGGACTCGACGATCGACGACGACACCCTGCCCAGGGAGGTCCGACTGCAGATGGGGGGCTTGACGTGACGCTGCGCTACGTCGCGGGGGACGCCCACGTCCTGGTCCGAGGGGGTGCCGCGGTCGTCCTGCCGGGCGGCGCCGACACCGCCCTCGTGGACCAGGTCTGGGACCAGCTCGGCACGGACCCGGGGGTGGTGGAGGTCCTCCAGGTCCTCACGGGCGCCTTCGGGTCGAGCCTGCGGACCATCCCCCCGTTCGCGGTCGCGGTGGTCACCGGGCGACGCGCCCACGTCGCGGTCCGCGGCGCGGTGGGCGTGACCCTCGAGGTCGAGGACGGGCAGCGCCTCCACGTGGACGGCGAGCACGTCACCACGTGGTCCGAGCGCGTCGTGGACGACGTCGTGGAGCTCCTCGTGCGCACGGCGACCGACCCGCTCGACGTGCCCGCCGGGACGACCCTCCTGGGCGACGCGCCCTCGCTCCCGCTGACGTCCGCCGTCGTGCTCGCGGACGCCGTCGCGTGGCAGCTCGCCCCGCGGCCGGAGCCGGTCACCGTCGGGCCCGCGGGCTCGACCGCCGAGCCGACCGAGGAGCCGACCGAGGAGCCGACCGAGGAGCCGAGCGAGGAGCGGACCGCCGAGCCCGTGGAGGCGTCACCGTCGCCCGCCGTGGTGCCGCTCGGGGCGACCCTGCGGCCGTCCGAGGAGACGATCGCCCCGGGGCCGGAGGGCCAGACCTTCGCCGCCTCGCCCCCGCCGCCCGTCGACGAGCTGGACGTGCCGCCGGTCGCGGCCGACGACTACGCGCACCTGTGGGGCTCGACCGTGATGCGGACCGTCGAGGACGCCGCGGTGCGGGCGGAGGAGCCGGACGAGGACGAGCACGGCGACGAGGCCGCGGCGGGGCCGGTCCCGCCGGTCCCCGCCCCGCCCGCCCCGCCGACGCCGCCGTCTCCCGGGGCCGCGGCCGGGTCGGACGGCCTCATCGCGGGCGTGCCGCGCGAGTGGACGGGGGCGACGCCGGCCGCGGCCCACCGTGCCGCCGGCGTGGACGACGACCTCTCGTCCGTGCTCGACGCCGGGCACGACGTGGGTGCGGGCCAGCAGCCGGGACAGCGGCCGGGACAGCAGCCGGGACAGGACGCGGGCGGGCTCGACCACGACGGCCACACCGTCCTGTCCTCGGCCATCGCGGACCTGCGCGCCGCCGCCGAGCAGCCCGGCGCGGGGCCGACCGCGGACGACGCCTCCGGCGAGCCGTCCGGCACGGCACCGACCGACCCCTCGCCGTACGACTCCGCCCAGGACGACTCGGCACGGCTCGACGCCGCGCCGGACCACAGCGCTCCGTACGCGGTCTCCGGGACGGGTGCCGTGGCGACGCCCGCACCCGGGACGCCCTCGTTCGAGACGCCGCCCGGTCCGGGCCAGCGGATCCTCGCGCGCACGTGCGCGCAGGGCCACGCCAACCCGCCGTCGCGCGAGGCGTGCGCGCTGTGCGGCGCACCGCTCGAGGGCGACGCCGCGCTCGCCCTGCGCCCGCCGCTCGGTCGGGTCACCGTCTCCACGGGCCAGACCGTCGACCTCGACCGCGGGGTCGTGGTGGGGCGCCGCCCGCGGACGCCGCGCACGCAGGCCGCGGACCTCCCGCGGCTCGTGACCGTCCCCAGCCCGCAGCAGGACATCTCGCGCTCCCACCTGGAGATCACGCTCGAGGGCTGGCACGTGCTCGTGAGCGACATGGCGACGACCAACGGGACGACGCTCCTGCGCGCCGGCCAGCCCCCGCGCCGCCTGCACCCGTCGGAGCCGGTGCTCGTGGTCGACGGCGACGTCGCCGACCTGGGCGACGGCGTGACCCTGACGTTCGAGGGGATTCGGTGAGCACGAAGCGCGCTCCCTCGCCGCCGCCGGAGATCCAGGGGTTCGAGTACGTCTCGCTCGTCGGGTCCGGCGGGTTCTCGGACGTCTTCCTCTACCAGCAGCAGCGGCCGCGTCGCCGCGTCGCGGTCAAGGTCCTCCTGCACGAGTGGTCGAGCCCGTCGCAGCGCGCCGCGTTCGACGCCGAGGCCGACCTCATGGCGACGCTGTCGAACCACCCGTCGATCGTCACCATGTACGAGGCCGACGTCGCGGACGACGGCCGGCCGTACCTCGCGATGGAGTACTGCTCGCGCCCGAACCTGGGCGCGCGCTACCGCACGGAGCGGCTGTCCGTCGCGGAGGCGCTGCGCATCGCCGTGCAGATCGCGGGCGCCGTGGAGACGGCGCACCGCGCGGGCATCCTGCACCGCGACATCAAGCCCGCGAACATCCTCGTCACGGAGTACGGCCACCCCGCGCTCACCGACTTCGGCATCTCCTCCACGGTGGACGACGCCGCGCGCGCCGAGGGCATGTCCATCCCGTGGTCCCCGCCCGAGTCGTTCGCGGAGCCGCCGCGCAGCGGCATCGCCACGGACGTGTGGGCGCTCGCGGCCACGACGTACACGCTGCTCGCCGGCCGGTCGCCGTTCGAGGTGCCGGGCGGGTCGAACTCCAGCGCGAACCTCATCTCCCGGATCGAGTCGTCGCCGCTGCCGCGCACGGGCCGGACCGACGTCCCGGCGTCGCTGGAGCGCGTGCTCGCGACCGCGATGGCGAAGAACCCGGGCGCGCGGTACCCGACGATGCTGGCGTTCGCCCGCGCCCTGCAGCAGGTGCAGAACGAGCTCGCGCTCGCCGTCACCCCGATCGACCTCCTCGACGACTCCGGCCACGTGCAGGAGGAGGAGCCGGACGACGACGGCGGGACCCGGCTGCGCCAGGTCGTGTCGATCGACCCGTCGGGGCCGGGCGGGGGCGCCGCCCCCACGACCGGGGCGCCGCAGCCCGACCCGCGCTGGTCGGTGCCGCACGCGGGTGCGGGCGCCGCGGCGTCGTACGGGCCGGGGGCGTCGGCCGGGCCCGGCTACGGCCAGGGGGTGCCCGCGGCGACCACCGGCACGCCGGGGGCCGCGCCGGCCGCGTGGACCGGCCACGCGCCGTCGGGCACGAGCGGCACCGCCCCGACCTCGGCGCTCGGCCACGCGCCCGTCGTCGAGCTCACCGACCCGTCGCGGGGCGGCGGCCGCCCGGGGGCGTGGGGCGGCGTACCCGTGGAGGACACCGTCCAGCGCACGGTCGGGCCGTCCGGGCCCGGGGACGACGGCGCCGGGGGCGGCGAGCAGACCCCGCGCCGGGGCGTGCTGTGGATCGTGCTGTCGGCCGTGCTCGTCGTCGCCGTCGCGGTCGGCGGTGTGCTCGCGCTCACCCGCGACCGGACCCCGGGCGGGGACGACGCGGAGCCCCCCGACGAGCCGACGAGCACGTCGACGTACACGCCGTCGGACAACCTCGGGGCGCTGGTGCCGCCCGTGAACGACCTCGTGGGCACGTACGACCCCGACCGGGAGGTCGCGACGTTCACCTGGGCGTACGACAGCCCGGACGCGCAGGAGGATGACGGCTTCGCGTGGCGCCGCCTCGACGTGCTGGGCGACGGCCCGTACAAGCGGATCTTCGACCAGGACGAGGTGGAGCTCAGCGCCGACCCGGGCGAGCAGGTGTGCATCGAGGTCGTCGTGGACCGGTCGGGCCGGCAGTCCGCGAGCCCGCAGACCGCGTGCGTCCAGGGGGAGGCGGGATGAGCGAGCTCGCGATCGAGTTCTGCGGGGAGTGGTTCCGCCCGGACGCGGAGGGGGAGCCGTTCGACATCGGGCGCGACGGCGACCTCGCGATCGAGGACAACCCGTACCTGCACCGGCGCTTCCTGCGGGTCTCGCACGAGGGCGGGATCTGGTGGCTGGCGAACGTCGGCACGCTCATCTCGGCGACGGTCTGCGACGCGGGGGGCGGCGTGCAGTCGTGGCTCTCGCCGGGCAACCGGCTGCCCATCGTGTTCCCGACGACGTCGATCGTGTTCACCGCGGGTCCCACGACGTACGAGGTGATCGCGCAGCTCCGGGGCGCGCCGTACCAGGAGATCCGCTCGGAGGACCCCGACTCGGGGGCGACGACGATCGGCATGATCACGTTCACCACGAGCCAGAAGCAGCTCATCGTCGCGCTCGCGGAGCCGATGCTGCGGCGCGACGGCACGGGCCTGTCCGAGATCCCGTCGTCGGCCGCGGCGGCCGCGCGCCTGGGCTGGGCCACGACGCGCTTCAACCGCAAGCTCGACAACGTGTGCGACAAGCTCGACCGCATCGGCGTGAAGGGCCTGCGCGGCGGGCCGGGCGCGCTCGCGACGAACCGCCGTGCCCGCCTGGTCGAGTACGCCGTGGCCTCACGCCTCGTCACCGGTGCCGACCTGCCCCTGCTGGACCTGACCGACGACGGCTGAGCCGCCGGCCGCCCACGACCCCCGACGGAAGCCGAGGACGACCCTGTGCGCATCAAGCTCACGCTGCACCGCCCCGACGCGTCGACGACGAACGTCGCCGTGACCGCGGACGCGACGGCGTCCGTGCGCGACGTCGCGGAGGCGCTGTTCGCGGGCGACCCCGCTCGCGCGGGCGCCGCCGTGCCGGAGCGCCTGACGTTGCAGGTCGCGACGAACCCGGCCGCCGGGTCGGGTGCCGGGCAGGGCCGCGTGCTGTCGCCGACGAGCGACCTCGTGGAGGCGGGCCTGCGCTCGGGCTCGACCGTCTCGATCGTGCGCGTCTCGGAGCAGTTCGACGCGCCGGGGCAGGACCGGGGGGCGGCCGTCGCGGTGCTGCGCGTCCTGGAGGGTCCCGACGCGGGGCGCGAGTTCCCGCTGCCGGTGGGCACGAGCTACGTGGGGCGCGACCGCCACATGGACATCCGGCTCTCCGACCCGCAGGTCTCCAAGCGCCACGCGCGCATCACGGTGGGCGAGACCATCGAGATCACGGACACGAACTCCGCGAACGGCCTCGTCATGGGCGGTCAGCGCATGACGCGCTCGGCGCTGACGTCGGCGGACACGGTGACGATCGGCACGTCCGTGGTGTCGGTCGTGGCCCTGCACCGGTCGACGAGCCTCGCGCCGACCAGCCCCGTCGTCGAGTTCAACCGGTCGCCGCGCGTCGTCGCGCGGTTCAAGGAGCGCAAGCTCCGGGCGCCGAAGCCGCCGCGCCCGCCGGAGGGCGCGCGCTTCCCGTACCTCGCGATGGTCGCGCCGCTCATCATGGGCGTGATCCTCTACTCGGTCACGAAGAACGTCCTGTCGATCGTCTTCATCGGTCTCAGCCCCATCCTCATGCTCGGGGCCTACCTCGACTCGAAGATGCAGGCGAAGCGGAAGTTCACGGCGCAGGTCGAGCAGTTCCGCCAGTCCGTGGCGGCGATGCGGGTCACGATCGAGCGCACGCACGCCGTGGAGCGCGCGGTGCGGCTCACGGAGGCGCCCTCGGTCGCGGACACGGTCGACGGGGTGCGTCGCCTCGGCGGGCTCCTGTGGACGCACCGGCCCGAGCACGACGCGTTCCTCACGGTCCGCATCGGGCTGGGCGCGGCGCCGTCGCGCACGCAGGTGGACCAGCAGTCGGAGAACGACACCCTGCCCCAGTTCTGGTCCGAGCTGGAGAAGCTGCACACGGAGTGCGCCACGATCGACGGCGTCCCCGTCGTCGCGCGGCTGCGCACCGACGGCGCCCTGGGCATCGCGGGCACCGGGCCGAGCGCCGACGCCGTGGGGCGCGGCGTGCTCGTCCAGCTCGCCGGCCTGCACTCGCCGTCCGAGCTCGTCCTCACGGCCCTGACGTCGCAGCGCTCGCGCGCCGACTGGGAGTGGCTCGAGTGGCTGCCGCACACGGGCTCCCCGCACAGCCCGCTCGGGGGCGACCACCTCGCCGACAACCCCGGTGCCGCGCTCTCGCTCCTGTCCCAGCTCGAGGACCTCGTCGAGCTGCGCGGCGCCGACCTGGGCGCCCGGGCGGAGCTGCGCGGCCCCATCGACCCGGACGAGCCGCAGGAGACGCCGAAGCCCGTGCTGCCGACCGTCGTCGTGCTCGTCGAGGACGACGCCCCGGTGGACCGGTCGCGCCTCACGCGCCTCGCGGAGCGCGGTGCCGACGCGGGCGTCCACGTCGTGTGGGTCGCGCCGACGGTCGAGCAGCTCCCCGCGGCGTGCCGCACGTTCGTGCTCGTCTCCGCGGACGACGGCGCGGCGACGACCGACGGCGCCGGGCGACCGGGCGCCGTCGGCGGGTCGACGGCGGGGGAGGTGCGGGTCGGACGGCTGTCCTACCCGGTGACGTGCGAGACGGTGGACCTGCCCACGGCGCACGAGGTCGCGCGCATCCTCGCGCCGGTCGTCGACGTCGGCGCCCCGGTGGACGACGACTCCGACCTGCCGCGCTCGGTGTCGTACCTGAGCCTCGCGGGCACGTCGCTCGCCGACGACCCGGGCCGCCTCATCGACGCGTGGCGCGAGAACGGCTCGCTCACGCCGCGCGACGGGTCGCCGCCGGTGCGCCGCAAGCGCCCGACGAACCTGCGCGCCCTCGTGGGCCACTCCGGCGTGGAGCCGCTGTACCTCGACCTGCGCACCCAGGGCCCGCACGCGCTCGTCGGCGGGACGACCGGCGCCGGCAAGTCCGAGTTCCTCCAGTCGTGGGTGCTCGGCATGGCCGCGGCGCACAGCCCGGACCGGGTGACGTTCCTCTTCGTCGACTACAAGGGCGGTGCGGCGTTCGCGGACTGCGTGAACCTGCCGCACACCGTGGGCCTCGTCACCGACCTGTCGCCGCACCTCGTGCGGCGCGCGCTGACGTCGCTGCGCGCCGAGCTGCGCTACCGCGAGCACCTGCTCAACCGGAAGAAGGCGAAGGACCTCGCCTCGCTCGAGCGCACGGGCGACCCGGACGCGCCGCCGAGCCTGCTCATCGTCGTCGACGAGTTCGCGGCCCTCGTCAACGAGGTGCCGGAGTTCGTCGACGGGGTCGTGGACGTCGCGCAGCGCGGGCGCTCCCTCGGCCTGCACCTCATCCTCGCGACGCAGCGCCCCGCGGGCGTCATCCGCGACAACCTGCGCGCCAACACGAACCTGCGCGTGGCGCTGCGCATGGCCGACGAGGACGACTCGACGGACATCCTCGGCATCCCCATGGCCGCGCACTTCGACCCGTCGATCCCGGGGCGCGGCGCCGTGAAGACGGGCCCGGGGCGCATCACCCCGTTCCAGACCGGCTACGCGGGCGGGTGGACGACGGCGCAGCCCGAGCGGTCGCGCATCGACGTGCAGGAGATGGCGTTCGGCACGGGGGCGCGCTGGGAGCTGCCGGAGCCCGAGGTGGAGGAGGTCGCGGACCCGGGTCCGAACGACATCGCTCGCGTCGTGTCGACGATCTCGGCCGCGGCCACGCAGGCCGGCGTGCCGGTGCCGCGCAAGCCGTGGCTCGCCGAGCTCGCGCCCACCTACGACCTCGCGCGCCTGCCCAACCCGCGCACCGACACGATGCTGCTCCTCGGCGTCGAGGACGACCCGGGCGCGCAGGCCCAGCCCACCGTCTTCTACGAGCCCGACCGCGACGGCAACATGGCGGTGTACGGCACCGGCGGCTCGGGCAAGAGCGCCACACTGCGCACCATCGCGGTGTCCGCCGCGATCACCGCGCGCGGCGGCCCGGTGCAGGTCTACGCGATCGACTGCGGCGCGAGCGGCCTGCGGATGCTCGAGGACCTGCCCCACGTCGGCGCCGTGATCTCCGGCGACGACGAGGAGCGCGTGCAGCGCGTCCTGCGGATGCTGCGCGACCTCGTGGACGAGCGCTCCGCCCGGTACGCCGCCGTGCGGGCCGGTGACATCACCGAGTACCGGCGCCTCGCGAACGCGCCCGACGAGCCGCGCGTCCTGCTCCTCGTCGACGGCATCGGCGCGTTCCGCGAGTCGTACGAGTTCCGTGCCGCGCACCAGTTCCCCGTCTGGGGAGCGTTCTCCGCGGTCGCGACGGACGGCCGCCAGGTCGGGGTCCACCTCGTCGTCGCGGGCGACCGGGCGGCGTCGGTCCCGACGGCGCTCGGGTCGACGATCCAGAAGCGGCTCGTGCTGCGGCTGGCGAACGAGGACGACTACCTCACCCTCGGCGTCCCCAAGGACGTCCTGTCGCTGACCTCGCCGCCCGGCCGCGGCGTGCTCGACGAGAACGAGGTGCAGGTCGCGGTCCTCGGCGGCGACGCGAACGTCGCCCTCCAGTCGCGCGAGCTGGGTCGCCTGCGCGACGCGATGGTGCGCCTCGGGATCTCTGCGGCCCCGGGGGTGGACCGCCTGCCGGACAGCTTCACGCTCGCGGACCTGCCCGTCCTCGCGGCGGACCGCCCGACGATCGGTCTCGACGACCTCGACATTGCGCCCGTCGGCCTGCCCGCCCGCGGCACCTTCATGCTCGCCGGCCCCCCGGGCGGTGGTCGCACGACGGCGCTCGTCACGATCGCGCAGACCGTCCGGCGGGCGCGCGCCGGGAGGGTGGTCTACCTCTCGCCGCGCCGCACGAGCATCTCCGGCCTCGACGCGTGGGACACGGCGGCGACGTCGCCCGAGGACGTCGTGACGCTGCTGGGCAGCCTCACCGCCGCGCTCGAGTCCGGGTCGCTGCGCCCGGGCGGGCTGACGGTCCTCGTCGAGTCCGTCACGGAGTTCACGGGCACCCCCGCCGAGCAGCCCCTCGCGGCGTTCGTGCGGACCGCGGTGCGCGCCGAGCAGCTCGTCGTGGGGGAGGCGGAGTCCTCGACGTGGGGGCAGGCGTGGGCGATCGCGCAGCCGTTCAAGGCCGGCCGGTCGGGGCTCCTGCTCACGCCGGGCGACCTCGACGGCGACAACCTGCTGGGCACCGGGCTCGGCAGGCTCCGCCGCGCGGACTTCCCCCCGGGACGGGGCTTCCTCGTCGTGTCCGGCCGGGCGCGCAAGATGCACGTCGCGCTGCCCGAGTAGCAGCGCGGTGACCAGGGGTTTCGCCGATGGGGACCGGTCCCCATCGACGGATCGCGTGGCGCGATGGTTGAGTCGTGCCATCGACAACGCAGGGGCGTCCACATCGGGTGGCCGCCACGACGGAAGGGGAACACCATGGCTGGTGGCATGTGGGGCGCGAACGTCGAGGAGCTCCGCGGACTGGGGCAGACGCTGCAGCAGAAGGCGGACGAGATCCGCACGACGATGCAGCAGCTGAACAGCCAGATCCAGGGCGTGCCGTGGGAGGGCCCGGACGCCCAGCAGTTCAAGGGCAACGACTGGCCGGCCGCGCAGACGCAGCTGAACAACGTCGCGCAGACGCTGAGCGACGCGGGCCAGAAGGCCCAGCAGAACGCGCAGCAGCAGGAGCAGGCGTCGAACTCCTGATCCCCGGAGCCTCGACCCGAGGGCGCAGGACCGTCAGGTCCTGCGCCCTCGGCGCGTCCGGGGCCCTCCTCTGGGAGACTGGGCCCCGGACCACCCACGACGAAGGGCTGCCGAGCGCATGACCGAGCTGCACTACCCGAGCGACGACTTCCCCGCCCCGGTGGGCGTGCGCGTCGAGGCCCCGGACGGCTGGGTGCCGTTGCCGCACGTCGCGCTCCCGCTGGCGCTCGGCCGCGAGGTCCCGGAGGGCGAGTTCAACCCCAACGTCATCGTCGTGGTCTCGCGGGTGCGGTCGGACGTGACGATCGACGACGCGCACGCCGAGGTGCTGCGCAAGCTGCGCCCGCTGCCGAAGCTCCGTGAGCTGGGCTCGGGCGAGGCCGACGTCGACGGGCTGGCCGGGCGGTGGGTCGAGGCGTCGTTCAAGGGCGGGGCGGGCACGGTGCTCGTCCAGGCGGTGCGCACCGTCCTCGTGCCGCGTGGCCCGGTCGCGGACCTCGTGCAGACCACGGGGACCTGCACGATCACCCAGCACCCGTGGGCGGCGGACGAGATCCGGGCGGTCCAGGACAGCCTGCGGCTCGACCGGTAGCGGGCGCCGCAGGACCCTCACCGTTTACATTCGCCCGGATCACAAGACGGCCTATCCGCCTGGCGAGACCGCTGGCACAGTAGGAGGGTCGGGAGAGGGCTGGGTGAGGTCACCCTCACCCGGTCGTACAATCGAGATGGTCTCCGCGGCCGGTGCTCCCCGACCGCCACGGTGCGGCCGGGCGACACGCCCGCCCGCGAGCACCAGACTCCCGTCCTCGACCGGAAGGCGTCCTGTCCTGTGAGCAGCATCCGTCCCCTGCGCGTCGCGATCGTCGGCGCGGGTCCCGCCGGGATCTACGCCGCGGACATCCTGTCCAAGACCGATCTCGACGTGAGCATCGACCTCTTCGAGCGTCTGCCCGCACCGTTCGGCCTCGTGCGCTACGGCGTCGCGCCCGACCACCCGCGCATCAAGCAGATCATCGTCGCGCTGCACAAGGTGCTCAGCCGCGGCGACATCCGCCTGCTCGCGAACGTGGACTACGGCGTCGACCTCAAGCTCGACGACCTGCGCCAGTACTACGACGCCGTGATCTTCTCCACCGGCTCGATCCGCGACGCCGCGCTCCCGATCGAGGGCATCGACCTGCCCGAGTCCTACGGCGCGGCCGACTTCGTCTCCTGGTACGACGGGCACCCCGACGTGCCGCGCACCTGGCCCCTCGAGGCGCAGCAGGTCGCCGTGCTCGGCGCGGGCAACGTCGCGCTCGACGTCGCGCGCATCCTCGCGAAGCACGCCGACGACCTTCTCCCGACGGAGATCCCGCAGAACGTCTACGACCTGCTCAAGTCGTCGCCCGTCACCGACGTCCACGTGTTCGCCCGCCGCGGTCCCGCGCAGGCGAAGTTCTCCCCGCTCGAGCTGCGCGAGCTCGGCCACGTGCCCGACGTGGACGTCGTCGTCTACCCGGAGGACTTCGAGTTCGACGAGGGCTCGATGGCCGCGATCAACTCGTCCAACCAGACGAAGCAGGTCGTCAAGACCCTCACCGACTGGACGCTCAAGGACCCCTCCGAGCTCACCGCGTCGCGCCGCCTGCACCTGCACTTCCTCCACGCCCCCGCCGCGATCCTCGGCGACGGGAAGGTCGAGGCGCTGCGCACCGAGCGCACGCGGCTCAACGGCGACGGCACCGTCTCCGGCACGGGAGAGTTCCACGAGTGGCCCGTCCAGGCGGTCTACCGCGCCGTCGGGTACTTCGGCTCGCCCCTGCCCGAGATCCCGTTCGACGAGCTCAAGGGCGTCATCCCCAACCGCGAGGGCCGCGTCGTCGACATCGACGGCGAGCACCTGCCCGGCGTGTACGCGACCGGGTGGATCAAGCGCGGCCCGGTCGGGCTCATCGGACACACCAAGTCCGACGCGTCCGAGACGATCCGCCACCTCGTCGAGGACGTCACGGGTGCCGGCGACGGCGGCGACGTCGCCACCGCCGACCTCGGTGCGGGCCGCACCGCGCCGCACGGGAGCCCCGAGGCGGTCGTCGAGTTCCTCGCCGAGCGTGGCGTGGACTACGTCGAGTGGTCCGGCTGGGAGCTGCTCGACGCGTACGAGCGCGGCCTCGGCGAGCCGCACGGACGCGAGCGCATCAAGGTCGTCTCCCGCGAGGACATGATCCGTGTCGCGCGGGGCGAGTCGCAGGTCGGCTGACCTCCACGACCCCGAGCACCGCACGACGGCGCCCCGCCCACCCGGGTGGGGCGCCGTCGTCGTCCCGGGAACGTGCCGCCGCCCTCGCGCGTTCTGCAGATGGGCACCGGCGAGGCGGGTGCCCCACGGGCGGCCCCGCACCACGGTGGGCCGCCCGGAGCGTGGAAGGAGCGCACGTGGGACGACGCCAGCACTTCAACGGCCTGAAGACGGCCGCGCTGTTCGGGGTCATGTGGGCCATCGTCCTCGGCCTGTGGGCCGTGTTCGGTGCCCGCCCGAACCTGCTGTGGCTGTTCGTGGGCGTCGGTCTCGTCACGACGTTCTACGGGTACTGGAACTCCGACAAGATCGCGATCCGGGCCATGCACGCCCGGCCGGTGAGCGAGCTCGAGCAGCCGGCGATGTACCGGATCGTGCGGGAGCTCTCGACGGAGGCGCGCCAGCCGATGCCGCGCCTGTACGTGTCGCCGACCCAGGCGCCCAACGCGTTCGCGACGGGTCGCAACCCGAAGAACGCGGCGGTGTGCTGCACGGAGGGGATCCTGCGCATCCTCGACGAGCGCGAGCTGCGGGGGGTGGTGGGGCACGAGCTCATGCACGTGTACAACCGCGACATCCTCACGTCGTCGGTCGCGGGGGCGCTCGCGGGCGTCATCACGTCGCTCGCGCAGTTCCTGCTGTTCTTCGGCGGGGACCGGGAGCGGGGCGGCAACCCGCTCGCCGCGCTCGCGATGATGATCCTCGCGCCGATCGCCGCGATGCTCGTCCAGCTCGCCATCTCGCGCACGCGCGAGTACGACGCGGACGAGGACGGTGCGCGCCTCACGGGGGACCCGCTCGCGCTGGCGTCGGCGCTGCGCAAGCTCGACGCGGGGACCAAGCGTGCTCCGCTGCCGCAGAACCGCGACCTCGTCGACGTGTCGCACCTCATGATCGCGAACCCGTTCCGCGGCGCGGGGGTCGGGAAGATGTTCGCGACGCACCCGCCGATGGCGGACCGGATCAAGCGTCTCGAGGCGATGGCGGGTCAGGGTCAGGGCTACGGCGGGATCACCTACCACTGACGGGCCGGGTCGGCCCTCAGGGCACCTGGCCGCCGAGCAGGACCCCGCCGACGAACGCGACGACGCCGAGCGCGGCCACGACGGCGCTGGGGCCCGGGCGTCGTCGGGTGTCGCCGGACCCCGTGCCGTGGACGGCGCGGTCGTGGGTGGTGAGCAGGGCGTCGCGTGCCGCGAACGGGTCGGCGGCGCCGCGCACGAGGCCGCCGGTCGCCGCGGCGGGCAGGAGGATCGCGTCCGCCTGCTCCAGCGACGTGGCGGCGACGCGCACCACGAGGGCGTCGGCGCTCGCGACCACGGCCTCGACGCGGCGCCACGGGACGTGGGCGTCGAGGAGGGCGCCGCGCACGACGAGCGCCCGCGGGCGCGGCGCGAGCGCCGGCTCCGCGGCCCACGACCACGCGTGCAGCCCCCACGCCACGAGGACCGCGCCGCCCAGGAGTCCGAGGGCCGAGACCTCGGGGGCGAGCAGGGCGCCGAGCGGGAGCCCGAGGACCGCCGCGAGCCAGGGGCCGACCCGGCCGGTGCGCACGGCCAGCCGGAGCAGCCGGTCGTGCGCGCCCGCCGCACCCTGCGCCCCCGGACCCTGTGCCCCCGCTGCCGGCCCCGCCGTGCCGTCCCGGGTCGTGCCCTGCCCGCCGGCGCCGGCGGACGCGAGCGTCGGGCCGCCGACGTGCCGTCCGCGCCCGCGCGGGAGGTCCACGACCGTCTCGGTGACGTACCAGCGGTCGTCGGGCCCGCGCAGCGCGACGGGGGAGCCGTCGGCGACGAGACCGACGACGAGCACCGGGGTGCCGTCCCAGGTGGGCGGCGATTCCGGCGGCCAGTCGTCCTCGGCGTGACCGTGCGCGAGGTCGAGGAGCTCGTCGTCGGAGACGGAGCCGACGGGCCGGTCGAACGGGTCCTCGTGCTCGGCGGTGTCGGGCGGCTCGGAGAGCAGGAGCAGGTCCTGGGCGGCGGCGAACGGTCGGCCGTCGTCCGCGGCCGACAGGAGCACGTCGCGGCCGTCCCACGTCGCGCGCACCCGCACCGCCGGGGCGTCGTGCACGAGCAGACCTCGCACCCGGCGCCGACGCGCGGTCTCCCGCCCGAGCAGCACGAGCCCCACCACGGCCCCGCCCGCGGCCGGCAGGAGCACGAGGGACGGGTCGAACGCGTCGTCGACGAGCTCCGCCCGGCCGTGCCGGTCGTACCGCACGACGACGGCGGACCCGACCTCCGGCGTCGTGGAGGGGAGCGGGACCGCCAGGTCGAGGCCGTCGACGTCGACGACGGCCGTCCAGTCGTCGTCGACGAGCGCGACGACCGTGCCCTCGGCGACGGTCGCCGACGCGCGGAACTCCTCCGCTGCCCGGACGTCGCGGACGAACCAGGCCGCGCAGGCGACGGCCCCGACCAGGGTGACCGCGCCGAGCGTCGTCCAGCCCCCGCGTCGGCGCACGGCGTAGGCCCGCGCCGGGGGCTCGCCGCCGGGCACGACGCGCGGGCCGCCCCAGAGCCCGGCGGCGACGCGCTGGCGGGCGCGAGCGGCCGCGTCCACGGTGGCGAGCGCGACGAGCGCACCGGTCCCGCAGAGCCCGACGAGGAGCGGCGCGCCCGACGTCCCGGCGGCGCTCGCGGCCGCGGCCGCGGCGGCGACCCACAGACCGGTGCGGGGTGCGAGCAGGAGCGTCACGAGCGCCCCGAGGGCGACCCCGGCGGCGACCACCGTGCCCCAGTACCCGGGGTCGGCGACGACCTCGGCCGTGGACGGGCCGTCGTCGTCCGGCAGCAGGAGCACGACGAGGGCGACGGTCGCCACGAGCGTCGCGGCCGCGGCGGTGGCGAGGTGGCGCACCGCGGGCCGGCGCCGCCACAGGGCGACGTCGTCCGCGGTCAGGAGGCGGGTCACGCGCGCAGTGTACGTCCGGGGGAGCGCACCCCCCGGACGACCGTGTCCCGCCGAGGCGTGGGCGGTCCTGGCACGGGTGTGACCTGGCGGCGTGACGCACCGGCCAGGTGACCTGGCTCACGATCCACCGGGACGAGCCCGCGGGCGTCCTAGCGTGGCAGGAGGCCCGGCTCCCCCCGGGCCGGTCGCCGCGGGTGGTGCCCGCGGCGGCTCCGGGTGCACCGACGGAGGTCCAGCCATGCAGCACAGCCATCGCCGCCTCGCGACGAACGTCCTCGTCATCGGGACGGGGGGTGCCGGGCTGCGCGCCGCGATCGAGCTCGCCGAGCGTGGCGTCGACGTCCTGGCGGTCGGGAAGCGTCGCCGGCACGACGCGCACACGAGCCTCGCGGCGGGCGGCATCAACGCCGCGCTCGCCACGACCGACCCCGAGGACTCGTGGCAGCAGCACGCGGCCGACACGATCACGGAGTCGTACGGGCTCGCCGACCCGGAGGTCGTCGAGATCGTCACGCGCGGCGCCGCGCGCGGCATCGAGGACCTGGAGCGGTGGGGCATGCCGTTCGCGCGCCAGGCCGACGGCCGGATCAGCCAGCGGTTCTTCGGCGCCCACACCTATCGCCGGACCGCGTTCGCGGGCGACTACACGGGGCTGGAGATCCAGCGCACGCTCGTGCGCCGCGCGTCCGAGCTGCACGTGCCGATCCTCGACACCGTGTACGTCACACGGATCCTCACCGCCGGCGGGCGCGTGTTCGGCGCGTACGGGTTCGACGTCACCGACGGCACGCGCGTGACGATCCACGCCGACGCGGTGATCCTCGCCGCGGGCGGGCACACGCGGATCTGGCGGCGCACGTCGTCGCGCCGCGACGAGAACACGGGCGACGCGTGGCGCCTGGCCGTGCTCGCGGGCGCGCGCCTGCGCGACGCGGAGCTCGTCCAGTTCCACCCGTCGGGGATCGTCGAGCCGGAGGACGCCGCGGGGACGCTCGTCTCCGAGGCGGCGCGCGGCGAGGGCGGCATCCTGCGCAACGCGCTGGGCGAGCGTTACATGGAGCGCTACGACCCGCAGCGCAGGGAGCTCTCGACGCGCGACCGCGTGGCGCTCGCGGGGTTCACGGAGATCGCCGAGGGTCGCGGCACGCAGAAGGGTGCGGTCTACCTCGACGTGTCGCACCTGCCGCGCGAGCAGGTGCTCGAGCGCCTGCCGCGGGTCTACCGCATGATGCTCGACCTGCAGATGCTCGACATCACGACGACGCCCATGGAGGTCGCGCCGACCGCGCACTACTCGATGGGTGGGGTGCGCGTCGCGGCGGCCGACCACTCGACGGACGTCGACGGGCTGTACGTCATCGGCGAGGCGGCGAGCGGGCTGCACGGGGCGAACCGGCTGGGCGGCAACTCGCTCGTCGAGCTGCTCGTGTACGGGCGGATCACGGGCGAGGCGGCGGCCGAGTTCGCCGTCGGCTCGGACGCACCCCGTCGTGACCGCGAGGCGGTCGCCGAGGCCGCCCACGAGGTCGACCGCGTCCTCGGCCTCGGCGTGCCGATCGGTGCGGACGCCGCCCGGCAGGAGAACGCGCGCCGCCTCCAGCGGGAGGTGCGCGACCTCATGACGGCCCACGCCGGCGTCGTCCGCTCCGAGGCCGGGCTCACCGAGGGGCTCGCCCGGCTGGACGAGGTGGGGGAGCGGGCGGCGGCCGTCGTCGCGCACCCCGACATCGCGGGCTACGACGACCTCGCGCACGCGTTCGACCTGCAGGGCTCGCTGCTGGCCGCCCGCGCGACGCTCGACTCGGCGCTCGCGCGGCGCGAGACGCGCGGGTGCCACAACCGGTCGGACTTCCCGGAGACCGACCCGGCGCTGCGCGTCAACCTCGTGTGGTCGCCCGACGGCGGCGTCGAGACGGAGGCGATCCCGCCCGTGCCCGAGGAGATCGCCTCACTCGTGCGGCACGACGACTCCGTGGCCGGCAAGCTCGTCGAGTAGCGCGCGAGCCACCCCGTCGTCGTCGTTCGCCGCGGCGCGGTCCGTCGCCGCGGCGAGCACGTCGGGGTGGGCGTTCGCGACGGCGAAGGACCGCCCCGCCCAGCGCAGCATGGGCAGGTCGTTGGGCATGTCGCCGAACGCCCACACGTCGCGGGGCTCGACGCCGAGCCGGGCGCACCAGCGCGCGAGCGCCGCGTCCTTGGTCACGCCCGGGGCGAGCAGCTCGGCGAGCCCCGCGGCGCCCGAGTACGCGAGATGGGCGCGGTGCCCGACGACGTCCCGCACCTCGGCGAAGAAGCGCTCCTGGGCGGGGTCCTGGCCGTGCGCGACGACGACGGGCTGCGTCGCGCGGACCGTCGGGACATGCGCGGACGGTCGGCGGTCCGCGTGTGGTTCACGCGTAGGCGCGGGCGGGGCGGGGTGCGCGTCGGGCGGGGCGGGATGCGCGTCGGGCGGGGCAGGTGCAGGGCGCCCTCGGGCGAGGATCTTCCCGACGGGACCGGAGGCTGCCCCGAGCGCCTGCTCGACGGGTCGTACGGACTCCGGCCCGGCGGGGTCGGAGGCGTCGTCCGCCGGGGAGCGGAACCCCGGGTCGAACGTCGGGCCCTCGACCCGTTCGAGCGCGAGCGCGACGTCGGGCACGGCCCCGCGGAGGTCCGCGACGAGGGCGGCGACCTCGTGGTCGGCGAAACCGCACACGTCGAGCGCGCGCCCGGTCGCCAGGTCCCACACGGCGGCGCCGCCGAGGCAGATGACGCGGCCGTGCCCGCCGACGACGTCCCGCAGCGGCGCGAGCCAGCGCGGCGGGCGCGCCGTGACGAAGACGACCTCGACGCCCGCGTCCTCGGCGGCGAGCAGCGCGGCGCGGGTGCGCGCGGAGACGCCGCCGTCCGAGCGCAGGAGCGTCCCGTCGAGGTCCGTCGCGACGACGCGCGGCAGCCCGCCCGACCGGGCGCCGGGGCGGGCCGACGGCGCGGGGCGCGGCCCGTCGTCGGGCACGGGCACCGGGGTGCTACCGGTAGTTCGTGAACTGCAGCGCGACGTCCAGGTCGGAGCCCTTGAGCAGCGCGATGACGGTCTGGAGGTCGTCGCGCGACTTCGACGTCACGCGCACCTCGTCGCCGGTGATCTGCGTCTTGACGGCCTTGGGGCCCTCGTCGCGGATGATCTTCGTGATCTTCTTCGCGTTCTCGCTGGACAGGCCCTCCTTGAGGGTCGCGGCGAGGCGGTACTCCTTTCCGGACGCCTTGGGCTCCTTGTCCCCGGAGTCGATCGCCTTGAGCGAGATGCCGCGCTTGACGAGCTTCGTCTCGAAGACGTCGAGGATCGCGAGGACGCGCTCGGCCGAGTTCGCGACCATGAGGATGCTCTCGCCGCTCCACGCGATCGACGCGCCGACGTTGCGGAAGTCGTAGCGCTGCGAGACCTCCTTGGCGGCCTGGTTGAGCGCGTTGTCGACCTCCTGGCGGTCGACCTTGCTGACGATGTCGAACGACGAGTCGGCCATGGGTTCTCCCTCGTGACGGGTACGGGTGCTGGGCACCACGGTAGTCGAGCGTGCCCGACCAGGTGCTCGCCGAGGGTCAGGCTCGTGTCGCGAGCCGCGTGGCCCGGGCGGCGTGCAGGCCGTCCACGGAGAGGACGACGAGCGCGACCCACACGAGCCCGAACCCGACCCAGCGGGCCGGCGGCATCTGCTCGTGGAAGACGAGGAGGCCGCACAGGAACTGCAGCACGGGCGCGAGGTACTGGAGCATCCCGACGAGCGACAGGGGGATCCGCCGCGCGGCCGAGGAGAACAGCAGCAGGGGGACGGCCGTGACGAGGCCGGACGACGCGAGGAGCAGCGCGTGCGCGGGGTCGGCGGTCGTGAACGTCCCGGTCCCGGTGGCACCGAGCCACACGAGGTAGCCGAGGGCGAGGGGAGCGAGCGTCGTGGTCTCGGCGGCGAGCCCGGGCAGCGCCTCGACGCTGCGGCCCGTGCGGTTCTTCACCAGCCCGTAGAGACCGAAGCTGAACGCGACGCCCAGCGCGATCCACGGCACCCGGCCGACCCCCGCGCTGATGACGGCGACCGCGGCGGCACCGGTCGCGAGCGCCACCCACTGCGCGGGACGCAGGCGCTCGCGCAGCACGAGGACGGCGAGGAGCACGGTGACGAGCGGGTTGACGAAGTAGCCGAGCGCCGCGTCGAGCACGTGGCCGGACAGCACGCCGTAGACGTAGATGGTCCAGTTCGTCGCCACCAGCACCCCGGCGACCGCCAGGAGCCCGAGGGCGCGGGGCGTGCGCAGCACCTCGACGAACCGGCCGAGCGCACGCGTCGCGAGCAGCAGGCCGACGCAGACGACGAGGCTCCACACGATCCGGTGGGCGATGATCTCGAGGGGGCGGGCGGGGTCGAGCAGCGGGAAGTAGAGCGGCATCGCGCCCCACAGCACGTACGCGCTCGCGCCGTAGAGCAGCCCGCGGCGGTCCACGGGTCCGACGGCGCCCGGGACGGGGTCGGTCACGGCACCACTCTAGGAGCCCGGGGGAAGCGGATTTCGCGCTGCGCCCACCCGGGCTGTATCGTTGCCTCGCCGCCATGGCCACCCCGCACGACGTGTCGGGACCGGTCGTGCGCGACAGCTCCACGGCAGGTTGCCCGAGCGGCCAAAGGGATCTGACTGTAAATCAGACGGCTCAGCCTTCGGGGGTTCGAATCCCTCACCTGCCACCGGAGCGACGGGGCGTCACCCATGCGGGTGGCGCCCCGTCGTCGTCTACGACTGCTGGTCGTCGGCCGGTCGTCGGCTGCCCGATGGCCGGTCGTCGGCCGGTCGTGGAGGGTCCGAGAGTGGCGGAACGACGCCGATTTCGCGCCCGGCCCGGTTGCGTGTAAAGTTTTCCGCGCTGCCCCGATAGCTCAGTCGGCAGAGCATCTCCATGGTAAGGAGAAGGTCAAGGGTTCGATTCCCTTTCGGGGCTCTGTGATGACGCGGGGCCGTCCACCTGAGACGATGGTGGCACGGCCTCGCGTTCGGTCACGCGGCGGGGTAGCTCAGATGGTTAGAGCGCACGACTCATAATCGTGAGGTCGCGGGTTCGATCCCCGCCTCCGCTACCACTTTCGACAACTTCCGTACGACGGCCGGCGTCGTGCGGCCTGCACAGCACATGCGCCCTCCGGAGGCGCGAGAGGTGGCTCACTACCGTGGCAAGCAAGAGCGCTGACGTTCGCCCCAAGATCACGCTGGCCTGCGTGGACTGCAAGGAGCGCAACTACATCACGAAGAAGAACCGTCGCAACGACCCGGACCGCCTGGAGCTCGCGAAGTTCTGCCCGCGCTGCGGCAAGCACACCGCGCACCGCGAGACCCGCTGAGCCTCCGGCTCCGCACCCGCGCCCCGCAGTGAGCGTCTGAACCGCAGTGAGCGTCAACCTGGCCTACGTCGGCCGCGAGTACCCCGCCACCGCGCCGTACTCGGTGGGACGCGAGAAGCTGCGCGAGTTCGCGAGCGCCGTCGGCGCCACCCACCCCGTGCACCACGACCTCGTGGCGGCGCGGGGTGTCGGCTATCCGGATCTCGTCGCCGCCCCCACGTTCGCGGTCGTCGTCGCGCAGCGCGCCGAGGCGCAGCTCGTCGAGGACCCCGAGGCTGGCATCGACTTCTCGCGCGTCGTCCACGCGGACGAGCGCTTCACGCACCACCGGCCGATCGTCGCGGGTGACGAGCTCGTGACCGTGCTGCACGTGGACTCGATCGTCGAGCGAGCCGGCCTCGCGATGGTCAGCACGCGCTGCGAGATCTCCGCGCAGGGACCCGACGGCGCGGTCGGCGAGCGCGTCGCGACCGTCACCTCCACCCTCGCCGTCCGCGGGGAGGGCGCATGACCGCCGAGCGGCAGGGGGGCGCCGCCCGCCCCTCGATCGCCAGTCTGAGCGTCGGCGACGTGGTCGGCACCCGCACTGTCGAGGTCGACCGTGCGCGCCTCGTGCGCTACGCGGGTGCCAGCGGCGACTTCAACCCCATCCACTGGAACGACGCCGTCGCGGCCGAGGTCGGCCTGCCGGGCGTCATCGCGCACGGCATGTTCACGATGGGCGCGGCGGTCGCGCTCGTCGAGGACTGGGCGGGCGACCCCGGCGCGGTCGTCGACTACCAGACCCGCTTCACGCGCCCCGTGCCCGTCCCGAACCCGGGCGTCGCGACGCTCGACGTCACCGGCACCGTCGGCGCGGTCGACACCGACGCCGGGACGGTGCGCGTCGACCTCACCGTGACCTTCGAGGGTGCCCGCGTGCTCGGCAAGGCCCAGGCGGTCGTCCGCCTCTGACGCAGGTCCCACCCGCAGGACCATCACGTACGACGGCGCCGCACCCACCCGGGTGCGGCGCCGTCCTCGTCCGGTGGGTTCAGCAGGTCGCCCAGTCCACGCAGCCGCTGTCCTCGAGCCGCGGCTCGCTCGGCGGCGCGTCGGCGGGGCCCTCGTCGAGGTAGGTGGTGCGGGACGTGGTCGACATGATCACGCCGTCGAGTCCTCCATCCGCCTCCAGATCCTCGATCACGCCCTCGTCGACCGCTCCGGACTCCTCGAGCACGCGATGGTCGTCGGGGTCGTACACGAGCCGGGTGGTCCAGCCCTGGACCGACGTCTCGACGCCCTCCCCGGTCCGCCCGCGCGAGTCCGTGACCTCGCCGAGCGGGGTGCTCGTGGGAAGGCCCGACATGACCTCCCAGAGCGCGTCGCGCAGCGCGGGAGGGGCGGGGGACCCGACGAGCAAGGACCGGGCCATGTCGAACACCTTGTCGTCAGCCGTGCCGGCGCCGCGGTCGGCCTCGACACTGTCGCGCAGGAGCTGTTCGAGCTCGTCGGGGTCGGTGGGCAGGGCGTAGAGGCCGTCCCAGCCCACGAGGACGCGCTCACCGTCGACGAGCAGGTCGGCCCACGCGCGGGGGCCGAACGACGTGACGTCGTCCGGGCTGTCCTCGACGGTGAAGAGACCCGGCCGGCCGTTCCCGTACCAGGTGTCCCGCGTCTCGGACTCCTCCGACCCGTCGGTGGAGGAGCCGGACGACTCCGAGCGGACGTGCCAGTACGGTGCGTCCGGCCAGCCGCCGTCGATCGTCGGGACGTCGTCCCCGGGGACGTAGGGCAGCACCGTCGCCGGCTGGAGGTCCGTCGTCGTGAGGTCGGCCCACGGCTGGGCCGCCCACGTCGCGCCGCTGCCGACGAGACCGAGGGCGGCGACGAGGGCGACACCGGTCCGGTGGCGCCGGCGGACACGCCGGGCCGCGGGCACGACCGCCGAGGTGTCGACGTCGACGTCGGGGGCGGCGGCGTCGAGGCGGTCGCGCAGGGTCCGGGCGAAGTCCTCGTCGGTGCGGGTCGGGGCGTTCATCGCGGGCTCCTCTCGGTGCGGGCGGGACGGGTCGGGCGGGGGCCGGTGTCGTCGGGTGGTCGTCCGCGGCGTCGAGCACGGACCGCAGCTGGGCGAGGCCGCGGGACGCGGTGGACTTCACGGTGCCGACGGACACGCCGAGGTCGTCGGCGACCTCGCGCTCGGTGAGCCCGACGAGGTGGCGCAGCACGACGACGCGCCGCTGTCGCTGCGTCAGGGTGGCGAGGGCGCGCACGAGCCGGTCGCGCTCGGCGTGGACGTCGGCGTGCGCCGGGTGCTGCGGTGCGGCGGCCGGGTCCGGGCCGGGGGACGTGCCCGCACCGGGCTCCGGGACGGCGTCGGGCGCGACGAGCACCTCGCGGCGTCGGCGTCGCCAGTGGTCGACGCGCAGGTTCGCGAGGGTGCGGCGCGCGTAGGCGTAGGGGTCGCGCTGCCGTGCGACGGACCAGCGCAGGTAGGTGCGTGTGAGGGCCTGCTGGACGAGCTCGTCGGCGAGGTGTGCGTCACCGCACAGGTACCAGGCGGTGCGGGCGACGCGGGGGGCGGCGTGCGACATGAAGTCGGTGAACTCCTGCTCCCGGTCGGTCGCGACGCGCAGCAGGGGGACGTGGTCGGGTGGCCCGTCGTCGGGTCGGTCGTCGTCCTCGACGAGGGCGAGTGCGTTCACGGTCATGACAGTGACACGTCCGGCGGGGCCGAAAGGTTGTGCCGCCGCTCGACGCGACGGGGCTATCCCTCTGGGAGCGCTCCCACTACGCTGGGGAACGGTCGCCCGACGTCGAAGGAGACGCTCATGAGCCAGAACCCCGCCCCGACCCCGCACCTCGACGGCCCGTCGCCCGGCCACCGGACGACGGCGCACCCGGACCCCGCGCTCGACCGGCGCCGATTCCTCGCGCTGAGCGGGGTCGGCGTCGGGACGCTCACCGCGCTCCTGGCCGCGCCCGCGCACGCCGCCCCTGCGACCACCGGACCGACGCCGACCGGGCTCGCGACGGGCGGCCGCGGCACGCCCGGGGGCGGATCCGGTCGCGACGCGGTGCGCCGCGCCCACGCGTTCCTCGACGCCATGACCGACGCCTACCCCGCCCAGAACCCCGGTCCGCGCCTCGCGCAGTCCTACGCCGACCAGCTCGGCCTGTTCTCCACGGCGTTCGTCTACGACACGGCGCTCGCGATCTGCGCGTCGCTCACCGCGGGCCGCGAGCACCTGCACCGGGCGCGGGCCCTCGGCGACGGCCTGGTGTTCGCGCTCGAGCACGACCCCGTGCACGACGACGGCCGGCTGCGGCAGGCGTACAACGTCGGCCCGTACGTGTTCTACGACGGGACGCCGCAGGACCACGGCCTGGTGCTGCCGGACGGGACGGCGAACATCGGGTGGCAGTTCGGGTTCCTCGGGACCGCGGTCGGGGACATGGCGTGGCCCGGGATCGCGCTGCTGCACCTGTACGCGGCGACGCGCGAGCGCCGGTACCTGCGCGGTGCGGTCCGCCTCGGCGAGTGGATCCGCGCGAACACCTGGTCGACCCGGCCTCTCGGCGGGTTCTCGTTCGGCGTCGACGGGGCGAACGCGCCCGTGCCGAACGGGTCGACCGAGCACAACGTCGACTGCGTCGCCTTCTTCCGCGGGCTCGACGCGACCACGTGGGACCGGCGCTGGTCGCGCGCGAGCGAGCACGCGCGCGCGTTCGTCGACCGGATGTGGGAGCCGGACGGCGGGTTCCTCTACACCGGGACGAACGACGGGACGGAGATCAACCGCGACCCGCTGCCGCTCGACCCGCAGACGTGGGGGTGGCTCGCGCTGCGCGAGCGCCGGTACGCGCGGGCGCTCGACTGGGCGGCGCAGGCGCTCGCGGCCCGCGACGTCGCCGGCGAGGGCGCCTCGCAGCTCCCGGCGGGCGTGACGGTCGAGGGCGTGACGTTCTCCAGCGCGAGCCTGACGTCGACGGCGACGTACAACGGCCTGCCGGTGCACCCGCAGGGGGTGTGGCTGGAGGGGACGGCCCAGCTCGCCGCGGCGCTGGACGACCGGAACGGCAAGGGAGCCCGCGCCGGCCGGGGAGGTCGTGGGCACGGGGGCCCGCGCGACGCCGAGCGGGCGGCGCGGCTCCTGCGGGAGGTGCGGGGCGCGCAGGACGCGGTGGGCGCGGACCAGACCGTGGGCGGCGTGCCGCTGCCGGAGCGGTCGGGCGTCGTCGCGGCGTCGAGCCTGATCGACAGCGGCTTCGGGTTCGGCTACTTCCAGGTCCGGCACGTCGGCGCGACGGCGTGGTACCTCATGGCCGCGGCGGGGGCGAACCCCCTCCAGGTGGGCGGCCTGCGCTGACCTCGACGCTCAGGCGGCCGGAGCGGGGCCGGTGGTCGTCCCGACCGCCAGGGTGACGTCGAGCGTGACCGTGCGGGGCTCCTCGCCGGCCAGCAGCCGGATGACCGCACGCCCCAGCTCGGCGCCCTTGAGGGCGAGCGGCTGGTCGACGCTCGTCAGCACGTCGGGCGCGAGCCAGGGCAGGTCGAGCCCGTCGAACCCGGCGACGGAGACGTCCTCCGGCACGCGCAGCCCGAGCTCGCGGACCCCGAGCAGCGCCCCGGCGGCGAGCAGGTCGGAGTGGGCGATGATCGCCGTCGGGCGGGTGGTGGCCCCCGCGGCCTCGGGTGCCGTCCCCGAGGACCCGGGCCGGGCGAGGAGCGCGACCGCGGCGGACCGGCCGTGCTCGACGAGCGACGCCTCGGTCTCCCAGCTCGCGACCGGGTCGACGACGTCCCGCACCCCCGCCAGGCGGTTCGCCGTGGGCGTGCGGTCCACCTGGGCGAGCCGCGCGGCGTCGAGCGGTCCGCTCCGGTCGGAGGAGTCGAGGGGGAGCGAGATCTCGGCGATGCGCTCGTGGCCGAGGCCCACGAGGTGGCGCACGACGTCGGCCGTGCCGGCGCGGTCGGCGATCGCGACGAGCGGCGCGCCCTCGACGGCGCGGCCCTCGCCGATCACGACGGGCACGCCGCGGCGGCGCAGGGCGGCGAGCGTGGGGTCGTCGGAGCCGACGCCCCACACGAGGACGGCGACGTCCATGGCGGCGCTCTCGACGAGCGGGTCGACGGCGCGCGCCGGGTCGTCGGAGGGGATGCCGGGGATGAGGAGCACGCCGAGCCCGTTCTCGCCGAGCGTCGACACGAGGCCGTCGAGCACCTTGACGGCGACGGGGTCGCGGAACGCGCGGCGGAGCTGGTCGCCGACGACCACCCCGACGACACCGGACCGGCCGGAGCGGAGCTGGCGGCCAAGGGGGTTGGGGCCGGTGTACCCGAGCTCGCGGGCGGCGTCGAGCACGCGTGTGCGGGTCTCGGGCGTGATGGGGCCCGCGCCGGAGAAGGCGAGGGACGCCGTCGAGACGGAGACGCCTGCCCGCTCGGCGACGGTGGCGAGGGTGGGGCGGTGCCGTGGCGCGGCCCCGGTGCCGGGGTCGCCGTCGCCGGCGTGCTCGCCGGTGGTGCCGCGGGTTCCGCTCATCACGCTCCTGCCTTCCCGTCCGGCCAGGTCCGGGGCGGGATGTCGATTGACGCGCGGCCAGCGTACCCGCACACTGGTGACCATGCCTCGAAACGATTCGAAGCGCGCGGTGGCCGTTCGGCTCGAATCGATTCGAGGAGCCGCGTCGCCGACACCGTCGCTCACCCGCGCCCGCGGGGCGCTCCTCGGCATCTTCGCCCTCAACGGCGTGATGATGTCGAGCTGGCTCGCGCGCATCCCCTCCGTGCGCGACGCCCTCGCCCTCAGCCCCGCCGACCTCGGAGTCGTCCTGCTCGCCGGCGCGGTCGGCGCGCTCGCCACGGTCACCGCCGCCGGGCCCTTCGTCACCCGCTTCGGCGGACGCCTCGCGTTCGCCGTCTCCGCCGTGCTGTTCGGCGTCGCCTTCCTCCTCCTCGGCCTCGGCCCCGCCACGGGGTCCGTCGCGCTGCTCGCCGCAGGCATCTTCCTCAACGGCATGGCCTTCTCCCTCGGGAACGTGCCCATGAACGTCGAGAGCGCCGGGATCGAGCGCCGGATGGGCCGCACGGTCCTGCCGCAGTTCCACGCCGCGTTCTCCGTCGGTGCGGTCGTCGGGTCGCTCCTCGGCGCCGCGTGCGCCCACGGCGAGGTGCCCGTCCTCGTGCAGTTCACCGCCACCGGCGCCGTCGCGCTCGTCTGGCGCCTCGCCGCCATCCCCGCGACCGTGCACGACACCGCCGTCGAGCGGCGTCCCCGGGCCGACCGGCACACGCACGCCCCCGCCCCCGTCGAGGCGCTCGGCGACGCCGTCGTCGACGTCGAGACCGCCGGCCTGCGCGCACGCCTCGCCCGGCGCGGCACCCAGCCCGCTGCCGGACCCGGTGCCCGACGCGGCACCCGCCCGGGCGCGGCGCTCGGCGCCTGGCGCGAGCCCCGCACCCTGCTCATCGGGCTCGTCATCCTCTCCGCAGCGCTCTCCGAGGGGTCCGCCAACGACTGGCTCGCGCTCGCCGTCGTCGACGGGTTCGCGCAGACCGAGGCCGTGGGCGCCGTCGTCTTCGGCACGTTCGTCGGCGCGATGACCGTCATGCGCCTCGCCGGCACCCGCCTCATCGACCGGTTCGGCCGCGTCACCGTCCTGCGCGCGTCCGGGATCACGTCGATCGCGGGGCTCGTCCTCTTCGGGTTCGCCCCCACGCTCGCGCTCGCCGGCGTCGGCGTCGTGCTCTGGGGCCTCGGCGCGGCGCTCGCGGTGCCCGTCGGGATCGCGGCCGCCTCCGACGAGCCGCTGCGCGCCGCCGGCCGGGTCTCGGTGGTCTCGGCGTTCTCGTCGATGGCGGCGCTCGCCGCGCCACCGCTCCTCGGCCTCGCCGCCGAGGCGATGGGCGCGCGGCACGCGCTCGTCCTCATCGTCGCGGCCATGGTCCTCAGCGTCCTGCTCGCCGGGCAGGTGGCGCCGCTGCGCACGCCCGCCGCGGTCGCGGCCCGCGCGGGGGAGGATGAGGCCGTGGACGACACGACGGCGCACGACGGGCACAGCGGGACCACGGGGCACGGTCAACCCGACGCACCCGGAGCGCCCGGAGCACCCGGCGCGACCGACCCGGTGCCGGGCCACCCCGGGACGCACGCCGAGCCGCACACCGAGCCGCACGGCGAGCCCCACAGCCTTGCCGTGCGCCGTCGGGCACCGGGCCGGTCCCGCGGTCCCCGACGCCCCGCGCGCACGCGCCGCCACGAGGAGACCCGGGCATGACCGCCGAGCGCGCCGTGCGGTCCGCCGCGGTCGCCGCCTGGGCCGTCTTCGCGGTCTTCTTCCTCAACGGCTTCAACTTCGCGACGTGGGCGTCCCGCCTGCCCGCGGTGCGCGACCAGCTCGGCTTCGCCGAGGCGCAGATGGGTCTGCTGCTCCTCGTCATGGCCGTCGGGTCGCTCCTCGCGCTGCCGCTCTCCGGGCTCGTCGTGCAGCGGCTCGGCGCGAGCCGGGCCGTCGTGGTGTTCGCCACGATCAACACCCTCGGCCTGGTGACCACGGCCGTCGCCGTCGCCGAGGGGGCGGACTGGCTGGTCCGTGCGGGGCTGTTCGTCACGGGTGTCGGCACCGGCGTCTGGGACGCCGCGATGAACCTCGAGGGCGCGGCCGTCGAGCAGCGCCTCGGCCGCGCGATCATGCCGCGGTTCCACGCGGGCTTCTCCTTCGGGACGATGGCGGGCGCGGGGCTCGGCGCCGTCGCCGCGGCGACCGGCGTCCCGGTGCAGTGGCACCTCGCCGTCGCCGTGGTCGTCAGCCTCGTCGCGGTCCTGTGGTCCGTGCGCTTCTTCCTCCCCGCGGGGAAGGTCGACCACGACGCCGTCGACCCCGGTGCCGGAGGGATGCAGGCCGACGGCGCCGACCCCGCCACGGCCGTGCCCGCCCCGACGATGCCCGCTCCGACCGTGCAGGGGGCACGACCGGACGACCGGTCGACCGGCGCGCGGTCCGCGCTCTCGGCGTGGACCGAGCCGCGCACGCTCCTCATCGGTCTCGTCGTGCTCGCCGCGGCCCTCACCGAGGGTGCGGCGAACGACTGGGTGAGCCTCGCCGTCGTCGACGGGTTCGGCACGAGCGACGCGATGGGTGCCGTGGGCCTGGCCGTCTTCCTCACGGCCATGACCGGGATGCGGCTCCTCGGGACGGGTCTGCTCGACCGGTACGGCCGCGTCACGGTGCTGCGGCTCGCGGCCGGGCTCGCGCTCGTCGGGCTCCTCGTCTTCGGCCTCGCGCCGAGCCTGTGGCTCGCCCTCGGCGGGGTCGTGCTGTGGGGCCTGGGCGCCGCGCTCGGGTTCCCCGTCGGGATGAGCGCCGCCTCCGACGACCCGCGGCGCGCCGCCGTGCGGGTCAGCGTCGTCGCGACCATCGGCTACTCCGCGTTCTTCATGGGCCCGCCCCTCATCGGCTTCCTCGCCCACGAGGTGGGGTACCGGCAGGCGCTGCTCGTCATCGCCGTCCCGATCGTCGTGGGGCTGCTCGTCGCGGGCGCGGCGCGCCCGCTCGCGACGGCGGCCGGGTCGCGGCGGGAGGACGCCGCGCCCGACGGCCGGAACTAGGCTGTCCGGGTGACCTGCGAACCCACCGGTGCCCCCGTCGTCGACCCCGCGACCGTGGCCGCGACCCGACCCGGCGTCCGGCCCGACGCGCCCGGCGCCCCGGCGCTCGCCGAGCTGACGACGCTGCGCGTCGGCGGGTCCGCCGACCGGTACGTCGAGGTGCACGACGAGGCGGAGCTCGTCGAGACCGTGCGCGCCGCCGACGCCGCGGGGGAGCCGCTGCTCGTCCTCGGCGGCGGGTCGAACCTGCTCGTCTCCGACGAGGGGTTCGGGGGCGTCGTCGTGCGCGACCTGCGCCAGGGCGTCGTCGTGGACGCGCAGGACTCGTGCGGCGGCGCGAGCTTCACCGCCCCGGCGGGCCAGGACTGGGACGCGCTCGTGGCGCGCGCGGTGGCCGAGGAGTGGGTCGGTGTCGAGGCGCTGTCGGGCATCCCCGGCACGGTCGGCGCCGCGCCCGTGCAGAACATCGGCGCGTACGGGCAGGAGGTCGCGGGCGCGGTCTCGACGGTGCGCACGTGGGACCGGGCGCGCGGGCGCGTGCGGACGCTCGCGGTCGGCGAGCTCGGGTTCGGCTACCGCACGTCCGTGCTCAAGCGGACGATGCACGAGCGCACCGACGACGACGGGCCGTGGTACCCGTCGCCGCGGTTCGTCGTGCTCGAGGTCGGGTTCCAGGTGCGTCTCGGGTCGCTCTCCGCGCCGGTCGCCTACCCCGAGCTCGCCCGCCGGCTCGGCGTGCAGGTGGGTGAGCGTGCGCCGTCGGCGGACGTGCGCGACGCCGTCCTCGCGCTGCGCGGCGGCAAGGGGATGCTGCTCGACGACCCGGCCGCGCCGGACCACGACCGGTGGAGCGCCGGGTCGTTCTTCACCAACCCCGTCGTCCCGGCCGACCAGGCGGGCACGCTGCCCGCGGACGCGCCCCGCTACCCCGTGCGCTCGGCGACGCCGAGCAGCACCACCGGCCCGAGCCTCGGCGAGATCGACCCGACGCTCGTCAAGACGTCGGCCGCGTGGCTGATCGAGCACGCGGGCTTCACGAAGGGGTTCGGCGTGCACGGTCCCGCGAGCACGGCGACGCTCTCGACGCGGCACACGCTCGCCCTGACCAACCGCGGCGGGGCGAGCGCGGCGGACGTCGTGGAGCTCGCGCGCGCGGTGCGCGACGGCGTGCGCGACACCTTCGGCGTCGAGCTCGTCCCCGAGCCGGTCCTCGTGGGCGTCTCCCTCTGACGCTGAGTGCGGGGGATCTGTCGTCCCCCGGACCCGGCAGGGACGAAGACCCCGCACTCAGCGGTCAGTAGACGAGGACCGTCGTGCCCGGCGGGGCGCCCCAGGAGTCCCAGATCCAGTTCATCGCCCCGTTCGCCACGCGCACGCACCCGTGCGACGCCGGCCACGGCGGGATCGACGGCGACCCGTGGACCGCGATGCCGCCCGTGAAGAACTTCGGTCGCCACATGCTGCCCAGCTCGAGGCTCGACTCGTAGTTCGCGTCCACCTGTCGCCCCACGGCGAACGTGCCCCGCGGGGTGCCCGCCCGGTACGTGCGCCCCTTCGCCTCGAACGTCTCGCCGTTGCCCGTCGACGCGTTGACGACCGTGACGACGCGCCCGTCCTCGACCGCGAGGAGGAGCTGCCGGTTGAGGTCGATCTCGACGACCTTGCCCGCCCCGCTCCGGGCCGCGGGCCGCACGCCCTCGTCGAGCGCGGCCTGCGTCGCGGGCCCCACGACGCCGTCGCGGGAGATCCCCGCCGCCTTCTGCAGCGCCCACACCGCCTGCTGGGTGCCCGGCCCGAACGCGCCGTCGGGCGGCGGGATGAAGTAGCCGAGCTCGGCGAGCCGCTCCTGCAGCACGCGCACACGGTCGCCCGTGGCGCCGCGCTGGAGCGTCGCGGGCTCCGCGGGCGGGGTCGGCTCGGTCGTGGGCGGCGGGGTGGACTCCTCGGCCGTGGGGCTGGGTGCCGGGTCGGGCGTGTCCGACGGCGCGGGGTCGGGTGTCTCGGACGGCGTGGGCTCGGTCGTCGTCTCGGTGGTCGTCGTCTCGGTGGGCGTCGGCGCGTCGGTCGTGGACGGGGCGCTCGTCCCGGCCGTCCCGCCGGCGTCGGGCGTCGCGGTGCCCGACGACGCGGCGTCGGCCGACGGCGCCCGGCCCGGTTCCATGTCGGGCCAGCCCGCCTGGCAGCCCGACAGCACGACGAGCGTCGCGGCGAGCACGAGCGCGGTCCCGGTCCGGCGGGTCCTGCGGCGTCGGCGCTCCCGGGAGGCCCCCGGGCGCCCGAGGTGCACCGTCCTGTCTGCTGCGTCCTGCTCCACGTCGGTCCCCCGTCCTCCTGCGCCGCGCGGGCCTCTCGTGACGCACCGGGCGGAGGTCCATCATCCGCCGCGCGCGGCGTGGCGCCACCCCGGCGTCCCGACGGCGCCACGATCGTGACGCTCTCGTGACACCCGGCGCGCTCGTGGTCCAGGACGCGCGCGGCGCGCGCACCGTGGAGTCCTGCGGGGACGGAGCGGTCAGGGCGGTCCGGGTGGTCCGGGCGGTCAGGTCGGCTGGGCGGGGAGGGCCGTCAGGGGCGTCAGGACGTCGGGTCGGGGTCCTGCGCGAGGGCCGTGCGGACGAGGTCGAGGACGGTCGCGTCGTCGAGCCCGGAGTGCCGGGCCGTCGCGACGAGGTCGCGGGCCGCGCGCCGGGCGTCCACGTCGGAGGGTGTGACGCCGTCGGCGACGACCGTCCCGGCGCGCCGGCGGGTCACCACCACCCCCGCCGCCTCCAGCTCGCGGTAGGCCCGCGCGACCGTCCCGGCGGCGAGCCCGAGGTCGCTCGCGAGCGCACGGATGGGCGGCAGCCGGTCACCGGGGGAGAGGTGACCGGCCGCGACGTGCGCGACGACCTGGGCGCGGATCTGCGCGTAGGGCGGGTCGGGGGCGTCGAGGTCGATCTCGACGCGCAGGTCAGCGGGCATCCGCGCTCCTCGTCGCCGGGACCGCGCCGGGGCTGTGCTGCGCGTCGCCGGCGCGGTCGGGCAGGCGGGGGGCCGGGCCGGGGACGAGCGCGACGGCCACCACGGCGAGGAGCAGCGCGACGCCGAGCGTGAGGGCGACGACGCCCGCCGGACCGGCGGCTCCGGCGCTCGCGCCGTTCGCGGCGGCACCGGCGGCGAGGCGGTGCGCGGCGGTGCCCCCGACGAGGAGCATGCCCGCGGCGGTGAGCCCGACGGTGAGCTGCGCGCCGCGGAGCAGCCGGTGGGCGGACAGGCGGCGCAGGTCGAGGTCCCAGCGCGCGTCGACCCCGGCGACCGCGGGGCGACGGACGACGAGGCGCAGGCACGCCTCGGCGCCGAGGAGCACGAGCAGGCACGCGCCGAGCAGGGGCAGGCCGTAGAACCAGCCCGGGTAGGGGCTGCTGGCGCCGGAGACGAGGTCGTCGACGTAGCCGACGGAGCGGCCGTCCGGTCGCGCGGTGAGCCCACCGAGGAGGCACGCGAGGGCGGCGACCGCGCCCGTGGTCCACGTCCAGCGGCGCAGGCGGGCCGGCGCGACGTCGTGCACGGAGCGGGGCACGAGGCTCGCGGACCGGCGCGCCCCGGCGGGTGAGGGCCACGTGACCTCGGTGAGGGCGAGGGCGGCGAGGAAGGTGAGGCCCGCGGTGGCGGGCAGGAGCCCGACGGCGACGCCGGCCCCGAGACCGGAGAGGGTGCTCGCGGCGGTGTGCGCGGCGAGCAGGAGGGCTCCGGCCGCGGCGACGAGGGCGAGGGCGGCGCCGGTGCCGGCGTGCCGGCGGGCGCGGCGGGCCGCGGCGGGGTCCGTGACGCCGGGCGGGGCCTGGTCGGCCGGGGGGCGGACCGTGACGGCGGCGACGAGCCAGACGAGCACCGCGACGGGCGCGACGACGAGCAGGCCGACCAGGGCAATATGTATTGACACAATGTTCATCATCGGGCCCTCCCGGCCCGGCGTCAAGAGGGGGGCGACCGCGGCGGATGAGAGGTCTCTCATCCGGGTCTCACACCACCCCCACGTCGCCGCGCTCTGCTGGGGGCATGAGCCCCACGACCGCCACCCGGCCGGGCCAGGGGTCCGCCCCGGCCACGGACCCCGACCACACGCGCTGGCTCGAGCTCCTCACCGGGCCGGCAGCCGCGGACGTCCTCGCGGCCGCGCTCGGGGCCGACGGCGCCCGGCTCGGCACGTGGCGCGTCGACCAGGTCCACGCGCGACCGGGCGCGGAGGTCACCGTGGGGTTCGACGTCGTCGCCCACCGCGACGCGGCGCCGCTCGCCGAGGGTGCGCCCCGGTCCGTCGAGGCGGTCGAGTACCTCCTCGCGACCACCGCCGACCTGCCCGCCGGGTCGCTCGGCGCCGGTGTCGTGCGGCTCGCCGACGAGGACCGGGTCCTGCACGTGTGGCGGCACCCCGCCGACCCGCTCCTGCCCGGGCTGGCCGAGGCCTGCGACGCCGACGCCCTCACGCGTCGGCTGCGGGCGTCCGGGCACCCGGTCGACGTCGTCTCCGTCGAGGTCGTGGCCTACCGTCCCCTGCGCCGCGCGGTGCTGCGTGCCCGCACGACGCGCGGCGTCGTGTACGTCAAGGTGGTCCGTCCCGACCGTGTCCGGTCCGTCGTGCGCCGCCACGTCCTGCTCGGGGGAGGGGACCGGCCGCCGGGTGCGGTGCGCGGACCACGGTGCCTCACCTGGAGCGCGGACGGCGTCGTCGTCCTCGAGGAGGCGCACGGCCGGTCGCTCGCCCAGCACCTCGCCGCGACGCCGGTGGCCTCGCGCGCCACGGCGTTCGACCCGCGCGCGCTGCTCCGCGCCCTCGACGAGCTGCCCCCCGCCGCCACGGCGCTCACCCGGCGCGCGGCCTGGGCGGCGCGCGTCCACCGCTACGCGCGGACGGCGGTCGAGGTGCACGGGCTCGACGCCGCGCGCGCCGACGCCGTCGCGCAGGCCGTCGCGGCCGTCGACGAGCACGCGCTCGGGCCCGTCGTCGCGACGCACGGGGACTTCCACGCCGCCAACGTGCTCCTCGCCGACGCCGCGGGCGATCGCGTGGGCGTGCTCCTCGACCTCGACACGCTGGGGCCGGGCCACCGGGTCGACGACCTCGCGTGCGTGGTGGCCCACCTCGCCGTGCTCCCCAGCCTCTCGCCGGGCGACTACGCCGGGTCGGAAGGCCTCGTCGAGCGGTGCCTCGCGGAGTTCGACCGCGCCGTCGACCCCGCGGTCCTGCGCGCCCGGACAGCAGGGGTGGTCCTGTCGCTGGCGTCCGGCGCGGTGGACGCCGCGCTGGCGCGCACGTGGCTGGCGATCGCCGAGGGACTCGTCGCCGACGCCGTGCGCGCCGGCCACCGCGTTCCCTGAGAGGTCTCTCATCGGCGGCTCCTCGCCGTCTCACCCACCCCCGAAAGACTCGGTCCAGACGCGGACACCAGGACCGCGCACCGACACGAAGGAGCAGGACCATGAAGGCTCGCAGCGCATGGATCGTCACCGGGGCGCTCGGCGCCGTCGCCCTCGGCGCCACCGTCGCCACCGCGCAGGGCGCGTTCGACGCACCCGACGACGCCGTCGTCTCGCCCGCCGCGGAGGTCACCACCCCCTCGTCGTCCCCGAGCGGGTCGCCGAGCCCCAGCGCCGTGCAGAACGGGTCGTCCGTGACGACGGTGACGGCGCAGACCACGGTGTCGGCGCAGACCGCCCAGACGGTGCAGAGCGCGGTGTCGGCGCAGACGGCGCAGACCGCGGTGTCGGCGCAGACGGCGCAGACCGCGGCCTCCGCCCCGACGCCGGCGTCGGCCCAGACCCCGGCCTCCGCGCAGACGGCCCAGACCCCGGCCTCGGCACCGACGGCGCAGTCGCCGGCCTCGGCGCCGACCGCTCAGACGGCGCCCTCGGCGCAGACCCCGGCCAGCCCGGCCAGCCCGGCCAGCCCGGTCACGCCGCCGACGCCGCAGTCGGCCGCCTGAGCCCCCGTGCCGCGGGGCCTCCCGCGCGACGACGCCCGTCCCCCGCCCGGGGCGGGCGTCGTCGTGTCGAGGGGGGCTCGTCAGCCGCTCGAGGGGTGCGTCAGCCGCGTGACGTGTCGGCGAGGCGGTACCCCATGCCCCGCACCGTGACGACGTGCTCCGCGCCGAGCTTGTTGCGCAGGTAGCGCACGTACACGTCGACCACGTTCGAGCCGGGGTCGAAGTCGTAGCCCCACACCCGCGACAGGAGCTGCTCGCGGCTGAGCACCTGCCCGGGGTTGCGCAGGAACGCCTCGGCGAGGGCGAACTCCCGCGCGGAGAGGTCCACCTCGCGGTCGCCGGTCCGGGCGCGGCGCGTCCGGAGGTCGAGGCTGAGGCTCCCGTGGGTGAGCACCGTGACCTCGCCCGCCGGCTCGGCGCGCAGGCGCAGCCGGATGCGTGCCAGGAGCTCCTCGAACCGGAACGGCTTCGCCATGTAGTCGTCCGCGCCGCCCTCCAGCCCGGCGACGGTGTCGTGGACCGACGTGCGCGCCGTGAGGATGATGACGGGGATCGCGTTGCCGGTCTCCCGCAGGCGCCGCAGCACGGTGAACCCGTCCTGGTCGGGCAGCCCGATGTCGAGCACGAGGAGGGCGAAGTCGCCCGTGCTGGCGAGGTCGAACGCCTCGCGCCCGGTCGCGACGGTGGTGCTGGCGTACCCCGCGGACCGCAGGCCCTTGGCGACGAACGACGCGATGCGGGTCTCGTCCTCGGCGACGAGGATCTGGCTCACGGGTGGGTCCTTCCGTCGGTGCGGGGCACGGCCGCCCCCGCGTCGTCGTCGCCCGGCGCGGGCAGGGTGGGCGTGGGTGCGGTCGGGACCGTCGGCACGGTGGGCGCGGTCGGGCCGGGCGCGGCCCTCCCCGTGCTCCCTGGCCCGGTCCACGTCGTGCCGGTCGGCACGGCCGCGGACTCGACCGGCAGGTCGAGGGTGAACGTCGAGCCCACGCCCGGCGTGGACGCGACGGACGCGTGCCCGCCGTGACCCTCGGCGATCGCGCTGACGATGGCCAGGCCCAGGCCGGCGCCCTCGGGGCGCTCGCGGCCCGCGGGCGCCGGGGCCTGGGCGAAGCGCTCGAAGATGCGGTCCGCCTGGTCCGGGGCGATCCCGACCCCCTCGTCGCGCACCCACAGGCGCAGGCGCGTGCCGTCGTCGGACACCGCGGACCCGATCGCGACGACCGTGCCGTCGGCGGAGAACTTCACCGCGTTCGCGGCGAGCTGCAGGAGGGCCTGGGTGAGCCGCTGGGAGTCGACCGGTGCGACGACGTCGGCGCGGGCGTCGACGAGCCAGCGCCGGTCCCCGAGCGTGCGGATCTTGTCGTGCACGTCGTCGGTGAGGCGGCCGACGTCCGCGTCGGCGGGGCGCACGAAGTCGGGGCGGCCGATCGTCGCGAGGGTGACGAGGTCGTCGACGAGGCGGTTCATCCGGTCGAGCTCGTCGAGCGTGAGGTCGCGGGTCTCGCGCGCGTCCTGCGGGTCCTGCGGGTCCATGAGCTCGAGGTGGCCCCGGACCACCGTGAGAGGGGTGCGCAGCTCGTGCCCGACGTCGTCGAGCAGGCGCCGCTGCGACTCGAACGCGCCCTCGAGCCGGTCGAGCATCCCGTTGACCGTGCGCGACAGGTGGGACAGGTCGTCGTTCCCCGTGACGGGGATGCGCGCGGACAGGTCGCTCTCGCCGATGTCCTGCGCGGTGCGGGCGAGGACGCGGATCGGGCGCAGGAGCCGCCCGGCGACCACCCAGCCGACGACGCCCGTGAGCAGGAGCGCGACGAGCGCGACGAGCGCGTAGGTGCCGAACACCCGCGTGAACTCCGCCTGCTCCGCCCCGCGGTCGTAGGCGAGGACGAGCGCGGTCCCCGTGTCCGGGGTGACGGGGGCGCCGGGGGAGGGCGGGGGCGTCTGCCCGGTCGCCGAGGCGTCCGCGGACGTCGGGTCGGCGAGGACCGGCACGACGACCGCGCGGTAGTCGGCGACCGGTGTCGTCACGGACCGCAGGACCGTCCGGGTGCCGGCGACGTCGGCGGCGAGGGCCTCCAGGAGCGCCGGGTCGTCCTCGAGATGGACCTGCACGCTCTGCTGGGTGACGAGCGGCGCACGCGCGTCGCGCAGCCCCACGACGCCCTCGTTGCGGGCGGGGACCATGAGCTGCATGGCGGCCACCACGACGTCCTCGGTCGACGAGAACGGCTCACCGGTCACCGGGTTGGTCCCGGACGCGCTGAGGGTGCTCACCTCGCCCGCCGCCTGCCGCAGGCTCTCGTCGATCCGTGCGTCGACCTGCTCGCGCTGCAGCAGGTAGGCCGCGCCGCCGGCGAGGACGAGCGCGAACGCGCTGAGGGCGAGGAACGCGGCGAGCATGCGGGCGCGCACGGTGAGCACGACCCGGCCCTGACCCGTCGGGCGACGGGCCATCAGTCGTCCCCGTCGTCGTCGTCGCCACCGTCATCGCTGTCGTCGTCGTCATCGCTGTCGTCATCATCATCGTCGTCGTCGTCGTCGTCGTCGCTCGCGGGCGGCGGCGGCACGACCGGCGCGACGGACTCCGTGGGCTCCGGCGACGTGGTGGGCGTCGGGTCCGTCGGCTCGCTCGTCGTGGAGGGGTCCGGCGTGGGGACCGGCGTCACGACGACCGCCCCACCGATCTCCACGTCGTCGGGCCGGCTCGTGAGCGCGCTCGCGGTGACGGTCCCGGCGAGGAGCACGACGAGGACGCCCACGATCCACGCGGCGGTCCGACGGCTCATGGACCCAGTATCCGAGACCCGGATGAGATGCACATGAGAGCGCGTGTCAGCCCTCCGCGAGCCAGGCGTCCACGCCTGCCAGCAGCCGCCGCCGCGTGAGCGACGACGCGCGGCTGGCCCGGATCGACGACCGGGCGAGCGCGGCGAGCTCGGCGTCGGAGAACCCGTGCTCGGTGCGCGCCGTCTCGTACTGCGCGACGAGCCGGGACCCGAACAGCAGCGGGTCGTCCGCGCCGAGCGCCACCCGCGCCCCCGCGTCGACGAGCGCGCCGAGCGGGACCTGCCGCGCGTCGTCGTACACGCCGAGGGAGACGTTCGACGCCGGGCACACCTCGAGCGCCACCCCGCGCCCCACCAGGTCGTCGAGGACGTGCCGGTCCTCCGCCGAGCGCACGCCGTGCCCCAGCCGGTCGGGCGCGAGCTCGCGCACCACCTCGTGCACGTGGGCCGGCCCGAGGAGCTCCCCGCCGTGCGGCACCGACGCGAGGCCCGCGCGCCGCGCGATCGCGAACGCGCGGGCGAACTCCGCCGTGTCGCCGCGCCGCTCGTCGTTGCTCAGCCCGAACCCCACGACGTCGCCCGGCCCCTCGCCCGCGTAGCGGGCCGCGAGCCGCGCGAGGGTGCGCGCGTCGAGCGGGTGGCGCATGCGCGACGCCGCGACGACGACCGCGACCTCGGTGCCCGTCTCGGCGCTCGCGGACCGCGCGGCGTCGAGCACGATCTCCACCGCGGGCGTGATCCCGCCGACGAACGGGGCGTACGACGTCGGGTCCACCTGGATCTCCAATCGCCCGGAGCCCTCGGCGGCGTCGTCCTGCGCGGCCTCCAGGACGATGCGGCGCATGTCCGCCTCGGAGCGCACGCACGCGCGCGCGGCGTCGTACAGGCGCTGGAAGCGGAACCACCCCCGCTCGGTGGGGGGCAGGCGCAGCGGGTCGCCGTCGATCAGGGCGTGCGGCAGGCGGACGCCGTAGTGCTCGGCCAGGTCGCGCAGGGTCTCGACCCGCATCGAGCCCGTGAAGTGCAGGTGCAGGTGGGCCTTGGGGAGCGTCGCCAGGTCTCGCACACGCGGAGTCTGCCACGCGCCTCACCGGGAGGCTCACCGGCCGGCTCACCGGCCGACTCACCGGCCGACGAGGTAGCCCCGCTCCATCGCGACGGTCACCGCGGCCGTCCGGTCGTCCACCCCGAGCTTGCCGAACACGCGCAGCAGGTGCGTCTTGACCGTGGTCTCCGCGATGAACAGCTCCCGGCCGACCGCCGCGTTGGACAGCCCGCGCGCGACCAGCCGCAGCACCTCGACCTCGCGGTCGGTCAGCCGTTCGCCGCGCACCGACGTCACGAGGCGGGTCGCGACGCTCGGCGCGAGCACCGTCTGCCCACGGGCTGCGGCGCGCACCCCCGCGACCAGCTCGTCGCGCGGCGTGTCCTTGAGCAGGTAGCCCGTCGCGCCGGCCTCGACCGCGCGCAGGATGTCGGCGTCGGTCTCGTACGTCGTGAGCACGACGACGCGCGGCCGGTCCGGCGCGGTGACCGCACCGCGGGCGGACCCGAGGATCTGCGCGGTCGCGCCGACGCCGTCGAGGACGGGCATGCGCAGGTCCATGAGGACGACGTCGGGCGCGAGCTCGGCCGCGAGGGCGACGGCCCGCGCCCCGTCCTCGGCCTCGCCCACGACGTCGAGGTCCGGCTCGGCGGCGAGCAGCCCGACGAGCCCGGAGCGCACCACGGGGTGGTCGTCGACGACGAGCACGCGCACCGAGGCGTTCACCGTGCACCGCCCGGGTCGCCGACCCGCGGGAGCTCGACCACGACAGACGTGCCGCCGCCGCTCCCGGGACCGAGCCGGACCGTGCCGCCGCCGACGGCGACCCGCTCGCGCATCCCCCGCAGGCCGTAGCCCTCGGTGACGTCGCCGGGCAGGCCGCGACCGTCGTCGTGCACCTCGAGGCGGGTGCGCACGCCGTCCTGCGCGAGCACGATCCGGACGGCGTGCGCGGCCGCGTGCCGCCGGACGTTCGCCAGGGCCTCCTGCGCCGAGCGCAGCAGCACCACCTCGTCCGCGCTGGACAGCCCCGCGACGTCGGTCAGCCGCGCGGAGACGACGACGCCCGTCTCCGCCTCGAACCGGCCGGCGAGCCGCGCGAGGACCTCCCCGAGCGTGCCGCCGCCCATCAACGGGGCCGGACCCGACGCCGCGACGAGCGCCCGCGCCTCGGCGAGGTTGTCGCGCGCCGTCGCCTCGACGAGCCCGAGCCGCTCGCGGGCGGCGTCGGCCGCGCCGCGGTCCAGGTCCGCGCGGGCCGCCTGCGCGAGCATGACGACGCTCGTGAAGCCCTGCGCGAGCGTGTCGTGGATCTCCTGCGCGACGCGGTCGCGCTCCGCCGCCACGCCCGCCTCGTGGTGCGAGCGCGCGAGCTCCGCCTGGGTGGCGCGCAGCGCGTCGACGAGCCGCGCGTGCCGCTCCGCCTGCCGCATCGTGTGCGCCGTCCACAGCCCGAGCCCCAGGGAGAACGCCAGCGCGACGCCCATCTGCGGTGCGGTGCTCGCGAGCGCCGACGGCTCGACCCTCCCGGTCGCCGGGTCCCACGCGAGCGCCAGGGCCGTCCCGCCGGCCAGCACGACGCACAGCACGACCTGCGCCCACAGGTGCTCCGACAGCATCCAGATCTGGGTGAAGACCGCGAACAGCAGGAGCGTGCCGAGGGTGTCCTGCGCGGCGACGACGACGGTCGCCGCGACCGCGACGAGCAGGTACAGGTGGGCCGGGACCTGGTCGCGCGTGCGGGCGGCCCGCCTGCCGAACGTGGTGTAGGCGACCAGCAGGACCGCCGTCGCCGTCATCGCCACGGCGAGGGCCGGTCCGCGCACCTCGGACACGACGAGGGCCAGGGCGCTGAGCGTGACGATGACGTAGAACGCGACGTCCCACCAGCGCACGTCCCGCGCCCACGTGCCGTCGAGCTCGTCGGTGGCGCGCGGCGGCGCCCCCGGGTCCGCCGGCGCGCCGACCGCGCGTGCCCCGTCAGCCGTCGTCACGGCGCCGCCACCGGAACGTGCGCACCCCGACGACGAGACCCACCACCAGCCATGCGACCAGTACAGCAGCCGTCGCCGGGTGCTGCCACGACCCCGACGGCTCGAGGACCACGGCCTCCGCGGGGAGGAACACCGACCGCATCCCCTGCGCCATCCACTTCAGCGGGAACAGGGACGCGACCGTCTGCATCCACGACGGCAGCGCGAAGAACGCGAAGAACACGCCCGAGATGAACTGCAGCACCAGCACGACGGGCGTGACGACCGCCGTGACCGACTTCCCGGAGCGCGGGAGCGAGGAGAACCCGACGCCGCACACGGCGCCCGCCGCGCAGCCCAGGACGAAGACCCACGCGAACGTCGCGACCCGCGCGGCGCCGTCGGGCATGTCCCAGGGCATGGGCACGTCGAACGCGACGGCGGCCAGCGCGAGCAGCAGCACCGTCTGCACCACGGCCGTCGTCAGGACCAGGCCGATCTTGCCCAGGAAGTACGCCACCGGGGGCAGGGGAGTGGCGCGCAGGCGCTTGAGCGTGCCGTCGTCACGCTCCACCGCGATGGAGATCGCGAGCGACTGGAAGCCCGTGAGCATGATGCCCGTCGCGAGCATGCCCGGCAGGAAGTACTGCGCGAACGGCACGCCGTAGTCGGCCGTGGCCTGCTCCTGGCCGTCGAAGACCGTCGCGAAGATCGCGAGCATGATCACCGGGTACGTGAACACGAAGATCACGGCGTCGCGCTCGCGGAAGAACCCGCGCAGCTCCGCCCCGGTGCGGGCCAGCCCCAGGCGCGCGACGCCCGGCAGCGCGGGGGAGCGGCGCGCCCCGGGGGGCGGCGACGGTCGGGTCGGTGCGGTCGTGGTGCTCACGGTCGGGCCTCCTGGTCGGTCGTGCCGGCGCCCGCGGCGCCGATGAGGTCGAGGTAGACGTCCTCGAGGCTGGGCCGCGCGACCTCCAGGTCGGGCACCTCGCCGTCGGGGGAGGCCGCCGCCAGCTCGGCGACGAGAGCGGTCGGCCGGGCGGTGCTCCGCGACCGACGCACGCCGTCCTGGGTCCAGCGCACCACGGGGCGCCGGGCGTCCGGGCCGCCCAGCCGGTCCGGGGCGTCGAGGGCGACCACCACGCCGTCGCGCAGCACCGCCACGCGGTCCGCGAGCTGCGCCGCCTCGTCGAGGTAGTGCGTCGTGAGGAGGATCGTCGTGCCGTCGTCGCGCAGGGCGCGCACCAGGTCCCAGAACGCGCGCCGCGCCTGCGGGTCGAACCCCGTGGTCGGCTCGTCGAGGAACACGAGCTCGGGCCGCCCGACGATCCCGAGCGCGACGTCGAGCCGCCGCCGCTGCCCGCCCGAGAGCTGGCGCGTGCGCGTGCGGGCCTTCTCCCGCAGCCCGACGGCGTCGATCACCTGCTCCGGGTCGCGCGGCGCCGCGTAGAAGCCGGCGAAGTGCGCGACGATCTCCGCGACCGTGAACTCCGTGAGGTCCCGCGAGTCCTGCAGCACGACGCCGATCCTGTCCCGCCACGCGCGCCCCGCCGTCTGCGGGTCCGCGCCGAGGACGCTGACGTCGCCCGCGTCGCGCGAGCGGAAGCCCTCCAGGATCTCGACGGTCGTCGTCTTCCCGGCGCCGTTCGGCCCGAGCAGGGCGACGATCTCGCCGCGCTCGACCCGCAGGTCGACCCCGGCCACGGCCTGCTTGGCGCCGTACCGCTTGCGCAGCCCGCGCACCTCGATCGCGGGCCCCGCCGCCCGCCCGCCCGTGCTTCCGGCGGTGCTGGCGGCGGTGCTGGCGGCGGCGCTGGCGGCCGGGCTGCCGTGCCGGGCCGGCGCGGCCGCCGTCCCGCGGGCCGCGGCCGTCCCCTCTCGTGTGGTGTCCATGCCGACCAGCGTCGTCCGACGGCGCCCTCGCGCGCGACGCCCGATCGTCCGGACCTCGTGTCCACCGACCGGTGGACACGCTCGCCGTCCGTGGCGGACGTGGTTCGACCGCACGGCCGCGGTCGCGTACAGTGGTCCCTCGGTGGTGGACGCCCACCCTGCTGAACCGCGCCTCGACGGGCGGTACGGAGGGGAGAGGACGGGCGTCGATCGCGAAGGGTAGTGGCGCAATTGGTAGCGCAGCGGTCTCCAAAACCGCAGGTTGCAGGTTCGAGTCCTGTCTACCCTGCACAGCACCTCCCCCATGGGGGTCGTGCGTGGTCCGACTAACGGATTGCATCGAGAGGTTCCAGCAGGTCCAGGGCTCGTCCCGCACGTCAGCGATGGGGTAGATCAGTGAGCGAATCGCCTTCAGAGGCCGTGGGTGCGGACGGCGCACGCGCCGACGAGGTGAGGAAGGCGCGTCCTGCCGGGGAGAAGAAGCCCAACATCTTCGCCCGCATCGCCCTCTTCGTGCGCCAGGTGATCGCCGAGCTGCGCAAGGTGGTCACGCCGACGCGCTCCGAGCTGATCACCTACACGACGGTCGTCCTGGTGTTCGTGCTGGTCGTCATGGCCTTCGTGACGGTGCTCGACCTCGGGATCGGCAAGGCCGTCCTGTGGGTCTTCGGGGACTAGCCCGCCAGGACGCACCCCCGGTGTCGCCACACCGGCACCCGGCGCCCCTCGGGGCGCCGTCGGCGCTTCCAGCCGCAGTCCTTCCAGAAGTCATCGAAGCCGGTCAGCAGAAAGCAGGTTCGTTCGTGTCCCAGGAGTCGCTGGACCAGACGGAGAACGTCGACCCGACGCAGCCCGAGGGTGCCCAGGACGAGGTCGACGAGAGCACGGACGCGCCCGCGGCCGCCGACGAGTCCGCGACGGCGGACGACGACGCGCAGGACGCGGACGTCGAGGCCGAGGACGAGCGTCCCACCGACGAGGACGGCGACGTCATCGAGGACCCGGTCGCCGAGTTCAAGCGGACCCTGCGCTCGCAGCTCGGCGACTGGTACGTCATCCACTCCTACGCGGGCTACGAGAACCGTGTGAAGGCCAACCTGGAGAACCGCATCCAGAGCCTGAACATGGAGGACTACATCTTCCAGATCGAGGTCCCCATGGAGGAGGTGGCCGAGATCAAGAACGCGCAGAAGAAGATCGTGCGACGCGTGCGCATCCCCGGCTACGTCCTCGTGCGCATGGACCTCACCGACGAGTCGTGGGGCGCGGTGCGCCACACGCCCGGTGTCACCGGGTTCGTCGGTCACACCCACCAGCCGGTGCCGCTGACGCTCGACGAGGTCTTCTCGATGCTCGCGCCGATGCTGGCCCCCGCCCCGGAGCCCGGCAAGCCCGCCCCCGCGCAGGCCAAGGCCCCGATCGAGGTCGACTTCACGGTCGGCGAGTCCGTCACCGTCACCGACGGCCCGTTCGACACGCTGCCCGCGACGATCTCCGAGATCAACGTCGAGAACCAGAAGCTCAAGGTCCTCGTCTCCATCTTCGGCCGGGAGACCCCGGTCGAGCTGTCGTTCAACCAGGTCGCCAAGATCTGACACCCAGGTCCGCAACCTGGCGCGGCACGCCTGTGCCGCGTGAGCGCAGTACTGCAACCGGGTCATCGCCCACGGCGTCGGCCCACGAGAAGAAAGCCAGGGAAGAGTCATGCCTCCCAAGAAGAAGGTCTCCGGCCTCATCAAGCTCCAGATCCAGGCCGGTGCGGCGACGCCCGCCCCGCCGATCGGCCCCGCGCTCGGTCAGCACGGCGTGAACATCATGGAGTTCTGCAAGGCGTACAACGCGGCGACCGAGTCGCAGCGCGGCAACGTGATCCCGGTGGAGATCACGGTCTACGAGGACCGTTCCTTCACCTTCGTCACGAAGACGCCGCCGGCCGCGGAGCTCATCAAGAAGGCCGCGGGCGTCCAGAAGGGCTCGGCCACGCCGCACACCGTCAAGGTCGCGAAGATCACCGCGGACCAGGTGCGCGAGATCGCCCAGAGCAAGCTCGAGGACCTCAACGCGAACGACATCGACGCCGCGTCGAAGATCATCGCGGGCACGGCCCGCTCGATGGGCATCACCGTCGAGGGCTGAGCAGAGCGAGCGCGGAGGGAGGACGAGCGCCAGCGAGTCCTGCCGGAGCGTGAGCGGCGCTCGGCCCGACCACGAGACAGTGGGCTGAGCAGAGCGAACGCGGAGGGAGGACGAGCGCCAGCGAGTCCTGCCGGAGCGTGAGCGGCGCTCGGCCCGAGCGAAGGAACAGCGGGCTGAGCGTCGCTCGACACCTCAGATCGTCCGTCCGCGTCCGCGGGCGGCAGTGGCAGGGTCCGCGCGGACCCGTCGACCACGACTGCAGAAGGAGAAGCAGAATGGCAACGCGCAGCAAGGCGTACCGCAACGCCGAGGAGAAGATCGACCGCGAGCGTCTCTACGCTCCGCTCGAGGCCGTCCGTCTCGCGAAGGAGACGTCGACGGTCAAGTACGACGCGACCGTGGAGGTCGTCTTCCGCCTGGGTGTGGACCCGCGCAAGGCGGACCAGATGGTCCGTGGCACGGTGAACCTCCCGAACGGCACGGGTAAGACGGCCCGCGTCATCGTCTTCGCGAACGCGGCGAAGGCCGAGGAGGCCCGTGCGGCCGGTGCCGACGAGGTCGGCGGCGACGACCTCATCGAGAAGGTGGCCGGCGGGTACACCGACTTCGACGCCGCGGTGGCGACGCCGGACCTCATGGGCAAGGTCGGGCGCCTGGGCAAGGTGCTCGGTCCCCGCGGTCTGATGCCGAACCCGAAGACCGGCACCGTGACGATGGACGTGACGAAGGCCGTGTCCGACATCAAGGGCGGCAAGATCGAGTTCCGTGTCGACAAGCACTCGAACCTGCACTTCATCATCGGCAAGGTCTCGTTCGACGAGAAGGCGCTGGTGGAGAACTACGCGGCCGCGATCGAGGAGGTCCTGCGCCTCAAGCCGTCGTCCTCGAAGGGCCGCTACATCACGAAGGCGACGCTGACGACGACGATGGGCCCCGGCATCCCGCTGGACCAGTCCAAGACGACGAAGCTCCTGGAGGAGGACGCCGCCTGACGGTGGTCCTTCTCGGCGGCTGACAACGCGCACGACGGCGCGGCAACCTGCGGGGGGGCCGCGCCCTCGTCGT
>NZ_JAJBZH010000003.1:487462-516336 GCF_020551945.1 Cellulosimicrobium marinum | reverse complement strand
GGCCGGGCGCCGTGCCGCACCCGGCCCTGAGTGCATCACCGGGTCGTGACCCGGCAGCGGTGGATCAGCAGGCGCCGAGGTCGCGCCAGACGCCCCACTGCCCGCTCTGGGTGGGGTTCTCGTTGGTCGTCCACCACTTGGCCTCGTAGGTGCGGCCCTGGTGGGAGACGCGGTTGCCGCCCACGTAGATCGCGGACGCCGACCAGGCCGTCGCGGTGCACGTGCCCGTGGGGGGCGTGGTGGGAGGCGTGGTCGGCGGGGTGGTGGGGGGCGTCGTCGGAGGCGTGGTGGGAGGCGTGGTCGGCGGGGTGGTGGGCGGCGTGCTCGGACCGCTCGCGAGGCGCTTGCCGACGACGTTCGCCAGCTCGTAGTTGTTCGTCTTGTCCCAGTTGATCGACCAGGTCATGACGCCGCCGATCTTCCCGTACGGCGTCGCGGGCTTGAAGGAGCCGCAACCGGTGCCGACCTCGAGGCAGTCGACGGCCTTCACGACGTTCGCCATCGACTGGTAGCCGCCGCCGGCGGCGCGCGGCACGGCGGGGACGCCGATGCCGACCTGGTCGGGGCGCAGCCCCATCTCGAGCTGGATGCAGGACAGCGCGGTGAGGAAGTCGACGGTGGCCTGGCTGTAGACCTTCTGGTCGCAGCCCATCATCGTGCCCGAGTTGTAGTACTGGGTGTTGACGATCGTGAGGATGTCCTTGATCTTCAGCGTGAGCTGGTAGTAGCCCATGCTCGTCGCCTGGTAGTCGATGGTCTGCGGGGCCATCGTGAGGATGAGGTCGGGGCCCGCCTTCGCGGAGAGCTGGCGGAGCGCGTCGGCCATGTAGGTCGCGTTGATGCCGTGCTCGAGGTCGATGTCGACACCGTCGAAGCCGTACTCCTGCATGAGGGCGTACGTGGTGTCGGCGAAGTTCTTCGCCTCGGTCGCGTTGGAGACGACGACGTTGCCCTTCTCCCCGCCGACGGAGATGACGACCTTGCGCCCCTGGGAGCGGATCGTGGCGATGTCGGCCTTGAACTGCGCGGTGGTGTAGCCACCGAGCTCGGCGGACGCGAGGTTGAACGTGATGCCGCCCGGCGTCCCCGTCTTGTTGTCGGCGAACGCCACGGCGACGAGGTTGTAGGCCTGCGGGATCTCGGACAGGCGCATCGTCACGGAGCCGTTGTCGAAGTTGTGCCAGTAGCCGGTGAGCCACTGGGTGTCCGACGCCGCGGCGGCCGCGGGGGCGGCCGTCACGGTGGCGGTGGCGGGGGAGGGGGTGGCGCTGGCGGGCGCGGCGGTGGCGGCGCCGGTCGCGGCGAGGGCGACGGCGGTCGCGACGGCGGCGACGGCGCGGCGTGCGCGCGCCGCGGGACCGCTGCGGCGGGTCGGGAGGGATGTCACGGTGCTGCTCCTCGGGTCTCGGGCGCGCGACGTCGTCGGCGCGCCGGCCCGTCGCGACGACGGGTCTCCTCGACGCTAGGAGGCGCGGCGCGGCGGGGGCATGAGGGAACTCCCGGTGGTTGCGGCGCCGGTGTACGGGAGAACGCGTACATGCCGTGCCACCGGGGAGCGGCCTGGGGGCAAACTGGGCGCGAGAGGATGTATCAGGCTGCCCGGTGGTCCCTCTCGTCCCGGTGGACAGGTGCGTGGAGCACCTCGACGACGCACCGCCGACGAGACCCGCCGAGGAGAACGATGGGCCCATCCGCCGCGAGCCAGGAGGGTCGTGACCAGTGATGATGGTTGTCGAGCCCGACGGCTTCGCCGTAGAATCAGGCGTCTCTGCGGACCCCCCGCTGATGCCTGACCGCACGAGCGTGCCGAGGACAGTGCCGCCGATGACGAGAACGACAGACGACCTCGCCGAGACCGGTCAACCGGAGCCCAGCCTGGGAGACCGGGGGGCGTTCGCGCTCCTGGAGTACCGCGACGGTCGGCCGCAGGCGCTGGGCGACTTCGTCCGCGAGGCCACGCCGTTGCTGTGGCACACGGTCCGCGCCCAGGGCGTGGACCGCGAGCAGGCGGACGACGTCGTCCAGACGGTGTGGGTCGCGCTCGTGCGCAACGCGATGACGATCAAGGAACCGCACGCCGTGCTCAAGTGGCTGCTCATCACGGCCAAGCGCGCGGCGTGGGAGACGGTGCGCAAGCACCGCGACGACGTACGACGACGCACCGAGCTCCCCGACGACACCGACGAGGGCGTGCCCGAGCTTCCTTCGGGCGACCCGACGCCGGACGACGAGGTGCTGCGCAACGAGCGCGACCGGGGGCTGTGGCGGGCCCTCGCCCAGCTCCCGGAACGATGCCAGAAGCTGCTGCGCCTCGTCTCCCTGGCCGACCGGCCGGACTACAGGTCCATCTCGGCCGCGATCGGCATGCCTGTCGGCAGCATCGGGTCCACGCGCGGACGCTGCCTCGCCAAGCTGCGCGACATCATCGACGACCAGGGGGAATCGTGGGAAGCATCATGAGCGCCGAGTCCAAGCACAGCCCGGACGAGCCGATCGACGCGGTCGACGTCGCGCTGCTGGCCGACCTCGCACGCATCGCGGAGGAGATCGACCCCGTTCCCGCGGGCCTCGTCGACCGGTCCCTGTTCGCCATCACGCTGGCGGGCCTGGAGGCCGAGGTGATGGAGCTCGAGTACGTGCACGTGCCGGAGATGTCGGTGCGCGGTGACGCACCGCCCGTCGAGGCGCGGACCATCACGTTCACCTCGGAGTCCGTCACTGTGATGATCTCGCTGTCGCCGGCCGACGGCGGTCGCGTCCGCATCGACGGCTGGGCGGCTCCTGCCACGGCCCTGCGCGTCGAGCTGCACCGGCCCGGGTCGGTGACCGAGACGGCGAGCGACGACGACGGCCGCTTCGCGTTCGACGCCGTCGACCGCGGGCCGGCGAGCCTCGTGGTGCGCCGCGCCGACGGCACGGGCGGTGCGGTCAGCACGCCCGTCGTCGAGCTGTGAGCACGAACGACGCCCGGGGGTGACGGCGGCAACGCACCTCCGAGCGCCGTCCGACCCGTGCAGGAGCATGGGCCGACCCCCCGCAGGACCAGACCAGCCGGACGCCGTGACGAGGCCGTCACGTCGCGTCGCCGGGCGCCGACCTCCGACACGGGAGATCTCTCTTGAGCCAGACACCTGACAGCCCGACGCCGCGCCCCGACGGGTACGCGGGACGCGCGATGCGCTTCCTCGACCCGATCGACGTCCGCCCGCACCGCGGACGGCGGCCGCTCCACCCGACGTGGTACGTCGCGGACCGGCTCATCGTGCGGGGAGCGCCTCCGCGGTCCGTGCGCGACCGTCTCGCGGGCCCGGGCGACGTCGCCGACCTCGTCGCGTTCGCCGAGGGGGCGTCATCCAGCCCGATCGAGGCGGCGGCGTCCCGCCGCCGGTGGCAGGTGGCCCTGGACACGGCGGGGGACCGTGCGCCCCTGTCGGTCGCCCGGGCGCTCGGCGCGGTCGACGACGACGAGGGACCGGAGCACGCCGACGACGACGCGTACGGGTTCGCGCTGCGCCTGGTGCCCGAGGACCACGAGGACGTCCCCGACGCCTGGAAGCTCGTCGAGGAGCTGGGGGGTCTGCTCGACCCCGACGACCCGGACGGTCCGACGATCACGCTGGACCATGTGATGACGGCGACGCCGTACTCCACCCCGCTCCCGTACTCGACGCCGTTGCCGTACTCGACGCCGCTGCCCTACTCCACCCCGCTCCCGTACTCGACACCCCTGCCGTACTCCACGCCGCTGCCCTACTCGACCCCTCTGCCCGTGCGCGGGCTCGCCGAGTACGGACAGGCCGGGACCGGCGGCAGGTCGCCTGTCAACCGGATCGGTGGAGCGCCCGTCCGACGCCCCGCCGGCGACGGCCCCCTGGTGGACGCCGACGGCCGACGGCGCGCCGTCGTCGCCGTGCTCGACACCGGGGTCGGGTCCCACCCGTGGTTCGGCGCGTACGACCCGGCCGACCCGACGAAGGGCGACGGCAACGGAGTCGTCCTGCGCAGCGCGACGCTCGACGGCGAGCCCATCGGGACGTTCCCCCTCGCCACGCGCCCGGAGGACGACGCGGAGTACGGCGGCGCGTCGTCCGCCCCGCTCACGGGCCCGCTCGACCCCATCGCCGGTCACGGGACGTTCATCGCGGGCGTGGTCCACCAGATCGCGCCCGACGCCGCGATCCTGCCCGTCCGGATCTTCGGCGGCTCGGGCACGGTCCCGGAGTGGGACGTGCTGCAGTCGCTGCGACGGCTCCTGCGCTTCCACCTGCGCGGGCTGCGCGGGGTCGACGGCTGCTTCCCGGTCGACGTCGCCGTCCTGTCCATGGGGTACTACCACGAGCAGCCGGAGGACGTCGCCTACGACGGGCCCCTGCGGTCGGTCCTGCGGGCGATGCGCCAGGCGGGCATGGTCGTCGTCGTGGCGGCGGGCAACGACGGCTCGACCCGGCCGATGTACCCGGCGGCGTTCGCCCCGCAGGTGGGCGGCACGCCGACCGACGTCGTCGTCGAGGACGAGCAGCTCTCGCACCACTACGTGCCCGTCCTCACGGTGGGGGCGAGCAACCCCGACGAGACGACCGCGCTGTTCACGAACGAGGGCCCGTGGGTGACGACCCTGCGTCCGGGGGCCGCCGTCGTCAGCACGTTCCCCACGACGCTCAACGGCCCGACGACGCCCTCCCGGCAGCTCCCCGACGCCCGTTTCGGCGGTTGGCGGGCGACCATCGACCCGGAGAGCTTCGAGGGAGGCTTCGGCACGTGGAGCGGCACGTCGTTCGCGGCTCCGGTGCTCGCCGCGGAGATCGGCGCGGCGCTCGAGACGGGACCGCTCGCCACCGGGAGCGGTAATCTCGGAGACCGGGTGGCGGAACGCGTCGACGCGGCGTGGCGCGCCGTCACGGCGACCGTCGGGATCGAGCGGCCGCGAGCGCGCGACGCGGGGTGATCCGTCCCCGCGGGGACGGAGGTGTGCACGGTGGGGGTCTCCACGCTCACGGAGGCGTCTGCCAGGCTGGAGCGCGCCCTGAGCCTGAACTCCCGGGGGCGGCACGCGGCGGCGAGCAAGGGGTTCGACGCGGTGCTGGCGTGGTGCGCCGAGCCTGCGCCGACCACCGACCGCCGTGCCGTCGGCACCCGTGACAGGCGGGCGCTCGTCGTCCGGGCGCGCATCGGTCTCGCCGTGTGCCACTTCGAGTCGCGGGGCGACGTCGAGTCCGCGCTCGACCTTCTCGAGGCGGCGGAGACCGCGGCCGAGCACGACCGCGCGCTGCGCGCGGTCGTGCTCGGCCAGCGCGGCCTGCTGCTGCACCGGACCGGGGCGATGGGCGCGGCGTCGCACGCGATGGACGAGGCGATGCGCCTCGTGCCCGCCGACGCGTGGCGCGACCTCGCTGTGCTCCACATGAACCGTGGGTCGTTGCGGTCCGACATGGGCCGCCTCGCGGAGGCGGCGGAGGACTTCGCGGCGTGCGCCGACTACGCCCGGCGGATCGGCAACCCGCTCTACTCCTCCATGGCGGAGCACAACCAGGGCTGGGTGACGTACCTGCGGGGCGACCTGCCCGTCGCGCTGCGGGTGATGGACCAGGCCGCGGCCGCCGCGCCGGAACGGCACGCGGCCGTAGGGCTCGTCGACAAGGCGCAGGTGCTCCTCGACGCGGGGCTGGTCGCCGACGCCGACGAGACCCTGAGGGAGGCGCGCGAGCACCTGCGCCGGTACCGGATGGTGCGGGACCTCGCGGAGGTGGAGCTCGTGCGCTCCCAGGCGCTCGTCGCTCTGCGGAGGTTCGACGACGCGCGGCAGCAGGCGCGCTCGGCGGCGCGCCGCTTCGCGCGCATGGGGAACGTCCCGTGGGAGCTGCGCGCCCAGGTGCACGAGCTCGAGGCGCTGGCGGCCGCGGACGCCCGCGGCGCCGTCGTGCCCGCGGCCGCACGACGACGCGCGGCGGCGGCGCTCGCGGTGGCGACGCGCAGCGGGTCGCTCGGCCGTGAGGTCCGGCTCGGGGTGGAGGTGCGCGCGTCGCTCCTGGCTGCCGACTGGTACGCCACGGCCGGTGACCTGGAGGCGGCGCGCGGAGCCCTGGACGCGATCCCGGCGGGCATGCGGCACGCCCCGCTGCCGTTGCGGATCCAGCACGAGGCGGTCCTGGCGCGCATCGCCTACGCCGCGGGCGACCGTGCGGCCGGTCTGCGGGCGGTCCGTCGCGGACAGGCTGCTCTGACGGACCACCGTGCGCGGCTCGGCTCGGTGGACGCGGTGACCGCGTCCGCGGTGCACGGCGTGCGGCTGGGGAACATCGACGTCGAGGCGGCCCGTCGCACGGGCCGCCCTGCTCCCCTCCTCGACGCCGTCGAGCGCGGGCGCGCGGCGTTCGCGGGGGCAGGGCGGGTGCGCCCGCCGGAGGACCCGGTCCTGGCCGAGCTGCTCGTCTCGGCCCGCCGCGAGGTGGAGGCCGCCCGCGCCCTGGGCGCGTCCGAGGACCCGGAGCGGCTCGGACGCCGCCAGGAGCACCTGCGCGCCGCGCGTCGGCTCCAGGAGGACGCGCGACGGCGGGCGTGGCAGCACGAGGGGGAGGCGTCGACGCCGGTCGCCGCGACCGAGCGGGGCCTGCGGACGGCGCTCGCCGAGGCCGGCTCCGGGGCGGTGGTGGCTGACCTGGTGCGCGACGGCGACGACGTGCTGGCGGTCCGGGTGTCGGCCGAGGGCTCGCGGCTGGTCCGGCTCGGCAGCTGGTCGGTGGTGGGGGAGCGTGTGCGCCGGGCGCGGGCCGACCTCGGGGTCCTGTCGAACGTCCTCATCCCCGTCCCCATGCGTCAGGCGGCGGTCGCGTCGCTGTCCCGGACCCTGGAGGCGCTCGACGAGCAGCTCGTGTCCCCCCTGGAGGTCGACGGCGACCTGCACGTCGCCGCCCGCGACGTCCTGCTCGCCGTGCCCTGGGCGTGCTTGCCCTCGCGGCACCGGCGCCGGACGTGGGCGAACTCGTGGATCGACCTGCGGCACGCGGAGCCGGTGCGTCGGACGGACCAGGCGCTCGTCGTCGCGGGGCCGGGCCTGAGGTTCTCGGCGGCGGAGGCCCGCCTCGTCGGGGGCGTCTGGGACGGGGCGCAGGTGCTCACGGGCGAGCAGGCGACGTGCGCCGCGGTCACGGCGGGCATCGCCCCGGCCGGGGTGCTGCACCTCGCCGCGCACGGCACGCACGACACGAGCAACCCGCTGTTCTCCTCGCTGCGCCTCGCCGACGGGCCCCTCTTCGCGCACGAGCTCGACGGCATCGACCTGCGGGGCGTCGTCGTCGTGCTGTCGGCGTGCGAGGTCGGTCTGTCCACCCCGCGCATCGGCGGGGAGTCCCTCGGGCTGACGAGCGTCCTGCTGCGCCTGGGGGCGCGCGCGGTGATCGCGAGCGTGGCGCCGCTGCGCGACGACGTCGCCGCGCGGGTCATGCCGGCGCTGCACGCGGAGCTGCGCGACGGCGTGATGCCGGGGACGGCGCTCGCGCGGGCCGTCGCGGACGAGCCGGAGCCCGTGCCCCTGGTGTGCTTCGGGCCCCTCGTGCTCTGATCCCCGCCGGGGGTCACGGCGCGCGGTTTGGACCACGCGCCGTCGTCCCGTACGATGAGCGAGTACCCAAGACCGCCGGTCGTCCGACGCTGCCCGCAGATCCCTCTGCGGAACGCGGAGGCCGAAGTCCCGCCCACGAGGCGGAGGCCAGCGCAGGTAGCGAATCGACGACGTGCGTCCCGGCCTCGTGCCGTGCCACGACTGCGAGCCCCGCGCCTGCGCGGGGCTCTTTCTCGTTCCGGGGCGACGCCGGTGGTACCACCACCGGAAGGATTGCCATGGCGAGGCCGGACAAGGCAGCCGCAGTCGCCGAGATCTCGGACAAGTTCCGCGACTCGAACGCTGCCGTGCTGACCGAGTACCGCGGGCTCACCGTCGCGCAGCTCAAGCAGCTGCGTCGGTCGCTCAGCGGCAACGCAACCTACGCCGTGGTGAAGAACACGCTGACCGCCATCGCGGCCAAGGAGGCCGGTGTCGAGGGACTCGACGCCGACCTGCAGGGCCCGTCGGCCATTGCCTTCGTCACCGGGGACCCGGTCGAGGCAGCGAAGGGTCTGCGTGACTTCGCCAAGGCGAACCCCGCGCTGGTCATCAAGGGCGGTGTCCTCGACGGGCGCCCCCTGACCGCCGCGGAGGTCACGAAGCTCGCGGACCTCGAGTCCCGCGAGGTCCTGCTGGCCAAGGCGGCCGGCGCGATGAAGGCGAAGCTGTTCCAGGCTGCGTACGTCTTCACCGCCAAGCCCGCCGAGGCCGCCCGCGTCATCGATGCCCTGCGTCAGAAGCAGGAATCGGAGGGCGCTGCCGCCTGATCCGTGCTTCGGCACGCGATCACGACAGCGCAAGCACACAACCCCGCTTCTGGCAGGCCCGCACCGGGCTGTTGCCGAGCACTGACGAAAGGAACGCCATCATGGCGAAGCTCAGCACCGACGAGCTCATTGCGCAGTTCAAGGACCTCACCCTCATCGAGCTCAACGAGTTCGTGAAGGCCTTCGAGGAGACCTTCGAGGTCACCGCCGCCGCTCCGGCCGCCGTCGCGGTCGCCGCCCCCGCGGGTGGCTCGGGCGACGCCCCGGCCGAGGAGGAGAAGGACGAGTTCGACGTCATCCTCGAGGCCGCCGGCGACAAGAAGATCCAGGTCATCAAGGAGGTGCGCGCGCTCACGTCCCTCGGCCTGAAGGAGGCCAAGGACCTCGTGGACGGTGCCCCGAAGCCGGTCCTGGAGGGCGCGAACAAGGAGACGGCCGAGAAGGCCAAGGCTGCCCTCGAGGGCGCCGGCGCCACGGTCACCCTCAAGTGATCTCGGCGGCCGGTTCCTGACGGGACCGGCCGCACGCCGCACGAGGCCCGCACCCCGCTCGGGGTGCGGGCCTCGTCCGTCTTCCGCGAGCCGCGCCCGTGGTCCACTTCACGGATGGCCGTCGGGTGTGCCACGATGTGCGGGTCGACGACGCAGGACAGCGAGATCGGCACGAGCAGGATCGCGACCCGGTCGACGGGTCGGTGGCGGGCGACGAGGCCCGGACGAGTACCGGTGGGGCGCGCAGCGTCCGGCCGCCGGTGCCGGGACGCACGCGGGGTTGCATCCTGGTGCGCAGCAGGGGTATGCTCACGCTTTGCGCTGTCCTGTGCCCGCGATCTCAGATACCCCCGACCTCCCCGCCGACGTACGTGCGCGTCCGTGAGGTGTCGTGGCGGCGGTGATCGTGACCAGCCGGGCGGTGCAGCGTTCTTTCGATCTGCAGGGAAGGACCCCTCTTGGCTGCCTCGCGCACCCCTTCTGCTCCGTCCGCCGACGCCATCGCGAAGCGCACCGCGTCGCGCCGCGTCTCCTTCGCCAAGATCCACGAGCCGCTCGAGGTCCCCGACCTCCTCGGCCTCCAGACCGAGAGCTTCGACTGGCTGCTCGGCAACGAGGCGTGGCAGGCGCGCGTCGCCGCGGCGAGCGCCGCCGGCCGCGAGGACGTCCCCGCGACGTCCGGTCTCGAGGAGATCTTCGAGGAGATCTCGCCGATCGAGGACTTCGGGTCCTCCATGTCCCTGTCGTTCTCCGACCACCGCTTCGAGCCGCCGAAGTACTCGGCCGACGAGTGCAAGGAGAAGGACTTCACGTACGCGGCGCCGCTCTTCGTCACCGCCGAGTTCGTCAACTACAACACCGGTGAGATCAAGAGCCAGACGGTCTTCATGGGCGACTTCCCGCTCATGACCGAGCGCGGCACGTTCATCATCAACGGCACCGAGCGCGTCGTCGTCTCCCAGCTCGTCCGCTCGCCCGGCGTCTACTTCGAGCGCGCGGCCGACAAGACGAGCGACAAGGACATCTTCTCGGCGAAGATCATCCCCTCGCGCGGCGCCTGGCTGGAGTTCGAGATCGACAAGCGCGACGCCGTGGGCGTGCGCGTCGACCGCAAGCGCAAGCAGTCCGTCACCGTGCTCCTCAAGGCCCTCGGCCTGACGGAGTCCGAGATCCGCGAGCAGTTCGCCGACTTCCCGTCCGTGCTCGACACGCTCGAGAAGGACCACGTCCACACCCAGGACGAGGCCCTCGTCGACCTCTACCGCAAGATCCGCCCGGGCGAGCCGCCGACGGTCGAGGCCGGTCGCGCGCTGCTCGAGAACTTCTACTTCAACCCGAAGCGCTACGACCTCGCGAAGGTCGGCCGCTACAAGGCGAACAAGAAGCTCGGCATCGACGCCCCGCTCACGGACTCGACGCTGTCCGTCTCGGACGTCGTCGCGACGATCAAGTACCTCGCCGCGCTGCACGCCGACCACGCGAGCATCCCCGGCCAGCGCGCCGGCGAGGCCGTGGACGTGCGCGTCGAGACCGATGACATCGACCACTTCGGCAACCGTCGCATCCGCGCGGTGGGCGAGCTCATCCAGAACCAGGTCCGCACCGGCCTGTCCCGGATGGAGCGCGTCGTGCGCGAGCGCATGACGACGCAGGACGTCGAGGCGATCACGCCGCAGACGCTCATCAACATCCGCCCGGTCGTCGCGTCGATCCGCGAGTTCTTCGGCACGTCGCAGCTCTCGCAGTTCATGGACCAGAACAACCCGCTCGCCGGCCTGACGCACAAGCGTCGCCTCTCGGCGCTCGGCCCGGGTGGTCTGTCCCGTGACCGCGCGGGCATGGAGGTCCGTGACGTCCACCCGTCGCACTACGGCCGCATGTGCCCGATCGAGACCCCTGAGGGCCCGAACATCGGCCTCATCGGCTCGCTCGCGTCGTACGGGCGCATCAACCCGTTCGGCTTCATCGAGACGCCCTACCGCAAGGTGACGGCGGGCCAGGTCACCGACGAGGTCGCGTACCTCACGGCCGACGACGAGGACCGCTACATCATCGCGCAGGCGAACACGCCGCTGACCGCGGAGGGCCACTTCGCCGAGCCGCGCGTCCTCGTGCGCACCAAGGGCGGCGAGACGTCCGACGTCCCGGCCGACCAGGTCGACTACATGGACGTCTCCCCGCGCCAGATGGTGTCGGTCGCGACGGCGCTCATCCCGTTCCTCGAGCACGACGACGCGAACCGCGCGCTCATGGGCGCGAACATGCAGCGCCAGGCGGTGCCGCTGGTCCGCTCCGAGGCCCCGCTCGTCGGGACCGGCATGGAGTGGCGCGCGGCGGTCGACGCCGGCGACGTCATCGTGGCGAACAAGCCCGGCGTGGTCACGGAGGTCTCCGCGGACCTCATCGTCGTCGCGAACGACGACGCGACCACGACGAGCTACCGCGCCGCGAAGTTCCGCCGCTCGAACCAGGGCACGAGCTACAACCAGCGTGTGCTCGTCGACGAGGGCCAGCGCGTCGAGGTCGGCTCCGTCCTCGCGGACGGCCCGGCGACGGACGAGGGCGAGCTCGCCCTCGGCCGCAACCTCCTCGTCGCGTTCATGTCGTGGGAGGGCCACAACTACGAGGACGCGATCATCCTCAGCCAGCGCCTCGTGCAGGACGACGTCCTCTCGTCGATCCACATCGAGGAGCACGAGGTCGACGCGCGCGACACCAAGCTCGGCCCGGAGGAGATCACGCGGGACATCCCGAACGTCTCCGAGGACGTCCTGGCGGACCTCGACGAGCGCGGCATCATCCGCATCGGTGCCGAGGTCGGCGCGGGCGACGTCCTGGTCGGGAAGGTCACGCCGAAGGGCGAGACCGAGCTCACGCCGGAGGAGCGCCTCCTGCGCGCCATCTTCGGCGAGAAGGCCCGCGAGGTCCGCGACACGTCGCTCAAGGTCCCGCACGGCGAGTCCGGCACGGTCATCGGGGTGCGCGAGTTCAACCGGGAGGACGGCGACGAGCTGCCCGCCGGCGTGAACCAGCTCGTGCGCGTCTACATCGCGCAGCGCCGCAAGATCACGGACGGCGACAAGCTCGCCGGCCGCCACGGCAACAAGGGCGTCATCTCCAAGATCCTGCCCGTCGAGGACATGCCGTTCCTCGCGGACGGGACCCCGGTCGACGTCGTCCTCAACCCGCTGGGTGTTCCGGGCCGCATGAACGTGGGCCAGGTCCTCGAGACGCACCTGGGCTGGATCGCGAAGCAGGGCTGGGACATCAGCCTCGCCGAGGGCGAGGACCTGTCCTGGAAGGCGAACGTGCCCGAGGTCGCCGCGACGTCGGAGCCGGGCCGCCCGGTGGCGACCCCGGTGTTCGACGGCCTGCAGGAGGACGCGCTCACGGGCCTGCTCTCCTCGACCACGCCGAACCGCGACGGCGACCGCATGGTCGGCGGCGACGGCAAGGCGCGCCTGTTCGACGGGCGCTCGGGCGAGCCGTTCCCCGACCCGGTGTCGGTGGGCTACATGTACATCCTCAAGCTCCACCACCTGGTCGACGACAAGATCCACGCGCGCTCGACCGGCCCGTACTCGATGATCACGCAGCAGCCGCTGGGTGGTAAGGCGCAGTTCGGCGGCCAGCGCTTCGGCGAGATGGAGGTGTGGGCCCTCGAGGCGTACGGCGCGGCCTACACGCTCCAGGAGCTGCTCACGATCAAGTCGGACGACGTCCCCGGCCGCGTCAAGGTCTACGAGGCCATCGTCAAGGGCGAGAACATCCCCGACTCGGGCATCCCGGAGTCCTTCAAGGTGCTCCTCAAGGAGATGCAGTCGCTGTGCCTGAACGTCGAGGTGCTCTCGAGCGACGGCGTGTCGATCGAGATGCGCGAGTCGGACGACGAGGTGTACCGCGCCGCTGAGGAGCTCGGCATCGACCTGTCCCGGCGGCCGAACGCCGCCGCGAGCGTCGACGAGATCTGATCTCGGGCAGGCGGGGGCGGCGCCCCGGTCACGACCGGCCGCCGCTCCCGCCCCGTCCCGCACCCACCCGTTCCACCCCGTCTTGATGAAGCCGACGGCGGTCCTCCCGGGACTCCGCACCGGCAGACGAAGGAAGTAGGACACCTTGCTCGACGTCAACGTCTTCGACGAGCTGCGCATCGGCCTGGCCACGGCCGACGACATCCGTGCGTGGTCGCACGGTGAGGTCAAGAAGCCCGAGACCATCAACTACCGCACCCTCAAGCCCGAGAAGGACGGCCTCTTCTGCGAGAAGATCTTCGGCCCCACCCGGGACTGGGAGTGCTACTGCGGCAAGTACAAGCGCGTGCGCTTCAAGGGCATCATCTGCGAGCGCTGCGGCGTCGAGGTGACGCGCTCGAAGGTGCGCCGTGAGCGCATGGGTCACATCGAGCTCGCCGCGCCCGTCACGCACATCTGGTTCTTCAAGGGCGTGCCCTCGCGCCTCGGTTACCTGCTCGACCTCGCCCCGAAGGACCTGGAGAAGGTCATCTACTTCGCGGCGTACATGATCACGTCGGTCGACGACGAGGGTCGCCAGGAGGACCTCCCGAACCTCCAGAACGAGATCGACCTGGAGAAGAAGGAGATCGCGGACGCCCGCGACAACGACATCAACGCTCGCGCCACGAAGCTCGAGGCCGACCTGGCCGAGCTCGAGGCCGAGGGTGCGAAGGCCGACGCGCGCCGCAAGGTCCGTGACTCGGCCGAGCGCGAGATGACGCAGATCCGCAAGCGCGCGGACGCCCAGCTCGACCGCCTCGAGCAGGTCTGGGACCGGTTCAAGAACCTCAAGGTCGCGGACCTCGAGGGCGACGAGATGCTGTACCGCGCCCTGCAGGACCGCTACGGCACGTACTTCGAGGGCTCGATGGGCGCCGCGGCGATCCAGAAGCGTCTCCAGGACTTCGACCTGGAGGCCGAGGCCGAGGCGCTGCGCGAGATCATCCGGTCGGGCAAGGGGCAGCGCAAGACGCGCGCGCTCAAGCGCCTGAAGGTCGTCAACGCGTTCCTCACGACGACGAACTCGCCCACGGGCATGGTGCTCGACGCCGTCCCGGTCATCCCGCCGGACCTGCGCCCGATGGTGCAGCTCGACGGTGGCCGCTTCGCGACGAGCGACCTCAACGACCTGTACCGCCGCGTGATCAACCGCAACAACCGTCTCAAGCGTCTGCTCGACCTGGGCGCGCCGGAGATCATCGTCAACAACGAGAAGCGGATGCTGCAGGAGGCCGTCGACTCGCTGTTCGACAACGGCCGCCGCGGCCGCCCCGTCACGGGCCCGGGCAACCGTCCGCTCAAGTCGATCTCCGACATGCTCAAGGGCAAGCAGGGTCGTTTCCGTCAGAACCTGCTCGGCAAGCGTGTCGACTACTCGGGCCGTTCGGTCATCGTCGTCGGCCCGCAGCTCAAGCTGCACCAGTGCGGCCTGCCGAAGCAGATGGCGCTCGAGCTGTTCAAGCCGTTCGTCATGAAGCGGCTCGTGGACCTCAACCACGCGCAGAACATCAAGTCGGCCAAGCGCATGGTCGAGCGCGCGCGCCCGGTCGTGTGGGACGTGCTCGAGGAGGTCATCACCGAGCACCCGGTCCTGCTGAACCGTGCGCCGACGCTGCACCGCCTGGGCATCCAGGCGTTCGAGCCGCAGCTCGTCGAGGGCAAGGCGATCCACCTGCACCCGCTCGTCTGCGCCGCGTTCAACGCGGACTTCGACGGCGACCAGATGGCCGTGCACCTGCCCCTGAGCGCGGAGGCGCAGGCCGAGGCCCGCATCCTCATGCTCTCGAGCAACAACATCCTCAAGCCGTCGGACGGCCGTCCGGTGACCATGCCCTCGCAGGACATGATCATCGGCCTGTACCACCTGACGAGCGACCGGGACGGTGCCGTGGGCGAGGGCCGCGCGTTCGCGTCGGTCGCCGAGGCGATCATGGCGTTCGACCAGGGCACCCTGGACCTCAACGCCCCGGTGAAGATCCGCACGACGGACCTCGTCCCGCCGGTCTCCGGCTTCGAGGCCCCCGAGGGCTGGGAGCCGGGTCAGCCGATCCTGTTCGACACGACGCTGGGCCGCGCGCTGTTCAACGAGACGCTGCCGGTCGACTACCCGTACGTGAACTCGGTGGTCGACAAGAAGCGTCTCTCGGCGATCGTCAACGAGCTCGCCGAGCGCTACCCGAAGGTCGAGGTCGCCGCCTCGCTCGACGCCCTCAAGGCCGCCGGCTTCCGCTGGGCGACCCGCTCGGGCGTGACGATCGCGATCTCCGACGTCGCCACCCCGGCGGCGAAGGCCGAGATCCTCGAGCAGCACGAGGAGCGCGCGCTCAAGGTCCAGCAGCAGTACGACCGCGGTCTGATCACGGACGACGAGCGCCGTCAGGAGCTCATCGAGATCTGGACGCAGGCGACGGACAAGGTCGCCTCGGTCATGCGCGAGAACCTCGAGGGCAACGACCGCAACACCGTGTACCGCATGGTCGGCTCGGGTGCGCGTGGTAACTGGATGCAGGTCCGTCAGATCGCCGGCATGCGTGGTCTCGTGGCGAACCCGAAGGGCGAGATCATCCCGCGCCCGATCAAGTCCAACTACCGCGAGGGGCTGTCCGTCCTCGAGTACTTCATCGCGACGCACGGTGCCCGCAAGGGTCTGGCGGACACCGCACTGCGGACCGCCGACTCCGGCTACCTCACGCGTCGTCTGGTCGACGTGTCGCAGGACGTCATCATCCGTGAGGAGGACTGCGGCACGGAGCGTGGCCTGACGCTGCCGATCGCGGAGGAGCTCGGGGGCATCCTCGTCCGCCACCCCAAGGTGGAGACGAGCGTGTACTCGCGCACCCTCGCGGCGGACCTCGTCGACGCGGACGGCAACGTCATCGCGGCGGCGGGCGACGACGCGGGCGACGTCCTCATCGACGCCGCGGTGGCCGCGGGCGTGCGGGACGCGAAGGTCCGTTCGGTCCTCACGTGCGAGTCGCGCGTCGGCACGTGCGCGAAGTGCTACGGGCGTTCGCTCGCGACGGGCAAGCTCGTCGACATCGGCGAGGCCGTGGGCATCATCGCGGCCCAGTCGATCGGTGAGCCGGGCACGCAGCTGACGATGCGTACCTTCCACACCGGTGGTGTGGCGTCGGCCGACGACATCACGCAGGGTCTGCCGCGTGTCACGGAGCTCTTCGAGGCCCGCACCCCCAAGGGTGAGGCGCCCATCGCGGAGTTCTCGGGCCGTATCGCGATCGACGACTCGGAGCGCTCGCGCCGTCTGGTCCTCACGCCGGACGACGGCTCGGAGGAGATCGCCTACCCGGTGACGAAGCGTGCGCGTCTGCTCGTCCAGGACGGCGAGGCCGTCGCGGTCGGGACGCAGCTCGTCCAGGGTGCGGTGGACCCGAAGAAGGTCCTGCGCATCCTCGGCCCGCGTGCGACGCAGAAGCACCTCGTGGACGAGGTCCAGGAGGTCTACCGCTCGCAGGGCGTGGACATCCACGACAAGCACATCGAGGTCATCGTGCGGCAGATGCTGCGCCGGATCACGGTGCTCGACTCGGGCGACGCCCCGCTGCTCCCGGGTGAGCTGGCGGAGCGCGGCCGGTTCGAGGACGCGAACCGTCGCACGGTCGCGGAGGGCGGCCAGCCGGCCTCCGGCCGTCCCGAGCTCATGGGCATCACCAAGGCGTCGCTCGCCACCGACTCGTGGCTCTCGGCCGCCTCCTTCCAGGAGACGACCCGCGTGCTCACCGAGGCGGCGATGAGCGGTCGTCGCGACCCGCTGCTCGGCCTCAAGGAGAACGTCATCATCGGTAAGCTCATCCCGGCGGGTACGGGCCTTCCCCGGTACCGCAACGTCGAGGTGGAGCCGACCGAGCAGGCGAAGACGGAGCTCTACCCGAGCTTCGGCTACGACGAGATCGACTTCCCGGCGCTCGGCATGGGCTCCGGCGAGGCGATCCCGCTGGAGGACCTGGACTTCGGCGACTACCGCTGAGTCCGTGCGCACCTGACGGGTGCCCGACGGCGCAGGCTCGCCCTGCGCCGTCGGGCACCCGTCCGCGTTCTCGTGCCGAGAGGGCCTGCGCGGGGCACCGACCTGCACCTTTGACCAACGCGGAGGTGGCGGGTAACCTGGTAAACCGTGCCCGCGCCGTCGGGCCCTCCGTGATGTCCGTGACGGACCACCGCGCCCCTCGTGCGCGGCCGCCCGTCCCGACGGACGTCCGGACGGGCCGATGTGAGTGCCCGGGCATTCCGGATCCAGGTCCTCGCGCTCACGCGCGCACGGACCGGGAACGGACCATCGGGCCGGTGGTAGGTGGCTGCTTCAGCGTGTCGAGCGCTGCGGGTGCCTCGTGCGATCGGCTCCACCAGCCAGCACGACCACCATCGGGGATAGCCCCGGTAGCTCGAGAAGACACGGAGACGTAGTGCCTACGATCCAGCAGCTCGTCCGCAAGGGGCGGACCTCGAAGGTGGGGAAGTCCAAGACCCCCGCCCTCAAGGGCTCCCCGCAGCGGCGCGGTGTGTGCACCCGCGTGTACACCACCACCCCGAAGAAGCCGAACTCCGCGCTGCGCAAGGTCGCTCGCGTGAAGCTCTCCTCCCAGGTCGAGGTCACGGCCTACATCCCCGGCGTCGGCCACAACCTCCAGGAGCACTCCATCGTGCTCGTGCGCGGCGGTCGTGTGAAGGACCTCCCCGGTGTGCGCTACAAGATCGTGCGCGGCGCGCTCGACACGCAGGGCGTGAAGAACCGCAAGCAGGCCCGCAGCCGCTACGGCGCCAAGAAGGAGAAGAGCTGATGCCTCGCAAGGGCCCGGCCCCGAAGCGGCCGCTCATCGTCGACCCTGTCTACGGGTCGCCCGTCGTCACCCAGCTCATCAACAAGGTGCTGCTGGACGGCAAGAAGTCCACCGCCGAGTCGATCGTCTACGGCGCCCTCGAGGGCGTCCGGGCGAAGACCGACGGCGACCCGGTCGTCGTCCTCAAGCGTGCGCTCGAGAACGTGCGCCCCGCGCTCGAGGTCCGCTCGCGCCGCGTCGGCGGTGCGACGTACCAGGTCCCCGTCGAGGTGCGCCCCACGCGTGCCACGACCCTCGCGCTGCGCTGGCTCACGGACTACTCGCGCGCCCGTCGCGAGAAGACCATGACCGAGCGCCTCATGAACGAGATCCTCGACGCGAGCAACGGCCTCGGCGCCGCGGTGAAGCGTCGTGAGGACATGCACAAGATGGCGGAGTCCAACAAGGCCTTCGCGCACTACCGCTGGTAGTCCGCCCGACCGGCCCCGCGGGACCTCGTGTCCCCGGGGCCGTCGGCGGGTCCCCGGCCGGCCACCCCGGTCCGAGCAGCGCCCCCGACTCAACCCACCTAGCGAGGGAAACAGACCGTGGCACTTGACGTGCTGACCGACCTGAACAAGGTCCGCAACATCGGCATCATGGCCCACATCGATGCCGGGAAGACCACGACCACCGAGCGCATCCTGTTCTACACGGGTGTGAACTACAAGATCGGTGAGACGCACGACGGCGCGTCGACGATGGACTGGATGGAGCAGGAGCAGGAGCGCGGCATCACGATCACGTCGGCCGCGACGACCTGCTACTGGAAGAACAACCAGATCAACATCATCGACACGCCCGGCCACGTCGACTTCACGGTCGAGGTCGAGCGCTCCCTGCGCGTGCTCGACGGCGCCGTCGCCGTCTTCGACGGCAAGGAGGGCGTGGAGCCGCAGTCGGAGACGGTGTGGCGCCAGGCGGACAAGTACAACGTGCCGCGCATCTGCTTCGTCAACAAGATGGACAAGCTCGGCGCGGACTTCTACTTCACGGTCGACACGATCGTGAACCGCCTCAAGGCGAAGCCGCTCGTCATCCAGCTCCCGATCGGCGCCGAGAACGACTTCACCGGCGTCGTCGACCTGCTCGAGATGAAGGCCCTCGTCTGGCACGGCGAGACCAAGCTCGGCGAGGCGTACGACACCGAGGAGATCCCGGCCGACCTGCAGGAGAAGGCCGAGCAGTACCGGAGCGAGCTCGTCGAGGCCGTCGCCGAGGCGGACGAGGAGCTGCTCGAGAAGTACCTCGGGGGCGAGGAGCTCACGGTCGCCGAGCTGAAGGCCGGCATCCGCAAGCTCGTCATCGCCGGCGAGGCCTTCCCGGTCCTGTGCGGCTCCGCGTTCAAGAACAAGGGCGTGCAGCCCATGCTCGACGCGGTCATCGACTACCTGCCGTCGCCCCTCGACGTGCCCGCGATCGAGGGCCACGACGTCAAGGACGAGGAGAAGATCGTCGAGCGTCACCCCGACGCCACCGAGCCGTTCTCCGCGCTCGCGTTCAAGGTCGCCTCGCACCCGTTCTTCGGCAAGCTCACCTACGTCCGGGTGTACTCGGGCAAGGTCGAGCAGGGCGCCCAGGTGCTCAACTCGACCAAGGGCAAGAAGGAGCGCATCGGGAAGCTCTTCCAGATGCACTCCAACAAGGAGAACCCGGTCCCCGACGCCACGGCGGGTCACATCTACGCCTTCATCGGCCTGAAGGACGTCACCACCGGTGACACCCTCACGGCCATGGACGCGCCGGTGATCCTCGAGTCGATGACCTTCCCCGAGCCCGTCATCGACGTGGCGATCGAGCCGAAGACGAAGGCCGACCAGGAGAAGCTCTCCACGGCGATCCAGAAGCTCGCCGAGGAGGACCCGACCTTCCGCGTCAAGCTCGACGACGAGACCGGCCAGACCGTCATCGGCGGCATGGGCGAGCTCCACCTCGACATCCTCGTCGACCGCATGCGTCGCGAGTTCAAGGTCGAGGCGAACGTCGGCAAGCCGCAGGTCGCGTACCGCGAGACGATCCGCCGCAAGGCCGAGAAGATCGAGTACACGCACAAGAAGCAGACCGGTGGTTCCGGGCAGTTCGCCAAGGTCCAGGTGACCTTCGAGCCGCTCGACACGGCCGAGGGCGAGCTCTACGAGTTCGACAACGCCGTCACCGGTGGTCGCATCCCGCGCGAGTACATCCCGAGCGTCGACGCCGGCATCCAGTCCGCGATGGAGCTCGGCGTGCTCGCCGGCTTCCCGCTGGTCGGGGTGAAGGCGACGCTGCTCGACGGCGCCTACCACGAGGTCGACTCCTCCGAGATGGCGTTCAAGATCGCCGGCTCGATGGTCCTCAAGGAGGGCGTCAAGCGGGCGGACCCGGTTCTGCTGGAGCCGGTCATGGCGGTCGAGGTGCGTACGCCCGAGGAGTACATGGGCGACGTCATCGGTGACCTGAACTCACGTCGTGGAATGATCCAGTCCATGGAGGACGCGACGGGTGTGAAGGTCGTCCGGGCCCACGTACCGTTGTCCGAGATGTTCGGGTACATCGGTGACCTCCGGTCGAAGACCCAGGGTCGTGCCGTGTACTCGATGCAGTTCGACAGCTACGCCGAGGTTCCTCGGAACGTTGCCGACGAGATCATCAAGAAGACCCGGGGCGAGTGAGTCCCCACAGGTCGAAGTCCCGCACAACCATCAACCTGTAGGAAACCGCAACGCCCCGCGGATGTAGGATCTCTCGGTCGACATTCGCAAACGTTCGGCACATCTACCCAAGTCCCAGGAGGACCCCAGTGGCTAAGGCCAAGTTCGAGCGGACCAAGCCGCACGTCAACATCGGCACCATCGGTCACGTCGACCACGGTAAGACGACGCTGACGGCGGCGATCTCGAAGACGCTCGCGGACAAGTACCCGGACCTGCCGGCGAACGTCCAGCGCAACTTCGACGAGATCGACGCGGCTCCCGAGGAGAAGCAGCGCGGTATCACGATCAACATCGCGCACATCGAGTACGAGACGCCGAAGCGCCACTACGCGCACGTCGACGCCCCGGGTCACGCCGACTACATCAAGAACATGATCACCGGTGCCGCCCAGATGGACGGCGCGATCCTCGTGGTCGCGGCGACCGACGGCCCCATGGCCCAGACGCGCGAGCACGTCCTGCTCGCCCGCCAGGTCGGCGTCCCCTACCTGCTCGTCGCCCTCAACAAGTCCGACATGGTCGACGACGAGGAGATCCTCGAGCTCGTCGAGATGGAGGTGCGCGAGCTCCTCTCCTCGCAGGAGTTCGACGGCGACAACGCGCCCGTCGTGCGCGTTTCGGGCCTCAAGGCCCTCGAGGGCGACCCGGAGTGGGTCGGCAAGGTCCTCGAGCTCATGGAGGCCGTCGACGAGAACGTGCCCGAGCCCGTCCGCGAGCTCGACAAGCCGTTCCTCATGCCCGTCGAGGACGTCTTCACGATCACCGGTCGTGGCACCGTCGTCACCGGCAAGGTCGAGCGTGGCACGCTGGACCTCAACTCGGACGTCGAGATCGTCGGCATCCGCGCCCCCCAGAAGACCACGGTCACGGGCATCGAGACGTTCCACAAGCAGATGGACCAGGCGCAGGCCGGTGACAACACCGGTCTCCTCCTGCGCGGCATCAAGCGCGAGGACGTCGAGCGTGGCCAGGTCGTCGTGAAGCCGGGTTCGATCACCCCGCACACGAACTTCGAGGCGCAGGTCTACATCCTGGGCAAGGACGAGGGTGGGCGTCACAACCCGTTCTACTCGAACTACCGTCCGCAGTTCTACTTCCGCACGACGGACGTCACCGGCGTCATCACGCTGCCCGAGGGCACCGAGATGGTCATGCCCGGCGACAACACCGAGATGACGGTCGAGCTCATCCAGCCGATCGCCATGGAGGAGGGCCTCGGCTTCGCCATCCGTGAGGGTGGCCGCACCGTGGGCTCCGGCCGCGTCACCAAGATCAACAAGTGATCTGACGCTGCCCCTCGGCAGCACTTCACGAAGGCCCGGTACCGCGAGGTGCCGGGCCTTCGTGCTGCGCACGGCGTGCGCGCCTACGCGTGAACCACGCGCGTACCGCCGACGGCACGCGTGCGTCCCGACGGTGCGCGTGTTGCGGGCCGGGCTGTGGACAAGGCGGGCCGGCCGCGCGGCGTCGGGCACGCTGGCGCGCATGACGCACACGCGAAGCACCGTCCGACCCGTGGATCCCGGCGCGGGGGCCGCCCGCACCACGGGGGCGACGCACGTCGAGACGGTGGTCGACGCCTGCGCGGCGTTGCGTTCCGGGATCGTCCTCGTCCGGGACGCCGAGGGACTGGGGGAGGACCGCAAGCTGGTGCACCGCGCGCACGCCGCGGGGCTGCTCGTCCGGCTGAGGCGGGGCGCCTACGTCCCCCAGGCGATCTGGGCTGCCGCCGACGGCGCGGAGCGCCACCTCCTCCTCGTGCGGGCCGCCGCGCTGATGCTGCCCGACCAGGTGTTCTCGCACTGGTCCGCGGCGGCGCTCCTGCGGCTCCCACGCGTCGGCGCGTGGCCCGAGCACGTCCACACGTACCGCGACCAGAGCTCGGGTGGCCGGTCGGCGGCGGGGGTCGTGCGACACTGCGACGGGGGCGATCCGGCTCGCCTCGTGGTGGGCGAGGCGGTGTGCACGGCTCCCGCGCGCACCGTGCTCGACCTCGCACGGACGGACACGTTCGCGGGAGCCCTCGCAGCGGCCGACCATGCGCAGGGTTCCGGGGCGGTGACCGGCGTGGACCTGCGCACGGAGCTCGCCCAGCACCCGGCGCGGCGGAGACGACGACAGATGGAACGGGTTGTGCGGTACGTCGACCCCCGTAGCGGGTCCGTGGGCGAATCGCTGAGCCGTGCACGGATGATCGAGCTCGGTGCACCCGCGCCAGAGCTCCAGGTCGAGCTCCACGACGACGAGGGCTTCGTGGGGCGCGTGGACTTCCTCTGGCGCGGGATCGGCACGGTGGGGGAGTTCGACGGTCGGGGGAAGTACGAGCGACCTGAGCTGCGTGGCGGGCGGACCGGTGCGCAGACGCTGTGGGACGAGAGCTGCGCGAGGACCGGATCCGACGTCTGGGGCTGCGCGTCGTGCGGTGGACCTGGGACGAGGCGTTCTCGCCCGCGGCGTTCGCGGCCGTGCTGCGCTCGTCGGGGATCCACCGGGCGAGGTAGGCCGTCCCGTCGTCACTGCGCCGTCCCGGCGCCTCGCGCGCACCTGCGGGACACGCGCGGACGGTCGGCGGCCCGCGCCCGGCGCACGCGTAGGCGCGACCGGCGGCGGCAGGTGGGTACAGGTCACACCAGGGCGGACTTGGCTCGAGGCGGCCTCGTGTGGCAAACTGTTCAGGTTGCCTGTCACGGGCGCGCTCTTTCACGTGTCGAACAGTGTGTTGAACCAGTCCTCGCCGAGCGAGGACGGATCCCGGGTCGAGACCCGGGTCTGCGGGTTGAGCTCTCTGTCGACACGGATCGAGTACCCCGCGGAACACACCAGTTCCGACCAGGCTCGCCACACGTTGTGGTCCGCTGCTGCGGTGACGTGCGCAAGCACGGTGCGCGGCAGGATCACATATCCAACGGCCCTGCGCCCTCCGGCGTGTGCGCCCTGGTGCGTCGCGAACATGCGACACGCCCGAGCGCGGGGGTCGGACAGCTAGCGGTTCGAGAGAGAGAGTCAGACGACGCCATGGCGGGACAGAAGATCCGCATCCGGCTCAAGTCCTACGACCACGAGGTCATCGACAGCTCGGCGCGCAAGATCGTCGACACGGTGACGCGCGCTGGTGCAACGGTCGTGGGTCCGGTGCCGCTGCCGACGGAGAAGAACGTCTTCTGCGTCATCCGGTCGCCTCACAAGTACAAGGACAGCCGCGAGCACTTCGAGATGCGCACGCACAAGCGGCTGATCGACATCATCGACCCCACGCCCAAGGCCGTCGACTCGCTCATGCGTCTCGACCTGCCCGCGGACGTGAACATCGAGATCAAGCTCTGAGGCTGGAGGACATCATGACTACCCCCCAGCAGAACGCCCGTCCGGTCACGGCCGTGCTCGGGACCAAGCTCGGGATGACGCAGCTCTGGGACGAGGCCGGTCGCCTCGTGCCGGTGACCGTCGTCGCGGTCGGCACCAATGTCGTCACGCAGGTCCGTAGCGCCGACGCCGACGGCTACGCCGCGGTGCAGCTCGCCTACGGCCAGATCGACCCCCGCAAGGTGACGAAGCCGCTGAAGGGCCACTTCGAGAAGGCCGGCGTCACGCCGCGCCGTCACGTCGCCGAGGTCCGCACCACCGACGCCGCCGAGTACGCGCTCGGCCAGGAGATCACCGCCGAGGCCTTCGAGGCCGGCGCCGTGGTCGACGTCGTCGGCACCACCAAGGGCAAGGGCACCGCCGGTGTCATGAAGCGTCACGGCTTCGCCGGCGTCGGCGCCTCCCACGGTGCGCACCGCAACCACCGCAAGCCGGGCTCCATCGGTGGCGCGTCGACCCCGTCGCGCGTCTTCAAGGGCCTGCGCATGGCCGGTCGCATGGGCAACGCCCGACAGACCACCCAGAACCTGACCGTCCACGCGGTCGACGCCGAGAAGGGTCTGCTGCTCGTCAAGGGCGCGGTTCCCGGCCCCAAGGGCGGCGTCGTCCTCGTGCGTAGCGCCGCGAAGGGAGCGTGAACACCATGGCCGCACTGACCGTTGACGTCCTTGACTCCAAGGGCAAGAAGGCCGGGACCGCCGAGCTCCCCGCCGAGGTGTTCGACGTCGTCACGAACGTCCCGCTGATCCACCAGGTCGTCGTCGCCCAGCGCGCCGCCGCCCGCCAGGGCACGCACGCCACCAAGACGCGCGGCGAGGTCCGCGGCGGTGGCCGCAAGCCGTACAAGCAGAAGGGCACCGGTCGCGCCCGCCAGGGTTCGACGCGCGCCCCGCAGTTCGCCGGCGGTGGCACCGTCCACGGCCCGCAGCCGCGCTCGTACGACCAGCGCACCCCCAAGAAGATGAAGGCCGCCGCCCTGCGCGGCGCCCTCTCCGACCGGGCGCGTCACGGCCGCGTGCACGTCGTCACGGGCTTCGGGATCGACGGCGCGCCGTCGACCAAGAACGCCCTCGCGACCCTCGCGAAGCTCTCCGAGCGCAAGCACGTGCTCGTCGTCACCGAGCGCGGTGACGACCTGACGATCAAGTCGCTGCGGAACGTCGAGCAGGTGCACCTCCTGGTGGCCGACCAGCTCAACACCTACGACGTGCTCGTCTCCGACGACGTCGTCTTCACGCAGGGCGCGCTCGACGCGTTCCTGGCCGGTCCGGCCACGGGCCGCTCCGCGAAGGCCGTCGCCACGTCCACCGAGGCGGACGAGACTGCTGCCGAGGAGGCCGCGAAGTGACCACCGTGACCAAGGACCCCCGCGACGTGATCCTCGCGCCGGTCGTCTCCGAGAAGAGCTACGGGCTCCTCGACGAGGGCAAGTACACGTTCGTCGTCGACCCGCGGTCGAACAAGACGGAGATCAAGATCGCCATCGAGCAGATCTTCGACGTCAAGGTCGCCTCGGTGAACACGATCAACCGCAAGGGCAAGACGCGCCGCACGCGCTTCGGCCTGGGCAAGCGCAAGGACACCAAGCGTGCGATCGTCACCCTCCGCGAGGGCACGATCGACATCTTCGGCTGAGCCGACGAGAGCAGATTGAGGACAGATCCCCATGGGAATCCGTAAGTACAAGCCGACGACGCCCGGCCGCCGCGGCTCGAGCGTCGCCGACTTCGCCGAGATCACGCGCTCGCAGCCGGAGAAGTCTCTGGTCCGCCCGCTCTCCAAGAGCGGTGGCCGCAACAGCTCCGGTCGCATCACCACCCGGCACAAGGGCGGTGGCCACAAGCGCGCGTACCGCGTCATCGACTTCCGTCGTCACGACAAGGACGGCGTGCCCGCGAAGGTCGCTCACATCGAGTACGACCCCAACCGCACCGCACGCATCGCGCTCCTGCACTACGCGGACGGCGAGAAGCGCTACATCATCGCGCCGAGCAAGCTCAAGCAGGGCGACGTCGTCGAGAACGGCGCCGGTGCCGACATCAAGCCCGGCAACAACCTGCCGCTGCGCAACATCCCGACCGGTACGGTCATCCACGCCATCGAGCTCAAGCCCGGTGGCGGTGCGAAGATCGCCCGCTCGGCCGGCGCGTCGGTGCAGCTCGTCGCCAAGGACGGCCCGTACGCGCAGCTGCGCATGCCCTCCGGCGAGATCCGCAACGTCGACCTGCGCTGCCGCGCCACGGTCGGCGAGGTGGGCAACGCCGAGCAGTCGAACATCAACTGGGGCAAGGCCGGCCGCATGCGCTGGAAGGGCAAGCGCCCGACCGTCCGCGGTGTCGCGATGAACCCGATCGACCACCCGCACGGTGGTGGTGAGGGCAAGACCTCCGGTGGTCGCCACCCGGTGAGCCCCTGGGGCCAGCCGGAGGGTCGTACCCGCCGCCCGAACAAGCCGAGCGACAAGCTGATCGTGCGTCGCCGCCGCACCGGCAAGAAGCGCTGATAGGAGCCTGGAGACATGCCTCGTAGCCTGAAGAAGGGCCCCTTCGTCGACGGCCACCTGCAGAAGAAGGTGGACGTGCAGAACGAGAAGGGGACCAAGAACGTCATCAAGACCTGGTCCCGTCGGTCGGTCATCACGCCCGACTTCCTCGGTCACACCTTCGCCGTGCACGACGGTCGCAAGCACACGCCGGTGTTCGTCACCGAGTCGATGGTCGGCCACAAGCTCGGCGAGTTCGCTCCCACGCGGACCTTCCGCGGCCACGTGAAGGACGACAAGAAGGGCCGTCGCCGCTGACCCGCGAGGGTTGCGGTGACGACTGGATTGTCGAATGACGGTCACAAGACAAGAAGGCAGGACAGCAATGGAAGCCAAGGCGCAGGCGCGGTTCGTCCGTGTCACGCCCCAGAAGGCCCGGCGCGTCGTGGACCTCATCCGTGGCAAGCAGGCCTCCGAGGCCGTCGCGGTGCTGAAGTTCGCACCGCAGGCGGCGAGCGAGCCCGTCCGCAAGGTCGTGGAGAGCGCCATCGCCAACGCCCGGGTGAAGGCGGACCGCGCGAGCGTCGCGTTCGACGAGCAGGAGCTCGTCGTCCGTGAGGCGTTCGTCGACGAGGGCCCGACCCTCAAGCGTTTCCGCCCGCGTGCCCAGGGGCGTGCGAACCGCATCCTCAAGCGCACGAGCCACATCACCGTGGTGATCGCGCCGAAGACGCAGGGCGAGAACAAGGAAGGGGCCCGATAGTGGGACAGAAGGTTCACCCGCACGGGTACCGCCTCGGCATCACCACCGACCACCGGTCGCGCTGGTTCGCCGACAGCACCAAGCCCGGTCAGCGGTACCGCGACTACGTCCGCGAGGACGTGCAGATCCGCAAGCTCATGAGCACCGGTCTCGAGCGCGCCGGCATCTCCAAGGTCGAGATCGAGCGCACCCGCGACCGCGTCCGCGTGGACATCCACACGGCGCGCCCGGGCATCGTCATCGGCCGCCGTGGCGCCGAGGCCGACCGCATCCGCGGCGAGCTGGAGAAGCTCACCGGCAAGCAGGTGCAGCTCAACATCCTCGAGGTCAAGAACGCGGAGATCGACGCGCAGCTCGTGGCCCAGGGGATCGCCGAGCAGCTCGCGAGCCGTGTCTCGTTCCGCCGTGCCATGCGCAAGGGCATCCAGTCCGCGCAGCGCGCCGGCGCGAAGGGCATCCGCGTGCAGGTCTCCGGCCGCCTCGGTGGCGCGGAGATGAGCCGCTCGGAGTTCTACCGCGAGGGTCGTGTGCCGCTGCACACGCTGCGCGCGAACATCGACTACGGCTTCTTCGAGGCGCGCACGACCTTCGGCCGCATCGGCGTGAAGGTCTGGATCTACAAGGGCGACATGACGGAGAAGGAGTGGGCCGCCCAGCAGGCGACCGCCGCTCCCCGTCAGGGCCGTGGCGGTCCGCGCGGTGAGCGTGGCGGCGACCGTCGTGGCGGGCGTCGTCCCGAGCGTTCGGCCGAGCGGAGCGCTGCTCCCGAGGCGCCGGCCGCCGAGCAGGCACCGGCTGCGGAGCCCGCTCAGCAGGCCCCTGAGACCGGAACGGAGGCCTGAGTCATGCTGATCCCCCGCAGGCTCAAGCACCGCAAGCAGCACCACCCGTCGCGCTCCGGCGCGGCGAAGGGTGGCACGCAGATCTCGTTCGGCGAGTACGGCATCCAGGCTCTCGAGCCGGCGTACGTCACGAACCGGCAGATCGAGGCTGCTCGTATCGCGATGACCCGCCACATCAAGCGTGGCGGCAAGGTCTGGATCAACATCTACCCGGACCGCCCGCTCACGAAGAAGCCCGCCGAGACCCGCATGGGTTCCGGTAAGGGTTCCCCCGAGTGGTGGGTCGCCAACGTCAAGCCCGGCCGCATCGTCTTCGAGCTGGCCGGTGTCCCGGAGCCCCTGGCTCGCGAGGCCATGCGCCGCGCGATCCACAAGCTCCCGATGAAGTGCCGTTTCGTGGTGCGCGAGGGTGGTGGCAACTGATGGCTATCGGAACGAAGGGGCTCGCCCCGGTCGACCTGGACGCCATGGACGACGAGGCGCTCGTCGCCAAGCTCAAGGAGACCAAGGAGGAGCTGTTCAACCTCCGCTTCCAGTCGGCCACCGGCCAGCTGGAGAGCCACGGTCGCCTCAAGGCCGTTCGCCGCGACATCGCCCGGATCTACACGATCCTGCGCGAGCGCGAGCTCGGTATCCGTACTGCGCCGAGCGCCGAGTGAGTGAGGCTGGAATGAGCGAGAACGCAACGAACGCTCCCGAGGCGACCGAGGCGCGCGCGTACCGCAAGACGCGCCGCGGCTACGTCGTGAGCGACAAGATGGACAAGACCGTGGTGGTCGAGGTCGAGGACCGGGTCAAGCACCCGCTCTACGGCAAGGTCATCCGCCGCACGAGCAAGGTCAAGGCGCACGACGAGCAGAACACCGCCGGCGTCGGCGACCTCGTGGTCATCATGGAGACCCGCCCGCTGTCCGCGACCAAGCGGTGGCGCCTGGTGGAGATCCTCGAGAAGGCCAAGTAAGGTCTGACGGCTTCGCCGACAGGCACTGGTCGTGGGGGGGGGGGCGCCGCCCCCCCCCCCCCCC
>NZ_JAJBZH010000003.1:435386-487452 GCF_020551945.1 Cellulosimicrobium marinum | reverse complement strand
GGCCAGGGTGGGGGCGGGCGGCCCGCCCGCCCGCCACGACCGCTCTCGTGCCGCGCCACCGGTGCGGCAACCAGTGAGGACAGGACGACGCATCCACACGTCGCGCCTGGCCGGTTCACCCGGAGGGATCTCCCGTAGGGACCCGGCACTGACAGCTATCCGTTCGGCAAGGCTCGCCCAGCGGCGAGAACCGGCTCGACGACAGGAGTAATACATGATCCAGCAGGAGTCGCGACTTCGTGTCGCCGACAACACGGGTGCCAAGGAGATCCTCTGCATCCGTGTTCTCGGTGGCTCGGGCCGTCGCTACGCCGGAATCGGCGACGTCATCGTCGCAACCGTCAAGGACGCGATCCCGGGCGGCAACGTGAAGAAGGGCGACGTCGTCAAGGCGGTCGTCGTCCGCACCGCCAAGGAGCGCCGTCGTCCGGACGGTTCCTACATCAAGTTCGACGAGAACGCGGCCGTGATCCTCAAGAACGACGGCGAGCCGCGCGGGACGCGCATCTTCGGTCCCGTCGGTCGTGAGCTGCGCGACAAGCGCTTCATGAAGATCATCTCGCTGGCTCCGGAGGTGCTCTGACCATGGCCAAGATCAAGAAGGGCGACCTCGTCGTCGTCATCGCGGGCAAGGACAAGGGCAAGCAGGGGCGCGTCCTCGAGGTCCTCAAGGACAGCGACCGCCTGGTCGTCGAGGGCGTCCAGCGTGTCACGAAGCACACCAAGGTCGGCCAGTCGCAGCGCGGCACGCGGACCGGTGGCATCGAGACCGTCGAGGCACCGATCCACGTGAGCAACGTGATGGTGGTCGACCCGGAGACCAAGAAGGGCACCCGCGTCGGGTACCGCACCGAAGAGGTCGAGCGTGACGGCCGCAAGCGCACCGTGCGCGTGCGCGTCGCCAAGCGCTCCGGGAAGGACATCTGATGAGCACCGAGATCGTCGCCCCCGAGGTGCCCCGTCTGAAGCAGCGCTACCGCGAGGAGATCGTCGCCGGTCTGCGCGAGGAGTTCGGGCACGAGAACGTCAACCAGGTCGCCCGCGTCACGAAGATCGTCGTGAACATGGGTGTCGGTGACGCCGCCAAGGACTCGAAGCTCATCGAGGGCGCCATCCGCGACCTCTCCGCGATCACCGGCCAGAAGCCGCAGGTGACCAAGGCCCGCAAGTCCATCGCGCAGTTCAAGCTGCGCGAGGGCATGCCGATCGGCGCGCACGTCACGCTGCGCGGCGACCGCATGTGGGAGTTCCTGGACCGTCTCCTGTCGATCGCCCTGCCGCGCATCCGCGACTTCCGCGGCCTCTCGCCCAAGCAGTTCGACGGGCACGGCAACTACACGTTCGGCCTCACGGAGCAGTCGATGTTCCACGAGATCGACCAGGACAAGATCGACCGTGTCCGCGGCATGGACATCACGATCGTGACCACGGCGACGACCGACGACGAGGGCCGCTCCCTGCTGCGCCGTCTCGGTTTCCCCTTCAAGGAGAACTGACATGGCGAAGAAGGCCCTGATCAACAAGGCGGCCGCCAAGCCCAAGTTCGCGGTCCGTGCCTACACCCGGTGCCAGAAGTGCGGCCGTCCGCACTCTGTCTACCGCAAGTTCGGCCTGTGCCGTATCTGCGTGCGCGAGATGGCTCACCGCGGTGAGCTTCCCGGCGTCACCAAGAGCAGCTGGTAACCACTACGTCGTAGGTCCAGGCGGGCCGTGCCGCAGGGCGCGGACCGCCGGGATACCACGGCGAGGAAGGGCAAGAGCCCGATGACGATGACCGACCCGATCGCAGACATGCTCACGCGTCTGCGTAACGCGAACTCGGCGTTCCACGACACGGTGACCATGCCGTACTCGAAGCTGAAGTCGCACATTGCCGAGATCCTCCAGGCCGAGGGCTACATCACCGGCTGGAGCGTCGAGGACGCCCCGGTGGGCAAGAACCTCACCATCCATCTCAAGTACGGCCCGAACCGTGAGCGCAGCCTCGCCGGCGTGCGCCGCGTGTCGAAGCCCGGCCTGCGCAAGTACGTCAAGTCCACGGAGCTGCCGAAGGTGCTCGGTGGCCTGGGTGTGGCGATCCTGTCCACGTCCTCCGGCCTCCTCACCGACAAGCAGGCCGCCACGAAGGGCGTGGGCGGCGAAGTCCTCGCCTACGTCTGGTAATCCCGGAAAGGAGATACGCCAATGTCTCGAATCGGCAAGATCCCCGTTCCGGTCCCGGCCGGCGTGGACGTCACCATCAGCGGCGCGCTCGTGACCGTGAAGGGCCCGAAGGGTTCTCTCGAGCACAACGTGCCCACCCCCATCCAGGTCGCTCAGGAGGACGGCACCCTCGTGGTGTCCCGCCCGAACGACGAGCGCGAGTCCCGCGCGCTGCACGGCCTCACGCGCACCCTCCTGGCGAACATCGTCCAGGGCGTGACGCAGGGCTACGAGAAGAAGCTCGAGATCGTCGGTACCGGGTACCGCGTGACCGCGAAGGGCTCGGACCTCGAGTTCGCCCTCGGGTTCAGCCACCCGGTCGTCGTCACCCCGCCGGCGGGCATCACGTTCGCCGTCGAGAGCCCGACGAAGTTCTCGGTCTCCGGCATCGACAAGCAGCAGGTCGGCGAGGTCGCGGCGAACATCCGCAAGATCCGCAAGCCCGAGCCGTACAAGGGCAAGGGTGTGCGTTACGCCGGCGAGGTCGTCCGCCGCAAGGTCGGAAAGGCTGGTAAGTAACGATGGCTCTGAAGGTTCTCGGCAAGGGCAAGGCCGTCGCGCGTCAGCGCCGCCACCTGCGCCTGCGCAAGAAGATCAAGGGGACCGCCGTCCGCCCGCGCCTCGTGGTGACGCGTTCGACGCGCCACGTCGTGGCGCAGGTCGTGGACGACACGATCGGGCAGACGCTGGCCTCGGCCTCCTCGCTCGAGGCGGACCTCCGGGCGCTCGACGGCGACAAGAGCGCCAAGGCGCGCAAGGTCGGCGAGCTCGTGGCCGAGCGGGCGAAGGCGAAGGGCGTCGAGTCCGTCGTCTTCGACCGCGGCGGCAACAAGTACCACGGTCGGGTCGCTGCGGTCGCCGACGGCGCCCGCGAAGGCGGTCTGGCCCTGTGACGACGCCGACCATCCGTACACGGAAGAAGAGGATCCTCTGATGGCTGCAGGGCAGCGCAGCAACACCGGCGCCCCCACGGGTGCCGCCAACGAGTCCGGCGACCAGAACGCCCGCGGGGGCCGCGACAACCGTCGCGACAACCGCCGTGACGGCCGTCGCGGCGACGCAGCCGAGAAGAACGCCTTCGTCGAGCGCGTCGTCACCATCAACCGCGTCTCCAAGGTCGTCAAGGGCGGCCGTCGCTTCAGCTTCACCGCGCTCGTCGTGGTGGGTGACGGCGACGGGACCGTCGGTGTCGGCTACGGCAAGGCGAAGGAGGTGCCCGCGGCGATCGCCAAGGGTGTCGAGGAGGCCAAGAAGAACTTCTTCAAGGTCCCGCGCATCCAGGGCACCATCCCGCACCCGATCCAGGGTGAGGCCGCCGCCGGCGTCGTCTTCCTGCGTCCGGCCGCGCCGGGTACCGGTGTCATCGCCGGTGGTCCGGTCCGCGCCGTGCTGGAGTGCGCGGGCATCCACGACGTCCTGAGCAAGTCGCTCGGTTCGTCGAACGCGATCAACATCGTGCACGCGACCGTCGAGGCCCTGCGCAACCTGGAGCAGCCCGAGGCTGTCGCCGCGCGCCGTGGCCTCCCGCTCGAGGACGTGGCCCCGGCCGCGCTCCTGCGTGCCCGTGCCGCGGGGGTGAACGCCTGATGGCCAGGCTCAAGGTGACCCAGACGAAGTCCGCCATCGGCGGCAAGCAGAACCAGCGCGACACGCTGCGCACTCTGGGCCTCAAGCGGATCGGCGACACCGCCGTGAAGGAGGACCGCCCGGAGATCCGCGGCATGGTCGCGACGGTGGCGCACCTCGTCACCGTTGAGGAGGTCGAGTGACCATGGCTGAGAAGGCCACGAAGGACACCGCCGCCAAGGCTCCCGCGAAGGCTGCGGCCGAGCAGGAGCAGGGTGGCGCGCTGAAGATGCACCACCTGCGTCCTGCCCCCGGCGCCAAGAAGGCCAAGACCCGCGTGGGTCGTGGTGAGGCGTCGAAGGGTAAGACGGCGGGCCGCGGTACCAAGGGTACGAAGGCTCGCTACCAGGTGCCCGAGCGCTTCGAGGGCGGGCAGATGCCTCTGCACATGCGCCTGCCGAAGCTGCGCGGGTTCAAGAACCCGTTCCGCACCGAGTACCAGGTCGTCAACCTGGACAAGCTCGCGGCGCTGTACCCCGAGGGTGGCTCCGTCACCGTCGAGGACCTCGTCGCGAAGGGCGCGGTCCGCAAGGGCCAGCCCGTGAAGGTGCTGGGCACGGGCGAGATCACCGTCAAGCTCGAGGTGGCGGTCGACGCCCTCTCGGGTTCGGCTCGCGAGAAGATCCTCGCGGCCGGCGGTTCGGTCTCGGAGGACTGACCAGACGGACAGGGCCGGTGGCGCGCACGCGCCGTCGGCCCTGTCCGCGTCTCGGGGGAGCTCCCCGGCACGGACCGCCGTCCCGTCCGGCAGCGGGGCGCGGTTAGACTTCCCGTCGGTCCGTCGTCGGCGTCATCGCGGACGGCCGACCGACACCGGTGCAGGGCCCGACCGTCCGGTCGGCGGACACCGGTTTGCCGTTCGACGCGGCGCAACGGTTAGGGTGCCTCTTGGCGCCGGTGCCGTGCGTCACACCTCGCCGGGCCTCTCGGCGACACGAGATCCCGCCTCGGCGGGCCAGGAGGATAGGTGCTCAGCGCATTCGCCCGGGCTTTCCGGACGCCTGACCTGCGGCGCAAGCTGCTGTTCACGATCGCGATCATGGCGATCTTCCGTGTGGGTTCGTTCATCCCCTCGCCGGGAGTCGACTACCCCAACGTCCAGCAGTGCATCGCGGAGACCGCGGACGGCAACGATCTGCTCGGGCTCGTGAACCTCTTCAGCGGCGGGGCACTCCTGCAGCTGTCGATCTTCGCGCTCGGGATCATGCCGTACATCACCGCGAGCATCATCGTGCAGCTCCTGCGCGTCGTCATCCCTCGCTTCGAGGCGCTCCACAAGGAGGGCCAGTCGGGCCAGGCGAAGCTCACGCAGTACACGCGGTACCTGACGATCGCGCTCGCGATCCTGCAGTCGACGACCGTCATCACGACGGCGCGCAACGGCCTGCTCTTCCAGGGGTGCTCGGTCGAGGTGATCCCCGACGGCAGCTTCGTCACGATGGCCCTCATGGTCGTCACCATGACGGCCGGCACGGGTCTGATCATGTGGCTGGGCGAGCTCATCACCGAGCGCGGTGTCGGCAACGGCATGTCGCTGCTGATCTTCACGTCCATCGCGGCGAGCTTCCCGACCGCGCTGTGGTCGATCGCCGGTGGTGCGAACGGCCCGGTGAACTTCATCATCATGGTCGCGGTGATCGTCGTGGTCATCGGCCTCGTGGTCTTCGTCGAGCAGTCGCAGCGCCGCGTGCCGGTCCAGTACGCGAAGCGCATGGTCGGTCGTCGCATGTACGGCGGCTCGAGCACCTACATCCCGATCAAGATCAACATGGCGGGTGTCATCCCGGTGATCTTCGCGGCCTCGTTGCTCGCGGTCCCGGGTCTGATCGCGCAGTTCGGCGACCAGACGTCCGACTGGGTCGTCTGGGTGAGCACGAACCTCGCCGACCCGGCGGCGCCGCTGCACATCGCGCTCTACGTCGCGATGATCCTGTTCTTCTGCTTCTTCTACACGGCGATCACGTTCAACCCGGACGAGGTCGCGGACAACATGAAGAAGTACGGCGGCTTCATCCCCGGCATCCGTGCCGGGCGCCCGACCGCCGAGTACCTCGACTACGTCATCACCCGCATCACGTCCGCGGGCTCCATCTATCTCGCGCTCGTCGCACTGCTGCCGACGCTGGTCCTCATCGGGCTCGGCGTGAGCACGAACATCCCGTTCGGCGGCTCCTCGATCCTCATCGTGGTGGGCGTCGGCCTGGAGACGGTCAAGCAGATCGACTCCCAGCTGCAGCAGCGCCACTACGAAGGGTTCCTCCGTTGAGCAACGCCTCCCGTCCGTCGCACGTGCGCCTCGTCATCATGGGTCCCCAGGGGGCCGGCAAGGGCACGCAGGCGTCGCGGCTCGCCGAGCGCTACGAGATCCCCGCGATCTCGACGGGCGACATCTTCCGCGCCAACATCAAGGGCGGCACGGAGCTCGGCCGGCTGGCGCAGGAGTACTCGGCGAAGGGCGAGCTGGTGCCCGACTCGGTGACGAACGCGATGGTGCGCGACCGCCTGGGCCAGGACGACGTCGCTCGCGGCTTCATCCTCGACGGCTACCCCCGCAACGCGGCACAGGTCACGGAGCTGGACGCGATCCTCGGTGACCTCGGCTGGTCGCTGGACGGGGTGGTCGAGCTCGCCGCGGACCGCGACGAGCTCCTGGCCCGTCTCGCGAAGCGTGCCGAGATCGAGGGCCGCGAGGACGACACGGAGGAGGCGATCGCGCGCCGCCTCGACATCTACGCGGAGCAGACCGCCCCGCTGACGTCCGCCTACGCCGAGCGCGACCTGCTGGTCCGTGTGGACGGCATGGGCGACGTCGACGAGGTCACGGGCCGCATCGAGTCGGCCCTCGCGCCGGTGGTCGCCTGACGCTCGGCCCTGGACGGCGGGAGGCCGTCGGGGACGGGAGGGAGCACGGTGTTCGGTCGCGAGCGCATCGAGTACAAGTCGCCTGACCAGGTGCGGTCCATGCGACGTGCGGGCCTGGTCGTGGACCGTGCGCTGCGCACGGTGCAGGAGTCGGTGCGGCCGGGCATGACGACGGGCGACCTCGACGAGCTCGCGGCCGCCGTCATCGCGGACGCCGGGGCGACGCCGTCCTTCCTCGGCTACGAGGGTTTCCCGGCGACCATCTGCGTGTCGGTGAACGACGAGGTCGTGCACGGCATCCCGGGAGGTCGTGAGCTCCTGGCGGGCGACGTCGTCTCGGTCGACTGCGGTGCGGTCGTGGACGGCTGGCACGGCGACGCCGCGGTGTCGTTCGTGCTCGGTGACGCGGACCCGGCGGACGCCGCGCTGGTCGAGGCCACGCGGCGGGCGATGTGGGACGGGATTGCCGCGCTCGCCTCGGTGGAGCGTCTGGGGGACGTGGGCGCCGCGGTCGAGGACTCGGTCCGTGCGACGGGGGAGCGCGACGGTGCCGTGTACGGCATCGTCGAGGAGTACGTGGGGCACGGGATCGGTTCGGCGATGCACCAGCCGCCGGACGTGCCGAACTACCGGACGCGCGAGCGGGGTCCCCGGTTGCGCCCGGGCATGTGCCTCGCCGTGGAGCCGATGCTCACGCGGGGCGAGCACCTGACGCAGGTGTGCGAGGACGACTGGACGGTCGTCACGGACGACGGGTCGCGCGCGGCCCACTGGGAGCACAGCGTCGCGATCCTCGAGGGCGGCATCTGGGTGCTCACGGCGGCCGACGGCGGCGCGGAGGAGCTGGCCGCCCGAGGCGTGCGGATCACCGCGCTCGACGGGGTGTGAGGCCGGCGGGGGAGGTGGACGTCTCACCGTGCGTGTTTCCCGTCCCTTGCTCCATGCCGTAGGATGGTCCGTTGGGTGTAGTCCGTGTTCACCGATGCGCCCGGTCGGGTGGCCTCCGGGTCGGCGACCGGCGTCGACGCGCGGCTCCACACTTCACTCCACGCGCGCAGGTCCTCGGTCCTTCGCGCGTGGGACCGAGCAGTTCAGACGAGAGTTAGCGGAGGACATGGCAAAGAAGGACGGTGTCATCGAGATCGAGGGCAGCGTGGTCGAGGCCCTGCCGAACGCGATGTTCCGCGTGGAGCTGGCCAACGGGCACAAGGTTCTCGCGCACATCTCGGGCAAGATGCGCCAGCACTACATCCGGATCCTCCCCGAGGACCGCGTCGTGGTCGAGCTGAGCCCGTACGACCTGTCCCGCGGCCGGATCGTCTACCGCTACAAGTAGTCGTCGCCACGCGTCCATCACTCAACCAGCCGCCGCCTTCGCGGAGGGCCGGCCCGTCCGGCCCGTCCCGCTCGGGGGCGGAGCACCATCGAGGGAACACTGATGAAGGTCAAGCCCAGCGTCAAGAAGATCTGCGACAAGTGCAAGGTGATCCGCCGGCACGGTCGCGTCATGGTGATCTGCGACAACCTGCGGCACAAGCAGCGCCAGGGCTGAGTCCCTCGCTGCGCCACGGGTGACGGCCCTCGGGCCGGGTCACCGGGGAGTCCCCGCCGACGGCGGGAGCCCACCAGCGCACCACCACGAACCTGCGAGCAGGCCGCGCGAGCGGCCCGACGGCGCAGGGGAACCCTCGGCTCGGAGGCCGGGGCCCGCGGGGACGCGGGAGGGCGGTGCGGCAGACCTCCGAACGAAGTACGAGGAGCCGAAAGGCACATGGCACGTCTCATCGGCGTCGACCTCCCCCGCGACAAGCGGCTCGAGGTTGCGCTCACCTACATCTTCGGCGTCGGCCGCACGCGCGCCCAGCAGACGCTGGCCGCGACGGGCATCAGCCCCGACGCCCGCGTGAAGGACCTCGGCGACGCCGAGCTCGTCGCGCTCCGTGACTACCTCGAGGGCAACTACAAGCTCGAGGGTGACCTCCGTCGTGAGGTGGCCGCCGACATCCGCCGCAAGGTCGAGATCGGTACCTACCAGGGCCTGCGCCACCGCCGCGGCCTTCCCGTGCGCGGTCAGCGCACGAAGACCAACGCGCGCACCCGCAAGGGCCCGAAGCGCACCGTGGCCGGCAAGAAGAAGGCCCGCTAAGCAGCAGTCCGCCGTGCGGGCCCGAGCCGACGCCCGACGTCGCGCCGCCCGCCGCCGCGGTCCGACCACCTCAGACCAGGAGAAGAACAGCACATGCCTCCCAAGACTCGCGCTGCCGCCGGTTCGCGCAAGCCGCGCCGCAAGGACAGGAAGAACGTCCCCCACGGCCAGGCGCACATCAAGAGCACCTTCAACAACACGATCGTCTCGATCACCGACCCGACGGGCGCCGTGATCGCCTGGGCGTCGGCCGGGCACGTGGGCTTCAAGGGCTCCCGCAAGTCCACGCCGTTCGCGGCCCAGCTCGCCGCGGAGTCCGCGGCGCGCCGCGCCCAGGAGCACGGCGTGAAGAAGGTCGACGTCTTCGTCAAGGGCCCGGGTTCCGGTCGTGAGACCGCGATCCGCTCCCTCCAGGCCACGGGCCTCGAGGTCGGCTCGATCCAGGACGTGACGCCGCAGGCGCACAACGGCTGCCGTCCGCCGAAGCGTCGCCGCGTCTGAGCTTCTCGTCGTCGGCTCGCCCGCCGTCGACGGGTCCGTGGGTGCCTCGCGCACACCGGGGTCCCGTCGGCGGCAGCGGTCCGTCCGGCCTCCGGCCCGACGGTCCGGCCGACGGCACCCTTCCCGGACGGGTGGACCGAGTCCCGTCCGGGGCCCGCGCGTCGCAGGCGCGCACCTCGCCCTGAACCGTGCAGCGTCATATGGCGGACGCTCACCGAAAGGAAACCACCAGTGCTGATCGCACAGCGCCCCACCTTGACCGAAGAGGTCATCTCGGAGAACCGTTCGCGCTTCTCCATCGAGCCGCTGGAGCCGGGCTTCGGCTACACGCTCGGCAACTCGCTGCGTCGCACGCTGCTGTCGTCCATCCCGGGCGCGGCGGTCACCTCCATCCGCATCGACGGTGTGCTCCACGAGTTCACCACCGTGCCGGGTGTGAAGGAGGACGTCACCGAGATCATCCTCAACATCAAGAACCTCGTCGTCTCCTCGGAGAACGACGAGCCCGTCGTGATGTACCTGCGCAAGCAGGGCGCTGGCGCGGTCACCGCTGCGGACATCGTCCCGCCGGCGGGCGTGGAGGTCCACAACACCGACCTGCACATCGCCACCCTGAACGACAAGGGCAAGCTCGAGATCGAGCTGACGGTCGAGCGCGGCCGCGGCTACGTCTCGGCGTCGCAGAACAAGATGTTCGACGCCGAGATCGGCCGCATCCCGGTCGACTCGATCTACTCGCCGGTCCTCAAGGTGACCTACAAGGTCGAGGCGACCCGTGTCGAGCAGCGCACGGACTTCGACAAGCTCGTCGTGGACGTCGAGGCGAAGCCGGCGATCACGCCGCGCGACGCTCTCGCGTCCGCGGGCAAGACGCTCGTCGAGCTGTTCGGCCTGGCCCGTGAGCTCAACGTCGAGGCCGAGGGCATCGAGATCGGCCCGTCGCCGACGGACGCGGCCCTGGCCGCCGACCTGGCGCTGCCGATCGAGGAGCTCAACCTCACGATCCGCTCGTACAACTGCCTCAAGCGCGAGGGCATCCACCAGGTGGGCGAGCTCGTCGCGCGCAGCGAGGCGGACCTGCTGGACATCCGCAACTTCGGTGCGAAGTCCATCAACGAGGTGAAGGAGAAGCTCGCCGAGCTGGGCCTGTCCCTCAAGGACTCGCCGCTCGACTTCGACCCGACCGCCGCCGCGTACTACGACGGCGACGAGGGCGAGCCGACGTTCTCGGACACCGAGCAGCAGTACTGAGCCTGCGGCAGCCGGCGACTCCCACACCTTCTAGCGCGCCCCGGGCCGGTCCCGGGCCGCGACCACTTCCCAAGGAGCACATCCCATGCCTACCCCCACCAAGGGCCCGCGGCTCGGCGGTGGCCCGGCTCACGAGCGCCTGATCCTCGCGAACCTGTCCACGCAGCTCTTCGAGCACGGCCGCATCACGACCACGGAGACGAAGGCCAAGCGTCTGCGTCCGCTGGCCGAGCGACTCATCACGTTCGCGAAGCGTGGCGACCTGCACGCGCGCCGTCGCGTCCTGCGCGTCGTGCGCGACAAGTCCGTGGTGCACACGCTGTTCACCGAGATCGCCCCGCAGATGGCGGAGCGTGACGGCGGCTACACGCGCATCACGAAGGTCGGCACCCGCAAGGGCGACAACGCGCCCCTGGCGGTCATCGAGCTCGTGACCGAGCCGGTCAGCCCGAAGCAGGCCGTCGTCCGTGAGGCCGAGAAGGCCGCGGAGAAGGCGAGCAAGAAGAAGGCCGACAAGCCGGCGAAGAAGGACGACGCTCCGGTCGAGGACGCGCCCGTCGACGAGACTCCGGTCGAGGACGCGCCCGTCGAGGCCGCCGACGAGCAGGCCGAGGAGAAGAAGGAGGCCTGAGCCTCCTCCTCTCGTTCGCAGGGCCCGGGACCGCATGGTCCCGGGCCCTGCGGCGTCTCCCGGCCGGGCGCCGTCGTGCGACCGATGGGCCTGGTGCCTAGGGTCGAGGACGTGCCGGCCTCTCGTGTCCTCCCACCCGTGCTGCTCGTGCACGGGTCGCGCACGTCGCGCACGATGTGGCGGGGGCAGCAGGTCGCGCTGGACCGTGCGGGGGTCCGGTCGCTCGCGGTGGACCTTCCCGGTCATGGCGCGCGCCGGGGGCAGAGGTTCTCGCTCGACGGCGCGGTCGAGTCGGTGGGAGCCGGGCTGTCCGAGCTCGGCGGCCCGGCGGTCGTCGTCGGCCTGTCGCTCGGGGGGTACGTCGCGGTGGAGTCGCGTGCCCGGTGGCCGGAGCGGGTCCGTGGGCTCGTGGCGGCCGGGTGCTCCACCGTGCCGACGACCCGCCTGCGCGGGGCGTGGCTCCGGGCGGCGCGCGGGATCGAACGGCTCCCCGACGGCGGGGCGGCCCTGAACCAGGCTCTGGTGGACCGGGCGATGGACGCGCGGGCGGCGGCGGACCTGGGCGCCGGCGGGTTCGCGCTGGACGTGATGAGCGCGATCCTCGACGAGATGGCGCGCGCGGACCCGCTCGCCGCGCTGGCGGCCACGGACAGCCCGGTGTGGATCGTGAACGGCCGATGGGACCACTTCAGGACGGGCGAGCGGGCTTTCGTGGCGGCCGCTCGTCGGGGTGGCGCCCGGACACGCCTGGTGGTGGTGCCCGGGGCGCGGCACCTGGTGAGCCTGGACCGTCCGGTCGCGTTCTCCCGCGTGCTGCTCGAGGCGGTCCGGGACGTCGCGACGGCCCGCTAGGCCGGGGGGAGGTCCCAGGCGCGCGCCCCGCCCACGAGGGCGGCGGAGTTCGGCACGACGACGACGTCGTCGCCGAGCCGGTCGAGGACGGCCGGGGTGATCCGGCGGGAGTTCCCGCCTCCGAGGTAGAGGCGGTCCCACCAGAACACGGGCCGTAGGCCGGTGACGACGGTGAGGACGCGCCGCGACCACAGGGCGTCGCCGAGCCTGCGTCGCTCGGGCTCGCCCACGTAGGCGTCGTAGCTGGTGCCGCGTCGCACCGGGGCACGGGACCACTCGAGGTGGGGCGCGAGGCGGCCGCCGTGGAAGAGGGCAGAGCCCAGCCCGGTGCCGAGGGTGAGGACGAGCTCGAGCCCGGTCGCGGCGACGACCCCGGCGCCGTGGACCTCCGCGTCGTTGAGCACGAGGGCGGGGACGCCGAGGCGCGCTCCGACGGCGGCCTGCACGTCGAAGCTGGACCACGCCTCGACGAGCGCGGGGTCGACGCGGGTGCGAGGGCCGTTGCGCGTGACGTAGTGCGGCGTGTGGACGACGACGCCCCGGCGGATCATCCCCGGCATCCCGACGGTCACGCGGTCGGCGCGGGGGAGTCGCGCCGCGAGGTCCGCGACCGTCTCGACGAGCCGGTCGGGCGGCAGGGGATACGGCGTGGGGACACGGACGGCGGAGGCGTGGGCCGTGCCGGGCGCGTCGAGGACGTTCGCCTTGATGCCGCCCCCGCCGCAGTCGACGGCGAGGGTGCGCAGGTCCGCGGTCATGGCTCGCAGCGTAGGTACGGCGCCGGTCGGGCGCACGGGAGCGCCGTCGGGCGGTCCCGCCCGGCGCGTCCGTGGCGGGTACCGTGATCTCCCGTGACCAGCCCGACGTCCGCCGTCCCCTCACCCGCCGGTGTGCCCGACGGCGCCCCCACGCCCGGGACGGTCCGGGTGCGGCTGGACCTCGCCTACCAGGGGACGCGGTTCGCGGGCTGGGCCCGCCAGCCCGCCCTGCGCACCGTGCAGGGCGCGCTGGAGGACGGCCTCGCGACGCTGCTGCGCGGCGCCGCGCCCCGGCTCACGGTCGCGGGCCGCACCGACGCGGGCGTGCACGCGCGCGGCCAGGTCGCGCACGTCGATCTCCCGCAGGACCGGTGGGACGCGCTGCCCGGCCGGTCAGACCGGGCACCGGGGGACGCGCTCGTCGCCCGCCTCGCCGGGGTGCTGCCGGGCGACGTCGTGGTGCACCGGGCCGCACTCGCCCCGGCCGGGTTCGACGCGCGGTTCTCGGCCCTGCACCGCGCGTACACCTACCGGGTCGCGGACGACCCCGCGCTGCGCGACCCGCTGCGGCGCGAGTGGACGCTGTGGAACCGCAGGCCCCTCGACGTCGACGCCATGGACGCGGCGGTGCGCCCCCTCCTGGGGGTGCGCGACTTCGCCGCGTTCTGCAAGCCGCGCCCCGGCGCCACGACGATCCGCGAGCTCCAGCACCTGTCCTGGTCGCGGCCGGTCGACGGTCCCGACGCGGGGCTCGTCGTCGCGCGCGTCCGCGCGGACGCGTTCTGCCACAACATGGTGCGCGCGCTGGTCGGCGCGTCGCTCGCGGTGGGCGAGGGACGGCGCGACGTCGCGTGGCCGGCCGCGCTCCTGGCGAGCCGACGGCGCGACGGAGGGGCCGGCGTCGTCCCCGCGCACGGGCTCGTGCTGGAGGAGGTCACCTACCCGCCCGACGCGGAGCTCGCGCTCCGCGCGGAACAGATCCGTGCGGTCCGGAACGAGGAGGACGTCTGGGACGACGGCACTCCGTGACGTCGAGGGCTCAGGGCTCCTCGACCACGTGCACCGCCGCCTCCTCGGCGCTCGCGCCCGCACCGGAGATGCCCTCGTCCTGCCCGTAGGTGTCGTTCTGCCGACCGTCGAGGGCGTCGGCGTCGGCCACGAGGCGGCCTGCGCGCGACGTGTCGGGCCGGTCGAGAGGGTCGCTCTCCCACTCGTCCGGCTCCTCCTCGGCGAGACGCTGGTCCAGGGTCTCGCCGTGGACCTCCTCCCACGGCGTCTCCCCGAAGTGGTTCTTCCGGTCGCGGTCGGGCGGGGAGTACCCCTCGTCGAGGACGTCGTCGACGCCGCGGTCGAGCAGCGTGTCCTCGGCCTGGAGCTGGTCGTTGTCGCCCTCGGCCCCGGTCTCCGGGTCGGGGCTGGTGCCCGTCGTGTCGCTCATGCCCCCACCGTCGCACCTCACGCGGCCGGTCGCAGCGCGACCGCGCCGCACGAAAGGACGTGACCCCGACCCCGCCGGTGGGGGACCATGCGGGACGTGGGCCACCTCGACATCTCCGACGTCACGTACCACCTGCCCGACGGCCGCACGCTCCTCGACGCGGTGAGCCTGCGGGTCGGCGACGGGGCGCGCGTCGCGCTCGTCGGGCCTAACGGGGTGGGCAAGTCCACCTTGCTGCGGATCGTCACGGGCGACCTCGCCCCGCACGGCGGGACGGTCGCCCGCAGCGGCGGCCTCGGCGTCATGCGCCAGCAGCTCGCCCGCGGTGACGACGAGCGCACCGTGCGCGACCTGCTCGTCGACCTCGCGCCCGCCGCCGTCCGGGACGCGGCGCGCGAGCTCGCCGCGGCCGAGCACGACATCATGACCGTCGACGACACGGCGGCGCAGATGCGGTATGCGCAGGCGCTCGCCGACTGGGCGGACGTCGGCGGGTACGACGCCGAGACCGCGTGGGACCAGGTGACCGACGAGGTGCTGTCCGTCCCGTTCGAGAAGGCCCAGTGGCGCGACCTGCGCACCCTCTCGGGCGGGGAGCAGAAGCGGCTCGCCCTCACGACGCTCCTCGCCGGCCCCGAGCAGGTGCTCCTGCTCGACGAGCCGGACAACGCGCTCGACGTGCCGACGAAGCGCTGGCTCGAGGACCGGCTCGTCGCGTCGCCGAAGTCGGTGCTGTACGTCTCCCACGACCGCGAGCTGCTCGCACGGACCGCGACGCAGGTCGCGACCCTCGAGCCCACGCCGGGCGGCGGCACGGTCTGGGTGCACGGCGGCGGCTTCGCGACGTACGCGCAGGCGCGCGCCGACCGGCGCGAGCGGCTCGCCGAGCTCGCCCGCCGGTGGGAGGAGGAGCGCCGCAAGCTCGTCGAGCTGGTGCAGACGCTCAAGGCGAAGGCCGCGTTCAACGACGGGCTCGCCAGCCGCTACCAGGCTGCGCGCACGCGCCTGCGGAAGTTCGAGGAGGCGGGCCCGCCGGAGGTGCTCTCGCGCGAGCAGCGCGTCACGGTGCGGCTGACGGGCGGGCGCACCGCCAAGCGCGCCGTCACGTGCCACGACCTCGGGCTCACGGGGCTCCTGCGACCGTTCGACCTCGAGGTGTTCTTCGGCGAGCGCGTCGCCGTGCTCGGGTCGAACGGGTCGGGCAAGTCCCACCTCCTGCGGCTGCTCGCCGCGGGCGGTACGGACCCCGAGCCCGGCACCGTGCCCGACGCCGCGCCGTCGGCCCCGGGGCCCCGCGCACCGGGGGACCCGGCGCCCGTCGCGCACACGGGCCGCGCCGTGCTCGGGTCGCGCGTGCGCCCTGGCTGGTTCGCGCAGAACCACGACCACCCCGGCCTGCGCGGCCGAACGCTGCTCGAGATCCTGCACCGAGGCGAGGGCGACCGCGCCGGGATGGGCCGTGAAGCGGCGAGCCGCGCGCTGGACCGGTACGAGCTCGTCGGGCAGGCGGAGCAGCGGTTCGAGTCGCTCTCCGGCGGCCAGCAGGCCCGCTTCCACGTCCTGCTCCTGGAGCTCGCCGGCTCGACGCTGCTGCTGCTCGACGAGCCGACCGACAACCTCGACCTGCACTCCGCCGAGGCGCTCGAGGCCGGGCTCGCCGCGTTCGAGGGCACGGTCCTGGCCGTGACGCACGACCGCTGGTTCGCGCGCGGGTTCGACCGGTTCCTCCTCGTCGGCGCCGACGGCCGGGTCGTCGAGACGCCCGAGCCGGTGTGGGACGTCGAGCGCGTGGCGCGCCCGCGCTGAGGGTGGGGCGTGCGGGGACGGTCTTTATCCTGGGGCCATGGCCGTCCACAAGATCGTGCTGTTCTACGCCTTCACGCCGCTGCCCGACCCGCGCGCGGTCCAGCTCTGGCAGCTCGCGCTCGCCGAGCGGTGGGGCCTGAGGGGCCGTGTCGTGGTGTCGCCGCACGGGATCAACGCCACGCTGGGCGGCACCGTCGAGGACCTCAAGCAGTACGTGAAGACGACGCGGCGCTACCCCGGGTTCGAGGGGACCGACGTGAAGTGGTCCGACGGGACGGGCCGCGACTTCCCGCGCCTGTCCGTGAAGGTCCGGGACGAGCTCGTGGCGTTCGGCGCGGCGGACGAGCTCGTCGTGGACGAGCGCGGGGTCGTCGACGGGGGAGAGCGGCTGAGCCCGCAGGACCTGCACGACCTCGTGGCGCGGCGGGGCGACGACGTGGTGATGTTCGACGGCCGGAACGCGTTCGAGGCGGCGATCGGGCGGTTCCGCGGTGCGGTGGTCCCGGACGTCGCGACGACGCGGGACTTCGTGGCCGAGATCGACTCGGGCCGGTACGACGACCTCAAGCAGCGCCCGGTGGTCACGTACTGCACGGGCGGCGTCCGGTGCGAGGTGCTCTCGGCGCTGCTGCGGCGACGGGGGTTCGAGGAGGTGTACCAGCTCGACGGCGGGGTGGTGCGCTACGGCGAGGCGTTCGGCTCCGAGGGCCTGTGGGACGGGGAGCTGTACGTGTTCGACGGCCGGATGAACGTGCCGCTGGGCCCGGGGTCGGCGCCGCTGGGGGAGTGCACGACGTGCGGTGCCGCGACGGGCGCGTACACGAACTGCGCGGACCCGGGCTGCCGCACGCTGCGGCTGTTCTGCGGGGCGTGCACGGAGGCGGCGCGCGCGGAGCGCTGCCCGGTGTGCGTCGAGGCGCGGCCCGACCTCCCCGCTTTGACCGGACCCGGCGTGCCCGGGTAACCTGGTGAGTCGTTGTGCTCATCTCACGACACCCGTGTCGCTAGCGCGCCCACTCGCTGCCGGCCCAGGAGCGGGTGTCGATCGAGCCCGCCGCGCAACGACACGCCCTCTCGGCCGCCCGCTTCAGCAGCCGACGAAGACACACCTGACAGAAACGAAGGCTACGACCGTGCGTACGTACACCCCGAAGCCCGGCGACGTCCAGCAGGACTGGTACGTCATCGACGCTACCGACGTCGTCCTGGGCCGCCTGGCCAGCCACGTGGCCACCCTGCTGCGCGGCAAGCACAAGCCGACCTTCGCTCCGCACGTCGACGGCGGTGACTTCGTCATCGTCATCAACGCCGACAAGGTCGCCCTCAGCGGCAACAAGCGCGAGCAGAAGATGGCCTACAACCACTCCGGCTACCCGGGTGGTCTGCGTGCCGTCGCGTACGGCGACCTGCTCGACAAGCACCCTGAGCGTGCCGTCGAGAAGGCCGTGCGCGGCATGCTCCCGAAGACGAGCCTCGGCCGTGCGCAGCTCGGCAAGCTCAAGGTCTACGCGGGCGCCGAGCACCCGCACGCCGCTCAGCAGCCGAAGCCGTTCGAGATCACCCAGGTCGCGCAGTAATCGCCCCCGGGCGACGCCGACAGAGAGACGCGAGGACACACACCGTGGCCGAGACCACCGTCGACACCGACACGCTGGGTGACGAGACCCCCAGCAGCTACACCTCCGAGTCCGCTGCCCCCACGGGCCGCGGCCAGAGCATCACCGCCCCCGGCCAGGCCCTGGGCCGCCGCAAGGAGGCGGTCGCCCGCGTCCGCCTCATCCCGGGCACGGGCCAGTGGAAGATCAACGGGCGCACGCTCGAGGACTACTTCCCGAACAAGGTCCACCAGCAGCTCGTGAACTCCCCGCTGAAGCTGGTCGACGTCGAGGGCCGCTTCGACGTCGTCGCCCGCATCTCCGGTGGGGGCACCTCGGGCCAGGCCGGCGCGCTGCGCCTCGGCATCGCGCGCGCGCTCAACGCGATCGACGCCGAGAGCAACCGCCCCGCTCTGAAGAAGGCCGGCTTCCTGACGCGCGACGCCCGCGTGGTCGAGCGCAAGAAGGCCGGGCTCAAGAAGGCCCGCAAGGCCCCGCAGTACTCCAAGCGCTGATCCTCAGCGTGTGACGTCGGCCCCGGTGGACATGGTCCACCGGGGCCGACTGCTTTTTGTCAGCACTGGTGACTAGCCCTCGAGGGTGCGGGCGCGACGGGGTGGCCGTACGGTCGGCGTGCGGCCCCGGTGATGGGGAGGACTTTCCATGGGACGACTGTTCGGGACCGACGGCGTGCGGGGCCTGGCGAACGGGAACGTGACGGCCGAGCTCGCGCTCGACCTCGGCGTGGCCGCGGCACGAGTGCTCGCCGACGGGCCGCAGGGCCACCGGCCTCGTGCCGTCATCGGGCGCGACACCCGCGTCTCGGGGGAGTTCCTCGGGGCGGCGGTCGCTGCCGGACTGGCGAGCGCGGGCGTCGACGTCCGTGACGTGGGCGTCCTGCCCACCCCGGGCGTGGCCTACCTGACGAGCACCATGGACGTGGACTTCGGCGTCGTCATCTCCGCGTCGCACAACCCCATGCAGGACAACGGGATCAAGTTCCTCGCGCGCGGCGGCGTGAAGCTCGACGACGCGGTCGAGGACGCCATCGAGCAGATCCTCGGGCAGGACTGGTCCCGGCCGACCCACGGCGAGGTCGGGCGCCTCTCCCGCGACCAGGGGCGGGCCGGCAGCGCGTACGTCGAGCACCTCATGGCGAGCATCGGCGCGGACGAGGACACGAAGCCGCTCGCCGGCCTGCGCATCGCGGTCGACTGCGCGAACGGGGCGGCGAGCGACGTGGGACCGGCGGCGCTGCGCGCGGCCGGGGCGGACGTCGTCGTCATCAACGCGAGCCCGGACGGGCGCAACATCAACGCGGCCTGCGGGTCGAACCACCCGGAGCAGCTCCAGGCCGTCGTCGTCGCCTCGGAGGCGGACTTCGGCGTCGCGTTCGACGGCGACGCGGACCGGTGCATCGCGGTGGACCACGGCGGCACGGTCGTCGACGGCGACCAGATCCTCGGCCTGCTCGCCCTCGCGCTGCAGGAGGAGGGCGCGCTGCCCGACGACACGCTCGTCGTCACCGTCATGAGCAACCTCGGCCTGATCCTCGCCATGCGCGACGCCGGGATCCGCACGGTCCAGACCGCGGTGGGCGACCGGTACGTCCTCGAGGAGATGCGGGCCCACGGCTACGGGCTCGGCGGCGAGCAGTCGGGGCACATCATCCTGTCGCGGTACGCCACCACGGGCGACGGCGTCCTCACCGCCCTCCAGGTTGCCGCCCGCGTGCGGGCCACGGGCCAGAAGCTCGCCGACCTCGCGGGCGTGGTGCAGAGGCTGCCGCAGACGCTGCTCAACGTCGCGGGCGTCGACAAGTCCCGCGCCGGGACGGACGAGGAGCTGCTCGCGGCGGTGGCCCGGGCCGAGGCGCGACTCGGCGAGACCGGCCGCGTCCTGCTCCGCCCGTCCGGCACCGAGCCGCTCGTGCGGGTCATGGTCGAGGCCGCGTCCCAGCAGCAGGCGGACGCGGTCGCGGCCGAGCTGGCCGGCGTCGTGCGCGAGCGACTGGGGCTCTGACGGGTGCGCGACAGGACCAGCCCTCGGGAGGCGACGGACACGGTGCTGCGCGAGCACGTGCTCGCCCTCCTCGACCGGTACGACGACGGCCTGCTCCCCATCGTGCAGGCGGGTCACCCCGTGCTGCGCACGCCGGCAGTGCCGTACACGGGCCAGCTCGGTGACGTGCTCGCGCCCCTCCTGGCCGCGATGCGGACCACCATGCACGCGGCCCCCGGGGTCGGCCTCGCCGCGCCGCAGGTGGGGATCGGCCTGGCCGTGGCCGTCGTGGAGGACCCGGGCATGCCGGGCGACGACGAGCGGGAGCGGGCGCCGCTGCCGTTCCGCGTGGTCGTGAACCCGCGCTACACGGCGGTCGGCGACGAGACGCGCACGTTCGTCGAGGGCTGCCTGTCCGTGCACGGCTGGCAGGCCGAGCGGGAGCGGGCACGCAGCGTGCGACTCACGGGGGAGGACGAGACGGGCGCGCCGCTCGACGAGGTGCTCACCGGCTGGTCGGCACGCATCGTCCAGCACGAGACCGACCACCTGCGGGGCGAGCTCTACGTCGACGCCGCCGACCTGCGCACCCTCACGTCGACGCTCGGCCCGGTCCGCCGGCCCGGGCCGGACCGGGCCGTCCCCGCGCGGTGACGCACGCCGCTCGTCCCCGCGACGTACGACCCCTGGCCGGATGTCGTCCGTCGGGATGACGACGCCCGAGCCGGAAGACGCCAGACTCGGCACCGAGCGCGGCGGGACCTGTCGGGATCTCCGGGGTGAATCGGGGGAATTCCTGATGGTCGACGTCGTCGGGCTCCGTAGGCTTGTCGTGGTGCAGGACACCCGACCTGCCGCCGCCGCCAGCCTGGCCTCCCCGCCAGCCGACGAACGAGGACCGTGTTGCCCGAGGTCGTGTCCACCTTCCTGGAGAATCTGGAGCACTGGATTCTCGCGCTCGCGGCGTCCGCGTGGATCTACCCGGCGCTGTTCGGCTTCGCGACCATCGACGGGTTCTTCCCGCCGATCCCCAGCGAGTCGGTCGTCATCACGCTGGCCGTCTCCGCGCACGCGACCGGCGAGCCCAACCTCGCGCTCGTGCTCCTCGTCGCCGCGCTCGGCGCGTGGACGGGCGACCAGATCGCGTTCAGCATCGGTCGCTCGATCGGGACCGAGCGGGTCCGCTTCCTCCGGACGGCGCGCGGTCGCCGGGCCGTCGCCTGGGCGGAGCGTGCGCTCGCGCACCGGGGCGCGTCGTTCATCCTCGCCGCGCGCTACATCCCGGTCGGCCGGGTCGCGGTGAACATGACGGCCGGGGCCGTGGGGTACCCGCGACGGCGGTTCATGGCGTTCTCCGGCATCGCGGCGGTCACCTGGGCGATCTACTCCGTGCTCATCGGCTTCGCCGCCGCCCAGTGGCTGGGCCACGAACCCCTGCTGGCCATGGTGATCGGCGTGGTGGTCGGCATCGCGGGCGGGTTCGTCATCGACCGCGTGCTCATGGCCCGTGCCCGACGCCGCGGCGAGGCCCCCGCGACGCTCGTGCTGCCCGTGCCCGCCGAGCCGGTCGCCGACGCTGTCGCGGCCGAGGGCGGGCGGCCGACGGCGGGCGCGAGCCCGACCGTGGGTCAGGACGACGACGCGACCGCCGGACGGTCCACCCCCCGCGCGTCCTGACCCGCCGCGCGCCGCATCCGGCCACCCGGCGTCGGGCGCCCGTCAGAGCTTGCGCAGGCGGACCCGCTGCACGGAGTGGTCCGAGCCCTTCGTGAGGACGAGGGTGGCGCGACCGCGCGTGGGCAGGATGTTCTGCTCCAGGTTCGGGGCGTTGATCGAGTCCCAGATCGACCGGGCCTTCTCCACCGCCTGGTCGTCCGTGAGGTCGGCGTAGCGGCGGAAGTACGACGCCGGGCGCGAGAAGGCCGTGCGGCGCAGCGTGAGGAAGCGGTCCACGTACCACTGCCGGATGTTGCGCGTGCGCGCGTCCACGTAGATCGAGAAGTCGAAGAAGTCGGACACGGCGACGCTCGACTCGTCGTGCGCGCTCGGACGGGCGGGCTGGAGCACGTTCAGGCCCTCGACGACGAGCACGTCCGGCTTGCGGACCACCGTCTCCGCGCCGGGGACGATGTCGTACGTGAGGTGGTCGTAGACGGGTGCGCGGACCTCGTCGTGCCCCGCCTTCACCCTCGACAGGAACCGGATGAGCGCGCGCCGGTCGTACGACTCCGGGAAGCCCTTGCGCTCCATGAGGCCACGCCGGGCGAGCTCCGCGTTGGGATGGAGGAACCCGTCCGTCGTGATGAGCTCGACGCGCGGCGTCTCCGGCCATCGCGCGAGCATCTCGCGCAGCACGCGCGCGGTCGTCGACTTGCCGACAGCGACCGACCCCGCGACACCGATCACGTACGGCGTCGACCCGGTGTCCTCGCGCAGGAACGTCGACGTCGCCTCGTGGAGCCCCGTCGTCGCCCGGACGTAGAGGTTCAGCAGCCGCGACAGCGGCCGGTAGACGGCGTCGACCTCCGCGAGGTCGATCGGGTCCCCGAGCCCGCGCAGCCGGGCCACGTCCTCGTCGGTGAGAGGCAGGGGGGTCGACTCCGACAGCCGGCTCCACGCGGCGCGGTCCAGGTCGACGTACGGCGACGACGTGGACGACGGTATCCGGGACGTGAGGGCGTCGATCGACTCGGGTGCGGAGGAGGACACCCGACCGATTCTGCCGGATGTGCGCCGCAGGCCCCGCACCAGGCCCGTCGCGCGCGTCCCGAATCTGTTAGTGGAGGGAACGAAGAACCGCGGGATCCCGCCGTTCCTGCGGTCCGGCAGGGCGTGGCTAGACTCGATCACCATGTGCGGAATCGTGGGCTACGTGGGCCCTGGAACGACAGCGGGCGAGGCGTCGGGGCGACCCCTCGACGTCGCCCTCGAAGGACTCGGACGGCTCGAGTACCGCGGGTACGACTCGGCGGGCGTGGCCCTCGTCGGCCCCGGGATCGACGCCGTGGCGTTCGCGAAGAAGTCGGGCAAGCTCGCCAACCTCGTCGAGGAGATCGACCTGCGCCCGCTGCCCGCGGCGACGGCGTCGATCGGCCACACGCGGTGGGCGACTCACGGAGGCCCGACGGACACCAACGCGCACCCGCACCTCGCGGACGACGACCGGCTCGCGGTGATCCACAACGGGATCGTCGAGAACTTCGCGACCCTCAAGGCCGAGCTCGCCGCCGACGGCGTGACGTTCCGCTCCGAGACCGACACCGAGGTCGCGGCGCAGCTCCTCGCGCGCGCCTACCGCGGGACGAAGGACCTCACCCTCGCGATGGGCCAGGTCGCGCGACGCCTCGAGGGCACGTTCACGCTCCTCGCGGTCCACGCGGACGCACCGGACACCGTGGTGGGGGCGCGGCACGACTCGCCGCTCGTCGTCGGGCTCGGGGAGGGCGAGAACTTCCTCGGCTCGGACGTCGCGGCGTTCATCGCGCACACCAAGGAGGCGCTGGAGCTCGGCCAGGACCAGATCGTCACCATCACGCCGGGGTCGGTCGAGGTGACGGACTTCGACGGCAACCCCGCCGAGGCGAAGCGCTACACGGTCGACTGGGACGCCGCCGCCGCGGAGAAGGGCGGCTACGCGTCCTTCATGGACAAGGAGATCCACGACCAGCCCCACGCCGTCGCCGACACGCTGCTCGGACGGACCGACACGTCGGGCAAGCTCGTGCTCGACGACCTGCGCATCGACGAGTCCGTCCTGCGCTCGGTGGACAAGATCATCGTCGTCGCGTGCGGGACGGCCGCCTACTCCGGCCACGTCGCCAAGTACGCCATCGAGCACTGGTGCCGCATCCCCGTCGAGGTCGAGCTCGCCCACGAGTTCCGCTACCGCGACCCCATCGTCGACGAGCGCACCCTCGTCGTCGCCGTGACGCAGTCCGGCGAGACCATGGACACGCTCATGGCCGTGCGGCACGCGCGCGAGCAGGGCGCCAAGGTGATCTCGATCGTCAACACGCACGGGTCGACCATCCCGCGCGAGTCCGACGCCGTGCTCTACACGCACGCCGGTCCCGAGGTCGCCGTCGCGTCGACCAAGGCGTTCCTCGCGCAGATCACCGCCGCGTACCTCCTCGGGCTGTACCTGGCCCAGCTGCGCGGCAACAAGTTCCCCGACGAGATCGCCGCGATCCTCGAGGACCTGCGCTCCATGCCGCGCAAGATCCAGACCGTCATCGAGCGCGGCGAGTACGTGCGCGCCACGGCTCGCTCCATGAAGGACTCGGACAAGGTCCTCTTCCTCGGCCGGCACGTCGGGTTCCCCGTCGCGCTCGAGGGCGCGCTCAAGCTCAAGGAGCTCGCCTACATCCACGCCGAGGGCTTCGCGGCCGGCGAGCTCAAGCACGGGCCCATCGCGCTGATCGACGAGGGCCAGCCGGTGTTCGTCGTCGTGCCGTCGCCGCACGGCCGCGAGGGACTGCACTCGAAGGTCATCTCGAACATCCAGGAGATCCGGGCCCGCGGCGCGCGCACGCTCGTCATCGCGGAGGACGGCGACGACGCGGTGCGGCCGTTCGCGGACGAGATCTTCTGGGTCCCCGCCTCGCCCACGCTGCTCTCGCCGCTGCTCGCCGTCGTCCCGCTGCAGATCTTCGCGATGGCGCTCGCCACGGCGAAGGGCCTCGACGTCGACCAGCCGCGGAATCTCGCGAAGTCGGTCACGGTCGAGTAGGGGGTCGGTTCCGGTCGAGGTGGGGGACGGGCGCGCGCGACCTACCATCCGCCCGCTCGTTCCTCGCGGGCTCCCGCCAGACCCGCCACGGTCGTGCGCGCCCGTCCCCCACCTCGACCGGCGGGAAGGGTGCCGGAGGCCCGCCGCCGTAGGGTGGGCGCATGATCATCGGGGTTGGGATCGACGTGGTCGACGTCGCGCGGTTCATGGAGACGGTCGAGCGCACGCCCCGGTTGCGGGACCGGCTGTTCACCGAGGCGGAGCGTGACCTGCCCCCGGCGTCGCTCGCCGCCCGGTTCGCGGCGAAGGAGGCCATCGCCAAGGCCCTCGGTGCGCCCGGGGGGATGCACTGGCACGACGCGACGGTCCACCGCGTGGTCGGCGGCCCGCCGGAGGTGGAGGTCACGGGGACCGTCGCGGCGCGCGCCGAGGAGCTGGGCGTCCGCGCGTTCCACCTGTCCATCTCGCACGACGCCGGCATCGCGTCGGCGATGGTCGTCGCGGAGGGCTGAGCGCCCGGACCCAGCCGAGCATGCGGTTGGCTCCCGTTCCGGGTCGGGATCGGGCGCCAGGCGCATGGTCGGCGGGCGGGAAGCGCATGCTCGGCAGGGCTCAGGACGCCAGCGCAGCGCGGACCGTCCGCCCGATGCGCCCGACGTCGCGCCCGGTGAACCGCAGCACGTCCACCCGTCCGGTCGCGACGAGCAGGTTCTGGCGAGCCCGGTCGGCGTAGACGGCGTCCGGGGCGTCGTGCACCTCCCGACCGTCGATCTCGGCGACGAGCCATCGCCCGCCCCGGCGTCTCCAGGCCAGGTCGCCGCGCGCCTCGGTCCCCGCCGTACGGACCGGGAGCTGGAGCACGTCCGGCGGGACGCCGTCGTCGACGCAGTCGAGCCGCGCGAACGACTCCAGCGGCGACTCGGCCCTCGCGTCGGCGAGCTCGAACAACGGGTGTCGTGACGCGATCCCGCGTCGGCCCCGCGCGGCGTCGTGCGCGCGACGCAGCCCGGCGCCGTCGAGCAGCCCGCGGTACAGGGACGAGTCGAGGACGGCGAGGCCGTTCGGCCGTGGCAGTTCCGGAACGGCCTGGGCAAGGGCCCACTCGAGCGACGCGACACGCCTCCCGGCGATCTCCACGGTGGTCATCCCGGCGTCGAACTGCCGCAGACGGAGCCCGTCGCGGTCCCGGCGGTTCGCCGCTCGCGCGACCGCCACCTCGGGACGCAGGTGCGGCGGCAGGCCCTGGACGCGGTGGAGCACCAGGGCGCTCGTCCCGACGGCGACGGCCTCGTCGCCGTAGGCGAGCAGCCCGGACCAGGCGGCTCTGCGCCGGCGCTCGTCCCACGGTCGGGCGGCGAGCGGGGAGACGACGGTGTCGTACACGCCCCGCGTCAGGCGGGCGAACCGTCCTCGACGGACGAGACCGGCGACCTCCTTGTCGGTGAGACCGGCGTCTCGGCACTGGGCGAGCGCGACGAGCCCGCCCTGCGCCGACGCGCGGGCGAGCAGGGCGTGGGGGAGCGGGTCGGTGCGCACGGCGACGAGTACAGCGTGGGGCGACCCGCGCGCCGTCGGGCACGGGTGCGTCCTGTGGACGACGCCTCCGCGACCGGGCCTGTGCACGGCCACGTGGCGCCATCCGCCCGCTGCCGCGTCGCCACCGACCATGCGCCTGACGACCGTCGAACATGCTCTGGGCTCCCGCTCCGGGACGAGAACGGGAGCCCAGGGCATGTTCGGCCGGCGGTCAGCCCTGGAGGGCGGGGATCACCTCGCGTTCGAAGAGCTCGATGCCGCTGCGGTCGTACGCCGCTTCCGCGAAGTACGTGATCGCGTACGTCATCCCGAGCCCCTGCAGCGTCGTGAGCTTTTCGACGAGCTGCTCCGGCGTGCCGACGAGCGGGCCGTGGCGCAGCGACTCGGCCATCGTCGGGGCGCGCTCCGGCAGGACGCGCGCGTAGTGCTCCTCCAGCCAGGCGACGCGGTCGTCGACCTCGGCCTCGGTGGCGCCGACGACGACGTTGTAGTTCGCCGAGCGGGTGATCTCGTCGAACGGCCGCCCGATCGCGTCGCAGTGGTCGCGCAGCACGGCGGACTTGTGGGCGAACCCGTCCGGCGACCCGTCGAAGTTCGTGTACTGCGCGTGCTCGGCGGCGATGCGCAGGGTCTTCTTCTCCCCGCCGCCCGCGACCCACAGGGGCGGGCCGTCGACCTGGAGCGGGAGGGGCGCGAGGCGCGCGCCGTCGACCTGGTAGTGCGCGCCGTCGAGCGTCGCGACGCCGTTGGTCCACAGCTGCTTCATGATCTGCACGCCCTCGTCGAGCATGGCGAGCCGTTCGCCCGCGCGGGGGAACCCGTAGCCGTAGGCGCGCCACTCGTGCTCGTACCAGCCGGCGCCGATGCCCATCTCGACCCGGCCGCCGCTGACGGCGTCGACCGTCGCGGCGACCTTCGCGAGGTAGGCGGGGTTGCGGTACGCCATGCACGTGCACATCTGGCCGAGGCGCACGCGCTCGGTCGACGCGGCGAACGCCGCCATGAGGGTCCACGCCTCGTGGGTGGCCTCGTCGGTGGGTTCGGGCGTGGTGTGGAAGTGGTCGTACACCCACACGGACTCCCACGCGTTCGCCGCGCCGGGCAGCGGCTCGCCGGCGGGCGCGGTGTCGGCGTGCCGGGCGAGGGACCGCATGGTCTCCCACTGGTCCGCGGGGTCGATGCCGACGAGGTCGAGTCGCCAGCCCTGGGGGATGAAGAGTCCGAAGCGCATGCTCGCCACCCTAGGGTGCGACGTCGCCGCCCGCTCTCGCGCGGGCCGTCGGGACACGCGCGGACCTCCGCCGGTCCGCGCGCGGGACGCGCGTAGGCGCGCCCGGCGGGGCGTGGGCAGGATGGGGGCATGATCGAAGCCTGGACCGCCGCCGACGTGCGCGCCGCCGAGCGTCCCCTCCTCGACGCGGGCGTGCCGCTCATGGAGCGTGCGGCGTTCGCCCTCGCGACGGTGGTGGCGCGCGACCTCGCCCGGGCGCGGTCCGTCGTCGGGCCCGACGGCGGCCGGCGCGACGGGCGCGTGACGGGCACTCGGGTGGTGCTGCTCGTGGGCGCCGGCAACAACGGTGGCGACGCGCTGCACGCCGGTGCGTACCTCGCACGGCGCGGGGTGCGCGTGACGGCCGTGCTCACGAGCGACCGGACGCACGAGGGCGGCCTCGTCGCGCTGCGCCGCGCCGGAGGATCGACCCTCGACCTCGACCTCGACCTCGGCGATGACGCGCTCGCCCGCGCCGTCCGCGAGGTCCGGGCGGCCGACGCGGTCCTCGACGGCCTCGTCGGGATCGGCGCGACCGGGCCGCTGCGCGGCACGCCGGGCGTCCTCGTGCGGCGGATCGTCGACGACCTCGACGGTGCCCCGCGCCGGCCGTGGGTCGTCGCGGTGGACGCGCCGAGCGGGGTCGGGGTCGACGACGGCACGGTGCCCGGGCCGGTGCTGCGGGCCGACCGGACGGTGACGTTCGGCGCGGCGAAGCCCGGTCTGCTCGTCCCGCCCGCGACGCACCTCGCCGGGCGCGGCGCCGTCGTGGACCTCGGGCTCGACCTGAGGGCCGGGCCCGCGGTGCGCCGCCTCGAGCGGCACGACGTCGCGGCGCTGTGGGCGGTGCCCGGTCCGGACGATCACAAGTACACGCGCGGCGTCGTCGGCGTCGTCGCGGGGACGTCGACGTACCCGGGGGCGGCGGTCCTCGTGTCGAGCGCCGCCGTGCGCACCGGGCCCGGCATGGTCCGCTACCTCGGGCCCGACGACGTCACGCAGGCCGTCCTGGCGGCCCACCCCGAGGTCGTGGCCGGCGCGGGGCGCGTGCAGGCGTGGACCCTCGGGTCCGGGGTGCCCGCCGCGGGCGGCGACCCGGTGGACGACGGGGGCCAGCACGACCGCGTCCGTGCGGCCCTGGCCCCCGCCGACGTCCCGGCGGTCGTGGACGCCGGAGCGCTGTCGCTCCTGCCGGGGCGGTGCCCGGCGTCGGTCGTCCTGACCCCGCACGCGGGCGAGCTCGCGACGCTGCTCGGGGCGCGCGGCGAGGACGTGACGCGCGCGGACGTGGAGGCGGAGCCGCTGCGGTGGGCCCGGCGTGCGCACGACCTCACCGGCGCGACGGTGCTGCTCAAGGGGTCGGTGACGCTCGTCGTCGGGCCCGGGGTGGTGTACGCGCAGGCGGACGCGCCGCCCTGGCTCGCGACGGCGGGCGCCGGGGACGTCCTCGCCGGGATCCTCGGGACGCTGCTCGCCGCGCACGCCGAGCGGGTCCGCGCCGAGCCGGCGCTCGCGGCGGAGCTGGGCGCCGCCGCGGCGCTCGTGCACGGCCTCGCGGCCGAGCGCGCGAACCCCGGTGGTCCGGTCGCGGCGCGCGACGTCGCGGACCAGGTGCCGCGCGTCGTCGCGGACCTCCTCGCGACGCGCTGACGTCGCCCGCCGAACCCCGGATCGTCCGGCACCCGACCTCGCCGAACCCGGGGTTGCACGGCAGACCGGGCGGATCGTGCCGCGCAACCCGGGGTTCGGCAGCCGCGGTGACCCCGGTCGGGTGACTCGTCGCCGGCGGCTACCGTGGACGGGTGGTCCCTCTCCCCGTGCGCGACGGCCTCAACCCGACGCGCCTCGTCCTGCCGCACGACGCCGCGAGCGTCGCGCGCTGGACGCGCACGCTCGACTACGTGCGCCACCGCTTCCCCGACGACGCCGCGCGGCTCGCGGAGAAGGTCGCCGCCGGCGAGGTGGTCGACGGGCGCGGGCGACCCCTCGACGACCGCACGCCCTACGAGCCGCGCGGGTTCGTGTTCCTGTACCGCGACCCGCCCGTCGAGCCCGACGTGCCCTTCGAGGTCCGGGTGCTGCACCGCGACCGCGACCTGCTCGTCGTCGACAAGCCGCACTTCCTCGCGACGATCCCGCGGGGCGCGTACGTCGCGCGGTCGGTCCTCGTGCGCCTGCGGCGCGACCTCGACCTGCCCGACCTCAGCCCCGCGCACCGGCTCGACCGGGTGACCGCCGGGGTGCTGCTCCTCACGCTGCGCCCGCAGGTGCGCGGCGCCTACCAGGAGCTCTTCGCGCGGCGCGAGGTCCGCAAGACGTACGAGGCCGTCGCGCCCCTCGACCCCGCGCTCGACCTGCCGACGACGGTCCGCAGCCGCATCGTCAAGCGTCGCGGCGTCATGCGGGCGGAGGAGGTCGACGGGGAGCCCAACGCGGAGAGCCGCGTGGACCTCGCGGAGGCCGACACGGACCGCGGCCTCGCCCGCTACCGGCTGGAGCCGCACAGCGGCAAGACGCACCAGCTCCGTCTGCACATGGCCCGCCTCGGCGTGCCGATCCTGCACGACAACTTCTATCCCGAGCCGTACGACGTCGCGCACGACGACTACGCGCACCCCCTCCAGCTCGTGTCGCGGTCGCTGGCGTTCGTCGACCCGCTGAGCGGGCGCGAGCGACGGTTCGAGACGGACCGCGTGCTCGACGCGTGGTGAGAGAATCGTCGACCGTGAGCGACACCCAGCGCACGCACCTCGCCGAGCCGTCCGACGCGCACACCCACCCGGCCCGCGCCGTCGTCGACCTCGCCGCGCTCCGCGACAACGTCCGCGCCCTCGCCGGTCACGCGCCGTCCGCGCAGGTCATGGCCGTCGTCAAGGCGGACGCGTACGGGCACGGGCTCGTGCCGAGCGCCCTCGCGGCGCTCGCGGGCGGGGCGACGTGGCTCGGCACGGCCCAGCCGGGCGAGGCGCTGGCGCTGCGGGCGGCGGGCGTCGGGCCCGAGCGCGCGTGGATCCTCACCTGGCTGTTCGCCCCCGGTGCGCCCCTGCAGGAGCTCGTCGCGGCGGACGTCGACGTCACGGTCGCCGCGACGTGGGCGGTGGACGCAGTCGTGGCCGGGGCCCGCGCCGCCGGACGCACGGCGCGCGTGCACGTCAAGGTCGACACCGGCCTGGGGCGCAACGGCGTGATGCCGGCCGACCTGCCGGTCGTGCTCGACGGGCTGGCGCGTGCCGCGGCCGAGGGGCTCGTCCGGGTCGTCGGGGTGTTCTCCCACCTCGCGTGCGCCGACGAGCCCGGTCACCCGAGCGTCGTCGCGCAGGCCGACGCGCTCGACGACGCGGTCCGGCTCGCCGAGGCGTCGGGCGCCGACCTCGAGGTGCGTCACCTCGCGAACTCCGCGGCGACCCTCACGGCGCCCCGCACGCACTACGACCTCGTGCGCCCCGGCCTGGCCGTGTACGGCATGTCGCCGGTGCCGCAGGTCGGTCCGCCGCAAGACTTCGGGCTCACGCCCGTGATGACGCTGGAGGCGCGGCTCGCGAACGTCAAGCACGTCCCGGCGGGGCACGGCGTGTCCTACGGGCACCGGTACACGACGTCGCGCGACACCGTGCTCGGCGTCGTGCCGCTGGGGTACGGCGACGGCATCCCGCGCCACGCCTCGGGCCTCGCGGGCGACCCGGCGAGCCCGGGCGGCCCCGTCCTCGTCGGCAGGGGACCCGGGGCACGGGTGCTGCGCGTCGCGGGGCGGGTCTGCATGGACCAGTTCGTGCTCGACCTCGGCCCGGGCGCCGCGGAGCGCGCGGGCGACGTCGTGACGCTCTTCGGCGCCGGGGCGGGCCTGGGGCGCGGCGGCGACCCCGCCGCGGAGGACTGGGCGCGGGCCGCCGGGACCATCGGCTACGAGATCACGACGCGGCTCGGCACGCGGGTGCCGCGCGAGCACGTGCGCCTCGACGTGCTCGACGACGCCGCGCGCGGCCTCGTCGTGCGCCGCCTCGCCGGCCGAGGTGGTACGGCCCCGCACGACCTCCCCCCGACCCCGACCCCCGCACCCGACGAGAGGACACCGGCACGGTGAGCGAGAGCACGAGCGGCACGAGCGTCCCAGCGGCGTCGGGGGCTCCCGCCCCGGTCGAGCAGACCGTCCACCTGACCCTGGTCGACGCCGACGCGACCCGCGCGTTCGGAAGGGCGCTCGCGGGCGTCCTGCGGGCCGGGGACCTCGTCGTCCTCACCGGCGACCTCGGCGCCGGCAAGACGACGCTCACGCAGGGCGTCGGGGCCGGGCTCGGGGTGCGGGGGCAGGTCGCGTCGCCGACGTTCATCGTCGCGCGCGAGCACCCGTCGCTCGTCGGCGGCCCGGCGCTCGTGCACGTCGACGCCTACCGACTGGGCTCGCTCGACGAGGTCGACGCCCTCGACCTCGACTCCAGCCTGGACGAGTCCGTGACGGTCGTCGAGTGGGGGGCGGGCCTCGTCGAGTCGCTCGCCGGCGACCGGCTCGAGGTCGTGCTGGAGCGCCCGCGCGGCGCGGCGGGCTCGACTGCGGCCGACAGCGCGGACGACAGCTCCGCCGACGGCTCGGACGACACCGCGGACGACGCCGCCCCGGAGGCGGGCGAGCGACGCGTGACGCTGCGCGCCGTCGGGCCGCGCTGGGCCGGGGTCGACCTCGTCGCCCTGACGCGGGGGTAGCCGCGCCGCGCGAGACGCGGCCGTAGTCTTGTCCCGTGCCTGTTCTCGCGCTCGACACCTCTGCCTCCGTGACCGTCGCCGTCGTCGGGGACGACGGCGCCCGCCTCGCCCGCCGCGAGGTGCCGGAGCGGCGTCGGCACGCGGAGGCGCTCGCCCCGCTCGTCGAGGAGGCGCTCGCGGAGGCCGGCGTCGCGCGCTCCGCGCTCACCGCCGTCGTCGTGGGGACGGGTCCCGCGCCGTTCACGGGGCTGCGCGTCGGTCTCGTCACCGCCCGGGCCCTGGGCTACGCGCTCGGGGTGCCCGTGCTCGGGGTGCCCAGCCTGGACGCCGTCGCGGTCCAGGCCGTCAGCGACCTCGGTCTCGTGCCCGACGACGAGGTGCTCGTCGCGACCGACGCGCGCCGCCGCGAGGTCTACTGGGCGCGCTACCGGGTCGTCGCGCACGAGGGGCCGCACGGCGTGCCCGTCGTGGCCACCGTCGCCGGTCCCGACGTCGCCGCGGCGGCCGCCGTCGCCGAGCACGCGGCGGGCGCGGTCGTCGTCGGGGAGGGGGCCTCGCTCTACGCCGACGTCCTCGGGGTCGCCGAGGACGCGCCGCTCGTGCCGGACGCCGCCGTCCTCGCGCGCATCGCGCTCGCCCGCCGCGACGCCGGCCAGGACCAGCCGACGGAGCCGCTGTACCTGCGGCGTCCCGACGTGCAGGAGCCCGCCGGGGCCAAGCGTGTGAGCGACGCGCCGGCCGCCCGGGGTGCGTCGTGACGCGCGCCCGCTACGACGTGCGGCTGCGCCCGCTGCGCGCGGCCGACCTCGACCGCGTGGTCGAGCTCGAGCGCGCGCTGTTCGGGCGCGGTGCGTGGACGTACGGGATGCTCGCCGACGAGCTCGCGGGGCTCGGCCGCTGGTACGTCGCGGCGGAGCCCGTGCGCCCCTACGCCGCGGGGCCGCAGCCCGTGGTCGGCTACGCGGGGCTGTGGTTCGACGGCGACGTCGCGCAGATCATGACCATCGGGGTGGACCCGTCGTTCCAGCACCAGGGCGTGGGGTCGACCCTCCTCGAGGCGCTGGTCGCGCGGTCGCGCGAGCTGCGGGCCGACGCGGTGCTGCTCGAGGTCCGCGTCGACAACGACCCGGCGCTCGCGCTCTACGCGAAGTACGGGTTCGAGCAGCTCGGCGTCCGCAAGCGGTACTACCAGCCCGAGGACGTGGACGCGTACACGATGCGGCTCGAGCTCGCGGGCGCGCGCGACGACGACCCGGACTACGGCTCGCCCCCGGACGCGGGGAGCGTCGTCGCGTGAGCCCCGGTCCCGGCACGGGCAGCGATCCGGGCACGAGCACCGGTCCGGGCGAGGGTGCGGGCCCGCGCACCGCGCGCGAGCAGGTCCTCGTCGACGCCCCGGCGCTCGCGGCGGTCCTCGGCGGTCCGGGCGCCCCCGTGGTGCTGGACGTCCGGTGGGCGCTCGGCGTGACCAACGGGCGGGAGCGGTACCTCGCGGGGCACGTCCCCGGTGCGGTGTTCGTGGACCTGGAGACGGAGCTCGCGGGACCGCCGTCCGCGGGAGCGGGCCGGCACCCGCTCCCCGACCCCGACGACCTCCAGGCGGCGGCGCGCCGCTGGGGCGTGCGCGCGGACCGGCCCGTCGTGGTCTACGACGCGGTCGGCGGCACGTCCGCGGCGCGGGCCTGGTGGCTGCTGCGGTGGGCGGGGCACGCGGACGTGCGGATCCTCGACGGCGGCCTCGCCGCGTGGGAGCGGGCCGGTCTGCCCGTCGAGGCGGGGGACGTGCGGCCCGAGCCGGGCGACGTCGTCGTCACCCCGGGCGGGCTGCCGGTGCTGGACGCCGACGGCGCGGCCCGCCTCGCGGCGTCGGGCACGGGCGTGCTGCTCGACGCGCGGGCGGGGGAGCGCTACCGCGGCGAGGTGGAGCCCGTGGACCCGCGCGCGGGCCACGTCCCCGGGGCGGTCAGCGCGCCGACGACGGCGAACCTCGCCGCCGACGGGTCGTTCCTCGACGACGCGGCGCTGCGGGAGCGGTTCGCCGGGCTCGGGGCGCTCGGCGAGGGCGGCGCGGTCGGCGAGGGAGACGGCGTGGGCGTCTACTGCGGCTCGGGGGTCACCGCGGCCCACGAGGTCGCCGCGCTGGCGACGCTCGGGGTCGACGCGGCGCTGTACGCCGGGTCGTGGTCGCAGTGGTCGAACGACCCGCGACGACCCGTGGCGACCGGGCCGGACACGTAGCCGGCGGGCGCCACGGGGTCGGCGGGGTCAGACCGTGGTGACGGCCTGCTCGGCGGACAGGCGCGGGGCGCGGGGGTAGGGTGTGCCCTCGCCGTCCGCGACGCCGACGTTGATGACGAGGAGCGACTTCCAGCCGCTGTCGGCGAAGAACTCGGCGTCGACCCCCGCGAAGTCCATGCCGTTCATCGGGCCCGCGGCGAGCCCGGCGGCGCGCAGGCCGACGACGAGGTAGCCCGTCTGGATGAGCGCGCTCGTGCGACCCATGTCGTCACGCACCTCGGGGACGCCGTCGAGGTTCTCGCGGACGCCCGGGACGTGCGGGAAGAGCGTGTCGAGGTGCAGGTGGAACGCCGGGTCGTAGGCGACGACGAGCGAGAGCGGCGCGGCGGCGACGCGGTCCTTGTTCCCGTCGGCCATGTGGGCGACCAGGCGCTCGCGCGCCTCGGGCGACCGGACGGCGAGGATTCGCAGGGGCAGCGTGTTCATCGCGGTCGGGCCCCACTTGATGAGGTCGTACACGGCCGCGAGCTGCTCGTCGGTCACCTCGGCGTTGGTGAACCGCGCCGTGGTGCGCGCGGTGCGGAAGAGCCGGTCCGCGGTGGTGGCGTCGATCTGCAGGTCGACGGGGGCGAGGGTGTCGGTGCTCATGCCGGAGGAACAGTACAACCTTCAATCATCTTCCAGGCAGAACATGTGAGGTGCGCGACAGGACGGCCGACGCCGGGCTCGCGACTACCCTGGTCCCCATGGCTTCCCCAGCGCCCACCGGCGGCGGCGACCCGCTCGTCCTCGGCATCGAGACGTCCTGCGACGAGACCGGCGTCGCCCTGGTCCGCGGGCGCGAGCTCCTCGTCGACACCGTCGCGAGCTCCATGGACGAGCACGCCCGCTTCGGCGGCATCATCCCCGAGGTCGCGTCCCGCGCCCACCTCGAGGCCATGATCCCCACGCTCGAACGCACGCTCGGCACCGCCGACGTCGACCTGTCCGAGATCGACGCGATCGCCGTCACCGCCGGCCCCGGCCTCGTCGGCCCCCTGACGATCGGCGCGTCCGCCGCGAAGGCCCTCGCCCTCGCCCTCGGCAAGCCGCTCTACGGCGTCAACCACGTCATCGGCCACGCCGCCGTCGACGAGCTCGTGCACGGCGCGTTCCCCGACCGCGTCATGGCGCTCGTCGTCTCGGGCGGGCACAGCTCGCTGCTGCTCGTGGACGACGTCGCGACGTCCGTCACCGAGCTCGGCTCCACCCTCGACGACGCGGCGGGGGAGGCGTTCGACAAGGTCGGCCGCCTCCTCGGCCTGCCCTACCCCGGCGGCCCGCACATCGACCGCCTCGCGCGCGAGGGCGACCCGACGGCCATCCGGTTCCCGCGCGGCCTCACCGCCCGCAAGGACCAGGAGAAGCACGCCGCCGACTTCTCCTTCTCCGGCCTCAAGACGGCCGTCGCTCGGTGGGTCGAGGCCCGGCAGGACGCCGGCGAGGAGATCCCCCTGCACGACGTCGCGGCGTCCTTCGCCGAGTCCGTCGCCGACGTCCTCACGGCCAAGACGATCGCCGCGTGCGAGCGCCACGGCGTCGACACGCTCGTCGTCGGCGGCGGCTTCTCCGCGAACTCGCAGCTGCGCGACATGGCGGCGAAGCGCTGCGCCGAGGCGGGCATCGAGCTCCGTATCCCGCCGATCCGCTACTGCACAGACAACGGCGCCATGATCGCCGCGCTCGGCTCCGCCGTCGTCCGCGCGGGCGTCGCGCCGTCGTCGCTCGACATCGGCGTCGACTCGTCCATGCCGCTCACCACGGTCACCGTCTGACCTCAGCAGGTGACCTCGCCCTGAAGCGACGACGGCTCCTGCTCTGCGAGCGCGTGGTGCGGACGAGGGGGCGCGGGTCGTGGCGGGTTTGGCGGGAGGCCGCGAGGCACGAGCGGCCGGATGGTAGACCCGCGCCCCCTCGTCCGCACCACGCGCGACCAGCACCACGGGCGAAGGCCGCTCAGAGCGGACGACCCGCCCGCATCTCCGCGACGAGCGACCGCACGACGGCGTCGAGCTCGCCCCCGTTGCGCCGCGCGACGGCCCGCTGCCGCTGGTACGACGCGCCGCGCCGCAGGATCGTGCGCACGCCGTCGAGCTCGTCGAGGCACCCGAGCCGGGCGGCGACGGGTTCGAGGTCGGTGAGGAGGCGGGCGACGGCGTCGGTCACAAGCTCCTCGTTCCCCGCACGGTCGAGGATGATGATGGCGTCCATGCCGTAGCGCGCCGACCGCCACTTGTTCTCCTGGGCGAACCAGGGTGGCAGGGTGGGCAGCTCGCGGCCGTCGTCGAGCACCGTGGAGAAGTGCTCGACGAGGCAGTGGGTGAGGGCGGCGAGCGCGAGGAGCTCGGTGAGGTTGGTGGTGCCGTCGCAGATGCGGGTCTCGAGCGTGCCGAAGCGGGGTGCCGGGCGCAGGTCCCACCGGACCTCGTCGAACGCGTCGATGACGCCGGTGTGGAGCATGTCGCCGACGTAGCCCTCGAGGTCGGCCCAGTGCTCGAACTGGAAGGGGAGCCCGGCGGTGGGGAGCTGCTGGAACATGAGGGCGCGGTTCGACGCGTAGCCGGTGTCCTTGCCGCCCCAGAAGGGCGAGCTGGCGGACAGGGACTGGAGGTGCGCGAAGCAGGTGAGCATCGCGCGCTGGATCGGCAGGACCTTGTCCCGGTCCTCGATGCCGACGTGCACGTGCACGCCGTAGATGAGCATCTGCCGCCCCCACCACTGGGTGCGGTCGATGAGGGTGTTGTAGCGCTGCTTGTCGGTCACCTTCTGCTGGGCCCAGCGTGCGAAGGGGTGCGTGCCGGCGCACATGAGCTCGACGCGCAGGGGGTCGGTGACGGCGCGGATCTCCTCGATCGACCGTTCGAGGTCGTGCCCTGCCTCGCGCACGGTGCGGCGGACGCCGCTCACGACCTCGACGGTGTTGAGGAGGAGCTCCTGCTTGATGGAGGGGTGGTCGGAGCCGTCGGCGGGGCGGACGGCGTCGAGCACGGTCCGGGCGACCTGGCGCAGGTCGCCGGAGTCGGTGTCCACGAGCGCGAGCTCCCACTCGAGGCCCACGCTGGACCGTGCGGAGCGGGCGAACGGGATCTCGACGCCGCTCACGGGGCGCTCCCGGTGCCGAGGGGTTCGACGACGAGGACGCTCTGGCGGCCCCCGACACGGGTCAGGACGATCGTCGCCTCGCGGGAGCCGTTCAGCGCGAGCTGTCTGCGCAGCTGTTCGGGGGTGACGGCGGTGCCGCGCTTCTTGATGGTGAGGCGCCCGACGTCGCGCTCGCGCAGGTAGGCGCGCAGCCGCTTGAGCCCGAACGGCAGGGTGTCGAGGACGCGGTACCCGCGCGCGAGTCCTGCCGCGAGCCCGGCGTCGCCGACGGGGGCGGGCGTGTCCGCGGTGACGTAGGCGATGGTGCGGTCCACGAGGCGCCCGCCGAGCTCGGCCGCGGCGTGCCCGACGAGGCCCGCCCGGATGACGGCGCCGTCCGGCTCGTAGAGGTACTGCCCGACGTCGCCCACGTCCGGGACGACGTCGTCCTCGCCCGGTCGGTGGGCGAGCGTGCGTGCGGAGGTGGTGGGTGCGCCGTCGGGCCCGGGGCGGGTGGTGAGGACGAGCGCCGACCGGCCGGGACCGGCGGGTGCGAGCGGGCCGAACCAGAGGGCGGCCTCGACGACGTCGCCGTCGACCGACACCCACTCGGTCTCGGCGTCGGCGGGCAGGCCGTCGTGGGAGATGCCGGGGCCGACCTTCACGCCGACGGCGGGGACGCGGTCGCGCAGCGCCCAGACGGCGTCGAGCGGCGGCGCGTAGGCGCCGGGGTCGAACACGCGGGAGCCGGACCGGGTGCGGCGTGCCGGGTCGGCGTACACGCCGTCGACCCCGTCCGCCGCGAGGTCGAGGGCGAGGCCGTCGCCGTGGCGCACCTCGGCCTCGGGGAAGTGGCGCAGGTTGACGGTGGCGATCGCGGCGGTGAGCTCGTCGACGTCGCACGCGAGGACCTGCAGCCCGCTGCCCGCGAGGGCGAGCGCGTCGGCGCCGATGCCGCACGTGAGGTCGGCGACCTTGGTCGCCCCGGCGGCGAGGTAGCGCTGCGCGTGCCGTGCGGCGACGACGAGCCGGGTGGCTTGCTCCAGGCCGGCCTGGGTGAACAGCATGCCGTCGGCGAAGGCGCCGAACTTGGCGCGCCCGGCGGAGCGCAGCCGGGACTGGGTGAGGGCGGCGGCGGCGAGGTCGGGGTCGACGCCCTTCGCGCGCAGGCCCGCGGCGAGGACGAGGGCCTGCTGCTCGTCGTAGGGCGGGAGCGCGCCGAGCAGCGTCCAGCCCTCGGGGCTGAGCAGCTTCGTCAGGGTGGCGGCGTCCATGACGTCGATCCTTCCACGGAGCCGGGGGCCGGTGCGCGACGGCGCGTCGTTGGCACTCACCTTGACCGAGTGCTAACCGCGACCTAGATTTGATCGCGCGTCACGGCCGCCCTTCCCGGGCGTCGGTGGCGCGCGAGCGCGGCTCCCGGCCGGCACCCGCGACGACGTCCGGAGACCGCTCGACCCATCCGTTGCAGTTCTCATCGCGAAAGGGGAGGTCCGACGTGTCGGTCCCCATCAAGCCGCTCGAGGACCGGATCGTCGTGAAGGCCCTCGAGGCCGAGACCACGACCGCATCCGGCCTGGTCATCCCGGACACCGCCAAGGAGAAGCCCCAGGAGGGCGAGGTCCTGGCCGTCGGTCCGGGCCGTGTCGACGACAACGGCAACCGCGTCCCGCTGGACGTGGCCGTCGGCGACAAGGTCATCTACAGCAAGTACGGCGGCACCGAGGTCAAGTACGGCGGCGAGGACTACCTCGTCCTGTCCGCGCGCGACATCCTCGCCGTGGTCGTCGGCTGACGCAGCCGGCACCGAACGCCGCAGGACCCCGCGACCGTCGGTCGCGGGGTCCTGTCGTGTATCGGGTCCGGCCGGTGGGCCGGTGCGGCAGAGGGTGTGGGTGTGGTGTCAGCCGGCGCGGCGGGCGCCGCCGGCGAGGATGGCGGCGCGCTCGTCCTCGCTGAGGCCGCCCCACACGCCGTACGGCTCGCGGACGCGCAGCGACTGCTCGCGGCACTGCATCATCACGGGGCACGACTGGCAGATCGCCTTCGCGGCCTCTGCGCGGCGTCGGCGGGTCGAGCCGCGCTCGCCCTCGGGGTGGAAGAACAACGTGTCGTCCTGGTCGCGACACGAACCCTGGTACTGCCATTCCCAGAGTTCCATCACCGGTCCGGGGAGCCTTGAGATCTCTGCCATGGCGAACAACGTACAAGCGTTGCAGAGGTTGTTCAAGTCCCTGTGGCGAAAAAGTGAAGCCGCTGGTCCACGCGGTCCGGTCGCGAGCGATCGCGCCACCCCTGCCGAGCTGCCCTGTCGAGTTCGTGACGGCCTGCCCGCGCTGTCCGGTTTGGCGCGATATGCACGACGGGCGGCTCGTTTGGGCGCATGGTGAACAAACTTCGCACAGGGGCCGACGCGATGCAGGTCACGGTGTGGTCGAGGTACGCCGGGGCAAGTGGCGAGGCTGCGGACCCGTCGGCAGAATCGATCCATGACCTCCGCGCGGTCCGCCCCCGAACCCGAGGGAGTACGACCGACCATGTCCACCGACCCCGGGCTCGCCGTCGCCGTCGTCGCACGGCGCCTCGGCGTCGCCCCTGCGACCCTGCGCACGTGGGACCGGCGCTACGGGCTCGGCCCCTCCGAGCACCAGGCCGGCGCGCACCGCCGCTACACGCAGGACGACGTGGCGCGCCTCGTGATCATGCGCCGCCTGACGCTCGACGGCGTCGCGCCCTCCGACGCGGCCCGCGCCGCGATGGACGCCGACGGCGACGAGCTCGCCGCGCACCGCGACGCCACGACCGTGGACGCCGCGCTGGCCGCGGCCGCGGACGAGGACGCCCCCGACGACGACGCCGAGGCCGCCCCGCGCGCCGCGGTGCGGCCCTTCCTGCGCGCCGTCCCGGGCGGGAATGACGCGCCGCCCGGCACACCGCGCGTCGTCGGTCAGGACCCGCGCCCCACCCGTGTCTCGGACGTCGTCGACGCCGCGATCGCCTACGACCAGCGCACGTGCGACCGCCTGCTGCGCATCGCGCCCGGCGGCGACCCGGCCGACTGGTGGTCCGACCTGGTGGAGCCGGCCCTCGAACGGCTCGCCGAGCGCACGGTCCTCGCGGGACCGGGCGAGGTGCCCGAGATCGTCCTCGCCAACGCGACGCTCGCCGCGCTGCGCGAGCACACCCAGGAGCGCGAGGACGCGATCGTCGCCGCGGGCGGCCCGCCCCGGAACCACCCCAGCCGCATGCGGCGCATCGTGCTCGTCTTCGCCGCGCCCGACGAGCCGCTCCCGCTCGCCGCCCACGCCCTCGCCGCGTCGCTCGGGGCGCACGGTGCCATGGCGCGGATCGTCACGGGGCCCGCGAACGTCCACCGCACGCTCGAGCTCGTCACGATGGTCCGTCCGTCCGCCGTCGCCATGGTGACCACGCAGGCGCGTCCGGACCTCGAGATCATCCACGCGACGCTCGACGCCAACTCGACGCTGCCCGTGTTCGTGGGGCTGCCGAGCGACGACGCCGCCGCGGAGCTCCCCCTCGCGCCGACCGTGCACCGGGTGCGCAGCTTCACCGGTCTCCTGCACGAGCTCCTGGCCGTCGTGCGCTGAGCCGTCGGGTCCTGCGCCCGGCGTAGAATCGCCGGGTGACCGCCTCGCCCGTGCCCCCCGGTTCCTCGACCCCCTCGACGCCCGCCGCACCGCCCGAGCGCGACCCGTTCGGGTTCGTCGGCCTCACCTACGACGACGTCCTCCTGCAGCCCGGGTTCTCCGACCTCGCGCCCTCGGACATCGACACCACGACGCGTCTCACGCGCGAGATCTCGCTGCGGGTGCCGCTGGTCTCCGCCGCGATGGACACGGTCACCGAGTCGCGCATGGCGATCGCGATGGCCCGCCAGGGCGGCATCGGGGTGCTGCACCGCAACCTGTCCATCGAGGACCAGGCGTACCAGGTGGACCTCGTCAAGCGGACGCAGACCGGGATCATCTCGAACCCGGTCACGATCGGCCCCGACGCGACCCTCGAGGAGCTCGACCAGCGTGCGGGCGAGTACCGCATCTCCGGGTTCCCCGTCGTGGACGGCGACCAGCGCCTCATCGGGATCGTCACCAACCGCGACCTGCGCTTCACGCCCGTCGCCGAGTGGGCCACCACGAAGGTCGACGAGGTCATGACCCCCGCCCCGCTCATCACCGGCGGCGCCGGCATCTCGCGCGAGGACGCGACCGCGCTGCTGCGGCGCCACAAGCTCGAGCGCCTCCCGCTCGTCGACGCCGACGGCCGCCTCGCCGGGCTCATCACCGTCAAGGACTTCGTGAAGTCCGAGCAGTTCCCCCAGGCGTCGAAGGACGGCCAGGGCCGCCTCCTCGTCGGTGCCGCCATCGGCTACTTCGGCGACGCGTGGCAGCGCGCCACCACCCTCATCGACGCCGGCGTCGACGTGCTCGTCGCCGACACCGCGCACGGCAACGTCCGCATGCTCATCGACATGGTGCGCCGTCTCAAGACCGATCCCGCGACGCGTGACGTCCAGGTCATCGGCGGCAACGTCGCGACCCGCGAGGGCGCGCAGGCGTTCGTCGACGCGGGGGCCGACGCGATCAAGGTCGGCGTCGGACCCGGCTCCATCTGCACCACCCGCATCGTCACGGGCGTCGGCGTCCCGCAGGTCACCGCCGTCTACGAGGCGTCCCTGGCCGCGCGGCCGGCGGGCGTGCCGGTCATCGCGGACGGCGGCATGCGGCACTCGGGCGAGATCGGCAAGGCGATCGTCGCGGGCGCGGAGAGCGTCATGCTCGGCTCGATGCTCGCCGGCACGGAGGAGTCGCCCGGCGACACCATTCTCGTCAACGGCAAGCAGTACAAGGCCTACCGCGGCATGGGCTCGATGGGCGCCATGTCGTCGCGCGGCAAGAAGTCCTACTCCAAGGACCGCTACTTCCAGGCCGAGGTGACGAGCGATGACATGATCGTCCCCGAGGGCATCGAGGGCCAGGTGCCCTACAAGGGGACGCTCGGCACCGTCGCGCACCAGCTCGTCGGCGGCCTGCACCAGACCATGTTCTACGTCGGCGCCCGGACCGTCCCGGAGCTGCAGGACAAGGGCCGGTTCATCCGCATCACGTCGGCGTCGCTCAAGGAGAGCCACCCGCACGACGTCCAGATGACGGTCGAGGCGCCGAACTACACCGGGTTCTGACCCACGGGGCGGTCGGCGGGCCCGCGGTGGCGGGCCCGCCGACCGGCCGGGCTCAGGACGTCATGACGCGGGTGTGCAGCGCCTGGACGGCGTACCTGGCCGCCCAGAACGCCCCGTGCTGCCACGCGGAGATCTCCGACATCCAGTCCCCGGCGAAGTAGACGTTGCCGGCCCCGGTCTGGAGCTGCTTGAAGCGCGAGGACTGGGTGTTGGGGAACGCCCAGGCGCCCTCGATGTACGGGACCTTGTGCCACGCGATGGAGAACGAGCTCTCGAGCTCGGTCCGGTACTTCTCGCCGTGGATCTTCACGCCCTGCTCGACGGCGCGCAGCTCGCGCTGCTTGGGAGCCATGTCCCCGTACGTGCGGGCGTTGGTCCCCGTGTTGTAGTAGCCCACGACGAGGCCCTTGCGCTCGCCGTACCCGTAGGACGGGTACCAGACGTGCGCGAGGTCCATGTCCGTCTCGGTGATGCCACCGAAGATCCGGTGGTCGTCCTCCCAGAACCGGGTCTTGTACTGGAGACCGATCTTCCCCGCCGGTGACCCCACGGCGAACTCGCCGAGCGCCGCGTCGATGTCGGACCCCCAGTTGGTCTCCCACCGCCGCATCAGGCCCGCAGGCGCCGTGACGATCGCGAAGTCGGCGTCGAGCTGACGCACCTTGCCGTTGTGCGCGGTGTAGGTGACCTTGACACCCCCGGGCGTGCTCTCCACGGCCGTGACCGGCGAGCTGAGCTGGACGTTCTGCTTGCCGATCGCGCGCACGAAGTAGTCGTAGGTCGTGTCCATGCCACCCTTCGGCTGGAACATGAGCATCGACTGCTCCCAGTTGATCTCGAACGGGAAGTACATGCCCACCCGGGAGGCCAGCACCTCCGAGACGCTCGCCGGTCCCGGCAGGGGCGTCCCGTGCGCGTTCCACGCCGAGGGGTAGACCTCGAACCCGCGGTTGTTGCCGCCCTTGTAGGTGCCGTCGGACTGCAGGGATCCCCAGCTGCGGAGGAAGGCACGCAGGTTCTCCTTGTCGGCGGCGGTGAGCTGCTGGTCGAGCGCGCCCTGGTTGGTCGCGTAGTTCAGCAGCTCGGACGTGTACCCGAAGACGTCGGCCTTGGCGGTCCGGTACCGGACGGGGTTGCCCGGCGTGGCGCCGGTGCGCTCGTTGTAGAGGTAGGCGTCGGCGTTGGCGTTGGTGAAGACCTCGTAGGGCACGCCCAGCTCGCGCAGGTAGTCCATCGTGACCATCCACTGGGCGATGCGCCCGGCGCCGGCGTTCATGTAGATGTTGCGGTCGAAGCGCGCGGTCTGCGTCACGCCGTTGATGTCGGTCTCGGAGTCTCCGCCCCTGATGGTGAGCGTACGTCCGCCCACCCGGTGCCGCGCCTCGAGGACGGTGACCTTGTACCCGGCCTTCTGCAGCTCGTACGCGGACGCCAGCCCCGCGGGGCCGGCGCCGACGACCACGACACGCTTCGCCGAGCGCCCCGTCAGGGTGAAGTCGCTCTTGGTCGGGGCTATCCAGGACTCGTTCCGCGGCTGCGCGGCGGCCGTCGGGGCGAGTCCGACGGCTCCCATCGTGGCGAACATGACGCCGGCGCCGGAGGTGGCGCCCACCGCCTGGAGGAAGCTGCGCCGGGAGACGCCGGTCGTGCTCTCGTCTGTGACCATGTGTCGGACCCTTCGTCGTGAAAGGCCTGACGGGCGGCCGTCCCGGTCCTTCGACGCCGGCGCCGCCGTCAGCACCGCCACCGACGCTAAGGACGATCGGTCGCAGCCACGGGTCCGCGACGTTTCAGCGCTGTCACGGCTTGTCGGTTGTCGTAAACGTCATGTTTCCGTGCATCCCGCCGGGACCGGACGACCCTCGTGAACCTCGTCTCTCGCCGATACACCCCCTTCACACCGGCGAAACGACCCGTCGTTAGCGTCGCCGCTGCGGGCCGGCTACCACGGTCGGGCCACCCGTCCCGGCGCCACGAGGCGCCCGAGCATCTCGCCAGGAGGCGTCATGAAGAACCGCACGAAGGTCGCCGTCGCCGTCGTCCTCACCGCTGCCGTCGCGGTTCCGGGGACGGCCGTCGCGGCCGGCCGCCTGTTCGAACCAAAGCCCACCGAGTCGTACTCCTTCGTCACCGGCAGCACGCCCTCGATCGCGGACGGCGTCGCGTTCGGCAAGAACGTGGGCTGGTACAAGTCGTCCGGCCTGGGGCCCGCGGCGCTCAACTCGGGGCCGGGGGTCAGCGCGGAGCAGCGCTACATCCCGACCGACGTGTTCCCGGGCGGGGTCCTCCCGGCAGGCGTGACCCTCACCGAGGCACAGGGCATCAACGTGCTCATGCGGATCGGGGAGAACCTGGAGAGGGCAGGGCTCTCGTACGACGACGTCGTGTCGATGCGGGTGTTCCTCCAGAACCCGGCGGGCGAGGAGAAGATGGACTTCGCCGGGTGGAACCGCGCGTACCGGCAGTTCTTCGCGAACACGAACCTCACGACCGGCGCCACCCTGGACGTCCAGCTCGGCTCGACGACGACCGCACCGATGGTCGTGAACCCGGCGCGGCCGTCGCGGTTCGCCCTCGAGATCGAGAACCTTCCGGTGAACGGCTGGCTCGTGGAGGTCGAGGTGGACGCCGTCTACCCGAAGTGAGCCTCGCGGTCGCCGACGGGTGCGGTCTCCCGGCCGAGAGGGTCGCGGTCAGACCGGCCACCGCCCGTCGGCGCCCGCGCCGACGTACGGCTGCTCGCGGGGTCGCTCGGCGAGCTCGTCGACCCAGCGCCGGTGCGAGCCCACCTGGTGGTCGTGCAGCGCGTCGGCGCTCGCGGCGGCGAGGTCGGGGTGGGCCCGGACGAGGCCGTCCAGGAGGTCGAGCGTCGTGCGGGCGTCGACCTCGGCCGTGTGCAGCCCCGCGGGCACGGGGACGCCGTAGTGCACGCACAGGTCGGCGAGGCGGCGCTTGCCCTCGCGCGACCCGTCGGCGGCGCGGTCGAGGACGAGCGGGTCGAGCACCGGGCGCACGGGTCGGCCGAGGCGTTCGTGCAGGGTGGGCAGGCCGTGGCGGGCCAGCTCGACCTCGAGCAGCATGAGGTCGAACGCCGCGTTGTACGCCACCAGCGGGGTGCCGGCACGCTGGTGCGCGACGAGCAGGCCGGCGACCTCGTCCAGGGCGACCCGGGGCGCCGTGCCGTGCGCGGCGGCGTGCGCGGTCGAGATGCCGTGGATCGCGGCGGCCTCCGGCGGGATGCCCACGCCCGGGTCGAGGAGCCAGGTGCGCGTCGTCGTGCCCCGGTGGCCGCGGACCACGACGGCGGCCGTGACGACGCGGTCGACGTCGACGTCGAGCCCCGTGGTCTCCGTGTCGAACGCCACGAGCGGGCCCGCCGTCCAGGTCATCGTCGCTCCTCCGTGCTGCCGTCGTGCCGGGCCGGCGCTGCCGTCGCGCCTGGGCGTCACCCTCCCAGCGGCCACCCACACCCGGGCGCCGCGGCGTGCCCGGACGGGCCGACGCGCTGCCCCGGCCCGCCGGTAGGCTGGACCGGTGAGCAACGAGATCGAGATCGGACGTGGCAAGCGCGGTCGGCGCGCGTTCTCCTTCGACGACGTCGCGGTCGTCCCGTCGCGGCGCACGCGGGACCCGGAGGAGGTCTCGGTCTCCTGGCAGATCGACGCCTACCACTTCGACCTGCCGATCGTCGCGGCCCCGATGGACTCCGTGATGAGCCCCGCCACGGCGGTCGCGCTCGGCAACCACGGCGGCCTCGGCGTCCTCGACCTCGAGGGCCTGTGGACGCGGTACGAGTCGCCCGAGCCGCTGCTCGCGGAGATCGCGACGCTCGACCCGGCCGCGGCGACGCGCCGCATGCAGGAGATCTACGCCGAGCCGATCAAGCCCGAGCTCATCACCCAGCGTCTCAAGGAGATCCGCGCGGCGGGCGTGACGGTCGCCGGCGCGCTGTCGCCGCAGCGCACCCAGGAGCACTACCAGAGCGTCGTCGACGCCGGGGTCGACCTCTTCGTCATCCGCGGCACGACCGTCTCCGCCGAGCACGTCTCCGGCGTCGCGGAGCCGCTCAACCTCAAGCGGTTCATCTACGAGCTCGACGTCCCCGTGGTCGTCGGGGGCGCGTCGACGTACACCGCCGCGCTGCACCTCATGCGCACGGGCGCGGCGGGCGTGCTCGTCGGCTTCGGCGGGGGAGCGGCGCACACGACGCGCGTCTCCCTCGGCATCCACGCGCCGATGGCGAGCGCGGTGGCCGACGTCGCGGCGGCCCGTCGCGACTACCTCGACGAGTCGGGCGGCCGGTACGTCCACGTCATCGCCGACGGCGGTGTCGGCCGCTCGGGCGACCTCGTCAAGGCGGTCGCGTGCGGTGCCGACGCGGTGATGATCGGTGCGGCGCTCGCGCGCGCCGAGGAGGCGCCCGGCCAGGGCTGGCACTGGGGTCCCGAGGCGCACCACCCGCAGCTCCCGCGCGGCGAGCGCGTGCACGTCGGCACCGCGGGCACGCTGGAGGAGGTCCTCTTCGGGCCGGGCCGCCAGGCCGACGGCACGCTCAACATCGTGGGCGCACTGCGTCGCGCCATGGCGACCACGGGCTACTCGGACCTCAAGGAGTTCCAGCGGGTCGAGGTCGTCGTCTCGCCCTACCAGCCGCGATGACGGCGTCGGCCGCGCGGCCCGCACCTCTGGAGATCGCGGACGTCGCGGACGGCGACGTCGAGGCGGTCGTCGCCCTGTGGCGCGCGTGCGGGCTGACACGGCCGTGGAACGACCCGTACCGCGACGTCGCGGACGCACGCCTGGGGGAGACGTCGACCGTCCTCGTCGGCCGGGTCGCGGCGTCGGACCCCGGCGTGCCCGACGCCGCCCCCGCGCCCGACGGCGCACCTCGCCCCGGCGAGGTGGTGGCGTCGGTGATGGTCGGCGTCGACGGGCACCGCGGCTGGCTGTACTACCTCGCGGTGGACCCGCGCGTGCAGGGCAGCGGTCACGGTCGCGCGATGGTCGTCGCGGCGGAGGCGTGGCTCGCGGCCGCGGGGGCGCGCGCCGTCCGCCTCATGGTCCGCACCACGAACGACGCGGTCCAGGGCTTCTACCGCACCCTCGGCTACAGCGACCAGGAGTGCACGGTCCTCGGGCGCCGGCTCGACGACGCGTGAGCACGACGCCGTGACCGGGCCCGGCGTGGCGCCGTCGCCCGAGGAGGTGGCGGCGGTGGAGGCGGGCCACCGCGCGCGGGTCCGCGACGCGGACCCGGTGGCCGTGGTCCCCGACCTGCTCGGCCCGGGGGCGGGGACGGGCGGGCTGCTCGTCGCCCGGCTCGCCGACGGCTCGTGCGCCGTCGGCGAGGCGTCGTCCACGGACGTGAGCGCCACGTCGCCCCTCGCCGCGTCGCGGGCCCTGCGCGAGCACCGGCTGCGGGCGCGCGCGTCGGGGCCGGACGTCGCCGGGGCCCTGCGAGCCCTGCTCGGGACGTGGTCCGCGCAGGTCGCGACCCAGGGCACCGGCGCGGGCGGGCCGACGGGGGAGCCGGACGAGGCGCTCAGCGTGACGTGGCCCAGCCGCGACGTCGAGGCCGTCCCCGCGCTCCTCGCGGCCGGACTGCGCCCGACCGTCCACCTCGCCCTCCGGCGCGGCGCACCCGGGGGCACCGTGCCGCGCGTCGCCCCCGAGGTGGTGGTCCGCGACGCGACGGCGGCCGACGTCGAGGCGATCGTCGAGCACCAGGTCGCCGAGCTCGCCTACGACGCGCTCGTCGGGGCCGCGCGCTCGCGCCCGGCCGCCCGGAAGGCCGTCGCGCCTCAGGTCGCCGCCGCCGTCGCCCGTCCGGGGTCCGTCGTGCTCGTCGCGGCGGGGCCGGACGGCCAGGTGCAGGGGGTCGTGGCGGTCGAACCGCCCGACCGGTCCGGCTGGGTGGCCGGGACCGTGACGACCACGCCCGTCGCGTACCTCGTGCTCCTGCACGTGCGGCGGACCGCACGCGGCGCGGGCACGGGCGGCGCACTGCTCGACGCCGCGCTCGCACGCCTGCACGCCGCCCACGGACCCGCCACCGCCGTGCTGCTGCACCACGGGGTGCTCAACCCGCTGTCCGCGCCGTTCTGGGCACGCCACGGGTTCCGGCCGGTCCTCACCACCTGGGAGGCCGACCGGGACGACGACCGGGAGGCGGACCCGGCGACGACGCGGGAGCGTCGTGTCAGCACGACGACGTAGCCTGTCACCATGACGAGCTCCTCGGGCGGCGCCTCGAACCCCGTGCCCGGTCCCCACGACGACGCCGTGCTCGACGGCCTCCTCGACCCCGAGAACCCCGCCGCGACGTACGTGCTGGAGCCCGACGTCGTCGCCCCCCTCGTCGGCCGCCTCGTGACGAGCGCGGCGTCCGGCACGCACCGGTCCGTCCTGCCGTTCACGGGCGCGCCCCTCGCCTCGTTCCCCACGTCGTCGCCGGACGACGTCGCGCACGCCGTCGAGCGGTCGCGCGCGGCCCAGCGCGCCTGGTCCCGCGTCCCGGTCACCGAGCGGGCCCGAGTCCTGCAGCGCTTCGGCGCGCTCGTCCTCGCCGAGCAGTCCGACGGGCTGGACCTCGTGCAGATGGAGTCGGGCAAGTCGCGCCGCAGCGCCTTCGAGGAGGCGGCCGACCTCGCGATCCTCACCCGCCACTACGGCGTGCGCGGGCCCCGCTACCTCGCGGACCGTCGCGTGCCGGGCATGCTCCCGCTGCTCACCGGCACCCGGGTGCACCGCCGCCCGGTCGGGGTCGTCGGCGTGATCGCCCCGTGGAACTACCCGCTCTCGCTCGCCTTCGCCGAAGCAGTCCCCGCCCTGCTCGCCGGCAACGGCGTCGTGCTCAAGCCCGACCCGCAGACCACGCTCACCGCGCTCTGGGGAGCCGAGCTGCTCGAGCGCGCCGGGCTGCCCTCCGACCTCTTCCTCGTCGTCGCCGGCGGCGGGGACATCGGTGCGGCGCTCACGGACCACGTCGACCACATCGCGTTCACGGGCTCGACCGCCACCGGCCGGAAGGTCGCCGCCCGCGCCGGCGAACGGCTCATCGGCGCGACGCTCGAGCTCGGCGGCAAGAACCCCCTGTATGTCGCGGCCGACGCCGACGTGCGCGTCGCCGCGAAGGCCGCCGTCCGAGCCTGTTTCGGCAGCTCCGGGCAGCTCTGCGTCTCCATCGAGCGCCTCGTGCTGCACGAGTCGGTGGCCGACGCGTTCCTCGACGAGTTCGTCCCCCTCGTGCGCGGCATGCGCCTCGGCGCCGGCCTCGACTACTCCGCCGACATGGGTTCCCTCACCTCCCAGGCCCAGCTCGACCGCGTCGTCGCCCACGTCGACGACGCGCTGTCCCACGGAGCACGCGTCCTCGCCGGCGGCGTGCACCGCGCCGACATCGGCCCCCTGTTCTACGCCCCCACGGTGCTCGACGACGTCCCCCACGACGCGCTGTGCGCGCGCGAGGAGACCTTCGGCCCCGTCGTGTCCGTCGTGCGCGTCGCGAGCGACGACGACGCCGTGCGCGTCATGAACGACACCGAGTACGGCCTCAACGCGAGCGTGTGGACCCGCGACGTCGCCCGGGGTCGTCGCATCGCCGCGCGCGTCGAGGCGGGAACCGTCAACGTCAACGACGGGTACTCCGCCGCCTACGGGTCGGTCGGCGCGCCCATGGGGGGCTTCAAGGCGTCCGGCCTCGGCCGGCGCCACGGCCGCGAAGGGATCGAGGCGCTCACCGAGGTCCAGACGATCGCCGTGCAGCGGGGCGCCCACCAGGGCCTCGGCCTCGACCGGCTCTACGAGCTCGGCGGCGACCTCCCCAGCACGGTCCTCACCGCCGCCCTCGACGTCATGCGGCGCCTGCGCCTGCCCTGACGAGAGCCGGTCCGCTCAGCGCACGACCGCGTCGACCAGGGCCTTGACCGCCGCCGGGACCTCACGGAACCGGTACAGCACCGCCTTCGCCGGCTCCACGCTCGCCGCGCTCACCCCCACCCCGGTGGCGTCCAGCCCCGCGACACGGCACGAGAACAGGGCCCGCGGCAGGTGGTAGTCCTGCGTGACCACCACCGCCGTCCCCACCCCGAACTCCGTCACCGCACGCGTGCACGTCGCATGCGTGTCGAACCCCTCCCGGTCGAGGAGGATCGCGGCGTCGGGCACCCCCCGGTCGAGGAGCCACGCCCGCATCGCCCCCGGCTCGTCGTAGTCGTCGTGCGCGTCCCCGCTGACCAGCACCACCGGCGCCACCCCGCGTGCGTGCAGGTCCGCCGCCGCGTCCAGCCGCCGACGCAGGTACGTCGACGGCGTGCCGTCCGGCCGCAGCCCCGCCCCCAGCACCACCACGGCGTCGCTCGGCGGCGCGTCCGCGGGCGACGTCACGTGTGCCCGACCCACCCCCTGCACCACGAGGAACGGGGCGAGCGCCACCACCGCGAGCCCGGCGGCGCCGAGCACCACGGTCCTCCGGCGCGGACGGGTGCGCGCCCCACGGACACGATCGGGTCGGGACGCAGGAACGGGCGGCTCGGTCACGGTGCGACCCTAGCGGCGCGCGCCACTACCGCCCGCCGCGTCCGCGGCCAGCGCCGCGAGCTCGCCCTCCACGTTCGCCCGGGCGGTCACCTCCCACCGCTCCGCCGCCGACGGCGACCGGAACAGCGGACCCGCGCCCAGCAGCCCGCTCAGGACCGCGGCCCGCCCCGCCCGGAACGCGTCGTCCGGGACATGGGCGTACTCCGCGCGCACCTGGCGCACGTACCGCGCGTACCGGTCCGGCGCCGCCGCGAGGATCGCGAGGTCCGCGTCGCACACCAGCGCGCCCGCGACGTCGCCCGGGGCCGGGTCGTGCCGCGTCGTGAGAAGGACCAGCCGCGCCACCTCCGCCACCGGACCCGGCGGGAGGTACGGCGCCAGCGCCGTCGTCGCCAGAGCGGCCGACCGCTCCTCGTCCCCGCCCGCCACACCCTCGTGCACGGCGTCGTGGAACCACACCGCGAGCTGCGTCACCGACGGACCCACCACCCCCGACGGACCCGCCGCCCGGGCCGGCCGCGCGGCGTCGGGCACACCACCCGGCCGCCCCTCCAGGAGCGCCAACGAGTCCAGCGCGTGCACCAGGTGCTCCGGGCCGTGATACACCCGGTGCGGCTCGTGCCACCGCCGCACGAGATCCCTCCCCACCGCGCCCGCACCCGGCAGCAGCACGTCCCACCGCGCCAGCAACGCCCCGGCCTTCGCCGCACGGCGAGCGTGCCCCGGCACCCGCAGCCCCGACGCACCCAGCCGACGCGCCAGCTCACGCCCGTCCACCGGCACCGCCCCCGCAGCGACCGCGGCGTCGTACCGCTCCGCCGCGACGTCGTAGTGGTCGAGGTCGAACGCCCGGCGGCTCAGCCCGATCACCTCGGCGAGGGCGTGCAGCTCCACGAGCGACGTGTCGGACACCAGATGGCTGAAGAGCGTCCCGTGCGCGGGCCACGCGGGCGGGTCGACGTAGACGGTCACGCCCCCGAGCATGCCACCGTGCGGGGTTCTGGGGTTCTGGGGTTCTGGGGTTCTTGGGGTCTGGGGTGCCGGGGTGGGGGGGGGGGGGGGGGGGGG
>NZ_JAJBZH010000003.1:249293-435369 GCF_020551945.1 Cellulosimicrobium marinum | reverse complement strand
CGCCCCCTCCACCCCACCCCGGCGTCTCGCACGGACCTCACCTCAGCCCTCGCGCGCCGACAGCCCCCGCGCATCGCTGCGCCGCAGCACGCGCGGGGAGCGGCTGTCCGTCGTGGTGCCGTGGCGGACCAGGCGAGACGACGGCGAGCGGTGGGTCCGGGGTTGCTGCCTGGTCGTGGCGGATCAGGCGGGACGACGGCGAGCGGTGGGTCCCGGGGCTGCCGGGTCGTGGAGGACCAGGCGAGACGACGGGGAGCGGTGGGTCCGGGGGGTGCTGCCGGATCGTGGAGGGCTTGGCGGGAGCGACGCGAGGGACGAGCGGCGCGGAGGGAAGATCCGGCAGCACCCCCCGGACCCACCGCGGAGGTGACCGTGACTCGGACCGGACCGGACCTCGCCGAAGACGCGCGAACCCGCAACGGCGTCGGCGTCAGGACGCGGGACGCCCGCCCTCGACCACCTCGACGCACTGGCGGGCGATGGCGAGCTCCTCCTGGGTGGGGACGACCATGACGAGGGTGCTGGTCCAGTCGGGGGAGATGACGCGCGGCTCGCCGCTGTCGACGGCGTTGCGGTCCGGGTCGACGGCGAGGCCGAGGGGTTCGAGGCCGTCGACGACGGCGGCGCGGACGGCGGCGTCGTGCTCGCCGACGCCCGCGGTGAAGGCGACGACGTCGACGCGGCCGAGGACGGCGTGGTAGGCGCCGACGTACTTGCGCAGGCGGTGGATGTAGACGTCGAAGGCGGTGCGGGCGTCGTCGTCCCCGGCGTCGATGAGGCGGCGCAGCTCGCGGAAGTCGTTGACGCCGGACAGGCCCTTGACGCCGGAGCGCTTGTTGAACAGCGCGTCGATGTCGTCGATGCTCATTCCGGCGTTGCGGGCGAGGTGGAACACGACGGCCGCGTCGATGTCGCCGGTGCGGGTGCCCATGACGAGGCCCTCGAGCGGGGTCATGCCCATGGACGTGTCGACGGCGACGCCGCCGCGCACCGCGGAGGCGGACGCCCCGTTGCCGAGGTGCAGCACGATGGTGTTGAGGCCCTCGACGCGTCGCCCGAGGACGCGCGCGACCTTGCCGGAGACGTACTGGTGGCTCGTCCCGTGGAAGCCGTAGCGGCGCACGCCGTGCTCGGCGGCGACGCCGCGGTCGAGCGCGTAGGTGGCTGCGGCGTCGGGCAGGGTGGAGAAGAACGCGGTGTCGAAGACGGCGACGTGCGGCACGTCGGGCAGGAGCTCGCGAGCGACGCGGATGCCGGTGACGTTCGGCGGGTTGTGCAGCGGGGCGAGGGGGGAGAGGTCGTCGATCTGGCGCACCACGTCGTCGTCGACGAGGACGGGCTGGGAGAAGACGGCGCCACCGTGCACGACCCGGTGCCCCACGGCGTACACGTCGGCGTCGGCGAGGTCCGGCCCGACCTCGTCGAAGAGGCCGAGGGCGATGCGCAGGGCCTCGCCGTGGTCGGGGACGGGCTGCTCGCGGGTCGTCGTGTTGCCGGCGAACCGGTGCTTGACGATGCCGGAGTCCTCGCCGATGCGCTCGATGGTGCCCGCGGCGATGGCCTCGCCGCCGACGGGGTTGACGAGCTGGTACTTGAGCGACGACGAGCCGGAGTTCAGGACGAGGACCGAGCCGTGCGCCCCGTACGCGCTGTAGGGGTTGGGGCGCTCGCCCTCGGGCAGGATCGTCATGACGTGGCTCCGGGCGTCGTCGTGGTCGAGGGGGTCTGGGCCTGGATCGCGGTGATGGCGACGGTGTTGACGATGTCCTGCACGAGCGCGCCGCGCGAGAGGTCGTTCACGGGCTTGTTGAGCCCCTGCAGCACGGGCCCGACGGCGACCGCGCCGGCCGAGCGCTGCACCGCCTTGTACGTGTTGTTGCCCGTGTTGAGGTCGGGGAAGATGAACACGGTCGCGCGGCCCGCGACGTCGGACCCCGGCATCTTCGAGGCCGCGACGGACGCGTCGACGGCGGCGTCGTACTGGATGGGGCCCTCGACGAACAGGTCGGGTCGGCGTTCGCGCACGAGCGCGGTGCCGCGGCGCACCTTGTCGACGTCGGCCCCCGAGCCGGACTCGCCCGTCGAGTACGAGAGCATCGCCACGCGCTGGTCGACGCCGAACTGCGCGGCCGTCGCGGACGACGAGATGGCGATGTCGGCGAGCTGTTCCGCGGTCGGGTCCGGGATGACGGCGCAGTCGCCGTACACGAGCACCCGGTCCTCCAGGCACATGAGGAACACGGACGACACGACGGACACGCCCGGTTGCGTCTTGATGATCTCGAACGACGGCTTGATGGTGTGCGCCGTGGTGTGCCGTGCGCCGGAGACCATGCCGTCGGCGAGCCCCAGGTGGACCATCATCGTGCCGAAGTACGACACGTCCTGGACCCGTTCCCGGGCCTCGTCGAGCGAGACGCCCTTGTGGGCGCGCAGGCGCGCGTACTCGGCCGCGAACCGCTCGACGAGCTGCGGGTCGTGCGGGCTGACGACGTGCGCGGCGTCGATGTCGAGCCCGAGCTCGGCCGCGCGCGCCCGCACCCGCGGCTCGTCGCCGAGGATCGTCAGCTCGGCGACCTGGCGTCCCAGCAGGGTCGAGGCGGCGCGCAGGATGCGGTCGTCGTCGCCCTCGGGCAGCACGACGTGCTTGCGGTCGGCGCGGGCGCGCGACAGCAGCTCGTACTCGAACATGAGCGGCGTGACGACCTCCGGGCGCGGCACGTCGAGGCCGGCGAGGAGCGCCGCCCCGTCGATGCTCTGCTCGAACAGCGCGAGGGCCGTGTCGACCTTGCGCTGCGCGTCCTTCGTCACCCGGCCGCGGGCCTGCGCGGCGGCGCTCGCGGACCGGAACGTGCCGAGCCCCGTGCGGATGATCGGCAGGCTCGGGTCGAGGTCGGCGACGAGGCGCGCCGTGGACTCGGGCGGGAAGAAGCCACCGTTGAGGATGACCCCGGCGAGCGACGGGAAGCCGGCGGCGGAGTGCGCGGCGAGCAGCCCGATGAGGATGTCCACACGGTCGCCGGGGGTGATGACCACGGCCCCGTCGGTGAGGCGGTCGAGCAGGTGCTCGAACGACATCGCGCCGACGAGCAGGTCGGTGGCCTCGCGCGACAGCAGCTCCTCCTCGCCGAAGGCGAGCTCGCCGCCGACGGCCTCCATGAGGGCCCGCACGGTGGGCGCGTCGAGGAACGGGTCCTCGGGCACCGCCCAGCCGGGCAGGTCCGCCCGGGCGCGCTCCGCCGTCGGCCCGGTGCTCGCAGGACCGGTGGGGGCGCCGTCGGGTCCGAGCGTGGCGAGCATCGACCGCACCGCGTCGAGGTCGCCCGGCTCCACCCGGTTCGCGACGACGCCGATGGGCTGCGCGTGCTGGGAGCGCAGCTCGGCGACGCTCACCTCCACGAGGTTCCCCACGGCGTCGGGCGTGCGACCCTTGCCGGAGACGACGAGGAGTACGGGGGCGCCGAGGTTCGCGGCGACGCGCGCGTTGAACGACAGCTCGGTGGGCCCGGCCACGTCCGTGTAGTCCGTCCCCACGACGACGACGACGTCGCACACGCTCGCGACCTCGTGGTAGCGGGTCACGATGCGCGACAGCGCGGCCTCCGGGTCGGCGTGCACGTCGTCGTACGTGACGCCGATGGCCTGCTCGGCCGTGAGGTCGACGCCGTCGTGCGCGAGGAGCAGCTCCAGCACGTAGTCCTGGACGTCAGGCCCCGCCGAGCGGGTGACCGGCCGGAAGACCCCGACCCGCTGGACCTTGCGGGCCAGCAGGTCGAGGACCCCGAGCGCGATCGTGGACTTGCCGGTCTCGCCCTCGGGCGAGGCGATGTAGATGCTGCGAGCGGGAACGCTCACTCGTTGTCTCCTCCTGTGTCCTGCACGGCGCCGTTGTACTGCGGGCCGCCTTCCTCGGTGCCGGTCTCGCCGACGTCCGGCCAGACCCAGTCCCGCACCTCGGGGATGTCCTCGCCGTGCTCGCGCGTCCACTGCCGGGCGGCGAGCCGCGCGTCGACCATCTCCTGCCGCAGCCCCGCGTACCGCGAGCGCAGGGACGGGACGCGGTCGATGACGTCGATGACGAGGTGGTACCGGTCGATGTCGTTGAGCATCGCCATGTCGAAGGGCGTCGTCGTGGTGCCCTCCTCCTTGTACCCGCGCACGTGGATGTTGCCGTGGTTGGTGCGGCGGTAGGTGAGGCGGTGGATGAGCCACGGGTAGCCGTGGTAGTTGAAGATCACCGGCTTGTCCGCGGTGAACAGCGTGTCGAAGTCCTTGTCCGACAGACCGTGCGGGTGCTCGTGCTCGTCCTGCAGACGCATGAGGTCCACGACGTTCACGACGCGCACCTTGAGGTCGGGCAGGCGCGTGCGCAGGATGTCCGCCGCGGCGAGCACCTCCAGCGTCGGGACGTCGCCCGCGCACCCCAGCACGACGTCCGGGTCCTCGCCCTCGACCTCGGTGCCCGCCCACTCCCAGATGCCGAGGCCGCGCGTGCAGTGCGCGATCGCGTCGTCCATGGACAGGAACTGCGGCGCGGGCTGCTTGCCCGCCACGACGACGTTGACGTACTGGCGCGAACGCAGGCAGTGGTCGTACGTGGACAGCAGCGTGTTCGCGTCCGGCGGCAGGTAGACGCGGACGATCTCCGCCTTCTTGTTCACGACGTGGTCGATGAAGCCCGGGTCCTGGTGGCTGAACCCGTTGTGGTCCTGGCGCCACACGTGGCTCGACAGCAGGTAGTTGAGGCTCGCGACCGGGCGGCGCCACGGGATGTGGTTCGTGACCTTGAGCCACTTCGCGTGCTGGTTGAACATCGAGTCGACGATGTGGATGAAGGCCTCGTAGCTCGTGAACAGGCCGTGCCGCCCCGTGAGGAGGTAGCCCTCCAGCCATCCCTGGCACTGGTGCTCGCTGAGCATCTCCATGACGCGACCCGCGCGCGCGAGGTGCTCGTCGACGTCGGGCCCGTAGAAGTCGGCGTTCCACTGCTTGTCCGTCGTCTCGTAGACGGCCTGCAGCCGGTTCGACGCCGTCTCGTCCGGCCCGAAGATGCGGAAGTTGTCCGGGTTGAGCCGCACCACGTCGTTGAGCCACTGCCCGAGGACGCGCGTCGCCTCGGCGACGTGGCTGCCCGGCGCCGCGACGTCGACGGCGTAGTCGCGGAAGTCCGGCAGGCGCAGGTCCCTCAGGAGCAGGCCGCCGTTCGCGTGCGGGTTCGCGCTCATCCGCAGCTCCCCGGCCGGAGCGAGGGAGGCGACGTCCGGGTCGAGGCGACCGTCGTCGTCGAACAGCTCGTCGGCGCCGTAGGACTCCAGCCAGGTCTTGAGCACCTGCAGGTGCTCCGGGGTGTCGCGCGCGCTCGACAGCGGCACCTGGTGCGCGCGCCACGAGTCCTCGGTCTTCTTGCCGTCGATCTCGGGCGGGCACGTCCAGCCCTTCGGCGTGCGGAACACGATCATGGGCCACGCCGGACGCTCGTCGCTGCCCTCGTGCGCCTCCGCCTTGATGCGCGCGATGTGGTCGAGCACCTCGTCGAGCAGGGCCGCGAAGCGGCGGTGCACCTCGGCGTGGTCCTCGCCGTCGAAGCCGCCCGTGAAGAAGTACGGCGTGTGCCCGTAGCCGACCATGAGGTCGCGCAGCTCGTCGTCGCTGATGCGCGCGAGCACCGTCGGGTTGGCGATCTTGTACCCGTTGAGGTGGAGGATCGGCAGCACCACGCCGTCGCTGCGCGCGTTGACGAACTTGTTCGAGTGCCAGCTCGTGGCGAGCGGCCCGGTCTCCGCCTCGCCGTCGCCCACCACCGCCGCGACGAGCAGGTCGGGGTTGTCGAACGCCGCGCCGTACGCGTGCGACAGCGCGTACCCGAGCTCGCCGCCCTCGTGGATCGACCCGGGGGTCTCGGGCGCGACGTGGCTCGGGATGCCTCCCGGGAAGGAGAACTGGCGGAACAGGCGGCGCATGCCCTCGGCGTCCTGGGTGACGTCGGAGTAGACCTCCGAGTACGTCCCCTCCAGGTACGTGTTCGCGACGAGGCCAGGGCCGCCGTGCCCCGGCCCTGCGACGTAGATCGTCGACTGGCCGCGCTGCGCGATCGCCCGGTTGAGGTGCGCGTAGAGGAAGTTCAGGCCCGGCGTGGTGCCCCAGTGGCCCAGCAGGCGAGGCTTCACGTCGTCGCGGCTCAGCGGGGTCCGCAGCAGCGGGTTCGCGAGCAGGTAGATCTGGCCGACGGACAGGTAGTTCGCGGCGCGCCACCAGGCGTCGACGCGTCGCAGCGTGTCCTCGTCGAGGGGGGTGGCCGCGTCGCGGCGCCAGGCGGTGGTGGTGTCCGTGGTCGTGCTCATCTCACGCTCCTGCGGGGAAGGGTTCGTGAACGACTACGGCTTCATACAACCCCATGAGCCCGGGCGCTGCACGAGGGTCGGGGCCCGACGGCGGTGTGACGTGCGACGGCAGGGGCAGAAAGGGCCGAAGGTCCCACCGCGCGGGCACCCGCACCCCGCCGCGCGGATTCCCGGCGCGGCCCCCCGCCCGGTTACCGTAGGGCCGTGCCCGAGCCCGTCGACCGTCGTCCGTTCTGGGCGGTCGTCCGCCAGCCCCGCATGATCGGGCTGCTCCTGCTCTTCCTCGCCGCCGCCATGGTGTGCGCCCGGCTCGGCGTCTGGCAGCTCGACCGCGCGCAGCAGCGCGCCGAGCTCGCCGCCCAGCAGGAGGCCGCCGAGGAGGAGGCGGCAGGGCCCGAGGGCCTCGGCGTCCTCCTGCCCCCGCAGTCCACCTTCCCCGGCGAGCTCGTCGGGCGGCAGGCGTGGGTCGAGGGGGAGTACGACGCCGACGGGCAGCTCCTCGTCGCCGACCGCGTGCTCGACGGCGAGGTCGGCTACCTCGTCCTCACGCCCCTGCGCGTCTCCGACGACGGCACCGGCGGCAGCTCCTGGGCGGACCTGTCCGGGTCGCCCGTCCTCCCGGTCGTCCGTGGCTGGGTCGCGTCGCCGGACGACGCCCGGGCGCTCGCACCCCCGGAGGGCACCGTGCGGCTCACCGGCTACCTCCAGGCCTCCGAGGCGGCCGGGGAGGCCGACCTCCCCACGGGCCAGACCGACGCCGTCGCCACCGGCGAGCTCGTCAACCTCTGGGGCGGCCCGTCCTACTCCGGCTACCTCGTCCTCATCTCCTCCGACCCGGAGCAGGTCCCCGTGTCCGACGGCGGCCCCGCGGCTCTCCCGCGCCCCACCATCGAGGGCGGCACCGGGCTCAACCTCCAGAACCTCTTCTACGCCCTCCAGTGGTGGGTGTTCGGCGGGTTCGCCGTTCTCCTGTGGCTGCGCCTCGTGCGCGACGAGGCGTCCGGCCGCAAGGGCATCGTCGACCTGGACGACCTCGCGGCCGAGGCGCTCGCGGACGAGGAGCGTCGTCCCGCCGCCGACCGTCGGCCCTGAGCCCGGCTGACCGAGCGCGGTTCCCGGCGGCCCCTGCCGGTCCGTGACAGGGCGCGGCGCGCCCGCGCGAGATTGGCAGAAGTCCTGTCTCAGTCCGTGATATGGGACTGGCGGGTGGGTATGTCCGGGCTCCACTCTTATTCCACGTCGGGCAACTCGGCCCGATTTGTCCGTCGGTCGACGTCGTCCGACGAGAACAGCACAGCTGGGGGAACACATGAAGAAGCGTCTTGCACCGCTCGCCGCAGCGGCCCTGACCATCGGTCTCATCGTCGTGCCGGCTGCGGGCGCCAGCGCGGCGACGAAGTCGAGGACCTACGACTGCGGCACCCGTGACGCGAGGATCACGGCCTCCGCGCCGACCAACGTGAGCCTCACGGTCAACGGCACCACCCGGTCCGCGCGGAACAGCGCCGGCGCCGCGGTCACGCTCTACGACTACGACGGCAAGGGCACCGCGAAGGCGTCCTCGACCGACAGCTCCGTCTCCATCAGCGTCGTCTGCTTCTGACGTCCTCGCCGTACCGCTGAGGACGACGGGCAGGCGCCCGCCACCAGCCACCTGCGGTTGCCTCCCCGACTGGGGGAGGGGGAGGCAGCCGCAGGTCGACACATCCCACGGCTCGCACGACGGTCGCCGACGACCCGCGTGAGCCAGACCGGCAGAACCCTCGGGCGCCAGGTCTCTCACCGTGACCAGGGCTCCCTGCAGCCGTCCCTGCCGCGTCACCACCGGACCCCGCGCCCGACGACGGTCGCGGTCATCGCACCACCGGAAGGAAACCACCACCATGAAGAAGCTCCTCGCGCCCCTCACCGCGGGCGTCCTCGCGATCGGCCTCGCCGTCGTCCCCGCCACGGCCGCCAGCGCCGGGACGAAGACCGGCTCGTTCGCGTGCCCGAACGGCCGCTACGCCGTCGTCACGGCGTCGGCGACGTTCCACGTCAGCCTGACCGTCAACGGCGTCACGAAGTCCACCCAGTCCTCCAACGGCGCGGTGGTCTCCATCCGCACGGGCCGCACCGGCACCTACTCGGCGTACACCGCGGCGAGCAGCGCGAAGCCGTCCGTGTCGGTCGACTGCCGGATCGTCTGACACACCCGCAGCACGGTGCCCGGTCGTCGCCTCGCGACGGCCGGGCACCGCTGCGTCCGGCTACTCCTGCTGCCAGGACTCCCACAGCCGCGCGTAGTCCCCGCCGGCCGCGACGAGCTCGTCGTGCGGCCCGATCTCGGCGATCCGACCGGCGTCCACCACGGCGACGCGGTCGGCGTCGTGCGCGGTGTGGAGCCGGTGCGCGATCGCGACGACGGTGCGGCCGGACAGCACGGCGTTGAGCGACCGCTCCAGGTGTCGGGCCGCCCGCGGGTCGAGGAGCGACGTCGCCTCGTCGAGCACGAGGGTGTGCGGGTCGAGCAGGACGAGGCGGGCGAGCGCGACCTGCTGCGCCTGCGCGGGGGTGAGGGTGTGGCCGCCCGACCCGACGACGGTCTCCAGTCCGTCGGGCAGCGCCAGCGCCCAGGCGTGCGCGTCGACCGCGTCGAGCGCGGCGAGCAGCGCGTCGTCGGACGCGTCGACGTCGGCGAGCCGCAGGTTCTCCGCGAGCGTCCCGACGAAGACGTGGTGCTCCTGGGTGACGAGCGCGACCTGGCGCCGCAGGTCCTCGAGCGGCAGGTCGACGAGGGGCACGCCGCCGACGCGGACCGACCCGGCCCTGGGCGGGTGGATGCCCGCGAGCATGCGCCCGAGCGTCGACTTGCCCGCGCCCGACGGGCCGACGACGGCGAGCCGCTCGCCCGGGGCGAGGTCGAGCGAGACGCCGTGCAGCACGGGGTGGCCCTCGCGGTAGGCGTACTCGACGTCCCGCGCGACGAGACGGTCGTCGGCGGGTGACTCGCCCGACACCTCGCGGTCGCCCGGGACGAGCGAGACCCCGACGATGCGCGCGTACGACGCGGCGGCGACCTGGATCTCGTCGAGCCAGAAGATGAGGTTCCATACGGGCCCGGCGAGCTGGAAGGCGTACGTGGTGACGGTCGCGACGGCGCCGAGGGTGGTCTGGCCCTGCGAGAGCAGCCACGTGCCCCACACGAGCGCGGCGACGGGCGCGATGGCGATGGCGGTGTCGATCCCGGGGAAGAGGACGGTGCGCAGTCCGAGGGTGTACCGCTCGGCCTGGAACGCCTCGGTGAGGTCGGCCCGCACCCGGGCGCGCCGTCGTTCGGTCAGGGAGAGCGCGTCGACCGTGCGGGCACCTTCGACGTTCTCCGTGATGGTGCCGTTGAGGGTCGCGTACGCGGCGGCCTCGCGCTGGTACCCGGCGGGTGCGCGGCGCAGGTACCAGCGCGCGACGACGACGAGCAGGGGCACGCCGACGAAGAGGGCGAGCGCGACGAGCGGGGCGACGAGGACGGACGCGACGACGGTGAGCACGAGCGTGACGACGGCGACGAGGAGCTGCGGGACCCCGAAGCGCACGGCGTGCTGGATCCGGTCGACGTCGTTCGTGGTGCGCGCGACGAGGTCGCCGGTCCCGGCGCGCTCCACCGTGGACACCGGCAGGGTGGTCACGGTGTCCAGGAGGTCCTCGCGGAGCTCGGCGAACACGGTCTCGCCGAAGACCATCGACACGTCCTGGGCGTAGCGGCGCAGCACGGCCTGCACGACGACGGCACCCGCGCCGACGGCGACGACCGTCGTCACGTACTGCGACGTGGTGCCCTCGGTGACGGCGTCGACGAGGCGGCCGAGGAGCCAGGGCACGACGAGACCGGCGACGGCCGCGAGGGTGTGCAGCACCGCGACGAGCGCGAAGGTGCGGCGGTGGCGCGTGACGAGGCGGCGGGCGGCGACCCGGACGGCGGGGCCGTCAGCGACGGGGAGCTTCACGGGCGGTCTCCTTCCGCGGCGGCCGGGGCGCCGACGGGGGCGAGCGGGGCGTCGTCGTCGAGGGTGCGGCCGACGACGCGCAGGTAGCGCGCGGCGTCGTCCTCGGGGCAGGTGCCCGGGGCGTGGGCGCGCGCGACGAGGTCGCGGTGCGTGCCGCGTGCGGTCACGACCCCGTCCTCGAGGAGCAGGACCTCGTCGACGTGCTCGAGGACGAGCGGCGACGCGGTGACGACGAGGGTGGTGCGGCCGCGCCGGACGTCCGCGAGCCGGGCGGCGACCCGGGCCTCGGTGTGGGCGTCGACGGCGCTCGTGGGCTCGACGAGCACGAGGATCTCCGGCTCGGTGAGGAGCGCCCGCGCGAGCGCGACGCGCTGCCGCTGGCCCCCGGAGAGCGACCGTCCCTTCTCGGGAAGCTCGCCCGCGAGCCCGTCGGGCACGGAGTCGAGGACGTCGTGCGCGTCGGCGGTGCGGACGGCGGCGAGGACGTCGTCCTCGGTCGCGACGCCGCGCGGGTCGAGCTCGTCGCGCAGGGCGCCCGAGAAGAGCTGGGGGGTGGCCTCGGCGACGACGACCCGGCGCCGGAGCGCGGCCTTGTCCAGGTCGGCGAGGAGGGTCACGCCGAGGCGGACCGGCGTGGCGGCCTCGGCGGCGTCGTCGAACCGTCCGAGGCGCGTCGCGACGGCGGCCGACGCGTCCGGGTCGACGGACACGAGCGCGACGACACGGCCGGGCTCGAGCACGAGCCCCGACGTCTCGTCGACCAGGGGCGACCCGGCGGGCGGCATGGGCGCGGTCGCCGGGGTCGCGCCTGCTGCGGGCTCGACGGAGAGCACCGTGACGATCTTGCGCGCGGCGACGTGCGCGCGCGTCGCGACGTTGAGCATCTGCGTGGCGATCTGCAGCGGCCACCCGAGGAACGCGGCGTAGCCGTAGAAGGCGACGAGCTGGCCGGGCGTGATCTCGCCGGCGAGCGCCTTCGTGGCGCCGAGCCACACGACGACCACGACGAGCAGGCCGGGCAGGAGCACCTGGAGCGCGTCGAGGAGGGCCTGGGTGTGCGCGACGCGGACGCCGGCGGCGCGGACCGTCTGGGACTGGCGGGCGTAGCGCGCCGCGAAGACGGACTCGCCGCCGATGCCGCGCAGGATCCGCAGGCCGGAGACGGTGTCCGCGCCGAGGGTCGTGAGCCGTCCCTGGGCCTCGCGCTGCGCGGCCTGGCGGCGCTGCAGCGGCTTGACGAGGAGCGCGAGCACGGCCGCGACGGCGGGCAGTCCGAGCACGACCACGAGGCCGAGCTCCACCGACGTCGACAGCATGACGACGGCGACCACGACGTAGGCGCCGAGCGCGCCGAGGAACTGGCCCGCGAGGGCGAAGAGCTGGCCGACGCGCATCGCGTCGCTCGCGACGGTCGACACGACCTCCCCGGTGGGCAGCTCCTCGGTGATGGCGTCGCCGGAGCGTGCCGTGACGTCGCCGACGAGCTGGGAGGTGGTGAGCGCGGAGCGCAGCCAGCACGCGATGTCGAGGCGGTGCTGCAGGACCCCCGAGACGACGATCCCGGCGCCGAGGGCGAGCAGGAGCCCGGCCCAGCGCCACAGGTCCGCGCCGAACCCGGAGGCGAGCCCCTCGTCGAGCGCCCGGCCGAGCATGTACGGCTGGAGCGCCTGGCACGCGAAGCTCACGAGCCCGAGCAGCACCGCGCCGGTCAGCACGGCGCGCTGACGCCCTGCGAGCCACGCCAGGTACCGGGTGGGGCCGCGCAGGTCGGGGGTGCCCGGGTCGGGCAGGGGGAGGGGTCGCACGGTGTTCTACCCTAGGTTCGGCATCCGACACGGAGCCACGGTTTAAGCCGCCCGCGTGGTGACGATCACCACGCCGATCGCCACGCCGATCGCCATTCCGATCGCCACCGCACGGGCGCACGAGGTGAGGAACACCCACGCATGACCACCCAGGACCCCGCCACCACGACGGCCGCGCCGAGCGGGGAGGCGGTGCGCACCGCGGTCCGCAAGGCGCGCGGCGCGCTCGCCCGCTACCGCGTCCTCGCGATCATCACCGGTGTGATGCTGCTCGTCCTGTGCGTCGAGATGATCGTCAAGTACGTGGTCGGCGCGTTCGTCGACGTCGAGCCCGTCATCCGGTTCGTCGAGTGGATCCCGTTCGCGCACGGCTGGATCTACGTCGTGTACCTCGTGACGGTCCTCGACCTGTGGACGAAGATGCGCTGGGGCTGGGGCCGCCTCGCGACCATGGTGTTCGCCGGGGTCGTGCCCGTCATGTCGTTCGTGCTGGAGAAGAAGGTCCACGCCGAGGCGCAGACCACGCTCTCGGCCCTGGAGGAGCGGTACGCGTCGTGACCGGTGCCGCGCACCCGCCCCCGCTCGCGCCGCTCGTCGCGCCCGGGCCCGCGCTGACCGCGGCCGAGACGGAGCGCTACGCCCGCCACCTCGCGCTGCCCGGGATCGGGCCCGAGGGGCAGCGTCGCCTCGCGGCCGCGCGCGTGCTCGTCGTCGGCGCGGGCGGTCTCGGCAGCCCCGCGCTGCTCTACCTCGCGGCCGCGGGGGTCGGCACGGTCGGGATCGTGGACGACGACGTCGTCGACACGTCCAACCTCCAGCGTCAGGTGATCCACGGCGGGGCCGACGTCGGTCGCCGCAAGGTCGACTCGGCGCGCGACGCGATCGCGGACGTCAACCCGCACGTGCGGGTCGTCGAGCACGCGGTGCGGCTCGACGCCGACAACGCCCTCGACGTGCTGCGCGGCTACGACGTCGTGCTCGACGGCGCCGACAACTTCCCCACCCGCTACCTCGTCTCCGACGCCGCCGAGGTGCTGGGCCTGCCCGTCGTGTGGGGGTCCATCTACCGCTTCCAGGGACAGGTCAGCGTCTTCTGGGGACGACCGCGGTACGCGCCGTGCGGGGGCGGACCGATGCCCGACGGCGCCCCCGCCCCCGAGGCGCGCGGCGTCACCTACCGCGACGTGTTCCCCGTGCCCCCGCCCCCGGGCGCGGCGCCGGACTGCGCGACGGGCGGCGTGCTCGGCGCGATGTGCGGCACGGTCGGGTCCGTCATGGCGACCGAGGCGATCAAGCTCGTCACCGGTGCGGGCACGAGCCTGTTCGGCTGGCTCGCCGTGTACGACTCCCTCGACCTCTCCTGGCGCCAGCTCGCCGTGCGTCCCGACCCGACGCGCGAGCCCGTCACGGCGCTCCTCGCGGGCGACGACGCGTACGCCTCGTTCTGCGGCCTCGTCCCGGCAACGCCCGCGTCGTCCGAGGTGAGCGCGCGCGAGGCCGCGACGCTGCTCGGGGGCGACGGCGCGGCGTCGGGCAGGCCGTTCCTGCTGGACGTGCGGGAGGACTGGGAGGCGCAGGCGCGACCGGTGCCCGGGGCGACGCTCGTCCCGAGCGGTGCGTTCCTCGGCGCCGCGGCGCCGGACGTCCTCGGCTCCCTGCCGTCGGACCGGCCGGTGCTGGTGGTGTGCGCCGTGGGCGCCCGCTCTGCCCGCGTCGCCGACGTCGCGCGCGCGGCGGGCCTCGACGCCCGCTCCGTCACGGGCGGCGTCCCCGCCCTGCTCGCCGAGCTGTCGACCACCTCGCCGACGCAGGCCCCCGGCCCCGCGAGGTAGTACCGCGGGCCGCTACAGGGCGAGGTCGAGGCGCCCCTGCGGGGACGAGCTCGCGAGGGCTCCCTCGCGCCGGGGGATACGACCCGCACCCGCGGCGAGACGACCGGACTCGACGGCGAGGCGCATCGCACGGGCCATGCGCACCGGGTCGGCCGCGCGCGTCACCGCCGTGGCGAGCAGCACGCCGTCGCACCCGAGCTCCATCGCGAGCGCCGCGTCCGACGCCGTCCCGATCCCCGCGTCGAGGACGACCGGGACGCGCGCGGACGCCGCGATGGCCTCGATGTTGCGCGGGTTGAGGATGCCGAGCCCCGTGCCGATGGGTGCGCCGAGCGGCATGACGGCCGCGCAGCCGACGTCCTCGAGGCGGCGCGCGAGGATCGGGTCGTCGTTCGTGTAGGGCAGCACGACGAACCCGTCACGCACGAGCTGGTCGGCCGCCTCGACGAGGCCGACGGGGTCGGGCAAGAGCGTGACGTCGTCGGCGATCACCTCGAGCTTGACCCACTCCGTGCCGCACGCCTCGCGCGCGAGGTGCGCGGTGAGCACGGCCTCGCGCACCGAGAAGCAGCCCGCGGTGTTCGGCAGCGCGCGGATGCCGAGCCGGTCGAGCAGGCCCCAGATCCCCGCGTCGTCCGACCCCTCGCCGCCCGCCCGCACCGCGACGCGCCGCATCGCGACCGTCGTCAGGGCGGTGCCGGACGCGACGAGGGCGTCCTCGAGCGTGAGCAGGTTCGCCGCGCCGCCCGTCCCCAAGACGAGACGGGACCCGATCGTCGTGCCGGCGACGACGAGCGGGTCGGGCGTGCCCGACGGCGCGGGCCGGGTCGCGGGGTCGTGCTCGGTGACGCTCATGGTTCCTCCTCAGCCGCCCTGGACGGCGGTGACGATCTCGACGCGGTCGCCGGGCGCGACAGTGGTGCTCCCCCACGTGCCGCGCGGCACGACGGCGTCGTTGACGGCGACGGCGACGCCCTGCGGCGTGCCGTCGGTCACGTAGGTCGGGACGAGCGCGGCGACGAGGTCCTCGACGCCGACGTCGCCGTCGAGCGGGTACGGCTCGCCGTTGACGAGCGCGGTCGCGGTGGTCGGTGCGGTCACGGGGTTCACCTTCCGGTCGTGGCGGGGTCGGTCGCTGTCGCGAACCCCGGGTTGTTCGGCACAGGACGGTCGACGTGCCGCACAACCCGGGGTTCGGCGCCGAAGCGGGCCGGGTCGGCCACGGCCAGCGCGTGGGCGAGATCCTCGGACCGGGCGGTGGACGGGGAACCGGTGAGGCCCGCGACGACGGCGTCCGCGGTGAGCGGTGCGAGCAGGATGCCGTTGCGGCCGTGGCCGGCGGCGACGTGCAGGCCCGGAACCGCGGTGGGGCCGATCACGGGCAGGTTGTCGGGCGTCGCGGGCCGGGCGCGGGGCGTCACCTCGACGAGCGCGGCCTCGTCGATGCCGGGAAGCAGCGCGCGGGCGTCGCGCAGGAGGGCGAACACGCCGCCCGCGGTGGCGCGACGGTCGTCGGGGTTCTCCTCCGTCGTCGCGCCGAGGACGACCTCGCGGTGCCCGGCGGAGCCCGATCCCGACCCGGCCGGGACGGGGGAGCGCGGCACCACGTACACCGGCCGCCCCTGCACGACGCCCCGCACGACGTGCTCCAGCGCGAGGTCCGGCCCGGCGTCGAGCCGCAGCGTCTGCCCCTTCACAGGACGCGTCGGCACCCGCACCTCCGGAACGCCCGCGAGCAGCCCGCCCGTCTCCCAGGCCGCCGCGACCACGACCGCACCGGCCCGGTGGACGTGACCCGCGTCGTCGGGCACGCCGGTGACGCGCCCTGCCGCGTCCCGCACCACGCCGGTCGCGGCGCGGTGCACGACGGCGACCCCCGCCTCCGCGGCCAGCGCCGCCAGGAGCGCGGCGTGCGTCGCGCGCGGGTCGACGGCATGGTCGTGCGGCGCCCACGCGGCCCCCGCGACGCGCTGCCCGAGGTGCGGCTCGCGCCGTCGCGCGTCGGCGAGGGTCAGCTCGGCGGAGTCGAGGCCGTGCGCTGCGTGCAGCGCGAGGACACGGCGCAGCAGCGCGAGGTCGTCGGTGTCGTACGCGACGGTGAGCGTGCCCGCCGTCCGCAGCCCCACGTCCCGACCCGTCGCGGCCTCCAGGTCGGCGGCGAACCCCGGCCACGCGCGCGCACCGGCGAGGTGCAGGCGCAGCGCCTCGTCCTCCCCGAAGTCCGCCTCGGTGACGGGCGCGAGCATGCCTGCCGCGGCGTGCGTCGCACCGCCGCCCGGTGACGGGTCGAGGACCGTCACGCTCGCGCCGGACCGCGCCGCGCGCCACGCGACCGCCAGGCCGACGATGCCGCCGCCGACCATGACGACGTCCCGCGACGACGCGGACGGCAGGACAGAGGGGTGCATGTGCGCTCCCTTCGCTGGCATGACCCAGATCAGGTTCGACGGTCGGCTCCGACGCCCTCTCAGCCCCGTGCGGGGCTCCCGTGCTCGGGCCAGCCTAGACCGTGCCGCCGCTCCGCGACGACGTTCTCGCGTGGCGGGACAGCATCAGGGTGCCGCCTCTCGACACCCGGTCCTCGGGGCGCTACCGTGCGCCGTGCAGCGACCGGTGCAGGGGGGCGTACCGGTGCTGGGACTCGCGGTGCCGGGCTTCGCGAGGCCGTCGGAACCGTCGCTCCCGCCGTGCACGACGAACGGGGCGCGAGGCGCGCGATGATCGAGATCGACCATGTGACCCACGGGTTCCGCGACCGGGGCGTGCTCGTCGACGTCGGACTCGAGCTGGATTCTGGCGTCAACGCGCTGCTCGGTGTCAACGGCGCCGGCAAGAGCACGTTGCTGTCCGTCGCGGCCGGAGGAGTGCAACCGCGCAAGGGGTCCGTACGGGTCGGTGGTGCCGAGCTGTACGGCTCCCGCCGGGATCGCCGACGTGCGCTCCCCGCAGTGGCGCTCATGCCCCAGCACGCTGTTTTCCCCGGGACGCTGACTGTCGTCGAGGTCGTCGAGTACCTCACCTGGATGCGGGGCGCACGCGCTCGTGATGCTCGGACTGCGGCGCGTGATGCCGTGCGGAGGGTGCTGCTCGACGATCGCGCCGACTCACGGATCAAGACTCTCTCCGGGGGGATGGTCCGCCGTGTCGGACTCGCGCAGGCGATCGCTTCCGGAGCGCGACACCTGTTGCTCGACGAACCGAGCACAGGGCTCGACCCCGAGCAGCGGCGCGCCATGGTCAACCTCCTCGCCGATCTCGAAGGAACCGTCCTGTTGAGCAGCCATGTCATGGAGGACGTCCGCGACCTCGCGTCCCGTGTGCTCGTGCTCGACGGCGGACGGATCGTCTTCGACGGGACGGTCGACGCGCTCGCGGGGCTCGCTCCCGCGGGCGATGCCGCGCGCTCCGCCGAGGCCGGCTTCCTCGCAATTCTGTCCGGCAGTCGTTCGCTCGGCTCCCTGGAGGGGTGACGGCATGGCGTTTCGACTGTGGTTCGTGCGCGCGCACGGTCCCGTGCTGTGTCTCGTGTTCACGGCGCTCACGCTCGCCATCGTCCTCTCCAGCACCCCAGGGTGGCAGTGGCAGTCCTTGTGGGCGGCGAGCCGCGCGACCGGGTCGACGATCGTCGTCGCTCCTGTGCTGGCCGGTGTGATCGCCTTCGTGGTGCAGCGAAGGCTCACGGGTGCCGCGCGGTTGCTGTCCGCGTCGTCGCGCAAAGGTGTTGCGGGCGCCCTGGCGCTCGCGGCCGTGCCGTGGAGTGCCGCGCTCGTCGGGCTCGGGGCCGGGATGACCTTCGTCGCCGTGCGGACCGCCTCGGTCGTCGGAAGCTTCGACGTTCCGGTGTGGGTGCTCGTGCACGGGCTCGTGGCTCTGACCGCTGCGTCCCTGTTCGGGCTCGCCGTCGGAGTGTGCGTCCCGAACCTCGCGGCGGGACCGCTCGCCGCGTCACTCGCCTACGTGCTTCCGATCCTGCTGCTTCCCTTCGGGGTCGAGGGGTTGATGGCGGCTCCCGGCGCGACCGGGCCGGCATTCGGGATGGAGCCCGACCCGACGGTGCACAGCGCGATGATCGTCGTCAACGTCGCCGTGGGAGCGCTCTGCGCCGTCATCGCCGTGGGACGTCTCGGACCCGTGCGTCGACGGTGGTGGTACGGCGCCGGAGCGCTGGGCGTCGCGGTGGTCATCGCCGGAGGGACGCTGTCGACCATGGATCCGCGGATGGCGTGGCTCCGGCCGGTCGCGGACGACCCGGTCTGTGTCGGCGCCGACACACAGGTGTGCGGACCCCCGGACTCCGCGGCGCTGCTGCGGATCGCCGAGGCCGACATCGCTGACGCGCGGGCGTTCCTCGCGGAGCGGGGGCTTCCGACCACGGGACGGTACTCGTTCACCCCGCGGCCCGGGACCGCCGACAGCGAGGTGGGTGTGCTGCATGCGGAACCGTTCGCGGTGCTCGACGGCCGTCTCGGGAGCTGGGACGTCGCCGCGACCATCGCGACACCGTCCGCGTGCCCGGAGTACTTCGAGGACATGCCGCCCGAGGACCTTCTCGTGGCACAGGCGCGGCTTGCCTCGTGGGTGTCGGACGCCCGGGCCGGACGAGGCGCCCTGGTCGACGACGACGTCCTCCAGACCTACGACGCGCTGGATGCGTGCGACGCATCCGCCCTGCCCGACTGGGCGTACGGCGAGTAGTGAGCATCCTCACCGCCCACCGGTGGCGTGCGACCACAGCGCTGTGCGTCGCGCTCGCGGTGATCGGCTACCTCGGCCGCACCGAGCTCGTGTCGATCCCGATGCTCCAGGAGCAGATCCCGGTCCGATCGCTCGTCGTGGTGTTCGCTGCAGCCGTGGTCGTAATGCCCCTCTACGCAGTGCTCGGCGTGCTCAGCCCCACACTCGTCCGCGAGCCACGGCTCCGCCCCACGCGCATCGCCGTGATCCTCGCACTCGCAGCGCTCACCCTGGCCCCGACTTTCGCCGGTGAGGTGGTGAGAGCGCCCAGGGTCGTCGTCGATCTTCGGCTTTTCCTCGCGCTGCTCACCGTCGGGCTCGTCGGGGTCGTCGTTCTCGGCGACGCGGCCGGCCTCGTCGTCCTCGGGCTCGGGTTCCTCGTCCTGCTCGTCACCGCGGCGCCGGGGAGCTGGGTCACTGGCCTGCTGCTCGCCACGCCGACCGCAGTCCTTGGCGTGGCGGACGCGGTAGCCGCCGCTCTCTACGCGTTCCGTGGCCCGAGGAGCCGCCGCGTCGACGAGGAACGATGACGACGGCCGCCCATGAGACACCGGTGACCTGGCGGCCGAGCCGGGTCGTACAGTCGGCGGCGTGACGACGACTTCTGACCTGATGACCGACGCCCGCGCCCGCCTCGCCGACGCGCACCTCTACCTGTGCACCGACGCGCGGGAGGAGCGGGGCGACCTGGAGGACTTCCTGCACGCGGCGCTCGCGGGCGGTGTCGACGTGGTGCAGCTGCGTGACAAGACGCTGGACGTCGCGCGCGAGCTGGAGCTCCAGGGGGTGGTCGCGCGGGTCGCGGGGGAGCACGGTGCGCTGTGGGCGGTCAACGACCGGGCGGACGTAGCGGGGCTGACGGGGGCTCCGGTCGTCCACATGGGCCAGCGCGACCTGCCGGTCGGTGCGGTGCGCTCGCTGCTCGGGCCGTCGCCCGTCGTCGGTCGGTCGACGCACTCGGCGGAGCAGGCGGCCGAGGCGGAGGCCGACGCGGACGTCGACTACTTCTGCGTGGGTCCGCTGTGGGCGACCCCGACGAAGCCGGGCCGCGCGGCCGTCGGGCTGGACCTGCTGCGCGACGTCGCGGCGACCGCGCCGCGTACCCCGTGGTTCGCGATCGGCGGGATCGACCACGAGCGCCTCGACGCCGTGCTCGACACGGGGGCGACGCGGATCGTCGTCGTCCGCGCGATCACGCAGGCGCCCGACCCGGAGCGGGCCGCCCGCGAGCTGCGCGACCGCGTCCTGGCCGCGCCGTCCCGCGGGTAGTTCTCACCATCCGGCAGGGGTTCCGCGGGCCCGGTGCCGTGTGGCAGGGTCCGGTCGTCGCCCGGACCGTCCGGGGGCCACGGATGCACGGGGGATCATGAACCGCACGCACCTGACGCTCGCCGCACTCTGCGCGGTGTCCGTCCTCGCGCTGTCGGGCTGCGGCCTGTTCGGAGGCGGCGCGGCACAGGACGCGACGCCCGGCGCCGCCGCCACGGACGGCGCGGCGGCCGACCCCGGTCCCGGCGGGACCGACGCACCGACGGCCCGCGTCGCCGACGCGGTCCTCGCGGAGCAGACCCTCGCGACACCGACCGGCGGCGGCGCGCCGATGGGGGGCGAGCTCACCGTGACGGTGCGTGCCCTGGAGGTGCAGGACGAGACGATGACGCTGCGGTGGGCGTTGCGCTGGGACAACGACGACCTGCCCGACGACGCGGCGGCGAGCTACAACGACATGGGTGTCGACCCCGTCGCGACCGTGACCGACCCCGCGAACCTCGTCGCCTACCGGCCGTTCTGCACCGAGGGCGCGTGGCAGCCCGACACCGAGAGCGTCACCGACGCCGGTCTCGCGCAGCTCGAGTGCCGCCGGTCGATGCTCGTCTCACCGCTGGAGAACATCACGTTCGGCTTCCCGAACCACGGCACGGTCGAGGCGTACGCCGTGCTGCCCGCGCCCACCGAACGGGTCGACTCGCTCGACGTGCTGCCCGCCCAGGGGTTGCCCGCCTTCACGGACGTCACGGTCACGTACCTGGACGACGACGCGTGAGCACCCCGCGAGCACCGCGCCCCGGGGCTCGGGCGCGCGGCGTGGCGCGGTCGGCCGCGCTCGCGGGCGCCACCCTCGTGCTGGCCGCCACGGCACCTCTCGCGCCGAGCGCGGTCGCCGGTGCGGACGACGCGGGCGCACCGCTGCCCGACGACGTCGTGGCCGCGCTCGCGCAGGACGACGCCCGGGTCGACGCCGCCACCGTGACCGGGGCCATGCACCGGGACGCCACGTTCACCCTCCGGCCCGCCGACCCGACGTTGGTGCTCCGTCCCGACGACGCCACCACGACGCTGGAGTCGACGCGCGAGGACGAGGAGGGGACCGTTGTCGTGCTCACCGCCGACCTGCTGTTCGCGTTCGACGAGTCCACCCTGTCGCCCGAGGCGAGCGCCGCGCTCGCGGACCTCGTGGACGACGTCCCGGACGAGGCCGCCGTCGCCGTCGACGGGCACACCGACGCCCTGGGGACGGACGCGCGGAACGACGCCCTGTCGCGGGCGCGGGCCGAGTCCGTCGCCGCGGTGCTGCGCGCCGAACGGCCCGACCTCACCCTGACGGTCACCGGCCACGGCAGCAGGGAGCCCGTCGCGGAGAACACCGTGGGCGGCGAGGACAACCCGGCGGGCCGCGCGCTCAACCGGCGGGTCGAGCTCTCGTGGGGCGCCGCATGACCGTCGCGGGGGCGCTCGTCCTCGCCGCCGGCGCGCTCGTCGCGGGGATCGTGCTGCTCGACGTGGCGGGCGTGCTCGCGTTCGTCGCGACCCTGCCCGGCTGACCGGGCGTCGTCCCGGACGCGGTTCTGAGGGCGCCCGCGCGCCGCCTATCCTGGGACGGTGACGTCTGCCGCCACCGCACCCGACCCCGCCCCCACGACCGCCGAGGTCGCGAGCACGCCCCGCCCCGTGCTCGTCGTCGACTTCGGCGCCCAGTACGCCCAGCTCATCGCGCGGCGCGTGCGCGAGGCGAAGGTCTACTCCGAGATCGTGCCGCACACCTTCACGGTCGAGCAGATGCTCGCGAAGGACCCGGCGGCGATCATCCTGTCCGGCGGGCCGTCGTCCGTGTACGCGACGGGCGCCCCGTTCGTCGACCCGGCGCTCTTCGACGCCGGCGTGCCCGTGCTCGGCATCTGCTACGGCTTCCAGGCGATGGCCGCGGCCCTCGGCGGCGACGTCGCGCAGACGGGCCAGCGCGAGTACGGCGGCACCGAGGTGTCCGTGTGCGAGGCGGGCGTCCTCCTCGCCGACACCCCCGAGAACCAGACCACGTGGATGAGCCACGGCGACGCCGTGCACCGCGCGCCGGACGGCTTCGACGTCCTCGCGACGTCGTCCGGGTCGCCCGTCGCCGCCTTCGAGGACCGCGGGCGCCGCCTCTACGGGGTGCAGTGGCACCCCGAGGTCAAGCACTCGGCGCACGGTCAGACCGTCCTCGAGCACTTCCTGTACGACGGCGCGGGGCTGGCCCCCGACTGGACGCCCGGCAACGTCATCGCGGACCAGGTCGCGGCGATCCGCGCGCAGGTCGGCGACGCGCGCGTCATCTGCGGGCTGTCGGGCGGCGTGGACTCGTCCGTCGCGGCCGCGCTCGTGCAGCAGGCCGTCGGCGACCAGCTCACGTGCGTGTTCGTCGACCACGGGCTGCTGCGCTCGGGCGAGGTCGAGCAGGTCGAGCGCGACTTCGTCGCCGCGACGGGTGTGAAGCTCGTGGTGCGCGACGAGAAGCAGCGCTTCCTGTCCGCGCTCGCCGGGCACTCCGACCCGGAGACGAAGCGCAAGATCATCGGCCGCGAGTTCATCCGCGTGTTCGAGGACGCGGCGCGCGACATCGTCGCCGACGCGGGCGAGCACGGCGAAGAGGTGAAGTTCCTCGTCCAGGGCACCCTGTACCCGGACGTCGTGGAGTCCGGCGGCGGCGAGGGCGCGGCCAACATCAAGAGCCACCACAACGTCGGTGGACTGCCCGACGACCTGCAGTTCTCCCTCGTCGAGCCCCTGCGCACCCTGTTCAAGGACGAGGTGCGCGCCGTCGGCCGCGAGCTCGGCGTCCCCGAGCCGATCGTCGCCCGCCAGCCGTTCCCCGGCCCGGGTCTCGGCATCCGCATCGTCGGCGAGGTCACCGCCGACCGCCTCGACACCCTGCGCAAGGCCGACGCCATCGCGCGCGAGGAGCTGACCAAGGCCGGCCTGGACGACGAGATCTGGCAGTGCCCCGTCGTGCTCCTCGCCGACGTCCGCTCCGTCGGCGTCCAGGGCGACGGCCGCACCTACGGCCACCCGATCGTCCTGCGCCCCGTCTCGTCCGAGGACGCGATGACCGCCGACTGGACGCGCCTGCCCTACGACGTCCTCTCCGTCATCTCCACCCGTATCACCAACGAGGTGAACGAGGTCAACCGGGTCGTCCTCGACGTCACGAGCAAGCCCCCGGGCACCATCGAGTGGGAGTGAGCGCGCGGGGGCGGTGACGCCCCGGCGTGCGGGTGTTCGGGTGCGGGGTGGTCGGTGCGGCGCGAGGTCGGGGGACGACGCCGCGTCTACCCTCCGCCGCTCGTCCCTCGCGGCTCCCGCCAGACCCGCCACGACGCGGCGTCGTCCCCCGACCCCGCGCCTCGTGGTGACCGCACCTCTTGCGCAGGAACCGTGTGGCGCGGCGCCTCGGCAGGCCGCGGGTCAGCGGGCGGCGGCGACGCGGGTGGCTCGGGCGTAGGCCTTCTCCACGTCCGCGAGGACCTGGGGCCAGCCGGCCGGCGGCGGGGTGGTGCGGTTGTGCGCGACGATCCGGTCGAGCAGACCGTCCTCGGTGGCGAGGCGGACGAGCGCGTCGGCGAGGGCTGAGTCGTCGTCGACGAGGAGCGCGTCGACGCCGTCCGTGAGGCGTTCGGCCACGCCCGACTGCGAGCGCGTGACGACGGCGAGGCCCGCCGCCTGGCCCTCCAGGGCGGCGATGCCGAAGGCCTCCTCGACGGCCGGCGCGGCGAACACGTCCGCGCGGCCGTACACGGCCTTGAGGTCGTCCGCCGTGACGCGCCCCGGCAGGGCCACGACCTCGCCGAGCCCGTGCTGGGCGACGAACCGGCGTGCGGTGTCCAGCTCGGGTCCGTCGCCCGCGATCGTGGCGCGCACCGCGCCGTCGGGCACGCGGGCCGCCGCGTCACGCACGGCCTCCAGCAGCGGCAGGACGCGCTTGCGCGGCGCGAAGCGCGTCGCGGCGACGACGTGCATCGCGGGGCCTTCCGTGCGGTCCGCCCGCTCGGTGCGCGGGACGCGCCACGCGTCGAGGTCGAGACCGTTGTGCAGCACCGCGACCTCGCCGTGGTCGCCGACGATGCGGCGCAGGGGAGCGGCGGTCAGCTCGCTCACCGCCGACCACAGCACCGGCCAGCGCGACCACCGCACCACCCGGTCGAGCGCGGCGAACGCGCCCTGCGCGCGGCCCCACACCGAGTGGACGGTCAGCACCGCGGGCAGGCCCGCGCGCACGACCGTCCGCAACGACGCCTGCGTCGACGGGGTCAGGACGCCCATGTGCAGGTGGACGACGTCGGGGCGCACCTCGCGCAGGATCCTCGCCACGTGGTGCGGCGCGCGCGGGTGGACGGGGTAGCCGCCCGGGACCCGGGCGGCGAGGCGGTGCACCGTCACGTCGCCGTCGCGCTCGGTGGTGACGCCGTGCGCGCCCGCACGGGACGGCGTCGTGCAGACCACCGTGACGTCGTGACCCACGGCCGACTGCTGCGCGGCGAGCCGCGCCACCTGGGTCTCGATCCCCCCGAGCAGGGGCAGGTAGCAGTCCGTGACGTGGGTGATGCGCACCCCGGAATCCTCCCACCCGCCCGGACCGGACTCCGACACGCGCGGCGACCTGCGCCGACACGCCCTGCGCTGCGCGCGCGCCCGCGCGGTTTCGTCGCTACCGTGGCCAGTGAAATGGGTGGTTCGACCGTCCTGCGGCGGCCACGCCTCGCGGGCGGGGGCGCGCCGGACGGGCCAGGAGGGTCCTGACGAAGGGGAAGCGCGCCATGTCCAGCACGGTCACCGTCACACCGACGAGAGGGGTCCGAGGCATCGGCCTCATCTCCATCATCGCCGGCATCATCCTCGTCCTCGCGGGAATCGGGACGTGGATCGTCGTCGCCAACCAGCTGTCGGCGGAGGAGATCACCGTCTCCGACGACGCCTCGTTCATGGCGGGCCGCCACGTCAACGGACCGCTCACCGCGTACGCGCAGGCCGAGGTCATCAACAAGCACGCCCTGGAGGCGAGCGGCGGGCAGACGTACGCCGAGCTCGACCAGGAGGACCCGACCCGCCAGACCGTCATGACGGCGTCGTTCCTGCGGGCGTCGCTCTTCACCTCGGTCGTGGCGTTCGGCGTGTGCGCCCTCGTCATCGGCCTCGGGATCATGTTCCTCCTGCTCGGCGTCGCGCTGCGCAAGCTCGCGGGCGGGCCGAGCATCGCCGTCGAGACGCCGGCGGCGTACACGTCGGGCGGCGACCTCTCCGACTCGGGCCGCCACGCGGCGGCCCCGCCGACCGCCGCGCCCACCGCACCTCCCGTGTCGCCGGAACCGCCGGGACGCGCGTCCGCGGTGAGCTCCACCCCCGCCGCCGAGGCGCGAGCAGCGGCCCCCGCCTCCACCGGAGCACCCGGCACCTCGGCACCGTCGGCACCCGGGGCGAGCCCCGAGGCAGCACCCGCCACGTCCGCGCCGACCACACCGCCGCGCACGACGGAGCCGGACACCACCACGCCGCCCGACACGACGACCCCGCCGGAGCGGCCTGGCACGACGGCCTGAGCACACCGGACCCGGCGCCGGTGACCCGCTCCTGACGCTGTTGCGGGGGAGCGTGCGGGCCGGCCGCCGAGCACACCGAGGGGGTCGTGACGCCAACCGCGTCACGACCCCCTCGCCGCGTCTCACGGACGTCGGCGGCGTGCGCCCGCGACGACCGACCCGACGACGAGCGTCACGCCCGCCGCCCCGAGGACGACGATCGTCGCGAGGCCGACGTCGACCCGCGCCCCCAGCGCGCCCGCCAGCACCGCGGCACCGAGTGCCACGAGCACGAACCCCCACACGATCGTCGCGACACGCGGGCCGCGCGAGCGTCCGTCCGCCGGTGCGGTGCCGCCCGGCGCCGTGCTGCTGCCCGCTGCTGTCCCGGCGGGGCCGGTGCCGGACGGGACGGTGCCCGACGGCGCGGGAGCGGCCGGGAGCACGAGGGTCTCGTCGTGACCGCGGTGCCCGACGGGCTCGGTCGGCGCGTCGCTGAACAGCTCGTCGCCCAGCGGGCGTGTGGCGCCGACGGTGTCCTCGCCGGCGGTGTGCTTCTCGTCGTTCATCGCTCAGTCCTCCTCGAAGATCGCCTGGCCGGCCCCGACCACGACGTCCAGCACGAGCAGCGGTTCCGCACCCTCGGCGACCTCGTCGTTCTCGAACGTCACGGGTTCGGTGGCGACGCCGCCGCTGCCTCTGTCGTCGCCGTCGACACGCCACTGCACGTCGCCCGCGACGACCTGGACGTCCGCGTGGACCGGTTCGCCGTCGGGCAGCACGACGGTGAGGTCGCCTGCCCCGAGCTCGATCGGCACCTCGACAGGGTCCGACGCGGTGGCGTCGGACAGGTCGAGGTCCGACAGGTCGACCCTCAGGTCTCCGACGGACAGCGCGAAACCGGGCTCGGCGTCGGCCGGGTCGGTGGCGCTGTGGCTGCCGTTGCCCACCGTGCGGACGGAGTCGTCCAGCACGCCGGGGACCGCGACCGGCCACGCCGAGACGGGGAGCGCGACGATCAGCAGGATCGCCGCGAGCCAGCCGAGGCCGCCGCTCGTGCGGCCGCGCAGGCCGCTGACGACGACCGCGAGGCCCGCCAGGATCGCCGACAGTCCCGCCCAGGTGGCGAACACCGGCCAGGCCAGGTCGCCCTGGCGCTCGACGACGAGCAGGAACGCCCCCAGCAGGAGACTCAGCCCCACGACGACCCCCGTCGTGGTCGCACCGGGCCCCCGCGGGTGCTTCGGACGCCGCGGGTCCGCGGTGTGCGGTCGCGGGGAGGCCTGGGGGAGCCCGGCTGCGGGCGCGGGATCGCGCGGCGGCCGCGGTGCGTCCGGCGCGGCGTCCTGGGGACCTGTCGGAGCCGGGTAGGCCGTCACCGGGCCGGGGGAACCCCACGGCGCGTCGGCCGTGCTCGCGTGTTCGGTGCCCGATGCCGGTGCGGCGGACGCGTCCGCGACCGGTGCGTGCGGCGTCGGGCCCGGGGCACCGGTACCGCCGGACGGGCGCCCGACGCCGTCGCGCCGCAGGACCGGGACCGCGATGACGGCGAGCACGACGATCGCGGCGACCCACAGCAGGCCCGTGAGCCACCCGAGGCCCACGTGGTCCCACCACGACCACCCGCGACCGCTCCAGGACAGGCCCACCAGGACCATCGGGACCGCGCCCAGGAGCGCGACGTCGAACGTGCCCCGGAACGCCTCCTGCAGGTGGATGCGGCCGTCCGACCGCTCGGGGAGCAGCGCCCACGCCACGCCGTACAGGACGAGGCCGGCACCGGAGAGGAAGAACGTCACGAAGAGGATGCCGCGCACGAGCAGCGGGTCGACCCCGAACCGCTCCGCCACGCCCGCGGCGACGCCGCCGACCCAGCGGTCGTCGGACCGCGACACCCCGGCGCGGCGCACCGCGTCGAAGAAGCCGTCGGTCCCGCCGCCGGGCGGGCGGCCCGGGTCGCGGGGGGTGTCGTCGCTCGTCGTGCCCGGTGCGCCCGCGGGTGCAGGGCCGGGCGCTGCGCCGGGGTCGCCCGGGGCGGGCGGGGGAGGTGTGGTGCTCATGCCTCCATGCTGGTCCTGGGCGGCGCCCCGGGGTATCGGGAGGCACCCTGACACGACCCTGAACCCAGCCCGGACGCACCCTGGTTCCCGCCCCGGACGCCCGCTCCGGGGCGTGCGCCGTGTGACGATCGGGGAGTGGAACCACGACCCGGCACACCCGCCGCGCCCCCGAGCGGGTACGCGACGCTCCCGCTGCGCCGCCCCGAGCGCGGCCGCTGGGTCGGTGGCGTGTGCGCCGGGCTCGCCGCCCACCTCGGCGTGCCGGTCGGTGCGGTCCGGCTCGTCATGGCGCTCCTGGGCCTCGCGGGCGGTGCCGGGATCGCGCTGTACGTCTTCTGGTGGCTCACCGTCCCGCCCGGCGACCCGCGTGCCGCGCTCGACGCGCAGCGCCCCGCCTCGCTCGGCCGCCTCGCTCCCCGGCTGCAGCGCGGGGTCGCGCGGCTGCCCGTGCGCGACGTCGCGATCGGCGTCGTGCTGCTCGCCGGGGCGGGGCTCCTGGTCGCCCTGCGGTCCGGGGCCGACGTCGAGGTGTCGTGGGTGGTCCCGCTGCTCATCGCGCTCGGCGGCGCGGTCCTCGCGTGGAGCCAGCTCGACGCCGCGGTGCGCGGCCGCCTGGTCAGCAGCGCCGGGGGCCGCACCCCGGCGGGGGTGCTGCGGATCGCGGGCGGTCTGGTGCTCGTCCTTGTCGGGATCGTCCTGCTCGTCGGGCAGGACGCCGACCCGTCGGCGGTCGTGCGGGCCGCGGCCGCGTCCGTCGCCGTGCTCGGCGGGGCCGCGATCGTGCTCGCTCCGTGGTGGCTGCGCCTCGTGCGCGAGCTCGGCGACGAGCGGGCCGCCCGGGCGCGGGAGGCGGAGCGCGCCGACATCGCGGCGCACCTGCACGACTCCGTGCTCCAGACGCTCGCCCTGATCCGGGCGCGCGCGACCGACGCCGACACCGTCGCCCGGCTCGCCCGCGCCCAGGAGCGCGAGCTGCGGGAGTGGCTCTACGACGACCGCCCGACACCCGGGTCGTCCCTCGCGGCCGAGCTGCGCGCCCTGGTCGCCGAGGTCGAGGACGAGCGCGTGGGGCGGCGCCCCGACGCCCTCGGCTCGGGGACCGGGGTCGGGGAGGCGGGCCCCGTCGTCGTCGACCTCGTCGTCGTCGGGGACTGCGTGCCGACGCAGGAGACGGCCGCCCTGCTGCAGGCGACGCGCGAGGCGCTCGTCAACGCCGTCGCGCACGGCGCGCCGCCGTACTCCGTGTACCTCGAGGTCGGCACGTCGACCGCGGACGTGTTCGTGCGCGACCGCGGCGACGGCTTCCGCATGGAGGACGTCGCGCCCGACCGCTTCGGGGTGCGCGAGTCGATCCTCGGTCGGGTGCAGCGCCGCGGCGGCACGGCCGAGATCATCAGCCGCGCGGGGTGGGGGACGGAAGTACGGTTGCAGGTGCCGCGCGGCGCGACGGCGGGTGCCGAGGGTCGCGCCACCGGCGGTCCGGATGCCGAGCGCCCGGACGCCCCGGTACCGGGCGCCGCGCCCGGACCGACCAAGGAGAGCACGTGACCACGATCCCCGCCCCCGACGGCGCCGCAACCGGCTCCGGGCCCGTGCGCGTCGTCCTCGTCGACGACCACCACATGTTCCGCGCGGGAGTCCGGGCCAGCCTGGACCCGGCGCTCGTCGAGGTGGTCGGCGAGGCGGACTCCGTGGACTCCGCGGTCGAGCGCGTCCACGCCCTCCTCCCGCCCGTCGTGCTGCTCGACGTGCACCTGCCGGGCGGGAACGGCGGCGGCGGCGCGGAGGTGATCCAGCGCTGCACGGACGTGCTGGGCGACGTGCGGTTCCTCGCGCTGTCCGTGTCCGACGCCGCGGAGGACGTCGTCGCGGTCATCCGCGCAGGGGCGCGCGGGTACGTGACGAAGGCGATCTCCGGCCCGGACCTGTCGGCGGCGGTCGGGCAGGTCGCGGGCGGGGACGCCGTGTTCTCCCCGCGCCTCGCGGGCTTCGTGCTCGACGCGTTCGGGACGGGTGCGGGCGACGTCGCGGTCCGCGACGACGAGCTCGACCGCCTCTCCGCGCGCGAGCAGGAGGTCATGCGCCTCATCGCACGCGGGTACACCTACCGCGAGGTCGCGTCCGAGCTGTTCATCTCCATCAAGACGGTCGAGACCCACGTGTCGGCCGTGCTCCGCAAGCTCCAGCTCTCCTCCCGGCACGAGCTCACCCGCTGGGCCGCCCAGCGCCGCCTGCTCTGACCGTCGACGGCCGATCGTGAGTGGTGCGGCGAGCCGGACGGCCTGCGGACGTCGCCGGGGCGCCTGCGGTGGCGGCTCGCGGGGCAGCAGGTGAGAGTAGGAACGCTCGACGGGGGTTCCCGCGCGCCGGTGACGCACCGGCAGGGTGTGGGCCCGTCCGTCGTGTCGACGGCACGTCGTCAGACGTCCAGGGGGGCCTTCGATGCGCTGTGCACCGTACCGTGCGCGACCAGGACCGGTCGCCCGCTCCCCCCTGCCCAGACAGCACCCGGGGGGTGCGGGAACGGAGCTGGCATGTCATGGAGGATCGCCGCAGAAGGTCACGACCGACGTCTGGAGGCGCTGCGAGACCGGCTCCACGCCGTGCTCGACGACCTCGTCACGGGCGGTCGGTACCACCAGGGGGCGCGGACCCGCTCGCTCGAGGAGACGCTCGGCCGTGCCCTGGGACGGCCGGTCGTCGGCACGTCCTCCGGGACGATGGCTCTCAAGGTGGCGCTGAAGGCGTCCGGGGTCGGGCCGGGGGACGAGGTCGTGGTGCCCGTCGCGACCTTCGTCTCGACGGTGTCCGTGGTCGCGGAGCTCGGAGCGACGCCCGTCCTCGTGGACATCGACCCGGAGACCCGCACGATGGACCCGGACGCGTTCGCGGCAGCTCTCGGGCCGCGCACCGCGGCCGTCGTCCCCGTCCACCTGCACGGAGCGCCCGCGGCGATGGTCGAGATCGTCCGGCTGGCGGACCGCGCCGGTGTCCGCGTGGTCGAGGACTGCGCGCAGGGGCACGGCGCCGAGCTGTACGGACGACCCGTCGGGACCTGGGGCGACTACGGGTGCTTCTCGTACTGGGCGGGCAAGAACGTCGGCTCGCTCGGGGACGCCGGTGCGCTGTCGATGCGCGACGCCATGGACCTGGAGACGGTGCGCGCGCTCGTCGACCTCGGACGTCTCCCGAAGGACCGGTACACCCACCACCGACTGGGGTACCGCGGACGCATCGACGAGCTCGACGCCGCAGTGATCGAGATCGAGCAGGACGCCCTCGGCGCGTGGCGGTCGCGGCGACAGCAGATCGCCGACGCCTACCGCGCAGGGCTTGCGGACACCTCCCTGGTGCTGCCCGTCCCACCACCCGGAGCCACGCACGGCTGGTACAAGTTCGCCGTCGGGTCCGACTCCCCACAGGAGCTCATCACGGCACTGGCCGACCGCGGGATCCAGGCCGAGCAGGTCTACCCCACGACGCTGGCGGAGCAGCCGCTGCTGGCCGAGATCGAGCACCGGCTCCTCGACGTACCTGTCGCGAGCGCCGTCGTCCCGACGTTGGTGTGCCTGCCCTGCTACCCGGAGCTGTCCGACGACGAGGTCGCCGAGGTGGTCGAGGCGGTGCAGCAGAGCGTCCTGGGGCGTCACGCCTCGACGGGGTGACGGGTCGAGCGCTGCGGGCGTCGGCCGGACGTGGAGCGGGCGGCGGCCTCAGCCGTCCCAGGCGGGGGAGAGGGTCACGACGTCGCCCACGACGGTGACGGCGGGCGGTCGGACACCCGCCTCGCGGGCACGGTCGGCGATGGTGGCGAGGGTGCCGACGGTGGTGCGCTGGCGCGGGCCGTAGCCGTCCTCGACGACCGCGACGGGCGTCTCGGCCGACCTCCCCTGCGCGACGAGCGCCGCGGCGGTCTCGGCCAGCCGGGACACGCCCATGAGGAGGACGACCGTGTGGTCGCGCGCGGCGGGGACCGCGCCGACGTCCTCGTGCCCGGTGAGCACGGTGAACCCGCGGGACAGCCCGCGGTGCGTCACCGGGATGCCCGCTGCGGCGGGGACGGAGACGGCGCTCGTCACGCCCGGCACGACCTCGACGGGGATGCCGTGCTCGCGGCACGCCTCGGCCTCCTCGCCGCCCCGCCCGAACACGTACGGGTCCCCGCCCTTGAGGCGCACGACCAGGCGCCCGACGAGCGCGTGGTGCACGAGGATCGCGTTGATCTCCGACTGCGGCACGGGGTGGTGCCCGGGCGTCTTGCCGACGTCCACGACGACGACGTCGTCCGCGAGCTCGTCGAGCAGCCCGCGCGGTCCCAGACGGTCGACCACGACGACGTCGGCCTCCGCGAGCAGACGGCGCCCGCGCACCGAGACGAGACCGAGGTCGCCCGGACCGCCGCCGACGAGGGCCACCGACCCGAGGGCGGGTACGTCCTGCGCGCCGCGCACCCGGCGCAGCGGGAGCTCGCCGGAGGCGAGCCGTGCCGCGACCGCGTCCCGCACCCGCTGGGCGCGGCGCGGGTCGCGACCCGCGTGGACCGCGACGGAGACCTCCGCGCCCGCGGTGGGTGCGCCGTCGGGCCCGACGACGCCCGGCACCTGCGTGCGCGCGACGGCCGGGACCCAGGCGGTGCCCAGCGTCGCGTCGCCCGCGGTGACGCACAGGACGCGGTCGGCCTCGGCGTCGGCGGCGACGAGCGCGTCGACCTCGCGGTCGCCGGTCGCGGTGTGCACGAGCCAGGCCCCGTCGAGGTCGCCCGTGAGGTAGTCGCGGTGGACCCAGCGCACCGCACCGGCCGCGACGAGCTCCGCGACGTCCTCGCACACGAACGGGGCGACGACGTCGACCCGGGCGCCCGCGTCGAGCAGCCCGCGCACGCGGCGCGCCGCGACCGGCCCCCCGCCGACGACCACGGTGAGGCGGCCCGCGAGCCGCAGGCCGAGCGGGTACGTCTCGTGGTGGTCGTCGCCGGGCGGGGCCTGCTCGGGGGTCCCGCCCGCGGGGGGTGTCGTCGTCACCGGTCGCTCAGATCGTGTAGGCGCCGGGGCGCTCGACCGGTCGGCGGGCGGCGGCGAGCGCGTCGCCGACCATGCCGGCGGCGAGCGTGCCGCCGTCCTGGCCGTCGACGAGCAGGAAGGCGCCCGTGCGCCGCGCGACGACGTACTCCTCCGCTGCGACAGGGGCGGCGAGCCGCAGCGTGACCCGGCCGATGTCGTTGAGCTCGAGCCGCTCGGCGGGCTCCAGCTCGGCGGTGTCGAGGTCGAGGCGCCCGACGACGTCCCGCACCACCGCCTGGACCGTGCGGGTCGTGTGCTTGAGCAGCACGCGCGCGCCGGGCAGCAGCGGGCGGTCGCCGAGCCACGCGACCGTGCCCTCGACGTCCTGGGTGACCTCGGGCGCCTCCGCCGCGGCGGCGATTAGGTCGCCGCGCGCGAGGTCGACGTCGTCGGCGAGGCGCAGCGTCACGGACTGCGGCGCGAACGCCTCGACGATCTCCTCGCCCGACGCGAGCGAGTCGGCCGTGTCGATCCCGACGACGGTCGTGTGGCGGCCCGACGGCAGCACGACGACCTCGTCCCCGACACGGACGACCCCCGCCGCGACCTGGCCCGCGTAGCCGCGGTAGTCGCGGTACTCCTCGGCGGCGGCGCCCTGCGGCCGGATGACGACCTGGACGGGGAACCGGAACGACTCGGTGTCCGGGTCGTCGCCCGTGGGCAGCTCCTCCAGGAGCTCGAGCAGCGTCGGGCCGTCGTACCAGGGCGTGTTCGCGCCGTGGTCCACGACGTTGTCCCCGACGAGCGCCGAGACGGGGATGGTGTGCACGTCCGCGACACCGAGCGACGTCGCGGCCGCCCGGATGTCCGCGGCGAGCTCCTCGTAGCGCTCGCGCGAGTAGTCGACGAGGTCGATCTTGTTCACCGCGACCACGACGTGCGGCACGCGCAGCAGGCTCGCGACGGCCAGGTGGCGGCGCGTCTGCTCCAGCAGGCCCTTGCGCGCGTCGATGAGCAGCACCACGACGTCCGCCGTCGACGCACCCGTCACGGTGTTGCGCGTGTACTGCACGTGGCCCGGGCAGTCGGCGAGGATGAACGAGCGCCGCGCCGTCGCGAAGTAGCGGTAGGCCACGTCGATCGTGATGCCCTGCTCGCGCTCGGCGCGCAGGCCGTCCGTGAGGAGCGCGAGGTCGGCGGTCTCGAGGCCGCGGTCGCGCGAGACGCGCTCGACGGCGTCGAGCTGGTCCGCGAGGACCGACTTCGAGTCGAACAGCAGGCGGCCGACGAGCGTCGACTTCCCGTCGTCGACCGACCCGGCCGTGGCGAGGCGCAGCAGCGTGCCGCGGCGGTCGTCGTCGAGCGGGAGCACGGGGGTGCCCGTGACCTGCTCCGTGGTGGGCGTGCCCATCAGAAGTACCCCTCCTTCTTGCGGTCCTCCATGGCGGCCTCGGAGAGGCGGTCGTCGGCGCGCGTCGCGCCGCGCTCGGTGATGCGCGTCGCCGCCACCTCGGTGATGACGTCCTCGACGCCCGCGGCGTCCGAGCGCACCGCACCGGTGCACGACATGTCGCCGACCGTGCGGTACCGCACCGTCTCGGTGCGGACGGACGCGGTCTCGGCGTCGGTGCGGGGCTGCGAGTGCGGGCCGACGGCGAGCAGCATCCCGTCGCGGTCGAACACCTCGCGCTCGTGCGCGTAGTACAGCTCGGGCAGCGCGATGCGCTCGCGCGCGATGTAGCGCCACACGTCGAGCTCGGTCCAGTTCGACAGCGGGAACACGCGCACGTGCTCGCCCGGCCGGTGCCGCCCGTTGTACAGGTTCCACAGCTCGGGCCGCTGGTTGCGCGGGTCCCACTGGCCGAACTCGTCGCGCAGCGAGAACACGCGCTCCTTGGCCCGTGCCTTCTCCTCGTCGCGGCGCCCCCCGCCGAACACGGCGTCGAACTTGTGCCCCGTGATCGCGTCGAGCAGCGGCTGCGTCTGCAGCGGGTTGCGCGTGCCGTCCGCGCGCTCGCGCAGACGCCCGTCGTCGAGGTAGTCCTGCACGCGCGCCACCTCCAGGCGCAGGCGCAGCCGCTCGGCCGTGGCGTCGCGGTACGCGAGGACCTCGGGGAAGTTGTGGCCCGTGTCCACGTGCAGCACGGGGAACGGCACCGGGCCGGGCGCGAACGCCTTGACCGCCAGGTGCAGCATCACCACGGAGTCCTTGCCGCCGCTGAACAGCAGCACGGGGCGCTCGAACTCGGCCACCACCTCGCGGATGATGTGGATGCCCTCGCTCTCCAGCGCGTCGAGCTGGGAGAGCCGGCGCGCACCGGGCAGGGCAGCGCCGGGGAGCCCGGTGTCGACGCCGGTCGCGTCGGTCGTCAGGTCGTCGATGGTCGTCATGCCCGTCCTCATACGTGGAGACCGCACTCTGTCTTGTCGAGGCCGGCCCAGCGGCCGGCCCTCGGGTCCTCGCCCGGCGCGACGCGCCGCGTGCACGGCAGGCAGCCGATCGAGGGGTAGCCGTCGTTCAGCAGGGGGTTGAGGACCACCTGGTGCCGCGCGGCGTAGGCGAGGAGGTCGTCGAAGGACCACGCCGCGAGCGGGTTGATCTTCACCAGCCCGTTCTTCTCGTCGAACGTCACGAGCGGCGTGCCCGTGCGGGTCGGCGCCTCGTCGCGGCGCACGCCCGTCACCCACACCTCGTAGCCCGCGAGCGTCCGGTGCAGCGGCTCCACCTTGCGCATCTGGCAGCACAGGGCGGCGTCGCGCGCGAAGAGGTCCTTGCCGTGCGCCGCGTCCTGCTCCGCGACGGTGAGCTCGGGCAGCACGTCGACGATCGTCACGTCCATCTGCTGCTCGACGGCGTCGCGCGTCCCCACCGTCTCGGCGAAGTGGTAGCCCGTGTCGAGGAACAGCACGTCCACCCACGGGATCTGCGCCGCGACGACGTGGGGGAGCACCGCGTCCGCCATGGAGCACGCGACGGCGACGGACGTGCCGAACTCCCTCGCAGCCCACGCGACGACCTGCTCGGCGGTCGCCTCGGGGCGGTCCGACGCGCCGTCGTACCCCGGGGTGCCGACGCCGTGCAGCTCGTCGGCGCCGCGGCGCGCGATCTCCCGCAGCTCGTCGAGCGAGCGCTTCGCGCGTCCCTGCTCCGCCTGCCGCTCCCGCTCGGCGTGGTGCGCGGCCTTCTCCGACTCGCGGCGCTCGGCGTTCGCCCGTGCGGCGGCGCGCAGCGCGGCCAGCGGGTCCTGCGTCGTCTGCTCGCTCACCGCAGCGCCTCCTCGTCCGCCCCGTGCGCCCACTGCGCGAAGGTCTCGCGGTCGTCCTGCGCGCCGGCCTGCGCGGCCTCGTACCGGCGCACGACGCGCTCGACGTAGTCCGGCAGGTCGGCGGCGGTGACCTTGAGCCCGCGCACGGTGCGACCGAGGCCGGCCTCCTCGCGGTCGTCCGACGCGAGCCCGCCGCCGAGGTGGACCTGGAAGCCCGGGACCTGCGTGCCGTCGTCGTCCATGACGAGCTGGCCCTTGAGGCCGATGTCGGCCGTCTGGATGCGCGCGCACGAGTTGGGGCAGCCGTTGACGTGCAGCGACAGCGGCTTCATGCCCGACAGGTCGCCGAGGCGCTTCTCCAGCTCGTCGATCGTCGCCGTCGCGGTGTCCTTCGTGTCGACGATCGCGAGCTTGCAGTACTCGATCCCCGTGCACGCGATGGTGCTGCGGCGGAACGGGCTGGGGTTCGCGTCGAGACCGTTCTCCTTGAGGGTGCTCACGACGTGCTCCACGTGCTCGTCGGGGACGTCCAGCACGAGCAGCTTCTGGTGCGGCGTGAGGCGCACGCGCCGCGACCCCACCGACTCGGCGAGGTCGGCGACGTTCGCGAGGATCGTGCCCGACACCCGGCCGACGTAGGGCGCCGCGCCGATGTAGTTGAGCCCGTCCTTCTGCTTGTGCACGCCGACGTGGTCGCCCGGCACCGGCGGCTTCGGCGCGGGCGGGCCGTCGGGCAGCGCGTACCCGAGGTACTCGTCCTGCAGCACCTGGCGGAACTTCTCCGGGCCCCAGTCGGCGAGCAGGAACTTCAGGCGCGCCTTGTTGCGCAGCCGGCGGTAGCCGTAGTCGCGGAAGATCTGCACGACGCCGTGCCACACGTCGGGCACCTGCTCCTCGGTGCAGAACACGCCGAGGCGCTCACCGAGCCGCGGGTTCGCGGACAGCCCGCCGCCGACCCAGACGTCGAACCCGACGCCCAGCTCGGGGTGGCGGTGCGCGACGAACGCGACGTCGTTGATCTCGTGGACGACGTCCTGGCTGGGGTGGCCCGTGAGCGCCGTCTTGAACTTGCGCGGCAGGTTCGCGAGCTCGGGCACGCCGATGTACTTCTCGGTGATCCCGGCGACGGCCGGGCCGATGTCGATCAGCTCGTCGGCGGCGATGCCCGCGACCGGGCTGCCGAGCACGACGCGCGGCACGTCGCCGCACGCCTCCGTGGTCTGCAGCCCGACGGACTCGAGACGGCGCCAGATCTCCGGCACGGCCTCGACCTCGACCCAGTGGAGCTGGATGTTCTGCCGGTCGGTGATGTCGGCGGAGTCGCGGCCGAACTCCTGCGAGATGCCCGCGATGACGCGCAGCTGCTCGGTCGTCAGCGCCCCGCCGTCGATGCGGACGCGGAGCATGAAGTACCTGTCCTCGAGCTCGTGCGGCTCGAGTGTGGCGGTCTTGCCGCCGTCGATCCCGGGCTTGCGCTGCGTGTACAGGCCCCACCAGCGGAAACGCCCGTGCAGGTCGTCGCCGGGGATGGAGTCGAACCCGTCGCGCGCGTAGATCGTCTCGATGCGCTCCCGGACGGACAGGCCGCCGTCCTCCTGCTTCCACGTCTCGTTCGCGTTGAGCGGCTCGGTGCCGTCGACCTTCCACTGCCCGTTCGGCCGGGCGGCGCGTGCCGGGCGCGCGGGGCGCTCTCCTGCGGGCCGGGCGGGGCGTTCGTGGCGGGGTGCCGGGTCGCCGGTGGTGCCAGGCGCGGTCGTGGCCTGCGTCATCGGTGGTCCTCGTGTCCTCGTTCGGGGGGCGGGGACGCGCGACGGCGAGCGCTCAGCGAGGGTGCGAGTGGCTGAGGTCCGACGGCGCGCGCCGGGTCTCAGGGGGCGGCGAGCCGGGGCTCGCGCTGAGTCGGGCGCGGTTCAGCGACAACAGCTGGGACACACGGGAGCGCACGCCGGCATCTCGTGACGCGTGGTCACGAGGAGGGTGCGGTCTGCCGTCGTCATGCGCGCAACGATAGCCGCCGTCCGGCCGTGTGGACACCCCTCGTCCGCATGGTGGGAACCCTAAAGAGTAGACTGGATTGGTCCAGTATTTCAAGGAGTGCCCGTCGACGAGGCGCATCTCACCTTGTGCACGTTTTCACGACACGTGTGTCAGCAAATAGGGTGGGGGCATGGACTTCGTCTACAACCTCTTCGTCGCGCTCCACTTCGTCGGCTGGGCCATCGTCTTCGGTGGCTACCTCGCCTCCCTCCGTTCGCCGGGCCTGTACACGGGCGTCTGGCACGGGGCGCTCACCGCGCTCGTCGCCGGTGTCGCCATGGTCGGGATCGGGGAGGCCTCGGTCTGGGGCGACGGCGGGCCCGACATGGCCAAGATCGGCGTCAAGCTCACCGTCGCGCTCGTCATCGCGGTGCTCGCGTTCGTCGCGAAGCGCCAGGGTGCGAAGGCGTCCGACGGCGCGGTCGCGCCGGGCGTCAAGCACGCCATCGGCGGCCTGACCCTCGTCAACATCCTCGTCGCGGTGTTCTGGAACTGACGCTCGACGCGCTTCTCGCGAGGTCGGCAGACGCGGGCGAGATCGGCACTCCCGGGGTGCCGACCTCGCCCGCCTCTGCCGACCTCGCGCCGTCTCCAGGATGGAGGGCATTGACCCCGACGACCTCGCGGCATGGTTGACGCCGCTCGCGGCCCGTCGGGAGGTGCACGTCGTCGGCCTCTCGGTGGGCGGGCTCGTGCCGCTCCCGCGTCCTCGCAGACGCCGCTGCCGTGCGAGGATCGCGCCCGTGAGCGTGGGTGGAGAGATTCTCGTCGGGCTGGCGATCCTCGTCGGGCTGGTCGGCATCGTCGTGCAGATCCTGCCGGGCAATGTGCTCGTCCTCGGCGCGATCCTCGTGTGGGCGATCGTCACGGGCGGCACCGGGGCGTGGGTGTGCTTCGCGGTCGCGGCGGTGTTCGTCGTCGCGGCCGAGGTCGCGCAGTACGTGCTCGCAGGACGGCACATGCGGCGCGCCGACGTCCCGTGGTCGACGCTCGTGTGGGGAGGGCTCGCGGGAGTCGTCGGGTTCTTCGTCGTCCCGGTGGTCGGGCTGTTCCTCGGGTTCGTGCTCGCCGTGTTCCTCGCCGAGCTGGTCCGTCGCCGCGACCGCCGTGCGGCGTGGCGCGCGACCGTCGCCGCGATGCAGGCCACCGGCATCACGATCCTCGTGCAGCTCCTCGGCGGGCTGCTCGCCGCCGCGACGTGGCTCTTCGGGGCCTTCTTCGTCTGAGGAGCGTCTGAGGAGCCGGTCAGCCCCCCGGCTCCATGAGGTAGAGGGTGTTGCCGTCGACGTCGCGCAGCGCGAACATCGGCGGGACGCCCTCCCAGCGCAGCAGCTCGCCCACGTCCGCCCCGGCGGCCGTGAGGGTCGCGTGGTCGGCCGGGGCGTCCGACGTGAGCAGGCGGACGCCCGTGTCCACCCCGGCCGGGTTCGCGGCGTCGGCCCGGACGAGGGCGAGCGCCGTCGTCGCCCCGGGCGGGGCGACCTCGACCCAGCGGAACCCGTCCTGGAGCTCGCCGTCCATGCGGACCTCGCAGCCGAGCGTGGACGTGTAGAAGGCGAGCGCGCGGTCCTGGTCCTCCACGGGGATCGCGACGGCGTGCACGCCGGTGAGGTGGGTGGTCATGCTGGTGCTCCGTCCTGCCGCGCGCCCGCGCGGCCCTCCCGTGACGACGCCGCGCGCCGCGCGAACTCATCGGTGCCGGGGTGTGGGTCGGGGCGCCTAGGCTGGGAGGGCTATGGCTTCGCTCTTCGAGAACCTCCCGCTGCCCGGCCTCGACACGCTGTTCGACGGCCCGCGCGTCGACCACGGCGGCGAGTCCCGCCTCCCGCGCACCGCCCCGCGCTGGACCGACGACGCCGCCGTGCCCGACGCCGCGGGGTCGCCCTCCGCGGGGTCGCCCACGGGGCCCGGGGGCGCGGGTGGGCCGGACGCCGCGGGGGAGCGGGCGGCGTCGGGCGAACGTCGCGGACGCTTCGCGCACATCGACCCCGACGGCCTGCTCGACGGGCTCAACCCGCAGCAGCGGGAGGCCGTCGTGCACGCGGGCGGACCGCTGCTCATCGTCGCGGGCGCCGGGTCGGGCAAGACGCGCGTGCTCACCCACCGCATCGCGCACCTCCTCGCGACCGGGCGTGCCCGCGCGGGCCAGATCCTCGCCATCACCTTCACGAACAAGGCCGCGGCCGAGATGCGCGAGCGGGTGGTCCAGCTCGTCGGGCCCGCCGGGCAGAACATGTGGGTCTCCACGTTCCACTCCGCGTGCACCCGCATCCTGCGGCGCGAGGCGACGACGCTCGGGCTGCGGTCCAGCTTCTCCATCTACGACGCCGCGGACTCCCAACGGCTCATCACCCTCGTCACGCGCGAGCTCGACCTCGACCCGAAGAAGTACCCGGCGCGCTCCCTCGCCCACAAGATCTCCGACCTCAAGAACGAGCTCGTCGACCCCGAGACGTACGCGCGCGAGTCGGGCGCCCACGCCACCGAGGACGGGCTCGCCGACCACCCCGGGGCGCGCGGCGCCGTCGTGCCCGAGTTCGACCAGGTCCTCGCCGACGTCTACACCCGCTACCAGGCACGCCTCCAGGCGGCGAGCGCCCTCGACTTCGACGACATCATCATGACGACCGTCAACCTGCTCCAGGCGTTCCCCGCCGTCGCCGAGCACTACCGGCGACGCTTCCGGCACGTCCTCGTCGACGAGTACCAGGACACCAACCACGCCCAGTACGTCCTCGTGCGCGAGCTCGCCGGCGTCGGTGCCGGCTCCGCCGCGACCGACCCCGCCACGAGCGGCACCGGCGAGGCGCAGGCCGTCGCCCTCGACCCCGCCGAGCTCACCGTCGTCGGCGACGCCGACCAGTCGATCTACGCGTTCCGCGGCGCGACCATCCGCAACATCCTCGAGTTCGAGGCCGACTACCCGGACGCGCGCACCATCCTGCTGGAGCAGAACTACCGCTCCACCCAGAACATCCTCTCCGCCGCCAACGCCGTCATCGCGCGCAACCCCGACCGCAAGCCCAAGCGCCTGTGGACCGACTCCGGCGCGGGCGCCAAGGTGATCGGATACGTCGCCGACAACGAGCACGAGGAAGCGCGGTTCGTCGCGCAGGAGATCGACCGCCTCGGCGACACCGACGGCGTGCGGCCCGGCGACGTCGCCGTCTTCTACCGCACCAACGCCCAGTCCCGCGCCCTGGAAGAGGTGCTCATCCGCGTCGGCCTGCCCTACAAGGTCGTCGGCGGCACACGCTTCTACGAGCGCCGCGAGGTCAAGGACGCCGTCGCCTACCTGCGCGCCATCGACAACCTCGACGACGACGTCAACCTGCGCCGCGTGCTCAACACCCCCAAGCGCGGGCTCGGCGACCGGGCCGAGGGCGCCGTCGCGGCGCTCGCCGACCGCGAGCGCATCTCGTTCGGCGCCGCCCTCGACCGCATCGACGAGATCCCCGGCCTCACCAACCGGACGCTCAACCCGCTGCGCGCGTTCGTCGAGCTCATGACCGGGCTGCGCGAGCTCGCCGCCTCGGGCGCCACGCCCGCCGACGTCCTCGGCGCCGTCCTCGACCGCACCGGCTACCTCGCCGAGCTGCGCGCGAGCGACGACCCTCAGGACGCCACCCGCGTCGAGAACCTCGCCGAGCTCCATGCCGTCGCCGCCGAGTTCACCGAGCTCGAGCCCGAGGGCACGCTGTCCGACTTCCTCGAACGCGTCTCCCTCGTCGCCGACGCCGACCAGATCCCGGCGGACGACACCGACACCACCGACACCGATGCCGACGAGGACGGCCAGGGCGACGGTGCGGTGGAGAAGGTCGACCCCGGCGTCGTCACGCTCATGACCCTGCACACCGCCAAGGGCCTCGAGTTCCCCGTCGTGTTCCTCACCGGCATGGAGGACGGCACCTTCCCGCACATGCGGTCCCTGCACGACGACGCCGAGCTCTCCGAGGAACGCCGCCTCGCCTACGTCGGCATCACCCGGGCCCGCGAACGCCTCTACGTGTCCCGCTCCGCCGTGCGGTCCGCGTGGGGGATGGCGAACGAGTTTCCGCCCAGCCGGTTCCTCGACGAGATCCCCGAGGAGCTGTGGGACTGGCGGCGGCGCGAGTCGTCGATGCAGACGCTGCGTGCCGGCGGGTCGGTCTGGGGGCGGGGTTCCGGGTGGTCGGGTGGACGGTCGGGGTCGGGGTCGGGGTCGGGGTTGGGGTCGGGGTCGGGTTCGTGGTCCGGGTCGGGTGCGCGGTCCGGGGCCGACGCCGCCGGGTCTGCCATCCGCGGTCCTCGTTCCTCGGACCGCTCCCGCCAGACCCGCCACGACCCGGCGTCGTCGGCCCCTGCCCGCTCGTCGTCCGGGTCGCCAGGACGCACGGCAGGGTCGTCCGGCTTCCGGCCCGGGTCGTCTGGCGGCTCCGGGGCGACGTTCGGGTCGGCGACGCCGCGGCAGGACGCCGACATCCCGAACCTGGCGGTGGGCGACAAGGTGACGCACGACGCGTACGGGTTGGGGACGGTCGTCGCGCTGGAGGGCGCGGGGCCGAACGCGGTGGCGAAGATCGACTTCGGGGCCGACGGGACCAAGCGGCTGCTGCTGCGGTACTCGCCCGTCACGAAGCTCTGATCAGCGGCCCGGGGCCGGGTCGGCGGACGCGTCCGCCGGGCCCGGGTCCGCGACGTCGGGGTCGACGCCGCGGCGTCGGTGGTCGTGGAAGGCCTTGACGAGGGCGCCGGCGACGGCGCCGACGATGGCGGGGACGGTGACCGCCGGCCCGGCGGACGCCGTGAGCAGGACCGCCAGGACGAGCGCGGTGACGGGCATGCCGAGCGCCAGCGCCGTGCCCGCCGCGATCCCGCACGCGACCTGAGCCGCCAGCGCGGTGTCGGGGACGACGACGGAGGTGAGCGTCCCGACGGCCGTGCCGAGGAACACGGCGGGGAAGATCGCGCCGCCCCGGAAGCCGCTGCCGAGGCTCACGGCGTACGCGAGGGCCTTGAGCAGCGCGACGACCACGAGGGTTCCCGCCGCCGTCACGCCCGTGACGGCGGGCATCGACTGCTGCCCCGAGAACAGGAGCACGTCCACGTCGAGCCCCGTCACCGCGCGACCCGCCAGCGCGACCGCGGCCACCACGGCGCCACCGGCGACGAGCACCACGAGGTGGTGGCGGCGCGAGAGCCCCCGCAGGGCCTCCGCGCCGCGCAGCGCGGCGACCACGACGACCGTCGTGAGCGCGGCCGTGGCCAGGCCGGCGAGGAGATCGACGACCCGGACGGTGGTGTAGGTACCGAGCGGCCCGGTCGAGAGCTCCGACACGTGCACGCCGGGCCAGTCCCCGACGCCCACGCGCACGAGGTACCCGGTGCCGAGCGCGACGAGCAGCGGGACGGTCCGCAGGAGGGGGCGGTGTACCGCGGTGCCGGGCGGGGCGAACAGCGCGGCCTCGAGGACGAGCAGCGCCGTCACGACCGGGTTGCCCATGACGACGCCGAGCGCGGCCCCCGCGCCCGAGAGCACGAGGACGCGGGACACCTCCGTCCCGACGCGGCGCTGCACGGCGAAGCCGATGCTCGTCCCGATCGCGAGCAGCGGCGCCTCGGGCCCGATCACGGCCCCGAACGCGAGCGAGCTGAACGCGGCGAGCAGCGTCGAGCCGAGCTCGCGCGGCGTGATGTCGAACGCGAGCCCGTCGAGCGGGTGGTGCCCGCCGTGGCCCGGCAGCCGGCTCGCGGCCGCCACCCCGAGCGCGCCGAGGACGAGCAGGCCCACGACCCACCACCACGGGGGAGCGTCGAACCCGACGGCGTCGGGCAGCGTGTGCCACAGCAGGTGCTCGGCTGCGTGGACGAGCGACGTGAACGCCGTCGCACCGACGGCGGCGGCCCCGCCCACCAGCGCGGCGAGCAGCACGAGCCGTCCGACGTCGGCCGGGGCGGTCTGCGGGGGTGCGGCACCGTCGGGCATGGGGCGAGTGAACCACCCCTGCCCGGTCTCGGCCTCCCGAGGTCAGGACGCGGCGCGACGGCCCGCCGCGCCCGCGGAGCCGGGGTCGAGGAGCACCGACCGCAGCGCGTCCGGGGTGGAACCGGCCGCGGCGAGCGCCGCGGCGAGGGTGCGGTGCGCCGTCGTCCCCTCGTCCTGGAGGAGCGCGAGGAGCACGTGACCCGAGTCGATCGTCGTGGCGTGCAGGGCGACGGCCTCGCGCAGCGACCGTTCCAGGGCCTTCGCCGCCTCCTTCGTGAACGCGACGTGCCCGCGGCGGCGGCGTCGCCCGGCCCGCTCGAGCGCGCCGGCGCCGAAGGCGGCGTCGGTCCGGGCGCGGACCGCGTCCAGGTCGATGCCGAGCGAGGCGAGCGCCTCTCCGTCGAGCAGGTCCGCGGACCGGACGGCCGCCGCGTGGCGGTCGAGGTCGTCCGCGCCCACCCCGACGGACGCGAGCGCGCGGGCCGCCGGCCCGTCCTGCCGGGCCACGCCGAGCAGGACGTGCACCGCCTCGATCGTCGCGGCGCCGCGGTCCCGGGCGATCTCCTGCGCGTCGACGACGGCCTGTCGGGCGTCGACCGCGAAACGTTCGAACATCATGACCTCCGGTTGCGGGACGACCCGTACCTCTTGTGGACCGCCTGGCGCGTGACGCCGAGCCGGTCCGCGATCTCCTGCCAGGACCAGCCCTGCGCGCGGGCGTTCTCGACCTGCAGGGTCTCGAGGTGCTCGGCGAGCACGCGCAGCGACCGCACGGCGCGCAGCCCGACGTCCGGGTCGGTGCTGCTCGCGGCGTCCACGTCCACGGGATCCATGCTCGTCAATCTAGGTTGACACCTCCGTAGTGTCAACCGGGGTTGACCGGGTGACGAACGGAACACCCCTCGTCGCGCACCGTTCACCGCCGCGGATAGGAGCCGTCGCCCACGCGGGCTACCCTGTACGGGGATGTCTTGATGTCGAGACATCGGTCATGCCGCACACGGCGCATCAGACGGAAGGACGCAGCAGGGTGGACCTGTTCGAATACCAGGCGCGTGACATCTTCGAGAAGCACGGCGTCCCCGTGCTGGGCGGGGTGGTCGCGACGACGCCCGAGGAGGCCCGCGCGGGCGCGGAGCAGCTCGGCGGCGGGACCGTCGTCGTCAAGGCCCAGGTGAAGACCGGCGGCCGTGGCAAGGCGGGCGGCGTCAAGCTCGCCCACTCGCCCGAGGAGGCCGCCGAGAAGGCGTCCGAGATCCTCGGCATGGACATCAAGGGCCACACGGTCCACCGCGTGATGATCGCCGCGGGCGCGCGCATCGCCGAGGAGTACTACTTCTCCGTGCTGCTCGACCGGGCCAACCGCTCCTACCTCGCCATGGCGAGCGTCGAGGGCGGCATGGAGATCGAGCAGCTCGCGGTCGAGCGCCCCGAGGCGCTCGCCAAGGTCGCCGTCGACCCGACCGTCGGCATCGACGCGGCCAAGGCCGCCGAGATCGTCGAGGCCGCCGGCTTCGCCGCCGACGTCAAGGACGCGGTCGCCGAGACCATCCAGAAGCTCTGGACCGTCTACCAGGCGGAGGACGCGACGCTCGTCGAGGTCAACCCGCTCGTCAAGACGGAGGACGGCCAGGTCGTCGCGCTCGACGGCAAGGTGTCGCTCGACGAGAACGCCGGCTTCCGCCACGCGGAGCACGCCGAGCTCGAGGACAAGGCCGCGGCCGACCCGCTCGAGGCGAAGGCCAAGGCGAACGACCTCAACTACGTCAAGCTCGACGGCGAGGTCGGCATCATCGGCAACGGCGCGGGCCTCGTCATGAGCACGCTCGACGTCGTCGCGTACGCCGGCGAGGCGCACGGCGGCGTCAAGCCCGCCAACTTCCTCGACATCGGCGGCGGCGCGTCCGCGGCCGTCATGGCGGCGGGCCTGGACGTCATCCTCAACGACCCGCAGGTCAAGAGCGTGTTCGTCAACGTCTTCGGCGGCATCACCGCGTGCGACGCGGTCGCGGACGGCATCGTGCAGGCGCTCGGCATCCTGGGCGACGAGGCCAACAAGCCGCTCGTCGTCCGTCTCGACGGCAACAACGTCGAGGAGGGGCGCCGCATCCTCGCCGAGGCGAACCACCCGCTCGTGACGCTCGCCGAGACGATGGACGGTGGCGCCGACCGGGCAGCCGAGCTCGCCGCTGCCTCCACCGCCGCCTGAGCCCAGACGACCCGAGAGAGAACAGACACAGACATGGCAATCTTCATCAACGAGGACTCCAAGGTCATCGTCCAGGGCATGACCGGCTCGGAGGGCATGAAGCACACGACGCGCATGCTCGCCTCGGGCACGAACGTCGTCGGCGGCGTCAACCCGCGCAAGGCCGGCCAGAGCGTCGAGTTCCCCGGTGACGTCACCGTCCCCGTCTTCGGCTCCGTCGCGGAGGCGATGAAGGAGACCGGCGCGGACGTCTCGGTCATCTTCGTCCCGCCGGCCTTCACCAAGGCGGCCGTCGTCGAGTCGATCGATGCCCGCATGCCCCTGACCGTCATCATCACCGAGGGCGTGCCGGTCGCGGACTCCGCGGAGTTCTTCACGCTCGCGCAGCAGGCCGGCGTGCGCCTCATCGGCCCGAACTGCCCCGGCATCATCAGCCCCGGGAAGTCGAACGTCGGCATCATCCCGGCGAACATCTCCGGCCCGGGCAAGATCGGCCTCGTGTCGAAGTCCGGCACGCTGACCTACCAGATGATGTACGAGCTGCGGGACTTCGGCTTCTCCACCGCCATCGGCATCGGCGGCGACCCGATCATCGGCACCACGCACATCGACGCCCTCGCGGCGTTCGAGGCGGACCCGGAGACCGAGGCGATCGTCATGATCGGCGAGATCGGCGGCGACGCCGAGGAGCGTGCCGCGGCGTTCATCCAGGAGAACGTCACGAAGCCGGTCGTCGGCTACGTCGCGGGCTTCACCGCCCCCGAGGGCAAGACGATGGGTCACGCGGGCGCGATCGTGTCCGGCTCGTCCGGCACCGCGCAGGCGAAGAAGGAGGCCCTCGAGGCCGCCGGCGTGAAGGTCGGCAAGACGCCGTCCGAGACCGCCGCGCTCATGCGCGAGATCCTCTCCTGACCCGAGAGCCCGACCGGCGGCCCCGCCGCCCGCACGACGCCCCGCTCCGCACGCCGGACGCGGGGCGTCGTCGTCACTCCGTGCGGCTGTCCGTGGGGGAGGCGGAGGACGGCGCTCCCGCGTCGGCCAGCCAGGCGTCGAGCCGCGCCCACTGGGCGTAGAGCCAGGCGGCGCGCGCCTCGTCGCCTGCGGGCAGGTCCGCGCGCGGGGTCGACCAGACCTTCATCGTGATGCGCTTGTCCATCGGCAACTCGCGCCAGATGTCCCGCGGGGTGACGAGCCGTTCCAGGCCGGTGTGCGCGACGACCGCGACACCCGTGGCGGGGGAGGCGTCGAGCGCCGCGAGGAACCCACCGACGTGCGGCGCCAGGACGTGCGGCATCGCCGCGGCACGGTCCGCGAGGTCGAGGTCACCCGCCGCGCGCAGCGCCTCGACGCGGGCCTGCCAGCGGCGCGGCGTGACGTTCCCGCCCTCGGGGAAGAGCAGCAGCGCCGAGTCCGGTCGCATCCCCGTCGCGAGGTGCGCCACCGCGTCGCTGCCCGACGGCGCCCCTCGCCCCCGCCGGGACCGCGGCACCACGAAGTACGCGGGCAGGCGGTGCAGCAGGAGGTCGATCGCGGGGTCCCACAGGAGCGTGTCCTTGAGCACGACCCGGGGCTCGCGACCCGTTCGGTTGACGATCTGGTCCATGAGGATGAACGAGTCCCCGGGGCCGGCGTGCCGGCTCACGACGAGGACCGGCTCGTCGGCCAGGCCCTGCGCGTCGGACGTGTCCACCTCGATGCGCAGGCGCAGCGTCCAGCGCACCTGCCAGAACAGCAGGGCCAGCATCGCGCCGGCCAGGCGGACGTGCGCGCGACGGAACGCGGGCCGGTCGAGCGCCGCGCCGAACCCCGACGCCACCCACAGGGCGAACAGCGCCACGACCGCCACGGCGTCCCACACGACGTAAAAGCACGCGATCCACAGGGCGCGCGTCGTGCGCAGCCGGCCGGGCAGCGCCCAGCTGACGACGGCGCCCACGAGGACGACGAGCATGAGGCTCGTCGGCAGCAGCAGGACGGCGAGCAGCACGACGGCGGGTGCCACGACGAGGCGGCGGACCCAGCGGGGCGGGGGAGCGAGGATCACGGGGCGCCTCCGGCGGGTCCGGGGAGCCCGGCGTCGTCGAGCCCGTCGAGGTACGCCGCGGCGGCGGCGTGCGCCGACGCGGCGCGGGTCCTCGTCGCGTCGAGGCGGCGCGACGAGGAGAGCCGCTCGTCCCCGGGCAGCGGTCCGCCGCTCGGCAGCACGTGCACCGTGACACCGGGCGGGACGTCGGCGAGCTCGCGCGCGAACCGGTGGCGCCGGGCGATCTCGAACGTGACCTTCGCGACCTCCACGGCGGTCCGTGGCGGGCGCAGGGGCTCCTCGATCCGCCCGACCTGCAGCACCCACACCGTGTCCGCGCCCCGGCGCACGGCTTCGCCGAGGGGGATGGAGGACACCACCCCGCCGTCGACGTAGTGCTCTCCCTCGATCACGGTCGGCGGGAGCGCGCCCGGCACCGAGGCGGACGCGAGCACGGCCTCGACCAGCGGCCCCTCGGAGAACCAGCGCTCCGCCGCCCGCTCGATCGACGCGGCGGCGACCACGAGCGGGACGTCCAGGTCGGCGAACGTGCGCCGGTCGCCGAGCACCTGGCGCAGCAGCGCCCGCAGCGGCTGCGGGCTCGCGACGTGCGTCCGGGTGCGGGCCAGGCGGTGCACCTGCCGGTACCACGCCTCCCCGTACACCTGGGTGGCGGCCGGTGACGACCACGCCGCCTCGAGCCGCGGGACGACGTCCGGGGTCGGGTCCGCGGCGAGCGCCGCCCCGTTGATCGCCCCGATCGACGTCCCGACGACGAGGTCCGGCACGATCCCACGGTCGAGGAGGGCGCGCAGCATGCCGATCTGCACCGCTCCGCGCACCCCGCCACCGCCGAGCACGAACGCCGTCGTCGACATGGCCCCGATCGTACGGAACGCGGGCCGTCGGGTCGCGGCGTGCCGACGGGTACGCTGGCGCGCCGGGCACGGTCACCGGGAGGACCGGCCCGATCGACGACGATGGGGACCATGAGCACGACCCGCCCGACCGCCCGCACCTCGCGCCCCCGCACGGTGGAGGGAGCGCCGCCCCCGGCACCCGTGGCGCCCCGGCGCGCCCTGTCCGGCGTGCTCGCCGCGCTGCAGGCCCTCGCCCTCTCCCTGGCCGTCGTGGTGCTCCCCGCGCTCGTCGCGTACGTCGCCGCCGCACCGACGGGCACGTCCGGGTGGGGGCGGTCCGTCACGGTCGCTGCGGGGCTGTGGCTCCTCGGGCACGGCGTGCCGCTCGCGGCGGGGGGTGCGACGGTCAGCCTCGTCCCGTTGGGCCTGACCGCGCTCGCGCTGTTCTGCTGCTTCGCGTCGGCACGGCGGTCCGCGCACACGACGCGGTCGGCCTGGGGCGCCGGGACGGTCACCTACGCGGTCGCCGCCGCCTCCGTCGCCCTGCTCTCCGGCGTGACACCCGCCTGGGGGCCGCTCGTCGCGCTCGTCGGCGGGGCGGTCGTCGGTGGCGTCGGCCTCGGCGCCGGCATCCTCGCGCGTCCGGACGCACCCCCGCTCGCGACGCTCGCCGCCCGCACGGACCGCGTGCTGCCCCCGGTCGCGCGCCTCGGCCTGCGGGGCGCGGTGCTCGCCACGAGCCTCCTCGTGGCGGCGGGCGCCCTGGTGGTCGGGGCGTGGGTCGTCGCGGGTCGCGCGACGTCGGGCGACATCGTCGCCGGGCTCGCTCCCGGGCCGGTGGGCGGGGTCGTGCTCGCGGTCGCGCAGCTCGCCGTCCTGCCCGACCTGGTGGTGTGGGCGACGGCATGGCTCGTCGGCCCCGGGTTCACCGTGGGGGAGGGGAGCACGTTCGCCCCGGGCGGCTCGCAGTCGGCCGCACTGCCTGCCGTGCCGCTGCTCGGTGCGCTTCCCGACGGCGACTGGACCAACGCGCTCACCCCGTGGGTGCCCGCGCTCGTCGTCGTGCTCGGCGGCGTCGCGGGCGCCTTCGTGTGGCGGCGGCTGCGCGACGTCGCGGGGACGCACCCCGACGACGACGTGCGGTGGCGCGACGTGGGTCTCGCCGCCCTGGCCCTCGTCGTCGGGACGGGGCTGCTCGTCGGTGCCGCGGCGTGGCTCGCGAGCGGTTCCGTCGGGCCGGGGCGTCTGGCGAGCGTCGGTCCCGACGCGCTCCTCGTCGCCCTGCTCGCGGCGGCGGAGGTCGGCGGCGGGGCCGTCCTCGTCCTGCTGTGGTGCCGCGCGGGGCTCGGCCGTCGCGGGTGGTCGGACCACGAGGAGCCCGACGCCGCGGGCTGAGGGCCTGACGCGGGAAGAGGTCGACGCCGCGGCTCAGGGCCGGGCGATCCCGCCCACCCAGTCCTCGATCGCCTGGACCCGGGCGGTGGCGCACCGCTCCTCTGCGGCGACGGTGATCGCGCCGTCCAGGCAGCGCTGGTGCGCCATCTCGACGTCCCAGGTCGCGAGCATGCCGACCATCTGGAGCGCGACCATCCCCGCGAGGCCCACCCCGACGGCGAGCGCGGGGACCAGGGCGCCGCGGACGCGCGCGCGCCACACCGCGACGAGGGCCCGCACGCCCACGACCACCGCGACGAGGGCGATCGCGAGCCCGGCGAGCTGCCACGGGAACGGGAGCGCGCTCGCCACGATGACGAGCAGCATGACGAGGCCGAAGCGCAGCACGCGCCGGGTCGCGCGGCGTGCGGCCTCGGGCTCGACGGGCTCGGGCGGGGCGGGAGGCCCTCCGGGTCCGCCCGGTGCGCCGGGTCCGGGCGGCGGTGCCTGGTGGTGCGGCGGTGCCTGGTGGTGCGGTGGTGCGGCGTCGGGCGGTGACGGTCGCCCGGTCGTGTCCGGGCGGGGCGGGGCGTACGGGTTCCCCAAGTCGTCTCCTCGGTCTCGGGCGGGCTCGCGGTACATTCTCCCATCGGAGCCGTGTCGCGCGCGGACCCGTCGGCACGCCCGGTCGGGGTCGCGCGCCCGTTCCGTCCTCCGCACCGCCGTCCCAGGGAGCACCGTGCAGACACCGTCCGGCCACCGCGTGGAGTCCACGACCGCGAAGCGCGTCGTCGTGCTCGTCTCCGGAGCGGGGAGCAACCTCGCGGCGCTCCTCGCCGCGCACGACGACGCGGCGTACGGGGCGCGCGTCGTCGGCGTGGTCTCGGACAAGCCCGCGGCGGGCGGCCTCGGGCTGGCGCGCGAGGCGGGCGTGCCGGCGGTCGCCGTCGCGCCTGCGGACTTCGAGGACCGCGCGGCGTGGGACGCGGCCGTGGCGCAGGCGGTGGACGTGTTCCGCCCCGACCTCGTCGTCCTCGCGGGCTTCATGCGCATCCTCGGGCCGGCGTTCGTCGGGCGCTTCGCCGGCCGCACGATCAACACCCATCCCGCGCTCCTGCCGTCGTTCCCCGGTGCGCACGGCGTGCGCGACGCGCTCGCCTACGGCGTGAAGGTCACGGGCGCCACGGTCCACGTGGTCGACGACGGCGTCGACACGGGGCCGATCGTCGCCCAGGTCGCCGTGCCGGTGGAGGTCGGCGACGACGAGGCGAGCCTGCACGAGCGCATCAAGGTCGCCGAGCGCGCGCTGCTCGTCGAGACGGTCGGCCGGGTCGCGCGCGACGGGCTGCGCGTGGACGGCCGCCGCGCCCTCGTCGGCTAGCCCTTTTCCTCCGGCACCGCAGTCTCCTCCTCCGGCGCCGCGGGGTCGGGCGGCAGGTCGCGCGGCGCGAGCACCGTGAGCACCTGGTAGGTGGCGCGGGGCGCGTCGGGCGTCTCGCGCGCCTCGGCGAGCGACCGGTCCGACCACCGCTCGAGGACGGTCTCGATGTCGTGCGCCATGGCGGTGGCCTGGTCGGGCGTGAGCACGAGGGCGCTGATGGCGAGGATCCGGTCCTCGCGCGCGACGCCGGACTCGTTGGCGCGCCGGAACGTCTCTTCCGCCCACGCGAGGGCAGGACGCACGACGTCGCGCACGGCGGCCGGCGTCCCCGGCTCGACCGCGTAGCTCTTCGCGACGTTGGTCCACACGCGGTCGCGGCGGTCGCGCGCGTGCTCAGGCGCCTCGACGATGAGCCCGGCCTTCGCGAGCACCCGCAGGTGGAAGCTCACGGCGTTGGCGGGCTCGCCCGTGGCGCGGGCGAGGTCGGCGGCGCGCGCGTGCCCGAGCACGGCGAGCTCCATGAGAATCCGCTGGCGCAGCGGGTGGGCGATCGCCCGCAGCGCCGCGGGCTCCTGGACGCGGAGGGTCTCGAGCACACCGCGAGGCTAGCAACGGAAGCGCACGCGTGCGTGCGCACGGGCAACTGCGCAATGACTATTGCGCAACTGGCGTTGCGGATCTACGGTTCCCCCATGACGACGCAGCACGAGGCCGCCCCCGACACCCGCCCGCCGGCGCCGGAGCCACCGACCTCCGCCCCGCCGGGGAAGCCCGCCGACACCCCTGCACGCGGCCCGTCGTCCCTCCTGCGCAACCGCTCGTACATGCTGCTCATGTCAGGTCTCACAGCGGAGTCCCTCGGCGCGGGCATCGCGCTCTTCGCCGTGCCCCTCGTCGCGTACGGCCTCACGGGCTCGGTCGTGCAGGCGGGCGTCGTCGCCGCCGTCGGACAGGTCGGCGCCCTCCTCGCGACGCTGCCCGCCGGGGTGGTCGCGGACCGTGTCGACCGGCGCCGGCTCGTCGTCGCAACCGCGGCGGTCGGGACCGTCCTCTGGGCGACCGTCGCCGTGACGGCCGCGATCGGCTCGCTCACCGCGTGGCACCTCGCCGCCGTGCTCTTCGGGGCCTCCGTCGTCGGCGCGCTCGTCGACCCCGCGACGAGCGGCGCCTTCCGCTCGGTCGTGCCCGTGCCCCAGCTGCCCACCGCGCTCGCCGCCGCCCAGGGCCGGGACGCCGCCGCGGGCCTGCTCGCCGGGCCCGTGGGCGGCGTGCTCTACGCGGTCGCGCACGCCGTCCCGCTCGCGGCCGCGGCGGTGGGGCACCTCGCGACGGCGGTGTGCACGTGGCTCGTGCGCGAGCCGCTCAACGGCGACGTGGCCGAGGCGCGCGCGACCCGGCCGACGGCGGCGCTGCGCGAGGGCCTGCGGTTCGTGTGGAACGTGCCGCTCTTCCGGGCGCTCCTCGGGCTCTTCGTCGTCATCAACGTCGCGTTCGGCGGCCTCATGGTGGGCATCAACCTCGAGCTCGTCCGAACCGGCACGGCGCCGTTCCTCATCGGTCTCGTCGACCTCGCCGTCGGCGGCGGCGTCCTCGTCGGGGCCGTGCTCGCGCCGCGCCTCGTCGCGCGCTTCCGGGCGGGCGCGCTCGTCGTCGTCGCGCTCGGGGTCCTCGCCGCCGGCGCCGTCGTCATGGCGGTCCTCGGGTCGTACACCGGGTACCTCGTCGTGCTGCCGTTCGCCGTCCTGCTCGTCCCCGCCGTGAACGCTGGGCTCTCGGGCTACGCGGCCGCGATCACGCCGCCGCAGATGCAGGGCCGGCTCTCGTCCGTCATGGGCCTCACCGGCCTCGCCGCGGGCCCGCTCGTCCCGCTCGTCGGCAGCGGGCTGCTCGACCGCTACGGGGTCGGCGTCGCGCTCGCCGTGCTCGCCGGGCTCCTCGTGGCGACCGTCGCCGTCCTCAGCACCGTGCGCTCCCTGTGGCGCGTGGGCACACCGGACACCTGGGCCCAGGACGCGCTCGCCGGGGCGGACGTCGCGCCCGCCGAGACGACGGAAGAGCGCTCCGACGACGCGCCGTCGGGCCGGTAGACTGGGCCGCGGCCGCGACTGGCGAGGGTGGGAACGACCACCGGGGAGCGGCCGGACAACCTGCTGGTGCGTCGACCGCCTGGGCGCCTGGGTTCTGCCACTCGGCACCGCGCGCGAGTCCTGCCCGGACCGCACGGTGCACCGACCGCGACCCAGAGGAGCCCCTCGACCATGAGCGCGACCGCACCCCACGTCCCCACCTCGCCCGACGTCCGGCTCGCCGACGACGCGCAGCGCCCGGTCCGCCGCGCCCTGCTGAGCGTCTACGACAAGACCGGCCTCGTCGAGCTCGCCACCGCCCTGCACGCCGCGGGGGTCGAGCTCGTCTCGACCGGCTCGACCGCCGCCACGGTTGCCGCCGCGGGCGTCCCCGTGACGAAGGTGGAGGACCTCACGGGCTTCCCGGAGTGCCTCGAGGGCCGCGTCAAGACGCTGCACCCACGCGTCCACGCGGGCATCCTCGCGGACTCGCGCAAGGCCGACCACCTCGCCCAGCTCGCCGACCTCGACATCGCGCCGTTCGAGCTCGTCGTCGTCAACCTCTACCCGTTCGCCGCCACGGTCGCGTCCGGCGCCGGCCCCGACGACGTCGTCGAGCAGATCGACATCGGCGGCCCGTCGATGGTCCGCGCCGCGGCGAAGAACCACCCCAGCGTCGCGGTCGTCGTCGACCCGGCCCGGTACGACGACGTCGTCGCGGCCGTCCAGGGCGGCGGCTTCACGTTCGCCCAGCGCAAGCGCCTCGCCGCGGCCGCGTTCGCGCACACGGCGCAGTACGACGTCGCGGTGTCGTCGTGGTTCGCGAGCGTGTACGCGCCCGACGCGGACGCCGTCGCCTCCGGCCTGCCCGACGTCACGGGCGCCGCCTACGAGCGGGCCGACGTGCTGCGCTACGGCGAGAACCCGCACCAGCGTGCCGCGCTCTACACGCGGACCGACGGCGCCACCGGGCTCGCGCAGGCCACCCAGCTGCACGGCAAGGCCATGAGCTACAACAACTACGTCGACGCCGACGCCGCGTGGCGGGCCGCGCACGACCACACCGACCCCGCCGTCGCCGTCATCAAGCACGCCAACCCGTGCGGCATCGCCGTCGGGTCGGACGTCGCCGACGCGCACGCCAAGGCGCACGCGACCGACCCCGTCTCCGCCTACGGCGGCGTCATCGCGGCCAACCGGGTCGTCACGCGCGCCGCGGCCGAGCAGATCGCCCCGGTGTTCACCGAGGTGGTCGTCGCGCCCGGCTTCGACGACGACGCCCTCGACGTCCTCCGGGCGAAGAAGAACCTCCGGCTGCTCGTGGTCGACGGCGCCCCGTCGGCCCCCGTGGAGACGCGCCCGATCAGCGGCGGCCTGCTCGTGCAGGACGTCGACCGCGTCGACGCCGTCGTCGCGGACGCCGAGGGTGCCGTGACCGGTGGCGACGACCCGCAGCACTGGACCCTCGTCACCGGCGACGCCGCCGACGCGGCGACGCTCGCCGACCTCGCGTTCGCGTGGCGCGCGGTGCGGGCGGCGAAGTCGAACGCGATCCTCCTCGCCGCCGACGGCGCGGCGGTCGGCGTCGGGATGGGTCAGGTCAACCGCGTCGACTCGTGCCGCCTCGCGGTCGAGCGGGCCAACACGCTCGCGGACGGTGCCGAGCGCGCCCGCGGCGCCGTCGCGGCGTCCGACGCGTTCTTCCCGTTCGCCGACGGCCTGCAGATCCTGCTCGACGCGGGCGTGCGCGCCGTCGTCGCGCCGGGCGGGTCCATCCGCGACGCGGAGGTGATCGAGGCGGCCGCTGCCGCGGGCGCCACGATGTACTTCACGGGGACCCGCCACTTCGCGCACTGACAACCCTTCGCCCGCCCTTCGCGGCGCGCCGGACCGCGCCCGCCTCGCTACCGGGGCGGGCGCGGGCGGCCCCGCCCGCGCCCGGAGCGGGACGACGCGGTCGCTCCCGGCCGACCGGCAGGGGAGGACACGATGGGCGACCTCGTCGTCGAGGTGGACGGTCTGGAGAAGACCTTCGGACGGTTCCGCGCGCTGGACGGCCTCGACCTCACCCTCGAACCGGGTGAGGTGCGCGGCTTCCTCGGCCCGAACGGGGCCGGGAAGTCGACCACCATCCGGGTCCTGCTCGGGATGGTCCGGGCCTCGGGCGGGACGGCGCGGCTGTTCGGCGCGGACCCGTGGCGCGACGCCGTCCGTCTCCACCGGCGTCTCACCTACGTCCCCGGCGACGTCGCGCTCTGGCCGTCGTTGACGGGCGGGCAGTGCGTCGACGTCCTCGGGTCCTCCGGCCCACCCCTGGACGAGGGACGCCGGGCCGACCTCCTCGAACGGTTCGACCTCGACCCGACGAAGCGCGTGCGCGACTACTCCAAGGGGAACCGGCAGAAGGTGGCGCTCGTCGCCGCGTTCGCCGCGCGCGCCGACCTGCTCGTGCTCGACGAGCCCACGTCCGGCCTCGACCCCCTCATGGAGGAGGTCTTCCGCGAGTGCGTCGCCGAGAGGGCCGCCGACGGCGCGACCGTCCTCCTGTCGAGCCACATCCTCAGCGAGGTCGAGGCTCTCTGCCGCACGGTGACGATCATCCGGCACGGCCGGACGGTCCGGGCCGGCAGCGTCGCCGAGCTGCGCCGCCTGGCGCGCACCACCGTGCACGCCGTGACGCGCGGCTCCGCCCCGGACCTCGCCGGGCCCGCCGTCGCCGACCTCACGGTCGTCCCCGCGGGACCGGGCGACGAGGGCGACGACGTGCGGTTCACCGTCGACCCCGCTGCGCTCGACACCGTGCTCCGACCCCTGGTGGAGCGGGGCCTGGCATCCCTCACCGTGCGGCCGCCCAGCCTCGACGAGCTGTTCCTCAGCGAGTACGACGGGCACAGGGCGTGAGCGGGCACGGGCTCGGCGCCGTCCTGCGCCTGCAGCTCCGTACCGGGTGGGTCGGGCTCGCGGCCTGGACCGGTGGTCTCGTGGCGACGTACGTCGCGACCGTCGCCGCGATCGACGCGACCTACGGCACGCCCGAGCAGCTCGCGACGTACGGCGCGACCGTGGGCGCCGACCCTACGATGGCCGCGATCAACGGCACCCCCTACGGGGCGGACACGCTCGGCGGCGTGGTCGCGAACGAGTTCGGCTTCGTCGCCGCGCTCGCGGTCCCGCTCATGGGTCTGACCCTCGTCGCACGGTCGACACGGCGCGCCGAGGAGGTGGGGCTGCTCGAGCTCGTCCGGTCCCGTGCCGTGTCCGCACGGGCACCGTGGACCGCGGCGCTGCTCCTCGGCGCAGGCGCCCTCGTGCTCGTCGGTGCCGGGGCGGCCGTCACCCTCGTCTCCTACGGCGTGGACGTGGGCGACGCCGTCCTGTACGGGGCGTCGCTCACGGGACTCGGCCTGGTCTTCGCGGGGGTCGCGACCCTCGCCGGCCAGCTCCAGCGCCGGGCGTCCGCCGTGGTCGGCACGGGGGTCGTCGTGCTGGGTGCCGCCTACGTGCTCCGTGCGCTCGGCGACGTCCGCGACAACGGCTGGCGGTGGCTCTCGCCGCTCGCGTGGCAGCAGGAGACCCGCCCGTTCGCCGACGATGCGCGCGTGTGGCCCCTCCTGCTCGCGCTCGGGGTCGCGGCGGGCCTGGTCGCGGCCGGTCTCGTGCTGGTCGGGCGGCGCGACCTCGGCAGCGCGGTCGTCGCGAGCCGTCCCGGCCCGGTGCACGCGGGTGCGCTGTTGCGGTCCACGACCGGTCTGGCGGTGCAGCAGCACGGTCCCGTGCTGCTCGCGTGGGCGGCGGGAGCGGCGCTGGTCGGGGCCGTGTTCGGTGCCTTCACCGGCGACGTCGACGACGTCGTGACCGCGAACCCGGACCTCCAGACGCTGCTCGCTGGCGCGACCGGCGGGAGCGACCCCGCCTCCTGGTACGTGTCGTACTGCCTCGTCCTCACACTGCTCATGGCGACGGGAGCGGGGGCCCAGGTGATCGGCAGGGCCCGGGCCGAGGAGACCCGCGGTCGTCTCGAGCCCGTCCTCGCGCGAGCCGTGCCCCGCGCCCGCTGGATCGCCACGCACGCGGGCGTCGCGGTCGCGGGCACCGTCCTCGTGGCGCTCGCCGGCGGCGCGGGCCTCGCACTGACCGCCGCGGCCGACGGGGACGCGGCCGGCACGCTCGCGGCGACGGCCACGTCTCTGCCGGCGGTGCTCGTCGTCCCGTCGCTGGGCGTTGCGCTCTTCGGGGCGCTGCCCCGGTTCACCGCGGCGGTCTGGGGGGCCTTCGCCTACGTCGCGCTGGTCGAGCTGCTCGGTGCCACGCTGCGACTTCCCGGATGGGCGCTGGACCTCTCGCCCCTGCACGCGGTCGGGCGGCTGCCGGTCGAGGATGCCTCGGGGGTGGCCGTGACCCTGTCCGGTCTCCTCGCCGTCGCGCTCGTCGTCCTCGGGATCGTCGGCTTCCGGCACCGCGACATCCCTCGGTGAGCACGGCGACCGGGCGGTCCGCCGCTCAGGCGATCGCGTCGCGCAGGTGTCGTGCGGGGTCGAGCGCGACCGCGAGGTCGAGCCGGAACGGCTGCGGCCGGTTCATGGCCTTGCGCACGGGTCCGACGTCGCGCGGCGAGTCGACGAGCAGGACCGCGCGGACCCCGACGACGCCGGACGCGGCGTCCCCGGGGTCGAGGTAGAACGCCGACCAGCCCAGCGACGCCCCGCCCGACGGGTCGCCGCGGAACAGCACCGCGTCGCCGTCGCCCGGCACGCCCAGCAGCGCGAGGTCGTGCCCGAGCTGCCGGGAGAACACGTAGGGCGCGTGCGCGACACCCGGCGCGGCGTCGAGACCGAGGATCGCACGCGCCGTCGGCTCCGGGTCCTGCAGCGCGGCCGACCAGTGCCCGCCCGGCACATGGCCGAGCAGCGGGTGCTCCCGCGTCGCGCAGTCACCGACCGCCCACACGCCCGGCACGCCGTGCACCGCACCCGACGCGTCCACGGGGACCGTCCCGCGGGCGTCGCGCGGCACGGCACCGTCCAGCCAGCCGGTCGCGGGCCGTGCGCCCACCGCGGCGAGCACGACGTCGGCCGGCAGGTCCGTGCCGTCGGCGAGCCGCACGCCGTCCGCCCGGACGTCGACGACGGCGCTGCCGGTCACCAGGCGCACGCCCGCGTCGTCGTACCAGCGCGCCAGGTGCGCCCCCACGACGCCCCCGAGCTGGCGCTCGAGCGGCGCCCGCCCGGCCTCGACGACGGTGACGAGCGCCCCGGCGCCCGCCGCGACGCCCGCGACCTCGGCGCCGATCCAGCCCGCCCCGACGACCACCAGCCGGGCGCCGGGACGGACCAGCGCACGCAGGGCCGCGGCGTCGTCCGCCGTGTGCAGGACGCGCGCCGCCTCCCACCCCGCCGGCCGCAGCGGCTCGGACCCCACGGCGAGCACGACGGCGTCCGCGACGACCTGCCCGCCCGAGCGCGTGCGCACGGCCGGCCGCGCGTCGTCGGATCCTGTCCCGAGCGCGACGGCGGGGTCGTCGAGGCGCAGGTCGTCGACGAGGGCCGTCACGTCGATCCCCAGCTCGTCGGACAGCCACGCCGGGCCGGGCCGGTCGAGGAGCTCCTTCGACAACGGCGGCCGGTCGTACGGCGCGACGCCCTCGGCACCGAGGAGCGTGACGGTGCCCTCGAACCCGAGCGAGCGCAGCGCCGCCACGGTCCGGGCGCCGGCGAGCCCGGCACCCACCACCGCCACGGAGCCCGACGGCGGGACGGGCGGGGACGACGGCGCGCGGGACGGCATGAGGGTCACGCTAGGCCACGACGGTAGGCTTCCGGACGTGGAACAGGCACGAGCGTGAGCGACGTCACCGCACGCGGCAGCGCCGCCACGGGCTCCCGTCCCGAGCTCGTCCCGCACTGGCACCACGTGCGCGACGACGAGCCCGCGGGGACCGGCGCGGACCGCGAGGACGGCACCGACACGCCCCCCGCCCCGCCGACGCCGCGGGCGAGCCTCGCACCGGTCCACCAGCCCGCCATGTGGCTCGTCGTGGCCGGGGTCGTCCTCGCCACCGTCGTCACGCTGCTCGCCGACGCCCGGGTCGGCTGCCTCGTCCTCGCCGCCGTGCTCGCGACCGCGGGCGTGTTCCGGGCGGTCCTGCCCGGCCCCGGACCCGTGGGGATCACCGTGCGCTCGCGCGGCCTCGACGTGTTCTTCTTCCTCGCCCCCGCCGTCGTCATCGCGTTCCTCGCACTGACCGCGCCGGGCGTCGTCCCCGAGGGCTGAGCCGCCCCGTCGAACGGGCTCGCGGAACGACGCGAGGCCCGCCCCGCCGGTGGCGGGGCGGGCCTCGTCGGGTGCGGCGAGGTCAGGCGCGCGGCGCCGATCCCGTGCCGTCGCCCCGCTCGTCGGTGCTGTCGTCACCGGCGACGGACCCGTCGGCGGCGGGCTCCGCCGTGACAGGCTCAGCGGACGCGTCCGGCGTCGGCGCGACCTCCTCCGTGTCCTCCACGACCTCGGTCTCGACGACCGCGGTCGCGGGTGCCGCCGCGGCGGCGGCGACCGGCACCTCGACCTCCTCGTCCGTCACGACGACCTGGTCCTCGCCGAGCAGGTCGTCCTGCGCCGGGGCGAACGCGAACGCGCGGTAGAACAGGCCCGCGATGGCGGCGCCGAGCAGCGGCGCGACCCAGAAGAGCCACAGCTGGCTCAGCGCCCAGTCGCCACCGAACACGGCCGACACCGTGGAGCGGGCCGGGTTGAGGGAGGCGTTCGTGAACGGCGCCGCGACGAGCAGGAGCGAGGCGAGCGCGAGGCCGATCGCGATCGGGGCGATCGTGCTGCGCGCGCGGTTGTCCGTGACGCCGAGGATCACGCCGACGAAGACGGCGGTCACGACGACCTCGACGAGCAGCGCCGCCGCTAGACCGACGGTGACCTCGACACCGGCAGCGGCGAACGTCGCGGCGAGCGGCGAGTGCTCGTCGAACCCGTTGGCCGTCGTGCGGAACAGCGCCGCGGTCGTCGCCTCGTCGATGAGCGTGTTTTGCTGCAGCACCTCGAGGCTCGTGCGCGGGATCGTCGCGAGGAGGACGAGACCCGCGAGGACGGCGCCGACGACCTGCGCGACCCAGTACGGCAGGACGTCGCGCCACGCGGTGCGGCCGCCGATCGCGGCACCCAGCGTCACCGCCGGGTTGAAGTGGCCGCCGGAGACGTGCCCGACGGCGGCGACCGCGGCCAGGAGCGCGATGCCGCCCGCGAGGGCGACGGCCAGTACGAGGTTCTGGTTGAAGAAGCGCGCCCACATCGCGACGCCGACGATGGCGAGGACGAGGAAGAACGTGCCGAAGACCTCGGCGCCCAAGCGCGAGAGCAGGCCGGGCTGGACGACGTCGACGGACTCGGTCCGTGCGACGGCGACGTCCTCGACGGCGGCAGCGGGTGTGTCCTGGGACATGATGTTCCTGTCTGCTTCGGTGGGGTCCCGGTGGCACGCGCGCCGCGCGAGCGGGCCGGGACGACGGCACGACACCGGCGAACCCGGCATCTGTGCGCATCCTGCCACTGTTGTCCGTGCGCCGGGTGGAGATCGCCCGCACCGGACCTGAGAAACACCGCCGAATCTCATACCGTGGACTCTCCTGTCCACCCGGGGGCCCGGTCGACCTGTGCCCCACCGGAGCGGGGACCCTCGGGGCGAAGTATCTTGACGTCGAGAAGTCGAGTACTCTGGACGACGGTCAGCACACCGCCCTCGTGCGCGACGGCCGGGAGCCCGCACGGGCGGCCCGCCAGGCGCCGTCCGACCTGCCGAGGGCACCAGTCCACGACAGTTGGAGCGATCTGCGCATGGGCAAGATCAAGGTCGTCAACCCGGTCGTCGAGCTCGACGGCGACGAGATGACGCGCATCATCTGGCAGTTCATCAAGGACCGCCTCATCCACCCGTACCTCGACGTCGACCTCAAGTACTACGACCTGTCGATCCAGAACCGCGACGCCACCGACGACCAGGTCACGGTCGACGCGGCCCACGCGATCAAGCAGTACAACGTCGGCGTCAAGTGCGCGACGATCACGCCCGACGAGGCGCGCGTCGAGGAGTTCGGCCTCAAGAAGATGTGGGTCTCCCCGAACGGGACCATCCGCAACATCCTCGGCGGCGTCGTCTTCCGCGAGCCGATCATCATCTCCAACATCCCGCGCCTCGTGCCGGGCTGGAACAAGCCGATCATCATCGGCCGCCACGCCCACGGCGACCAGTACAAGTCGACGAACTTCAAGGTCCCCGGCCCCGGGAAGATCACGATGTCGTTCGAGCCGGCCGACGGCTCCGAGCCGCAGACGTTCGAGGTCGTGACCATGCCCGAGGAGGGCGGCGTCGCGATGGGCATGTACAACTTCAACGAGTCGATCCGCGACTTCGCGCGCGCCTCGTTCGCCTACGGCCTGCAGCGGAGCTACCCCGTCTACCTCTCCACGAAGAACACGATCCTCAAGGCCTACGACGGCCAGTTCAAGGACCTGTTCCAGGAGGTCTTCGACGCCGAGTTCAAGGACCAGTTCGAGGCCGCCGGCCTCACCTACGAGCACCGCCTCATCGACGACATGGTCGCCTCGGCCATGAAGTGGGAGGGCGGCTACGTCTGGGCCTGCAAGAACTACGACGGCGACGTCCAGTCCGACACCGTCGCGCAGGGCTTCGGCTCGCTCGGCCTCATGACGTCCGTCCTCATGACGCCCGACGGCCAGACCGTCGAGGCCGAGGCCGCGCACGGCACCGTCACGCGCCACTACCGCCAGCACCAGCAGGGCAAGCCGACGTCGACCAACCCCATCGCGTCGATCTTCGCCTGGACCCGCGGCCTCATGCACCGCGGCAAGCTCGACGGCACGCCCGAGGTCACCGAGTTCGCGCAGACCCTCGAGGACGTCGTCGTGAAGACGGTCGAGTCCGGCAAGATGACGAAGGACCTCGCGCTCCTCATCGGCCCGGAGCAGGAGTGGCTGACGACCGAGGACTTCCTCGCGGCCCTCGACGAGAACCTCAAGGCGCGCCTGGGCTGAGCCCTCGCTCCTCGCTCGAACGGCGGCGTCCCCGAACGGGGGCGTCGCCGTTCGGCGTCTCCCGGGCGGTGCGCGCGTGGCGGGGTCGGGGTCGCCTCCGCGGGGCCGGGGTGGACGACGGCGCGGGTCTCCCATCCGCACCGCTCGTCCCTCGCGGCGCTCCCGCCAGACCCGCCACGACCCGCGCCGTCGTCCACCCCGACCCCGCTCCCGGTGCCCGTCGCCTCGTGGACCCCGCTCCTGGTGCGGTCGCCTCGTGGACCCCGCTCCTGGTGCCGTCGCCTCGCGGACCCCGTTCCCGGTCCGGTCGCCTCGTGCGCGTCCCAGGGACGGCAAGCCCCGTGGCGAGCGCCGACCGAGGTGACGTCGTACCGGGCGTGGCGGGTGACGTGCGAAGGGCGTCGAGCCGCGCGCGAGAAGGCGAGCCGAGAGGTCACGGTGACGGCGCGGCAGCCCGAGCACGTGACCCGGCTCGCCCACCCGGGCCGAACCCGCGCCGTCGGGCACCAAAGCCGTCGGGCACGAGCACGGGGGCCCGTTGTGGGAGAGTGAGCGCATGACTTCCCCCGTGAACGTGACGGTGACCGGCGCGGCCGGTCAGATCGGCTACGCCCTGCTGTTCCGGATCGCGTCGGGCCAGATGCTCGGCGCCGACACGCCGGTGCGGCTGCGCCTCCTGGAGATCCCGCAGGGCGTCAAGGCGGCAGAGGGCACCGCGATGGAGCTCGACGACTGCGCCTTCCCCCTGCTCGCCGGCGTCGACATCTTCGACGACCCGACCGCGGCGTTCGACGGCGTGAACGTGGCGCTCCTCGTGGGCGCGCGGCCGCGCGGGCCGGGGATGGAACGCGGCGACCTGCTGGAGGCGAACGGCGGGATCTTCACGCCGCAGGGCCAGGCCATCAACGCCGGCGCGGCGGACGACGTGCGCGTGCTGGTCGTGGGGAACCCGGCGAACACGAACGCGCTCATCGCGGCGTCGAACGCGCCGGACGTCCCGACGGAGCGGTTCACGGCGATGACGCGGCTGGACCACAACCGGGCGCTGACGCAGGTCGCGAAGCGGGCGGGCGTGCCGGTGTCCGAGGTGCGCAAGGTGACCATCTGGGGGAACCACTCGGCGACGCAGTACCCGGACCTGTTCCACGCCGACGTCGCGGGGACCCCGGGTGCGCGGCTCGCCGCGGACACGGGCTGGCTGGAGCAGGAGTTCATCCCGACGGTCGCGAAGCGCGGGGCGGCGATCATCGACGCGCGCGGGGCGTCGTCGGCGGCGTCGGCGGCGAACGCGGCGGTCGACCACGTGCACGACTGGGTGCTCGGCACGCCGGAGGGCGACTGGACGAGCGCGGGGGTGGTGTCCGACGGGTCGTACGGCGTCCCGGAGGGCCTCATCTCGTCGTTCCCCGTGGTGTCGCGCGGCGGGTCGTGGGAGATCGTGCAGGGCCTGGAGGTCTCCGACTTCTCCCGCGGGCGCATCGACGCGTCGGTCGCGGAGCTGCAGGAGGAGCGTCAGGCCGTCCAGGGGCTCGGGCTGGTCTGAGCCCTCGGTCGACCCGTCCCCGCCCGGCGCACCGGGCGGGGACGGAAAAGCGCTGCGCCGCCGTGGGCCCTGCGCCGTAGGGTCGTGGAGCCATGATCGACGCTCCCAGCCCCGTGACCACGGACGACGCCCCGTCGCCCGCCGCTCCGCGCGTGCCCGCCGACCCGTCCCGCCGCCTCGACTGGCGGCGCCTGCGCCGACCCCTCGCCGCCGTCGCGCTCGTCGCGCTGACGCTCGGCGCGGTCGGGGCGGCGCTCGGCACCGTCGTCGCCGGCTGGCTCGCGGAGGACCCGACGACGACGGCGCTCGCCCTCCTCGCGGTGTGCGTGGTGGGTGCGGCGCTGCTCGACACGGGCGGCCAGGTCGTGTGGGCGGGCGTCGTGGACCGCGCCGAGGGGCGGCTGCGCGAGGACCTGCTCACGGCCGCGCTGCACCAGCCGCTCGCCACCCTGACGGAGCAGGCGGTCGGCGAGGTGCTCGACCGGGTCGACGACGACACGCACGCCGTCGGCACGCTCGTGCGCCGCCAGCTCTGGGGTGCGGGGCGCACCGTGGTCGGCGTCGTCCCGATGTGGGTGGTCGCCGGGCTGACGTGGTGGCCGGCGTGGCTCCTCTTCCCGCTGCTCGGCGCGCTGGCCGCTGTGCTCGTGCGGCCGATGCTCGGTGAGATCGCCCGCCGCAAGGTGATCGAGGAGATGGCGTGGACGGACCACGCCGCCGCGTTCGAGGAGTCCGTCGCCGCGCGGGACGACCTGCGCACCAGCCTCGGGCAGTCGTTCGCGGTGCGGCGCCTCGCCGAGCGCTCGGCGCTCGTCCACCGCCGGTTCGAGGCGGTGCTGTCCGTCGAGGCGCGCATGCTGCGCCGCGCGGGCCTCGTGCTCGCGTCGCTCCTCGTGGGGGTCGCCGTCGCGGGGACCGCGTTCGCGGCCGACGGCGCGCTGCCCGTCGACCGGCTCGTCACCCTGTTCCTCGTCACGGCCATGTTCGTCGGGCAGACCGACCAGCTGGTGCACCACCTCCCGGACATCCAGGAGGGCCTCGGTGCGCTCACGCGCCTGCGCCAGATGCTGTCGGTCGAGCCGGAGCCGGAGGGCGGCCGCGACGTCCCGGAGGGGCCGGTCGGCGTCGAGCTCCGCGACCTGCACTTCTCCTACGCCGAGGGCACGTTCGCGCTGCGCGGCGTCGACCTGCGCGTCCCCGCCGGGCAGACGGTCGCGCTCGTCGGACGGACCGGTTCGGGCAAGTCGACGCTCGCGTCGCTGCTGTCCCGCGCCGTCGACCCGGAGCCGGGGACCGTGTTCCTCGGCGGGGTCGACGTGCTCGACCTCGACCTGCAGGCCCTGCGCGCCGCCGTGGGCGTCGTCACGCAGCGCACCGAGATCCTCGCGGGGACGCTCGCGGAGAACATCACCCTGTTCGCCGACGTGCCGCGCGCGGACGTCGAGTCCGCGGTGCGCGAGCTGCGCCTCGACGACTGGGTCGCGGGACTGCCCGACGGCCTCGACACGGTGCTCGGGCCGGGCGGCACCACGCTGTCCGCGGGCGAGCAGCAGCTCGTCGCGTTCGCGCGGCTGCTCGTGCGCGACGTCCAGGTCGTCGTCCTCGACGAGGCGACCGCCCGCATGGACCCGCTCACCGAGTCCCGCGTGGTCGCCGCCGCCGACCGGCTCCTCGCGGGCCGCACGGGCGTGCTCGTCGCGCACCGCCTGACGACGATCGAGCGCGCCGGTCTCGTCGCCGTGCTCGACCACGGGCGCGTCGTCCAGCAGGGCCTGCGCGCCGAGCTCGCGCGCGTCCCCGGCCCGTACCGCGCGCTGCTCGACGCGAGCGCCGCCCGCGGCGACACCGTCGACGGGACGGGCGTGCCCGCGCCGTCGGGCACGGCCAGCGCGGACGAGTCCGTGGGCGCGCGACGTCGGCGCGGCGCCCCGCCCCAGCGACCCGACCCGGGCGACGGGCCCAGCCTGGCCCGAGGGGTGCTGCACGCGCTCGTCGTGCGGCCCGCGTGGGGCGTCGTCGGGGCGGTGCTGTTCCTCGTCGCGAGCCTCGTCTCCGCGCAGGGAGCGATCACGGGGTTCCTGTGGGGGCACGCCGTGCAGGGGGTCGACGACGGGTTCCCGACCCTGCTGCTCGTCCCCTTCGCCGTGCTGCTCCTCGTCGCGCCGCTGTGCCTCGCGCGGGCCCTCTACGTGTACCCGCGCTGGTGGATCGAGGCGCTGCTGCGGGTCCGCATGGCCGTCATGGTCGGCCAGACGCGTCAGCACCGGCTCGCCGCCAGCCCGCCCGGCGAGGTCGTCGCCCGCGCCATGGACGCGGACCGGTTCGTGCGGTACGCGGACCGGTGGGTCGACTTCGTCAACGGTCTGCTCATCGCGGGCGTCACCGCGCTGATCAGCGGGTCGTGGCTCGCGGGCGCGGTGCTGCTCGCCGTCATGGTGGTCTCGGCCGCGGCGTCCGCGCTGGGCCGGCCGGTCGCGGGACGTTCGGCGACCAGGTCCTCGGCCGCACGGGCCCGGTTCGGTCGCTCGCTCGTCTCGGCGCTCGACGCCGCCCGCACGGTCAAGCTCGCCGCGCGCACCCCCCAGGTGCACGCCCACCTGCGGCAGGTCGACGGGGGACGCGTGCAGGCGGCGGTGTTCGAGCACCGCGTGCAGGCCGCGCTCGACGGCGTGCCCCTCGTCATGATCCAGCTCGGCGTCGTCGCGGCGTGGGCCGGTCTCCTCGCCGGCACGTGGGACCTCGCCACGGCGCTCCTCGTCGCCAACGCGGTGAACGGCTTCGGCTGGTTCGGGGTCGTCGCGGGAGCCGTCGTCACCGAGGCGCCCGGCACGCGCTCCTGGCAGGTCGCGACGAGCCGATTCGCCGGCGGCGCGGACCTCATGGACCTGCCCGACGGCGTCGACCTCCTCACGGGCGAGGCCCCCGTCCCGGTGGCCGGCCCGCGGCAGAGCCTCGACCGCCTCGACCTCGAGGGCATGACCGCGGTGCACGACGACGGCACGATCGGCGTGCAGGACGTGGACCTCACGGTGCGGCGCGGCGAGCTCGTCCTCCTGCTCGGCCAGGTCGGCTCCGGCAAGTCCAGCCTGCTCGGCGCGCTCGCCGGGCTCATGGAGCACACCGGTCGCATCCGCTGGAACGGCACGGACGTCGTCGACGCCCAGACGTTCCTGCGTCCCGGGCAGGTGTCGTACGTCGCGCAGGTACCCCGCGTGCTCTCCGGCACCTTCGGCGACAACGTGCGGCTCGGGTACGAGCGCGGGCTCGACGGTCCCGTCGCGGCGGCCCGGCTCGACCAGGACGTCGCGGAGGCCGGCGGCCACGAGGCGCTCGTCGGGCACCGGGGGGTCCGGCTGTCCGGCGGGCAGGTCCAGCGGCTCGCGCTCGCGCGCGCCCTCGCGACCGACGCCGAGCTGCTGCTCGCCGACGACGTGTCCAGCGCCCTCGACGCCGCCACCGAGATCGAGCTGTGGTCCTCGCTGCGCGACCGCGGCACGACGGTCGTCGGGTCGTCGTCCAAGCGCGCCGCGCTCGCACGCGCCGACCGGGTCGTCGTGCTCGACGAGGGCGCCGTGGTCGCCGTCGGGCCGTGGGACGAGCTCGCCCCGCGCTGGGGCCACCTCGCGGGGTGACCGCTCCCGGCGCGCGCTGCCGCGGGTCAGGCAGGCGCGAGGGCGGCGAGGACGACGTCGAGCCGGCGCACGACCGGCGTCCGGTCGTGCTCGGGGAGCGCCGACGTCGCGACCGCCTCCCGCAGGACGGTGACCTCCGCGCGCAGGCTCTCCCGGACCGGGGGACGTCGGCTCGCCCTCTCCAGGCGCTCGACGAGGCGGACCGCGGAGCGCAGGGCGACGGGTGACCCGAGGGCGTAGGTGCGGACGGCGACGAGCACCTCCGACACCACCTCCTCGGCGGTCGGCCACCGCACGACGGCGCGCAGCTCGCCGTCCCCGCCGACGGCGCCCGGGCGAGCGGGGTCGCGCCCCGCCAGGCGGACGAGGCCGTCGCCGAGCGCGTCGAACGCCGAGGCGGCGGTGTACGGGTCGTTCGTGCCGGGCGAGAGCGCGCGCACCGCCATCTCGGTGAGCTGCTGGGCGGCGAACGCGAGGTCCTGGTGGGGGGTTCGTTCGTCACCGACGACGACCGTGCGCCGCGCCTGGTCGGCGGCGTCGTCGGACCATGCCGCCGGGCCGCGCAGGGTCAGGACCGGGTCGCCGGCGACGACGTGGTCACCCGGCCCGACGACGGCCTCGGCGAGCCCGTCGGCCCGCTCGGCGGCGTGGACGAGGGCCTCGACGTCGACCCACTGCACGTAGCCGGTCGAGGGGGAGCGGACGACGCCGTGCTCGGGCGGGAGCCGGTCGGCCGCGGTCTGTGGCGGACCGACCGTGCCGTCCGGGGGATCGTCCGGCACGAGCAGCTCGACGACGGCGTCGAGGTCGTCGCGGACGCGGCGCTGCAGCGTGGAGACCTGGACCGAGTCGGCGATGTGGTGGATGAAGTAGACGAGCACCCCGACGCAGAGGACGGCGAGCAGCATCGCGCCGTTGACCGCGATCGTGGGGACGAACGCGGCGCCGTCGTCGGTCTCGCTCCGGACGGACCTCAGGACGACGAGCGAGTACAGGAACGACGCGGTGAACACCGCGAGCACGAGCTGGTTGCCGCGGTCCGTCATGAAGTTGCGGACGAGGCGCGGGCCGTAGCTCGAGGTCGTCGTCGCGAGCACGGAGATCGTGATCGAGAACGTCGTGCCGGTGACGGTGAGGACTGACGTGGCGATGGCTCCGAGGAGGGCGCGGCTGCCGCTCGCGCCGAGCCCCGACAGCAGCGCCACCGACTCGACGGCTCCGGGTGCGAGGCCGCGCTCGACCCTGACCAGGACCTCGGCGAGCGCGACCGCGACCAGCGACAGCACGGCGGGGAAGAACCAGAACGACTCGACCGCTCGGCGCCACAGCACCCTCATGACGCACGATGCTAGAGGGGTCCGGCGTCGCGGGCGCGTCGGCGTCCCGAGACACCCTGAATCCCCTTGCTGCAAGTTTCTGCAATCGGTACAGTCGCTCTCATCGCACGCGCAGTCGTCGCGGTCGACGGTGTCCGACGGCGGGCGCTGGGGCCGGGCGGGCGTGCGCCGCACGCACCGACCCGGACGAGGGAGTCCCCATGACCGCCACGCCGCGACGCCGCAGGCCGTCGCCACGTCCTCAAGCGCTTCCCGGCCGCGCCACGCGCGCGACCGCCTCCGTCACCGCGCTCGCCGTCGCGGGCTCGACGCTCGCGGGCCTCACGGTCGCCGCGCTGGCGACCCCCGCCGCCGGTGCCGACCGCACCGCCGCCCTCGTGGGCGACCTCCAGTCCGAGCTCGGCTGCGCCGCCGACTGGGACCCGGCCTGCGCCGCCACCGAGCTCGCCCCGACCGCCACGCCCGGCGTGTGGTCGGCCGAGTTCGACGTCCCCGCGGGGACGTGGCAGTACAAGGTCGCGATGGACGACGCCTGGGACGAGGCCTACGGGCGCGACGGCGGCGCCGAGAACGCGCCGCTCGTGCTCGGCGGCGACACGCGCGTGCGCGTGACGTTCGACGACGCGACCCAGCGCATCGCCCTCGTGCCGCTCGGCCTCGCGGAGGGCTACGACGAGGCGCAGGACGCCGACCTCGTCGTGCCCCCCGTGCGCCAGCCCGGGTCCGACGAGCGCTTCTACTTCGTCATGACCGACCGGTTCGCGAACGGCGACCCGTCGAACGACACCGCCGGCCTCGGCGACGACCCGCTCGTCTCCGGGTTCGACCCGACGGACAAGGGCTTCTACCAGGGCGGGGACATCGCGGGCCTGCGCGAGAACCTCGACTACGTCGAGGGTCTCGGCACGACCGCGATCTGGCTCACGCCGTCGTTCAAGAACCAGCCCGTCCAGGGCACCGGGGCCGACGCGTCCGCCGGGTACCACGGGTACTGGATCACCGACTTCACGCAGATCGACCCGCACCTCGGCACCAACGCCGAGCTCGAGGCCCTCATCGACGAGGCGCACGAGCGCGGTATCAAGGTCTACTTCGACATCATCACCAACCACACGGCCGACGTCGTCGACTACGAGGAGAAGCAGTACTCCTACGTCGACCAGGCGACGTCGCCCTACCGCGACGCGGCCGGGAACGTCTTCGACCCGGCGACCTACGCGGGCACCGACGACTTCCCGGAGCTCGACCCTGCGACGTCGTTCCCGTACACGCCGCTCGTGCCGGCGGGCAAGGAGGACCTCAAGGTCCCGGGGTGGCTCAACGACCCGACGCTCTACCACAACCGGGGCAACTCGACGTGGACGGGCGAGTCGGTGACGTACGGCGACTTCGACGGACTCGACGACCTCATGACCGAGCACCCGACGGTCGTCGACGGGTTCGTCGACGTCTACCAGGACTGGATCGACCTCGGCATCGACGGGTTCCGCATCGACACCGTCAAGCACGTCGACTTCCCGTTCTGGGAGCGCTGGACCACCGAGGTCCTCGACTACGCGCACGCGCAGGGCAAGGACGACTTCTTCATGTTCGGCGAGGTGTACGACGCCGACGCCGCGAAGCTCTCGCCGTACGTGCGCCGCACCGACATGAGCTCGACGCTCGACTTCACGTTCCAGTCGGCCGCGACGAGCTTCGCGAGCGGCAACAGCGCGAAGGGGCTCGCGGCGCTGTTCGCGAGCGACGACATGTACACGACGCCGGGCACGTCGGCGAGCGCGCTCCCGACGTTCCTCGGCAACCACGACATGGGCCGCGTCGGCTACATGCTCGCGGGCACCGACGACCCGCTCGCGCGCGACGAGCTCGCGCACGAGCTCATGTACCTCACGCGCGGCCAGCCCGTCGTGTACTACGGCGACGAGCAGGGCTTCGCCGGCACGGGCGGCGACAAGGACGCGCGCCAGACGCTCTTCGCGACGCAGGTCGCCGAGTACGCCGACCAGCCGCTCGTCACCGGCGAGACGGCGGGCAGCGTCGACCGCTACGACACCGACGCGCCGCTCTACGCGCACATCGCGTCGCTCGCGGCGCTGCGTGACGCGCACCCCGCGCTCGCGACCGGTGCGCAGGTGGAGCGCTACGTCGAGAACGGCGCGGGCGTGTACGCGTTCAGCCGCGTGGACCGCGAGGAGAAGGTCGAGCACCTCGTCGCGCTGAACAACGCGGCGCAGGCGCGCGAGGCGACGGTCACGACGCTCACCCCCGGCGCCTCGTACGCCGTGCTCCACGGGGACGCCGAGCCCGTCACCGCCGACGCCGACGGCACGGTGACGCTCACCGTCCCGGCGACGTCCGCCGTCGTGCTCGTGGCCGACCGCGAGGTCGGCGCGGACTCGACCGGCGAGATCGCCGTGACCGTCCCGGCCGCGGGCGCGGGCGTGACCGGCGTCGCGCCCGTCGCGGCGACGGTCGACGGCGACGCCTGGTCGGAGACGTCGTTCGCGTGGCGCGAGGTGGGTTCTCAGGGGTGGACGCCTCTCGGCACGGCCGAGGACACCACGCCGCGCGTCTTCCACGACGTGACCGGCCTGCCCGACGGCACGCTCGTCGAGTACCGCGCCGTGACGACCGACGCCGACGGCGACCGCGCCGCCGCGTCGACGTTCGCGAGCGTGGGGGTCGACGTGACCGGCACGGTCTCCGAGGAGCCCGAGCCCGACATCGACCTCGTGACCGTCCCCGGGAGCCACAACTCCGAGATGGGCTGCGCGGGCGACTGGGCGCCCGGCTGCGAGGCGGCGAAGCTCACGAAGCGCCCCGACGGCGTCTACGCGGGCACGTTCGACGTCGCCCCGGGCACGTACGAGTACAAGGTCGCGATCAACGGGTCGTGGGCCGTGAACTACGGCGTCGGCGGCGTGCCGGACGGCGGCAACGCGACGTACACGACCGAGGGCGGCGCCGTCACCTTCTACTGGGACCCGGTGAGCAAGGACTTCTCGAGCACCGCGCAGGGCCCGGTCGTCACGCTCCCCGGCTCCTACCAGGACCAGGTCGGCTGCCCCGGCACCTGGGCGCCCGACTGCCTCGCGACGTGGCTCAAGGACCCCGACGGCGACGGGACGTACACGTGGTCCACGGACGACCTCGCCGCGGGCGCGTACGAGACGAAGGTCGCGCACGGCCTCGGCTGGGCCGAGAACTACGGCGTCGGCGGCGCGCCCGGCGGAGCGAACTACCCGTTCTCCGTCGGTGACGACGAGGTCGTGACGTTCACGTACGACCTCGAGACGCACGTGCTCGAGATCGGCGTCGAGAACCCGCCGCTGCCGGGGACCGGCCAGCAGTCGGCGCACTGGGTCCGCGAGGGCCTCCTCGCGTGGCCGACGACGCTCGGCTCGGGGGACGCGTTCACGCTGTGGACCGCCCCGGAGGGCGGGATCACGGTGTCGCCCGGCGACCCCGACGGCGAGGTGAAGGCCCCCGAGGGTGCGACGTCGTACGCGCTCGAGGTCGACGCCGACGGGCTGCCCGACGACGTCGTCGCCGACTTCCCGGCGCTCGCCGCGTACACCGCGCTGCGCGTGACGGGCGACGACGGCGAGCCGGTCGGGCGCGACGCCGTCGAGGCGGCGCTGCGCGGCCAGCTGCTCGTGACGCGGGCCGACGGCGACGTGCTCACCGCCGCGACCGGGGTGCAGGTGCCCGGCGTGGTCGACGACCTGTTCGCGCAGGACGCCGCCGACCGCGAGCTCGGCGTCACGTGGCACGCCAACGGCAGGTGGGCTTCCTTCGCCCTCTGGGCGCCGACCGCGCAGGACGTCACGCTGCTCGCGTGGCCCGCGGGTGCGTCGCTCGACGACGACCCGCGCCGGTTCGCGGCCACGCGCCAGTCCGACGGCACGTGGACGCTCGACGGCAAGGAGGCGGACACGAAGCTCGGCGGCGCGTCGGTCGGGTGGAAGGGCGCCCGCTACCTCTACGAGGTGCGCGTGTACGTGCCGAGCACGGGGAAGGTCGAGACGAACGTCGTCACCGACCCCTACTCGGTCGGCCTCACGCTCGACTCGACGCACTCGGTCGCCGTCGACCTCGACGACCCCGCGTTCCGTCCCTCGGCCTGGGAGGGGACGCCCGCCCCGGTCGTGGAGCGCGCCGTCGACCAGACGATCTACGAGCTGCACGTGCGGGACTTCTCGATCGCGGACGAGACCGTCCCCGCCGAGGAGCGCGGCACCTACCTCGCGTTCGCGCACGAGGACTCCGACGGCATGACGCACCTCGCCGAGCTCGCGGACGCGGGCCTGACGACCGTGCACCTGCTGCCGACGTTCGACATCGCGACGATCCCCGAGGACCGGGCCGAGCAGGCGACGACCGGTGACCTCACCGGGTTCGCGCCCGACTCGGCCGAGCAGCAGGCCGCGGTCGCCGCGGTCCAGGCGCGCGACGGCTTCAACTGGGGCTACGACCCGCTGCACTTCTCCACGCCGGAGGGGTCGTACGCCGTCGAGGCCGACGGCGGCGCGCGCGTCGCCGAGTTCCGCACCATGGTCGGCGCGCTGCACCGCACGGGCCTGCAGGTCGTGCTCGACCAGGTGTTCAACCACACCGCGGCGAGCGGGCAGGACGCGAGGTCCGTGCTCGACAAGGTCGTGCCCGGCTACTACCACCGCCTGAACACCGCCACGGGCGCGGTCGAGACGAGCACGTGCTGCCAGAACGTGGCGACCGAGCACGCGATGGCCGGCAAGCTCATGGTCGACTCCGTCGTCACGTGGGCGCGCGACTACAAGGTCGACGGGTTCCGCTTCGACCTCATGGGCCACCACTCGAAGGAGAACATGCTCGACGTCCGGGCCGCGCTCGACGAGCTGACGCTCGCCGAGGACGGCGTCGACGGCGCGTCCGTCTACCTGTACGGCGAGGGCTGGGACTTCGGCGAGGTCGCCGGGAACGCGCTGTTCGAGCAGGCCACGCAGGGCCAGCTCGGCGGCACGGGCATCGGCACGTTCTCCGACCGGCTCCGCGACGCCGTGCACGGCGGGTCGCCCGTCGACGGCGCGTCCACCTTCACGCAGGGCTTCGGCACGGGCCTCGCGACCGACCCCAACGGGCAGCCCGCCCGGGCGGGGGAGCCCGGCACGGTCAACGACGGGTCGGACGACGAGTACGCCGACCTCGGCCACCAGACCGACCTCGTGCGGCTCGGGCTGGCGGGCAACCTGCGCGACTTCACGTTCGTCACGTCGACGGGCGAGGAGAAGCGGGGCGACGAGATCGACTACCGCGGCGCGCCCGCGGGATACGCCGACTCGCCCGAGGAGGTCGTCACCTACGTCGACGCGCACGACAACGAGACGCTGTTCGACCTGCTCGCGCTCAAGCTGCCGGCGGACACGCCCATGGACGAGCGCGTGCGGATGAACACGCTCTCGCTCGCCACCGCGGCGCTGTCCCAGACGCCGTCGTTCTGGCACGCCGGCACGGACCTGCTGCGGTCCAAGTCGCTCGACCGCAACAGCTACGACTCCGGCGACTGGTTCAACGCGATCGACTGGTCCGGCCAGGACAACGGCTTCGGCCGCGGCCTGCCGATGGCCGCGGACAACGAGGAGAAGTGGCCGCTCATGGCCCCGCTCCTCGCGGACCCGGCGCTCAAGCCCTCCCCGGAGGACATCGCGACGGCGTCCGCCCAGGCCCGCGACCTGCTGCGGCTGCGGCACTCGACCGACCTCCTCCGGCTCGGCGACGCCGACGCGATCCGCGAGAAGGTCACGTTCCCCGGAGCGGGACCCGAGCAGGAGCCCGGTGTGGTCGTCATGTCGGTGGACGACCTCGTCGGCGCCGACGCCGACCGGACGCTCGACGGGCTGCTGGCCGTGTTCAACGCCTCGCCCGAGCCGGTCACCCAGACCGTCGACGCGCTCGCGGGCCGGGACTACGTGCTGTCGCCGGTCCAGGCCCAGGGGAGCGACGCCGTCGTGAAGCAGACGGCGTGGGACGCCGCGACGGGAACGGTCACCGTGCCGGCCCGCACGGTCGCGGTCCTCGTCGACCCGCAGGCGGGCGACGAGCTCCCCGTCACGGTCGAGGCGCAGGCCCGCTGCCTCGCGGGCAAGGCGTACGTCGCCGTGCGTGCGACGAACGACGGCCCGCTCCCGGTCCACGTGCGCCTGGAGACGCCGTTCGGCTCGCGCGCGGCCGGGACGGTGCAGCCCGGCAAGAACGCGTACCAGTCGTTCACGACGCGGGCGCGCTCGGTCGAGGCGGGCGAGGCCACGGTGACGGCGACGGCGCGGGTCGACGGCGCGGAGGTCACGTCGGCGTTCACCACGCCCTACGAGGAGCTGACCTGCTCCTGACGCCGGGGGAGGGCGCTGCTCCGCGAGGTGGGGCCCCGGTCGCCGACCAGGGCCCCATCTCGTGCGGCATGCGCCCTCACGCGAGCGCGCGAAGGGACCGGGGTCAGCGGAAGACGACCGTGCGGTGGCCGTCGAGCAGCACGCGGTGCTCGGCGTGCCACCGGACAGCGCGGGCGAGTGTCTGGCGCTCGACGTCCTCGCCGATCGCGACGAGGTCCTCGACGCGGCGCGAGTGGTCCACGCGCTCGACGTCCTGCTCGATGATCGGGCCCTCGTCGAGGTCGCCCGTCACGTAGTGCGACGTCGCACCGATGAGCTTCACGCCGCGGTCGTGCGCCTGCGCGTACGGGCGCGCGCCCTTGAAGCTCGGCAGGAACGAGTGGTGGATGTTGATGATCCGGCCCGGCATCTCGCGGCACAGGTCGTCCGAGAGGATCTGCATGTACCGGGCGAGGACCACGAGCTCGACGTCGAGCTCGGCCACGAGCTCGCGCAGCCGCGCCTCCGCGCCCGGTTTCGTGTCGCGCGTGACGGGCACGTGGTGGAACGGCTTGCCGTAGAACGTCGCGATGTCCTCCAGGTCGCGGTGGTTCCCGACGACGCCCACCACGTCGATCGGCATCGCCTGGGACCGCTCGCGGTACAGCAGGTCGACGAGGCAGTGCGGCGCCTTGGAGACCATGAGCAGGGTGCGCACGCGCCGCCCGACGACGTCGAGGTCCCACGACATCCCGAACCGCTCCGTCACCGGCACGAGCGCCTGCTCCAGCGCCTCCCGCGGGACGTCGGCCTCCACCTGGACCCGCATGAAGAACAGGCCCGACAGCGGGTCGCCGAACTGCTGCGACTCCGTGATGTTGCCGCCGAGCCCCGCGATCGCGCCCGCCACGGCGTGCACGATCCCGGGCCCGTCCGGGCACGAGAGGGTCAGGACCCAGTGGGTGGGGGGCGGCGCTGTCGTGGACACCCCTCAGAGGGTAGCCGCGGACCCGGGGCCGGGGCGCCGTCGTCCCCCCGGCGGACACCCCGCCCCCCACCGACATCACCCGGACACCGGACGTGAGCCAGGCCCATCTCTGACACGATGAGGACATGACCGACGCGCAGACCACCACCCGCCTCGTCACCGACGCCGAGGCCGGCGAGCTCCTCACGCTGCGCCGGGCCGCGTTCGTCACCGAGGCCCAGCTCTACGGCGACCCGAACATCCCGCCGCTCACCCAGACGCTGCACGAGCTGCGCGACGACCTCGCCCGCGAGGACGTCGTCACCGTCGGCGCCTGGCTGGGCCACCGCCTCGTCGGGTCGGTGCGCGTCGAGATCGAGGACACCAGGGCCACCCTCGGTCGTCTCGCCGTCGCCCCCGACATGCAGGGCCGGGGGATCGGCACCCAGATGCTCTTCGAGGTCCTGCCGTACCTGCCCGAGCAGACCTCCGAGATCTGGGTCTTCACCGGCAAGGACTCCAAGCAGAACCTCGCCATGTACACCAAGCACGGGTACGAGGAGCAGTACGACAAGGCCGCCGGCGACCTCACCTACACCTACCTGCGCCGCATCCTCGGTGCCGCCGAGGTGCGCGACGGCGGGGCCGACGCCTCCGGGGCCGTGCGCTAGGATCGAGGCCGTCGCGACTGGCGCGCCCGTCCTCCACGGACCGGGCAGGGTGGATCACCACCGGGGAGCGACGAGCTGTGCAGACGACGGGTCGTTCGCCTGGGCCCCGGGTCACCCCCTCGGTGGTGCGTGCCCGGACGTGAGCCCGCACCAGCCCCCGGACCGCAACCGGCCCGGACCCCGACCACTGCCCAGACCGCGAGGAGACGCCATGAGCGCCCAGCCCGTACACCGCCCCGCACAGAACGTCCTCGACGCCCCGCTCGCCGAGCTCGACCCCGAGATCGCCGCCGTCCTCGACGGGGAGCTCGCCCGCCAGCGCGACACCCTCGAGATGATCGCGTCGGAGAACTTCGTCCCCCGCGCCGTCCTGCAGGCCCAGGGCAGCGTCCTTACCAACAAGTACGCCGAGGGCTACCCCGGTCGCCGCTACTACGGCGGCTGCGAACAGGTCGACATCGCCGAGAACCTCGCCATCTCCCGCGCCAAGGAGCTCTTCGGGGCCGAGCACGTCAACGTCCAGCCCCACTCCGGCGCCCAGGCGAACGCCGCCGTCCTGCACGCCCTCATCAACAAGGGCGACAAGATCCTCGGCCTCGAGCTCGCCCACGGCGGCCACCTCACGCACGGCATGAAGATCAACTTCTCCGGCAAGCTCTACGACGTCTCCGCGTACGGCGTCGACCCGCAGTCCTACCGCGTCGAGATGGACGAGGTCCGCAAGCAGGCCCTCGAGACCCGCCCCGACGTCATCATCGGCGGCTGGTCCGCCTACCCCCGCCACCTCGACTTCGCGGCGTTCCGCGAGATCGCGGACGAGGTCGGCGCCAAGCTCTGGGTCGACATGGCGCACTTCGCCGGCCTCGTCGCCGCCGGCCTGCACCCCTCCCCGGTGCCCTACGCCGACGTCGTCTCCTCGACCGTCCACAAGACGATCGGCGGCCCCCGCTCCGGCTTCATCCTCAGCAAGGAGGAGTACGCCAAGAAGATCGACTCCGCCGTGTTCCCCGGCCAGCAGGGCGGCCCGCTCATGCACGTCGTCGCCGCCAAGGCCGTGTCGTTCAAGGTCGCCGCGTCCGACGACTTCAAGGACCGCCAGGAGCGCACCCTGCGCGGCGCCAGCATCATCGCCGACCGCCTCGCCCAGCCCGACGTCGCGCAGGCCGGCGTCTCCGTCCTCACCGGCGGCACCGACGTGCACCTCGTGCTCGTCGACCTGCGCCACAGCGCGCTCGACGGCCAGCAGGCCGAGGACCTCCTCCACGAGGTCGGCATCACCGTGAACCGCAACGCCGTGCCGTTCGACCCGCGCCCCCCGCGCGTCACGTCCGGCCTGCGCATCGGCACGCCCGCCCTCGCGACCCGCGGGTTCGGCGACGCCGAGTTCACCGAGGTCGCCGAGATCATCGCCACCGCCCTGCGCGAGGGCAGCGCGGCCGACGCCGAGGCGCTGCGCGGACGCGTCGCGACGCTCACGGCCGACTTCCCGCTGTACCCGGACCTGCAGCAGTAGTCCTCTGCGCGAGGCCCGGGGACGGGCGTCTCGTCGCGGGTCGACCATCCGCACCGCTCGTTCCTCGCGGTGCTCCCGCCAGACCCGCCACGACCCGCGACGAGACGCCCGACCCCGGCCCGCGGTCACCGGCCGCACGCCCCCGCCGCACCCGTCCTCGTCCGTCCCCGCGTCGTCACACCCGCCGCACGCCACCCGGAGGTCCACCCATGACCGCACAGATCCTCGACGGCAAGGCCACCGCCGCCACCATCAAGTCCGAGCTCAGGTCCCGCGTCGCCGCGCTGCGGGACCGGGGGGTCGTGCCCGGCCTCGGGACCGTGCTCGTGGGCGAGGACCCCGGCTCCGTCTCGTACGTCGCGGGCAAGCACCGCGACTGCGCCGAGGTCGGCATCGCGTCCATCCGTGAGGACCTTCCCGCCGACGCGACGCAGGCCGACGTCGAGGCCGCGATCGACCGGCTCAACGCCGACCCGGCGTGCACCGGGTACATCGTGCAGCTCCCCCTGCCGAAGGGCGTCGACACCAACGCCGTGCTCGAGCGGATCGACCCCGACAAGGACGCCGACGGCCTCCACCCCACGAACCTCGGGCGCCTCGTGCTGCGCGTCAACGAACCCGTCACCTCGCCCCTGCCCTGCACCCCCGCGGGCATCATCGAGCTCGTGCGCCGCCACGGCATCGAGCTGGCCGGCAAGGACGTCGTCGTCGTCGGGCGCGGCACCACCGTCGGGCGCTCCATCGGCCTCCTCCTCACCCGCCGCGAGATCAACGCGACCGTCACCCTCACCCACACCGGCACGCGCGACGTCGTCGCCCACCTGCAGGGCGCCGACGTCGTCATCGCCGCCGCCGGCGTCGCCGGGTTCGTCAAGCCCGCGCACGTCAAGCGCGGCGCCGTCGTGCTCGACGTCGGCGTCAGCCGCGTCGTCGAGCCCGAGACCGGCAAGGCGCGCCTGCGCGGCGACGTCGACCCCGGCGTCGCCGAGGTCGCCGGGTGGCTCTCGCCCAACCCGGGCGGTGTCGGCCCCATGACCCGCGCGATGCTCCTCGCCAACGTCGTCGACACCGCCGAGCGCGCCTTCGCCTGACCACACGACCCCGCACGACGTGAGCGGGACCACCACGCCCCGGTGACCGCGTCGGCGGCCGTCCGTGATGGGATGTCCCGGTGCTGACCATCGCCACCGCCAACGTCAACGGCATCCGCGCCGCCGTCCGCCGAGGGATGGACACCTGGATCGCCGACCGCACCCCCGACGTCCTGCTGCTGCAGGAGGTCCGCGCACCCGACACCGTCGCGCGCGACCTCCTCGACGGGTGGCACGTCGCCCACCAGGCGTGCGACCTCAAGGGCCGCGCCGGCGTCGCCGTCGCCTCCCGCCTGCCCCTGACCGCCGTGCGGGTCGGCCTCGGAGCGGGCGAACCCGAACCGCCCGTCGACACCGGCCGCTGGGTCGAGGCCGACGTCGAGCTGCCCGACGGCGGGACCGTCACCGTCGTCTCCGCCTACATCCACTCCGGCACCGTCGCCCAGCCCGAGACCATGGTCGCCAAGTACGCCTACCTGGAGAAGGTCACCGCACGCCTGCGCGAGCTCACCACCGACGGACGCCGCGCCGTCCTCGCCGGCGACCTCAACATCGCGCACACGAACGCCGACATCAAGAACTGGAAGGGCAACCTCAAGAGCGCCGGGTTCCTCCCCGAGGAACGTGCGTACGTCGACACGTGGCTCGACGACGTCGGCCTCGTCGACCTCGGACGCGTCCACGGCGGCGACGGCCCCGGCCCGTTCACCTGGTGGTCCTGGCGCGGACGCGCGTTCGACAACGACTCCGGGTGGCGCATCGACTACCAGCTCGCGACCCCCGCGCTCGCGGAGCACGCGGTGAAGGTCGAGGTCGACCGGGCGCCGTCGCACGCCGAGCGCTGGAGCGACCACGCGCCGCTCGTCGTGACGTACGACCTCTGACGTCGGGCGGGTCCGGTCGCGGTCGTCGGGTCGGTGCGGTCCGGTGGGCGGAGGGGCGGCCGCGCCGGGTCTGCCATCCGCGCCGCTCGTTCCTCGCGTCGCTCCCGCCAGACCCGCCACGACCCGGCACGGCCGCCCCTCCGCCCGCCTTCCGGGCGGTAGTTCGCACCCCCGGCCTTGCCGCCCACCTCGGTCGGACGGCGGTCCTTCGCTCTCCGACTCTCCGCGGACCTGGTCGGGCCGTTCGGTCAGGCGGTCGGGCCGGCCGCGGCGGAGGGAGTGGCGAGGAGGAAGCCGGGGGCGCCGAAGCCCTCGCGCTCGAACGCGGTGCGGACCGCATCGGCCACGGCCTCGGCGCGGTCGGCGGGGACGAGGGCGATGGCCGAGCCGCCGAAACCGCCACCCGTCATGCGGGCGCCGAGCGCGCCGGCGACGCGGGCGGCGTCCACGGCGACGTCGAGCTCGACGCTCGACACCTCGTAGTCGTCGCGCAGCGACGCGTGGGACGCGGTGAGGAGCGGGCCGACCTCCGTCACGCGGCCGTCCTGCAGGAGCGCGACGAGGTCGCGGACCCGGCCGATCTCCGTGACGACGTGGCGCACCCGGCGGCGGGAGACGTCGTCGGGCAGCTTGTCGAGCGCCACGTCGAGGGTGCCGGTCGGGTCGTCGGACGTGGCGACGGCGTCCGCGAGCTCGCGCAGGTGCGCGAGACCGAGGGTCAGGGCCGCGGCCTCGCAGGTGTCCCGGCGCTGCGCGTACTGGCCGTCCACGAGGCGGTGCTCCGCCCGGGTGTCCATGACGAGGACGGCGAGCCCCGCGGCCGCGAGGTCGAACGGCTCCTGCTCGGCCGAGTCGTCGGGGTCGAGGCCGAGCCGGCAGTCGAGCAGCAGGGCGTGGCCGAGCGTGGCCCGCAGCGCGGCGGACTGGTCCATGCCGCCGGTCGGCGCGCCCGCGACCTCGTTCTCCGCCCGCACGCACACCGCGGCGAGGGTCGCGCGGCCGGTGTCGGTCGCGGAGAGGCCGAGGCCTGCGACGTCGTCGAGCGCGACCGCGACGGCGCACTCCAGCGCCGCCGACGAGGACAGCCCCGCGCCGAACGGGACGCACGAGTCCACCGCCGCGTCGAACCCCGGGACGCGCTCGGCGTCGTCCCCGGTCGCCGCGAGGTGCTCGCGCAGCGCCCACGCGACACCCGCCGCGTACGTGCCCCAGCCCGCGACCGTGCCGGGGGCGACGTCGTCGAGCCGCGCCTCCCACACCTCGCCGAGCGCCTGCGCGGATACGAGCCGCACGACGCCGTCCGTGCGGGGCCGCAGCGCCACGTACGTGCGGTGCGGCAGCGCGACCGGAAGGCACAGGCCCGCGTTGTAGTCCGTGTGCTCGCCGATGAGGTTGACCCGGCCCGGTGCGCTCCACACGCGGGGCGCGCCTTCGCCGGACCCTGCCGCGGCACCGGCGTCGGACACGCCGCCGAACGCCTCGGCGAACACCGCCCGCGCACGGCGGGCGCCCTCCTCGGGCGTCCACGCGGGCACCCAGCCCCGCGCCGTCCCGGCGGGGGCGAGCTCCTGGAGGCGGGCTGCGACGCGCTCCGGCGTCGTGTCGCTGATCCAGGCGCCCATCCCCGACTCGGACCCCGCGAGGTACTTGAGCTTGCCCGGGGCGCGGAGCACGGAGAACACCTGCAGGTGCAGGCGTGCCAGCGTGACGTCGTCCGTGCCTCCGTCCGCGACGGAGCGGCCCTGGTGCGCGGGCGCCTGGTGCCACGCCGCGATGTACGGCAGGGGGATGGGGTCGCCGTCGGCCGTCTCGAAGAACCGGTCGAGGCGGCGCAGCAGCTCGAGATAGGTCGTGGCGAGGTCGTCCCGCTCGGCGTCCGTGAGCGCAGGCAGGTCGGGGACGTCGCGGCGCGGCGCGAGGTGCACCTCGACGGGCCAGCGCGCCGCGTACGGCACGTACGCCACCCAGTGCTCCGTCTCCAGCACCACCCGGCGCCCGTCCGCGAGCTCGGAGTCGAGGAGGTCGCGCAGCAGGTTGCGCCCCGTGCGCTCGTGGTGCGCCCGCGCCTGGGCGAGCATCTGGCGCGTGCGCGGCGTGACGTACGGGTAGCCGTAGATCTGCCCGTGCGGGTGGTGCAGGGTGACGCCGATCTCCTGGCCCCGGTTCTCGAAGCAGAACACCTGCTCGACGCCGGGCACCTCGCCGAGCGCGGCCGTGCGGTCCGCCCAGGCGTCGATGATGGTGCGGACGCGCTGCGGGGGCAGCGCCCCGAACGACGTGGTGTGGTCGCTGGAGAAGCACACGACCTCGCAGCGCCCCGCGGCCGGCCCGTGGACCTGCAGCGGCGCGTCCTGGACGCGCTCGTCGCCGATCCCCGGGACACGCTGGAGCGACGGGAAGCGGTTCTCGAACACGACGACGTCGTAGTCGGTGTCGGGGACCTCGCCGTCGGAGTACGCGCTGCCGGGACGTGCCGGGCACAGCGGGCACGAGTCCGCGGCGGGCAGGAAGGTGCGGTTCATGCGGTGCGCGGCCATCGGCACCCAGTCGCCCGTGAGCGGGTCGAGGCGCATCTCCGGGCCCGTGTACGGATGGGGCTCGCCGTCCGGCCCCGGGACCGGGGCGTAGCGGTCCGGCAGCGGGCGCGGGTCGTGGAGGCGCCGGGTGCGCTCGCCGGAGACGAACTCGGGGGAGTCGTCGAAGTAGACGAGGTCGCGGCCGTCGGCGAGGTGCGTCGCGGTGCGTCGCAGGTGCTGGTTCATGGTGCGGGGGCTTCCGATCGTGGTGCGGGTCGCGCGGGGAGCGGCGGGTCAGGCGACGACGAGCTGCTCGACGAGCTCGCGGACGCGCTCCTGCTCGTCGGTGGGCAGCGCGGCGTCCGTGACGAGCACGTCGACGTCCGCGAACGACGCGAACACCCGCAGGCCCGTGGTGTGCCACTTCGTGTGGTCGGCGAGGACGACCGTGCGCCCTGCCGCGTCGATGAGCGCCCGGTTGGTCGCCGCCTCGTCGAGGTTCGGCGTCGTGAGCCCGACCTCGACGTCGATGCCGTGCGTCCCGAGGAACGTCTGGTCGACGCGCAGCCCGGACAGCGCGGACTCCGCGAGGGGCCCGACGAGCGCGTCGGACGGCGTGCGCGAACCCCCCGTGAGGATGACCTCGAGGCGCGGGTCGTTCGCCCGGTGCAGCGTCTCGGCGACGGGCAGGGAGTTCGTGACGACCGTGAGCGGGCGCAGCGTCGCCGAGGTGGCGATCTGGGCGGCCAGCAGGTGCGTCGTGGTCCCTGCTGACAGCGCGACGGACGAGCCCGGCGCGATGAGCCGGGCCGCGGCCTCGGCGATGGCGCGCTTCTCGTCGGCCTCGCGTGTGCTCTTCGCCGCGAACCCGGGCTCGTGCGACGTCGTGTGCGGCGCGACGGCGCCGCCGTGCACCTTGCGGACCAGGCCCTGCTCGGCGAGCTCGAGCAGGTCGCGCCGGACGGTCATGTCCGAGACGCCGAGGTCCCGGGTCAGGTCCCCGATCCGGACCGCACCGGCGTCACGGACCTGGGCGAGGATGCGCTCGTGGCGCTGCGAGGCGAGCATGGGTCACAGTATTGTCCAACCGCGCGGGAAAACCAACACGATCGAACACTAATGAACACGTCGCCCTCGGCGGTCGCCAGGGGTCAGACGACCGTGACCCCGAGCGACCGTCCCGCCAGGCCGCGCGGCCGGCGCGCGAGGCTCCGCGCGACGTCGTGCAGGGCGACCGCCGCTGCAGCCCCCGGGTCCGCGAGCACGACCGGGGTGCCGGTGTCCCCGGCCTCGCGCAGCGTGACGTCGAGCGGCACCTGCCCGAGGAGCGGGACGTCGGTGCTGGTGGCCGCCGAGAGGTTGCGTGCCACGCGCTCACCGCCGCCCGACCCGAACACCTCCAGGCGCGAGCCGTCGGGCTGCACGAGCCACGACATGTTCTCCACCACCCCGACGACGCCCTGCTGGGTCTGCGTCGCGACCGACCCCGCCCGCTCCGCGACCTCCGCGGCCGCGACCTGCGGCGTCGTGACGACGACGATCTCGCTGCCCGGCAGGAGCTGGGCCACGGAGATCGCGATGTCCCCCGTGCCCGGGGGCAGGTCGAGGAGGAGCACGTCGAGGTCGCCCCAGTACACGTCGGCGAGGAACTGCTGCAGCGCGCGGTGCAGCATCGGGCCGCGCCACACCACCGGTTGCCCCGCGGGGACGAACATCCCGATGGAGACGACCTTGACGCCGTGGGCCACGGGCGGCAGCAGCATCGAGTCGACGCGCGTGGGCTGGCGGTCCACGCCGAGCATGCGGGGGATGGAGAAGCCGTAGATGTCGGCGTCGACCACGCCGACGGACAGCCCGTCCGCGGCGAGCGCGACGGCGAGGTTCGCCGTCACCGACGACTTGCCGACGCCGCCCTTGCCGGAGGCGATCGCGTACACCCGGGTGAGCGACCCGGGCTGGGCGAACGGGATGACCGGCTCGCCGACGCCGCCGCGCAGCATGGTGCGCAGCTCGGCCCGCTGCTCGGCGCTCATGACGCCGAGGTCGACCCGGGCGTCCGCGACCCCCACGACGCCGCGCACGGCGGCGTCGACGTCCCGCACGAGCGTGTCGCGCATCGGGCACGTCGCGACGGTGAGGTCCACCCCGACGGTCACGACCGCGCCGTCCGGGCCCGGCGCCACGTCGACCGACCGCACCATGCCGAGCTCGGTGACGGGGCGGCGGATCTCGGGGTCGAGGACGGTCGCGAGGGCCGCGCGCACGGCCTGCTCGTCGGGGGCGGCAAGGGCGTCGGGCATGGCCCCATCGTAGGCGGGCGGGGCGCCGCGCCCCGTACTAGCGTGCACGGCATGGAGGCCCTGGAGTCCCTGGTGCGCGACAGCGAGCTGTTCGGCGACGCGGCCCGCGGCGCGCCGCCGGACGCGCGCGTCCCGTCGTGCCCCGCGTGGGTGGGCGCCGACCTGGTCTACCACCTCGCGGAGGTGCAGGACTTCTGGGCGCGCGTCGTCGGCCCCGCGCCGGGCCGCGGCGTCGCCGGCCCGGACGTGACGCTCCTCGCCCGTCCGGCGTCCGACGCCGAGCTCCCCGCCCTCCTCCAGCGGTCAACGAGCGCGCTCGTCGCGGCCCTGCGCGGGCGTGATCCGCACGAGCCGTGCTGGTCGTGGCACGCCGACGGCGGCCGCGTCGGGTGGGTGCTGCGCCGCCAGGCCCACGAGGCGCTGATCCACCGGGTGGACGCCGAGCTGACCGCGGGGCGCGACGTCACGCCCGCCGACCCGGCCGTGGCGGCGGACGGCGTGGACGAGGCCCTCACGGTCCTCGTCGACGCCGCGCCGGGCTGGGGGGTCTTCACGCCCGACGGCACGACCGTGTCCGTCGTCGTCGACGACCCGGACGTGCCCCCTCGCGTCCGGCGGCTCGCGCTGGGGCGCTTCGCCGGCACCGGGCCGGAGTCGGGCACCGTCTACGACCTGGACGCGGCCCGGCTCGTGGACCTCGACGGCCCGACGACCGCCCAGGTCGGGGGACCGGCCTGGGCGCTCGACCTGTGGCTCTGGGGCCGGGGCGGCGCCGACGGCCTCGACGTCGCGGGAGACCCGACCGTCGCCGACCGGCTGCGGCGCGTCGCCGCCCAGGGCATGCAGTAGGTCTGTCCGGACGCCGGGTGCCCGACGCCGGGCGCCACGGGACCTCAGTCGCGCGCGGCCTCGTCCTCGCTCGCCGTGCGGGCCGACTTCTCCTCCAGCTCCTCGAGGAGGTTGCGGATCTCCGAGCGCACGAAGTCGCGCGTCGCCACCTCGTTGAGGGCGAGCCGCAGCGCCGCCATCTCGCGCGCCAGGTACTCGGTGTCCGCGAGGTTGCGCTCCGCGCGCTGGCGGTCCTGCTCCGCGGTGACGCGGTCGCGGTCGTCCTGCCGGTTCTGGGCCAGGAGGATCAGCGGCGCGGCGTACGACGCCTGGAGCGAGAGCATGAGCGTCAGGGCCGTGAACCCGAACTCGGCCGAGTCGAACCGCAGCCCCTCCGGGCCCCACGAGTTCCACGCGATCCACAGCGCGCAGAAGATCGTCAGGTAGATGAGGAACCTCGGCGTGCCGAGGAACCGCGCGATGCCCTCCGTCGAGCGGCCCACCGCGTCCTGGTCGACGCGCACCCGCGGCCACAGGCTGCGGCGCGCGGACTTCGGGGTGTCGAGACCGTCAGCCACGGGACACCTCCGTCCGTGCCGGGGTGCCGGTGCGCGGGTCCTCGGGCCGTCGTTCCACCTCGAGGTGGTCCGTCTCGCGCCAGTCCTCGGGCAGCATGTGGTCGAGCACGTCGTCGACGCTGATCGCGCCGAGCAGTCTCCGCTCGGTGTCGAGCACGGGCACGCACAGCAGGTCGTAGGTCGCGAGGATGCGTGTCACCCGGCCCAGGGGGGCGTCGGGAGCGACCCCCTCGACGTCGGTGTCGAGCACGGACCCGACGGCCGCGTGGGGAGGTTCGCGCAGCAGGCGCTGGAAGTGCGCGACGCCGAGGAAGCGGCCCGTGGGCGTCTCCAGCGGCGGCCGGACGACGAAGACCATCGACGCGAGCGCGGGCGCGAGGTCCTTGCGCCGGATCTGCGCGAGAGCCGTGGCGATGGTGGTCTCGGGACCGAGCACGACCGGCTCGGTCGTCATGAGACCGCCCGCGGTGTCCTCGTCGTAGGCGAGGAGACGGCGCACGTCGCGCGCCTCGTCGGGCTCCATGAGCTCGAGCAGCTGGGCGGCCTGCGCCTCGGGGAGCTCGTGCAGGAGGTCGGCGGCGTCGTCGGGCTGCATCGCCTCGAGGACGTCGGCGGCGCGGTCGGTGTCGAGGCCGGAGAGGATCGCGACCTGGTCGTCCTCGGGGAGCTCCTCGAGGACGTCCGCGAGCCGTTCGTTGTCGAGCGCGCCCGCGACCTCGAGGCGTCGTGTGTCGGCGAGGTCGTGGATGACGTCGGCGAGGTCGGCCGGCTTGAGGTCGTCGTAGGCGGCGAGGAGCATCGTGGCGCCCTGGGCGGCGCTGCTCCCGGCGAGACCCGTGACGGCGTCGACGTCGACGACGACGGCGTCGCCACGACGCCGCAGCCTCAGCGTGCCCTTGTGCGCCGCGGTGCGGCGCACGTACAGCTTGGTGACGAGCCAGTCGCCCGTGCGCTGACGCTCGATCGCGAGGTCCTCGACCGTCCCGGTGCCGGAGCCGTCGGTGAGCTCGACCGTGCGTTCGAGCAGCTCCCCGACGGCGAGGGTCTCCATGGCGCGCTGCTCGAACCGGCGCATGTTGACGAGCCCGGTGGAGATGACCTGGCCCGCGTCGATGCTGGTCACGCGCGTGAGGGGCAGGAACACGCGACGGCGGCCCGGGACCTCGACGACGAGCCCGACGGCACGCGGGGCGCCCTTGGGCCGCAGGAGGACGACGACGTCGCGCACCCGGCCGACCTGGTCGCCGATCGGGTCGAACACGGTGGTGCCGGCGAGGCGTGCGACGTAGACGGTGGTGGCTGCGCTCACGCCGCAAGCCTACGCACCGAGCGCCCGGCGGCACGCCGGGCAGCTCCGGCGGGAGGGACGGCGCAGGGCGGCGGCTCGCGGCGTAGCGCCGTGCCGCGGAGTAGGACAGACTGGGCGAATGAGCATGACGCGGCCGAACGCGATCCCCCGAGTGCCCACCCCTCCGCGCGGCGAGCCGGTCGCGTCCTACGCGACGTACCTCGAGGCGCAGAAGGCCGTCGACTACCTGTCCGACAACCGGTTCGCCGTCGAGTACGTCACCATCGTCGGCACGGACCTGCGCATGGTCGAGCGGGTCACGGGGCGCCTGACCTACGGGCGCGTGGCGCTCGCGGGCGCGGCGTCGGGCGCGTGGTTCGGCCTGTTCGTCGGCCTGCTGCTCTTCCTGTTCGGCGGGTCGGGCGGGTACGTCCTCACCGGCATCGCGATCGGCGCCGGGTTCGGCCTGCTGTTCTCCGTGCTGTCGTACGCGCTGACGCAGGGGCGGCGCGACTTCACGTCGCAGAGCCAGATCGTCGCGTCGGCGTACGCGATCCTCTGCGCGCCCGAGCGGGCGGAGGACGCGCGCCAGATGCTGGCCCGCATGCCCGACGGCGCGGGCGGGGTCCGCGGGCCCGCCGCCCCGGCGAACCCCGCGTGGGGCAGCGCGCAGCCGCCTGCACAGCCCGGGCAGCCGCCCTACCCCGGGCAGCCCGCCCCGCCGTCGCAGCCCGCACCCGCACCGCCCGCGGGTGGCTCGGGCGCGGCGCAGCCCCCGGCGCCGCAGCCCGCACCGCCGACGCGCACGCCGGACCCCCGGTGGACCACGCCCTCCGGCGAGCCGCGCTACGGGGCGATGCGCCCGACGTCGGGCACCGCGGACGCCCCCGCCGAGCAGACGCCGCCGGAGCCCCCGGCCGAGCCCTCGTCGCGGCCCGACACCCCCGCCTGACCCGAGGGCGCGCGGGTCAGCCGCGCAGCGACGCCATCCACGCCTCGACGTCCTCCGGGCGCCGGGGGAGCGCTGCGGACAGGTTCTCGTTGCCGTCGGCGGTGACGAGGACGTCGTCCTCGATCCGCACGCCGAGGCCGCGGTACTCCGCCGGGACCGCGAGGTCGTCCGCCTTGAAGTACAGGCCGGGCTCGATGGTGAACACCATGCCGGGCTCGATCACGCCGTCGAGGTAGAGCTCGCGGCGCGCCTGCGCGCAGTCGTGCACGTCGAGGCCGAGGTGGTGGCTCGTGCCGTGCACCATCCAGCGGCGGTGCTGCTGGCCCTCGGGCGACAGCGACTCGGCGGCCGAGACGGGCAGCAGGCCCCACTCCTCCAGGCGGGCGGCGATCACCTCCATCGCGGCGGCGTGCACGTCGCGGAAGCGCGCGCCCGGCACGGCGACGGCGAACGCGGCGTCGGCGGCGTCGAGCACCGCCTGGTAGACGCGGCGCTGCACGTCGGTGTACGTCCCGTCGACCGGCAGCGTCCGCGTGACGTCGGCGGTGTACAGCGAGTCGACCTCGACCCCGGCGTCGAGCAGCACGAGCTCGCCCGCGCGCACGGCGCCGTCGTTGCGGATCCAGTGCAGCGTCGTCGCGTGCTCGCCCGCCGCCGCGATGGTCTCGTAGCCGACGGTGTTGCCCTCCAGGCGGGCGTGCGCGTCGAACGTCGTCTCGACGACCCGCTCGCCGCGCCGGTGCGCCAGGGCGCGGGGCAGGTTCCGCACGACCTCCTCGAAACCGGCGATCGTCGCGTCGACCGCGGCGCGCATCTGCTCGACCTCGTGGGAGTCCTTGACGAGACGCAGCTCGGAGACGGCCTCGACGAGCGCGGCGTCGGTACGGCGGTAGGCGGCCTCGGCGCGCTCGACCCACTCGGCGTCCGTGAGGGTCTCGCCCGCGGCGACGTCCTCGGCCGATGCGGCGTCGACACCGGCCTCGGCGCGGATCGCGTCGACGAGCGCCTCCACGCCCTCGTCGGCACCGGTGACGACGAGCAGCACCACCCCGCCGGGACCGACGTCCTTCGCGAGCGCGTCGCGCAGCCCGTCGACGTGCTGCGCGTCGACGCCCGTGCGGGTCGTCACGTCGTCGAGCGACGGGCGGGCGCCGACCCAGAACTCGCCGTAGCGCGCGTCGGCGTAGAACTCCTCCGTGTCGCGGTCCGCCAGCGGGCGCACGTACAGCACGGCGCGGTGCCCGGTGCGGGTGCCGTCGTCGGCGAGGTCGCCCGTGCCGGCCTCGACGGGGTGCAGCACGAGCACGGCGTCCGGGTCGGTGTCCCAGCCGGTCCCGGTGAGGTGCGCGTACGCGGAGTGGGGGCGGAAGCGGTAGTCGGTGTCGTTCGAACGGACCTTGAGCGGGCCCGCGGGGACCACGAGGCGCGACCCGGGGAAGCGCGCGGAGAGCGTGGCACGCCGGGCGGCGGCGAACGGCGCGGCGGGCGAGGGCTCGACGTCGAGCGCGGCGCGCGGCGCCCAGCCGCTCGTGATGAAAGCCTTGAACGCGGCGGAGTCCGGACGCTGCGAGCGGTTGCTGCCGCGCGCCGACACGTCCTGGGCCGTGCCCGCGGCGACGGGGTCACCGGCGCGGGCGGTCTCGGGCGGGGTGGTCTCGGGGGTGACGGGGGTGGCGTCGGTCATGCCCCCAGTGTCGCACCGCGGGGGCGGCCGAAGTCCGCCAGCGCCCGCGAGAGCACACGGTTGAAGACGTCGGGCGCCTCGCTGTTCACGTCGTGGCCGGCGCGCGGCACGACGACGAGCGCGGCGTCGGCGGCGGCGGCGAGGTAGCGCTGCTCGTCGAGCCGCAGGTGGTCGCGCGCACCGTTGACGAGCCACACGGGGACGTCGACGTCGCGCACGTGGGCGAGCCACGACCGTCCCGCGAGCTCGGTGAGCGCGTCCGTGACGATGCCCCACCCGGGTCGCGGCGTCGTCGGCTCCCCGGCGGGGGTGCGCAGCGCGTACGACGCCGCGGCGCCGGCCGGCAGGGAGCGGCCCGCGCGGGTCATCCCCGCCCAGGCGGCGCCGGTCGTGCGGGCGGCCCAGCGGGCGCCGCGACCGACGGCCCCGCCCCCGGCGACGACGAGGCGGGCGACGTCGCGGTAGAGCGCGACGGGCTTGCCCTTGGGGTCGGAGGTGCAGGCCGCGGCGACGACGCCCGCGAGGTTCGCGGGGCGGCGCGCGGCCCACGCGAGCGACGTGTAGCCGCCGAGCGAGAGCCCGACGAGCGCGACGCGACGACCGGGACCGAAGGACGCGACGGCGTCGTCCACGACGTCGAAGGCGCGGTCGAGGGTGAAGCGCTCGTGCGCGCGGGTCCCGTGCCCGGGGAGGTCGACGGCGACGGCGGGGTGGCCGAGCCCGCGCACGTGCTCGAGCTGCCGGTCCCAGATCGCGCCGGACGTGCGCATCCCGTGGACGAAGACGACGGCGGGCGGGTGCTCGTCGGCGACGTGCTCGGTGCGGGGATGCGCGGCGGGCGGGGGCGTGGGGGCGCTCGGGGCGGTGGAGGTCATCGCCATCGACCCTCGCACCTGTGCCTGGGAGCCGGGTGGTGGGGGACGGTGGCCGGGGTGGACATCGTGTGCGGGTCCGGTGCCCGCGCCGGGACGGTCTCACTATCCTGGGCGGGTGCGCATCGACCTCCACACCCACTCGACGGCGTCCGACGGCACGGACGCGCCGGGGGCGGTGGTGGAGGCGGCCGCGGCGGCGGGGCTCGACGTCGTCGCGCTCACGGACCACGACACGACGGCGGGCTGGGCGCAGGCGACGGACGCCGCGCTGCGCACGGGGGTCGCGCTGGTGCGCGGCGCGGAGATCTCCGCGCGCTCCGGCGGGATCAGCGTGCACGTCCTGTCCTACCTGCACGACCCGGCGCACGTGGCCCTGCTGGACGAGCTGGAGCGGACGCGCGAGGCCCGCACGTCGCGGGCGCGGCGGATGGTCGACCTCGTCGGCGAGGACTACGCGATCACGTGGGAAGATGTGCTCGCGCAGACCGCCGAGGGCACGACGATCGGGCGACCGCACATCGCGGACGCGCTCGTCGCGGCCGGGCACGTGACCGACCGCTCCGCGGCGTTCGCGACGATCCTCGCGCCCGGCACGCCGTACTACGTGCCGCACTACGCCCCCGGCGCGGTCGACGCGGTGCGGGGCGTGCGTGCGGCGGGCGGCGTCCCCGTCTTCGCCCACCCGGGCGCGGACGGGCGCGGCCGGGTCGTCGCGGACGTGGTGATCGAGGAGATGGCCGCGGCGGGGCTCGCGGGGCTCGAGGTGCACCACCGCGACCACGACGAGCGGCAGCGCACCCGGCTCGACGGCATGGCCCGCACCCTGGGCCTGTTCGTCACCGGGTCGAGCGACTACCACGGGGCCGGCAAACCGAACCGGCTCGGGGAGAACACGACGGCACCGACCGTGCTGGAGCAGATCGAGGAGCTGGGACTGTTGGACGTGATCCGGTGACCGGGCGCACGCGTGGGGCGAGCACGGGGGGCGGACGATGAGCGACGTCCTGGACGTCCGGCTCTTCACCGAGGTGTTCGTCACGCTGTTCGTCATCATGGACCCGCCCGGGACGGTGCCGGTGTTCCTCGGCCTGACGAGCGCGATGGGCGCCAAGCAGCGCAACCAGGCGGCGCGGACGGCGATCCTCGTGGCGTTCGGCGTCATCGTGGCGTTCGCCGCGTTCGGCCAGCAGATCCTCAGCTACATGCACATCTCGCTGCCCGCGCTCCAGACGGCGGGCGGCCTGCTCCTGCTGCTCGTCGCGATGGAGCTGCTCACCGGGAAGATGGAGGAGCCGCAGCCGTCGGGCAAGGCGGGGGTGAACGTCGCGCTCGTGCCGCTCGGCACGCCGCTGCTCGCCGGCCCCGGCGCGATCGTCGCGACGATGGTGTTCGTGCAGCGCGCGCAGCAGCAGGGCGGCGGCGTGGCCGAGTGGGTCGCGATCGCCGCGGGCGTCGTCGCCGTGCACCTGTGCCTGTGGCTGGCGATGCGGTTCGCGAACGTCATCAACCGGGTTCTCGGCGACTCGGGCACGATCCTCGTCACGCGCATCGCGGGGCTGCTCCTCGCGGCGATCGCGGTGCAGCTCGTGGCCGACGCCGTCACGGAGTTCGTGCAGACGGCCTGACCGCGGGCCCGGCCGGTGCCCGGGGGCGGCGCGGCCCCCGGGCACCGCGGTCTCACGGCCAGTAGGCGTCGAAGTTCCGCGAGAACTCCCAGGCGTTGTAGCGGTCCCAGTTGATCGACCACGTCATGAGGCCGCGCAGCGCGGGCCAGCGCCCGTGGGTCTGGTACGACCCGCACCCCGTGCCCTTCGTCAGGCAGTCCAGCGCCTGGGTGACCTGCGCGGGCGACGTGTGCCCGTTGCCCGCCTGCGTGCTCGCGGGCAGGCCGATGGCGACCTGCTCGGGCCGCAGGGCGGGGAACACGCGCGACGGGTTCTTCGCGACGGGGAACCCGGTGAGGAGCATGTCCGTCATCGCGATGTGGAAGTCCGCGCCGCCCATGGTGTGGTACTGGTCGTCGAGGCCCATGATCGGGCCGGAGTTGTAGTCCTGGACGTGCAGGAGCGTCAGCTCGTCGCGCAGGGCGTGGATCACGGGCAGGTAGGCGCCGCACCGCGGGTCCTGGCCGCCCCACGGGCCCGACCCGTAGAACTGGTACCCCATCTGCACGAAGAACGTCTCCGGCGCCATGGTGAGGACGAAGTCGTCGCCGTACCGTGCGGTGAGCGTCTCGAGCGCCGCGATGAGGTGGACGACGACGGGCGTGGTCGGGTTGCGGAAGTCCGTGTCGCCGGTGTCGAGGGACAGCGAGTGGCCCTCGAAGTCGATGTCGACGCCGTCGAGCCCGTACGTGTCGATGATCGAGCTCACCGAGGCGACGAACGCGTCGCGCGCCGCCGGCGTGGTGAGCCGCACCTGTCCGTTCTGCCCGCCGATGGACAGCAGGACCTTCTTCCCGGCGGCCTGCTTCGCGGCGATCGCGGCCTTGAACTCCGCGACCGACTCGACGTTCGGGCACTCGGTCCGCGGGCACAGGCTGAACCGGATGTCGCCCGACGTCACGGACGTCGGCTCGCCGAACGCGAGGTTGATGACGTCCCAGCTCGCCGGGACGTCGGCGAGGCGCGTGTACCCCGAGCCGTTCGCGAACGACGTGTGCAGGTACCCGACGAGCGCGTGCTCGGGCAGCCCGCCGCCCGGCGGGGGCGGCGGCGTGTCGTCGCCGGTGGTGCGGGCGCGCAGCGCGGGCGACCGGCCGGACTCCCCGGCGGCGTTGCTCGCCGTCACCTCGAACCCGTACTCCGTCGCGGGGGCCAGGCCCGTGACGGTCGCGGCGGGGGTCGCGACCGTGGCGACGCGCGCGCCGTCGCGGTACACGGCGTAGCCGGTCGCGCCCGCGACGGTGTTCCAGGCGAGGGAGACGGACGTGTCGGTGGCGCCGGTCTGCAGCGGGCGGGCCGGTGCGGGCGGCGTCTGCGGCGTCCCGGTGCCGCCGCCGGGCCCGACCAGGCTCACGTCGTCGGCGTGGTACGCGGGCTGGCCGTACCAGCCGTGCAGGAAGACCGTGGCCGACGTCGCCGTCGCCGTGGTCGTGAACGTCAGGGAGAGCTTCTGCCACGTCGACGCGGACGGCGTCCAGGTGCTGACGTCCTGCGCGGTCGCGCCGCTCGCCCCCAGGTACACGTACGAGCCCTGCACCCATGCGGTGAGCGTGTACGTGGACGACGGCCGCACGGCGACGGTCTGCGCGCACCGCGCGTTGCTGCTGCCCGCGGGCGTGGCGCGCAGCGCGCCGGTGCCCGTGCGGGCCGGTGTCGTGACGACCTGGCCGGTGCCGCCCGCGCAGGTCCAGCCGGCCAGCCCCGACTCGAACCCGCCGTTGGTCGCGAGCTCGCCGTCGGCGGCGCTCGCGGGCGAGCCGGGGCCGAGGAGCGAGCCGGCGAGGGCCGCCGAGGCGACCAGGGCGAGGAGCCGGGTGATCCGGCGGCGCGGTGGGGAGGTGCGTCTCATGGTCGTCTCGCTTCCGTCCTTGGTGAGCGGTCCAGCGCAACGTCCTCCCGGTGCGCCGTGGTGGTCAACACCCGTACGAGGGACCCCGTACGCCCCGAGATCGGCAGACCCGGCCGAGATCGGCGAACCCGACCCGCCGACGTCGGCCAGGTTCGCCGATCTCGCCCCGACGACTCAAACAGGGGATGTTAGGGTCTTTCGGTGCCGCAGCCGATCACCCCGCCTCGCACGGTCTCCCAGCTCGTCGTCGAGCAGCTCGCCGGGCTCGTCGAGCGCGGCGAGTGGCCGGTGGGCAGCCGCATCCCGCCGGAGCCGGAGCTCGTGACGCAGCTCGGCGTGGGGCGCAACACGGTGCGCGAGGCGGTCCGCGCGCTGGAGCACGCCGGCATCCTCGAACCGCGCCGCGGCGACGGCACGTACGTGCGCGCCGCGAACGGGCTCGACGCCGCCCTCGGGCGACGCGCCCGCACGGCCGACGCGCTCGACGTCCTCGAGGCGCGGGCCGTCCTCGAGCGCGGGGCCGCCCGGCTCGCGGCGACGCGCCGCACGCCCGGAGCGCTCGCCCGACTGGAGTCCGCGCTCGCCGCGCAGGTCGCCGCGCGAGGAGCCGACGACGCCGCGTTCCAGGCCGCCGACGTCGCGTTCCACGCCGAGCTCGTCCGCGCCGCGGGCAACCCGCTGCTCGCCGAGATCTACGACGGCCTCGACCACGGTCTCGTCCGTGCGCTCGCGTCCGGCGCCGCACGACCGCACCACCGCGACGTCCCGGGCCACGAGGAGGTCGTCGCCTCCGTCGCCGCGCAGGACCCCGAGGCGGCCGAGCGCGCTGTCGACACGACCATCGCCGCCGTGCGCGAGCACGTCGTCGCCGCGCTCGCCGCCGCCGAGGGGACGTCCGGGGGGTCCGCGGACGGGGCACCGGCGTGAGCGTCGGACGCCGGCCGCTCGGCGTCGCCGCCGTCGTCGCCATCGTCCTCGCCGCGCTCAACCTGCGGCCCGCCGTCGTCGCGATCTCGCCCGTCCTCGGCGAGATCCGTGCCGACCTGGGCCTGAGTGCCGGTGCTGCCGGGATGCTCACCACGCTGCCGGTCCTGTGCTTCGGCGCCCTGGCGCCCGTCGCCCCGGTGCTCGCCCGGCGCTGGGGGCTGGAGCGGGTGCTCCTCGCGAGCCTCCTCGTGCTCTCGGTCGGGTTCGCCCTGCGCCTCGTCCCCGACACGTGGGCGCTGTTCGCCGGGACGCTCGTCGCGGGGTGCGGGATCGGCGTCGGCAACGTGCTGTTGCCCGCCCTCGTCAAGCGCGACTTCGCCGACCGCGTCGGCCTCATGACCGGCCTGTACTCGATGTCGCTCGCCGGCGGCGCCGCGCTCGCGGCCGGGCTCACTCTCCCGGTCGCGGCCGCGGCGGGCCTCGACTGGCGCGGGGCGCTCGCGACGTGGGGACTCCTCGCCGTCGCGGGGGCGCTCGTCTGGGTGCCGCGGGCCGCGCGCGCCACCCTGCCCGGACGGACCGGGCTCACCGGGGCGGGGGTGCCGTCGGCCGGTCGGGACTCCGTCTGGCGCAGCCCCCTCGCGTGGGCCGTGACCGCGTTCATGGGGACGCAGTCGCTCTCGTTCTACGCGACGAACGCGTGGCTGCCGGAGATCGCGGTCGACCAGGGCCGCACGCCCGAGGCCGGCGGGTGGCTCCTCGCGCTGTGCAACCTCGTCGGCATCCTCGGCTCGTTCGTCACCCCCGTCCTCGCCGGGCGGATGCCCCGCCAGCGCGGCATCGGCCTCGTGCTGGTCACGCTCGTCGGCGGCGCGATGCTCGGCCTCGCGCTCGCCCCGGGAGCGGCGGTGCTCTGGGTCGTGCTGCTGGGGCTCGGTCAGGGCGGCGGCATCAGCCTCGCGCTCATGCTCATGGCGCTGCGCGCCCGCGACGCCGCGCACACGAGCGAGCTGTCCGGCATGGCGCAGTGCGCCGGGTACGGGCTGGCCGCGTGCGGCCCGCTCGGGGTCGGGCTCGCCCACGACGCGAGCGGGGGCTGGACCCTGCCCCTCCTGCTCCTCGTGGTCGCCGCCGCCGCCCAGGGCGTCGCGGTGTGGTTCGCGGGGCGCGACGCGCACGTGCGCTGAGACGCCCGGGCAGGGCGCCCGGCGCAGGACGTCCGGCGCAGGACACCCGGTGCAGGCACCCGTGCAGGGACCCCGTGCACGACGGCGGCCCCGGACCAGCACCGACCGTGGGGTCGTGCCGGCCCGGGGCCGCCGTCCGAGGAGCCCTCCGGGGAACCGCCCCGGGACCGCTCCCGGCTACTCCGCGGCGGGCGCGCCGCCCTGCTGCTCCACCGGCTTGCCGCCGCGGGTGCGGCGACGGTTGCGCGACCGACGACGACGCTCGCCGCCCTCGGCCGCCGCGTTCTCGCCCGCGGCCCGCTCGCCGTCGGCCCGCTCGCCGCCCTGGCGCGCCTCGCGCGCGGTGTCCCGGCCGCCCTGGCCCTGGTCGCCACGACCACGACCGCTGCCGCCCCGACCGCCACGACCCGACCGGTCGCCGCCGCGCCCCCCATCGCGGGAGCCGCCACGCCCTCCGTCACGGTCCGAGCGCGTCGGGGTGTGGCGCTTGCCGGTCTCCCCGAGGTCCTCGACCTCCTCGGCGTCCAGCCCGGCGAGGGTGCGCTTCTCCTTCGGGAGACGCCCCTTCGTGCCCGCGGGGATCGACAGGTCGGTGTACAGGTGCGGAGACGTCGAGTACGTCTCGACCGGCTCGGGGATGCCGAGGCCCAGCGCCTTGTCGATGAGCGACCAGCGCGGCACGTCGTCCCAGTCGACGAACGTGACCGCGGTGCCCGTGTTGCCCGCGCGACCGGTGCGCCCCGTGCGGTGCAGGTACGTCTTCTCGTCCTCGGGGCACTGGTAGTTCACGACGTGCGTGACGTCCTCGACGTCGATGCCGCGCGCGGCGACGTCGGTCGCGACGAGCACGTCGATCTTGCCGTTGCGGAACGCGCGCAGCGCCTGCTCGCGGGCGCCCTGCCCGAGGTCGCCGTGGATCGCGCCGGACGCGAACCCGCGGTCCGCGAGCTCGTCCGCGACCTTCGCGGCCGTGCGCTTGGTCCGGGCGAAGACGATCGTGCGGCCCCGGCCCTCGGCCTGCAGGATCCGGGCGAGCACCTCGACCTTGTCGAGCGCGTGCGCCCGGTAGACCACCTGGGCGATGTTCTTCACCGTCTGGCGGCCGTCGTCGTCCGGGTCGATCGCGCGGATGTGCGTGGGCTGCTTCATGTAGCGGCGCGCCATCGAGACGACGGCGCCCGGCATCGTCGCGGAGAACAGCATCGTGTGCCGCTGCGCGGGCGTGCGGGCGAGGATCTTCTCCACGTCGGGCAGGAAGCCGAGGTCGAGCATCTCGTCGGCCTCGTCGAGCACGACCGTGTTCGCGCGCGTGAGGTTGAGGTGCCCCTGGTTCATGAGGTCGATCATGCGGCCCGGCGTGCCGACGACGACCTCGACGCCGCGCTGCAGCGCCTCGACCTGCGGCTCGTACGCCCGGCCACCGTAGAGCTGGACGATGCGCACGCTGCGGCGGCGGGACGCGGTCTCGAGGTCCTTGGCGACCTGCACGGCGAGCTCGCGGGTCGGCACGACGACGAGGGCCTGCGGCTTGCCGGGGGAGGGGAGGGCGTCGAAGCCGTCCTCGCCGGGGGCGACGACGCGGTGCAGCAGCGGGACGCCGAAGCCGAACGTCTTGCCGGTGCCGGTCTTCGCCTGGCCGATGATGTCGTGCGCCGACATCGCGACGGGCAGCGTCATCGCCTGGATGGGGAAGGGGTGGGTGATGCCCGCGTCGGCGAGCGCGTCGACGATCTCCGGGCGGACGCCGAAGTCGGCGAACGACGTGTCGTCGGCCTGCACGCTCGCGGCGACGGCGCGCGCGTCGGCGCTCACGTCGGGCGTGGTCTCGGTGGTGGTCGCGTCTGTGGTGGTCACTGGTGCCTCTGTCTCGTGCGGCGCACGCGACCTCGGGGCGGGCCGCCGTCGTGACGGTCCCGCGGCCCGGTGGGCCGTTCGGTCGTGAGCGCTTCGTGGCCGGCAGCCGATCGTGGATGTCGTGGCGCGGACCCGTGGGACGGGGCCGCTCCTGCCGTCGCCGCACGAGGACGGGCGTCGCCCTGCGTGCCGGCCGGGGCCGGGACGGGCGCGTGAGGTCGGGACGACCGGGCAACCGATGTACCCGGCCATGGTATCGGACACCGCGGCCATCACGGTGGAAGCACGGTGGAAGCACGGTGGAAGCACGCCGCACCACTATCCTGGCCGGATGACCGACGCCGCCCCGCACGCCCGGACGTCCACGTCGACGGCCGACGCGATCGAGCTCCTCGGTCTCGTCGCCTACACCGAGCTCGCAAGCTTCGGGCGACTCGCCGGCGACGCCGCGCACGCGCCGACGCTGCGGCAGCGGCAGACCCTGTCCCGGATGGCGGCGTCCCTGCTGGAGCGGCAGGGCACGGTGCTCGAGCGCGTCGCCGAGCTCGGTGGCGACCCCGAGTCGTGCATGGCGACGTTCGACGGGCTCTTCGACGACTTCGACGCGCGCACCCGCCCGAGCACGTGGTGGGAGGGCATCCTCAAGGGGTACGTCGGGCAGGGGGTCGCCGACGACTTCTGCCTGCTCACCGCGGGCGGGCTCGACGACCGCTCGCGCGACGTCGTCGTCGGGTCGCTCACGCAGGACGCGCCCGCGGACCGCACGGCACCCGTGATCGCTGAAGCCGCCGCCGCCGACGGTGTGCTCGCGTCGCGCCTTGCCCTGTGGGGCCGTCGGCTCGTCGGCGAGGCGCTCGGCGTCGTGGGCGTCGTCCTCACCGAGCACCCCGCGCTGGAGCGTCTCGTGGCCGACGCGATCGCCGAGGGCGGGGTCGACCGGCGCGCGAGCGCGGACGAGACGCGCTCGGCGGTCTTCGCGCACCTCACGGCCGAGCACACGCGGCGCATGGACCGCCTGGGCCTCGCCGCCTGAGACGCGCCGCCCGAGCCCCCGGCCCCCAGGCCGAGAGTCTCTGCTCCCGGGGTCACGAGGCTCGGGCGCCGGGAGCACCGTCCGGGAACGCGGACGGCCGCCGTCCCGGGGACGCGGAGGTCCCGGGCGGCGGCCGTCGGGCCGGGCGGTCAGAGCGAGCCGAAGCCGACCTTGCGCTGCTCCTCCGTGCCGATCTCGACGTAGCCGAGCGACGCGGAGGGGATGATGACACGGCGTCCGCGCGAGTCCGTGAGCTCGAGCGCGGGGGCGCCGGCCAGGGCGTCCGCGACGGCCTGGGCGACGTCCTGCGCGGACTGGTCCGTGTCGACCACGAGCTCGCGGGCCAGGTTCTGCACACCGATCGTGACTTCCACGGGATCTCCTCACAGCGGCCGCGGGTGGCGGCGGTTCGACGGGTCGCGGGCGGTGGACCCGCCGCGACGTCGTCGATAGTAGTCAGATTCCGTCGGCGGGCGCGCCCGCCGACGGGCGACGCAGCATCCCGTGGACGCCGCGCCACACGAGGCGGGGCACGAGGCGCACGACGTCGTCCGCCGTCGTGGTCCCGTCGGGTCGCACCGCCTCCGTGGCGGCGGCCCGCCCGACGGCGGTGCAGGTGCGGGCGACGACGAGCGCCTCGGCGGGGTCGAGGTCGGTGATGCGGCCCAGGACGTCCGCGAACGCCCCCGCGATCCGCGTGTCGGGCGCGAGCACGCGGGCGCGCACCGCCGGGTCGCGCATGACGTCGGACTCGAAGAGGAGCGCGGCGCTGCGGCCGGCTGTGCGCGCGTACGCGACGTAGGCGCGCACGATCCCCTCGAGCACGGCGAGCCCGTCCACGGCGAGCGCGTCGAGGTCCTCGGGCCCGGTGCCGGGCGCGGGGTCGCGGAACGGGTCGAGGACGGCCTGCACCGACCGCACGAGCCGCTCGCCCTGCTCGTCGACGATCGCGAGGTAGAGGTCGAGCTTGGACGGGAAGTGCCGGTACAGGACCGGCTTGCCGACGCCCGCGCGGTCGGCGATGTCGTCCATGGAGATGTGGTGGTAGCCGTCCGTCGCGAAGAGCTCTTCGCCGATCGCGAGGAGCTGCGCGCGGCGCTCCGTCCGCGGCATGCGCGTGCGGACCGGCCCCGCGTCGACCGCGCGGGTTCCGGGGGCCGTGCCGTCCGCCATGGCGCCGAGGATACGGGCACCGCGGCCGTGGTCGACCGCCGCGTCGAGGAGTGGGACGATGGGCGCGTGCCCGACCCTGCCGTCCCGACCCACCGCCCGCGCGACGTCGTCCGGACCGGGTGGCCGCCCTTCGTCGCCGTGGTGGCCAGCCTGGGTCTCGGGTTCGGCGCCGGTGCGGCGACCGCGGAGGTCGTCGAGGTCCCCGGCAGCACGGTGCCGACGCCCGCTCCCGTCGCCGCGGAGCCGGACCCCACCGTCGAGGAGGCCGCGCCCGCGTCGCGCGTGGACGCGCGCGACGCCGGACCGCGCGTCACGAGCCGCAGCGAGGAGACGCGCTCGGCCGTCGGGGCGCTCCCCCTGCCCGACGCCCTCGCGCCGCTCGCCCCGGTCCGCCCTCCGGAGCCGGTCGAGCCCCCGGTGCCCGTCCCGACGGCGCCCGAGGTGCCGCCGACGCCCGCACCGGCCCCGGCAGAGCCCGTCGCGGAACCGGGCTCGGGCCTCCTCGGGACCGAGGTCGAGCCGGACCTGGGGGGCGTCCTCGTACCGGTGCCGGGCGAGGTGGACGCGCCGGGCGAGGGCACGGTGCGCTCGGTGCGCGTCGAGGTCGAGGACGGGCTGCCCGTCGACGGCGAGGTCCTCGCGGAGGCCGTGCTCACCACGCTCAACGACGCGCGCGGCTGGGGCGCGACGGACGGCGTGACCTTCTCCCGGACGGGGGGCGACGAGCCGTCGATCCGGGTCGTGCTCGCCAGCCCCGCGACGACGGACCGGCTCTGCGCGCCGCTGCAGACCGAGGGGACGTACTCGTGCGGCAATGCGGCGACCGGCGTCGCCGTCCTCAACTTCGAGCGCTGGGTCCTCGGCGCGCCGGACTTCGGCGACGACGTCGCGACCTACCGGCAGTACCTCGTCAACCACGAGGTGGGCCACGTGCTGGGGCACGGGCACGAGTCGTGCCCGGGGGAGGGCGAGGTCGCTCCGGTGATGGTGCAGCAGTCGATCAGCACCGAGGGCTGCCTGCCCAACGGCTGGCCGGCGCCCTAGGGTCCGTCGCCGGGCGCCGCCCGACCCGTGTCGGTGGCCCGTGGTTCGATCACGTGGTGCTCCGGACCGCTGCCCCCCGTCTCGTCGTGCCGGCTCTCGACACCGAGGCCCCGGTCGTGCTCGACGACGCGCAGCGGGCCGCGGTGGAGGCGGCGTCGCACCCCGGCGCGACGCTCGTCGTCGGCGCTCCGGGCACGGGCAAGTCGCTCGTCGCGCAGGAGGTCGTGCTCGCGGCCCTCGACGGCGGGACGGACCCGGGCCGGGTGCTCCTGCTCGCGGCGTCGCGCCGTGCCGCCGCGGCGGCACGGGACCGCCTGTCGGCGCGTGCGCGCCGGACGGTCGGCGCGCCCATGGTCCGCACGGCAGCGTCGGCGGCGTTCGCCGTCCTGCGCGAGCGCGCGGCGGCACTCGGGGAGCCCGCCCCGACCCTCGTCTCGGGGCCCGAGCAGGACCTCGTGCTCGCCGAGCTGCTGGAGGGGCACGCCGCGGAGGGCGGTGCGCGGCTGGAGCTTCCGCCCGGTCTTCCCGCCGAGGTCCTGGGCCTGCGCGGGCTGCGGCAGGAGCTGCGGGACCTGCTCATGCGCGCCGCGGAGCGTGGTCTGACGCCGGGTGACCTCGAGGACCTCGGGCGCCGGCACGAGCGGCCGGAGTGGCTGCTGGGCGCCGCCCTGTACGGGGAGTACCTCGACGTCACCGCCCTGCGCGGCAGCACACCGGACGCCGGGGCGCGCCTCGACCCGGCGGTCGTCGTCGACGAGGCCGCGGAGGCGCTCCTCGCGTGGACCGACGAGGTGCCGCACGTGCCGCGGCCCGGGTGGGACCTCGTCGTCGTGGACGACTACCAGGAGGCGACGGTCGCGACGGCGCGCCTCCTGCAGGTGCTTGCCGACGACGGCGCCCGGCTCGTGCTGCTCGCCGACCCGGACTCCGCGGTCCAGGGGTTCCGGGGGGCGAGCCCCGGGCTCGTCGGGCGGGCGTCGGCCCCGCGCCGCCGGGGTGCACCGGGTCGGGGCGAGCTCGACGCGCGCGTCGCCGTGCTCGGGACGGCGTGGCGCCAGCCCGCGGCGCTGCGGGACGTCACGCGGCGGGTCTCCCAGCAGGTCGGGACGCTGTCCGGTGCGGTGCACCGCGGTGCGGCCGCGCGCCCCGGCGACGCCGAGGACGTCCCCGCCCCGGGCGCCGGGCGGGACGGCGACGCCCCGGCCGTCGAGGTCGCCGTGCTCGCGGGACCGGCGCAGGAGGCGGCGTACGTGGCCCGCGAGCTGCGGGCGGAGCACCTCCTGCACGGGACGCCGTGGCAGCGGATGGCGGTCGTGTCGCGGTCCGGGGGGCGGCTGGCCGCGCTGCGGCGCGAGCTCGTCGCCGCCTCGGTGCCGGTGACGCTCCTGGGCTCGGACGTCCCGCTGCGGGACGAGCCGGCGGTCGCGCCCCTGCTCGCCGCGGTCCGCGTGAGCGTCGCGGAGCCCGACGAGGACGCTCTCGACCCGGCGACGGCGGCGCTGCTGCTCACGTCCCCGCTCGGTGGCCTCGACGTGGTGACGCTGCGCAGGCTGCGCCGCGCCCTGCGCGCCGAGGAGCTCGACGGCGGCGGCGGCCGGTCCTCCGACGCGCTGCTCGTCGAGGTGCTCGCGGACCCCGCGCGGGCGGCGACGCTGCCCGCGACGGTGCGTCGCGGGCCGGTCGCGGTCGCCCGCGCGCTCGCGGCCGGCCGGGAGGCGGCGGGCGAGCGGGGCGCGACCGCGCAGACGGTGCTCTGGGCGGTGTGGGCCGCGACCGGGCTGGCCGAGCGGTGGCGCGGTGCCGCGCTCGACGGCGGTCCCGCGGGTGCGCGCGCCGACCGCGACCTGGACGCCGTGCTCGCGCTGTTCCGGGCGGCGGAGACCTTCGTGGACCGCATGCCCGGTGCGCCGGTCGCCGCGTTCGTCGACTACCTCGCGTCCCAGGACCTGCCCGCGGACTCGCTCGCCGCGCGGGCGAGCGGCGCCGGGGCGGTCGCGGCGCTCACCCCGGCGGGCGCCGCGGGCGGGGAGTGGGACGTCGTCGTCGTCGCGGGCGTCCAGGACGGCGTCTGGCCGGACCTGCGCCTGCGCGACTCGCTCCTGGGCTCCCAGGCGCTCGTCGAGCTGCTCGCCGGCCGGACCGACGACGCGCGCGGCGTCGGTCCGCAGGCGCGGGCGCAGGTGCTCGCCGACGAGCTGCGCGCGTTCGTCGTGGCGACGTCGCGCGCGACGCGCCGGCTCGTCGTCACCGCCGTGGAGGACACCGAGGACGTGCCGTCGGTGTTCTGCGACCTCGTCGTCCCACCGCAGGACGGGCCGGGCTGCCCGGACCCGGACCCCGACGGCGTGCCGGGCGGCGGGTCCGGCCTGTCCGGCGCTCCCGCCGGGGTGCGCCGTCGTGTGCGGGTCGGCGCGCCGCTCGACCTGCGCGGCGTGGTCGCCGCCGCCCGGTCCGTGCTCGTCGCCGACGCCGCGCGCTCGGCTCCCACGACGGCCGGACCCGGTGCTGCTCCCGCCTCCGCGGCGCCGACGCACACCGAGGACCCGGCGGCCACGGCCGCGGCGGCCCTGCTCGCGGACCTCGCCGCGCTCGACGTGCGCGAGGCGCGGCCGGAGTCCTGGTACGGCGTCGCCGGCGTGTCGAGCACGACGCCGCTGCGCGCCCCCGAGGAGACCGTCACGGTGTCGCCGTCGAAGGTGGAGACGGCCACCACCTGCCCGCTGCGGTGGTCGCTCGAGGCGGCGGGCGGCACGGCCCCCGACGCCGCGCACCAGAACCTCGGCACGCTCGTGCACTCCATCGCCGAGTCGGCCCCCGGCGGCTCGCTCGCGCAGCTGCGCGCGGAGCTCGACCGGCGCTGGCCGGAGCTCGCGCTGCCCGACGGGTGGCCCTCGCGCCAGCTGCGGCGGCGCGCCGACCGGATGGTCGTCAAGCTCGCGGAGTACCTTGCCGGGGCGGGCGAGGCGCTGCTCGTCGAGCCGTCGTTCGACGTCACGGTCGGGCGCGCCCGCCTGCGCGGGACGATCGACCGGGTCGAGGACGCCGGGGACGGCGCGGTGCGCGTCGTCGACCTCAAGACGGGCCGGCGCACGGCCACGAAGGCCGAGGGGGCGGAGCACCCGCAGCTCGGCGCGTACCAGCTCGCCGTCGAGGAGGGCGGTCTCGACCTGCCGGAGGGCACGCGCAGCGCCGGCGCCCAGCTGGTCTACGTCGGGAGCACCCACGTGGGCCACGCGGTCGTCGCGCAGCCGGCCCTCGACCCCGGGCCGGACGGGTCGAGCTGGGCGCGCGACGTCGTCGAGGACGCCGCCGGGACGATGTCCGCGGCGACCTTCACGGCGCGGCAGAACGGTCTGTGCGAGGTGTGCCCCGTGCGGCGGTCCTGCCCGGTGCAGCCCGAGGGACGGAAGGTCGTCGCATGAGCGGGGAGCTGTTCGAGCTGCCGGAGACACCGCGGCCGCGGCCGGTCGCGGTCGCGTCGCCCGGCACCGCCGGGGACGGTGCCGCGGGGGAGCGTGGGGCACCCGGCACCGGGACGCCCCGGCTTTCCGCGACGCAGATCGCGGACCTCCTGGGACGCCCGCGGCCCACGACGGAGCAGGTCGCCGTCATCGAGGCGCCGCTCGAGCCCGCGCTCGTCGTCGCGGGCGCCGGGTCGGGCAAGACGGAGACGATGGCCGCGCGCGTCGTGTGGCTCATCGCCAACGGGCTCGTGGCGCCCGACGCGGTGCTCGGCCTGACGTTCACGCGCAAGGCCGCGGGCGAGCTCGCCGAGCGCGTGCAGGTCCGTCTCGCCCAGCTCGCGCGGGCGCGCGGCACCGCGGCGTCCGCGCTGTCCCTCCTCGACCGGCCCACCGTCGCGACGTACAACGCCTACGCCGCCTCGCTCGTCGCGGACCACGGGCTGCGCGTCGGCGTCGAGCCCGGGGCGCGGCTGCTCGGCGAGGCGCAGCAGTGGCAGCTCGCGTCGGAGGTCGTCGAGAGCTGGGACGACGACCTCGGGACCGACCGGGCGGTGAGCACCGTCGTCGCGGCCGTCCTCGGCCTGTCCGGGGCGCTCGGCGAGCACCTCCTGGAGCCCGACGCCGCGCGCGAGCGGCTCGCGGACATCGTCGCCACGCTCGACGGGCTGCCCCTCGGGCCGCGGCAACGGGCGCGGACGAAGGAGGTCACGAAGCTCGTCGGCGACGTCGCGGAACGCGTCCGGTTGCTCGACGTCGTGGCGGAGTACCGCCGTCGCAAGCGTGCGACGGACTCCCTGGACTTCGGCGACCAGGTGGCGCTCGCGGCGCGGCTCGCGCGGGAGGTCCCGGTGGTCGGGACGACGGAGCGGTCGCGGTACCGCGTCGTCCTGCTCGACGAGTACCAGGACACGTCGCACGCGCAGGTCGAGCTCCTCGCGGGGCTGTTCGGCGACGGGCACCCCGTCACGGCCGTGGGCGACCCCCACCAGTCGATCTACGGCTGGCGCGGCGCGAGCGCCGGCGGGCTCGCGCGCTTCCCGGAGCGGTTCCACCACCGCGACGGCGGACGGTCCGCCGTGCACCTGCTGTCGACGTCGTGGCGCAACGACGCCGCCGTGCTCGACGCGGCGAACGTGACGTCCGCGCCGTTGCGGGAGCCGGGCACGGGCACGTCGGTCGTCGTGCCGCCGCTCGCGCTGCGCCAGGACGCGGGGCCGGGTGTCGTGCGCGCGCACGTGGCGACGACGGCCGAGGAGGAGGCGGCGGCGGTCGCCGAGCTCGTCGCGAGCCGCTGGCGCCCGGCGGGGGCCCCCGGCGGGCGTGTCACGGCCGCGGTGCTGTGCCGCAAGCGGAGCCAGTTCCCCGCGATCGAGGTGGCGTTGCGGCGCCGCGGCCTGCCCGTGGAGGTCGTGGGCCTCGGCGGGCTGCTCACCACGCCGGAGATCGTGGACGTCGTCTCGCTGCTGGAGGCCGTGCACGACCCCTCGCGCGGTGACGCGCTCGTCCGTCTCCTCACCGGCCCGCGGGTGAACCTCGGGGCGGCGGACCTGCACGCGCTCGGGTCGCACGCGGCCGACCTCGCGCGGCGCGACGGCGGTCCGTCGGGTCGCCCGCACGGCGCGGCGTCCGCGGTCGTGGAGGGCGACGTCGTGGACCACCGGTCGGTCGTGGACGCGCTCGACGACCTTCCCGAGCCGGGTGCCGCGGCGACCGACGGCCGGGTCCTCAGCCCGGCCGCGCGGAACCGCCTCGGCGTGCTGGCGGGGACGCTGCGCGCGCTGCGCAGCCTGACGTACCTGTCCCTGCCCGAGCTGGTCGTGGAGGCCGAACGGGCTCTCGGCCTCGACGTCGAGGCCGTCACGACGGCGTCCCTGCTCGCGCCCGGCCGCGTCGTGGACCCGGACGCGGTGAGCGACCGTGCCCGCGAGCACCTCGACGCGTTCCGCGACGTCGCGGCGACGTTCGCCCAGACGGCGGACGTCGCGACCCTGGGCGCGTTCCTCGCGTGGCTCGGCGTCGCGGCGTCGCGCGAGAACGGGCTCGACCTGCCGGTGCGGGAGCCGGACCCGGACGCCGTGCAGGTCGTCACGGCGCACGCCGCGAAGGGCCTGGAGTGGGACGTGGTCGCGGTGCCGGGCCTCGTGGACGGGGTGTTCCCGACCGTGGCGCGCTCGGCGTCCGGCACGCGGGCGGACAGCGGGTGGCTCACGGACGTCTCGCAGCTGCCGTACCCGCTGCGCGGTGACGCGGCGGACCTGCCCGCGTTCCGCTACGACCTCGCGGGCGACACCAAGGACCTCGTGGCACGCCGGGACGAGTTCCGCCAGGCGTGCGGGGAGCACCTGCTCGCGGAGGAGCGGCGCCTCGCGTACGTCGCGTTCACGCGGGCGCGCCACGAGCTGTTCCTCAGCGCGTCGTGGTGGCAGACGGGGTCGACGCCGCGCGCGCTGTCCCCGTTCCTCCTGGAGCTGGTCGAGGCGGGGGCGGTGCGCACGGACGGGTGGGCGGCCCCGCCGGAGGCGGGCGCGACGAACCCGCTGGAGGACGTCGAGGTCACGGCCACGTGGCCGGCGCCCGACGACGCGGCGCCGGGCAGCGCCCGCGCGGTGCTGCGGGCGACGGCGGAGCGGGTCGGGCGTGCCGCGGCCGAGCGCGCCGCCGCGCGGGTCGGCACGTCGGTCGCCGACGACACCGGTGGGCCCGCCCTCCTCACCGCGCCCGAGGGGCACCTGCACGACGAGGACGGGCGCGACCTCGTCGCGACCGCGCGCGTGCTGCTCGCGGAGCGGGCCGACCGCACCGGCGGCGCCGTCGCGCTGCCGCCCCACCTCTCGGCGTCGGGCCTGGTCCGGCTCGCGAGCGACCGCGAGGAGTTCGCGCTGCACCTGCGCCGGCCGGTGCCGAGCGAGCCGACCGTGCACGCGCGGCGCGGGACGAGCTTCCACCTGTGGGCGGAGCGCTACTTCACGAGCGCGTCGCTGCTCGACGTGGAGGACCTGCCGGGCGCGGACGACTCGGGCCTCGACCCGGACCTGGACCTCGACGCGCTGCGGCGTCGGTTCCTCGCGTCGTCGTGGGCCGCGCGGACGCCCCTCGCGGTCGAGGTCGACGTCGAGACGCCCGTGGGCGGCACGGTCCTGCGCTCGCGGATCGACGCGGTGTTCCCCGAGCTGCCGCAGGACGCCGGCGGCGCGGACGACGCCGTCGTGGTGGTCGACTGGAAGACGGGCCGGGCGCCGTCGGACCCGACGGCGCGCCGTCACCGGGAGGTCCAGCTCGCCGTGTACCGGCTCGCGTGGTCGCGATGGTCCGGCCTACCGCTGGAGAAGGTGAACGCGGCGTTCTACCACGTGGCGTCCGACGAGACGGTCCGGCCCGAGCGCCTGCTCGACGAGGCGGAGATCGAGGCGTTGCTGCGCGGCTGAGGCGGGCGCCTCGGGAGCGGGGCCGCGCGGGAGGTGGGGCCCCTCAGTCCTGGTCGTCCGCGCGGGTGGCGTCCTCGAGGTCGGCGAGCATGTCGAGGGCGTCGGCGACGACGTCGTCGAGACCGTGGCGGACGCCGTGCAGGAGCCACCGGGCGACGGCGAGCTCGCCCACGAGCAGCGCCCGGTCGGCGAGGTGGGAGTCGGTGAGCTCGGTCCGGCGCAGCTGGTACGCCTCCATGACGGAGTCGACGGCCTCCGGCGGTGCGGACACGAGGAGCCAGGCGAGGTCGTCCGCGGGGTCGGCGACCCGCGCGTCGGACCACCCGGTCACGGCCGTGACGCGACCGCGCGTGACGAGCACCTGCTCGGGCCCGAGGTCGCCGTGCACGACGACCGGTCGAAAGCGCCACAGCGCGACGTCCTCCAGGGCCTTCTCCCAGCGGCGCAGCAGCGCCGTGGGGACCTTCCCGGTGGCCGCGGCCTCGTCGAGCTCGGCCATGCGGCGCTGCCGGTACTCCTCGGCGTCGTAGGACGGCAGCCCGGCGTCGTCGACGATCGCGCGGGGGAGCTCGTGGACCGACGCCACGACGCGACCGAGGTCGGCGGCGAGCCCGGGGCCGGGTGTCAGGGCGTCGACGTCGAGCGGGACGCCCTCCACGGTTCGGTGCACGACGGCGCGCCCGCCCTCGGGCAGGACGGCGGTGCCGCTCACGCGCGGCACGGTGAACGACAGCACGCCGGACTCGGCGAAGTGCTGGAGCGACGCGAGGAGCTCGGTCTCGGCCTCGAGCGCCGCCCCGGCCTGGAGGGTGCGGGGTGCGCGGACCGTCCAGCGCGTGCCGTCGGCGTCCGTGACGACCGCGGTGTCGTAGTCGCCCGGGTCCTCGACGGGTCGTGCCGTCCGCGCGTCGAGGCCGGGTACGGCCGCGGTCGCGAGGGCGGCGAGGGTCAGCGCTGAGCGGGGCACCCGACCACGGTAGTCGGCGCGGTGACCCCGCGGCGGGACCCACGCCGTCGCACCGTCGCCGACGGCCCCGCCGTCGCCTACGGTCGGTGCGTGAGCACCGTTCCCCTGCCGACCCCGTTGCCCCAGCCGCTCGACGCCGCCCCGGTGGACCGGGCGGCGCACCGCCGCACCGAGCCCGACCTGGTCCGGAGGCTCCTCGCGGAACCCGCGACGCGGGTCCTGCTGGTGCACCGAGGGCGGCTCGCGGTGGACCCCGGCGGCGGCCTGGCGCTGCTCCCGGGGCCGTCGCTGGAGGGCCTGGGACACGACGGGCACGAGCCGCGTGCGGGGTACGAGGGGCAGGAGCGGTACGAGGGGCAGGGGCGCCACCGGTGGCTCTTCCTCGGCGAGGACGTCCCGGCCGCGGGGGCGCGGCCGGCGTCCTACCTGGCGCTCGTCCTGCCGGACGACGCCGACGCGGAGGAGGTCGACATCGAGGGCGTCGACCCCGCGGACCCGCTCGCGGTCCTCGCGCGCTCGCACGCGTGGTCGGGGCTGCGCGAGCTCACGGCGGTGCTCGCGCCCGCCCCGGCGTCGCTCGCGACGGAGGCCGTGGCGCTCGCCGCGTGGCACGCCGCGCACGAGCGGTGCCCGCGGTGCGGGGAGCCGACCGTCGTCGGCTCGGCCGGGTGGACGCGCCGGTGCCCCGCGCAGGGTGTCGAGCTGTACCCGCGCACCGACCCGGCCGTGATCATGGCCGTCGTGCACGAGGCCGAGGACCCGGAGGACGAGCGGCTCCTGCTCGGGCACGCGGCGCACTGGCCGGACCGCCGCTTCTCCACCCTCGCGGGCTACGTCGAGCCGGGCGAGTCGCTGGAGCACGCGGTGCGGCGCGAGGTCCGCGAGGAGGTGGGGGTCGAGGTGGGCGAGGTCGCCTACCGGGGCAGCCAGCCGTGGCCCTTCCCCGCGTCCCTCATGCTCGGGTTCGTCGCCCGGGCGCTCACGACCGACCTGCGGCCCGACGGCGTGGAGCTCACCGACGCGCGCTGGTTCACCCGCGCGGCGCTGCGGCGGGCGGTGGACGCCGGGGAGGTCCTGCTGCCGGGCCGCGGGTCGATCGCGCGGTCCCTCGTGGAGGACTGGTTCGGCGGGGAGCTCCCCGGCGTGTGACCGGTGCGGGAGGTGCCGGTGCGGGAGGTGCCGGTGCGGGAGGCACCGACACGGGAGGTGCTGGTGCGGGAGGTCAGGCCGCGAGGCGCTGCTTGACCTCGGCGAGGGACGGGTTGGTCGCGGCGGAGCCGTCGGGGAACACGACGGTCGGGACGGTCTGGTTCCCCCCGTTGACCTCCTCGACGAACGCGGCCGTCTCGGGGTGCTCCTCGATGTTCACCTCGGTGTACCCGATGCCCTCGGACTCGAGCTGCGTCTTGAGCCGGCGGCAGTAGCCGCACCAGCTCGTCGAGTACATGACGACGGAGCCTGCGGCGGGGGTGGTCGGGGCGGTCGGCATCGCGGTGCGTCTCCTCGGGTCGGGCTGCGGTTCGGATGGTGCGGGTGCGCGGGTGGTGCGGGTGGTGCGGGGTCGTGCGGTCGGGACAACGTCGCGGACCGTCCCGGTGTTCCCGGACGGCTCCGTGCGACCGGTGTCGGCGGCGGCTGCGACAATCGCCGGTGATGTCTTCCGCACCGACCGCCCCGGGCCCCGCCGTCCTCCCGAGCGCCGACGCGATCCTCGACGCGCTCGACCCCGACCAGCGCGACGTGGCCCTCGCGCTGCGCGGACCGGTCTGCGTCCTCGCGGGCGCGGGCACGGGCAAGACGCGCGCGATCACCCACCGCATCGCCTACGGCGTGCGCACCGGGGCGTACAGCCCGACGTCGGTCCTCGCCGTGACGTTCACGGCGCGGGCCGCGGGGGAGATGCGCACGCGGCTGCGCGAGCTCGGGGCGACGGGCGTGCAGGCCCGCACGTTCCACGCGGCTGCGCTGCGCCAGCTCGGGTACTTCTGGCCGAAGGTCGTGGGCGGCGCGCCGCCCCGCATCCTCGAGCACAAGGCCTCCGCGGTCGCCGAGGCGGCCCGACGGCTCGGGGTGGGCGTCGACCGCGTCGCGGTGCGGGACCTGTCGTCGGAGGTGGAGTGGGCGAAGGTCTCGCTCGTCACGGCCGACGACTACGTGCGCGCCTGCGACGCGATCGGCCGCGACGCGCCCGCCGGGTACGACCACCAGACCGTGGCCCGTCTCATCTCGGCCTACGAGGACGTCAAGACGGAACGCTCCGTCATCGACTTCGAGGACGTGCTCCTCATGCTCGGCGACATGCTCGCCACGCAGGGTGCGGTCGCCGACCAGGTCCGCCGCCAGTACCGCCACTTCGTCGTCGACGAGTACCAGGACGTCTCCCCGCTCCAGCAGTTCGTCCTCGACCAGTGGCTGGGCGGGCGCGACGAGCTGTGCGTCGTCGGCGACCCGTCCCAGACCATCTACTCCTTCACGGGCGCGACGCCGCACCACCTCCTCACGTTCTCCCGCACCCATCCCGGCGCGACGGTCGTCCGGCTCGTGCGCGACTACCGCTCCACGCCGCAGGTGGTCCACCTCGCCAACCAGCTCCTCGCCCGGGCGGGCCGGGCGGGCGGCGCCCACCAGGCCCTCGAGCTCGTGGCCCAGCGCCCCGCCGGCCCTCCCGTGTCCTACACCGCGTACGACGACGACGAGGCCGAGGCGGCGGGGATCGCCGCACGCGTCGGGCGGCTCCTCGCCGCGGGCACCCGCGCGAGCGAGATCGCCGTGCTCTACCGCACCAACGCGCAGTCCGAGGCGTTCGAGGCCGCGCTCGCCGACGCGGGCGTCGGGTACCTCGTACGCGGCGGGGAACGGTTCTTCCAGCGCAAGGAGGTGCGGGACGCCGTCGTGCTGCTGCGCGGCGCCGCGCGGTCCGCCGACCCGGAGGTGCCGATGGCGGACTCCGTGCGCGACGTGCTGGCCGCCGCGGGCTGGGCGCCGCAGCCCCCGGCCGCCCGGGGCGCCGCCCGCGAGCGCTGGGAGTCGATGCAGGCCCTCGTGGCGCTCGCGGACGACCTCGCCGCGTTCGCCGCGTCCGCGGGCGGGGAGCCGCCGTCGGTGGCGTCCTTCGTCGCGGAGCTGGAGGAGCGGTCCGCCGCGCAGCACGCGCCGACGGTCGAGGGCGTGACGCTCGCGTCGCTGCACGCCGCGAAGGGCCTGGAGTGGGACGCGGTGTTCCTCGCGGGGATGAGCGAGGGCCTCATGCCGATCTCGCTGGCGGAGACGGACGAGGCCGTCGCCGAGGAGCGTCGGCTGCTGTACGTCGGGATCACCCGTGCGCGCGAGCACCTGGAGGTGTCGTTCGCGCGCTCGCGGAACCCGGGCGGGCGGGCCACGCGGCGTCGGACGCGCTTCCTGGACGGGCTGTGGCCGGACGACCCGGCCGCGCCGCGGGGCCGGCGCGCTCGCTCGGGCCAGGCACGGGTGCAGCTCACGGGCGAGTACGACCGCGCGCTCTTCGACCGGCTGCGCGAGTGGCGGCTCCAGGTGGCGCAGGAGACGGACAAGCCGGCGTTCACGGTGCTCGTGGACGCGACGCTCGCCGCGGTTGCGGAGACCCGGCCGAGCACCGTCGCGGAGCTCGCGCGCATCAACGGCCTGGGGCCCGCGAAGATCGAGCGCTACGGCGCCACGCTCCTCGAGATCGTGGCCCGCGCGGACGGCTGACGGCGCCGCCGAGAACTTCTCGAAAGAAATCTCGGAAATAAGTTGTGCGCCCTTCCCGGGGCGGCATATGGTCGACGAGTCCTGATGGAGAGGGGCGCGCCGAGAGGCGGGCTCCCGACGGAGAGAGGGGGTGGGAGAGCTGATGAAGAACCAGATCGCCATGGTGCACCTGCTGGATCTCGCGACCGCGAACGCGGGCACGCCAGGAGGGCTCCGTCCGCGTGCAGCCGCACATGGCGGCGGCACCTTCGTCACCCGCCCCGCTCCCGACTCCGCCTCCAGGACGTCTCCGGTCTGACCGACCGGCGCCTCCCAGGCCGCGGAGTCCCTCTCGGACCCGCGGCCTTCGTGTTCCTCCCGGAGCACGACTGTCGATGAGGATCACCCGCGATTCCCGTCCACCGGACGGGACCGCTGTCCTCAGGGTCCTGTGACGACGACGTTCACACCCACGACAGGACATCACTGGAGGACATCGTGCGGCTCACCGCGCTGCTCGACAACATCACGGCCCAGGGCGGATCCGGCCCCTGGGCACCCCACCCACCTCATCGACCGACCGCCGCCCCGCTGGGGGCGAACGACGCCGCCGAGTTCGACCGGCTCCTGGCCGGTCTCCTGCCGTGCCGCAGCAACGACCCCGAGCTGTGGTTCGCGGAGCGCACCGCCGAGGTCGAGCAGGCCAAGGCGCTGTGCCGCACGTGCCCGCTCGTCGAGGGTTGCCTCGCCGGGGCCGTGGACCGTCGCGAGCCCTGGGGCGTCTGGGGCGGCGAGGTCTTCGTGGACGGCGTCGTCGTCGCCCGCAAGCGGGGCCGCGGCCGCCCGAGCAAGGCCGAGGTGCTCGCCCGCCAGGAGGAGGAGGCCCGGCAGCAGGCCGACGCCTCAGCCACCGCCGCCTGACCGCCGCACCCCTCGGACGAGGCGCGTCCCGTCCGGGGGTGCGGTGGTCAGCCCGCCGCACCCGCAGCGCGGGTGCCGGTCGAGGTCGCGCACCCGCGGAACGCCGTCCGGGGCCGGGACCTCGAGGAACGCGCCGCACGTCCGCGGCGTCGACCCGTCGAGCGCCGCGAGCACCTGACCCGCGGCGACCGCGCCCGCGACGGCCGCGAGGACGGACTCCTCGCTCCCGGCACCCGCCTGCTCGCGCAGCTGCCGGGCGACCTGCGGCCAGCACGGGTCCACCTCGGCGCGGGCGAGGTCCGCGCACGTGAGGCACGGGTCGGTCCCGGGACGGACGAACGGGCCGACGACGACGTCCGCCTCCCGGACCACGACCGACAGGTGCGCCACGCCGTCCCCGACGAGCTCGCGCACGCGCTGCGGGTCGGCGCACCCGTGCTCGACGACCACGACGACGTCCGGCGGCTCGACCCCGCTCCCGCCCGTCCCCGTCCCCGACCCGGTCACGGTCCCCGTCGCGTCCGCCGAGCCCGGTCCTGCTCCCGCACTCGTCCCCGTCCCCGCAGCCGTCCTGACGTCGGGGGAGACCTCCGCGACCGTGCGCGCGAGGGCACGTTCGCGGGGAGTGCCGACGTCCCGCAGGCGGTACGGTCCGGCGCCGACGTCGGTGACGAGGACGGGCGCGGGGTCGTGGAGGGTCACGGCCCCGACGCCGGCGCTCGCGAGCGTCACCGCGACCGTGGCGCCGATCCTGCCGAGCCCCACGACGGCGACGGTGGACCGCGCGCGCGTCGCGAGCGTGCGGTGCCCGGCGCCGTCGGGCCGCAGCGCCCCCAGCACGGCCAGGTCGGCGGCACCGGCGCCGGGTGCGGGGCTCCGGACGCGCCGTACCGGGCGCGGGACGAGCACGTTCGCGTCCCCGAGGAGCCGTTCCAGGCGTGCGCCGCGCTCGGTGGGCAGGTCCGGGAGGTGCCGCGCGGCGCCGGCCGCGGCGCCCAGGGCGAGGACGAGCTGTTCGTCCTCCTCGGCGAGCCCGACCAGCCGCACCGCCCATCGCGGGTCGGTGCCGAGCTGCACCTCGCCGGGGGCGCGGCGCAGGACGGGGGTGGACGGGCGCAGGACGCGCGGTCGGGGCACGGGACGCTCCAGTCGGTCGACCGGCCGGGCGGCCGGGACGCCAGGCTCGCACGTCGCGACGTGTCGGCGGGCGTCGTCCACAGGCCCGGGGACCGTGTCGCCAGCGGGCCCGCGCGTGGCGGGTCGGCGCCGGTGTGCTGGTGAACGTTTGACCCGGACCCGGCCGACCGCCGGGCCCGTGCCGCGGCGCACGGCGTGGACCCTGCCATTTCATGGCGAGAACCACTACGGTCGTGGCGTGGTCCGAGAGACGGTCGTGGAGGTCCGGCGAAGCCGCCGGCGCAAGAGCACCGTGAGCGCCTACCGCGACGGCGACCGGACGATCGTCGCGATCCCGGCGCGGTTCACGCGCGAGCAGGAGCGCGAGTGGGTGCAGCGCATGCTCGGCCGCCTCGCGGACTCCGAACGCCGCCGCCGCCCGTCCGACGACGAGCTGGAGCGTCGGGCCGTCGAGCTCTCCGCGAAGTACCTCGACGGCCGCGCACGGCCCACGAGCGTCCGGTGGGCGGAGAACCAGGACCGCCGGTGGGGGTCGTGCACGCTCATCGACGGCTCGATCCGCATCTCGACGCGGGTGCGGGGGATGCCGGGCTGGGTGCTCGACTACGTGCTCCTGCACGAGCTCGCGCACCTGCTGCACGCGGGGCACGGGCCGGGGTTCTGGCGGCTCCTCGACGCCTACCCGCGCACCGACCGTGCGCGCGGCTTCCTCGAGGGCTACTCGTTCGCGCGCGACGCGGCGGCGCCGGGCTCCCCGGCGGACGACGAGCCGGGGGCCGACGAACCCGCCGACGACGAGCCTTCCGAGGACCAGCCCGCCGACGACGAGCCGGCGGTCACCTGACGTCCGGCCCCTCGGGGCTCTCGGGCGGGGTGTCGCCGGGCTCCGCGGTCCGGAAGATCTCCTCCAGCGCCTTGTCGACGTCGGCGACCTCCTCGCGTGCGGCGTCGCGGCGGCCGGAGTAGCCCGCGGGGTCGTCGAGGTCGGTCGCGCCGGGCAGCAGGTCGGGGTGGTCCCACACGGCGTCCCGGCCGGCCGGACCGGAGCGCGTGGTGATGAGCGCCCAGAGCGCGGCGGCGTCGCGCGAGCGTCGGGGCCGCAGCTCGAGGCCGACGAGCGAGGCGAAGGTGTGCTCGGCGGGGCCGCCGGCCGCGCGGCGTCGGCGCAGCATCTCGCGCAGGGGCACGGCGTGCGGCAGGTGGGGGAGCGCGGCGGTCGCCGTCACCTCGTCCACCCAGCCCTCGACGAGGGCGAGGGTGGTCTCGAGGCGGAGCAGGGTCGTCTGCTGCTCCGGCGTGTTCTGCAGGCCGAAGACCCCGCCCGACAACGCGGCCTGGATCGCGCCGGTGTCGGTGAGGTCGACGTCGGCGAGCCCGGACTCCAGCGCGTCGAGGTCGATGGTGATGCCGCGCGCGTAGGCGTCGACGAGGCCGAGGAGGTGGCCGCGCAGCCAGGAGACGTGCGTGAAGAGCCGGGCGTGCGCGGCTTCGCGCAGCGCGAGGAACAGGCGCACCTCGTCCGCGGGGGCGTCGAGGCCCTCCGAGAACGCGGCGACGTTGGCGGGCACCAGGACGGTGGCGGGCCGGTCGAGGAGCGGCAGCCCGACGTCGGTCGCGCCGAAGACCTCGCGCGACAGCGTGCCCGCGGCCTGGCCGATCTGCATGCCGAACACCGCGGACCCGAGGCGCTGCATGAGGGCCGTCGGGTCGCTCCCCAGCCCTCCGAGCCCGCCCGCCGGCCCGCCGTCGGGCAGGCCCGGGAGCCGGAACCCGATGCCGGGTGCGGCGTCCTCGGGGCCGGAGAGGTCCCCGAACCGGTCGCCGAGCTGGTCGCGGAGCACGGTCGCGAGGGCGTCGGCCACGGACGACGCCACCGGCGCGACGAGCGTGTTCCACGCCGGCAGGGTCGCCTCGACCCACTCGGACCGGCTCCAGGCGTGGCTGCGCCCGCCGGCGGGCGGGAGGTCGGTCACGGCGTCGAGCCACAGCTCGGCGACGGACAGGGCCTGGACGACGTCGCGCTGCTGCGCGCCCGTCACGGACGGGTCGCCCTCGGCGACGGAGACCTGCCGCGCGACGTCGTGCGCGACCTCGGTGTTCACGGGGCCGTCGGTCGGCGTCGCGAGAAGGCGCTGCACCTGGGCCATGACGTGCTGGAGGAGCTGCGGGTCCGGTGCGGCGCCCCCGGTGGCGGCGAGCGCCTGCGGGTCGAACCCGCGGGCGCGCAACTCGCGCAGCGCGTCGTCCGCGCCCGGGCCGAGCATCGAGCGCAGGAGCTCCTCGAAGCCGCGGTCCGCCCCCTCGTCGTCGGGGCCGGGGGTGCGGTCGGGGGGAAGGCTGCTCATGCCGGGACTCCTCACGGTAGCGTCGGGACTCACCGTAACCACGATCGCGCGCGCAGAACGGGGGCAGGCCCATGTCCGAGGGTGCGGTTCGCTCACGGCGCAGCGCCGACGGGCCCGGTCCGGGCGACGAGCCCGGCGAGACGGTCGTGGTGGGGGCGGGCGCGGTCGCCGAGGCGGTGCGTTCCGGGCTGGGAGCACGCGGCACGACGACGCGTCCCGGCTCGGACGGGACGTGGACGGACGCGGTGCGTCGGCTCGTGCTCGTCGTCCCGGCGGGCGAGTTCGGTCCGCCGGCACCGGACCCCGACGACGTGCGGCGGGTCGTCGCCGCGGCGGTCGCGCACGGCGCGGAGCACGTCGTCCTCGTGACGTCGGCGGCGGTGCACGGCGCCGCCCCGGGCCGCCTCGTGGACGACGACGACCCGGTCGACCCGGCGGCGTCGGGCCTCGCGGCCGACCTCGCCACGGCGGAGGAGGCCGCCCGGGGCGCGTGCGGCCCCGTGCCGTTCGCGGTCGTGCGCCCCGCGGTCCTCGTGGGGCCCGGCGTCGACACGGTCCTCACCCGACACTTCGAGGCCCCGCGCCTGCTCACGGTGCGCGGCGGGGACCGCACGTGGCAGCTCCTCCACGTGGAGGACCTGGTCGCGGCGGTGCGGGTCGTCCTGGAGCAGCGCCTGGAGGGGGCCCTCACGGCCGGGGCGCTGCGCGGTGGCGCCCCGGACACGCTGGACTCCGAGACGGTCGCCGCGGTCGCAGGCCTGCGGACGGTGTCGCTGCCCGCGCACACGGCGTTCGGCGTCGCCGAGCGCCTGCACCGGGTGGGCGTGCTCCCGTCGCCCGCGAGCGACCTCGCCCTCGTCGTGTACCCGTGGACGGTGACCGCGCGGCGGTTGCACGACGCCGGGTGGTCGCCCGCGTGGTCGAGCGCGGCCGCGCTCGAGGTGCTCGTGGACCAGGTCCGGGGGCGGGTCGGGGTGGGCGGTCGCCGCTTCGGCGGCCGCGACGCCGCGGCCCTGGGCGCGGCGGGGGCGGCCGTCGCCGTGGTCGCCACGGCGGCCGTGTGGCGCCAGGCCCGGCCCCGCCGCTGACCGGTGCGCCCAGGACGGGCGACCGGGCGGCGTCGGGCACCTGGAGCACCGTCCCAGGAATCTCGGGGATGATGGCCCGGTGAGCGACACGCCCTCCTTCGACGACCTCCTCACCGAGGACGAGGCCCCGCCCGTCACCCGCCGGTCCGTGACCTTCGGCATCTCCCTGCTCGCCACGACCCTGCTCGTCGCGGGGCTCGCCGTGCTCCCCGCGCCGTACGCGGTGCGCTCGCCCGGGCCGACCGAGGACACCCTCGGGTCGCAGGACGGGACGCCGCTCATCTCGGTCACGGGCGCGCAGACGTACGACTCGACGGGCGAGCTGCGCCTGACGACCGTGTCGGTCGCGGGCGGGCCGGGCTACCCGGTGAACCTCGCCCAGGTCGTGCAGGGATGGTTCGACGGCTCGCGGTCCGTGCGGCCCGTGGAGGAGGTGTTCCCCGCCGACCGGACCAAGGAGGAGACGGAGGAGCAGGGGCAGGCCGAGATGATCTCCTCGCAGGAGAACGCGACGGTCGCCGCGCTCACCGAGCTCGGGTACGACGTCCCGGCGACGCTCACCGTGCAGGGCACGAGCCCGGGCACGGGTGCGGCGGGCGTGGTCGAGGAGGGCGACGTCATCGTGGCGCTCGACGGCGCGCCCGTGCCCACGTACCAGGACCTCATCGACGGGCTCGCCGCGGTGACGCCGGGCGACGACGTGTCCCTGGGGGTGGTGCGGGACGGGGACCGCACGGACGTCACGGTGACGACGAGCGACGGCGGCGACACGGCCGTGCTCGGGGTCTTCATCGACCCGGCGTTCGACTTCCCGGTGGACGTCACCATCCAGATCGACGACATCGGCGGCCCGAGCGCGGGGATGATGTTCGCGCTCGGCATCGTGGACCAGCTCACGCCCGAGGACGAGGCGGACGGCGTCTCGATCGCGGGCACGGGGACCATGAGCGTCGAGGGCGACGTCGGGCCGATCGGCGGCATCCAGCAGAAGCTGTACGGCGCGGTGCGCGACGGGTCGACGTGGTTCCTCGCGCCGCAGGAGAACTGCCCCGAGGTCGTCGGCAACGTCCCGGACGGCCTGCAGGTCGCCGCGGTGTCGACCCTCGCGGACGCCCGTGCGGCGATGACGGCGATCGGCGCGGGGGAGGGCTCGACCCTGCCCACGTGCGAGGCGCGGGGCTGAGGATCAGTCCTCGAGCGTCGCGGCCAGCCCGCCGACGAGTCCCGGGACGAGGTCCGGGCCGGAGGCGACGTCCGCGGAGGTGTCGTGCGCGCGCGAGCGCACGGCGCACCACGCCTCGCCCGTGCGCAGCACCCCGACGGCGACGCGCACGTCCTGCCGGTCGGGGTGGTTCACGAGGTGGTCGAGCGCGGCCTCGGGGTCGTCCGGCACGCCCTCCTCGGCGGCGGGCGGCAGGACGATGCGCTCGACGACGAGGGCGGTGCCGTCGACCGTCGCAGGCCACGCGACCCGCGCGAGCGCCTCCTCGAGGTCGCCGTCCACGCCGAACCCCTCCTGCTCCACCGAGAGCAGGTGGTGCGGGTCGGCGGCCGCTGCGGCGACGACGTCGGCCGGGAGCCGCCCGGCGAGCGACGGGTCCTCCGCGAGCGCACGGGCGGTGCTCACGAGCGCGAACAGGCGGGGCGGGGCGTCCCAGCCGGCGTCCGCGGCGTGGTTCTCGATCTCGTGCACGGACAGGGCGAGGGAGCGCTGCGCGGCGGGCAGGGGCGGCCGGGTCGCCGGGTCGTCGGGGGTCGCCGGGTCGCCGGGGGAGGAGGCGGACGGGGCGTCGTCGGGGCGGGTCATGGGCCCATCGTCGCAGAGGCCCGTGCCGACCACCCCGTCCGGCGCGTGGACGTGGGAACCTAGGAGGACGTGCAGGCGTTGACCCGGTGGGCACGTCTGCGATGACCGACGGCCGACCGACGGCCGACCGCCCAGCACGTCCGAGTCTCGACGCAAAGAGGTACACGCACCGTGTCATTCGCCGCAGCGCCCCGCCGGCCGTCCTCCGGGGCGCGGCCCGCCCGGCGCCGGAGTCCTATCGGGATCGCGATCGCCGTCGTCGGCGTCCTCGTGGTCCTGCTCCTGCTGCTCGCCCAGTTCTGGACCGAGGTCCTGTGGTTCACCCAGCTCGACTTCGAGAGCGTGCTGTGGACGCAGTGGGGCACGCGCATCGCGCTGTTCGTCGCCGGGTTCCTCGTCATGGGCGGGCTCGTCTTCCTGTCGTTCTCCCTCGCCTACCGGTCACGGCCGATCTACGCGCCGTCGACGCCCGAGCAGGCGACGCTCGACCAGTACCGCGAGGCGGTCGAGCCGCTGCGCAAGGTCGTCATGATCGTCGCGCCGGCGCTCGTCGGCTTCTTCGCGGGCGCGGCCGCGGCGTCCCAGTGGCAGACCGTGCTGCTCGCGCTGAACTCGGTGCCCTTCGGGACGAACGACCCGCAGTGGGGCATCGACCTGTCGTTCTACGTCTTCACGCTCCCGATGCTGCGCTTCGTCGTGAGCTTCCTCATGGCGGTCGTCATCATCTCCGGCATCGCCGCGCTCGCCACGCACTACCTGTACGGCGGCGTGCGCATCGGCGGGGGCGCCGACGCCGGGCCGCGCACCACGACCGCGGCACGCGTGCAGCTCTCCGTCACGGCGGCGATCCTCATGCTGCTCATCGGCGCGAACTACTGGCTCGACCGGTACTCGATCCTCACGTCCGCCGGTGACCGGTTCGACGGCGCGTCGTACTCCGACGTGCACGCCGTCATCCCGTCGAAGGCGATCCTCACGGTCGTGGCGCTGCTCGTCGCCGCGCTGTTCGTCGTCACCGCGGTCCGCGGCGACTGGCGCCTCCCCGCGATCGGCGTGGGCCTCATGGTCGTCTCGGCGATCGCCATCGGCGGGATCTACCCGTCGGTCGTGCAGCGCTTCCAGGTCACGCCGAACGCGCAGGACTTCGAGGAGCCGTACATCCAGCGCAACATCGACGCGACGAAGGCCGCGTACGGCATCGACGACGTGCAGACGGAGCCGTACAACGCGAGCACGCAGGCCGAGGCGGGCGCGCTGCGGGAGGATGCCGACACGACCGCGTCGATCCGCCTGCTCGACCCGGAGATCGTCAGCCCGTCGTTCAGCCAGCTCCAGCAGAACAAGCAGTACTACCAGTTCTCCGACTCGCTGTCCGTCGACCGCTACACGATCGACGAGGAGAGCCGCGACACGGTCATCGCCGTGCGCGAGCTCAACCAGGAGGGCCTCGGCGCCGACGCGCGCAACTGGGTCAACGACCACACCGTCTACACCCACGGGTTCGGCGTCGTCGCGGCCTACGGCAACCAGATCGGCCCCGACGGCCGCCCCGCGTTCTACGAGGGGTCGATTCCCTCGACGGGCGCGTTCACGGACGCGGGCGGGTACGAGCCCCGCATCTACTTCTCGCCCGAGGCGCCGCAGTACTCGATCGTCGGCGCCCCCGAGGGCACGGACCCCTGGGAGCTGGACTACCCCGACGACGAGTCGGGCGGCCAGGTGAACAACACGTTCCCCACGCAGGACATCGCGGCCGGGCCGAGCGTCGGGTCGTTCATGAACAAGGTGCTGTACGCGCTGAAGTTCGGGTCCGAGCAGATCCTCTTCTCCGACCGCGTGACGGAGGACTCGCAGATCCTCTACGACCGCAGCCCGCGTGACCGCGTGGCGAAGGTCGCGCCGTACCTCACCCTCGACGGGCGCGTGTACCCGGCGGTCGTCGACGGGCGCGTCAAGTGGATCGTCGACGGGTACACCACGAGCAACGCGTACCCGTACTCCACGTCGGAGTCGCTCGACGAGTCGACGGCGGACTCCCTCGTCGCCGCGAACTCGGTCGAGGCTCTCGCCCCGCAGGAGGTCAACTACATCCGCAACTCCGTCAAGGCGACGGTCGACGCGTACGACGGCTCCGTCGACCTGTACGCGTGGGACGCCGAGGACCCGGTGCTGCAGGCGTGGACGCAGGTGTTCCCGAGCTCGGTGCAGCCGATCACGGAGATCAGCGGCGACCTCATGAGCCACCTGCGGTACCCGGAGGACCTGTTCAAGGTGCAGCGCACCCTGCTCGCGGCGTACCACGTGGACGACGCGCGCCAGTTCTTCTCCCAGCAGGACTTCTGGCGCACGCCGGAGGACCCGACGGCGTCCACGACCGGGGGCACCACGCCGCTGCAGCCCCCGTACTACCTCACGCTGCAGATGCCGAGCCAGGACGACCCGACGTTCTCCCTCATGTCAACGTTCATCCCGGGCGGTCAGAGCGACCGCAACATCCTCACCGGGTTCCTCGCGGTCGACGCGGAGCCGGGCGACGAGGACGGGGTGCGCTCGGAGGACTACGGCACGCTGCGGCTGCTCGAGCTGCCGCGCAACTCGACCGTGCCGGGCCCGGGCCAGGTGCAGAACAACTTCGACTCCAACCCGACGGTCTCGACCGAGCTCAACCTGCTGCGTCAGGGCGACTCGAGCGTGATCAACGGCAACCTGCTCACCCTCCCCGTAGGCGGCGGTCTGCTGTACGTGCAGCCGGTCTACGTGCAGTCGACGCAGGGCACCCAGTTCCCGCTGCTGCGCAAGGTCCTCGTGTCGTTCGGCGACGAGGTCGGCTTCGCCGACACGCTCGACGAGGCGCTCGACCAGGTGTTCGGCGGAGACTCCGGCGCGAGCGCCGGCGACGCCGACGGCGGCGTGGACACCGAGGTGCCCGACCAGCCGGCCGACGGCGAGACCCCGGCGCCCACCGAGCCCGGGACGGGCGAGGACACCGAGACGGAGGAGCCGACGGACGGCGAGACCTCCGCGCCGTCGGACGGCACGGTCAACGGCGAGGCGCGGGCCCGGCTCGACCAGGCGCTCAGCGCCGCGCAGCAGGCCATCGAGGACGGCCAGGCGGCGCTCGCGGAAGGTGACTTCGCGGCGTACGGCGAGTCGCAGGAGCGCCTGCAGTCGGCGCTCGAGTCGGCCCTCGCCGCCGAGCAGGAGCTCGACTCCACGCCGTAGGGCGGCTGACGCCTCTGCACGGCCCGGACGGGCGGGACCACGCACCGTGGTCCCGCCCGTCCGTCGTCGCAGGACCGGGCGTGACGCACGTCTCCGCGGAGCGATTTGGCCGGGTCGCCGGGTTGTGCGTAGAGTAGTGATCACCGACGCGGGGTGGAGCAGCTCGGTAGCTCGCTGGGCTCATAACCCAGAGGTCGCAGGTTCAAATCCTGCCCCCGCTACGAATGTCCTCGGACATCGGATGGCCGGACCTTCAGCACGAAGGTCCGGCCATTCGTCATTGCGGGAGGGCGACCGGTGACGCCGGCGCCCGACGTTCCGACACCGCGGCGCGGGGCCAGGTCCAGGCGGTCCGCAGGACGAGGGCGAGGAGGACGAGCTCCAGCACCACGCCCAGGCCGTAGAAGTAAACCCAGGTCTCGCCCACCACGTTGAACAGGGCGTAGGGGACCTGCACGGCGGCCACGACGAGGTTGGTCGTCCGGTTCGCGCGTGCGGGTAGCGTCGCCGACAGCACGATCATGAGGATCGGGACGGCCATGAGCGCGACGAACGTGGTCAGCAGGGACTGGCTGACGTCGAACTCCCAGACCGTGCCCGCGAGGATGCCGTCGACGACGCCGGGTTTGAAGAACGCGACGATGTCCACGTACGCGTACAGGAACATCACGCCCGTCCAGGCTGCGACGAGCGTGGCGCGTACGGGCAGGGGCTGGTCGTCGAGCGGGCCGGTGGTGCGGTGCGGTCTCATCGTCGTCTCCGTCGGTCGTGGTGGGTGTCGGCGGTTCCACGATGGCCGGGGCCCGGCGTCGGGCACACCGTCCGAGGGGTCGGAGTCCGCTCGGCCGAAGGGACGGCCCGTCCCTCCTGCTGTCGGGTGGCCGTCGACGTCGGGCATCGCGACCGGGGGCGGACGGACGGGGGAGTGCGGGCTCGGCTCCCTAGGGCCCGACCCTGCCGGTGTCGTAGGCCCACATGGCGATCTCGACCCTGTTCCGCGCGCCGAGCTTGGTGAGCAGGCTCGCGACGTGGGTCTTGGCGGTGGTGAGGCTGATGAAGAGCTCGCCGGCGATCTCGGGGTTCGTGCGGCCGACGGCGACGAGCCGGAGCACCTCCTCCTCACGCGGGGTGAGGGGCTCGACCGGCTGGGCGCGGCGCGTCGGCGAGGCCCCCGCGGCGAGGGTCGCCAGCAGCCGCCGGGTGACGTTGGGCGCGATCAGGGCGTCGCCGTCGGCGGCGGCGCGGACGGCCTGCAGCAGGAGGTCCGGACCGGCGTCCTTGAGGAGGAACCCGCGGGCGCCGGCGCGCAGCGCTCCGTGGACGTACTCGTCCAGGTCGAACGTCGTGATCACCACGACCGCGATCGGGTCCGCGACGTCCCGGCCTGCGAGCCTCTCGGTCACCTCGATGCCGTCCAGCCCGGGCATGCGGACGTCGACCAGGCACACGTCGGGCCGGAGCCGTCGCGCGAGGTCGACGGCGACCCTCCCGTCGGCGGCCTCGCCGACGACCTCGACGTCGGGCTGGGCGTCGAGGATCATCGCGAGGCCGGTGCGCACGAGGTCCTGGTCGTCGGCGACGAGCACGCGCACGGTCATCGGGGCGCCTCCGTCGGCAGCTCGGCGTCGACCGCCCACCCGCCCCCGGGCGTCGGCCCGGAGCGCAGCGTGCCGCCGAGCAGCCGCGCGCGCTCGGTCATCCCCAGCAGACCGAAGCCCTGTGGAGCCGGTTGCGCCGAGGTGGTCCGGCCGTCGTCGACCACGCGGAGGCATACCCGGCCCGCGTCCTCGGTGACCGTGATCTCGACGCGCGACGCGTCCCGGGCGTGCCGCAGCGCGTTGGTGAGCGCCTCCACGGCGATCCGGTACACCGCCGCGGAGACCTGGGGCTGCACCCCGTCCAGGTCGTCGGCCAGGTCGACGTCGACCACGGGGTCGGGGGCGCGGCGGGCGAGCGGCACCAGGTCGGCGATGCCGGGCTGGGGACCGTGGTCCGCCGGCCCCCGGTCGCGCAGGACGCGGACCATCGCCCGCATCTCCGCCAAGGTCCGCGTCGCCTCCTCCTCGATACGGGCCAGCGCGTCGAGCGCCCCTCCCGGTCGCTGCCCGGCCACGGCCCGGCCGGCCTGCGCCTGGAGGGTGATGGCCGAGACGTGGTGGGCGACCGAGTCGTGGAGCTCGCGGGCGAGGTGCACGCGCTCCTGGTCCCGGACCTGGTCGAGCGCCCGACGGCGACTCTCGGCGCGGTAGCGGGCCGCCGCACCGGCTGCCGCTGCCGCGACCAGGACGGCGAGCCCGCCCAGCAGCTCCGCCGGTGCGGTGTCGGCGGTCGCGGTGCCGACCGTCGCCGCGACCGCCACCACGGCGAGCCCGACCACGACCTGTCGTCCCGAGCCCCACCGGACCAGCGCGTGGACGAGCACCAGGAGGAACACCATCGTGTCGAGGCCCACGTCGGGGACCCCCGCCAGCGCGCCCAGCAGCCCCAGCGTCGTGCTCGCCCCGAAGCCCACGGCGACGCAGACCAGCGGGTGGGTGCGCCGCCACAGCAGCACCGGGGCGAGCGCGACGGCCGCGACGGTCACGACCGGCCACCACGCGACGTCGTCGCGCAGGATCCCTTCGAGCACCGCGGCCACCATCACCACGCCCACCAGCGCCCCGTCGCGCCACGTCCGCCCGGGCGGGTCCGCGACGCGCGGCTCGTCCCAGACCGAGCGCACGACCGTTCCGATCACGTCCCCCAGCCTAGGGACCGACGCCGCGTCGCGGACCGGCCGAAAGGACGAGAAGCCGCCCCCCGGCGGAGAGCCGCGTCGCGCAGGGCCCCGGGTCGAGGTCGCGCGGTGACGCGCCCCACACGTCGCGCACGTCACGCGGGAAGCAGGGGGCCCGCGCGCGGCGTTATCGTCAGTGGCCGGCGCCGACGACCCTGCGGCGCCCGACTCCCGGAAGGTCACCATGCGCCGTCGTTCCACTGCCCGTCCTGCCCGCCGCCCCGCGGCCCTCGTCGCCCTCGCCGCCGCGTCCGTGCTGACGCTCGCGGCGTGCGGCGACGGCTCGCAGGACGCCGGCACGGCCGAGCCGACCGACGGCGCGTCCTCGGCCGGGCAGTGCGCCCCGGGCGACCTGGCGACGCTCACGGACGGCGTGCTGACGGTCGGCGCGGGCGAGCCGTACTCCCCGTGGTACGTCGGCGAGCCGGAGTCGGGGGAGGGCTTCGAGTCGGCGCTGATCTACGCGGTCGCGGACGAGCTCGGCTACGCCGCCGACGACGTGGTCTGGGAGACGGTGACGTTCGAGCAGATCATCAGCCCCGCGGTGAAGCCGTTCGACGTCGCCGCCTACCAGACGTCGATCACGGAGGAGCGCACGCAGGCGGTCGACTTCTCCAGCCCCTACCTCACGACGCGGCAGGGCGTCATCGTCATGGAGGACGGCCCGTACGCGGACGCGACCACGCTCGCGGACCTGGAGGGCGCGCGCATCGGCGTGACGGCCGCGCAGACGAGCCTCACGCTCTCGGAGGCCGCGTTCGGCGAGGACGCGGACATCTCGCCGTACAGCGCCGCCGGCGACGGGATGCAGGCGCTCCAGTCGGGCTCGATCGACGCGATGGTCATGGACGTCGACCAGGGCATGGCCGCGTCGACCGAGTACTTCCCGGACTCGGTGGTCATCGGCACGCTGCCCGACCAGGGCGTCGTCGAGCAGTACGGCCTCGTGCTCGACGTGGACTCGCCGCTCACCGACTGCGTCTCCCAGGCCGTCGACGCCCTGGAGGAGGACGGCACGCTCGCCGGGCTGCGCACCACGTGGCTGAAGTCGGACGACGTCCCCGTCCTCGAGTGAGCCGGACGTGACCGTGCCCGACGACGCGTCGTCGCGCGATCCCTGGACGCCCTCGGCGCTCGCGCTGGACCGCGCCGCGTTCCGACGCGCTCAGCGGCGCCGGTCGGGCCTCGTCGCGCTCGTGAGCACGGTCGTCGTCGTGACGACCGTCGTCCTCGTCGTCACCGGCGCACCGGGGTGGGACCGGGCGCGCGACGCGTTCTTCGACCCGGAGAAGGCGTGGGAGTCGCTCCCCGCGATCGTCGAGGGCCTGTGGCTCAACCTGCGCGTGTGGGTCGTGGCGGGGGTGCTCGGGACGCTGCTGGGACTCGGGCTCGCCGTCGCGCGCACGAGCCGCGTCCCGGCGCTGTTCCCGCTGCGGGCCTTCGCCGTCGTGTACGTCGACCTGTTCCGCGGCGTGCCCCTGCTCCTCGTCCTGCTGCTCGTCGGGTTCGGTCTGCCGGCGCTGCGCCTGCCGTGGCTCCCGTCGTCGGGCGCGTTCCTCGGGGCGCTCGCGATCGTGCTCACCTACACGGCCTACATCGCGGAGGTCTTCCGGGCGGGCCTGGAGTCCGTGCACCCGTCGCAGGTCGCCGCGGCGCGCTCCCTCGGGCTGACGCGCGGGCAGACGACCCGTCGCGTCGTGCTGCCGCAGGCGGTCCGCAACGTCACCGCGCCCCTCGCGAACAACCTCGTCGCGCTGCAGAAGGACTCGGGCCTCATCTCCGTCCTCGGTGCGGTCGACGCGATCCGGGCCGCGCAGATCGCGACGACCGGGAGCTACAACTTCACGCCGTACGTCGTCGCGGGGCTGCTGTTCTTCCTCGTGTCCTTCCCGCTCACGCGGGCGGTCGACGCGTACCAGGCGCGACGCGGGTGGGGGCGCTCGCTCGCGACCGTGAGCGGGGCCGGGGACATCCGGTGACCCACGTGCTCTCCTTGCGCGGCGTGCGCAAGACGTACCCCGCGCCGTCGGGCACCGGGTGGCGCCCGTGGCGGGGCCGCGGTGCCGGGACGGCGCCGGCCGCGCCGCGCGTCGTCCTCGACGGCGTCGACCTCGACGTCGACCGGCACCGGTGCGTCGTGCTCGTCGGGGCGTCGGGCTCCGGCAAGTCGACGCTCCTGCGCGTGGTCAACCTGCTCGACGAGGTGGACGACGGGCAGGTCCTCCTCGACGGCGTCGACGTCGCGGACCCGCGCCTCGACGCGAACAGGGTCCGCGCGCGGATGGGCATGGTGTTCCAGGCGTACAACCTCTTCCCGCACCTGCGCGTCCTCGACAACGTCACCCTCGCGCCGCGCCTCGTGCACGGCCGACCGGCGATGGTCGCCGAGGAGGCGGCCGTCGCGATGCTGGAGCGCGTCGGCCTCGGCGACAAGGTCACCGCCTACCCGGACCAGCTCTCCGGCGGGGAGCAGCAGCGCGCCGCCATCGCCCGCGCCCTGGTGAACGGGCCGGAGCTGCTGCTGCTCGACGAGGTGACGTCCGCGCTCGACCCGGAGCTCGTCGGCGAGGTGCTCGACCTGCTCACGGAGCTGCGTGCCGAGGGGCGCACCATGCTCGTCGCGACCCACGAGATGGGGTTCGCGCGCCGCGTCGCGGACGAGGTGTGCTTCCTGCACGACGGTCGCGTCCACGAGCGCGGCACGCCCGAGCAGGTCCTGGGCGACCCGCAGCGCGCGCGCACGCGCGAGTTCCTGCGTCGCCTGCACGCCTGACGCCGAGCACGAGGTTGCTGTCGTTCTCGGCCGTGGAACGACGGCAACCTCGTGCTCGACGGCGCGAGCGGCCCGGGCCCGTACCGGGCGAGCGTGCCGCGGGCTGGGAGAGTGGGGTCATGGTCAACCGACTCGGCGACGCCGTGAGCCCGTACCTGCGCCAGCACGCCGACAACCCCGTCGACTGGTACCCGTGGGGCGACGAGGCGTTCGCCGAGGCCCGGCGCCGGGGCGTGCCCGTGATGGTGTCCGTGGGGTACGCGACCTGTCACTGGTGCCACGTCATGGCGCGCGAGAGCTTCTCCGACCCCGCGGTCGGGGACGCGCTGCGCGCCGCCTTCGTCGCGGTGAAGGTCGACCGCGAGGAGCACCCCGACGTCGACGCGAGCCTCATGGCGGCGGCGAGCGCCTTCACGCAGCAGCTCGGGTGGCCGCTCACCGTGTTCACGACGCCCGACGGCGCGCCGTTCTTCGCGGGAACGTACTGGCCGCCCGTGCCGGTCCAGGGACGACCCGCGTTCCGCGACGTGCTCGACGCCGTGTCCCAGGCCTGGTCGCAGCGGCGCGACCAGGTGCTGGAGACCGGCGAGGCGGTCCGTGCGGCGCTGCGCGACGTCGCGGCCGGGGGAGCGGGGGCCGCCGGTGCGGCAGGCACGGGGGCGGACCTGCTCGACGTCGCGGGCTGGGCGCCCGGTGTCGTCGCGGGTCTCGAACGTCTCGAGGACACCACGCACGGCGGCTTCGGGGGCGCGCCCAAGTTCCCCGTCGCGCCGGGGCTGGAGCTCCTGCTCGACGTCGCCGCGTCCGGCGTCGTCGACCCCGACGTCGCGGAGCGGGCGCTCGCCCTCGCCGGGCGGACCGTGGACGCGATGGCCGCGAGCCCGTTGCGCGACGCCGACGGCGGCTTCTTCCGCTACGCGACGCGCGCGGACTGGTCCGAGCCGCACTACGAGCGCATGCTCTACGACAACGCCCAGCTCCTCTCCGCGTGCACCACCCTCGCCGTGCTGCGCCGCACGCGGCCCGGGGCGAGCGAGGACGCGGGCGACGGCGCCGCGCAGGTCGCGGCCGGCGTCGGGCGCTTCCTCCTGTCGACGCGGCGCCGGCCCGGCGGCGCGCTCGCGCGCGCGCAGGACTCCGAGTCGACCGTCGACGGGCAGCGGGTCGAGGGCGCGTACTACCGTCTCCCACCGCACGAGCGGGCGGCGCTCGACCCGCCGCCCCTGGACGCGAAGGTCCTCACCGGCTGGAACGGCCTCGCGATCGAGGCCCTCGCCCGCGCCGGGCACCACCTCGGACTGCCCGACCTCACGCAGGCCGCGTGCGCAGCCGCGGACCGCCTGCTCGCGACGCACGTCCGCGCGGACGGGACGCTGGCCCGCGCGTCCGTCGGCGACCGGGTCTCGGACGCCGTCGCCACCCTCGAGGACCACGGCGCCCTCGCCGCGGCGCTGCTCGTCCTCGGGGGCCTCACCGGCCGGCCCGGGTACGTGCGCGAAGGGCTCCGGCTCGTCGCCGCGACCGTGGACGACGACGCGCGCCTGCGCGCCCCGGACGGCGCCGACCCGGTCCTCGCCTCCCTCGGCCTCGACGCCGGGGCCGCGGCCGACCCGTCGGAGGGCGCGGTGCCGTCCGGCCCGACGGCGGCCGGCCGGGCCGCGCTCCTCGCGCACCGCGCGACGGGGGACGCGCGCACGCTCGACGCGGCCAGGGCGCACGTCGTCGCGTCCGCGACGGCGGCCGGAGCGACCGCGCGCCCGCTCGGCGCGGGCGGGGTGCTGCGCCTCGCCGTCGGGCTCGCGGAACCGCCGCACCAGCTCGTCGTCGTCGCCGACGACCCCGACCGCGCCGCGTTCACCGCCGCCGCCCGGGACTGGTACCGACCCGGGGCGCTGCTCCTCGGGGCGGCGCCCGCCGACGCCGCCGACCTCGCGGAGGACGGCGCCGACGCGCTCGCCGGGCGCGGCCCCGGCGCGTATCTCTGCACCGGGTTCGTCTGCCGCCTCCCCGCGCACGACCCCCACGCGCTGCGCGACCAGCTCGCCCCCTGATCCCGCGCGCGTCGCCACGCCGGGTGCGGCACCCCGCGCGCCGACGCATCATGGAAGGACGAGCGGCCGGAGGAGGAGCCATGAAGGCATCGGTCGGGGACCGGATCGTCACCGCGTCGGGCGTCGTCGGCGGGGCCGTGCGCGACGGGGTCGTCGTCGAGCTGCGGCACGACGACGGGTCGCCGCCCTACCTCGTCGAGTGGGGCGACACCGGCGAGCGCACCCTCGTCTACCCCGGGGCGGACAGCTACGTGGAGCACGTGCCCGGCGCCGAGAACGGCGGCGGGACCGACACCACCAAGGTGTGGCGCGTCCAGGTGAGCGTCGTCGAGTCCGACGGGCGCACCACCGCCGAGGCCGTGCTCGTCGCCGACTCGTCCGAGCACCTGCGGACCGTCGGCCGCGCCCGGCGCGACCCCCACGACACCGACGTCCCCCTCATCGGCGACGAGATCGCCGTCGGGCGCGCCCTGCGCCGCCTCGCGGACCGCCTGCTCGACGACGCCGAGTCCGGGATCGAGTCCCGCACCGGCGCCCCGGCGCACGTCCACCTGTGACCCGGCTGCGCGCCGTCGTCCACGGGCACGTCCAGGGCGTCGGGTTCCGCTGGACGACGCGCGGACGCCTCGCCGCGCTCGGCCTCGACGGGACCGCCACCAACCTGCCCGACGGGACCGTCGAGATCACCGCCACCGGGCCGCCCGAGCGGCTCGACCGGCTCGTCGACTGGCTGCGCGACGGACCCACGCCGGGCCACGTCACCCACGTCGACGTCACCCGCTGACCGGGCTGCCGGCGCCGCACGTATCACCCGGCCCCCGCGCCGCCTCCCTCGTGGTGTCCCCGACGACGACGCCGGGGCGAGCCCGGGAGGGGTCATGAAACGGCTGGTGCTGTGCTGCGACGGCACGTGGAACTCGCCGGTGAACGCCAGCGTGTCCAACATCGAGAAGATCGCACGGTCCGTCGTCACCGGCATCGGGCCCGACGGCGTGCAGCAGATGGTGTTCTCCGTCGAAGGCGTCGGCGCGCAGGGCTACCTCGTCGACCAGCTCCTCGGCGGCGCGTTCGGCTACGGCCTCACCCGCAACGTCGTCGCCGGCTACCGGCACCTCGCCCTCAACTACGAGCCCGACGACGAGATCTACGTGTTCGGCTTCAGCCGCGGCGCGTACACCGCCCGCAGCGTCGTCGGCATGGTCGCCACCGTCGGCCTGCTCACCAAGGACGCGCTCGCGCAGGACCTCCTCTGCGAGGCCGAAAGGATCTACCGGCTCCAGGACCCCGACCGACGACGCGACCTCGCCACCGCGTTCCGGGCCGAGCACTGCCACCCGGCCGTCCCCGTCGCGTTCCTCGGCGTCTTCGACACCGTCGGTGCGCTCGGCGTCCCCGGGCTCTCGCGCCGCCGCTCCCGCTTCCACGACCTGCGCCTCTCCGCCGACGTCGAGCAGGCGCGGCAGGCCCTCGCCATCGACGACCGCCGCCTCACCTACGAACCCTGCCTGTGGGAGGTCCCCGCGGACCGGGCCGACCGCGTCAAGCAGGTGTGGTTCCCCGGCGCCCACAGCGACGTCGGAGGCGGAGCACCGTGCCGCGCCCTCTCCGACTCCGCGCTGCTCTGGATGGTCGGCGAGGCGATCGCACGCGGCCTCCAGATCGACGAGGACCGGCTCTTCGCCCAGCTCCGCAGCGAGGACGAACGCGTGTGCCGCTTCCGGCCCGGCCCCCTCTTCCGCGTGCTCAACGTCCTGCGACGCCTCGGCCCCACCCCCCGGTTCCGCGGCACCCGACGACTCCTCGCCGGTGTGCCGGTGCGGGAGGGGTACGTCGACGCCGTCTCCCTCGCCGAGACCGCCCAGCTCCTGACCGTCGACCCGGCGAGCCCCTACGCACGGCACGCCCGCAACGTCGCCTGGTGGCGCGACGCCGCCCGCGACGACCTCCCGCTGCGCGTCGAACCCGTCCCCGGGGCCTCGCTCGAGGACCGCCCGCTCGTGCTCGCCTGACCGTGGTGAACGCCTGACCGTGGTGACCGCCTGACCGCGGTGCCCGGACGGCGTGCCCCCGAACGGCGGGCCGTGAGGGGCCGTGCCATCCTGGCCCCGTGAGCGAGCAGCCCTCCGCCGACCGCCTCGTCCCCGCCGGAGCCCACGTGCTCGGTGCCGCCGACGCACCCGTGACGATCGTCGAGTTCGGCGACTTCGAGTGCCCCTACTGCCGCGCCGCAGCGCCCGTGCTGCGCGACGTCGTCGAACGCTCCGACGGGCGGGTACGGCTCGTCTTCCGGCACTTCCCCCTCTTCGAGATCCACCCCCACGCGCTCACCGCCGCCCTCGCCGCCGAGGCCGCCGGCGCGCACGGGCGCTTCTGGGAGATGCACTCCGCACTGTTCGCCGACCAGGACCGGCTCGACGACGCCGCCCTCGCCGAGCGCGCCGACGCCCTCGACATCCCCGCGCACGAGGTCGTCGGCGACGACGTGCAGCAGCACGCCGACGCCGTCCGTCGCGACTACGCCGACGCCCTCGCCCTCGGCGTCCAGGGCACCCCCACGCTCTTCGTCGACGGCGAGCGCTACCACGGCCGCGTCACCGCCGAGGGCCTGCAGGCCGCGATCGACGCCGCCCGCGCGAGGTAGTACCGAGGTCCGCGAGGTAGAACCCAGGTCCGCGAGGTAGTACCGAGGTTTGTCGAGGTAGTACCCCGGTTCGTGGTCGCCTGCGGGAGTGCGTGGGGCGGGGCGGTGGGGTCACGACGGCGCGGGCGGGCGCCAGGGGAGCGGGGGGAGGTCCGGGGGCGGGCCGTCGGCGCCGGGGGAGCACAGGGGCCAGCGCTCGCCGAAGAGGCGCAGGGCCACGGAACCGAGCACGGCGGCGACGAGCGACCCGGCGAGGATGCCGATCTTCGCCTGCTCGACGAGGGCCTCGTCGTCGAACGCGAGCTCGGCGATGAACAGCGAGATGGTGAAGCCGATGCCGGCGAGGATCGACCCGCCGAGCAGGTGGGAGTACCGCACGCGGCCCGGGAGGTCGCCGAGGCCCATGCGCAGCGCGAGGGTCGACGCCCCGAAGATGCCGATCGCGTTGCCGGCCACGAGCGCGACGGCGACGCCGATGGTCAGGGGCGACGTCGCCGCGGTCCGGAGCGTCTCGGCGTCGAGCGCCACCCCGGCGTTGGCGAGCCCGAAGACCGGTACGACGAGGTAGGCGCTCCACGGGTGCAGGACGCGCTGCAGGCGTTCGCTGGGGGCGATGGCGGCGCGGGCGGCGAGCTCGGTGAGGTGCTCGCGCTCCGCCGTCGTCTCCTGCGCGAGGCGTTTGGCGTACCGGGGGACGACGGCGACGTCGTCGGGCCGGGCGGGTCGGGACGGGACGAGGAGGCCGACGAGGACGCCGGCGAGGGTCGCGTGGACCCCGGAGGCGTAGACGGCGCCCCACAGCCCGATCCCGACGAGGACGTAGGGCGCGAGCTGCCAGACCCCGAGCCAGCGCAGGGCGAGCATGGCGGCGACGAGCACGACGGCGACGGCGAGGCCGGGCAGCCACACGTCGTCGGTGTAGAAGATCGCCATGACGGTGATCGCGCCGATGTCGTCGACGACGGCGAGGGTGAGGAGGAACAGGCGGAGCTGGTCGGGGCAGCGCGGCCCGAAGAGCGCGAGGACGCCGACGAGGAACGCGGTGTCGGTCGACATGACGATGCCCCACCCGTGCTGCGCGGGCGTGCCGGCGTTGAACGCGAGGAAGAGGAGCGCGGGCACGGCGAGGCCGCCGAGCGCGCCGAGCGCGGGCACGGCGACGGTGCGCCGGTTGCGCAGCTCGCCGCTCGTCACCTCCCGGTTGATCTCGAGGCCGATGACGAGGAAGAACACGGCCATGGCGGCGTCGTTCACCCAGTGGTGGAGGTCCATCTCGAACGACCACGCGCCCACGTGCCATCCGGCGGTCGTGTGCCACAGGTCCTCGTACGCCCCGGCCCACGCGGAGTTCGCCCAGACGAGCGCGACGACGGTCGCGGCGAGGAGGAGGACGGCGCCACCGGCCTCGGTGGCGAGGAACGACCGCAGCGACGGCGCGAGGGGGCGGAGCTGGATGCGCAGCGGCGGGCCCGGGCGCGCGGGGGTCTGGACGATCGGGAACGACGACGGGGGCGGGGCGGGTTCGGTCACGGAACCTCCGGCCGGTCGGGGCAGCCGGCGGCCCGGCGTGCGCAGCGCTCCCACTCTCGCGGGCGGGGGCACGGTCCGCAACGGTCCACGTCGCTCCCGTCCCGCGGACCACCCTCCGCCTCCTTCCGAAACTCCTCAGATAGTCCACATCGTGGAAAGATTCTTCCGAAACCCTTGTGGGCTGGGTCACCCGATGCTAGCGTCGTGCGAGCCAACGGCGGGCCCGGGCCGAGCGTGCAGCTCGGTGGTCGACGCGATCGATCCGACACCGGCAGCTACCAACCAGGCGGAAGAGAACGACAACTCGCCTGCAGCGGCCCGCCGGCCGGACCGGGCTCGACGACGAGCCCGCGCCCCCGGGCGGAGCCACGGACCGCTGCCCGAACCGTGGAGACTCACCATGGAATCTCTTGCCGTGGAAGCAGCACACCGTCCAGCCCCGGCGGCCAACCCGCGCCACCTCGACCGGGCCGTCGCGCTCGCCGTCGAGTCCGTCGCGAACGCCGGCGGGCCCTTCGGCGCCGTCGTCGTCACGTCCGACGGGCGGGTCTTCGAGGGGAACAACCGGGTCACGCAGGACCACGACCCGACCGCCCACGCCGAGGTCACCGCGATCCGCCGCGCGTGCGCGGCGCTCGGCACGCACGACCTCACGGGCGCGACGCTCTACTCGAGCTGCGAGCCGTGCCCCATGTGCCTCGCGTCGGCCCTGTGGGCCCGCGTCGACGCCGTCCACTTCGCCGCCGACCGCCACGACGCCGCGAGCGCCGGGTTCGACGACGCGGTGTTCTACGACTTCTTCGCCGCCGACCCCGGCGAGCGGGTGATGAGCGTGCTCCACACGCGCACGCCCGACGCCGTCGCCCCGTTCGACGCCTGGCGCGTCCTCGAGTCCCGGATCGAGTACTGACCGGCCCCGGCCGGCCCGTCCCCGCACGGAAAGGACACAAGGACGTGACCATCCTCGGCACCCGGCGCACCGCCGACGACGCCCCCGGCACCCGTCCCGACGGGGCCGCCGCCCCCTCGCGGCTGGACCGCTTCTTCAAGATCACCGCACGTGGCTCGACGACCGGCCGCGAGGTCCGCGGCGGGCTGGTGACCTTCTTCGCGATGGCGTACATCGTCATCCTCAACCCTCTCATCCTCGGCGGCACGAGCGCCGAGAACGCCCCGACGGACGTCGCGGGCGGCTGGCTCGCGACGGCGCAGGTCGGCGCGATGACCGGCCTCGCCGCCGGTGCGCTGACGATCCTCTTCGGCCTCGTCGCGAACCTGCCGTTCGCGCTCGCGGCCGGGCTCGGCATCAACTCGTTCCTCGCCGTCGCCGTCATCGGCGACGTCACGTGGCCCGAGGCGATGGGCCTCGTGCTCATCAACGGCCTGCTCATCGTGCTGCTCGCCGTGACCGGCGCGCGCTCGGCAATCTTCAACGCCGTGCCGCGCCAGCTCAAGGCCGCTATCACGGTGGGCATCGGCCTGTTCATCGCGTTCATCGGGTTCGTCGACTCGGGGTTCGTCACGCGCACCCCGGGCGGCCCGCCCGTGCAGCTCGGCGACGGCGGGTCGATCACCACCGTCCCGACGCTCGTGTTCGTCCTCGGCCTGCTCACCATGGGCGTGCTCGTCGCGCGCAAGGTCAAGGGCGGGCTGCTCGTCGGGCTGGTCGCGACGACGATCGTCGCGGTCGTCGTCGAGGCGGTGCTCGACCTCGGGCCGGCGTCCGAGGACAACCCGGGCGGCTGGCACCTCACCGTGCCGCAGCTGCCGTCCTCGCTGGTGTCCGTCCCGGACCTCAGCCTGCTCGGCGACTTCTCGTTCGGGGCGTTCGACCGGATCGGGGCGCTCGCGGCGACGATTCTCGTGTTCACGCTGTTCTTCACGAACTTCTTTGACGCCATGGGCACCATGACGGGACTGGCGAAGCAGGGCGGGCTCGCCGACGCCGACGGCAACTTCCCTCGCATCAAGTCGGCGCTCGTCGTCGAGGGCGTGGGCGCCGTGGTCGGCGGGGCGACGTCGTCGTCGTCGAACACGGTCTTCGTGGACTCGGCGGCGGGCGTCGGCGAGGGGGCGCGCACGGGTCTCGCGTCCGTCGTGACGGGCGCGCTGTTCCTCGTCGCGATGTTCCTCACGCCCCTGACGGCGGTCGTGCCGATGGAGGTCGCGAGCGCGGTCCTCGTCGTCGTGGGCGCCATGATGATGCGCGAGATCAAGGAGATCGACCTGGGCGACTTCTCCGTCGCCCTGCCGGTCTTCCTCACGGTCGTGACGATGCCGCTCACGTACTCGATCGCGAACGGCATCGGGATCGGGTTCGTCACGTGGGTCCTGCTGCGCACCGCGTGCGGGCGTGCGCGCGAGGTGCACCCGCTGCTGTGGGTGGTCGCGGCCGGGTTCGTCGTGTACTTCGTGCGCGGACCGTTGACGGCGGTCGTCGGAGGCTGAGCACGGCTCCGGGAGGGGTGGCCGGGCGGCCCCGGTCACCCCTCCCGCGCGCCGGTCCGGCGTCGTCGGCGCACGACCCGGGTCGCGAGGACCACCGCGAGGGCGAGGGCGGCGAGGGCCGCGACCGTCGCGACCGGGCCCGCGGACGCGACGGCACCGACGACGGCGGACTGCACGCGGACGGCGGCGTCGACGACCGGGTCGCCGGTGGTCCCGCCGCCGAGGACCCGCAGCTCGTACCAGCCGTACCACGCCACGTACGCACCGGCGAGGAGCAGGAGCGCGCCCGAGAGCCGATACACCACGGGGGCGGCGCGGCGCAGCCCGCCGACGAGGCCCGCGGAGGCGGTCGCCCCGGCGAGCGCGAGCACGCCCACCACGGCGCCCATGCCGAGGGCGTACACGACGTACACCGTCGCCGTGGCGAGCAGGCCGCCGGAGCTCATCGCGCCGCCCGTGACGGCGAGGAAGGGGGCGATGGTGCAGCTCAGGGACGCGAGCGCGAACGTCACGCCGTACCCGACCTGGGACCACCAGGACCGGCGTGGCGCGCGCCCGAACCGCCCCAGGGCGGCGATCCCCAGGCTCCGCCCGGCGAGGAGCCAGACGCCGAGCAGGACGAGGGCGACGCCGACGACGACGGTCACGACCGGCAGCCACCGCTCCACGCCCGCGGCCACGGTCGACAGCAGCACGCCGAACGCCGCGAACACGAGCACGAACCCCGTCGTCATGGCGAGGGTGAAGGTCGCGCCACGCCGCACGGCCGCGGAGGTGGACGCGTCGCCGTCGGGCGGCGGGGTCGCGACGAGCAGGGTGAGGTACGCGGGGAGCAGGGCGAAGCCGCAGGGGTTGAACGCCGCGACCGCTCCCGCGACCAGGGCGACCGACACCAGGACGGGATCCACCGGGTCAGCCCTCCGCGAGGCGCGCGGCCTCGTCGGCGAGCCGGTCGCCGCCCAGGGCCCCCACGACGAGCTCCGAGGACCCGTCGGGCGCGACGAGCACGTACGACGGCTGGGAGACGACGCCGTAGTGGTTCCACACGGCACCGTCGGCGTCGACCAGGTGGTCGAACCCGCCGGTCCCGGTGTCGGCGACGAAGCCGCGCATCGCGTCGACCTCGCCGAGCCCGGGCACGCCCACGAACGTCACCTCGCCCTCCAGGTCGGCGGCGACCTGCGCGACGTCGGGCGCCTCGCCGCGGCACACCGTGCACCACGGTGCCCAGAACCACAGGACGACGGGCTCGCCGGCAAGGGAGGCGAGGTCGAGGGACGACCCGTCGACCGTGGTGCCGGAGACCTGCAGCGCCTCGGGGACGGCCGTCGGGGTGGTCGCTGCGTCGTCGTCGTCGGCGGCCCGCGCGTCGGTGGCCTCGTCCTCGGGCGCCGTCGTGGCGGAGGCCGTCTCCCGGGCGTCCGTGCCCGACGTCGCGGGTCCCGTAGCCGCGGGCGAGCCCGGACCGCCGCACGCGGCGAGGCCTCCGGCGACGAGGACGAGGGCGAGGGTGCGGACGGTCCTGCGCATGACTGCTCCTTCACGGCGGTCGGGGAGCGCGTCGTCGTGCCCCCGGGTCGGCTGCTTCTCCGATCCTCCCCGGGCCAGGGCCCGCCGGGGGTCCCGTGGACCTGACAGGTCCCTGACGTCCTGGTCCGGGCTGCGCGCTCAGGGACCGGTGCGGAGCCGCTACCGTGGTCCCATGCCCACGACGCTCGAGGAGCACCGTGCCGACGTGGAGGCCCTGCTCGCCGGGCTGGCTCGCGACGAGACGGTCGACCTGACGGCCGCCGCGGGCCGCGTGCTCGCCGTCGACGTCGTCGCCCGGGTGGCCGTCCCCGCGTTCCGCAACGCCCAGATGGACGGGTTCGCGGTCCGCGCGGCCGAGGCCGTGCCCGGCGCGACGCTCCCCGTGCGCGGCGAGGTACCCGCCGGCGCCCGCGACGTCGCCCCCCTCGCACCCGGCGCGGCCGCGCGGATCATGACCGGCGCGCCCGTCCCGGCCGGCGCCGACGCGGTCGTCGCCGTCGAGCGGACGTCCGTGGGCGCCTTCGTCCCCGGGGTGGTGCCCGACCAGGTGGGGTTCGACGCGCGCGTCGAGCCGGGAGCATCGGTGCGGGAGGCGGGCGACGACGTCGCCGTGGGCGCCCTGGTCGTGCCGGCCGGGGCCGTGCTCACGCCCGCCCGCCTGGCGGCCTGCGCGGCGTCGGGCGTCGGGCAGGTCGTCGTGCGGGCGCGACCCCGGGTCGCCGTGCTGTCCACCGGGGCCGAACTCGCGCCGGCCGGCGCGCGGCTCGGACCCGGCCAGGTGTACGACACGAACTCCCTCGCGCTCGCCGCGGCGGTCGAGCTCGCGGGCGGGGTCGTCGTCCACCGAGGCACCACGAGCGACGACCCGGGGGAGCTCGAGCGGACGCTGTCGCGGGCGGCGTCGGACGCCGACCTCGTGCTCACGTCCGGCGGCGTGAGCAAGGGGGCCTACGAGGTGGTCAAGGACCTGCTGCAGGACGAGGGGGTGCGGTTCCGCACCGTCGCGATGCAGCCGGGTGGCCCGCAGGGCTGGGGGACGTTCCGGGGCACGCCCCTCGTCGCGTTCCCCGGGAACCCGGTCAGCGCCCAGGTGTCGTTCGTCGTGCTCGTACGGGACGCGCTGCGGCGCGCGGCGGGTCTCGGCCCGGCGCCGCGGGGGCGCGCCGCCCTCGTCGAGCCGGTGTCGTCGCCGCGGGGCAGGCGCCAGCTGCTCCGCGGGGTGCGCGACGGCGCCGGTGTCCGACCCGTCGGCGGCCCGGGGTCGCACCTCGTGGTGACGATGGCCCGGGCGGACGTCCTGGTGGACGTGCCGCAGGACGTGACCGCGCTCGGCGCGGGCGACGAGGTGGAGGTGTGGGAGCTGTGAGCGACGGGGAAGGTACGGGCGGTCGTGCGTCGGTCGGCGGCGTGAGCCGCGTGACGACGGACGTCCTCGACGCGGGCGTCGCGCAGGCGGTCGAGGACGCGGTCGCCGCGCCCGAGTGCGGTGCCGTCGTGACGTTCCGCGGCGTGGTCCGCGACGTCGACGACGCCCGCGGCGTCACCGGCCTGGACTACGAGGCGCACCCCGACGCGACGGACGTGCTGCGCCGCTGCGTCGCCGCGGTCGCGGCCGAGACGGGGCTGCGGGTCGCCGCCGTGCACCGGTACGGGACGCTCGTCGTCGGGGACGTCGCGCTCGTCGCGGCGGCGTCCGCGGGCCACCGCCGGGAGGCGTTCGAGGCGTGCTCGCTCCTCGTGGAGCGCATCAAGGCGGAGGTGCCCATCTGGAAGCGGCAGCACTTCACCGACGGCGTGTCGGAGTGGGTCGGCCTGTAGGACGTGACGGGTGAGGGGTGCGGGTCAGCGCTCGGCGGGACGGTTGTCGAGCAGCATCCCGACGCCGAGGCCCACGGCCGCGCCGACGACGAGCCCGAACCAGCTGAGCACGACGGTCCCGACGATCGCGCCGATCGCGACCCCGAGCACGCTCCGCGTCCCGACGGTCCACGGCCCGGAGCGCTCGTCGTCCCGGTAGATCGGCAGCGCCGACGCGCTGTTGTCGCGGGTCGTGGGGGTCGAGGCGGCGGGGCGGTTCACGGGGGCGGGGGAGATCGTCGTCACGGTGTCCATGGTAGGAAGCGTCGCCGGCCGTGACCTGGGGAAACGTGCGCTCGTGACGGGCTTCACCCTATGACGTGCGACACCCGCCGGGCGCCGTCGCGTGCGGCGGGGCCATCAGCCCGCATCGCCCCGCGATCACCCCCCGATGGCCCCCATGCTGCGGGTCGTCGGGGCGAACGCGTCGGCGGCGAGCGTGGGCGCGTCGCTGCCGTGCGCGAGCGGCTTGCGCCACATGGCGCCCTGCCAGGCGCGGGCGAGGGCGTCGTCGCGCTCGTGGTCGTCGAGGTCGGGTGCGCGCAGCACGGCGCGCAGGTCGGTCTCGTCGTCGCCGAACAGGCACGACCGCACGGTGCCCTCGGCGGTGAGGCGCGTGCGGTCGCACGCGCCGCAGAACGAGCGGGTGACGGAGGCGATGACGCCCACGGTCTGGGGCCCGCCGTCGACGAGCCACTCCTCGGCGGGGGCGGACGGGTCGTCGCGGCCGACCTCGACGAGGTGGAACCGGTCGCCGAGGGCGTCGAGGAGGTCCGCGGCGGAGACGAGGTGGTCGCGGGCCCAGTTCCCGTCGGCGTCGAGGGGCATCTGCTCGATGAACCGCAGGTGGCAGCCGTGCTCGACGGCCCACGCGAGCAGGTCGCCCGCGCCGGCGAGCGTCTCGGGCATGAGCACGGCGTTGAGCTTGACGGGCGCGAGCCCGGCGGCGAGCGCGGCGCGGATCCCGGCGAGCACGTCGGGCAGGCGGTCGCGCCGGGTGAGGCGCGCGAAGTGCGCGCGGTCCACGGAGTCGAGGGAGATGTTCACGCGGTCGAGCCCGGCGTCGACGAGCTCGCCGACGCGCTTGTCGAGGCCCACCGCGTTGGTGGTGAGGGAGAGCGACACGTCGGGCGCGGCGGCGCGGGCGGCCCGCAGGATCTCGGCGAGGTCGGCGCGCAGGAGGGGCTCGCCGCCGGTGAACCGGACGTCCGTGATGCCGAGCCGGCCGACGGCGACGCGCACGACGCGGCCGATCTCGGCGGGCGTGAGCAGGTCCTCGCGCGGGATCGCGGGCAGGCCCTCGGCCGGCATGCAGTAGGTGCAGCGCAGGGAGCACTTCTCCGTGACGGAGATCCGCAGGTCGCGCGCGACGCGCCCGTAGCGGTCCACGAGCGCGGGGGTCGCGGGCCGGTCCGGGTCGAGCCCGGTGGGCCCCGCGGGCACGGCGGGGCGCACCCTGGGCATACCGAGAGAGACCGCGGTCATGGGCCGATCGTAGACGCGACCCGTGACCGCCGCGCCATCGCGTGCTAGCGTGACGATCGTCGAGCGGAACAACTCTTCCACTCAGTGGAAACGTTCGGCACGGGCTCTCCCGACGGAGGGAGCGGCCCGAGGGCGGATTCAAGCCCTGTGTTTCCGGCGCGTCACGGCCGACGCGCGCCAGGACACGCAGGGGACTCACCGCAAGGGTTCACTGGAAGGACGCCGGTACGCCGGCACCCTGGCGGAAGCGAGGCCCACGATGCTCCACCTCGTCGACCGGATCGGTCCCTGGCTCGACCCCGGGCGGACGCCCTTCGCCGTCGCGACGGTCGTCGCGGCGTCGGGCTCCGTGCCGCGCCCCGTCGGCACCGCGATGGCGGTCCGCGCGGACGGCGCCGTGCTCGGCAGCCTGTCCGGCGGGTGCGTCGAGGGCGCCGTCCACGCCGCCGCGCTCGACGCCGTCGCCACCGGGGAGTGCCGTCGCGAGACGTTCGGCTACAGCGACGACGACGCCTTCGCCGTCGGCCTGAGCTGCGGCGGCACGCTCGACGTCCACGTCCAGCCGGTGCTCCCCGGCGACGACGCCGCGCGCGCGCTCGCCGCCCTCGCGGCGCGGGCCGGAGCCCCGGGAGGCGGGACGGCGCCCGCCGCGCTCGTGCGGAGGGTCGACGGCGCCCGCCGGACCGCCGTCGTCCTCGACGACCCGGGCAGGGCGGACGAGCGCGCCGTCGCCGCCGCGCTGCGCGACCTCGTTCCGCCCGGGGCGCTCGACGCCGCGGCCGCGCAGGTCGTCGCCGTCCTGCGTGCCGGGGGTACGGCGACCGTCCACGCGGCCCACGCCGCGCCGTCGGGCAGCGGGACTCCGGGCAGCGGGACCCGAGGCAGCGGGGCGCCGGACCCGGGTGCACCGGGCTGCGACGAGACCGAGCCCGTGACCCTGCTCGTCGAGACCCGCCTGCCCGCGCCACGGTTCCTCGTGGCCGGGGCGAACGACTTCGCCGGCGCGCTCGTGCGCCACGTGCGGCTCCTCGGGTACCGCGTCACGCTCGTCGACGCCCGCGAGGTCTTCGCCGACCCTCGCCGCTTCCCGGAGGCCGACGAGGTCGTCGTCGAGTGGCCCGACCGCTACCTCGCCGCCGAGGCCGCCGCGGGCCGGGTCGACGCGCGCACCGCGCTGGCCGTCCTCACGCACGACGCGAAGTTCGACGTCCCGCTCCTGCGGCTCGCGCTCGACCTGCCCCTCGCCTACGTCGGGGCGATGGGGTCGCGGCGCTCGCACGACCAGCGCGTCGCCGCCCTGCGCCACGAGGGTGTCGGCGACGCCGCCCTCGCGCGGCTCCGCTCGCCCATCGGCCTCGACCTCGGCGCCGTCACGCCCGAGGAGGTCGCGGTGTCCGTCACCGCCGAGCTGGTCGCCGCCCGGCACGGCCGCGACGGCGCCGTCGCACCCCTGAGCCGCGGCGACGGCCCCCTGCACGCGGCCCCCACCACCGTCGACCAGCCCGAGGAGGCCCCCTGATGGACCTGAACACCGTCACCGACCTCGTCCCCACCGCCGACCCCGCCGACTGGCGCGAGGGCGACGCGTGGCTCGCGGGCGGCACCGTGCTCTTCTCCTACGGCAGCCAGACGCTGCGGCGCCTCCTCGACGTGACGAGCGCCGGCTGGCCGCCCCTCACCGTGACCGACGCCGGGCTGGAGATCGCCGCGACCTGCACCGTCGCGCAGCTGTGGGCCTTCGAGGAGAGCGACGCCGCGGCGCAGGTGCGCGGGCGCTGGACCGCGCTCGACCTCGTCCGCCCGTGCTGCGACGCGTTCGTCGCGTCGTTCAAGATCTGGAACACGTCCACGGTCGGGGGCAACGTCTGCACGTCGCTGCCCGCCGGGCCGATGATCTCCCTCACCGCGGCGCTCGACGGCGTCGCCGAGGTGTGGGGACCGGGCGGGACGCGGCGCGAGCAGCCCGTCGCCGAGCTCGTCACCGGCGAGATGCGCAACACGCTCGCCCCCGGTGAGCTCCTGCGCGCGATCCGCGTCCCGGACCACGCCCTTCGCGCGCGGACCGCGTTCCGCCGGCTGTCGCTGTCGAACCTCGGGCGCTCGGGCGTCCTGCTCGTCGGCCGCGTCGACCCGCCCGACGCCGGCGGCGGCCTCGTCCTCACCGTCACCGCCTCGACGCGCCGGCCCGTCCAGGTCCGGTTCGCCGCCGACGCCCACCCCACGGCGCCGGACCTCGTCGCCGCGCTCGACGCCGCGATCCCGCCCGACCTGTACCACGACGACATCCACGGGCTGCCGCGCTGGCGCCAGGACATGACCTACCGGCTCACCGAGGAGATCCGCTCCGAGCTGGCCGACGGCACGAGCACGGACGGAGGCCGCCGATGAGCGCGACGACCGACAGCACCCACCCCCGCCCCGCGGGGGTCACCGTCGACGGCCGGACCGTCGACGCCGCGCCCCGCGCGGGCCAGTGCCTGCGCACCTACCTGCGCGAGCAGGGCGCGCTCGGCGTGAAGAAGGGGTGCGACGGCGGCGACTGCGGCGCGTGCACCGTGCACGTCGACGGCGTCCCGGTCCACTCGTGCGTCTACCCCGCACGCCGCGCCGTCGGGCACGACGTGACGACCGTCGCGGGGCTCGCCGCGACCGTGCACGGCCCCGAGGCCGCCGCGGCGGGGGCGTTGCACCCCGTGCAGCAGCAGTTCCTCGACGCGCAGGGCTTCCAGTGCGGCTTCTGCACGGCGGGCATGATCATGACCGCCGCGACCTTCGACGACGCGCAGCGCGAGAACCTGCCCCGCAACCTCAAGGGCAACCTGTGCCGCTGCACGGGCTACCGCGCGATCGCCGACGCCGTGCTCGACGGCGCGTCGTGCGGGACGGCCCACCCCGCCGGGGCGGCGCCGTGCGACCACGCCCACGACCAGGGTTCTCCCTCACGGGACCAGGGTTCTCCCTCGGCGGACCCGGGTGGCCGAGGGAGTACCACGGTCCCGCGAGGGAGTACCCCGGTCGACCCGGGAGCCTCGTCCGCGTTCGGGACCGACGTGCCGGCGCCGGCGGGCCGGGGCGTGGTGACGGGCAGCGTGCGGTACACGCTCGACGTCGACCCGGCCGACTACCCGGGGCTCGCGCACCTCACGCTCGTGCGGTCCCCGCACGCCCACGCGCGCGTCCTCGCGGTCGACACGACCGACGCGCTCGCCGTGCCCGGCGTGCTCGCGGTCCTCACGCACGCCGACGCCCCGACGACCCGGTTCTCGACCGCCCAGCACGAGCTGTTCACCGACGACCCCGACGACACCCGGATCCTCGACGACGTCGTCCGGTTCGTCGGGCAGCGCGTCGCGGCCGTCGTCGCGGAGACCGTCGCCGCCGCGGAGGAGGGCGCGCGGAGGGTGCGGGTCGAGTACGAGGTGCTGCCCGCCGTCGTCGACCCCGAGGACGCCATGGCCCCGGGCGCGCCGCTCGTGCACTCCGACCTCGACGCGACGGCCGCGCGCGTGTCGCGGCCCGAGGCGAACGTCGTCGCGGAGGTGCACAGCGAGCTCGGCGACGTCGAGCGCGGCCTCGCGGAGGCCGACGTCGTGCACGAGGCCACCTACCGCACGCAGCGGGTGCAGCACGCCGCGCTGGAGACGCACTGCGCTATCGCGTCGTTCGACGACGACGGGCGCCTCGTCGTGCGGTCCTCCACGCAAGTCCCGTTCCTCGCGCGCCGCCACCTCGCGCGCGTCCTCGACCTCGACCCGGATCGCGTGCGCGTGCACTGCGAGCGCGTCGGGGGAGGGTTCGGCGGCAAGCAGGAGGTGCTCACGGAGGACGTCACGGCGCTCGCCGCGCTGCGCCTCGGGCGCCCGGTCCAGCTCGAGCTCACGCGCCGCGAGCAGTTCGTCGGCACGACGACGCGCCACCCGTTCCGCATCCGGGTGCGCGCGGGCGCGCGCCGCGACGGGACGCTCACGGCACTGCACCTCGACGTGCTCACCAACACGGGCGCGTACGGCAACCACGGCCCGGGCGTGATGTTCCACGGGTGCGGCGAGTCGGTCGCGGTGTACCGGTGCGACAACAAGAAGGTCGACGCGCACAGCGTGTACACGCACACCGTCCCCGCGGGCGCGTTCCGCGGGTACGGGCTGTCGCAGATGGTCTTCGCCGTCGAGTCCGCGATGGACGAGCTCGCACGCCGGATCGGCATGGACCCGCTGGAGATGCGGCGGCGCAACGTCGTGCGCGAGGGCGACCCCATGCTCAGCACGCACCCGACGCCCGAGGAGGACGTCCGCTACGGCAGCTACGGCCTCGACCAGTGCCTCGACCTCGTCGACGACGCGCTGCGCCGCGGCCGCGAGCGCGACGACCGCGAGCTCGGCGACGAGTGGGGCGTCGGCGAGGGCACGGCCCTGTCGATGATCGACACCGTGCCGCCGCGCGGGCACTTCTCGCACGCGCGCGTGCGGCTGCGCGCCGACGGCGTCGTCGAGGCGGAGGTGGGGACGGCCGAGTTCGGCAACGGCACGACGACGGTGCACGCCCAGCTCGTGGCGAGCGCGCTCGGGCAGGACGCGGGCGCCGTCGTCGTGCGCCAGTCCGACACCGACCTCGTCGAGCACGACACGGGCGCGTTCGGCTCGACGGGCACGGTCGTCGCGGGCAAGGCGTCGCTCGCGGCCGCGCAGGACCTCGCGGAGGCGGTGCTCAAGGTGGCGGCGGGGATGCCCGCCGCGAGCTCGGACGGCGCGGGGGTCGCGGCGTCGGACTGCCGCCTCGTGCCCGGCGGTGTCGAGCGCGGCGGGACGGTGGTGCCGCTCGCCGACGTCGCGCGCGCCGCCGAGGCGGCCGGGGTCGCGCTCGTCGCCGAGGGCCGCTGGGGCGGCACGCCGCGCTCCGTCGCGTTCAACGTGCACGGGTTCCGCGTCGCGGTACACCGCGGGACGGGCGAGATCCGCATCCTGCAGAGCGTGCAGGCCGCCGACGCGGGCGAGGTCGTCAACCCGCGCCAGTGCCGCGGCCAGGTCGAGGGCGGCATCGCGCAGGCGCTCGGCGCGGCGCTGTACGAGGACGTCGTGGTCGACGCGAGCGGCCGTGTGACGACGGACATCTTCCGCCAGTACCACCTGCCGACGTTCGCGGACGTCCCGCGCAGCGAGGTGTACTTCGCGCGGACGTCGGACGCGCTGGGGCCGATGGGCGCCAAGTCGATGAGCGAGAGCCCGTTCAACCCGGTCGCGCCCGCGCTCGCCAACGCGATCCGCGCGGCGACGGGCGTGCGGTTCACCGAGCTGCCCCTGGCCCGCGACCGCGTCTACCTCGGCATGCGGGCGGCCACCCCCACCCGCTGAGTGCGGGGGATCCGTCGTCGTCGGCCCGCGCCGACGACGAATCCCCCGCACTCAACGAGGGGGTGGCGGGGGCGGGTGCAGGAGGTCGAGGTCGCCCTCCGTGTCGACGTCGCGGCCGTCACCAGGGTGGGTCACGACGTCCACGAGGTCCGCGCGGTCCCGCAGGAGGTCGCGCGCGCCCCGGTCGCCCTGGGCGCTCGCGGCCGCGGCCGGCACGAGCGTCACGTCGAGCACCAGCGGGTGCCCCCACCGGGGCTGCCCGACGGCGCCCGCCCACCCCGAGGCGACCACGCGCCCGGGGCGGTGCGCGGCGAGGAGGCGCGCGACGTCGTCGGGCACCACGCCCGGCTGGTCCACGTGCGCGACGACGACCCGCGCCACGGTCCCGAGCGTCCCGTCCTGCGCGGCCGCCAGACCCCGTCGCAGCGACGACGCCATGCCCGTCGCCCAGTCGTCGTTGACGACGACGCGCACCCCGGGCCGGTCGAGCGCGGCGTCCGCGCGCACGGCGTCGGCCCCCGCCCCGAGGACGACGACGACCGTCGCGCACCCACCCTCGAGCAGCACCTGCACGACGTGCTCGACGAGCGGGCGGCCGCGGTGGGGGAGCAGGGCCTTGGGGCCCCGACCGAGCCGCGTGCCGGCGCCGGCGGCGAGCAGCACCGCGACGGTCGCGGCGGTGGGCTCGGGGCGTCCGGGGTCGTGCACCTCGCCAGGATAGGCCGCGGGAGACCGCCGCCTCGGGGCCGGGCCCGGCGAGGGAGAGGGGGCCGTCGGACCGTGCCCCGTCCAGCGGACTTTGCGAGCGCTTGGCGCAACGCACGCCTGGTCATGCCGTTCCGCTATGCTCGCGCAGGGCCGGGGGTCGGCCCGCCGCGCGTCGGGCGACGTGCGGGACGCGAAGGGAGCGGCATGGCCTTCCTCGACAAGCTGCGCGGCCAGCTCATCGACATCATCGAGTTCCTCGACGACAGCCGCGACACCGTCGTGTGGCGCTTCCCGCGGCAGGGGAACGAGATCAAGAACCAGGCGAAGCTCGTCGTGCGCGAGGGGCAGTCCGCGGTGCTCGTCAGCGAGGGGCGGCTGGCCGACGTGTTCGGCCCCGGCACGTACACCCTGGAGACGAAGAACCTGCCCGTGCTGTCCACGCTGCAGGGGTGGAAGTACGGGTTCGACTCCCCGTTCAAGGCGGAGGTCTACTTCGTCACGACCCGCCGCCTCACCGACCTCACGTGGGGCACCCAGAACCCCGTCATGCTGCGCGACCCCGAGCTCGGCGCCGTCCGGCTGCGCGCCTTCGGGACGTACGCGCTCGAGGTCGTCGACCCGGCCGCGCTCCTGCGCCGGCTCGTCGGGACCGACCCGCAGTTCCGCACCGAGGAGATCGGCGACTACTTCCGGCGGCTCGTCGTCGGGCAGCTCGGCCCGGCGTTCGCGGAGGCGGGCGTCGCCGCGATCGACCTGGCCGCGAACCAGCGGGAGATCTCGACGCGCCTCGCGGGCCAGCTCTCCGAGGACCTGTCGGAGTACGGCATCGCCGTGCCGCGGTTCGTCCTGGAGAACGTGTCGTTCCCGCCGGAGGTCGAGGCCGCGCTGGACAAGCGCACGCAGATGGCCGTCGTGGGGAACCTCGACCAGTACACGAGGTTCCAGTCCGCGAACGCGATCGAGACCGCGGCCGCCAACCCGGGCGGGGCGGGGGAGGGGCTCGGGCTCGGGATGGGCATGGCGATGGGGCAGCAGATGGCGCAGGCCCTCGGCGGCGCGTCGGCACCGCAGCCCGTACCCGCGCCCGCCGCTGCTCCGGCCCCCGCCGCGGGGCCGCCGCCCCTGCCGGGTGCGGGCGCCCCGTGGTACTGGGCGGTCGACGGCGCGCAGGCCGGTCCCGGCTCGACGGCCGACCTCGGCGCGCAGATCCAGGCGGGGCGCGTCACGCGCGCCACGCTCGTGTGGCAGGAGGGCATGGCGGGCTGGACGGCCGCCGGGGACGTCGCGGCGCTCGCCACGCTCTTCGCCGCCGTCCCGCCGCCGCTCCCGCCGACCCTCCCGCCGTCGGCCGCCGGGACGGGCGCATGAGCGAGCCGGCGGGCTCTCCGCCGCCCCTGCCCGACGCCCTGCCTGACCCCGTGCCAGACGGCGTGCCCGCCGTCGTGCGCACCCGGTGCGACGCGTGCGGCTCGCAGCTCGCGTTCGCGCCCGGCACACGGCACCTGGAGTGCGTGGCGTGCCGCGGGACCGTGCCGATCGTGCACGCCCCCGGCGACGCGGTCGACGAGCACTCCTACGACGCGTGGCTCGCGACCGGGGCCGCACCCGTCGCGGCGGTCGCGGCGCAGGTGTTCGCGTGCGACGGGTGCGGCGCCACGACCACCGGCACCGACCTGTCGGTGGCGTGCGGGTTCTGCGGCGGGCACCTCGTCGCCGGGGCTCCGGTCGCGGGCGTCGTCGAGCCGGAGGCCGTCGTGCCGTTCGGGCTGGCGCACGCGCAGGCGCGCGACGCGTTCCGCGGGTGGGTGCGCTCGCGCTGGTTCGCCCCCGGAGCGCTGAAGAAGGTCGGCGACACCGAGTCGCTCCACGGCACCTACGTGCCCCACTGGACGTTCGACGCCGACACCACCTCGCAGTACACCGGGGAGCGCGGCGACGCGTACTGGGTGACGGTCAAGGACGGCGAGAACGAGCGTCAGGAACGGCGCGTGAGCTGGTCGTGGACGTCGGGGACGACCGTGCGGTCGTTCGACGACGTCCTGGTCCCCGCGTCGACGCAGGTCGCCGAGAAGGACCTGGGCCGGCTCGGTCCCTGGCGGCTGGAGCACGCGCAGCCCTACCGGCCGGAGTACCTCGCGGGCTTCGCGACGGCCCGGTACGACGTCGACCCGCCGCACGGCCTGGAGCGGGCGAAGTCCGACATGGCCCCGGCGATCCGCAGCGACGTAGAGGGGGCGATCGGCGGCGACGAGCAGCGGGTGCACTCGATCAGCACGGCGTACGCCGCGGTGATGTTCAAGCTCGTCCTCCTGCCCCTGTGGGTCGCGACGTACGTGTACGCGGGGACGCAGTGGCAGGTGATGGTCAACGCGAACACCGGCGAGGTCGTGGGGCGTCGCCCGTACAGCGCGTGGAAGATCACGCTCGCGGTGGTGGTCGGCCTCGCTGTCGTCGCGGCGCTCGTCGGGTGGTACCTGAGCAGTCAGGCGGCGTCGACCTGACGCGAGGTCGGCGGACCTGGGCGAGCTCGGCACCCCGGGACCGCCGACCTCGGACCGGTCTGCCGATCTCGCCGGCGGTGATCCCGAGGGAATACGGCCGGGCGTCCAGGTGGTTGAAGGTTCAATGAACCGCCCGCCCCTCCCCGCCCGCGCCGCCGACGACCTGCTCGCCGCGGGCACCCGCATGGACGCGGTCACGCTCCACGTGCGCGACCTCGACCTCATGACGCGCTACTACCGCGACGCCCTCACCCTCGCCGTGCTGCCCACCCCGGACACGCTCGCACTGCCCGACGGCGCCCGCCCGGCCGAGACGGTCGTGCTCGGCCGGGGTGCGGTACCCCTCGTCGTGCTGCACCGCACGCCCGACCTGCCCGCCCCCGGGCGTCACGAGGCGGGCCTGTTCCACACCGCCGTGCTGTTCGACGACGAGCCCGGCCTCGCGCACGCCCTCGCCGCGGTCGCGACCACCGCGCCGAGCACCTTCGTCGGCAGCGCCGACCACCTCGTGTCCCAGGCGTTCTACTTCACCGACCCCGAGGGCAACGGCGTCGAGCTGTACGCCGACCGGCCGCGCGACACGTGGCGCTGGGACGAGAACGGGGTGCGCATGGACACCGTCCACCTCGACCCGAACGCGTTCCTCGCCGACCACCTCACCGACGCCTCGCGCGACCTCCTCGCGGGGCCGCGCACCGACGTGGGCGAGCGGACCGGGTCGACGGGGCCGGGCGGCGCCGTGGTGGGTCACGTGCACCTGCAGGTCGGCGACGTGGCGGCCGCGCGCACCTTCTACGTGGACGCGCTCGGCCTGGAGGAGACCGCGTCGGTGCCCGGTGCCCTCTTCGTGTCGGCGGGCGGGTACCACCACCACCTGGCCGTGAACACGTGGAACAGCCGAGGCGCCGGGCCGCGGGCGTCGACGCTCGGGCTCGGGTCGGTGGCGCTCACGGTGCCGGGGGCCGACGACGTCGGCGCGCTCCGCGAGCGGCTGGTGCGGGCCGGCGTCGGCGTCCAGGACGACGGGGCCGTGCTCCGGTTCGTCGACCCGTGGCGCAACCGGCTCGAGGTGCGCTCGGCCGGGTGACGACGTGCGTCAGTGACGCGCCTTGACGACGAGCACCGGGGCGGGGGAGTCGAGCAGGACGCGCTGCGTGGTGCTGCCGAGGAGGAACTTGCCGACGGGCGACCGCTTGCGCGCGCCGATCACGACGAGCTCGGGGTGGGTGCGCTCGGCCTCGTCGACGATCGCGTCGGCCGGCCCCACGTGCTCGGGACGGTAGGTGACCTCGGGGGCCTCGACCCCGTCGGGGAGGGCGTCGAGCTGGTGGGCGAGCCCGGCCGGGATCCCCGCCTCGGGGTCCTGCGGCGTGAGCACGAGGACCGCGAGCGCGGTGCCGCGCCGCTGCGCCTCGGCGATCGCCGCGTGGAGGGCGGACTCGCCCTGCGGTGAGTCGTTGTACGCCACGAGGACGGTCATCGCCGGGCCCTTCCGTGCTCTGCCGATCGGAGTGCGCTTGAACTCTCTCACACGGGCGCGCGCGTCGCCGTGCGGGCGCGCGGTCGGTCCGTGACCCCTGTGCTGACCCCTGTCCGTGGGCCGGGCGTGCGGCCCGGGTCGGCGGCCCGGGTCAGCGGTCCGGGTCGGTCGCCCGGTCCGGGAGGGCGAGGGTGTCGGGGAGCAGAGGGGGCACGACGCGCGCGAGCGTCGCCTCGACCTCCGCGCGGCGTCGGGTGCCGAGCCGGTCGGCGGGCGCGGTGACGCTGATCGCGGCGACGGGGCGCCCGGCGCGCAGCACGGGCACGGCGACGCAGCTGATCCCCACCTCGTTCTCCTCGTCCTCGTGCGCAAACCCGCGCTCGCGCGTGCGCCGGCACACGTCGTGCAGGTCGGCGGTGCGGACGCGGTCGTCCGGGACGGCGGCGGCGTACCAGCCGAGGCGGTCGTCGTCGAGGTGGTGGTGGGCGAGCATCGCGCGCCCGAGCGCTGTCGTGGCGGCGGGGCGGCGGCGACCGACGGCCGACCACACGCGGACGGCGCGGGACGGCTCGACCTTGTCGAGGTAGACGATCTCCGTCCCGGCGAGCGCGCCGAGGTGCACGAGCTCGTCGGTGGCCTGGCACACGGCGACGAGCACGGGGTGCAGGAGGGCGGGCAGGTTCTCCTCGCCGAGGTAGACGGTCGCGAGCGCGGTGGCCGCGGTGCCGAGCCGGTAGCGGCCGGTGTCGGCGTCCTGGTCGGCGTACCCGCGGTGGCGCAGCGCCGCGAGCGTGCGGTGCAGCGACGCCTTGTGCAGACCGAGGTCCGCGGCGAGCGTGCCGAGCGCGACGCCCGGCGGACCCGCGGCCGCGAGGGCCTCGAGCGCGAGGAGCGCCTTGTCGACGCTACCGAGCGGGCTGGCGGCGATGCCCGTGTCGACGTCCGTGCCGGCACCGTGCGGGGCGTCGTCGACTTCCGGCATCGTGGGCCCTTCCTCTACAGTGCGTTCCGTAGTGAACAACAGGCGTTCACCATAGCGAAACGGAGTGAGGATGTCAGCCGACCCCAGCGTCCTGGACCAGATCGGCCGGGCCCGCGTCGTGCCCGTCGTCGTCGTCGACGACGCCCGCGACGGGCTCATGGTCGCCCGCGCGCTGTCCGACGGCGGCCTGCCCGTCGCCGAGGTCACGTTCCGCACCGCCGGCGCGGCCTCCGCGATCGAGGCGATCGCCCGCGAGGTCCCCGACGTCCTCGTCGGCGCCGGGACCGTCGTCACCGTCGCGCAGGTCGACGAGGCCGTGCGCGCCGGAGCCCGCTTCCTCGTCTCGCCGGGCCTGTCCGCCGACGTCGTGCGTCGCGCGCAGGAGCACGGCGTGCCGATCCTGCCCGGCGTCGCCACGCCGTCCGACATCATCGCTGCGCTCGACCTCGGCCTGCGCGCCGTCAAGCTCTTCCCCGCGAACGTCGTCGGCGGCCCCGCCGCCGTGAAGGCCTTCGCCGCCCCGTTCCCCGGCCTGCGCTTCGTCCCGACCGGCGGCGTGAGCGCCGCGAACCTCCTCGACTACCTCGCCCTGCCGCCCGTGCTCGCCGCCGGCGGCTCCTGGATGGTCGACCGCGCCCTCGTGCGCGCGGGCGACCACGCCGAGATCACCCGCCGCACGCGCGAGGCCGTCGAGCTGGCCGCCTCGCTCGCCACCGAAGGAGCCTGACCCGTGACCGAGCAGCACACCGCCGCCCCGCCCCTGACGGTCCGCCCCGCCGCCGAGACCGCCTACGACGTCGTCGCGCTCGGCGAGGTCATGCTCCGCCTCGACCCGGGCGAGCGGCGCATCAAGACCGCCCGCAGCTTCGACGCGTGGGAGGGCGGCGGCGAGTACAACGTCGCACGCGGGCTGCGCCGCTGCTTCGGCCTGCGCGGCGCCGTCGTCACGGCGCTCGCGGACAACGAGGTGGGTCGTCTCGTCGAGGACCTCATGCTCACGGGTGGCCTCGACACGAGCCACGTCGTGTGGCGGGCCTACGACGGCATCGGCCGCACCGTGCGCAACGGCCTGAACTTCACCGAGCGCGGCTTCGGCGTGCGCGGTGCCGTCGGCGTCTCCGACCGCGGCAACACCGCGATCTCGCAGCTGCGTCCCGAGGACGTCGACTGGGACGCGCTGTTCGGCCGCGGCGTGCGCTGGTTCCACACGGGCGGTATCTTCGCCGCGCTGTCGGAGTCGAGCGCCGACGTCGCGGAGGCGGCGATGGCCGCGGCGCGGCGCCACGGCACGATCGTGTCCTACGACCTCAACTACCGGCCGTCGCTGTGGCAGGGCATCGGGGGCGTCGAGCGCGCCCAGGAGGTCAACCGCCGCCTCGCGCGCTACGTCGACGTGATGATCGGCAACGAGGAGGACTTCACCGCGTCGCTCGGCTTCGAGGTCGAGGGCGTCGACGAGAACCTCACGGACCTCGACACCGGGGCGTTCCGGGCGATGATCGCGCGCGCCGCCGAGGAGTACCCGAACTTCCAGGTCATCGCGACGACGCTGCGCGGCGTGAGGACCGCGACGGTCAACGACTGGGGCGCGATCGCGTGGTCGCGCGTGCAGGGCTTCGCCGAGGCGACGCACCGCCCCGGCCTGGAGATCCTCGACCGGGTGGGCGGCGGCGACTCGTTCGCGTCGGGCCTCGCGTACGGGCTCATGGAGCTCGGCTCGATCGCGGAGGCCGTCGAGTACGGCGCCGCGCACGGCGCGCTCGCCATGACCACGCCCGGGGACACGTCGACGGCGTCGCTCGCCGAGGTCCGCAAGCTCGCCACCGGGGGCAGCGCGCGCGTGCAGCGCTGACGGTCCGCTTCGGCGGTTTTGCCCGACGTGCCCGTTCACCCTGCCCCGTCCGCGGACCGGGGTTAGGGTGAACGGGCTCTCGGAGCCGCCGCCCCGAGGGCCCGGCCGGCCCGCCCGGGCGACCGGACCGCTGTCGCGACGGGGAGGTGCGCGTGGGTCCAGGGCCCGTCGTCCCGTCCCTCCCGCGCCGCGGCACCGAGGAGCCGCCCGACCTCGCGCGCGCCGTCGAGCACGCGCGGATCCTGCGCGGCGCGGGCGACCCCGCGGGAGCGGCACGAGTCCTCGACCGGGCCTTCGCCGCGGAGGGCGTGCGGGCCCGCAGCGTCTCCGAGCGGGTCCGGTTCCGCGCGCTCGTCCTGCGCGCCGACCTCGCCCTGCTCCTGCACGACGACGCGTCCGCCGCCCGCTTCCTCGCGGGGGCCGAGTGGTTCCTCGCCGGGGCGGAGTTCCTGCCACAGGTCGCGGACGCGCTCGCCGCCCTCGACGAGGAGGTGCACCGGGTCGAGGAGCTGCGCGAGCGGCTCGACGTGGACCCCGGAGCCGCCGGGACCGACTGGCCCGGCGACGACTGAACCCGGCCGCCGGGAACCGCACGACCGCGTGAGGCGTTGGCCCTACCAGCCGACCATCCGGAGGACCGCATGCTGTGCCCGACCGACCAGACCGTGCTCGTCATGGCCGAGCGCAAGGGCGTCGAGATCGACTACTGCCCGACGTGCCGCGGGGTGTGGCTCGACCGGGGAGAGCTGGACAAGATCATCGACCGCTCCGTCGAGTCCGAGATCGCGGCCGAGGCCGGTGGGCCGGTCGCCGCCACGCCGCCCCCGGCGGCCGCACCGGGACCCACCGCCTACCCGCCGGCCCCGCCCGTCGACTACGGATCCCCGCACGGCGACGACCGGCGCGACGGCCGTCGCCCCGACGACCGGTACCGCGACGACCGGTACCGCGACGACCGGCGGGACGACCGGTACCGCGACGACCGGCGGGACGACCGGTACCGCGGCGACGACCGCTACGGCCAGGGCTACGACCCGCGCTACCGCAAGCGCAAGAAAAAGGAGTCGTGGCTCGAGGACCTCTTCGACTTCTGATCGGGCGCGTGGTCCACTGACCCGCGTGACCGTCCTCGACTCGTTCTCGCTCGTCGGCCGCACGGCCCTGCTCACCGGCGGGAGCCGGGGGATCGGGCGTGCCGTCGCGCGGGCGCTCGCCGAGGCGGGCGCCCGGGTCGCCCTCACGGCGACCACCGCCGAGGCCGCGCACGCCGCGGCGGCCGACCTCGCGGCGTCGGGCAGCACCGTGCGCGGCTACGCGCTCGACGTCACCGACCGTGCCCAGGTGGACGACGTGGTCGCCCGGGCGTCGGACGACCTCGGCACGGTCGACCTGCTCGTCAACAACGCGGGCGTCTCGATCGGTGGCGCGGCGCTCGAGATCGACGACGACGTGTGGCACCGCACCCTCGCGACGAACCTCGACGGCGTCTGGTACTGCTCGCGCGCCGTCGCCCGCGGGCTGGTCGTGGCGGGCCGGCCGGGGACGATCGTCAACGTCGGCTCCATGTCCGCGCAGGTCGTCAACCGGCCGCGCTGGCAGCCCGCCTACCTCGCGTCCAAGGCCGCCGTGCACCAGCTCACGAAGGGGCTCGCCGCCGAGTGGGCGCCGCACGGCGTCCGCGTCAACGCCGTCGCGCCCGGGTACGTGCGCACCGAGGCGTCGCCCGTCGACCGGCCCGAGTACTTCGACGACTGCGTCGCGCCCGCCGCGATGCGCCGCTGGGCCGAGCCGGAGGAGATCGGCCCGCCCGTCGTGTTCCTCGCGAGCGCCGCGTCCAGCTTCATGACGGGCGCGGTCGTCACCGTCGACGGCGGGTACACCCTGTTCTGAGCCGGGAGATCGCCGGGAGCGCGGGACTCGTCCCCGGCCCGGCCCGTCGCCGACGTCACACCACCGGTGGGCGTCGTCCGCCCCGAGGCCTCGACGACCGCGGGCTAGGCTCGTGCCTCGTGCGCGCAGTGCTGAGCCGGTGGGTCGACCCGTTCGTCGTGACGCTGCTGGTCGTCCTCGTCCTCGGTCTCGTCGTCCCCGTCGGCGCGGACGCGCAGCGCGTCGTGGACGTCGTCGCCGACGTCGCCGTGACTGTCCTGTTCCTCGTCTACGGCATGCGCCTGTCCACGGGCGAGGTGTGGGCGGGACTGCGGAACTGGCGCCTGCAGGGCGGGATCCTCGCGTCGACCTACGTCGTGTTCCCGCTCCTCGGCATCCTCACCGCGTGGGCGGTCGCGCCCGTGGTCGGCGACGACCTCGCCGTCGGGGTCCTGTTCCTGGCGCTCCTGCCGTCCACCGTGCAGTCGTCGGTGGCGTTCACGTCCGTCGCGCGCGGCAACGTCGCCGGCGCGATCTGCGGCGCGACCGTGTCGAACGTGCTCGGCATGGTGATCACGCCGCTGCTCGTGCTGTGGCTCCTGAGCGACGTCGCGGGGGGAGCGGGCGAGCCGGGCGGCGCGACCGGCGGGCTCGGCGGCCTGCGGACCGTGCTGCTCCAGCTCCTGCTGCCGTTCGTCGTCGGGCAGCTCCTGCAGCCCTGGGTCGGGAGCTGGGTCCGGGCCCGACGGTGGCTCACGCTCGGCGTCGACCGCGGCACGATCCTCGTCGTCGTGTTCGGGGCCGTCGCGGCCGCGACGTCGGCGGGCGTGTGGTCGAGCGTGTCGGGATGGGCGATCGTCGCGCTGCTGGGCGTGAGCGCGCTGCTGCTCGCCGTCATGCTCGCGCTGACGTGGTGGGGCGGCGCGGCGCTGCGCCTGCCCGTCGAGGACCGGGTGGCGCTGCTCATGTGCGGGTCGAAGAAGTCCCTCGCGACAGGTCTGCCGATGGCGAGCGTGCTGTTCCCCGTCGCCGTCGCGGGTGTCGTCGCGGTGCCGGTGATCGTCTTCCACCAGCTCCAGCTCGTGGTCTGCGCGGTGCTCGCGCGTCGCCTCGCCCTGCGCGACTGACACCGCCCCCGCCGAGCACGAGGTTGCTGTCGTTTTGGCGTCCAGAACGACAGCAACCTCGTGCTCGGCAGCGAGCACGGCCATGTTCGGCGGGTGCGGGCGGCGCGGAGCGCGCCTAGCGTCGGAGGATGGCGACGAAGGAGCACGACGCGACCGGGAAGCGGTGATCGCAGGACGTCACGGAGCACTCCGACGCTCTCGACCTCGAGGACGACGTCTTCACCTGGGACGACCCCGCTCGGATCGCGGCGTCGTTGAAGAGGTCCGCGGAGCGCAGCGACCGCCGCAAGGGCACGCCGTACCGGTCGGCGATGTCCATGCTGACGTTCTACCTCAACCGTGCCGGGAAGAACCTCCCGCAGGAGCAGGTGGAGGTCCTCGAGCGCGCGAAGGACGCGCTGCGCGCGGCGTTCGGCCGGGACTGAGACCACGCACCGCGGGCCGCCGCCGCTCCGGGGACGGAGCGACGGCGGCCCGGTGGTGTCGACGCGGGATCAGCCGCAGTCGAGCGCGCCGTGCTCGACGTCGGCCGCGAACGTCCGTCCGTCGCCGGCGGCGCTCACCTGCGCCGCACCTGCCGCCACGGACGTCGAGCGCGTCGCGAACGACTGGTACGCGCTCGCACCCGGTGCGACGTCGGCGACGGTCCTCGTGCCGAACGGCGTGGTGAGGGTGACGTCGACGGGCACCGAGTCCTCGTTGGTCGCCCGCACCGCCACGTACACCTTCCCGGCGAGGCACCGCGGCACGACCTGGGTCGAGACCGCGAGCCCGGCCGGCGCCGGGTCGGTCGAGACGCCGTCACCGACGAACTCGAACATGTTGATGTTCGCGATGTAGTGCGAACCCGTCGCCGTGAACACGAGGACCAGCGTGAACGGCTCGCCCGGGTCGGTCACCGGCGTCTCGAACCACCGGTACGACTGGCCGCCGCCCGTGTTCGTGATCGTCGTGCTCCCGAGGAGCGCGCCGCCGGCCGTGTCCTGCCGCAGCTCCAGCCTCCCGCCGATGCTGCTCGACGCGAGGCGGAAGCGGATCGCGTCGATCCCCGCGAGGTTGACGTCCTCGTAGGAGATCGTCGCGCCGGTGCGCAGCCACCCGACGTTGAGACCGCCGCCGAGGGAGTCGCCCGTCGCCTCGGTGCGCACCGTCGAGTCCGCGTGCTCGGCCTCGACGAGCGACGGCTGCACCCGCACGCTCGCGCGGGCCTGCTCGAGGTTGCGCACCTCGCCGTCGTGGCCGCCGCGCGCGTACAGCACCTCGACCTCGTACCGCAGGCGCTCGGTCGGCCCGGCGTCGTCGGGCCGGACCATCGTCACGAGGCCCGTGCACCCGTCGCTCGGATCGCCGCGCCACGTGCGGTCGTCGCCCGTGACGACGAGCCGCGCGCGGACGTCGGCGCAGTCGGCCTCGGGGTCGCCGACGTCGGCCGTGTAGCGCACGGCCTGGCCGAACGGCACGACGCCGCCGAGCGGGGGCTCGCTCAGCGAGACCTGCGGTCGCTGACCGCTCGGGCTCGCGAAGCGCACCGTCCGCCACTCCTCGACGTTCCCCGCCGCGTCGGTGCTGCGCACCTGCACGGTGTGGTCGCCGTCGCCGGTCACCGTGAACGGGCCGTCGTAGGCGACCTCGTCGCCGCCGTCGACCCGGACCGTGGTGGCCTCCACGCCGGACGTGGCGTCCTGCGCGTCGAGCGTCACGACCACGTCGCCCGTGAACGTCTCGCCCTCGGTCTGCGCGACGAGGTCGGTGGTCGTCGTCGGGTCGGTCCCGTCGACCTGCACCACGACGCTGCCGCGGTTCGACGTGTCCTCCCCGCGCACGGCACGGAAGGCGACCTCGTGGCGGCCGTCGTCGGCGAACGTGACCGGTGCGTCGTACGGCGTCCACGCGCCGTCGCCCACCTGGTACTCGATCGCGTCGTCCGCCTCGGAGGTCAGGGTGAGGCTCACCGCGTCGCGGTACCAGCCGCCCTGGACCGGGTCCGCCGGGGCGAGCTGCGCCGTCGGCGTCGGGATGACGACGGGCGGACCGCCGGCCGCGCCCTCGCCGAGCACATCGAACCAGTTGAGGTTGAGCAGGTAGCCGTCGCCGCCCGTGAACGTGAGCACGAGGTCGAACGTGCCGCCCGGGTCGTCGACCGCGGCCTCGACCCAGCCCCAGCTCTGGAACCCGCCGGTGCTGGGCACCGCGACGCTGCCGAGCAGGTCGCCGTCCGCCGTGTCCTTGCGGATCTCGATGCGGCTCGTGGCGTTCGGCGACGCCACCCGGAAGCGCAGCGCGTCGACGTTCGCGAAGTTGAAGTCGTCGAACGTCATGGCGCTGTTCGTCCGGATGAACCCGACGTTGAGGTCGCCGCCCATCGGGTCGGCCGTCGCCTCGGTGCGCACCTCGGTGCCGAGCGAGTAGTGCTCGGCCTGCTTGCGCGACGGCTGCATCGCGACCACGTCACGACCGGTCAGCGGTGCGACGGTCCCCTCCGGGGAGCCCCCGTCCGTGTACCGGGCCTCGATGGCGTACGTGATGCGGTCGGTGTCGGTGTGGCCGCTGTCCTCCTCCAGCACGAACGAGCCGGTGCAGCCCGTCGCCTCCTTCATGGGGTGGCCGTGGTCGTCGTGCCCGAGGATGAGCTCGACCGTGACGTCGGAGCAGTCGATGTCGCCCGCGGTGGTCGAGCCGTCCTCGGCGTCGGTCACCGCGACGTCGAACTCGACGGTGTCGCCGTACGTGAACACCGTGCCGTTCGCGGGCCAGCGGATGTCGACCACGGGCTCGGTGTTGCCCGCCGAGATCGTGACGTTCGCGGTGCCGGTGCGGCCCTGGACGTCGGTCACGGTGAGGACGGCGGTGAAGTCGCCCTCCTCGGTGTACGTGTGGGTGGGGTTCGGGTCGGTCGACGTCGCGCCGTCACCGAAGTCCCACGCGTACGTGAGGTCCCCGCCCTGGGGGTGCGCCGTGCCCGCGCTGGAGAACTCGACCTCCAGCGGGACGCCGCCGGACCGCGGCGTCGCCGTGGCCTTCGCGAGCGGGCGGTCGTTGCCGCCGGTGTAGTCGATGCGCACCACCTGGGAGTCGGGGTTGTTGCCGCCGAAGCCGGCGCCCCACTCGATGAGGTACATCGCGCCGTCGTGCTCGCCGAAGACCATCGCGTGCGGTCGCACGAAGCCCATCGACGCGAGCACGCGCGTCACGTCGGTGCGCGCCCCGTCCTCGTCGAGGTGGAGCTGGTACAGCCGGTTCTGGCCCCACTCGTAGAAGAACGGCTTGTCGGCCATCGAGCGCGGCCACTGGCGGTCGGACTCGAGGTCCTCGTCGAACACGTACGCGGGGCCGCCCATGGGCGCGCCGCCGGTGCCGACGTCCGGGTCGCGCAGCGACCGCCCGTAGGCGACGAGCGGGTCGACGACCGGGGGGAGCTCGCTGACGCCCGTGTTGTTCGGGGAGTCGTTCACCGGGGCCGAGCAGTCGAACTCGGCGCCCGGCGTGCTCGTCGCGTAGTCGTAGTCGACGTACGCGCCGCCGCCGTGGCAGTACGGCCAGCCGTAGTTGCCGGGCTCCGTGATGACGTTCCACTCGACGCGGCCGTCGATGCCGCGGGCGTCGGCGACGCTCGCGTCCGGCCCGTAGTCGCCGAGGTAGACCGCTCCGGTGGTCTGGTCGACGGCGAACCGGAACGGGTTGCGCAGGCCCATGACGTAGATCTCGGGCCGGATCTTCGTGGCGTCCTGGCCGGCGGCCCACTCGGTGTCGACGAGGTTGCCGGCGGGCACGGTGTACGACCCGTCGTCCGTCGGCGTGATCCGCAGGAGCTTGCCACGCAGGTCGTTCGTGTTGGCGGAGGAGCGCTGCGCGTCCATGGCCTCCTGGCCCGGGCGCTCGTCGATCGGGGCGTAGCCGCCGGGTGCGCCACCGGGGGAGGAGTCGTCGCCGGTGGAGATCCACAGGTTCCCGTCGGCGTCGAAGTCGAGGTACCCGCCGGAGTGGCAGCACTCCTCGCGCTGGTGGGGGATCTGCAGGAGGATCTGCTCGCTCGCCATGTCGAGCGTGCCGCCCTCGAGCGTGAACCGGGACAGCCGCTGGTGCGGCGACTCGATGAGGTCGCTGTCGGGCGTGTAGAAGAGGTACACCCAGCCGTTGTCGGCGAAGTCGGGGTCGAGCTCGATGCCGAGCAGCCCGTTCTCCTGCGCGCTGTGGACCTGGAGGCGGCCGGCGGTCGACGTGGTCGACGTCTCGGGGTCGATGACCCGCACCTGCCCGGCGCGCTCGATGTACAGGACGCGGCCGTCGGGGGCGACCTGGAGGCCCATGGGGCTCGCGACGTCGTCGTCGAGCACGACCTTCTGGTAGTTGGCGTCGACGGTCCCGCCGCAGTCGTTCGACGCGGCGCCGACGGCCCAGAGGACACCGCCGGTGAGGTGCTCGACGAACGCGGGCTCGACGAAGCTCTCCGGGGTGTGGCCGAGGCCGGTGTACCAGGAGCGTCCGCCCTCGTGGTACTGGCACCAGGCGATGGGGTGGTCGGCGCCCATCGCGCCGCCGCCGGCCTCGTACGACGTCTCGTCGAGCGTCATGAGGACGTGCACGTCGCCGCGGGGGTTGTCGCCGAAGTTGTACCACTCGTCGGTGCGCTCCCACCGCTGGGGCAGGTGCGCCGTCGAGGGGTGGGTGCGGTCCTCGACGTGGATGCCGGCCTCCTGGACGGCGGGGTGGCCGGCGAAGTAGGCGCCGACGAGCTCGCCGTACCAGGGCCAGGAGTACTCGGTGTCGCTCGCGGCGTGCACGCCGACGTAGCCGCCGCCGCTGCGGATGTAGTCCTCGAACGCGGCCTGCTGGCCGTCGTCGAGCACGTCGCCGGTCGTCGACATGAAGGCGACGGCGTCGTACTGCGCGAGGTTCTCGGGCGTGAACGCCGCGGAGTCCTCGGTCGTGTCGACGGCGATGCCGTTCGCCTCGCCGATGGTCTCGAGCGCGGCGATGCCGTCGGGGATGGAGCCGTGCCGGAACGCCGCCGTCTTGGAGAACACGAGCAGGCGTTGCTCGGGCTCGGCGACGACGGGGGGTGGTGGTGGGTCGTCGGCGGTGGCCGGTGGCGCGAGGACCGCGCCGACGACGACGAGGGACAGTGCCGTCGTGAGGGAGAGAGCGCGTCTGAGGTGGGACATGCGATCGACACCTTTGTGATCAGCGGTCTGGACACCGCGATAATGTCAATCCGTTGAACTATCCACAAGGGGGTTTCCGTCTGTTCTTCAAACAAATTCAGCAGAAAGCGATGTCGATATCGTTTCAGCCCGGCGGTGGGCGGTGCGCGGCCGGTCAGGCGCGCGCGAGCTGCTCCCGAACCTGACGCTTCGCGCGCGTGAGCATGCCGTTCATGCCGCCGATCCGCAGCGGGCTCACCGCGCGGGTCAGACCGATGGACATGGGGAAGTCGTCCGGCACCGCGAGCACCTGCTCGGCCGTCAGGCCCGAGAGGCCCTGCGCGAGGATCGACGCGAACCCGCGCGTCGTCGGCGCCTCCGCGGGCGCCGTCGCGAAGAAGTGCACGACGCCCTCGCCGTCCACCTCGGCGAACGCGCGCACGGGGGACTGGCACTCCTCGATGCGCTCCAGCATGCCCGGCGCGCTCGCGTACCGCTCCGGCAGCGCCGGCAGCTCGTTCGCGAACTCCAGCAGGAGCTGCAGGCGCTCGCGCTCCGGCAGGGCGAGGAAGTCCTCGCGGATCTCCGCCAGCGCGGCGGGCAGGTCCGCGGACGGGGCGGCGTCGGGCGTGAGAGCGCTCATGGGTCGATCCTCGCACCCGCCGGGCGCCGCAGGCGTGGCGGTCCCACCGGGCGGAACGCCGACGGCGCGCGGCGAGCCTCGCAGGGAGGGCCGCCGCGCGCCGTCGGGCACGCCGGAGGTCAGTTCAGCGACGCGGGCGCCTCGCCCGGCTGGTCGCCCTTGACGATCGGCACGCGCACCGCGTTGCCCCACTCGGTCCACGAGCCGTCGTAGTTGCGGACCTTGTCGAAGCCCAGCAGGTACGTCAGCGCGAACCACGTGTGGCTGGAGCGCTCGCCGATGCGGCAGTAGGTGACCACCTCGTCGTCCGTGGCCAGACCGAGGCCGCCCTCCTGGTAGATCGCCTCCAGCTCGGCGCGCGACTTGTACGTGCCGTCCTCCGCGACCGCCGTCGCCCACGGCACGTTGCGCGCGGTGGGGATGTGGCCGCCGCGCAGCACGCCCTCCTCCGGGTAGTCCGGGATGTGCAGGCGCTCGCCCGTGAACTCCTGCGGGGAGCGGATGTCGACGAGCGGGCCGTTGCCGATGTGCGCGAGCACGTCCTCCTTGAACGCGCGGATCGTCACGTCGTCGCGCTCGACCACGGGGTACTCGACGGCCTCGGGCGCCGGGACGTCCGTCGTCGTCTCGCGGCCCTCGGCGATCCACTTGCCGCGGCCGCCGTCGAGCAGACGCACGTCCTCGTGGCCGAACAGCGTGAAGACCCACGCCGCGTACGCGGCCCACCAGTTGTTCTTGTCGCCGTAGACGACGATCGTCGTGTCGCGGCCGATGCCCTTGCTCCCGAGGAGGGCGGCGAAGCCCTTGCCGTCGATGTAGTCGCGCGTGTCCGGGTCGTTGAGGTCCGTGTGCCAGTCGATCTTCACGGCGCCCGGGATGTGGCCGGTCTCGTAGAGCAGGACGTCCTCGTCGGACTCGACGACGACGACGCCCGGCTGCCCGAGGTGCTCCGCGAGCCAGTCCGTGCTCACGAGGCGGTCGGGGTGGGCGTACTGCGTGATCTTCTCGGCGGTGTCGAGCGGTGCGGGCATGGTGTCCTCCGTGGGCCGGCGTGCTGTCGGTGCGCGCGGGTGCGCGGCTGTCCGACCGCCAGGCTAGGTCGCGCGTCCACCTGATGAGAAGCGGGGGCGCATGCTGAGACAGTGTTACGCGCCACGTCAGCGTCCCGCGCCGCCACCGACGTCGCGCCGACCGTCACGCACGTGCGCGCCCACCCGACGTCGCGGCACGCACGGTGTGACGGCCGTCACGGCGGCCCCTACACTGGCCGCAGCACCCCGGACACCGACGTCGGAGGCGAGCATGGCGCAACGGTCCACGACACCGGGCGCCCCGGCACGCCGTGACCCCCGGTCGGTCCGGACCGCGTACGACATCTTCCTCGGCACCGGCGACCTGCTGCCCGGGGTCGACCCCCTCGTCGCCGCGTCGTGGCGACGCAGCGTGCGCTCCGGCGTCGACCCGGACGAGCCGCGCCCCGGCGCCGGGCTCGCGGACGACGAGCTCGAGGCGTACCGCGCCTCCCACCCGCTCGCCCCGCTCATGCCGGTCGTGCGGGAGCTCGTCGTCGAGGGCGCGCGCGACGACGGTCTCGTCGTCGCCGTGTCCGACGACGCGGGGCGCCTCCTGTGGGTCGAGGGCAGCGCCCGCACGCGCGGCACGGTCGAGCGGGTCGGGTTCGTCGAGGGCGCGGTGTGGCGCGAGGAGCGCGTCGGGACCAACGCCCCCGGGACGGCGCTCGCCACCCGGCGCCCCGTCCAGGTGCTCGGCGCCGAGCACTTCTCCCGCCCCGTGCAGGACCTCAACTGCGCCGCCGCACCGATCCACGACGCCACCGGGCGCGTCGTCGGCGTGCTCGACGTCACCGGCGGCCGGGCCGCCGCGTCGCACGTCGTGCTGTCCCTGGTGCGCGCGACGGTCGCGAGCCTGGAGCGCGAGCTCGCGGTGCGGACGGCCCGGCCCGCACGGCCCGCCCCGGGTCTGCGGCTCCTCGCCCGTCCTGCGCTCGTCGGGCCCGACGGCGAGCAGCACCTCTCCCTGCGGCACGCCGAGATCCTCGCGCTCCTCGCCGAGCACCCGCGCGGCCTCGCCGCGGACGAGCTCGCCGTGCTCCTGCACCCCGGCGACCTGTCCGACGTCACCGTCCGTGCCGAGGTGTCGCGCCTGCGTCGCGTGGCCGGATCCTTGCTGGAGGGCTCACGGCCCTACCGGCTCGCGCGGCCCGTGCACACCGACGTCGGCGCGGTGCGGGGACGCCTCGCCGCGGGCGACGTGCACGGCGCCCTCGACGCCTACGCCGGTCCGCTGCTCCCGCGCTCCGTCGCACCCGGGATCGAGCGGCTGCGCGCCGAGCTCACGGCAGAGGTCCGTGCCGCCGTCCTCGCGAGCGGCGACCTGCGGGCGCTCGACGCCTGGACCCGCACCGACGACGGCGTCGACGACCACGCCGCCTGGACCCGGCTCGCCCGCCGCGCCGACCACGGCAGCCCGTCGTGGGCCCGCGCCCGCGCGCACCTCGCGGTCCTCGACGCGGAGCTCGCCTGAGCTGCTCCGCCGGACCTGACCCTGCCTGACCCGCTCCACCGGACCCGCCGACCACGAGGTTGCTGTCGTTCTGGACCGCAGAACGACAGCAACCTCGTGATCGACCGCGAGCAACCTCGTGCTCGGCGGGTGCTCGGCGGCTTCCCGGCGGCTGCAACGCCGCTGCAACCCTCGGCCTCCTAGCGTGACGACCACGGCGCGACGACGCGCCGGGCCGCGCACGCGCCGTCGGGCATCCGTGCCGCACCGCGACGCAGCGGCCAGCAGCACTGCGAGGAGGCAGACGCATGACGGTCTACGCAGCCCCCGGCACCGACGGGGCCATCGCCGAGTACAAGGCCCGGTACGACCACTGGATCGGCGGCGAGTACGTCGCTCCGTCGAGCGGGCAGTACTTCGAGAACCCGAGCCCCGTCACGGGCCGCCCGTTCACCGAGGTCGCGCGCGGCAACGCCGACGACATCGAGCGCGCGCTCGACGCCGCGCACGGCGCCGCCCGGTCCTGGGGCCGCACGAGCGCGACCGAGCGCGCCGTCGTCCTCAACAAGATCGCCGACCGCATGGAGGCGAACCTCGAGAAGATCGCCGTCGCCGAGACCTGGGAGAACGGCAAGCCGGTGCGCGAGACCCTCGCCGCCGACATCCCGCTCGCGATCGACCACTTCCGCTACTTCGCCGGGGCGATCCGCGCGCAGGAGGGGTCCATCTCCGAGATCGACGAGGACACCATCGCGTACCACTTCCACGAGCCGCTCGGCGTCGTCGGGCAGATCATCCCGTGGAACTTCCCCATCCTCATGGCGGTGTGGAAGCTCGCCCCGGCGCTCGCGGCGGGCAACTGCGTGGTGCTCAAGCCGGCCGAGCAGACGCCCGCGTCGATCCTGTTCCTCATGGACATCGTCGGGGACCTGCTGCCGCCGGGCGTGGTGAACGTCGTCAACGGGTTCGGCGTCGAGGCGGGCAAGCCGCTCGCGTCCAGCCCACGCATCCGCAAGATCGCGTTCACGGGCGAGACGACGACCGGCCGCCTGATCATGCAGTACGCGAGCCAGAACATCATCCCCGTGACGCTGGAGCTCGGCGGGAAGTCGCCGAACATCTTCTTCGCCGACGTCGCGGACGCCCGCGACGACTTCTACGACAAGGCGCTCGAGGGCTTCACGATGTTCGCGCTCAACCAGGGCGAGGTGTGCACGTGCCCGTCCCGCGCGCTCATCCAGTCGTCGATCTACGACTCCTTCCTCGGCGACGCGATCGCCCGGACCGAGGCCGTGACGCAGGGCAACCCGCTCGACACGGACACGATGATCGGCGCGCAGGCGTCGAACGACCAGCTCGAGAAGATCCTGTCGTACATCGACATCGGCAAGGCCGAGGGGGCGAAGGTGCTCACGGGCGGGGCGCGCGCCGAGCTCGACGGCGACCTCGCGGGCGGCTACTACGTCCAGCCCACGATCTTCGAGGGCAAGAACTCGATGCGGATCTTCCAGGAGGAGATCTTCGGCCCGGTCGTCGCCGTCACGGACTTCTCCGACTTCGACGACGCCATGGCCGTCGCCAACGACACGCTCTACGGCCTCGGCGCCGGCGTGTGGTCCCGGTCGGGGAACACCGCGTACCGCGCCGGGCGGACCATCGAGGCCGGCCGCGTCTGGACGAACTGCTACCACGCGTACCCTGCGGCGGCGGCGTTCGGCGGCTACAAGGGCTCCGGCGTCGGGCGCGAGAACCACAAGATGATGCTCGACCACTACCAGCAGACGAAGAACCTGCTCGTGTCGTACTCGGCCCAGAAGCTCGGCTTCTTCTAGGCCGGCCCGTCCCGCCCGCCGCCGAGCACGGGGTTGACGTCGTTCTGAGCGTCGTCACGGCACTCACCTCGTGCTCGGCGGCGAGCGATGTCGTTCTCGTCCGTCCCCGCCAGGAGGTCCCCGTGCCCGACGACGCCCGCTCGCCCGATCTCGTCGCGCCACCCGCGCGGGTCGCGCTCACGGACGACGCCGCCGTGCTGCTCGCGCGGCTGCGCACGATCCACGGCGAGCTGATGTTCCACCAGTCCGGCGGGTGCTGCGACGGGTCGTCGCCGATGTGCTACCCGCAGGGCGACTTCCTCACCTCCGACGCCGACGTCCACCTCGGAAACCTCGTCGTCGAGCCCGATACCGCCACCGGGGCCGACGGCCAGGCCGGTGAGCGGTTCACCGTCCCCGTGTGGATGAGCCGCAGCCAGTTCGAGTACTGGAAGCACACGCACCTCACCATCGACGTCGTGCCCGGCCGCGGCGCGGGCTTCAGCGTCGAAGCACCCGAGGGCGTGCGCTTCCTCATCCGTTCCCGGCTCCTCACCGACGACGAGCTCGACGCCCTGGCCGTCTGACCTCGCCCGCCGAGCACGAGGTTGATGTCGTTCTGAGCGCCAGAACGGCAACAACCTCGTGGTCGGCGGCGAGCAGGGTCGTTCTCGGCGTACGTCCGGCGGCACGGGCGCCCGACGGCGGCCGGGTCAGTCGAGCGTGTCGGTCACCAGGCGGGAGCGGGCCTCGTACACGCGCAACGGCTCGGCCGTGCTGGTGGTCGTGGCGGTGCCGGGCACGTCGGTCCACGTCGGGGACCCGGTGATGCGGAACTGGCCCGACCACGTCGTGGTCAGCCCGATCGTCAACGACTCCACCGGCTCGACGTACGTGTGGTGCACCGTGTGGTCCGGGTACGGTGCCCCCGGGTCGGTCGTGACCACGGGGTCCGTGCCGTCGGCGTAGTCCCACGCGAACGACTCAGGGGTCGCACGGATCTCCACCCCGATGCCCAGCAGCGTCGCCGCCAGGACCTGCGGCTCGTCCTGGGTGTAGGTGATCGTGGGGACGTTGACCAGGGTCCACCCGTCCGGCGGCTGCACGACGACCTGCGACGGGACGATCGGCAAGGTCGCGAACTGCCGCTCGGCCTCGGCGAGCAGGTCCGCCGGGGACACGCAGTCGCCCTCGTTGAGGACCTCCTCCAACGTCCACGCACCGACCGCACCGTCGGTGCCCACCGTGCGCGTCTGGCGGTACAACGGGTCCAAGGTGTGCTCGTCCGCCCCGCACTCCACCCCCGCCATCGCGACCTCGGTCCCCTCAGCGCACGACTGACGCAACACCTCCGCCGAGCCCGCCAGGTCCACCGTCAGACACCGGCTCGCGTCCGCACGCCAGAACCGCTCCGTCGCCGGCCCGCCATCCGCACCCGACTCGAACACACCCCCACCCCACGTCGCCCGCTCCGCGATCGCTTCCGCGGTGACGTTCTCGTCAGCCGCATGAGTCCTGACACCGCCCCAGGGTTCTGCCGCCTCGCCAGTTCCGTGGGCGTGCGTCGCTCCAATCAACACAAAGAGCGAGACGAGGACGAGCGCGGCGAAACCAGCGGAAGCCGGGAGGAGGACGCCGATGCGGGGCAGTTCGCGCGGCGTGCAGTTCACGCACATAGTCATGCCTCCGGAGAACCCGCGACCTCGAAGACGACCCATGTTCCGTCGCGGATGCCCATCTCCACCCGGTAGAGGTCGGAGGTTCGATCGTCGGCGAAGAGCTCGGCGTTGCTTGAGTCCCGAATCACCATCGGTTCTTGGTCGATCTGCACGTCCAGCGGATAGAGCCCTGTCAGATCGTCTTGCGCGTAGGTGGTGATCACCGTTGTCGCGATCTCACCACCTTCGAACGATGCCTCCTCGTCGACGATCCTCGTGGCCTGACCGATCGAGTCGCTGCAGAACCCGCACGCCTCGTGGGTCATGGCTTCCCATTCAGCGGTGTCGCCGGTGGTCATGACGTACGGGTAGAGCTCGAGGAAGTACTCCGCGGCAGCGGCGGCACCCTCGGCGTCGTGCTGGTCCATCGCAGCCGGACGCTCGGGCTTGACCGGGCCGGTCTCGGTGTGGGCGTCGGTTCGGGCGTCTGGGTCGGCGTCGGTTCGACCGCGCTGCTCGAGCTCGCCGAGGTCTCGGGCTCGGCCGGATCACCCGTGCACCCGGACACGACCAGGCCCACCACCAGCACGGCACCGGCGACGCGCAGCCCCGCGCCCCGGAACCCGGCGACCGGGAACCCGGCGACCGAGAACCCGGCGTCCCGGTACCGGGCGCCCCGACACCCCCCGGCGACCGGACGACGTCGGGCACGACGCGACGAACGACCTACGAACGGCATGACTTCCCCCTGCAGCAGACCCCCTGCACGCCACCCGACCCGGGCGGCGCTGCACGAACTGCCCCAGAACCTAGCGAAACACCCGACCGGACGGAACCATGCTTCTCGACCTGTGGACAGCCGTCAGGTCGGAGCCGCGCGTCAGGAGGCCGCTCCGGACGGCTGGGCGAGGTGCACGGGACCGGCGGTGCCGAGGGTGAGCCGCCACGCGCCGTCGGGCACGGTGGGTGCGGTGACGCAGAGCGTGCCGACGCGCGTCGCCTCGACGGGGACGCGGCCGGTGGTGACGAGCTCGCCGGGGACGGCGGGGCAGGGGGTGTCGTGGACGGTGCCGTCGGCGGCGACGAACGCGAACCGGACGGAGTGGACGTCCTTCACGGCGGCGGACGCGCCCCAGTAGGAGGCGGCGGCGGGGACGGCCCAGTACGCGGCGCCGTCGGGCGGCGGCGCGGCGTCGGGGTGGGCTGCGAGGATCTCGGCGGTGGCGTCGCGCGGCGTGCCGAGGGTGACGTCCCACTCGGGCCCGTACACGGTCCGGTCGAGGCGCCACGGGTCGTCGAGGGTGCCCGCACCGGGTCCGTCCGACCAGACCTCCTCGTCCCACGTGTCGTCCCACGTGTCGTCGTACGCGGCGCCGGTGGTGGGGACGAGGAGGGCGTCGCCGTGCTCGGTGAGGTACGCGGCCGTGAACGCGAGGACGCCGGACACGAGGAGCGCGACGCCGCCGCTCACGCAGCCGACGACGACGCGCTGCCGGGTGGTCGTGGGCCGCTGCGGTGCGGGCGGACGGGTGCCGGGCCCTGTCGGGGTCCGGTAGGGGCTGGGCGCGCGGTCGTGGGCGGGGTCGGCGAGCAGGCCGGGCGGGACGCTCACCGGAGGTGCACCGACGACGTCGCGGCGGCGGGAGCGGCGTCGGAGCCGGGCACGGGGCCGGGCACCGCGTGGGCGAGCCACACCCCGCCGAGCGTGCCGAGCACGACGCCGAGGAGCGCGGCGACGACCCCGACGGTCGTGGCGGACGGCCCGCGGGCTGGCAGGGGCGGCGCGGGCAGCGGTGCGGGCGCGGAGGGCGCCGCGAACACCGCCGGGCGGGCGGCGGGGACCGGGGAGGCCGGGGTCGGTGCGGGGGGTGGCGCGGTCGGCGGGACGAAGAGGTCGCTCACCTGCGGCTCCGTGGTGTCGGGCGGCCGGTCGGCCGGTCGGCCGGTCGGGTCGGGCGCGCGGACGACGTCGGCCTGCCGTGCGTGGGCGGATCCTCGCACACCCCGGGCCCCGCCGACCAGCGTCGGCCGGCACCGCCCACCACGGCCCCAGCGCGACCACCTCGGCCGGCACCCTCACCACAGCACGCATCCCGCATCGGCCGGCCCTGGTCGCCGCGCCGCCGGTGTGCCAGGGTGTGCGCCATGACGGACGCGGGCGGGTTCCCCGGCAGGTTCCACGGCGACGACGAGGACGACGTGGAGGTGCCGCTCGTCGGCGGCGACGTGTCGGACGGGCTGGTGCGTCGCGGGTCGACGGTGCGCCGGCCCCGCGACGACCACAGCCCCGCGGTGGAGGCGTACCTGCTGCACCTGGAGCGCGTCGGGTTCGACCGCGCGCCACGCTTCCTCGGGGTCGACGACGCGGGGCGGGAGGTCGTGACGTTCGAGCCCGGGGAGATGGGCGGGCGTCCGCCGCACCCGTGGGCGACGGACGAGGCGCTGCTCGTGCAGCTCGGCGAGTGGCAGCGCGCCCTGCACGACGTGTCGCAGGACGTCGTGCTGCCCGAGGGCGTGGCGTGGCGCGATCGGCCGCAGTTCCGGGAGGTGCCGGACGTGTTCGACGTGCCGGACGTCGTCGGGCACAACGACGTCACGGTGGAGAACGCGCTGTTCGTCCCGGCGGGGGACCGCCCGGACGGCCCGCGGGTCCTCTCGGCCGTCATCGACTTCGACCTCGCAGGGCCGACGACGCGGCTGCTCGACGTCGCGACGACCCTGCTCTACTGGGCGCCCGTGAGCCCGCCCGACGCACGCCCCGCGGTGTTCCGCGACCTCGACGCGGGGCGTCGCGCCCGCATCCTGGCGGAGGCGTACGGGCTGGACCGGTCGGAGCGGGTCGCGCTGCTCGACGTGCTCGCGCAGCGGTTCGCGCGCAGCTGGTACGCGATGCGGCACGCGGCGGCCACCCGCGGCGGGGGATGGCAGCGCATGTGGGACGACGGGGTCGGGGACCGCATCCGGGAGAACGAGGCGTGGCTCGCCGCGTCGCGCGGCGAGCTGGTCCGCGCGCTCTCCTGACGCCGTCCGCGGAACCGCGCGTCGGTCGTGCCCGCGGCAGCGCGCGCGGGTCTCGCCCGGCGGGGAGGGGCGTCAGCCGCGGCGCAGCGCGGACCGCGCGCGGGCCCACAGCCGGCGCAGCGGGCCGGGACCCCGCACCACGGGGATCTGCTCGGTCTCGACGCCGCGGACCAGCCATGCGTGCGCGTGCCGTGACGCCAGCTCGGTGGACTCCCCGATCACGGGCGTCGCGGGGAAGACGCGGATCTGCTCGTGCTCGCGCACGTCGACGACGCGGGCGAACCGCTGGGCGAGCGCAGGGTCCACGCCGCTCGCGTAGAGCCGCCCGCCGCCCGCACCGAGCCGGTCGGCGTAGCCCGCGAGCACCGTGAACGCGGTCGCCCCGAGGCTGGCACGACCGCGCAGCCGCAGCACGACGACCGCCTCCCGGGACCCGGTCGGGTCGGGCAGGGCCGACTCCAGCGCCCGGGCGCCGGCGTAGAAGAGGCTGCCGTGCACGTCGAGCACGGTGACGGCGTGGTCGTCGGGCCGGCGCGGCGCCCGTTCCTCGCGCACGCGGCCGTCGTCCTGACGCACGAGGCGCACGATCCGCAGGTCCTGCGACTCCCGGTTCGCCTGGAGGAGGATCGACAGCGCCGCCCCGATCCCGACGGCCGCGGCGACGGGCAGCAGGAGCGTGGCGACGAACGTCGTGACCATGGCGACCTGCGACTGCCCGCCGGTGCGCCACGCGGTCGCCATCGCGGCGACCCGCAGGGACCCGAGGGACGCGACGACGAGCACCGCGGCGAGGGTCGGCGACGGCACGGCGCCGACGAGTCCGGAGAGCGCGACGAGGACGACGAGCACCCACACGCCCGAGAGGATCCCCGCCCACCGGTCGCGCGCCCCGGCGGCCGTGGACACCGCCGTCTGGCCGACGGACCCGCCGACGGGGATGCCGCGCACGAGGCCCACCGCGACGTTCGCGACGCCCTGGCCGACGAAGTCGCGGTCGGCGTCCGCGCGACGCCCGCCCGGGTTCGGCACCGACTCCGCGACGCCCGCGCCCTGGACGAGCACGATCGCCGCGACCGCGACCGCACCGACGACCACGTCCGTCGTGAGGAGCCCGACCTGCGGGAGGGCGGGGGCGGGCAGCCCGACGGGGATCGCACCGGCGTCGGACACGACCGCGACGGAGTCGAGGTGCAGGACGGCGACAGCCACCCCGGTGACGACGAGCGCGACGACGGCCGCGAACCCGCCCAGCCGGGTCCGCGCGAGGGCGACGAGCAGCACCACGGCCACGCCCCCGACGACGAGCGACGGCACGTCCCACGTGCCCGGCGCGCTCACCACCTCGAACGCCCGCACGACCGCGACGGAGCCCGCCGGGTCGGTGCCGGTGAGCACGGCGAGCTGGCCGAGCAGGATGTTCACCGACACGCCCGTGAGGAACCCCGTCATGACGGAGTGCGAGACGAACCCCGTGAGACGGCCGAGCCGCGCGACCCCCGCGAGGACCATGAGCACGCCCGCGAGGACGGTCATGAGGACGAGGGCGTCGAGCCGGTCCTCCGGGTCGACCCCTGCGACGGCCGACCCTGCGGCGAGGGCCGCCGCGCTCGTCGTCGTCACCACCATGAGCTGGGAGTCCACGCCGAGCCCGCCCACGACGCGCCCGACGGCGGTCGCGTAGAGCCCGTGGACAGGGCTGACCCCGACGAGCGTCGCCGCCGCCATCCCGTCGGGCACGCCCCCGACGGCGCCCGGGACGCCCGCGCCGGCCGACCGCCAGAACGTGCCGCGCGCGGGCCGGACCCCGGCCCACCACGCTCGCACGGCGCGCAGGGGCCGAGGCCCGGGACGCGGCGCGTGCGGCATGGCGACGACTCTGGCACGACGGCGCCCGCCCGACCAGGCGAGCGGCGCGCCGTCGGCCCAGGATGGCGTCATGCCCCGCACCTCGTCGCCGCCCCGCACCGCCGTGCGCCCGCGCGTCTCGCGGGTCGTGCGCTGGCTCGCCACGCACCCGGCCTGGGCGGTGGCGCTGCGCTCCGGGATCGCGGCCGGGCTCGCGTGGTGGGTCGCGTGGGTCGTCGGGCTCGCGTTCCCCGACCCGTTCGCCGACTACCGCTACTACGCGCCGCTCGGCGCCGTCGTCGCGACGTCGTCGACGGCGGCCCGGTCCGTGAGCCAGTCGGTGCGCGCGACCGTCGCCATCGTGCTCGGCGCCGCCGTGGCAGGCGTGCTCGACCTCGTCCTGCCCGTCGACTCGCTCACGGTCGCGGTCGTCGTCGTCGCCGCGAGCCTCCTCGCCGGGTGGCGCACGCTCGGCGACATGGGCACGTGGACCGTGAACTCCGCGCTGTTCGTGCTCGTCATCGGCGGCGCACGCGACCAGTCGGACTTCGTGATCGCCTACATCGGGCTCGTCGTCGTCGGCGCGGGCGTCGGCGTCCTCGTCAACCTCGCCGCCCCGCCCCTCCCGCTCGCCCCGTCGGAGAAGGCGCTCGACGACCTGCGCGACGTGCTCGCCGACCAGCTCGACGCCCTCGCCGACGGCCTGCACGGCGACCGGGCACCGCGCGCCGAGGAGTGGGAGGAGCGCCGTCGTGCCGTCGCGCCCGCGGTCGACGGGTCCCGGCAGGCCGCCGAGCGGGCGCGCGAGGCGCAACGGCTCAACCTCCGCGCGCGCCGCCACCGGGGCCGCCTGCACGAGCAGGAGCTCCGCTCCGAACGGCTCGCGGTGACGACCGCCGTCGTCACGGACCTCGTGCGGGTCCTCACCGAGGGCGAGCGCGACGACCTCGACCTGGACCGCCAGGTCCTCGGCGCGACCCTGCGCCACCCGGTGGCGGAGGCGCTCGCGGCGCTCGCCGTCGTGGTGCGCGACGGCCCCGACGCCGACCGCGAGCCGGCGCGCGAGGCGGTGCTGGCGCTGCGCCGCGCCCTCGCGCACGAGCGGGACCGCGGGAGCGGCGACGACTACCTCGCCGCGGGGGCCGTCGTGCTGGACATCGAGCGGGCGCTCGAGGCCAACCGTGCGACGACGGACGGCGCGGACGACGGCTGACGCGACGCGACCGCCGCCGTCCCGCGCGCGACGCGAGGGAACGGCGGCGGCCACGTGCCCGGGCGCGGGGAGGTGCCTCAGGCAGGGTCGGGCTGGTCCACCTCCGACCCGACGAGGAACTGCGAGTACGCCCCGATGGTGAGGAAGGTCGGGAAGTCCTCGGCGAGCGCGACGGCGCGGAACACCGCCGCGGCGTCGTCGACCCGGTTGCCCGGGGTGCGGGGGAGGTCGTCGACGATCTCGGCGAGCAGCGCCTCGACGCGCTCGCGCGTGATCGGCACGCCACCTTCCGTGCGGGTCCCGGACGCGATCCACTGCCACACCTGCGACCGGGAGATCTCGGCGGTCGCGGCGTCCTCCATGAGGTGGTCGATCGCCGCGGCGCCGACGCCGCGCAGCCACGACTCGACGTACCGCACGCCCACCGACACGTTGGCGCGCAGCCCGGCGGCGGTCACGGTCGCGCCCGCACGGCGTGCGGAGCCGATGTCGAGCAGCTCGTGCTGCCCCACGCGGACGTCGTCGCGGAGCCGCGACACCTGGTTCGGGCGGTCGCCGAGCACGGCGTCGAACTCGGCGCGCGCGGTCTCGACGAGGTCGGGGTGCGCGACCCACGTCCCGTCGAACCCGTCGCCCGCCTCGCGCCGCTTGTCGGACCGCACCTGCTCCAGCGCGCGCTCCGTGACGTCGGGGCGCCGCCGGTCGGGGATCGACGCGCTCATCCCGCCGATGGCGTGCGCGCCGCGCCGGTGGCACGTCGCGACGAGCAGCTCGGTGTACGCGCGCATGAACGGCGCCGTCATCGTGACCTGCCCGCGGTCGGGCAGCACGTACGACTCCCCGCGCGTGCGGAACGCCTTGATGATCGAGAAGAGGTAGTCCCAGCGTCCCGCGTTGAGCCCGGCGCAGTGGTCGCGCAGCTCGTGGAGGATCTCCTCCATCTCGAACGCCGCGGGCAGCGTCTCGACGAGCACGGTGGCCCGGATCGTCCCCTGCTCGATCCCGACCCACTCCTGGGCGAACACGAACACGTCGTTCCACAGCCGTGCCTCCCGGTAGCCCTCGAGCTTCGGCAGGTAGAAGTACGGGCCGCGGCCGCGTGCCACGAGCTCGCGCGCGTTGTGGAACAGGTACAGCCCGAAGTCGACCAGCGAGGCCGACGCCGACACGCTCACCCCGGCGCGGTCCACGTACCGCATGTGCTTCTCGATGAGGTGCCACCCGCGGGGACGGAACACGATCGTCGGGAGGTCCGTGAGGTCGGACGAGCGCAGGCGGTACCGCTTGCCCTCGGCGCTGGTGTGCTCGATCGTGCCGCGGATCGCGTCGTGCAGGGCGAGCTGGCCCTCGATCACGTTGCGCCACGTGGGGCTGGACGCGTCCTCCGCGTCCGCGAGCCACACCTTCGCCCCGGAGTTCAGGGCGTTGATCGTCATCTTCGGGTCCGTCGGACCGGTGATCTCGACGCGCCGGTCCTCCAGGCCCGGCGCGCCGGCCGACCCGGCGACGCGCCACGTCGGGTCGTCGCGGACGGGTCGGGTCGACGCGCGGAAGTCCGGGTCGATCCCGTCGGCGACGTCCTGGCGGCGCTGCTGGCGGTCCATGAGCAGCTCGTGCCGGCGGGCGACGAACCGGTCGTGCAGCGCGGTGAGGAAGTCGAGCGCCTCGGGCGTGAGGATCTCGCGGTACCGCTCGCCGAGCGCGCCGGTGACGCGCAGCGTGCCGTGCGGCGTGCGCTCCGTGCCCGACGCCGCGTGGCGGGCCGGGTCGCCCGGGTGCGGGCCGCCGTCGGGCAGCGGCGTGGTGGAGGGCGAGGTGGTGGACGTGGTGAGGGTGGTCATGGCGTGCTCCGGAGGTCGGGTCCCGCAGAGGGAGGGTCTAGTGGAACTGGGCGGTCTCGGTGGACCCGGCGAGCGCGAGGGTGGCGGCGTCGGGGTTGAGAGCCGTGGCGACCCGGTCGAAGTAGCCGGTGCCGACCTCCCGCTGGTGGCGGGTGGCGGTGTAGCCGTCGGCCTCGGAGGCGAACTCGGCCTCCTGCAGCTCGACGTAGGCGGTCATGGCGCGCTCGTGGTAGCCGCGCGCGAGCTCGAACATGGAGTGCGAGACGGCGTGGAAGCCGGCGAGGGTGATGAACTGGAACGCGTACCCCATCGACGCGAGCTCCTTCTGGAAGCTGGCGATCTGGGCGTCGTCGAGGTGCTTCCTCCAGTTGAACGACGGCGAGCAGTTGTAGGCGAGCTTCTTGTCCGGGTGCTCGGCGTGCACCGCCTCGGCGAAGCGGCGCGCGAGCCCGAGGTCCGGGGTGCCGGTCTCGACCCAGATGAGGTCGGAGTACGGCGCGTAGGCGAGCCCGCGCGCGATGACGGCGTCCTCGCCCGGGCGGACCCGGTAGAACCCCTCCGAGGTGCGCTCGCCCGTGAGGAACGGCCGGTCGCGCTCGTCGACGTCGGAGGTGAGCAGGTCCGCGGCGAGCGAGTCGGTCCGGGCGATGATCACCGAGGGGACGCCCGCGACGTCGGCCGCGAGCCGGGCCGCGTTGAGCGTGCGGACGTGCTGGGACGTGGGCACGAGCACCTTGCCACCCAGGTGGCCGCACTTCTTCTCCGACGCGAGCTGGTCCTCCCAGTGCACGCCCGCGGCGCCCGCGGCGATCATCGACCGCATGAGCTCGTAGGCGTTGAGCGGGCCGCCGAACCCGGCCTCGGCGTCGGCGACGATCGGGGCGAGCCAGTCGCGACCCGGCCGGTTCTCGGGCGACTCCGCGGTCTCGATCTGGTCCGCGCGCAGCAGCGCGTTGTTGATGCGGCGCACGACGGCGGGCACGGAGTTGGCGGGGTAGAGGGACTGGTCGGGGTACGTCTGGCCCGACAGGTTGGCGTCGGCGGCGACCTGCCACCCGGACAGGTAGATGGCCTTCAGCCCGGCGCGCACCTGCTGCACGGCCTGGTTGCCGGTGAACGCGCCGAGCGCGGGCACCCACTCCTCGGTGTGGACGAGGTCCCACAGGCGCTCGGCGCCGCGGCGGGCGAGGGTGTGCTCCTCGTGCACCGAGCCGCGCAGCGCGACGACGTCCTGGGCGGTGTAGTCGCGGCGGAGCCCGGCCCAGCGGGGGTCGGCCTCCCACTGCGCGGCGAGCTGGTCCGCCGTCTGCGTCTGGTCGCCGGGCCGCGACGACGGCGCGGTCGGGTCCGAGGCGTGCCCGGCGTGGGGGCTCGGGGAGGTGGGCCCCGCGACGCCGGCCGTGGTCGCGACGGCGCCGAGGGGGCGGGTGCCGCCCGCGTACTCGGACGGGGAGCGGCGGCTGACGATGGTGGGCCTGGTCACGGGTGCCTCCTGGAGGTGCGCCGACCCGCGCTGCGCGGGACGGCCTGCCGGTTCACGGACCTCGGCGAGGCCCGTGAATCGACCTTCGTGCCGCGGGCAACCCGTTCTCAAGCCAGATAGGACGAAAGAATCATCGTTCTTCTCTTGTGCGCAAGGAGTGGCCCGTGCCACCCTCAGTCATGGCAATCCCGACGACGCCACCCGCCGGAATCGCGGAACATGCGGAAATCCCCCTCGAGAGCGAGCCCGACGCCCTGACGATCGGTCGCCGGATCCGCCACCTGCGCACCGAACGAGGCCTGACGCTCGACGAGCTCGGCGCCGCGATCGGGCGCGCCCCCTCCCAGGTGTCGCTCCTGGAGAACGGGAAGCGCGAGCCCCGGTTCGCCCAGCTCCAGGCCGTCGCCCGGGCCCTCGGCGCGAGCCTCGACGACCTCCTCTCGCCGGAGCCGCCGTCACGACGCGACGCGCTCGAGATCGAGCTCGAACGTGCGCAGCGCGGCCCCCTGTTCGACGCCCTCGGCGTGCGCCCGGTGCGGGTCGGCAAGTCGCTGCCGACCGACGCGCTCGAGGCGATCGTCGCGCTGCGGCGCGAGCTCGAACGGCTCCACACCGAGCGCGCCGCGACGCCCGAGGAGGCGCGGCGCGCCAACGCCGAGCTGCGCGCGACGATGCGCGGGCAGGACAACTACTTCCCGGAGCTGGAGGACGCGGCGGCCGAGCTCCTCGACGGGGTCGGGCACACCGGCGGCCCGCTCCCGCAGCGTGTCGCGGCCGACGTCGCCGCGCACCTCGGCTTCACGCTCCACTACGTGCCCGACCTGCCGCACTCCACCCGCTCCCTGCTCGACCTGCGCCACCGGCGCGTCTACCTGCCGAGCAACGGGATGCGCGGGCGGTCCAACGCGACGTCGGCGCTCCTGCAGGCGCTCGCCCCGTTCGTCCTCGGGCACGCCGAGCCCACAGGCTACGGCGAGTTCCTGCGCCAGCGCGTCGAGGCGAACTACCTCGCGGCGGCGATCCTCCTGCCGGAGAAGCACGCCGTGAAGGTGCTGCGCGCCGCCAAGGACGCGCGCGCCATCTCCATCGAGGACCTGCGCGACGCCTTCGCTGTCTCCTACGAGACGGCGGCGCACCGCTTCACCAACCTCGCGACGCGCCACCTCGGGATCGGCGTGCACTTCATGAAGGTCCACGAGTCCGGCGTGATCCACAAGGCGTACGAGAACGACGGCGTCCGGTTCCCCGCCGACGCGCTCGGCGCCGTCGAGGGTCAGTACGTGTGCCGGGCGTGGACCGCGCGCACCGTGTTCGACGTTGAGGACCGCCTCAGCCCGTTCAGCCAGTACACCGACACCCCCACGGGGACGTACTGGTGCACCAGCCGCGTCCAGGACAGCGCCGACGGGCTGTTCTCCGTGAGCGTCGGGGTGCCGTTCGCGCACGTCAAGTGGTTCCTCGGGCGCGACACGACCGAGCGGCTCACGTCCCGCTGCCCCGACGGCGCGTGCTGCCGCCGCCCCCCGGACGACCTCGCGGCCCGGTGGGCGGGCCACGCGTGGCCGAGCGCCCGGCCGCACGCCTCCATGCTCGCCGCGATGCCCGCCGGGGCGTTCCCGGGCGTCGACCAGACCGAGGTGTTCACGTTCCTCGACCGGCACGCCCCGTCGTGACCGCGGACCGGCCCGGGCCGACGAGGCGCCCGGCCGGTGTGCGGGACGTCACCGGGGCGCGCGACGCCCCGGCTTGCCGCCGCGTCGTCCGCTCCTGACGATGGGCAGATGACTTCCCGCCGTCCCGCCCTGCTCGCCGTCCCCGTCCTGCTCGTCCTCGGCCTCGCCGCCTGCGGCGGCGACCCCGAGGACCCGGCGACCGTGACGCAGACCGTCACCGCCGACGGCGCGACCACCGACGACAGCGGCGCCACCGACGACGCCACCGACGACGCCACCGACGACGCGAGGGACGACGGCGCGGACGACGGCGCGGCGTCGGACCGTCAGGTGTTCTCCGAGCACGGCGCGCGCGACGCCCGCCTCGACTGCGGCGGGGGCGCGGTGGAGATCAGCGCGGACGGCGCGGACGTCGACGTGGTCGGGTCGTGCACGTCGGTGCTGCTCACGGGGCACGGCACCGAGGTCGACGTCGAGGCGTCGGACCTGGAGAGCCTGGAGATCTCCGGCAACGACGCCGACGTCGACGTCGACGGCCACGTCGCGTCGGTGATGATCTCCGGGCACGGTGCCTCCGTCGACGTGCGCAGCGTGGACTCGGTGCAGGTCAGCGGGAACGGGACGCGCCTCGAGTACGAGACGGGCCCCGCTCCCACGGTGGACGACGGCGGCGAGGGCACGAGCGTCGTCCAGGGCTGAGCCGGGTCACGCCTCCAGCAGCAGCGCCTCGCCCTGACCGCCGCCGCCGCACAGCCCGACGGCGGCACGTCCGCCGCCGCGGCGGGCGAGCTCGTGGGCGGCGTGGACGGCGAGGCGCGCGCCGGACGCCCCGATGGGGTGGCCGAGCGAGATGCCGCCCCCGTGGACGTTGACGACCTGCGGGTCGACGCCGAGCACGCGCGTGGACACCGCGACGACGGTCGCGAAGGCCTCGTTGATCTCGACGAGGTCGAGGTCCTCGACGGCCCACCCGGCGCGGTCGAGCGCCTGACGGATGGCGCGCGCGGGCTGGGAGTGCAGCGACGTGTCGGGCCCGGCCACCTGTCCCCAGGTGCGGACGGTCGCGAGCACCGGCGCCCCGGCCGCCTCGGCGTGGGCGCGCGTCGTGAGCACGAGGGCGGCGGCGCCGTCGGAGATCTGCGACGCGTTGCCCGCCGTGATCGTCCCGTCGGGGTCGAACGCCGGGCGCAGGCGCGCGAGGCCGTCGACGGTCGTGTCGGGGCGCACGCCCTCGTCGTCGCGGACCTCGACCGGTTCGCCGCGGCGCTGCGGGACGTGCACGGGCGCGAGCTCGGCCTCGAACAGGCCGTCCTTCGCCGCGGCCGCGGCCCGCTGGTGCGAGGCCGCCGCGACGGCGTCCTGCTCCGCACGGGACACGAACACGTCGCCGACGTTGGTGCGCTCGGTCGAGACGCCCATGGAGGCCCGGTCGAACGCGTCGGTGAGGCCGTCGCGCGCGACCGCGTCGACGAGCGTCGTGTCGCCGAACGCGAACCCCGCACGCGCCCCGGGGAGCAGGTGCGGCGCGTTCGTCATGGACTCCTGACCGCCGACCAGCACGACCTCCGCCTCGCCGGAGCGGATCATCCGCGTCCCGTCGATCACGGCCGTGAGCCCGGACAGGCACACCTTGTTGACCGTGACGGCAGGCACGTCCCAGCCGACGCCCGCCGCGGCCGCCGTCTGCCGGGCCGGGTTCTGCCCGGCACCGGCCTGCAGGACCTGGCCGACCACGACGGCGTCGACCGCGTCCGCGCCGAGGCCGGAGCGGTCGAGGGCCGCGCGCGCGGCGACCGCGCCGAGCTCGACGGCGGTCAGCGCGGCGAGCGACCCCCGGAGCCGCCCCTGGGGCGTGCGGGCGGCGGACACGACGACGACGTCCTCGGGGCGGGCGTCGGAGACGGGTGCGGTGCTCACGGGTGGACCTCCAGGGGTGCGGCGGCGTCGAGGGGTGCGGTGGAGCCTGGGGTGTCGAGCGCGACGGCGAGCTCGGGCTCGGTGGCGGCGCGCACGTCGTCGACGCTCACCCCGGGCGCGGTCTCGCGCAGGACGAGCCCGTCGGGCGTCACGTCGACGACGGCCAGGTCGGTGATGACCCGGTGCACGACGCCCCGCCCGGTGAGCGGCAGCGTGCACGAGCGCAGGAGCTTGGGCGAGCCGTCGCGCGCGACGTGCTCCATGAGCACGACGACGCGCGCGGCGCCGTGCACGAGGTCCATCGCCCCGCCGGGCCCCTTGACCATCTTCCCGGGGATCATCCAGTTGGCGAGGTCACCGTTCTCGGAGACCTGCATGCCGCCGAGGATCGCGGCGTCGATCTTGCCGCCCCGGATCATCCCGAAGCTCGTCGCGGAGTCGAAGACCGCTGCTCCCGGCAGGAGCGTCACGGTCTCCTTGCCCGCGTTGATGAGGTCGGGGTCGACCTCGTCCTCGGCGGGGTAGGGCCCGACGCCGAGCAGCCCGTTCTCCGACTGCAGCACGAGGTGCTTGTCCGCCGGGACGTGGTTGGGCACGAGCGTCGGCAGGCCGATGCCGAGGTTGACGTACCAGCCGTCGGCGAGCTCGCGCGCGGCGCGCGCGGCCATCTCGTCGCGGGTCAGCGGCACGGCTCAGCCCTCCGTCACGGTCGTGGTGCCCGACGGCGCGGGCCCGGCCCCGTGGTTCGGGGCGCCCGGGCGGACCGTGCGGCGCTCGATACGCTTCGGCGCGTCGGGACCGACCTCGACGACGCGGTGCACGAACACGCCCGGCAGGTGCACGTCGTCGGGGTCGATCTCACCGGGCTCGACGAGCTCCTCCACCTGCGCGACGCACACGCGGCCCGCCATCGCGGCGAGGGGGGAGAAGTTGCGCGCGGAGCGGTGGAACACGAGGTTGCCGTACCGGTCCCCGCGCCGCGCGTGCACGAGCGCGAAGTCCGTCGTGATCGCCTCCTCGAGGGCGAACTCGGCCTCCTCGGCGTACGACCCGTCGCGCCGGCGGGGCCCGACCCCGAAGGTGCGCACCTCCTTGGGCGCGCTGGCCAGCGCGACGCCGCCCGCGCCGTCGTACCGCTGGGGGAGACCGCCGTCGGCGACCTGCGTGCCAACGCCCGTGCGCGTCCAGAAGCCCGCGACGCCCGCGCCCCCGGCGCGCAGCTTCTCGGCGAGCGTGCCCTGCGGCGTGAGCTCCAGCTCGAGCTCGCCCGAGAGGAACTGACGCTCGAACTCCTTGTTCTCGCCCACGTACGAGCTCGTCATCTTCCGGATGCGGCCCGCGGCGAGCAGCACGCCGAGCCCCCAGTCGTCGACGCCGCAGTTGTTGCTCACGACCCACAGGTCCCGGGTGCCCTGGGCGAGCAACGCCTCGACGAGCGCGATCGGGTTCCCGCACAGGCCGAACCCGCCGACGGCGAGCGACGCGCCGTCGGGCACGTCCGCGACGGCCTCGGCCGCCGAGGCGACGACCTTGTCTAGGCCTCTCCCGGGTCGCGGCGGTGTTCGCGGCGCGGTGGGCGGGGGAACGGGTGGGCTCGTCAGGCTCATGGCGCGACCTCCTCGTCGGGGTCGTCGCCCGGGGGTGGTGGGCGACGACCTACCACCGTGCGGCGCCGGTGCCGCACGGAACTCGTAGGTCGATCATGGCCCGTCGAGAGCGTCCGTGG
>NZ_JAJBZH010000003.1:194678-249283 GCF_020551945.1 Cellulosimicrobium marinum | reverse complement strand
GCCCGACCGGTGGTCGGGCACCGCCCGTCGGACGGGGCTGCCGCGGCTCAGTGCTCGAGGCGGTCCTTCTCGTCGCCGATGAAGTCCGTCACGTTGTCGGGGAGGTCGTCGCGGTTCATGTCGTTCGTGCGGGCACGCTTCGCGTCCCAGCGCAGCGTGAGCGCGGCGAGCACGGCGGCGAGGGTCGACGCGACGAGGATCGCGATCTTCGCGCCGTCCGTGTGGATCGCGTCGGGGTAGGACAGCTCCGCGATGAGGAGCGACACGGTGAACCCGATCCCGGCGAGGAACCCGACCGGCAGGAGGTCGCGCACACCGATGCCGGCAGCGAGGCGCAGCGGCGTCACGCGCGTGACGAGGGCGGTCACGCCCAGCACGCCGACGAGCTTGCCGAGCACGAGGCCGAGCACGATGGCGAGGACCACGGGCTGGGCCAGGATCCCGGACAGGCCCTCGTCGCCCCCGACGAACGTCACGCCCGCGGCGAAGAACGCGAACACCGGCAGCGCGATCCCCTGCGAGACGGGCCGGATCGCGGCCTCGTACCGGTGCGTGCGGGAATCGGCCTCGCCGTGCACCGCGACCGCCGGCACCATGAAGCCGAGCAGCACGCCCGCGATCGTCGCGTGGACCCCCGACTCGTGCATGAACGCCCACGCGACGAGCGCGACCGGGAGCAGGAACCACCAGCGCGGGCGGCGCGAGCGCACCAGCAGCGCGTACAGCGCGACGGCGGCGAACGACAGGCCGAGGAACGTCCAGTCCAGGTCGGCCGTGTAGAAGATCGCGATGATGATGATCGCGAGCAGGTCGTCGACGACGGCCAGCGTGAGCAGGAACGTGCGGATCGCCGCCGGCAGACCACGGCCGAACACCGCGAGCACGCCGAGCGCGAACGCGATGTCCGTCGCGGTGGGGATCGCCCAACCGTGCAGCGCGGAGGAGTCGCCCGTCACCATGAGGACGACCACGAAGATCAGCGCGGGCACCGCCATGCCGCCCACTGCCGCGAGCATCGGCACGCCCGCCTGCTTCGGGTTGCGCAGGCTCCCCGCGACGAACTCGTGCTTGAGCTCCAGCCCGACGACGAAGAAGAAGATCGCGAGCAGGCCGTCGGCCGCCCACGCCTCCAGGCTCAGGTCGAGGTGCAGCGGGGACGACGGTCCGACGACCGTGTCCGAGAGGGTGATGTAGGCATCGCGCCACGGTGAGTTCGCCCACACGAGCGCGAGGATCGCCGCGCCGATGAGCAACGCGCCGCCCGTCGTCTCACGGCTCGCCCACCGGCGGACGCGCGCCAGGGCGGAGGGCGGGGTGGAAGGTGCAGGGGCGTGGGACATCGTGCTCCTGGGGTCGGGGAGAGCATGGCACGGCCCGGCGTCGCGGGGTCCGTGGCCGACCAGACTTCCCGGCACACCGGTGCTCGATCTTACCGGTCCGACGCCGCCCGCCGCCGACGTGTCCGGCGTCCGCGAGGGAAGACCCTGGTCGCGCGAGGTAGTACCGGGGTTGGCCGGGGGAGTACCGGGGTTCTCGTGCCCGACGGCGCGTGGTCGCCTCGGGTGTCGGGGTGGGTGGGGCGCCGCGTCTTCCCTCCGCCGCTCGTTCCTCGCGGCTCCCGCCAGACCCGCCACGACGCGGCGCCCCACCGACCCCTCCCGGTGCCGTCCCACCCTGGTGACTGCTCGCCGTCGGGCAGGACCGACCAGGGACTGGGCCGTTGCCGGCGCACCTGGGTACTCCCTCGGCGGACTGCGGTGCTCCCTCGCGGGCGGGGGCGGGGTCAGGTGTCGGCGAGCTCGTCGGCGAGGGCGAGGAGGCGGGTGGTGGTGTTCCAGTTGCGGCCGGTGACGGGGGTCCCGGCGGCCCGGGTGAGGGTGGCGGTGGTGAGCGTCGAGCGGCCGACGCCGTCCGGATAGGCGACGTAGAGGACGCCGTTCGCGACGGCGGCTCGCTCCTTCCCCGGGCGCGCGTCGATCGCCGCGGCGGCGTCCGGGTCGACGGGGAACTCGCCGACGTGGACGAGCAGCGCCGCGGGGCGGTCGCGCGCGTCGTCGGGCAACGGGTTGCCGAGCACGACCTTGCGCAGGCGCTCCGCGGTCAGGACGGCGACGGCCGCGTCGACGCCGAAGCGGTCGGCGACGCCGCCGCGGACGAGGCGCGCGACGTCGTCGGGCCCGGTGACGCCCGACGTGCCCGGCGTGACGACGAGGTTGCCGCTGTTGACGACGGTGCGGGCGTCCCCGAGGCCGAGGTCGCCGGCGAGCTCGCGCAGCCTGGTCGACGGGACCTTCCGGCCGCCGACGTTGACCGCGAACAGGAGCGCGACGTAGACGGTCACGGTGTCGGCCCCGGGCGGCGGTCGGCCCACGGTGCGGCGTCCTCCAGTCGCGCTGCGAGGTCGAGCAGGAGCGCGTCCTGGCCGTGGTCGGCGCCGAGCATGACGCCCACGGGCACGGTCCGGCTCGTGTGACCCCGGCCGGCGACCTGCGCCTCGCCGAGGGGGAGGGAGATCGCGGGGCGGCCCGTGAGGTTCCACACGCTCGTCCAGGGCGTGAACGCGGTCTGCGCGGCGAAGTCGGCGGCGGGGTCGGCGTCGTCGCGCTGCGTGCCGACGAGCGCGGGCGGCTGGGCGAGGGTGGGGGAGAGCACGACGTCGAGCCCCTCCCACGCGGCGGCCACGTCGCGGGTGAGCCGCTGCACCTCGACGAGCGCGGTCGCGTGCTCGAGCCCGGTGGCGCTGCGACCGCGCTCGCGCAGCCAGCGGGTCAGGGGGACGAGGAGGTGCTCGCGGTCGGCGGGGACGGGTGCCTGGAGCGCGCCGACGGACCACAGCGCCGCGAAGGCGTCCCACCGGTCCGCGCCGAACGGCGGGGGGATCTCGACGACGTCGTGGCCGAGGTCCTCCAGGAGCGTCGCTGTGGCTCGTGCCGCGCCGGAGCAGTCGGGGTGCACGGGCGCGTCGGCGGAGATGACGGGGTCGAGCAGCAGGCCGACGCGGAGCGGGCGCCCGGCGGGCGGGGCGTCGAGCCGCGCGGTGAAGGTGTCGCCGGGCCACGGCCGGGCGAGGACGTCGAGGAACGCCGCGGTGTCGCGCACGGAGCGGGTGAGGACGCCGTGGGTGGCGAGCCCCGCGCCGTCGACCCCGTGCGGGCCGGGGCTGACGAGCCCGCGGGACGGCTTGAGCCCGACGAGCCCGCACGCGCTCGCGGGGATGCGCAGCGACCCGCCGCCGTCGCTCCCGTGCGCCACGGGGACGACGCGCGCCGCGACGGCGGCCGCGGCGCCCCCGCTGGACCCGCCGGCGGACCGGTCGAGGTCCCACGGGGTGCGGGCGGTGGGGCCGACGTCGGGCTCGGTGTAGCAGGGCAGGCCGAGCTCGGGCGTCGTCGTCTTGCCGACCATGACGGTCCCGGCGGCACGCAGGAGCGTGACCACCCCGTCGTCGACCGGGGCGAGGAACGCGTCGATCGCGGCCGAGCCGGCGCGCATCGGCACGCCCTCGACCATGGTCAGGTCCTTCACCGGGCACGGCACGCCGAGGAACGGCGGCAGGGCACCGGGGCTCGTGGCGGGGGAGCGCCCGACGTCGCCCGCTCGCCGTGCCGCGACGAGCGCGGCTTCGGCGGTGCTCGCCTGCGCGCGGGCGTGCTCGGCGGCGAGGACCGTGAACGCGCCGACGGCGGCGCCCACCTGCGCGGCGGCGTCCAGCGTGGCGTCGAGCACCTCGGTCGGAGAGGTGTCGCCGGTGCGGAGCGCGGCGGCGAGCGCGGTGGCGTCGAGGTCGAGCAGGTCGGTGACGCTCATGTCCGGTGAACCTACGCGCGTGGCGTCGGGGGTGCGAGCGGGGTCGACGGGCCCGCCGTCGCGGGCGTATATTCCGAACTGAATATTCCGCACGGGGCCTTGTGGGACCGTCCGGTCCTGCGCCCCCGCGATGCGCTGGCGCCACCTGTCCTGCCTCGTCCCCCTCCGGAGACCGCCGTGCCCGCCCCTCGCCTCAGCCCCACGGCGACCCTCGTCCTCGCCGTCCTGCGCGAGCAGCCCATGCACCCCTACGAGATGCTGTGCCGCCTGCGCAGACGCCGCGACGACCGCCTCGTTCGGCTCAACCCCGGCGCCGTCTACCACGCCGTCGACCGGCTGGAGCGCGACGGCCTCGTCGAGCGCACCGGGGTGCACCGCGACGGCAACCGGCCCGAGCGGACCGTCTACGCCATCACCGCCGCCGGGCGTGCCGCGCACGAGTCCCGCACCCGCGACCTCGTGCGGCAGACCCCGTCCGAGTACCCCGTGTTCCCCGTCGGTCTCGCGCTCCTGCACGACCTGCCGCGCGACGACGCCCTCGCCCTGCTGCGCGAACGCCGCGCGGCGCTCGCCGCGGCTGTCGACGGCGTGCGCGAACGGCTCGACGCCGTCGTCGCGCGCGGCCTGCCCCGCCGGTACCTGCTCGACGCGTCGTACGAGCTGCACCAGGTCGAGGCGGAGATCGCGTGGCTCGACGCGACCACCGGGGCGGTCGCGTCCGGAGACCTGAGCTGGACCGAGGCGCCCGCCGCGGAGTTCCGCCCCACCCTCGACGCCCTCACGCTCCCCGACGACGCGCCCCACCACGACGCGACGCACGCACGCCCACCCCAGGAGACCCCGTGACCACTCCCACCCCGGGCGCCGAGCCCCGCACCACGGACGCGCCCGGCTCCGGCTCGCGCGTCGTGCCGCTCGTCGACCTGCACGGCCGCAGCGCGTGGAGCGTCCTGCCGCCGCTCATCCTCGGCTTCTTCATGATCATGGTCGACACGACGATCGTGAACATCGCCGTGCCCACCCTCCAGCGCGAGCTCGACGCGTCGCTCGTCGCCGTCGGCTGGGTGAACAGCGCCTACCTGCTCTCGTTCGCGGTGCTCCTGCTGCTGTCCGGGCGGCTCGGCGACCGGTTCGGCCCCGGGCGCGTGTTCGTCGCGGGTCTCGCCGTGTTCACGCTCGCGTCCGCGTGGTGCGGGCTGTCCGGGTCGATCGGCACGCTGATCGCCGCGCGCGTCGTCCAAGGCGTCGGCGCCGCCCTCATGACGCCGCAGACCATGGCGATGATCACGCGCGTGTTCCCGCCGCGTCAGCGCGGCGCCGCGATGGGGCTGTGGGGCGCGACCGCGGGCGTCGCGACCATCGCGGGCCCCCTGCTCGGCGGCGTGTTCGTCGAGACGTGGGGCTGGGAGTGGATCTTCTTCGTCAACGTCCCCGTCGGCGTCGTCGCGCTCTGGCTCGCGCTCTCCCGGCTCCCGCGCCTCGCGACGAACCGGCGACCGTTCGACGTCGTCGGCGTCGTGCTGTCCGTCGTCGGGCTCTTCGCCGTCGTGTTCGGGCTCCAGGAGGGTGAGACGTACGACTGGGGGACGATCGCCGGCCCCGTCACCGTCTGGGGTCTCGTCGTCGTGGGTCTCGTCGTGCTCGTCGGCTTCGTCCTGTGGCAGCGCCGGCTCGGGGACGACGCGCTCCTGCCGCTGCGGCTCTTCCGCTCGCGGAACTTCTCCCTCGCGAACGTCGCGGGCATGTCCGTGTCGTTCGCGATGATCGGCATCTTCTTCCCGCTGACCCTCTTCCTGCAGTCGATCCTCGGCCTGTCGCCGCTGCACGCCGCCCTCGTGAACCTGCCGGGCTCGCTCGTGTCCGGGGTCGTCGCGCCCCTCGCCGGGCGGCTGTCCGACCGGATCCCGCCGAAGTGGGTCGTCGCGACGGGATTCGCGGTGCTCGCCGTGGCGATCGGGTGGCTCGCGGCGGTCGTCGCGCCCGGCGTCGCGGTCACGACGATCGTGGCGCCCATGGCCCTGTTCGGCCTCGGCACCGGGTGCGTCTTCTCGCCCCTCGCGAACCTCGCCACGTCCGGGCTCGACCACGCCACCGCGGGCGCGGGTGCGGGCGCCTTCAACACGACCCGCCAGGTGGGCGGCGTCATCGGGTCGGCGGCGGTCGTCGCGACGCTCACCGCACGCCTCGCCGTCGAGCTGCCCGCCGCTGCGCGCGACGCCGCGGCCACCCTGCCCGCCGCGTTCCGGCAGCAGTTCGTCGACGCCTTCGCGGGCGCCGGGTCCCTGCAGGGCGCCCAGAGCGGGTCGTTCGAGCTCCCGCCCGGGGTGCCCGACGACGTCGCGCGCCAGGTGACCGACGCCGCCACGGTCGCGGTCCACCAGGGGTTCGCCACCGCCGTCGGGCAGACGCTCGCCGTCACCGCAGCCGTCCTCGTCGTGGGACTCGTGTGCGCCCTGGCCATGTCCGCCCGGCGCCCCGAGCACTGAGAGGCCCCCGCCCGACGTCTCCGGCGTGCGTGAACGGCGGGTTAAACCTCGGCGACACGGGCACGCAGGGCTGGTGATCCGAATCACACGGGCGTAGTTTCGCGAGGGACGGACGGCACCACCGCCGTCCTCCGGGAGGCCAGCCGATGGGGTTCACGCTCCGCTCAGGAGGGCCGGCACCGGCGCTGCTGAGCCGCGGCACCTGCGGCTCATCGGCCGGTCGCCTGCCACGCCCTGGAAGAGCACGGCGTTCGCGCGCCGGAGGGGAGCCCCCGTGGTCCACACCTCACCCACCCCCAGCACCACCCCCGACGGCGGTCCGGCCGACGGGCTCCGGACGTTCGTCGTCGACACCTCGGTCCTGCTGAGCGACCCGCGCGCCATCGGCCGCTTCGCCGAGCACGACGTCGTGCTGCCCGTCGTCGTCGTCACCGAGCTCGAGGCCAAGCGCCACCACGCCGAGCTCGGGTACTTCGCCCGCAGCGCGCTGCGCATGCTCGACGACCTGCGGGTGAAGCACGGGCGCCTCGACGCCCCCATCCCCGTCGGCGACGCCGGCGGCACGCTGCGCGTCGAGCTCAACCACACGGACCCCGCCGTGCTGCCCGCCGGCTTCCGCCTCGGCGACAACGACACGCGCATCCTGTCCGTCGCGGCCAACCTCGCGTCCGAGGGTCACGACGTCACCGTCGTGTCCAAGGACCTGCCGATGCGCGTCAAGGCGTCCGCCGTCGGACTGCGCGCCGAGGAGTACCGGCACGAGCTGGCCGTCGACTCCGGGTGGACCGGGATGAGCCAGGTCGACCTCACCGACGAGCAGATGGCCGCCCTGTGGGAGCACGAATCCGTCGAGGTCGCGAGCCTCGACCCCGCCGTCGCGGAGGCGGCCGGCCCGCTGCACTGCCACACCGGCCTCGTCGTCCACTCGCCGCGCGGCTCCGCGCTGGGCCGGGTCACCGCCGACAAGCACGTCCAGCTCGTCCGCGGCGACCGCGAGGTGTTCGGGCTGCACGGGCGGTCCGCCGAGCAGCGCGTCGCCATCGACCTGCTGCTCGACGAGAGCGTCGGCATCGTCTCCCTCGGCGGCCGCGCCGGGACCGGCAAGTCCGCGCTCGCGCTCTGCGCCGGCCTCGAAGCCGTCATGGAGCGCCGCCAGCACCGCAAGGTCGTCGTGTTCCGGCCCCTCTACGCGGTCGGCGGGCAGGAGCTCGGCTACCTCCCGGGCTCCGAGGCCGAGAAGATGAACCCCTGGGCGCAGGCCGTCTACGACACGCTCGGCGCGCTCGTCTCCCCGTCCGTCCTCGACGAGGTGATCGACCGCGAGATGCTCGAGGTGCTGCCGCTCACGCACATCCGCGGCCGGTCCCTGCACGACGCGTTCGTCATCGTCGACGAGGCCCAGTCGCTCGAACGCAACGTGCTCCTCACGGTGCTGTCGCGCATCGGGCAGTCCTCGCGCGTCGTCCTCACGCACGACGTGGCCCAGCGCGACAACCTGCGCGTCGGCCGGCACGACGGCGTCGCCGCCGTCATCGAGGCGCTCAAGGGCCACCCGCTGTTCGCCCACGTGACGCTCACGCGGTCCGAGCGGTCGCCCGTCGCGGCGCTCGTCACCGAGATGCTGGAGTCGATCGAGGTCTGAGACCGGCGCCCCGCCCCGTCCCTCACCCCGCGCCTCGCCCGGCCGTCGCCTCGAGAACGGACCCGCTCGCCGTCGAGCACGAGGTTGCTGTCGTCAACGAGCCGAGAACGACAGCAACCTCGTGGTCGGGGGCGGCCCGGCCGGCGTGGGCGGAGCGGTCAGGCCTGGGGCGGGCGCGTCATCGACAGGACGTCGAGGGCGGCGTCGAGCTGGGCCTCGGTGACCTCGCCGCGCTCGACGAACCCGAGGTCGATCACGGCCTGACGCACCGTGACGCCCTCCTGCACGGAGTGCTTCGCGACCTTCGCAGCGGCCTCGTAGCCGATGACGCGGTTGAGGGGCGTGACGATCGACGGCGACGACCCGGCGAGGGCGAGGGCGCGCTCGACGTTCGCGGTGATCCCGGCGACGGTCTTGTCGGCGAGGACGCGCGAGGCGTTGGCGAGGAGGCGGACCGACTCCAGCACGCCCTGGGCGATGACGGGGATCTGCACGTTGAGCTCGAAGGAGCCGCTCGCACCGGCCCAGGCGACCGTCGCGTCGTTGCCGACGACGCGCGCCGCCACCATGAGGACGGCCTCCGGCACGACGGGGTTGACCTTGCCCGGCATGATCGAGCTGCCCGGCTGCAGGTCGGGGATGAAGATCTCGCCGAGGCCGGTGTTCGGGCCGGAGCCCATCCAGCGCAGGTCGTTGCAGATCTTCGTCAGGGACACGGCGACGGTGCGCAGCGCGCCGGAGAGCTCGACGAGCCCGTCGCGCGAGGACTGCGCCTCGAAGTGGTCGCGCGCCTCGGTGATCGGCAGGCCCGTGTCCTCGACGAGGAGGGCGATGACGCGCTGCGGGAAGCCCGCCGGGGTGTTGATACCCGTGCCGACGGCCGTGCCGCCGAGGGGGACCTCCGCGGCGCGGGGGAGGGCCGCCTGCAGGCGCTCGACCCCGTAGCGGATCGCGGCGGCGTACCCGCCGAACTCCTGGCCGAGCGTCACCGGGGTCGCGTCCATGAGGTGGGTACGACCCGACTTCACCACCGTCGCGAACTCGCTCGCCTTCGCCTCGAGCTCGCCCGCGAGGTGCTCCAGGGCGGGGACGAGGTCACGCACGACACCTGCGGTCGCGGCGACGTGCACCGACGTCGGGAAGACGTCGTTCGACGACTGCGACGCGTTGACGTGGTCGTTGGGGTGCACGTCGCGACCCAGCGAGCGGGTCGCGAGCGTCGCGAGCACCTCGTTGGTGTTCATGTTCGACGACGTCCCGGAGCCCGTCTGGAACACGTCGACGGGGAAGTGCTCGTCGTGGACGCCGGAGGCGACCTCGTCGGCGGCGGCGACGATCGCGGCGGCGACGTCCTCGTCGAGGACGCCGAGCTCGGCGTTGGCGCGCGCGGCGGCCTTCTTCACGCGGGCGAGGGCCTCGATGTGGCCGCGCTCGAGCGGGGTGCCGGAGATGGGGAAGTTCTCGACGGCGCGCTGCGTCTGCGCGCGGTACAGGGCGTGCGCGGGGACGCGCACCTCACCCATCGTGTCGTGCTCGATCCGGTACTCGGGCGTGGCGTCGCCGGCCGCGGCGTCGCGGGCCTCGGGGGTTGCAGTCATGGGGCCATCCTGCCGCACGGCAGGAGGCCGTCCGCAACCCGCCCGGCCCGCGACGGCCGGGACGCTCAGGCGTCCTGGACGGGCGCCTCGCCCACCTCGCCGACGACGTCGACGAGCCGGGCCCGACCCTCCGCGAGGTCGTACTCGACGCCGACGATCGCGCAGCGTCCCTCGGCCACGGCGGCGGCGAGCCCCGCCGAGTAGGAGTGCAGCATGTCGACCGTGTTGCGCACGTGCTCGCGTCGCAGGACGTCGGGGTCGATGCTCTCCAGCGACCCGCCGCCCGCGCTCGTGATCTTCGCGATCGACGGGATGACGCGGTCGACGACGGCACGCACGAACCCGTCCGCCTGCGCCCCCGTGGTGAGCGTGTTCACCGCCGCGCCCACCGCGCCGCACGAGTCGTGACCGAGGACCACGACGAGCGGGGTGCCGAGCACCTCGACGCCGTACTCGATGGAGCCGATGACGGTCGTGTCGACGACGTGGCCCGCGGTGCGGACCACGAACGTGTCGCCGAGGCCCTGGTCGAAGATGATCTCCGCGGCGACGCGCGAGTCCGAGCACCCGAACACGACGGTGTGCGGGTGCTGCCCGGTCGACGTCTCGCGGCGTCGGTCCGCGCCCTGGGAGGGGTGCAGGGGAGCGTCCGCGACGAACCGGTCGTTGCCGGCCCGCAGGGTCGCCCAGGCGTCGGTCGGGGTCAGGGGGCGCTCGTTCGCCGTCGCAGTCATGGTGCCCATCATCGCGCACCGCGACGCCGCAGGTGAGAGCCGTTCGCGTGGCGAGCCGACCCGGTCGGGTGTAGCCATGGGAGGAGCGGCTCCGGCCGCCGAGCCGATGAGCCCGCGACGAAGGGAGCCGCCCGTGCGTCGACGCACCCGCCCGCTCGCCGCCCTGGCGGCACTCGCGGTCCTCGCGCCGCTCGCCGCCTGCGGACCGGGGGACTCCGGCACGCCGGTGCTCACGTGGTACATCAACCCCGACGCCGGCGGGCAGGCCGAGATCGCGGCCCGCTGCACCGAGGAGGCCGACGGCGCCTACCGGGTCACCACGGAGCTCCTGCCGCGCGACGCCGCGTCGCAGCGCGAGCAGCTCGCGCGCCGCCTCGCCGCCAAGGACGGCTCGATCGACCTCATGAGCCTCGACCCCGTGTTCATCGCCGAGTTCGCCGAGGCGGGCTTCCTCGCACCGGTCCCGCAGGACGTCGCGGACGCCACGACGCAGGACGTCGTGCAGGGCGCGATCGACGCGTCGACCTGGAAGGAGGAGCTCGTCGCGATCCCGTTCTGGGCCAACACCCAGCTCCTCTGGTACCGCAAGTCCGTCGCCGAGGCAGCGGGACTCGACATGTCCGGCCCGGTCACGTGGGAGCAGATCACGCAGGCCGCGCAGGACCAGGACGCGCTGCTCGCCGTCCAGGGCGCCAAGGCCGAGTCCCTGACGGTCTGGGTCAACGCGCTCGTCGCGGGCGGCGGCGGCCAGATCATCGAGGACCCGGAGGCCCCCGCGGACGAGCTGCAGCTCGGCCTGGAGTCCGAGGCCGGGGAGGCCGCGGCCGCGATCGTCGGCGAGATCGGCACGTCCGGCGTCGGCGGGCCCGGCCTGCCGAGCGAGGACGAGCCCGCGTCCCTCACCCTCTTCCAGGGGGACCGCGGGTCGTTCATGGTCAACTGGCCGTTCGTGTGGTCGTCCACCGCCACCGCCGTCGACGACGGGTCGCTCGACCAGGGTCTCCTCGACGACATCGGGTGGGCGCTCTACCCGCGGACCGTCGAGGGCGAGGAGTCGCGCCCGCCCTACGGCGGCATCAGCCTCGGCGTCGGGGCGTTCGGCGCGCACCCCGATCTCGCGTACCAGGCGACCGAGTGCATCGTCAGTCCCGAGAACCAGGCCGAGTACTTCGTGACGAACGGGAACCCCGCGTCGAACACCGAGGCGTACGAGGACCCCGACGTCCAAGAGGCGTTCCCCATGTACGACGTCATCCGCGAGTCGCTCGACCAGGCCGCGCCCCGCCCGCAGACGCCGTTCTACAACGAGGTCTCGACCGGCATCCAGCAGACGTGGTACCCGCCGTCCGACGTCGACCCCGACACCACGCCACAGCAGTCCACCGAGTTCATCACCGCCGTGCTGCGAGGGGAGCGACTGCTGTGAGCACCACGATCCCGGGAAGTGCCAGGGACGTCGGGCTCGACGACGGTTCCGAAGAACGCGCCGCCAAGGCTGCGCGCAGCGACAGGGCGCGCGCCGAGGCCCGCCTCGGCTGGTACCTCGCCGGGCCCGCGTTCGTCGTCATGCTCGCCGTCACCCTCTACCCGATCCTCCAGGCGTTCTACGACTCGCTGTTCAACTACAAGCTCACCGCGCCCGACGACCGCGCGTTCGTCGGGCTGAGCAACTACGTCGTCATCCTCACCGACCCCGTCTGGTGGCGGGACCTCGGGGTCACCCTGTTCATCACGGTCGTCACCGTCGCGATCGAGCTCGTCCTCGGCTTCGCCCTCGCGCTCGTCATGCACCGCGCGATCAGGAGGCTGCGCGGGCTCCTGCGCACCGCGACCCTCGTCCCCTACGGCATCATCACCGTCGTCTCGGCGTTCGCGTGGTTCTACGCCTTCGACATCACCACGGGGTACGTCAACAACTGGTTCGACTGGGTGCCTGGCGTCGGGCCCGACCTCAACTGGTTCGCCCAGCAGGGCACCAGCCTCTTCGTCATCATCGCGTCCGAGGTCTGGAAGACCACGCCCTTCATCTCCCTGCTGCTCCTCGCCGGCCTCGCCCAGGTCCCCGGCGACCTCGAGGAGGCCGCCAAGGTCGACGGCGCGACGGCCTGGCAGCGGTTCACCCGTGTCATCGTGCCCAACATGAAGGCCGCCATCATGGTCGCCGTCCTCTTCCGGGCGCTCGACGCGTTCCGCATCTTCGACAACGTCTTCATCATGACCAACGGCGCGAACAACACCGAGGTTCTCTCCCTGCTCGCCTACCGCACGTCCATCGGCCAGCTCCAGATCGGCATGGGATCCGCGATCTCCGTCCTGCTGTTCCTGTGCGTCGTGCTCATCTGCTTCGTGGCGATCAAGCTCTTCAAGGTCGACCTCGCCGGCGCGAGAGGGGAGAAGTGATGGGCAGCGTCCTGAGCACCCGGGCCAAGATCTGGTGGGCCGTCATCACCGTCGTCGTGCTCGTCGGTGCCCTGTTCCCCGTCCTGTCGATCTTCATGACGAGCTTCAAGTCGTCCTCCGACCTCAACTCCGGGACGTTCCTGCCCCCACGGTGGAGCACCGACAACTACGAGCAGATCCTCGCCACCGGAGGGTCCGCGCAGGACCTCTTCCTCTCCGCCCTGCGCAACTCCATCGGCATCTCCCTCATCGCGACCGTCATCGCCGTCGTCCTCGCCACCCTCTGCGCCTACGCGATCGCCCGGCTCGACTTCCCCGGCAAGCGGCTCATCCTCACCACCGCGCTCGGCGTCTCGATCTTCCCCGTCGTGTCGATCGTCACCCCGCTGTTCAACCTCTGGCGCAACATCGGGCTCTACGACACCTGGATCGGCCTGATCATCCCCTACCTGTCGCTCACCCTCCCGATCTCCATCTGGACCCTCGCCGCGTTCTTCCGGCAGATCCCCTGGGAGCTCGAGCAGGCCGCCCAGGTCGACGGCGCCACCCCGTGGCAGGCGTTCCGCAAGGCCATCGTGCCCCTCGCCGCCCCCGGGGTGTTCACCACCGCGCTCATCGCGTTCTTCATCGCGTGGAACGACTTCGTCTACGGCATCTCGCTCACCTCCACCAACGCCGCCCGGCCCGTTCCCGCCGCGCTCGCGTTCTTCACCGGCGCGTCCTACTTCGAAGAACCCACAGGCGCGATCTCCGCCGCCGCCGTCGTCGTGACGATCCCCGTCGTCGTGCTCGTCGTGCTGTTCCAGCGCCAGATCGTCTCCGGACTGACCCAGGGAGCGGTGAAGGGATGAGCACCCCGCACCCGCCCCGCCCCCGCCGACACCGAGGAGAGCCCTGATGGCGTCGATCACCCTCACGGACATCGTCAAGCGCTACGGAGACGGCTTCCTCGCCGTCGACAAGGTCAACCTCGACATCGCCGACGGCGAGTTCGTCATCCTCGTCGGACCCTCCGGGTCCGGGAAGTCGACCGTGCTGCGCATGATCGTCGGCCTCGAGGACATCACGTCCGGCGAGCTCGAGATCGACGGCACCCGCGTCAACGAGAAAGCGCCGCGCGAGCGCGACCTCGCCATGGTGTTCCAGAACTACGCCCTCTACCCGCACCTCACCGTCGCCGAGAACATCGCCTTCCCCCTCCGGCTCGCGAAGGGCAGGCACAGCGAGGAGGAGATCCGCGAGAAGGTCGAACGCGCCGCCGCCATGCTCGACCTGCGCGAGCACCTCGACCGCAAGCCCGCCAACCTGTCCGGCGGCCAGCGCCAACGCGTCGCCATGGGCCGCGCGATCGTCCGCGACGCCAAGGCGTTCCTCTTCGACGAACCCCTCTCGAACCTCGACGCCAAGCTCCGCGGACAGACCCGCACCGAGATCGCCCGCCTCCAGCGCCGCCTCGGCACCACCACCGTCTACGTCACCCACGACCAGACCGAGGCCATGACCCTCGGCGACCGCGTCGCCGTCCTGCGCCGCGGCGTCCTCCAGCAGGTCGCGAGCCCCCGCGGGCTCTACGAGCAGCCCGTCAACCTGTTCGTCGCCGGGTTCATCGGCACACCCCCCATGAACTTCCTTCCCGGCGAGGTCTCCGGAGGACGCATCACGCTCCCCTTCGGCGAGTTCGACCTCCCCGACGCCGTGCGCGACGCCGTCGGCGACCGCGAGCTCGTCATCGTCGGCCTCCGCCCCGAGCACTTCGAGGACTCACGCCTCGTCGACCCGTCGAAGAAGGACCGCGGGCACACCTTCGAGGCGCAGATCGACGTCACCGAGTGGCTCGGTGCCGAGCTCTACGCGTACGTCCCCTTCGACATGCACGAGTCCGTGAAGGGCCAGCTCGAGGAGCTCGACCGCGAGCTCGACGGCGAGGGGCTGCGCACGCAGTTCGTCGTCGCCCTCGACTCCCAGTCCCGGGTGCGCGACGGCGACACCACCGAGCTGTGGTTCGACCCCACCAAGATGCTCGTGTTCGATCCCGAGACGAGCGAGAACCTCACCCGCGACGAGGACGAGGCGCAGCGGATCGAGGACGAGAACGTGGAGGACCGCAAGCGCTCGATGGAGCGGGCGCAGAAGCAGGACGCGCAGGTCTGAGCCTCGTCCGGGCGCGGGCTTGACTGGTTCGGGCCGGGTTCGGGCGCGGGCCGGGTTCGAGGGCGCGGGTCTCCCATCCGCCCGCTCGTCCCTCGCGGGCTCCCGCCAGACCCGCCACGACCCGCGCCCTCGAACCCTGCCCACGCCCTCCGTGACGGCCGCACCTTCTGCGCGTGGTGCTACGACCCGCGCTCGCGCACCCAGCCCACGCCCTCCGCGACGGCCGCACCTTCGCGTGGCGACGCGACCCGCGCCCGCGGCGACCTGCCCTATGGGTCCTCAGTTCATCAGGCTCGGTCGCTGTGATGCCTTACGGGTCGCGGTCAAGCGGGGGGCAGCTCGGCGCGGCGCGGGGGGTTGGCGCCGGCGCGGGAGACCGTGACGGCGGCGACGGCGACGCAGCGCTCCAGGACGGTGCGCAGGGTCGTGGGGTCGACGGCGCGCAGGGCCTCGCGGCGGTCGGCCCCCAGGAGCCCGGCGTCGCCCAGGCCGTCGACGAGGGCACCCATGAAGGAGTCGCCCGCGCCGACGGTGTCGACGACGCGCACGCGCGGCGCGGCGACACGCTGCTCGTCGTTCGCGGTGACCGCGACGGCGCCCTCGCCGCCGAACGTCACGACGACGACGGCAGGGCCGAGGGCGCGCCACGCGCGTGCGACGTCGAGAGGGTCGGTCCCGGGGACGAGCCACGCGAGGTCCTCGTCGCTGACCTTGACGACGTCGGCGAGCGCGACGAGCTCCTCGATCCGTGCGCGGGCCGCGACAGGGTCGCCCATGAGCGCGGGGCGCGCGTTCGGGTCGTAGGTGACCGTCGCCGTCGACCGGGCCTCCGCGACGAGACGACGGACGGCGGACGCCCCGGGTTCGAGGACGGCCGCGATCGACCCGGTGTGGACGGCGACGGTTCCCGTCGGGACGACGGTCGGGTCCGGCAGGTCCCACCCGAGGTCGAACTCGTAGGTCGCCGCGCCGTGCTCGTCGAGGTGCGCGGTGGCGACGCTCGTCGACGGCGCCGCGGTGCTTCCGGGGGTGAGCACGACGTCCGACCCGGCGAGCCAGGTCCGCAGGACGTCGCCGCGGTCGTCGTCGCCGACCCAGGTCGCGAGGCGGACGGGCCGCCCGAGGCGACCGAGGGTGAGCGCCACGTTGGCGAGGCTGCCGCCGGGCAGCTCGTCGACGCTGCCGTCGGCGCGGTGCACGACGTCGATGAGCGCCTCCCCCACGACGAGCACGGTCCCCTCGGGGGCGCGTCGCGGGTCGTCGGTGGTCGTGGTGGTCATCGGTCCGTCTCGGTCCTCTCGTCGGGGGCGTCTGCGGGCTCGGCGTCGCGGGCGCGGGCGGCGTCGAGGCGGTCGCGCGCGCCGTCGAGCCACTCCTGGCAGCGCGCGGCCAGCGCCTCGCCGCGCTCCCAGAGCGCGAGCGAGTCCTCGAGCGGTTCCCCGCCGGTCTCGAGCCGGGCGACGACCTGGACGAGCTCGTCCCGGGCCTGCTCGTACGACAGCGCGGAGACCTCCGGGCTGACAGCGTTGTCGGAGTGAGTCACGGCGTCATTCAACCTCATCTGGACGGGAACGTCGCCCGGCGGTCGCCGGGCGGGACGGGTCGGGCACGGTGGTCGTCTCGACCCGGGCGCCCAGCTCGCCGGCGGCGAGACGCACGCGCAGCGCGTCACCGGCCGCGACGTCGCCGGGCGCGCGGACCACGTGGCCGTCGGCGCGCTGGACCACGGCGTACCCCCGGTCGAGGGTCGACGCCGGGGAGAGCGCACGCACCTGCGCCTCCAGCCGCCCGACGTCCCCGGTCGCCCGGACGAGCCGCACGTCGAGCGCGCGCCGCGCGCGGTCCCGCAACCCGGCCACGCGCTCGGCGCGGTCGTCGAGCATCACGTGGGGCGCGGCGAGCACGGGTCGCGACCGGACGGCGTCGAGCAGGGCCTGCTCGCGGTCCACCCGGGTGGCGACGGCGGTCCGCAGCCGCACCCGGGCCTGGCCCAGCCGGGCGCGTTCCTCCGAGACGTCCGGCACCACCCGCTTCGCCGCCGCCGTCGGCGTCGACGCACGGTGGTCCGCGACGAGGTCCAGCAGCGGGCAGTCCGTCTCGTGGCCGATCGCGCTCACCAGGGGAGTGCGGCACGCCGCCGCGACCCGCACGAGCGCCTCGTTCGAGAACGGCAGGAGGTCCTCGACCGACCCGCCGCCGCGCGCCACGACGATCACCTCGACCTCGGCCCGCGCGTCGAGCTCCCGGATCGCGTCGCCCACCTGCTGCACGGCGTGCACGCCCTGGACCGCGACCTCGCGGATCTCGAACCGCACCTCGGGCCAGCGCGCCCGGGCGTTCACCACGACGTCGTGCTCCGCCTTGGACTCCCGCCCGCAGACGAGGCCGACGACCCGGGGGAGGAACGGGAGGGGGCGCTTGCGGTCGGCGTCGAACAGCCCCTCGGCCGCGAGGACGCGGCGGAGGTGCTCGACCCGGGCGAGCAGCTCGCCCACGCCCACCGGCCGGATCTCGCTCGCGCGCAGCTGGAGCACGCCCCGCCTGCTCCAGAACTCGGGCTTGGCGTGGACGACGACGTGCGCCCCCTCCTCCAGCGGCGTCCCGTCGAGGACGCGCGCGGCCGCGGAGACGGGCAGGGACAGGTCCTGGTCGGTGTCGCGGAGCGTGAGGAACGCGGTGGGCGTGCCCGGTCTCCGGTTGAGCTGGACGACCTGGCCCTCGACCCAGACCGGAGGCATCTTCTCGATGTACTGCTCCATCTTCCGCGAGAGCAGGCGCACGGGCCACGGGTGCTCGGCCGACGTCTCCAGCGCCCGGGCGGGGAGCGCCTGTCGCGCGGGCGCGGCGTCCGCGGGCAGGCCCGCACCGGGCGAGGCGGGGCCCGCGGGCGGGGACGAGGGGAGTGCCACGCCCCCAGCCTGCCCCATGCCGCCCACGCGGGCAGGAGTGTGACGGTCCTGTGCAGGCCGGGGGTGCGTCGAGCACCGGCCGGGACAGCGGGCCGGGCGGGCCGGGCCCGGCCACCTAGACTGGTCGCGTGAGCGCCTCTCCCGCCCCCACGTCCGACGCCGCGACCACCGTCCCGCACCCCGGCGCCAAGCGCGTCCTGCTCGCTGCGCCGCGCGGCTACTGCGCGGGGGTCGACCGCGCGGTCGTCGCGGTGGAGAAGGCCCTCGAGCACTACGGCGCCCCCGTGTACGTGCGCAAGGAGATCGTGCACAACAAGCACGTCGTCGAGACGCTGCGCGAGCGCGGCGCGATCTTCGTCGAGGAGACGGACGAGGTGCCCGAGGGCGCGCGCGTCGTCTTCTCCGCCCACGGCGTCTCGCCCGCGGTCAAGGCCGCGGCCGCCGCGCGCAACCTCGACACGATCGACGCGACGTGCCCGCTCGTGACGAAGGTGCACAAGGAGGCCGTGCGCTTCGCCAAGGACGACTACGACATCCTCCTCATCGGCCACACCGGCCACGAGGAGGTCGAGGGCACCGCCGGCGAGGCGCCGGACCACGTGCAGGTCGTCGACTCCCCGGACCACGTCGACGACGTCGTCGTGCGCGACCCCGACAAGGTCGTGTGGATCTCGCAGACGACCCTGTCCGTCGACGAGACCATGGAGACCGTGCGTCGCCTGCGGGAGAAGTTCCCCACGCTCCAGGACCCGCCGAGCGACGACATCTGCTATGCGACGCAGAACCGTCAGGTCGCCGTGAAGAAGCTGGCGCCGGACGCCGACGTCGTCATCGTCGTCGGCTCCGCGAACTCCTCGAACTCGGTGCGTCTCGTGGAGGTCGCGCTCCAGGCGGGCGCCCGCGCGTCGTACCGCGTGGACCGCGCCGCCGAGGTGGACCCGGCGTGGCTGGACGGCGCGACGAGCGTCGGCGTGACCTCGGGCGCCTCGGTGCCTGAGATCCTCGTCGACGACGTGCTGGCCCTCCTCGCGTCCCACGGGTTCGACACGGTCGAGGAGGTGCGCACCGCGACGGAGGACCTCATGTTCTCCCTGCCGCGCGAGCTGCGCACGGACCTCGCGGGTGCGGGCGGCGCCCGGCCCGCGCGCGGCGGTCGTCGCTCGCTGTCCGTCGAGCCCGTCTGACCGGTCGCCCGGGTTTCCGGTCGCCCGAGGCTCAGGCGAACGCCTGCTGCGGGTCCTCGCGGTCGTCGTCCGAGGACCGGTCGTCGATCGCGACGACGGCGTCCGCGGCCGCCGCGACGAGCTCGGGCTGCGTGAGCGGGCGCGGGACCTCCTCGACGACGCGCACCCGTTCGATGCGCTCCGACTCGTCGACGACGTCGAGGTCCACCATGCGCCGGGCCTGTGGCAGCACCCGGGTCTCGAGCGACCCGACGAAGACGTTGAAGTCCTTCGTCGCCGTGCTCAGGGACCGGCCGAGCTTGGTCACGTGCCGCGCGGTCGTCACGAGCCGCGAGTGGAGCTCCTTGCCCGCGCGCAGGACCTCGTGCGCGTTGTCGGTGACGGCCTCCTGCTGCCACGCGTACGCGACGGTCCGCAGCAGGGCGACGAGCGTCATCGGCGTCGCGACGATGACGTTACTGCGCATCGCGTACTCGAGCAGGTCGGGGCGTCGCTCGACGGCCGCGGCGAGGAAGGGTTCGGCGGGCACGAACATCACCACGAACTCGGGCGTCGGGCTGAACTGCGACCAGTAGCGCTTGGACGCGAGGTCGTCGACGTGCTTGACCATGTGCCGCACGTGCGCGTCGAGGCGCGCCTCCCGCACGGTGGCGTCGGTCGCCTGCTGGGCCTCCAGGTAGCCGAGGAACGCGACCTTCGAGTCGACCACGACGTTCTTGCCGCCCGCGAGGTGCACCACCATGTCCGGTCGCAGGGCGCCGTCCTCGGTCGTCACGTGCGCCTGCTCGGTGAAGTCGACGCGGGAGAGCATGCCTGCGGCCTCGACGACCCGCCGCAGCTGCAGCTCGCCCCACGCGCCGCGGGTCTGGGAGGAGCGCAGCGCGGTGACGAGGTCGTGGGTGCCGGTGCGCAGCTCGGCGCTCGCCTCGGAGAGCTGGCGCAGGTGCTCCGAGAGCGCCGAGTGGCCCGCCGCGCGCGCCTTCTCCGCGGCCGCCACCTCCGTGCGCATCTGCTCCAGGGTGCGTGACAGCGGCTCGACGAGGGTGCGCACGGCCTGCTCGCGCTTCGCGAGCTCGGCCGCGCCGGTCTCGTGGCTGCGGCGCAGCCGCTCCTCCGCGTGCACGAGGAACTGCTCCGAGGTGGCGGCGAGCGCACGCTGCGACAACGCCTCGAACTGGGCCTCGAGCCGGCGGTGGTCGCCCGTGACCTCGGCGACCCGCCGCTCCGAGGCGCGGCGCAGGTCCTCGAGCTGCTGCTCGTGGGCCGCGCGTGCGGCGTCCAGGCGTTCGTCGGCGCTGCGCTCGGCCGCGGCGAGCTGGCGCACGAACGCCTCGCGCTCCGCGCCGATCTGGCGCTCGTACCCCTCCCGCTCGGCCTCGAGCCGCTGGGCGAGGCCCGCACCGCGCGCGGCCTCGTCCTGCGCCCGCCCCAGCAGGTCGGTGAGCCGGCGGACCTCGGCGGTCGCGGCGTCGGGCGACGCGCGGCGGACGGCGAGGACGAGCACCGCGCCGACGACGAGCCCCAGCACGAGTCCCACGGAGAAGAGCGCCCAGGAGTCCATGTCGGCACCCTCCCACGGCGCACCGACACGACCGCGGCACCCACGCCGGGACGGTCCGTGACAAAACGCACCCCGCGGCGTCGGACCTCACCGTTAGGTTGGACGCCATGGCCGACCCCACGCACGTCCCACCGGGCACGCCGCCGACCTCCCCGGTCGCGGGCGCGGTCCCCGCCCCCGCGGCCCAGGTGCCCGCAGCGGCGCCCGGCGCAGCGCCCGCCGCCCCGCCGGACCTCGCCGCCGCCCTGTCCCTGCGCGGGCTGTGGAAGCGGTTCGGCGAGAAGGTCGCCGTCTCGGGGGTGGACCTCGACGTCCCGGCGGGCTCGTTCTACGGCCTCGTGGGGCCCAACGGCGCCGGCAAGACGACGACGCTCTCCATGGCGACGGGTCTCCTGCGCCCCGACTTCGGCTCGGCGCACGTGCTGGGCACGGACGTCTGGGCCGACCCGGCCGCGGGCAAGCGACGCCTCGGCGTCCTCCCCGACGGGGTGCGCCTGTTCGACCGTCTCACCGGCGCGCAGCTCATCACCTACGCGGGCCTGCTGCGCGGCATGGACCGCGACACCGTGGCCGAGCGCACGACCGAGCTGCTCGCCGCGCTCGACCTCGCGAAGGACGCGAACACGTTCGTCGTGGACTACTCGGCGGGCATGACGAAGAAGATCGCGCTCGCCACCGCGCTCATCCACGCGCCGCAGGTGCTCGTGCTCGACGAGCCGTTCGAGGCCGTCGACCCCGTCTCCGCGGCCAACATCCGCGACATCCTCGCCGACTACGTGCGCTCCGGCGGCACGGTCGTCGTGTCGTCGCACGTCATGGACCTCGTGCAGCGCATGTGCGACCACGTCGCGGTGGTCGCGGGCGGGCACGTGCTCGCCGCGGGCACCGTGGACGAGGTGCGCGGAGCGCAGAGCCTCGAGGACCGGTTCGTCGACCTCGTCGGCGGTCGCCAGAGCACGGAGGGGCTCGCATGGTTGCGCAGTTCGTCAGGCTCAAGCTGACCCTCATGGCCAACGCGTTCCGCCGGAGCGCGTGGCAGACGATCGGGTTCGTCCTCGGCGCCCTCTACGGGCTGTTCGTCGTGGGCATGGTCGTCGTGGGGATGGTCGTCCTCGGGACCGAGGACCCCGTGCTCGCGGGCGCGGTCACCGTCCTCGCGGGCGCCGTCGTGGTGCTCGCGTGGTGGGTCGTCCCGCTCTTCGCGTTCGGCGTCGACGCGACGCTCGACCCGCAGCGGTTCGTGCTGTTCGGCATCCCGCAGCGCCGGCTCCTCGCGGGCCTCGCCGTGGCGGGCACGATCTCGATCCCGGGCATCGCGACCGGGCTGTCGGCCCTCGGCGTCTCGCTCGCATGGTGGCGCACGCCGCTCGCGCTCCTCGCGGCGCTCGTCGGCGCGGTGCTGGCGCTCGCGCTGTGCGTGGTCGGGTCGCGCGCCACCACCACGGCGCTCGCGCCCCTGCTCGAGTCGCGCCGCTACCGCGAGGTCGTGACGATCGCCGCGTTCGTGCCGCTCGTGCTCGTCGGCCCCGCGTTCGGGTGGTTCGCGTCGCGGATGGGCGACGGCCCCGTGGACGGCGACGCCGTGCGCGAGCTCGTCCTCGGTCTCGCGGACGTCGCGGCCTGGACGCCCTTCGGCGCACCGTGGGGGATCGGGGCCGCGGTGCACGACGGCGCGTGGGGCCTCGCGCTCGCCCGCCTCGCCGTCGCGCTCGGGACCCTCGCGGTCGCCTGGGTCGTGTGGGACCGCGCGCTCGCGCGCGCCCTCGTGACCCCGCCGACCTCGGGCGGCGGAGGCCGGGGCAAGGGCCTCGGTCTCTTCTCCCGGTTCCCCGCGACGCCGACCGGCGCGGTCGCCGCGCGGACGGCCACCTACTGGTTGCGCGACCCGCGCTACTCCGGCTCGATCGCCGTCGTCCCGCTCATCCCCGTCGTCCTCTTCGTCCTCGGCGGTGGCTCCGGGTCGGACGTGCTCCTCGTCCTGGGCCCCCTCACGGCATGGATCCTCGGGTTCGCCATCTCGGCCGACGTCGCCTACGACCACACCGCGTTCGCGCTGCACGTGTCGACGGGCGTGAGCGGGCGTGCGGACCGCTGGGGTCGTGCGATCCCCGTGCTCGTGGGCGGTGTCCCGGTGACCGTGGCGTTCGCCCTCGCGTCGGTCGCGGTCGCGGACCGCTGGGACGCGCTGCCTGCCCTGCTCGGGCTCACCCTCGGCACGCTGCTCGTGTCCACGGGAGTCTCGAGCGCGTCGTCGGCCCGCCTGCTGTACCCCGTGCCGAAGCCCGGCGACAGCCCGTTCAAGCAGCCCCAGGGCGCGGCGATGGCGACGCTCGTCGCCCAGGGCGTCGCCATGGTCCTCGTCCTCGCCCTGACCCTGCCGTTCCTCGTGCCCGGCGTGCTCGCGGTCGTGCTGCCCCAGGCGGTCCTCGGCTGGGTGACGCTCGTCGTCGGCCCGGTGCTCGGGGTCGTCGTGCTCGTGCTGGGCGTGCGCTGGGGGGCACGGGTCTACGACCGACGCGCGCCCGAGCTGCTCCAGCGCGTCGTGTCCTACGCCTGAGTCGATCGGGGGCCCGGTCGCCGGGCCCCCGTAGGATGGTGGCCCGTGGCTCTCACTATCGGCATCGTCGGCCTGCCCAACGTCGGCAAGTCCACCCTCTTCAACGCCCTCACGCGCAACCAGGTCCTCGCGGCGAACTACCCGTTCGCCACGATCGACCCGAACGTGGGCGTCGTGCCGCTGCCCGACGCGCGGCTCGACAAGCTCGCGGAGATCTTCGGCAGCCAGAAGATCCTGCCCGCGACGGTGTCGTTCGTCGACATCGCGGGCATCGTCAAGGGCGCGAGCGAGGGGGAGGGGCTCGGCAACAAGTTCCTCGCGAACATCCGCGAGGCCGACGCCATCTGCCAGGTGACCCGCGTGTTCTCCGACCCGGACGTCGTGCGCGTCGAGGGGTCGGTCGACGCCGAGGGCGACATCGAGACCATCAGCACCGAGCTCGTGCTCGCCGACCTCCAGACGCTCGAGAAGACGCTGCCGCGCCTCGAGAAGGAGGTCAAGATCAAGAAGGGCGACGCCGCGCTGCTCGCCGCGGCGCAGAAGGCGCAGTCGGTCCTCGAGCAGGGCACCACCCTCTTCCAGGGCGCGGCAGCCGCCGGGCTCGACCTCGCGGACGTCGCGAGCCTGCAGCTCCTCACCGCCAAGCCCTTCATCTACGTCTTCAACACCGACGACGCCGGGCTGGCCGACGACGCCATGCAGGACCGGCTGCGCGCGCTCGTCGCGCCCGCGCACGCGATCTTCCTCGACGCGAAGTTCGAGTCCGAGCTCGTCGAGCTCGAGCCCGACGAGGCGCGCGAGATGCTCGCGGAGACGGGCCAGACCGAGGCCGGGCTCGACCAGCTCGCCCGCGTCGGCTTCGACACCCTCGGACTCCAGACCTACCTCACCGCCGGCCCCAAGGAGTCCCGCGCGTGGACCATCCGCAAGGGCTGGACCGCCCCGCAGGCGGCGGGCGTCATCCACACTGACTTCGAGCGCGGCTTCATCAAGGCCGAGGTGGTCTCCTTCGACGACCTCGTCGAGACAGGGTCCGTCCAGGCCGCCCGCGCCGCGGGCAAGGCGCGCGTCGAGGGCAAGGACTACGTCATGGCCGACGGTGACGTCGTGGAGTTCCGCTTCAACGTATGACGCTGCCGCTCCGCTCCGAAGCCGTCGCCGGTGGAGCCGGGTCGGTGGGCGCGTGACCACGACCCAGACGCTCAGAGCGCTCCTCTCCGCCGGCCAGCGCGACGAGCTCGTCGCTGTCCTCGTGGCTGCCGACCCGCACGCGCGCCCCACGCTCTGCGCGCCGCTCGTGGCGCAGGCCCGAGCGATCCTGAGCGTGCAGTTCGGGTCGACGGCGTCGGGCTGGCTCCGCACCCTTCGCGAGGACTACCCCGGCGGCCACGCGCAGTTCGTCGACGCGTGGGACGGTGCGATCACCATGGGGCACTGGGATTCCGCGACGACAGTTCTGCTCGCAGCACGACCACCCGCCCGGGCAGCGAAGGTCTGGCCGATTCCTCTGGGCAAAGGCTTCGCCCGGTCGGTGTACCCGGCGCTGTTCCGAGAGGACCTGTCGGTGTTCCTCGAGCAGTGGTCGGCGGACTTCCGGTCCAACCCGAAGCACTGGGACCGCAACGCCGGTCGGGGAGTGATGTACGAGTGGGTCGAAGAAGGTCTCGTCGATCCTCCGCGTCACGACGGCGCGGTCCTCATGCTCTTCAGCGGCTTGACGGCCGATCCGGGCCGGCCGTTGCTTCGATGGCTGCTCGCGCGGCCGAAGGTGACGGATGAGCTGTTTCGCCGCATCTTCACCACGCCGGGCGTCGACGGAGCGTCGCTGGCCCAGCGTGATCGACACGAAGGCGACCGTCCGCTTCGAACCGTCGTCGTTCCCGGGCTCGTGACAGCGGGCGTATGGAGCCGCGACTTCGTCGTGCAGGGCACCGAGTTCGCACTGCGAAGCGACCTGCCCGAGTATCAGAAGCGTTGGTTCGAGGGGCTCGCGCGCGACCTGGGGCTCTGATCAGGTCCCGGCCTCCTTCGACTGCGCGCACACTGCCGCACGCCGACGCGATCCGGTGAATGAACCCCCACGTCCTCGGGACCGGCGCCGGGGTCCGCAGGGCTCCCGAGCGCTCGTCGCATGGTGAGACGTGAGGTGGGTCACGCCGCCGCGGGGGCCGCGTAACCGCGCTGTTTCGGCCGGATATCCGCTCGGAAACGGCCCGTACCGGCCAGTATCAACTCGGTAACGATCGACCTCCGCAAGGGGGCACTCCGGAGATCCTTCGCAAGTTGGTAGGTACCGTTGCCTGAAACCGTGGTGGGCGTGCCCGACCGCGTGCGCCGGCTCACATCCGGGACGTGCGCGTCGGGGCGGGCGGGGGGCGATCTGACGCCCTGCGACCGTGCCCACCATCCCTTGGAGGAGGAACATTGAAGATCAGGCGCACGAGCGCCGCCATCGCGGTGGCGGCCACGGGGGCACTGCTGTTCTCAGCGTGCACGAGCCCCGCGGGCAACGACGAGGAGCCGGAGTCGACGGAGACCACCTCGGCTGCCGAGGCGGACCCGGACGACCCCTGCAAGCAGGACACCGGTGTGACGGAGACGGCGGCGGACACCGTCTCGTTCTCCGTGGGTGAGGACGAGTTCCTCGGCTACAACACCGTGACCCCCGAGACGTACTCGACGTACAACAGCGTCGTGACCGAGCGCATCCTCGGCGGTTTCTGGTACTTCGGTGTCGACGGCACCATCTGCCACGACGAGTCCTTCGGCTCGTACGAGGTCACGAACGAGGACCCGCTGCAGGTCACCTACACGATCAACGACGACGCGAAGTGGTCCGACGGCACCGACGTCACCGTGGCCGACTTCGTGCTGAGCTGGGCCGCCCAGGCCGTCCCCACCGAGGACGACGAGGCGACGCCGCTGTTCAACCACGTCTCCGGCCTGACCTACGGCGAGTACGTCCCCGAGGGCCCGCAGGGTGACGCCGAGGGCAAGCAGTTCACGCTCGACTACCCCGTCGTGTACGCGGACTGGGAGATCCAGGTCGAGGCGCCGATGCCGGCGCACGTGGCCGCCGAGCAGGCGGGCATGACGACCGAGGAGCTCGTCACGGCCGTCCGTGACCTCGACTACGCGAAGCTCGGCCCGCTCGCCGAGTTCTGGAACACCGGCTGGCTGTCGCCGACGCCGGGCGAGCTGCCCGACGCGGCGCTCGTGCCGTCGTCCGGCCCGTACACGTTCAAGGAGAACGGCTGGACCGCCGGCCAGTCCCTGACCCTCGTCGCGAACGAGAACTTCTGGGGCACCCCTGCCGCGACGAACGAGCTGACGTTCCGCTTCACCGCGGCCGACACGCACGTCCAGGCCCTGCAGAACGGTGACCTCGACGTCATCGAGCCGCAGGCCACGGTCGACACGCTCGGCCAGCTCGAGGCGATCGGCGACTCGGTCACCGTCGTCACGGGTTCGTCGCTCACGTGGGAGCACCTCGACTTCAACTTCCGCGAGGGCAACGTCTTCGCGGACAGCCTGCCGCTGCGCGAGGCGTTCGCCATGTGCGTGCCGCGCCAGCAGATCATCGACAACCTCATCGCGCCGATCAACCCCGACGCCGAGGTCATGAACGCCCGCGAGGTCTTCCCGTTCCAGGAGGACTACGCCGAGGTCGTCGAGGCGTCGTACGACGGCCGCTACGACGAGGTCGACATCGAGGGTGCGCAGGCGAAGATCGAGGAGGCCGGCGTCGAGACGCCCGTCCAGGTCCGCATCGGCTACTCGGCGCCGAACCCGCGCCGCAGCGACGAGGTCGCCCTCATCAAGTCGAGCTGTGACCAGGCCGGCTTCGAGATCCAGGACATCGGCGCGGAGGACTTCTTCGACAACGTCCTGCCGAACGGTGACTACGAGGTCGCGCTCTTCGCGTGGGCCGGCTCGGGCCAGATCGCGTCGGGCCAGAACATCTACGCGACGGGTCAGCCGCAGAACTACGGCGAGTACAGCGACCCGGTCGTCGACGAGGCGTGGGACGCTCTCGCGTCGTCCGTCGACCCCGAGGTGCACCTCGAGCAGACGAAGATCATCGAGAAGCAGCTCTGGGACACGCTGTTCGGCATCCCGGTGTTCGCGCACCCGGGTGTGGTGGCGTACAACTCGCAGCTGCAGAACGTCCGCGACACCGCGACGCAGAGCACGGTCGTCTGGAACGCGGAGCAGTGGGTCCGCGCCCAGTGAGCGTGACCCGCTCCCGGTAGCACACGCTCCGTGAGCTCGTCCTGAACGGGCACCCTGTGGGGCAGGAGGCCAGTCCTCCTGCCCCACAGAGGTGCCCGGACAGGACGTGATGCAGGAGTCCGTCATCCGGTGGCATACAGTGATCTGCTGTCCCACACGGAGCAGGCGCCCGACCGGCGCCAGGCTTGAAGGGTTAACCCGTGCTCAGATTCATCCTGCGGCGCATCGGGATCTCGTTCCTGGTGCTCCTCGGCGCGTCGTTCCTGCTGTACTTCATGGTGGTCCACTCGGGTGATCCCCTCGAGGACCTCCGGGAGTCCAACGCGCAGAACCGCGAACAGCTCATCGCGTCGCGCATCGAGTTCATGGGGCTCGATGACCCCTGGTGGGTCCGGTACTGGAACTGGCTGCGAGGTGTCGCAGGGTGCTTCGCCCTCAACTGCGACCTCGGGGTCGACCGGACCAACCGTGACGTCGGAAGCCTCCTCACCCAGGCCGCAGGCTCGACGCTGCGCCTCGTCGTCCTGGCCACCGTCCTCGCGATCGTCGTCGGCGTCGCGCTGGGCATCCTCACCGCGATCCGCCAGTACTCCGGCTTCGACTACACCGTCACGTTCGGTGCCTTCCTCTTCTTCTCGCTCCCGGTCTTCTGGGCCGCGGTGCTGCTCAAGGAGTACGGCGCGATCCGCTACAACGACTGGATCGCCGAGGGCTGGGTGAGTCCACCGGCCATCCTGCTCATCGCCGCGCTGCTCGGCTTCGTCGTGCAAGCGGTCCTGGGTGGGGACGCACGACGCCGTCTCCTCACCGCGGGCGCGACGTTCGTCTTCGCCGCCGTCGTGATGTTCGTCTTCAACGCGCTCGACTGGTACCGCAACCCCTTCATGGGTCCGGTCCTCGTGACGCTCTTCGGCGCCGGCGCCGCGGTGCTCGTCACGTCGCTCGTCACCGGTCTGGCGAACCGTCGCGTGCTCTACGCGACGCTCACGACCGTGGTGGTCGGCGTCGTGTCGTACTTCGCCTTCGCCGGGGTGCTCGCCGAGCCCAGCGGCTGGTGGGTGCTCATCGGCCTCTTCGCCCTCGCGATCGGGCTCTCGCTGCTCGTCGGCTACCTGTGGGGCGGGTACTCGCGCCGACAGGCGATGTTCGCCTCGACGATCACGGGCGTGCTCATGAGCCTCCTCATCGTCGCGGACATCGCGATGGCGCACTTCGCGAGCTTCCTCGACCTCAAGCCGCGCCCGATCTCCACGATCGGCGCCGAGACGCCCAACTTCACCGGCGGGTTCTGGGAGTCGTTCCTCGACAAGGGCGCGCAGCTCATCCTCCCGACGATCCTGCTCACGCTCATCTCGGTCGCGTCGTACAGCCGTTACACGCGGTCGTCGATGCTCGAGGTCATGGGACAGGACTACGTGCGCACCGCCCGGTCGAAGGGCCTGTCGGAGCGCGCGGTCATCACGAAGCACGCGTTCCGCAACGCGCTCATCCCCATCACGACGATCGTCGCGTTCGACTTCGCCGGCCTCATCGGCGGCGCGGTCATTACGGAGACGGTGTTCGGCTGGAAGGGCATGGGTGAGCTGTTCAAGACGGGCCTCGACAACGTCGACCCCAACCCGGTCATGGCGTTCTTCCTCGTGACGGGCATCGCGGCGATCATCATGAACATGCTGGCCGACATCGCGTACGCCTACCTCGACCCGCGGATCCGGCGGTGACGGGGATGAGCGACACGACCCGGGCCCGTACGCCCCAGCCGGCGGACGCCGGCACCCAGACATCGACGAGCGCGACGCACGACCTGCACGAGCGCGCAGCGACTCCCGGAGGCGGGGATGAGTAACGACGACAAGCGCACCCAGCAGGGTGACGAGTCCTTCGAGCCGATCGTCGGCCCGACCGGCACCGACCCGGTGGGCGCGAAGCCGACGGGCATCGCCGTCGAGAACGAGCCGAACGACGACAAGTCCTACAGCCAGGGGCAGCTCGTCCGGCGCCGCTTCTTCCGCCACAAGGGCGCGATGGCGTCGCTCGTGGTGCTGGCCGTGATCACGGTCGTGGCGTTCACGTCGATCGGCATCGGGCCGATCCCGGGGTGGTGGCCGCACGACTACACCCTCGCCGGGAACGTGGTCAACGGCGGCCGCCCCTCGTGGGAGCACCCGTTCGGCCAGGACACGATCGGCAAGGACTACTTCGCGCTCGTGATGCGCGGCACGCAGCAGTCGCTGATCATCGCGATCGGCGTGGGGATCGTCTCCACGTTCCTCGGCACCCTCATCGGCGCGCTGGCGGGCTTCTACCGCGGCTGGCTCGAGGCGCTGCTCATGCGTCTGACGGACCTGTTCATCATCATCCCGCTGCTCGTCTTCGCGGCGGTGCTCGGCGCGATCGCGAGCGACTGGGGCATCTGGGGCCTGACCCTCGTCCTCGGTGCGGTGACCTGGACGGGCCTGGCGCGTCTCGTGCGCGGAGAGGTGCTGTCCCTGCGCGAGCGCGAGTTCGTCACGGCCGCCCGCGCGGTCGGCACGGGCGCGAGCCGCATCATCACCAAGCACATCCTGCCGAACGCGATCGGCGTCATCATCGTCTCCGCGACGCTCGCGATCGCGCAGGCGATCCTCCTGGAGACCTCGCTGTCGTACCTCGGGTTCGGCGTGCAGGCGCCGGACACGTCTCTCGGCCTGCTCATCTCGCAGTACCAGAACTCGTTCACGACGCGACCCTGGCTCTTCTGGTGGCCGGGCATCATGATCCTCGCGATCGCCCTCGCGGTGAACTTCCTCGGCGACGGTCTGCGCGACGCGTTCGACCCCCGCCAGAACAGGAGCAAGGCCTGATGACGACGGTCGACATCACCACCGAGGACGGGGCGGGCTTCCGCTCGGACGCCGTGCTCGCGTTCGAGGACCTCGACGTGCGCTTCGGCACGGAGTTCGGCACGGTCCACGCGGTCAAGGGCATCACCCTCGACGTGCGGCCGGGCGAGGTCGTCGCGCTCGTCGGCGAGTCCGGCTCGGGCAAGTCCGTCACCTCGATGACGGCGCTCGGGCTGCTCCCGAAGAACGCGACGGTGTCCGGCACCGTACGCGTGGGCGACAAGGTCGTCGGGTCGCTCGACTCGCGCGGCCTGCGCCGCATGCGCGGCAACGACGTGGCCATGGTGTTCCAGGAGCCCATGACGGCGCTCAACCCGGTCCTCACCATCGGCGACCAGCTCACCGAGGCGCTGCAGCTCCACGGCATCGCGTTCGGCAAGCAGGCCGACGCCCGTGCGGCCGAGCTGCTGCGCATGGTCGGGATCCCGGAGCCCGAGCGACGTCTCAAGCAGTACCCGCACGAGCTGTCGGGCGGCCAGCGTCAGCGCGTCGTCATCGCGCTGGCGATCAGCTGCGACCCGAAGGTGATCATCGCGGACGAGCCCACGACGGCGCTCGACGTGACGGTGCAGGCCGAGATCCTCGACCTGCTGCGCTCGCTCAAGGACAAGCTCGACACGGGCATCCTGCTCATCACGCACAACATGGGCGTCGTCGCCGACATGGCCGACCGCGTCGCCGTGATGCTCAAGGGCGACCTCGTCGAGATGGGCACCGCGGACCAGGTGCTCAACCACCCGCAGCACGAGTACACGAAGCGCCTGCTCGGCGCGGTGCCGCACCTCGGGTCCGGTCCGGGCCAGTTCGGCACGGCGACCGAGGACGTCATCGACCACCCCGACGTCGCCGAGGCGCCCGCGCTCGACCTGCGCAACCTCGTCATCGAGTACCAGCGTCTCGGCAAGCCGCCGTTCCGCGCGGTGGACGACGTGTCGTTCCAGGTGCGCAAGGGCGAGATCGTGGGCCTCGTGGGCGAGTCCGGGTCGGGCAAGTCGACCATCGGTCGGTGCGCGCTCGGGCTCATCCCGGCGGCGAGCGGCTCGGTGTCGATCTTCGGGAACGACTTCGGGGCGCTGCGCAAGAAGGAGCTCAAGGACCTGCGCAAGCGCATCGGCGTCGTGTTCCAGGACCCGGCGGCCTCGCTCAACCCGCGCATGCCCGTCGGTGACTGCATCGCGGAGCCGCTGGTGGTCCACCAGGTCGGTGACGCGAAGTCCCAGCAGGCGCGCGCGTACGAGCTGCTCGACGCCGTCGAGCTGCCCCGCAGCGCCTTCAACCGGTACCCGCACGAGCTCTCGGGCGGTCAGCGCCAGCGCGTGAGCATCGCCCGTGCGCTGACGCTCGACCCGGAGCTGCTCGTCGCCGACGAGCCGACGTCGGCCCTCGACGTCTCCGTCCAGGCGGCGGTCCTGCAGATGTTCACGCACCTGCAGGAGCGGTACCAGTTCGCGTGCCTGTTCGTCAGCCACGACCTCGCGGTCATCGACCTGCTGGCGCACCGCGTCGTCGTGCTGCAGAACGGCAGGATCGTGGAGCAGGGGCTGCGGGCCGACGTGCTGCACGACCCGCGCGAGGAGTACACGCGCCGGCTCATCGCCGCCGCGCCGGTGCCCGAGCCCGGTGAGCAGCGGCGTCGCCGCGAGGCGCGGTACGCGCTCCTCGCGGAGCTCGGCGACCAGCGCACCGAGCTGCAGCTGCAGGACCCGCTCCCGCGCGGCTAGCCGGGCGGGAGTTCGGCAGAGGGGCGGCGTGCCACCGGTGCGCCGCCCCCGGCCAGGGCCCAGGGCCGGGCCCCGGCACGTCCACGCGTCCGAGGGGGGAGGCACCGGGCAGTGAGACCGACGGTGCTCGCGCTGCGTCGCTCGGGCGCGCAGACCGGTCTCCTCGTGACCGTCCTCCTGCTCGCGGCGACGATCGTGGCGACGGTGGGGGCGACCGTGGGCTACGTGCAGTCCGCAGCGACGACGGGCGCCCGGGACGCGCTGGGCTCGGCGGCGACGACGGCGCGTGCCGTGCAGGTGCAGACGCGTCTCGCGGACGACGCGCAGGCGCAGGACGCCCGGGTGCGCGAGGTGGTCGAGGCCGAGCTTCCCGGCGTCCCGCTGGACGTGCACCGCACGGTGCGGACGGAGCCGTTGCGCCTGGAGGTCCCGGGCTCCCCGGACGCCGCCGCGGCGGCCGACCGGGCGGTGCTGGAGGTGGACCCGTCGGTCGCGGAGGTCGCCGAGGTCGACGGCGCGTGGCCGACGGCGGGCGGCGAGACCGCGCTGCAGGCGTCCGCGGCGCAGGCCCTGGGCGTCGCCGTGGGCGACGTCGTCGTGGTCGACCGGTCCGCGAGCGACCCCGAGGACGCACCGGGGACGGAGCTCACGGTGGTCGGCACGTGGCACCCGACCGGCCCGGACGACCCGCGCTGGTTCGACGACCCGCTCACGACGGCGGGGTCGGACGGCGGCGTCGCGGGGCCCTTCCTCGTGACGGACGCGACGCTCGCGGGACTCGACACCGACCCGTTGGTCCGGTGGACCGTCGTCCCGGACGCGGCACGCGTCGACGCGGCCGACCTCGACGCCGCGGCCGGTGCCGCGTCGGTCCGTGACCGGCTGCGCCAGGACGACCTGGTCGCGGTCCGCGGGATCACCGTCGCGGGGGACCTCGCGACGACGGCGACCGAGGCGCGCACGGCGTTGCGGGCCGCCGCCGCGGTGACGCTCGTCCCGGTGGCGCTGCTCGTCGTCGTGAGCGTCGTCGCGCTCGTCCAGGTGGCGCGGCTCCTCGCGCAGACGCGCGCGTCGGAGGTCGCGCTGCTCGTCGCGCGCGGGGCGCGCACCGACCAGCTCGGCGCCTGGGCCGCCGCGGAGGGCGCCGTGGTCGTCGGCGCGGGGGCCCTGCTGGGGGCCGGGGGCGCACAGGTCCTGCTCGCCGCGACGGCGAGCGGTGTCCGTGAGGTCGCGGTGCCGTGGCTGGTCGCGGGGGCCGCGGCGGTCGTGGGGACGCTGCTCGTCACGGCGGTCGCGTGGCACCAGGCGCGGACGGTCGCCCGTCGTCAGGTGTCGGACCGCTCGGGTCGTGCACGGACCGCGGCGGCCGTCGGCACGCTCGTGCTCACGGCCGCGCTCGCGGGGCTGTGCCTGTGGCAGCTGCTGCGGTACGGCTCCCCGGTCGTGACGACGGGCGGGGCGGCGCAGGTCGACCTGCTCGCGGTGCTCGCCCCTGCGACGGTGCTCGTCGTGCTCGCCCTCGTCACCACCGCGGTGCTCGGCCCCGTGTCCGCGCTCGCGGAGCGGCTGGCGGCCCGCGGTCCCCGGCTGACCGCGGTGCTCGCCGCGCGGCAGGTGGCGCGGCGCCTCGTCGTGGTCGCGGTGCCCGTCGTCCTCGTGGTGCTCGCCGCGGGGTCGGGGACCCTCGCGGGCGTGTACGCGGGCACCACGGTCGCGTTGCGCGACGCGGTCGCCGAGCTGCGCACGGGGGCGGACGTCCGCGTGGTGGTCGGGGGCCCTGTCGGCGTCACGGGCACGGCGGACCCGCCGGTCGTCGCCCGGTACGCCGACCTGGACGGGGCCTCGGGGGCGACGACCGTGCTCGACCGTCCCGCCGTCCTCGGGGAGGATCCCGTCGCGCTCCTCGCCCTCGACGCGGGCGCGGCGCAGGACGTGCTCACGGCCCCGGCCGGCACGGTCGACGAGCTCGCGGACGGGCTCGCCGGAGGGACGACCGACGCCGGCACCGCCCTGCCCGACGACACGACGGGCATCGTCCTGGACGTCACGGCGTCCGCGGCGCTCACGGTCGAGGTGACGCCCGACATGCCGTGGTACTGGTACGACGTGCAGCAGCCGCGCACGCTGCGGACGGTCGCGTGGGTCGCGGACGAGGCGGGCGCGCTGAGCCGGGTTCCCCTGACCGCCCTCGACCTGTCCTACGCTCCCGACGGCGACGCGCAGGTGGGCGCGGCGCCGTCGTCGCACAGGGTCGAGGGAGAGCTCCCGGGGCCCGGACGCTGGCGGCTCGTGGGGTTCGACGTCGAGGCCGGGACGCCCGCGATGCCCGCCCGGGTCGAGCTCACGGTCGACGCGGTGGCCGCCGCGACGGCGTCGGGGGAGGAGCAGGTCGGGCTCGGGGACGGCTGGGGCCCGGTCGCGGGTCTCGTCCGCGAGGAGCTCGCGGTCGTGGAGGGGGCGGGCGGCGCCGGGTTCGCGGCGGACCTCACGGCGAACGGCCTGCCGCTCACCTTCCGGGTGCTGCCCGCGACCGAGGCGGGCGAGCCGGTCCCGGTCTCGCTCCCCGCCCCCCTGGCCGAGCGGTACGACCTCGCCCCCGGCGACGAGACCGAGCTGACGCTCGCCGGGGTCGACGTCCCCGTGCGCGTCTCCGCCGTCGTCGACGCCCTGCCCGGCGCGGTGGACCGCCCGGCGGTGCTCGCGGACCAGGGCACGCTCCTGCAGCACCTGCTCCGCACGCTCCAGGCGGTCCCGCGCCCGGACGAGGTGTGGCTGGGCGCGCAGGACCCGACGGGGCGCGACGCGCTCGGCACGGCGGCGGCAGGGCTCGCGCGCGACGAGGGCGCGCAGGACGTCGAGGTCACCGTCGCGGGGGCCGACGCCGGCCCCGACGTCTCCGCGCCGGTGCGGGTCGCGTTCTGGCTGGCCGCGGCGGGCGCCGTCGTCCTCGCGCTCGCGGGGGTGCTGGCGGTCGCCTCCGCCCTGCTCCGGTCGCGCCGCGCCGAGGTCATGGTGCTGCGCGCGCTCGGCACCCCGGCGTCGGCCCAGGCCCGCGGGCGCGCGCTCGAGCTCCTGGCGGTGACCGTGGCGTCGCTCGTGCTCGGCGTGCTCGTCGGGGCGGGGGTCGCCGCGCTCACCGTCCCGGCGCTCGCGCGCGCGACGCTGGGCGAGGCGGCGCAGGTGCTGCCCGTGCCGCTCGCCGCGGCGGTGGTCCCGACCGCGATCGTCGTCGTGGCCCTCCTCGTGGGGCTCGTCGCCGTGGCGGGCGTGGTCGCGGGGCGCGTGCGCGCGCAGGCGCTGGACGGCGAGTACCGGGAGGAGACCCGATGACGCTCGCACGCCTCGCGGCGCGCCAGTTCGCGGCCCACCGCTCCGTCTCGGTCGCGCTCGCCGTGGTGGTGCTGCTCGTCGCGGCGGTGGTCACCGCCTGGCCGCGCGCGGTCGCCGCGACGGACACGGCGCAGGTGGAGCACGTCCTGTCGACCTCCACGGCGCTGCAGCGCGACGTCGTCGCCGTGAGCCAGACGGTGCCCGACGTCGGCCCCGCCGACCCCGCGGGCGTCACCGGGCTCGACCCGGACGTCGAGGCGACGTGGGGAGCCTTCGCGCAGGGACTCGCGCAGCTGCGCGACGACCAGGCGGAGCCGCTGCGCACCGCGCTCGGGGACCCGGCGTTCACGGTCGAGGACGAGGCACGGACCCTGCCCGAGATCCCGGGCAACGACGTCCGCTTCCCCTCCGGGGCGCTCAAGGTCGACCCGCACCTCGCCGAGCACGTCACCCTGGTCGACGGCGCGTGGCCGGGTCCGGTGACCGAGGCGTCGGCGACACCCGGGGCGGCGGCGGGCGTCGACGCGTCCGGCGAGGTGCGCGCCGTGACGGCCCAGCAGCTCGACGTCGTGACGTCCGCCGAGGCGGCCGAGGTGCTCGGCTGGTCGGTGGGCGACGTGCACGAGATGGACGCGCTCACCGCGGTGCGCCTCACGGGCGTGTTCGAGGCCGACGACCCGGAGGCCGAGTACTGGCAGCACAACCCGTACTCGGCCGCGCCGCAGGTCGTCGACGACCTCAACCTGGGACGGTCCGCGCGCACCGCCCTGTACCTCGACCCGGCGTCGGCCGACGCCGCGTTCCTCCTCGACCCGACGACGCGCGTCTGGTACCCGGTGACGGGCGCGGGCGTGGAGGCGTCGGACGTGTCCCTGCTGCTCGCCCAGCTCCGCGGCTTCACCGCGACGCCCCACCCCGTCGTCGAGGGGGGTGCGTTCACGCTCACCCCCGCGAGCGAGATGACGGACGTCCTCGAGTCGCTGCTGGCCCAGCAGCGCGCGTCGTCGGCGGTGCTGGCGGTCGTCGCGGTGGGACCGCTCGGCGTCACGGTCGCCGTGCTCGCCCTCGGAGCGCGGCTCGTGGTCTCGCGACGGCGACGCTCGCTCGCCCTGCTGCGGGCGCGCGGCGCGTCCGGGGTCCAGCTGCGCGGCCTCATGGGCGGCGAGGGGCTGGCGCTCGGCCTGCCCGCGGCCGCGCTGGGCGCGGTGCTCGCGGTCGTCGCGACCCCGCCGTCCGCCGGGGGCGGCGCGGTCGGACTCGCGACGTTCGTCCCGGCCCTCCTCGCGGCGCTCGCGCCCGCGGCGGCGTTCGCGCTGACGACGTCGCCCGCGGGCCTGCGCGAGACCCGTTCCGACCTGGGGACGTCGCCCGGGCGCCGGCGGGCCCTCGTCGACGTCGTCGTGGTCGCCGCCGCGGCCGTCTCGGTCGTCCTGCTGCTGCGCCGCGGCGTGCTCCTCGGCACCGACGCGCAGGCCGCGGGCGCGGGCGTCGACCCGCTGCTCGCCGCCGCGCCGCTCCTGCTCGCCCTCGCGACCAGCGTCGTCGCGCTCCGCCTGTACCCGTGGCCGGTGCGGGCCCTCGAGCGGGCGTTCCGCGCGCGGCGCGACCTCGTCCCGTTCCTCGGCGCGGCGCGGTCCGTGCGGGACCCTGCGGGCGGCGTCGTGCCCGCGCTGGCGCTCGTGGTCGGCGTCGCCGTCGCCGTGTCCAGCGGCGTCCTCTTCTCGACGGTGCGCTCGGGCGTGCAGACGCTCGCATGGGACACCGTCGGTGCCGACGTGCGCGTGAGCGGGCCCGTCGCCGACGACGACGCGGTGGAGCGGCTGCTCGCGGTCGACGGGGTCGAGCGGGTCGCGACGGTCACGGACGCGGGCGAGCTGCCGCTGCGCCGGGGCGTCTCGGGCGAGCGCGTGACCGTCCTCGCGGTCGACGCCGCCGAGCTCGCCGCCGTCCAGGACGACGTCCCCGGGGCCGTGACGCTGCCGGGGTCGCTCGCCGACGACGGGTCGACCCTGCCGCTCGTCGTGTCCGCCGACCTGGGCGTCGCCCCGGGCGCGAGCGACGTCACGCTCGTCGCGTCGCAGTCGGCCCCCGTGGACGTCGTCGCGACCACCGGGCCCGTGCCCGGCCTCGGGCCGACCCGCCAGTTCGTCGTCGTCGACCGCGCGCTCGCCGCCGAGGCGCTCGACGTGACGTTCCGGCCCCGCGTCGCGCTGCTGTCCCTGGAGGACGACGCCGACCCGGCCGCCGTGCGGGCCGCCGTCGCCGACGTGCTGCCGCCGTCGTCGATCACGAGCCCGGACGAGATCTCCGCCGAGCTCGTGGACTCGCCCGCGGCGCGCGGGATGAGCACGGCCTTCGTCGTGGCCGTCCTGCTCTCGGCCCTGCTGTGCGCGGGAGCGGTGGTCATGACGCTCATGATCGGGGCGCCCGCGCGCGCCGCCCTGGTCGCGGTGCTGCGCACCCTCGGGCTCGACGCGCGCCGCACGCGCGGGCTCGTGGCCTGGGAGATCGGCCCGTGGGCGGTGACGGCGCTCCTCGTGGGCGGTGTGCTGGGCGTCGCCGTCCCGGCGCTCGTGCTCGCGAGCGTCGACCTGACGCCGTTCACCGGGGGCGCCGCCCAGCCGGCGCTCGCCGTCGACCCGCTCCTGCTCGGCGTGGTCGTGGGCGCCTTCGTGGTCGTGGTGGCCGCCGCCGTCGGCGTCTCCACGGCGCTGAGCAGGCGCACGAACGTCGCGGCCCAGCTGCGCATCGGTGAGGAGAGATGACATGACGGCCAGCACCCCCGCGCCGGCGACCGAGCCGGACATCCGCTGCCAGGACCTCGTGCGGATCTTCTCCGCCGACGGCATCGAGGTCCAGGCGCTCCAGGGCCTGAACCTGCGCGTCGACCCCGGCGAGCTCGTCGCCGTCGTCGGCGCGTCCGGGTCGGGCAAGTCGACGCTGCTCACCATCCTGTCCGGGCTCGACCGGCCCACCGGGGGCTCGGCCGTCGTCGCGGGGACCGACCTGCTCACCATGGGGCGGTCCGAGCGCGTGCGCTACCAGCGCCACACGGTGGGGTTCGTCTGGCAGCAGACGAGCCGCAACCTGCTCCCGTACCTCACCGCCGCGGAGAACGTGGCGGTGCCGCTCACCCTGGCGCGCGACCTCGGCACGCGCGAGCGCCGCGCCCGCGCGGATGCGCTGCTCGAGCTGCTCGAGATCGGCCATGTGCGCGACCGTCGCCCGGACCAGATGTCGGGGGGCGAGCAGCAGCGCACGGCGCTCGCCGTCGCCGTCGCGAACTCCCCGCGCGTGCTGCTCGCGGACGAGCCGACGGGCGAGCTGGACGAGGCGACGTCGGTCGAGGTCCTGGAGGCGATGCGGGGCGTGAACGCCGAGCTCGGGGTCACCACGCTCATCGTCACGCACGACCCCACGGTGTCCGACCACGTCCTGCGCACGGTCCAGATCCGCGACGGGCGGACCTCCACGGAGGTGCTGCGCCGCACCGAGGTCGACGAGCACGGTTCGGAGCGGCACGTCGCGGAGGAGTTCGCGGTCCTGGACCGGGTGGGGCGCCTCCAGCTCCCGCCCGACTTCGTCGCGAGCCTCGACCTGCGCGACCGCGTGCGTCTCGCGCTGGAGACGGACCACGTGGGCGTGTGGCCGGACGCGCCGCGGGCGCAGGACGAGGGGAGCAGGCAGTGAGCGCCACGAACGGCACGGACCCGTCGTCGACGACGGCGTCCGGGGCAGGGACCTGGGCGCTGCGGGCGGTCGGTGTCGGGCGCGTGTTCGGCGACGGGGCGACCCAGGTGCACGCCCTGACCGAGGTGAGCCTGGAGGCCTACCCGGGGGAGCTGCTCGTCGTGCGCGGCCCGTCGGGCTCGGGCAAGACGACGCTCCTCAACATCCTCGGCGGGCTGGACCGGCCGACGACCGGCCGCGTCCACCTCGCGGGGGAGCGGGAGCTGTCGACCATGCCGGAGAAGGACGTCCTCGCCGTGCGGCGGAGCGAGATCGGCTACGTGTTCCAGTCGTTCGGGCTGGTCCCGGTGCTCTCGGCCGCGGAGAACGTCGAGGTGCCGCTGCGGCTGCAGGGCGTCGACCCGGGCGAGCGGTCGGAGCGCGTCGAGCGTGCTCTCGAGCTCGTCGGGCTCGACGGGCACGCCGCGCAGCGCCCGTACGAGCTCTCCGGCGGGCAGCAGCAGCGCGTCGGGATCGCCCGCGCGCTCGTCGCCGAGCCGGCGATCCTCGTGGCCGACGAGCCCACCGGGCAGCTCGACAGCGGGACCGCGGCCACCGTGATGGACCTGCTGCGCGACGTCGTCCACCGGCGCGGCGTCGCGGCCGTGGTGTCCACGCACGACCCGATCCTCATGCAGCGCGCGGACCGCGTCGTCGAGCTGCACGACGGCAGGGTGGTCCCCGCGACCTGACGGGCCACGAGTTGCCGCGTGGCACCGACGGGGGAAGCCTGGTCGCATGACCAGCACCGACGGTACTGCTCCTGACGACGGCCCGACCTCGACGGCGACCGCACCGCACGAGGGCGCGGCGCCGAGCGGCGGCCGGACGCCCCGCGAGGAGTCCGAGCGGTCGGGCCGGCCGTACGGACCCGTGTTCTACCCGGCGGCGGGCCTCATCCTGCTCTTCGTCCTCACGACGGTGCTGTTCACCGATGCCGTCACGTCCGTCATGGAGACGCTCCAGCAGGACGTGATCGGGGTCTTCGGGTGGTACTACGTGCTCATCGTCGCGGCGTTCGTCGTGTTCTCCGTGTGGATGGGGGTGAGCCGGTTCGGTGACATCATCCTCGGCAAGGACGAGGAGGAGCCGCTGTTCCGGCTGCCCGTGTGGTTCGCGATGCTCTTCGCGACGGGCATGGGGATCGGGCTCGTGTACTGGGGCGTCGCGGAGCCGCTCTCGCACTACGTCAGCCCGAAGCCCGGCGTCGAGGGCAGCGACGCCGTGCTCGCCCAGGCGGCGATGGGGCAGAGCTTCCTGCACTGGGGCATCCACGCGTGGGCCATCTACGTCGTGGCCGGGCTGGCGCTCGCGTACGCGATCCACCGCAAGGGACGCCCCGTGTCGATCCGGTGGGCGCTCGAGCCGCTCCTCGGCGACCGGGTCAAGGGGTGGCTGGGCAACGTCATCGACGTGGTCGCCATCATCGGGACCGTCTTCGGCGTCGCGACGTCGCTCGGGTTCGGCGTGCTGCAGATCGCGGCCGGCCTCGGGTACCTCGACGTCGTCGAGCCGGGCCTCGCCCTCGAGATCGGGCTCATCGCGGCGATCACCGCGGTCGCCACGCTCTCCGTGGTCTCGGGCCTCGGCAAGGGCATCAAGTGGCTGTCGAACGGCAACATGATGCTCGCGGGCGCCGTCGCGGTCGTCGTCCTGGTCCTCGGGCCGACGCTCTTCCTCCTGCGCGAGTGGGTCCAGTCGCTCGGGTACTACCTGCAGAACTTCGTGCGCCTCACGTTCGACACGACCGCCTTCCAAGGGGACGTCGGTCTCGAGTGGCAGTCGTCGTGGACGATCTTCTACTGGGGCTGGTGGATCTCCTGGGCGCCCTTCGTCGGTGTCTTCATCGCGCGGATCTCCCGAGGACGCAGCGTGCGCGAGTTCGTCCTCGGCACCCTGCTCGTCCCGACCATCGTCACGACGCTGTGGTTCGCGATCTTCGGCGGCTCCGGCCTGGAGCGGGAGATCACCGAGCCGGGATCGATGCTCGACGACGGCGCGGTCAACCAGGACACCGCGTTGTTCCAGCTCCTCGGGGACCTGCCGCTCGGCACGCTGCTGTCCGTCGCCGCGATCCTCCTCATCGTCGTGTTCTTCGTCACGTCCTCCGACTCGGGCTCGCTCGTCGTCGACATGCTCGCGTCGGGGGGGAACCCGAACCCTCCCACCTGGAGCCGGGTCTTCTGGGCCGTCGTCGAGGGCCTCCTCGCCATCGCCCTCCTGCTCGCGGGTGGGCTCGAAGCCCTCCAGACCGCCGCGATCCTCATCGCGCTGCCGTTCTCCGTCGTCCTGATCGGCATGGCCGTGTCCACCATCAAGGCCTTGCGCGTCGAGCACGCGGCGATGCTGCGCGTCGAGAGGCGCCAGGCCCGCGCGGCCCTGGCCGAGCAGGTCACGGACCGCGTCACCGAGACCTTCTCGGAGCAGTGGGAGGAGCTGTACCCCGACCGGCCCAACCGGTGGAGGGCGCTGCGGCGCCGGCCCGGCGGACGGGGCGGCCAGGCGCCGCACTGAGGGGCCGTCGCGACGAGGACCCGCGCCGACGGGCGGGGCCCGTGCGGTGCCGACGGGCGGGACCCTGCACCCGACCCGGTAGGATGGTCGCGCCCGGGCGAGACCCGTGCGTCGAGCAGCGCCCGCGACCCGTCCGGTCGCGGCGTCGCCGAGACGCCGGACGCACGTCGCCCCCGTCGACCCCATGAAATGAGAACCGTAGATGTCTGTGCGCTCCGACCTGCGCAACGTGGCGATCGTCGCCCACGTCGACCACGGCAAGACCACGCTCGTCGACGCCATGCTGCGCCAGTCCGGCGCGTTCTCGGCACACCAGCAGGTCGACGACCGCGTCATGGACTCCGGTGACCTGGAGCGCGAGAAGGGCATCACGATCCTCGCGAAGAACACCGCGGTCCGGTACGCCGGGCCCGCGGCGGCCGCGGCGGGCGAGCCCGCGGGCATCACCATCAACGTCATCGACACCCCGGGTCACGCCGACTTCGGCGGCGAGGTCGAGCGCGGCCTGTCCATGGTCGACGGCGTCGTGCTCCTCGTCGACGCGAGCGAGGGCCCGCTCCCGCAGACCCGCTTCGTGCTCCGCAAGGCGCTCGCGGCCAAGCTGCCCGTCATCATCGTCGTCAACAAGGTCGACCGCCCCGACTCGCGCATCACCGAGGTCGTCGCCGAGGCGACGGACCTGCTGCTGGGTCTCGCGAGCGACCTCGCCGACGAGGTGCCCGACCTCGACCTCGACGCGATCCTCGACGTGCCCGTCGTCTACGCCTCGGCGAAGGCGGGCCGCGCGTCGCTCGACCAGCCCGTGGACGGCCAGCTCCCGGCGAACGAGGACCTCGAGCCGCTGTTCACCACGATCCTGTCGACGATCCCCGCGCCGACCTACGACGACGGCGCGCCGCTCCAGGCGCACGTGACGAACCTCGACGCGTCGCCGTTCCTCGGGCGTCTCGCCCTCCTGCGCGTGTTCAACGGGACGCTGCGCAAGGGCCAGGTCGTCGCGTGGGCGCGCCACGACGGCTCGATCCAGAACGTGAAGATCACCGAGCTGCTCGAGACGAAGGCGCTCGACCGGGTCCCGACCGACTCGGCGGCGCCCGGCGACATCGTCGCCGTCGCAGGCATCGCCGACATCACGATCGGCGAGACGCTCACCGACCCGGACGACCCGCGCCCGCTGCCGCTCATCACGGTCGACGACCCGGCCATCTCCATGACCATCGGCATCAACACGTCGCCGCTCGCGGGCAAGGGCGGCAAGGGCCACAAGGTCACCGCCCGCCAGGTCAAGGACCGCCTCGACTCCGAGCTCGTCGGCAACGTGTCGCTGCGCGTCCTGCCGACGGACCGCCCCGACGCGTGGGAGGTCCAGGGCCGCGGCGAGCTCGCGCTCGCGATCCTCGTCGAGCAGATGCGCCGCGAGGGCTTCGAGCTCACGGTCGGCAAGCCGCAGGTCGTCACGCGCACGATCGACGGCAAGACCCACGAGCCGATGGAGCGCATGACGATCGACGTCCCCGAGGAGTACCTCGGCGCGGTCACGCAGCTCATGGCGCAGCGCAAGGGCCGCATGGAGACGATGGCCAACCACGGCACCGGCTGGATCCGCATGGAGTTCATGGTCCCGGCGCGCGGGCTCATCGGCTTCCGCACGCGCTTCCTCACGGAGACCCGTGGCACCGGCATCGCGTCGTCCATCTCGGAGGGCTACGAGCCGTGGGCCGGCCCGATCGAGACCCGCACGACGGGCTCCCTCGTGGCCGACCGCGCGGGCAAGGTGACCCCGTTCGCGATGATCAACCTCCAGGAGCGCGGCTCGTTCTTCGTCGACCCCACGCAGGAGGTCTACGAGGGCATGATCGTCGGCGAGAACTCGCGCAACGAGGACATGGACGTGAACATCACCAAGGAGAAGAAGCTCACGAACATGCGGTCCTCGACGGCCGACAACTTCGAGAACCTCATCCCGCCGCGCCACCTCACGCTCGAGGAGTCGCTGGAGTTCGCGCGCGAGGACGAGTGCGTCGAGGTCACCCCGGAGGTCGTGCGCATCCGCAAGGTGCTGCTGGACCAGACCGAGCGCGCCCGCGCGGTCTCGCGCGCCAAGCGCGCCTGACGGTCCCGGTGGCGGCCCGGGGCGGCGTCGGCGCCGCGGACGGCACGTGGGGGGCGCTCGCGGGCGCCGTCGCCGTCGTGCCCGACGGCGGCCTGCTCGCCGTGCACGCCCACCCGGACGACGAGACGCTCGCCTCGGGCGCCCTCCTCGCGACGTGGGCGGCCGCCGGCCAGCGGGTCACGGTCGTGACGTGCACGCGGGGGGAGCGGGGCGAGGTGATCGACACGCCCGCGCACCCGACCGGCGTCGGGCACCTGGAGGGCGACGGTCCGCGGCTCGCCGCGCACCGCGAGGGCGAGCTCGCCCGCGCGCTCGCCGCCCTGGGCGTGCGGGACCACGTCTTCCTCGACACGTCGGCCGCGCGGGAGCACCCCGCGGCCGACGGCGTCCCGGCCGCGCGGTACACCGACTCCGGCATGGCGTGGGCGGCGCCCGGGATCGCCCGCGCGGCCGCGGAGGCCGAGCTGCCGGACGGCGCGTTCGTCGCGGTCCCGCTCGACGAGGCGGCCCGTCGACTGGCGGCGGTCGTGCGCGACCGGCGACCGGCCGTCGTCGTGACCTACGAGTCCGGCGGCGGGTACGGGCACCCCGACCACGTGCGCGCGCACGAGGTGACCGTCCGGGCCCTCGCCCTGCTCGTCGCCGACGGCACCGCGGTGCCGCCGCTGTGGACGGTCGTCGCGCCCGAGGGTGCGGTCCGCGCGGCCCGCCGTGCCCTGCCCGGTCTCGCGGGGGTGCGCGACCTGCTCGCCCGCGCGCCCGTCGCGCTCCCGGACCCGGACGAGCAGCTCCCGCCGCTGGTCGTCCCGGACGCGGCCGAGCGCGCACCGGGCGCGCGCCAGGTGCCCGTCGCGCCCGTCCTCGACGCCGTCGTGGCCGCCCTGCGCGCGCACGCCACCCAGGTCCAGCACGTCGGCGTCGCGGACGAGCCGGCCGACGCTCTCGTCGGGTGGTACGCCCTGAGCAACGACGTGCTGGCGCCCCTGCCTTCACACGAGTTCTACCTCCCCTCCCGAGCGGCTCTCCCTGGCTCCCCGGATCCGGGCCCACCGGGGCAGTAGCCTTTCCCGGTGGACACCAGCACCGGACGCCTCGTCGCCCGAGCCGTGACGTGCGGCCTCGTCGGGTCCGTCGTCGGACTCGTCGGCACCGTCGCGCACCGCGCGCCGGTCGTCGACCTGCGGGTACTCCACCTGGGCCTCGTGCTCGCGCTGCTCGCCGTCCTCGCGGGCGGGGTGCTCGCCCGCGCCTGGTCCGGCCTCGCCGGGCTCGTCGGCTACGGCGTCGGATGGGTCGCCGTCGTCCAGCTCCTCGCGCTCGAAGGGCCGGGCGGGGACGTGCTCGTGCCCAGCCAGGTCGTCGGCTACGTCTGGATCTACGGCGGGATGCTCGTCGTGGCGGTCGCCGCGTTCCTGCCGCGCTCGTGGTTCAGCGAGCGACCGGTCCGGACCGCGCTCCACGAGCGGCCGGCCGGGCAGAGCGGACATCAGGTATAGATCGGCCCGGATAGACTGGGCCCGCGGGCCACCGCACACCCCACTCGTCGTCGCGCGGACGCCGCGCGCCTGTCGTCACGGAGACTGTTGGATGGGTCAGCCGACCGAGCGAGACGAAGCTCTCGACACGACCGCAGAGGTCCCCGGGGAGACCCCTGCGGTCGACGCGTCCTCGGCGGAGGACCGGACGACGGCACCCGACCCGGCGACGGACGCCGGACCCGTGGAGGAGACCGCGGCCCCCGGAGCTGCGGCACCCGAGGGGCGCGACGACGCGGACCTCCCCGACGAGGCCGACCAGAACTCCGCCGACGAGAACTCTGCCGACGAGAACTCTGCCGACGGGACGCCTGACGACGAGACGCCGTCCGACGACCCGGGTGCTGCCGGGGGCGACTCCGGCTCCGACGGTGTCGACGCTCCGACCGCCACCACGACCGCCACCGCGGCCGTCGAGACGGCCGGGGAGCCGGAGACGGACGAGCCCGCCGAGCGTGCGGCGACCGGTGCGCCGGTCGCCTCCGACGACGCAGCACCGAGCGGTCCGGACGAGACCGCCCCCGTCACGAGCGAGGGCGACGAGTCCGCGCCGGCCGAGTCCGCGCTGGCCGAGACCGCGCCGGCCGAGACCGTGGCGGCCGACACTGCGTCCGCCGCGAGCGAGCCGGGTGACACCGAGCCTGCCGACGCTGCGCCCGACGAGACGGAGCCTGCCGACACCGAGCCTGCCGTGGACGAGCCCGCCGACGCCGGGGCTCCCGCGGGCGAGGGTGCCGGGCACGGACAGGGCGTGCCCGCGGCGTCGGGCACGGACGGGGACGACGACGCGCCCTACGTCCCGCGCGTCTTCGCGTTCGACCCGAGCGTGTCCGCGGTCGTGCGCCCGGACGACGCGGACGGACCGCGCGACCCGCAGGCCGAGGCCGCCGCGACGCCGCCCGACGTGGACGAGGCGGACGAGGCGGACGAGGCGGACGACGACACCCGGGTGATGCCTGTGGTGGCGCTGCCCGACGGCGAGGCCGCGCCCGACGCCGCGGAGCCGGCCGCCCCCGTGACGTCGCCCGACGGCGGCCCGACCCCGGCACCCGCGGACCCCACGCCCACCGACCCCGCACCCTCCGAGCCCGCACCCACCGAGCCCGCACCCACCGAGCCCGCACCCACCGAGCCCGCACCCACCGGTCCTGCGCCCGCGGACGAGACGCAGGTGCTGCCGCCGGTCGCGCCGTGGGAGCGGCCTGCTCCGGTGCGGGTGTCGACGCGCGAGGGCGCCGCTCCGGCCGCCGCCGCTGCCGCCGCACCCGGCGACGCTGCGCCGTCCGCCGGGGGCTTCGGTCCGGTCCCGCCGGACCAGGAGCGGGTCACGTCGCCGTTCGACGGGTTCGAGGAGGACCCGCCGCGCCGCGGCTGGGTCCGCGGGCTGCTGTGGACCGGCGTCGGCGTGCTGGTGCTCGGCGGCCTGTACACCGGCGCCCAGTGGTACTACTCCGACAAGGTGCCGAGCGGCACCACGGTGGCGGGCGTCGACGTCGGCGGCATGACGCGGACCGCGGCGCAGGACGAGCTCGAGGCCACCCTCGGCGCGCGCGCCGCGGAGCCCGTGACCCTCGCCGCGGGCGAGGCGACGACGACGCTCGATCCTGCGACCGCCGGGCTGACCTTCGACGCCGCGGCGACCGTCGAGGAGCTCACGGCCTTCTCGATGAACCCGGTCCGGCTGTGGCAGCACCTGACGGGCGGACGGGACGAGGTCCCGGTCGTCGAGGTCGACGACGCTGCGCTCGACGCCCAGGTGGAGACGCTGCGGGGCAGCCTCGAGGCCGAGCCGGTCGACGGCACGGTGCAGTTCGTCGACGGCGAGCCCACCGCCACCCCGGCGTCCGACGGCACCGCGCTGGTCGCCGACGCCGCCCACGACGACATCGTCGCGGGATGGCTCGTGACGGAGGGGCCGATCGAGCTCGAGACGGAGCCCGTCGCGCCGACCATCACGCAGGAGGAGACCGACGCCGCGCTCGCCGAGGCGCAGCAGGTCGTGTCCGCACCCGTGGTCGTGTCCGTCGGCGGCCAGTCGCCCGAGATCCCGGCCGAGGTGCTCGCCGCGACCGCGTCGTACACGCCCACGGACGGCGCGCTGGCCCTCACGTTCGACGGGCCCGGCCTCGTCGAGGCGGTCGTCGACCGGACGAACGACCTGCTCACCACCCCGGACGACGCGCACTTCGTGTTCTCCGGCGGCGTGCCCGTGATCGAGGGCGGCGAGCCCGGCACGACGATCGACCCGGAGGAGATCGCGGCGGCGGTCGGCACCGCGGCGACCGGCGACGAGCGCACCGCGGCCGTCGAGCTCGTCGAGAGCGACCCCGAGCAGTCGCGGGCCGCGCTCGAGGAGCTCGGGGTGAAGGAGAAGGTCTCGGAGTTCTCCACCCCCCTGACGGCCAACGCGCTGCGGACGGAGAACCTGCGGGTCGGGGCGAGCAAGGTGAACGGGCAGCTCGTCCGGCCGGGAGAGACGTTCTCGCTCACGGAGGCGCTGTCCCCGATCACGCTCGCGGGCGGGTACCACTCGGCGGGGATCGTCCAGAGCGGCATGCACACCGAGGGGGTCGGCGGCGGCCTGTCGCAGATGGCGACCACGACGTACAACGCCGCGTTCTTCGCCGGCCTCGACGACGTCGAGCACCGCCAGCACAGCTACTGGTTCTCGCGCTACCCCGCGGGCCGCGAGGCCACCATCTTCGTCGGCTCCATCGACCTGAAGTTCAAGAACGACACCCCGTACGGTGTCCTCATGCAGTCGTGGGTCGGCGGTGGCCAGCTCCACGTCGCCGTGTGGAGCACGAAGTACTACGAGGTGGAGACGACGTCGAGCGGGAAGTCGAACGTCGTCGAGCCCACGACGGTGACCCACTCGGGCCCCGACTGCGAGCCGACCCCGGCCGGCAACCCCGGCTTCTCCATCACGACGTACCGCAAGGTCTACCGCGACGGCGAGCTCGTGAAGGACGAGGCCGACCACTGGACCTACAAGCCGGACAACGAGGTGGTCTGCGCTCCGTGAGCGCGGACCGACGAGGAGGGCACGTGCTCGGACGCAGCGAACGGGAGTCGGGGTCGCAGGCCCTGCTCGCGGCGACGGCCGCGGGGTGGGTCGAGGGGCCGGCGTCGGACGCCGAGGCGCTGCTCGACCTCGGTTCGACGTCGGCGACGCTCGCGACGGTCGCGAGCATCGACGGTCTCGCGGCCGTCGTGCACCTCGGGCACCCCGCGCAGCCGTCGCACGAGCTGGAGCGCGCGCTCCTCGCCGCGCCCCGCTCGCTCGTCCTCACGTCGGCCGTCGCCGTCCCGGCCCAGTGGGTGTGGGTCGGGAGGTCGTCGGGTGCGCACGACGCGTCCGGCCCCGTGGTGGTCGACGAGGCGGGCATGCGCGACCGCCGCCACGTGCTCCGCACGATGGGGATGAGCCCGCGTCTGGTCCCGAGCCGGACCACGCTCGACGAGCGGGTCGCGCTCGCGGGGCCCGACGGCACGCTGGTCGTCGAGCGGTCGGTGGCCCCGGCGCTGGACGTCCTCGGATTCGCGGAGCTGCCCGGGAGCGAGGCGCTCGCCCAGGGCTCCCCGGTCTGGTACGGCCTGCTGGAGTCGGCCGACGCGCCGCCGCGCGTCGCGGGAGCGGCGCAGGTCTGGCTCGCCTTCGGGCCGCGCGACGACCACCGCGGGTCCCTGCAGCAGACCCTCGGGCTCGTCGCGGAGGCGGGGATCGACCTCCAGCACCTGCGCTCGCACCGTTCGCAGGCCGGGCCGCACATCTTCTTCACCGCGTTCTCCTGCCCGGACGCGGAGGTGCTCGACGCGCTGGTCGGCGGGTTCGACGAGCGTGGTGTCGCCCACCGCGTCCTCGCGGTCCTGCCCGGCCACGAGTTCGTCCCCGGCCCGGACGCCCTGGCACCGCGCTGGGCCGAGGCGACGGCGGACGCGCCCCGCCCCGTCCCGGTGGCCGAGCCCGACCGCGCGCCGGCGTGAGCGGCGTCGGCTACCTCGGCCCGCAGGGGACGTTCACGCACCAGGCCGCCGCGGGCTGGGCGGTCCGCCACGCGGGCGACGCCCCGCTCGTCGCCCTCGGGTCGGTCGCCGACGTCTTCGCCGCGGTCGCCGACGGGTCGCGCGCGCACGGCGTGGTCGCGATCGAGAACACCGTCGAGGGGTACGTCGTGCCGTCGCTCGACGCGATCGTCGGCAGCGACGCCGTCGTGGCGGTCGACGAGGTCGTGCTCGACATCTCGTTCGACGCGTTCGTGCGGCCGGACCACGGTGCGTTGACGGAGGTGTCCGCGCACCCGCACGGACTCGCCCAGTGCCAGGGCTTCGTCACGCGCTCCGGCCTGCGCCCGGTACCCGCCGCGTCGAACGCGGCGGCCTGCCGCGACGCGGGCCCGCACCAGGTGGCGCTCGGCCCGAGCATCTGCGGCGAGCTGTACGGCCTGCAGACCCACGAGCGCGCGGTGGAGGACTTCGCGGGCGCCCGGACCCGCTTCCTCGTCCTCGCGCCGCGCGCCGCGGCGCCCGGGCTGCTCGCCTCGGCACGCGACCGGCACGACGGCGCGTGGCGCACGATGCTGGCCGTCACCCCGGTCGTCACGGGCCCGGGTGTGCTCGCCCGCATCACGCGGTCGTTCGGCGAGCGCGGCGTGAACATGTCCAGCCTCATCACGCGCCCGCTCAAGCGGGTCCACCGCGTCGCGGGCGCCTACGTGTTCGTCCTCACCGTCGACGGCGCGCCGTGGGAGCCGCCGGTCCGCGCGGTCCTCGCGGACCTGCTCGCGGCGGGCGACTCGTTGAAGACGCTCGGCGTCGTCCCCGTGCGCGGCGAGCTCGACGAGCCGGTGCACGCCGACGTGGACGCCGCGCACGTCCCCGTGGGGAGCGTCGCCGGGTCGTCGTCCCACGCCGAGGTCGCGCGAGGCCTGCTGTGGTGACCGACGCGCGGCCGACCGTCGGCGTCGTGGGGCTGGGGCTCGTGGGCGGGTCGCTCGCCCGCCTGCTGCACGACCGCGGCGTCCGGGTGACGGGCCACGACGCGACGGACGCGACCCGCGCCGCCGCCCGGACCGCGGGCCTGCGCGTCGCGCCCGACCTCGCCGCGCTGTGCGCCCAGGAGCCGGACGTGCTCGTGCTGGCCGTGCCGCTGCGCGCGATGCGGACCGTGGCGTCGGAGGTCGCCCGGCACGTGCGGGGCGGCACGGTCGTCTCGGACGTGGGGAGCGTCAAGGGCGCCGTGCGCGAGGCGGTCCGGGCGGCCGGCCTGGACGACCGGTACGTCGGTGCGCACCCCATGGCGGGGACGGAGCGCTCCGGGTTCGCCGCCTCGGACGCGGCCATGCTCGACGGCGCGCGGTGGGCCGTCACGGTCGACGCGTCGACCCGGGCCGACGCCCTCGCCACGGTGCTGCGGCTCGTCACCGGTCCGCTCGGCGGCACGGCGCACGTCGTCACGGACGACGTGCACGACGAGTCCGCCGCCCTCGTCAGCCACGTGCCCCACGTGCTCGCGACCGAGCTCCTCGGGGTGGTCGCCGACGCGCCCGTGCGCGACGTCGCGCTCGGCCTGGCCGCCGGGAGCTTCCGCGACACGACCCGGGTCGCCCGGACCGACCCGCGCCGCACCGAGGCGATGGTCACGGACAATGCGGCGTGGGTGGCCTCGGCGCTGCGCGTCGTCGTGCGCGACCTCGAACGGCTCGTCGAGGCGCTGGAGTCGAACGGCCCGGTGGGGGAGTTCTTCGACCGCCCCGACCCGGTGCGGGTCGACCGGTCGGAGCAGCACGAGCCGCAGGACGTCGTGCTCGACGAGCAGGGCCGGTGGCGCCGGACGCTCACCGACCTCGGGGCGCAGGGCCGGGTCGTCGTCGCGGTCCGTGACGACGCGGTCGTCGTGCGCTGACCTCAGTCCGGTCGGCGTGCCGGGCGGGGCGGGACGACCTTCCCCGCGACGACGTCCGCCCACGGGACCTCGACGAGCACCGGCCCCGGGTCCGCGGGGCCGTGCCCGGGGTGCGGCAGGCCCCCGCCCGCGTCCTCGTGCAGGACGAGCAGGTCCGGCGTCGTGCGGACCACGACGCCGATGACGTCCGTGAGCGTCCTGCCCTCCGCGGCCGCCACCTCGGCGTGGCCGAGGCGCCGGCGCACGACGACGCGCGTGCCGGGCTCCCAGGCGGACCGGGGCCCCGTACCGGCGTGCTGCCCGGCCGGTCCTGATGCGTGGGTCATGTCACGTCCGTCCACTGGCTGGTCCTCGGTGGTCGACCACCGCCCGACCTGAGCGATACTAGACGGGCATGCCCTCCGTGCCCGCGAGCGGGCGCCGCCGGGGGCACGTGCCCCCCACGTGACCCGGCAGCCTCGCCGCACCGGGCTCGAACGCCGCCAGAAAGGTTCTCGGTCGTGACCTACGTGATCGCCCAGCCGTGCGTCGACGTCAAGGACAAGGCGTGCATCGAGGAATGTCCCGTGGACTGCATCTACGAGGGCAAGCGCTCGCTGTACATCCACCCGGACGAGTGCGTCGACTGCGGTGCGTGCGAGCCGGTGTGCCCCGTCGAGGCGATCTACTACGAGGACGACGTCCCCACGGAGTGGAGCGACTACTACCGCGCGAACGTCGAGTTCTTCGACGACCTCGGGTCGCCGGGCGGTGCCGCGAAGATGGGTCAGATCGAGAAGGACGACCCGATGATCGCCGCGCTCCCGCCGCAGGCCTGACCGGCCGCACGATGGGGCTCGCCGACCTCTCCGGCCTCGCCTACCCGTGGGACACGCTCGGTCCGTACGCGGCCCGTGCGCGGTCGCACCCCCGCGGCCTCGTCGACCTGTCGGTCGGCACGCCGGTCGACCCGACGCCCGCCGTCGTCCGCGACGCGCTCGCCGCGGCGTCCGACGCGCACGGCTACCCGACGACGCACGGCACGCCCGCGCTGCGCGAGGCGGTCGTCGACTGGTTCGCCCGACGCCGCGGCGTCGTCGGTCTCGACCCCGACGCCGTGCTCCCCACGGTCGGCAGCAAGGAGCTCGTCGGGCTCCTCCCGTCCCTCCTGCGGCTCGGGCCCGGGGACGTCGTCGTGCACCCGGCCGCCGCGTACCCGACGTACGACGTGGGCGCACGCCTCGCCGGCGCCGTCGCGCTCGCGACGGACGACGTCGAGGACTGGGCCGGGCGGCCCGACGTGGGTCTCGTGTGGGTCAACTCGCCGAGCAACCCCACCGGAGGCGTGCTCGACGCCGCGCACCTCGCCCGCGTGGTGGCCGCGGCCCGGGAGATCGGTGCCGTCGTCGCGAGCGACGAGTGCTACGCCGAGCTCGCCTGGGCCGAGCCGTTCGCGTCGACGGGCGTCCCGAGCCTGCTCGACCCGGCCGTGTGCGGGGGGTCGCACGACGGGCTCCTCGTCACCTACTCGCTGTCGAAGCAGTCCAACGTGGCGGGCTACCGCGCCGCGTTCGTCGCCGGCGACGGGCGGCTCGTCGCCGACCTGCTCGCGACGCGCAAGCACCTCGGCATGATCGTGCCGGCCCCCGTGCAGGCCGCGACGGTCGCGGCGCTCACGGACGACGCGCACGTCGCCGCGCAGCGCGCGGTGTACGCGCGACGGCGCGAGGCGCTGCTGCCGGCGCTGGAGCGCGCCGGGCTCGTCGTCGACCGCTCCGAGGCCGGGCTGTACCTGTGGTCGCGCCCGGCCGGCGACGAGCCGGTCGACTGCTGGCGCACCGTGTCCGCGCTCGCCGACCTGGGCATACTGGTCGGACCGGGATCGTTCTACGGGACCGCGGGCGCGGGCCACGTCCGGGTCGCGCTCACCGCGACCGACGAGCGCGTCCGCGAGGCCTCGGCTCGACTCTCCGACACCGCGCTCGTGGTGTGACCTCCGTCACCATCAGGTGGCGGTCTCGTGACGGTTCCGGATTGGTCACGTGCGGGTGACGCGGGGTACGGTCGACCGCGCGGCAACGGCGCGAGCAGCAGCAGGAAGGGAACCATGACCACCACATCCCAGGCGACGGTCCGCCTCCTCGTCGACGACCAGGCCCAGGACCTGCCCGTGGTCGAGGCCTCCGAGGGCAACGACGGCATCGTCGTGTCCTCCTTGCTCAAGTCCACCGGGCTCGTCACGGTCGACCCGGGCTTCATGAACACCGCGTCCTGCGAGTCGAGCGTCACGTACATCGACGGCGACGAGGGCATCCTGCGCTACCGCGGCTACCCCATCGAGCAGCTCGCCGAGCAGTCCAGCTTCCTCGAGGTCGCCTACCTCCTCATCCACGGCGAGCTGCCCGACGCGCCGACCCTCGACGCGTTCGTCGAGCGCGTCAACCGGCACACGCTCGTGCACGAGGACTTCCGCACGTTCATGGGCACGTTCCCGCGCGACGCGCACCCGATGGCCGTGCTCTCCTCGGCGATCAACGCGCTGTCGACCTTCTACCCGGAGTCGCTCGACCCGTTCGACGACGAGACCGTCGAGCTCGCGACCGTCCTCCTGCTCGCCAAGACGCGCACCATCACGTCCTACCTGCACCGCCGCCGCGTCGGGGAGCCGCTGCTCTACCCCGACTACTCGCGCGGCTACGTCGACGACTTCCTGCGCATGACCTTCGCGACGCCGTACCAGCAGTACGAGGCCGACCCGGTCGTCGTCGACGCGCTCGACAAGCTGCTCATCCTCCACGCCGACCACGAGCAGAACTGCTCCACGTCGACCGTGCGCGTCGTCGGCTCCTCCCACGCGAACCTCTACGCCTCCGTCGCCGCCGGCGTCAACGCGCTCTCCGGCCCGCTCCACGGCGGCGCCAACGAGGCCGTCCTCACGATGCTCGACAAGATCGCGAACGCCGAGTACGACGTCGACACCTTCATGAAGAAGGTGAAGAACAAGGAGGACGGCGTCCGCCTCATGGGCTTCGGCCACCGGGTCTACAAGAACTACGACCCGCGCGCCGCCATCGTCAAGAAGTCCGCCGACGCCGTCCTGTCGACGCTCGGCAAGAAGGACCAGCTCCTCGACATCGCCATGCGCCTCGAGGAGATCGCCCTCGGCGACGACTACTTCGTCGAGCGCAAGCTCTACCCCAACGTCGACTTCTACACCGGCCTCATCTACAAGGCGATGGGCTTCTCGCCCGCCATGTTCACGCCCCTCTTCGCGCTCGGCCGCATGCCCGGCTGGATCGCGCAGTGGCGCGAGATGATGAAGGACCCGCAGACGAAGATCGGCCGTCCGCGCCAGGTGTACGTCGGCGCCACCGAGCGCGACTACACCCCCGTCGCCGACCGCTGAGGTCCGCCGCACCGCTTCCCGACGACGCGCGCTCACCCCCCGGGGTGGGCGCGCGTCGTCGTCTGCGTCGGCGACGTGGGCGTGACGGGGTTCGGGTTCGGGTGTCGGGTTCGGGTTCGGGTGTCGGCTCGGCTCCGGGAGGCGGTGGGGGCGTGCGGCGCCGGTCTCCCATCCGCAGGCTCGTCCCTCGCCTGCTCCCGCCAGACCCACCACGACCGGCGCCGCACAC